>NZ_JAGINP010000013.1 GCF_017876155.1 Azospirillum rugosum
AACGCTCCATCCCGACCAAAACGGGCGTTGGAAACGCCATTTTCAAGCCTCAGCGGAGGCAAGGGCACCGCATCAGCCCGTTTTTCAGCAGCCTGTTAGGCGGCGCCACGACGGGCACGGGTACCGAGGCCGATCTGCTTCGCCAGCGAGCTGCGCTGGCGGGCGTAGTTCGGGGCGACCATCGGGTAGTCCGCGGGCAGGCCCCAGCGGTCCCGATATTCCTCCGGCGACATGTTGTAGGCCGTCTTGAGGTGGCGCTTCAGCATCTTCAGCTTCTTGCCGTCCTCCAGGCACACGATGTAATCGGGGGTGACGGACTTCTTGATGGGCACCGCGGGCTGCGGCCGCTCCTCCGTCACGACCGGCTCCGTGCCGACATTCGCGAGTGACTTGTACACCTGCTCAATCAGCGTCGGTAGATCGCTGAGAGCAACTGTATTGTTGGAGACGTGCGCCGCAACGATCTCCGTGGTCAGAGACAACAGCGCGTTGGAAGGGTTCCCATTGCTCATGTAAGCTTGCTCCGCGGCTTGGCGTTCCTCTCCATATAAAGAGGTTTCTGGCCGCGTGCAATATCCATCCTTTGCTCGTAAAGAGGAAGCAGTGTACGAAAAAAACTCGCCGGATTTCTTTTTGGACATCACCTCCGACGTGTGCCCGTTAACCTTCGTCAAGACCAAGTTGAAGGTGGAGCGCATGGCCCCCGGCCAGACACTCGAAGTCCGGCTGAACGCGGGCGAACCCTTGGAGAATGTGCCCCGTTCCTTGACCGAACTGGGTCACTCCATTCTCTCCCTAAAACCCGAAAATCCGAATGAGACGGGCGGGATCCACCGGCTTTGGGTTCAAAAAGGTTAATGTTTATTCGTCAGCGTAGGAGTACCGGAGGACCAGCGCCGCAACCCTTCCCTCTGGTCGTTTGTAATATCCCGGACGACGGCCTACGGGAAAGAAACCGCAGGATTTATACAGGTATCGGGCGGCGTCATTGTCTTCGGCGACTTCCAGGAACAGCGCCGTAGCGCCGAGCCGACCGGCGCCGTCCCGCGCCGCTGCGACAAGGCGTCGCCCGACGCCGCCGCGGCGGGCATTCGGCAGGACGCCGATGGCGATGATCTCGCCGTCCTCGGCGGCGACGCGGGCCAGGACGAAGCCGACCGGCTCCTCCCCCGCCAGCGCCAGCACCGCGAAGGATCCCGCCTGCCCGGCCAGGGTGGCGATGGAGGCGGCGTCCCAGGGATCGTCGGGAAAGCAGGCCTGCTGAAGCGCCGCCATCACCGCCGCCTCGACCGGCCCGGCCGGCCGCAGGATCACGTCGTCGCTCATGACGGGTCTTTGGACGGCGATGCCGGTGACGGGGCGGGTGGGCGCGGCAGCGTCACGTCGGGCGGGCGCAGGTAGAAGGGCTGGACCGGCAGGCCCACAGCGCGCGCGGCCCCCAGCGCCGCGACCACGGCCGCGTCCGGCGTGCCCGGCCCGGCGGCGAAGGCGGTGTCCGGCCGCCCTTCCAGCAGGGGGCGCAGCAGGCCGGCCCCGTCACCGGCGACCAGGAGCGGCCCGTCCGGCAGCAGCCCGGCCAGCCAGGCGGGCACCGCCGCGGGATCGGGCATCGCCGGCTCTCCCAGCGGCTCCAAGGACGGGGTGAAGAGCTGGAGGAAGGGTTCGGCGCGGCGGGAATCCACCGCGACCAGCACCGCCCTGCCCTGCCGCTCCTCCTCGGGAAGGCCGTGGGCGACGGCGTCGAAGGTGGTGATGCCGACCACCGGCAGCCCGGCGGCCAGCGCGAAGCCGCGCGCCGCCGCCAGCGCGATGCGCAGGCCGGTGAAGGCGCCGGGGCCCACCGTCACGGCGATCCGGTCGAGCCCGTCGAAGCCGATCCCGGCCTCGGCCAGCGCGGCCTCCGCCATGGGGACCAGCGCCTCCGCCTGGCCGCGGGCCATCGGCTCGGCGCGCCGCGCGGTGACTCGCCCACCATCCCCGAAGGTGTCATCCCAGACCGCCGCGGAACAGCCCGACGTCGCCGTGTCCAAGCCCAAAACCCTCATCGCCCCATCACCTTCCCAAGCGTGTGCCCAACCTCTTACCCCAAGGCCCCACCCTGGCGAAACCCACCCTTGCCGAGGCCCCGCTACCGGACGGGAGCGCGGCCGTGATAGACAGCCAAGCCCTCTCCCGACCCATGCAGGCCATGCTCACCACCATTGCGCCGCCGGACTACGACGTCGACATCGAGCTGCTGTACGCCACGCCCGGCAACCTGGCCGGCGTGCCGATCTACCGCCGCTCCCTGTGCCTGCTGCACCCCGACGCCGCGGCGCGGCTGCGCACGGCCATCGGGCTGGCCCGCGGCATCGGCTGCCGGCTGCGGATCTACGATGCCTTCCGGCCCGTCGAGGCGCAATGGAGGCTTTGGGAGGCCTTCCCCGACCCGGCCTACGTCGCCGACCCGCGACTCGGCTCCATGCATTCGCGCGGGGTGGCGGTGGACCTGACGCTGGCCGACGGCGCCGGCCGGCCGCTGGACATGGGGACAGACTTCGACGACATGACCGAACGCTCGCACCACGCCCGCACCGACCTGACCGCCGAACAGCAGCGCAACCGCGCCCTGCTGCTGGGCGTCATGGCCGCCGCCGGCTGGAGCCATTACGCCTGCGAGTGGTGGCACTACCAGCTGCCCGACGCGAACGGCTACCCCCTGCTGACCGACGCCGCGACGGGCGGTGTGCTGATGGCATAAGCGCCGTCGGGCGGCCAGCGGGGCGGTCCCGGTTTGTTGCATCCCTGCATCAACCGTCCGCCTCCAGCGCTGGACGCAGCGGTTCTTGGGCGTTGCGGACTTGTTCCGGGTGGGGAGAATGTGCCACACCACCACTCGAGGTAAGCCGGACATCCGCCCGGCTTCGCGATCCGTATGGACCGACATGCCGTTCCGACGCGCCGTCGCACTGCTCGCCGTGGCCGCCGCCTGGGTCTTTCAAACCCTGGCGGGCGGCCCCGCCGTGGCGGCGGACGTGTCGGCAAGCGCGGCCCCGTCCACGGCGGTCGTGTTCGCCTACGACCGTTTCGGCGAGGACCAGACGCCCTCGGTCAGCATCCGCCTGGACCAGTTCGAGGCGCATCTGGAGGAGCTGAAGGACGGCGACTACCAGGTCCTGCCGCTTCCCCGCATCCTGGAGGCGCTGCGCAACGGCACGCCGCTGCCCGACCGCGCCGTGGCCATCACCATCGACGAGGCCAGCCGCTCCGCCTTCCGCGAGGCCTGGCCGCGGCTGAAGGCCGCCGGGCTGCCCTTCACCCTGTTCGTCGCCACCGACGCCATCGACCGCGGCTCCCCCGCCCACATGACCTGGGCGGAGGTGCGGCAGCTGGCCGCGGCGGGGGTGACCATCGGCGGCCTCGGCGCCGCCACCCAGTCGCTGGTGCCGCGCTCCGCCGCCGACGTCCGGGCCGAGCTTCGCCGCATGGCCGACCGGCTGCAGGCGGAAACCGGCCAGCGCCCGACCCTGTTCGCCTACCCGCAGGGGGAGGTGTCCTCCGCCGTCCGGACCATCGTCACGGAGCAGGGCTTCGCCGCCGCCTTCGGCCAGCAGTCGGGCGTGCTCTACCCCCAGGCCGACCGCTGGCTGCTGCCGCGCTTCGTCATGAACGAGAGCTTCGGCAGCGTCGACCGCTTCCGGCTGGCCGCCAACGCCCTGCCCCTGCCGGTGACCGACCTGACGCCGGACGACCCCTTCCTGACGGTCAACCCGCCCCCCGTGGGCTTCACCGTGGGCGAAGGGATCGGCGACCTGTCGCGGCTGGCCTGCTTCGCCTCCGGCCAGGGCCGCACGGTCCTGGAGCGCGTGACCGAGGACCGGGTGGAGGTCCGCATCAAGGACCCCTTCCCGCCCGGCCGGTCGCGCGTCAACTGCACCCTGCCGACCCAGGACGGCCGCTGGCGCTGGCTCGGCATGCAGTTCGTGGTGCCGGAGTAAGTCCGGCAGGGGTTTTCACCACAGAGACACGGAGGCTTTTACAAAAAAGGCCCCGCCCCGCGGCGCGTGGCCGTGTCGGCGAGACCTCTTCTGAAAATCTCCGTGCCTCTGTGCCTCTGTGGTGAATCCTCCCCACAGGGACGATAGGACGGTCAGCGGACCGCCCGGACCTCGGTGACCTCGGGGATGTAGTGGCGCAGCATGTTCTCGATGCCGGCCTTCAGCGTGGCGGTCGAGCTGGGGCAGCCGGAGCAGGCGCCCTTCATCGCCAGGTAGACGACGCCTTCCTCGAAGCCGTGGAAGGTGATGTCGCCGCCGTCCTGGGCCACAGCCGGGCGCACGCGGGTGTCGAGCAGCTCCTTGATCTGGCTGACGATCTCGCCGTCGTCCTCGTTGCCCTGGGCATGGCCGTCGCCGGCGTCCTCCAGCAGGACCGGGCGGTTGGCGGTGAAGTGCTCCATGATGACGCCGAGGATCGACGGCTTCAGCAGGAACCACTCCTTGGCCGCGGCCTTGGTGATGGTGACGAAGTCGGCGCCCAGGAACACGCCTTCCACCCCGTCGATCTCGAACAGGCGCTGGGCCAGCGGCGAACGGGCGGCCTCGGCGCGGCTGGAGAAGTCCGCCGCGCCCTGTCCGAGCACGTCGCGACCCGGCAGGAACTTGAGAGTCGCCGGGTTGGGCGTCTGCTCGGTCTGAATGAACATGGTGATATCCTCCATCGACGCCGAACAACACTGGCGGCGTACGCAAAACTTGGGCAGAATCCGCCGCCAGATCAAGCATCGCGTCCGTATGGTTACCGCATCGTGAGCATCCCGGAATCCGCGGCCGCCGTTCCGCAGCCGGACCTGCCCCCCGGCCCGCCCGGTTCCTGTCCCCCAGACCGGGCCCAGGCGGTCAGCGACTGGCTCCTGCGCGAAGGGCGGCACGCCGACAGCATCCAGCAGCTGATGAACCGGTTCTGCCATCGGCTGATGGACGCCGGCGTGCCATTGCTGCGCGTCGTCTGCGCCCTGCCGCTGCTGCACCCGCAGATCCGCACCATCGCCTTCTTCTGGCGCCGCAACGCGGAGAATGTGGAAGTCGCGACCCGGGCGCATGGCACCGAGACCAGCACCGAATACCTGACCAGCCCCTTCGCCACCCTGATCGAGGACGGCGCCGACGGCCTGCGCTACCGGCTGGAGCAGATGGAGCCGCCCTGGCCCTACCCGGTCTTCGCGGACCTGCGGGAGCAGGGGGCCACCGACTATGTCGCCATGACGGTGCTGTTCGCCGGCGGGCGGCGCAACGTGCTGAGCTTCACCACCGACCGGCCCGGCGGCTTCTCCACCGCCGATCTGGCGCTGGTCGACGCGGTGCTGCCGGCGCTGGGCGCGGTGCTGGAGACGCTGGCGCTGCGGCGGCTCGCCGCCACGGTGCTCGACACCTACGTCGGGCGGCAGAGCGGCACGCGCATCCTGTCCGGCGACATCCGTCGCGGCACCGGCGCCAACGTCCGCGCCGTGCTGTGGTACTGCGACCTGCGCGGCTTCACGCCGCTGGCCGACCGCCTGCCGCGCGAGGAGCTGATCGCGCTGCTGAACGACTATTTCGAGATCATGGGCGGGTCCGTGGAGCAGCACGGCGGCGAGATCCTGAAATTCATCGGCGACGCGATGCTGGCGATCTTCCCGCTGGAGGACGGCGACCACAGCGGGGCCGCCGCCTGCACCAAGGCGCTGGACGCGGCGGAGGACGCGCTGAAGGCGATGAACAGCCGCAACGCGGAGCGCGCCGCCTGGGGCCAGCCGACGCTCCGCTGCGGCATTGCGCTGCACCTCGGCGACGTCATGTACGGCAACATCGGCTCGGCCAACCGCCTGGACTTCACGGTGATCGGCCCGGCCGTGAACCTGGTCAGCCGGATCGAGGGCCTGTGCAACCGCCTGGACCGCACCATCCTGACCTCGGCCGAGATCGCCGCCACCTGCGGCGACCGTCTGGTTTCCGTGGGCTGGCACCCGGTCAAGGGCCTGAGCGACCCGATCGAGGTCTATGGGCTGAAGGGCTAGCGGATCACGTCAGCGGCGACCGGTTCGCGCGATCCGGGCCGCCGGCCGTGATACGGCGGGTGGCGCCGTCTCACCGGACCAGACGGGGCTGTCGAGTGGCGGAATGTCCGTAACGTCAATGGCCTCCGCCGGCTGCTTGCGCAGGCGCTCGTAATCCGTCCGGTCGCGCGCGTCAGGCATGGAATAGCTTTTCTTCGACATGGTTCGCCAACCTGACCGAGATGATGGTCCCAACGCCGTCCGTCTTTTCGTACACAATGACCAGAACGCGCCCGAGCTTCGGGCAGAAGGCGAGACAGACCGAGCGTTGCGGATGATAACGCTTGCGCGTATCGGGCGCCTTCAGAATCTTGGACCAGTCCACCTCGGCGACAATGGGGAAGTCGATGCCGTGCTTGGCGAAATGCCGGTCGCGATTCGGCTCGTTCCAGTCGAAGCCTTCGAACTCCTCCGACGTCTGGCGAAACGTCAGCTTGCCGATCCGCGCGATCCGCATGTTGATCCCTAGGGTTGAACAAGCGATGCGGTAGCGCACTCGTATGCAACGCGCAATGTGACCGTTTTGCCCCCATCCTTTCCCCGCTTTCCTTTCGCTGCTGTCCGGCCGCTGATACTGTGGAGCCGTGACCCAGCCCGCACCCCCCACCTCCCCCACCCGCCCTTACGCGCTCGCCGCCGCGGCCTTCGCCGCGGGGTGGTCGCTGATGATGATGGAGATCCTGGGCGGGCGGTTGATGGCGCCGCATTTCGGCTATTCGGTGTACCAGTGGGGGGCCGTCATCGGGGTGGTGATGGCCTTCATGGCCGCGGGCTATTGGGCGGGCGGGCAGGTCGGCGACGGGCCGAAGGCGGTGCCGGCGCTGCGCTTCGCCCTGCTGGCCGGTGCGCTGGCGGCGGGGCTGACGCCCTGGCTGGGCCGGCCCATGCTGGCCGACGTGGCGGAGAGGATGAACCCGGCGGAAGGGTCGGTCTTCGGCGCGGCGCTGGTCCTCGGCGCGCCGTCCTTCGCGCTGGCCATGGTGTCGCCGATCTGCGCGGGGCTAAGCGCCCTGTCCGGAGCGGCGGCGGCCGGCCGCATCTACGCCGTCGGCACGCTGGGCAGCATCGGCGGCACCTTCTTCGCCGCCTTCTACGCCATTCCGGATCTGGGCGTGTCGGCCGGCTACGCGCTGGCCGCGGTGCTGCCGGCGCTGGCCTGCGCGGTGGTTCCCGGAGGACGGAGGATGGCCGCTGCCGCAGCGCTGGCCGTGCCGGCCGCCTGGGCCGCCAGCGTTGGGGAAGGCCAGGGTCTGGCGCTTTACCGCGAGACGCCGCACAACACCATCATGGTGCGGGAGGACGCCCACGAGATCCGGCTGCACCTGAACGTGCTGTGGGCGACGCAGTCGCGCGTGCGCAAGGACGGCGGGCCGACCGGCCTCTACTACGACCTGTTCACCGCGACCCCCGCCCTGACCAATGGCACGCGCGTGCTGGTGCTAGGGCTGGCCGGCGGCGCGGTGCCGCGGTCCATCCTCACCGCTTGGCCCGGCGCCGACGTGCTGGGGGTGGAACTGGATCCCGCCGTGGTGGACGTGGCGCGGGAGCGGTTCGGGCTGGATCCGCGGGTCCGCGTGGCGGTGGAGGACGCGCGGCGGCACGTGGAGACCTCCGCGGAGCAGCACGACCTGATCATCGTGGACCTCTACTCCACCGCCGTGATCCCCTTCTTCACCGCAACGCGCGAGTTCTTCGCCGCGGTGGAGCGCCGGCTGGCGCCGGGCGGCGTGGTGGTGATGAACGTCGTCTCCCCGTTCGACCGCGACGCGCTGGTCGGGCCGCTTGCGGCGACGCAGGAGGCAGTCTTCCCCTCGGTGTACGTGGCCGACGCCGGGCGCGGCAACTGGCTGCTGATCGCGACGAAGGAGACACGTACACTCGACGAGCTGCGCGTACGGCTGGAGCACGCCCCGGAGGCCGCCGCGTACGCCGCGTCACAGCTGCTGGCGACGCTCGCCCCCGCCGAGACGGCCGGACAGCCGGTGCTGACCGACGACCGCAGCGACATCGACCTGCGCAGCCTCGCCGCCCTGTATGGGCACTGAGGCTGTTACGCCGCCTCTTCGGTTTCCGCCCGTCCCTGTTCCCAGGCGAGCAGGGCGCGCTTGCGCGGAACGCCGTAGCGGTAGTTGTGGATGACGCCTGATTTCTGGATCACCCGGTGGCAGGGGATCAGGACGCAGACCGGGTTGCGCCCGATGGCGGCACCCACGGCGCGCATGGCGGTCGGCCGGCCGATGGCGCGGGCCACGTCCTCGTAGCTGACGACGACGCCGGAGGGGATGCGCATCAGCGCCTCCCACACCTTGATCTGGAAGTTGGTGCCCTTTATCAGCAGGCGCAGCGGTTCCGATTCAGCACCGTCCCAGCGGAAGGCGCGGGCCGCGGCCGGGCGGGTGGCGTCGGCGTCCTCCACCAGCCGGGCGGCCGGCCAGGCTTCCCGCAACTCATTCAGCGCGTCGCGGCCATCGGGATCCTCGGCGAAGCTCAGCCAGCAGATGCCGCGGTCGGTCGTGGCGACCAGCGACGGGCCGAAGGGCGTCGGGTGCAGGCCCCAGTGGATGGTCAGCCCGCCGCCCAGCGCCTTGTACTCGCCGGGGGTCATGGCCTCGCAGGCGACGAACAGGTCGTGCAGCCGCGACGGCCCGGACAGTCCGACGTCCAGCGCCACGTCCAGCACGCTGTGGTTCTCCGCCAGCAGGCGCTTGGCGTTGTCCAGCGTCAGGAACTGCACGAAGCGCTTCGGGCTGATGCCGGCCCAGCGGGTGAACAGGCGCTGGAAATGGAAGGGGCTGATCCCCGCCACCGCGGCGAGATCCTCCAGCGGTGGCTGGTCCTGCCAGTTCTCGACCAGATGCCGGATGGCGGCGGCGATGGCGCGGTGGTGCTGCGCGTCGACCGGGTCGGCGATTGGATTCAGGCACGGCATGGCGGTGGACTCCCTGGCTCCAAAACAGCGCAAGGATGCGCCGACGCCGGGATGTGACCAACCCGATTCTTGCGCGTAAACGCGCCTAAACAGGTTCCGGAGGGCAAGGTGTGCGGCGCCACGCCGCCAGCGCGTCGCGCAGGGACCGGGCGAACTCCGCCCGCTCGTCGGGCGACAGGAAGGAGCCGACGATCACCGATTTTCCGTGGGAGGACAGGGTCACCTGGCTTTCGTGCTGCGGCGGGTCGTCCATGGTGACGCGCAGCCAGTAGGGCTGGAAGGTCCAGCGCCGCTCCGGCTTCTTCCAATCCACGCGCTGGACGGTCAGGTCGGAGTCGGTCAGGCGCACCCGCTCGTACAGGCGGGCGGAGCGGTAGTTGACGCGGAAGGCCAGCCACAGCACCAGCACGTCCAGCCCGCAGAAGGGCACCACCGGCCAGGCGCCGCTGGCGACGAAGATGCCGGCGATGGCCAGGTTGACCAGGATCACCGCCGCCATCAGGATGCGGAACCCCTTCCGTCCCAGGCTGCGATGCGGGTGCAGGATGGCGTCGAAGAAGACGCGAGCGGGCCGTGGAGAAGAGTCGGGCGTCATGGTCATATGACGAACCTAATAGACCTGCCGTGGCCGTTCCAGCGTCCGGCCCTGCGGCATGTTTGCATGACCGGCCAAGGTCCCGCTATGGTGCCAAGGTCCCGTCATGGTGGATATCATGAAGCCCGCCGCCGTCCAGGAATTCTTCCGCCGCCTCAGCGCCGCCAACCCGGAGCCGAAGAGCGAGCTGGAATACATCAACCCCTACACGCTGCTGGTCGCCGTCGTCCTGTCGGCGCAGGCCACCGACGTGGGTGTCAACAGGGCCACCGGGCCGCTGTTCCAGGTCGTCACCACGCCGCAGCAGATGGTCGAGCTGGGGGAGGAGCGGCTGCGCGGCTACATCAAGACGATCGGCCTGTTCAACACCAAGGCCAAGAACGTCATCAAGTTGTCGGAGATCCTGGTGCGCGACCACGGCGGCGCGGTGCCGCAGGACCGCGAGACGCTGGAGACCCTGCCCGGCGTCGGCCGCAAGACCGCCAACGTGGTGCTGAACGTCGCCTTCGGCGAGGAGACCATCGCGGTCGACACCCACATCTTCCGCGTCGGCAACCGCACCGGCCTCGCCCCCGGCAAGACGCCGGACGCGGTGGAGGCGAAGCTGCTGAAGGTGGTCCCCAAGGCCTACCGCCGCCACGCGCACCACTGGCTGATCCTGCACGGCCGCTACGTCTGCAAGGCCCGCAAGCCCGACTGCCCAGCCTGCCCCGTCGCCGACCTCTGTGGTTTCAAGGACAAGACGACGGCGTAGTACGCGACGAGCCGTAGGTTGGGTGGAGCGAAGCGCAACCCAACACACGTCGCCTTGCCGCGTTTGTTGGGTTTCGCTGGCGCTGCACCCAACCTACGAATCTCCACACCGCCAAAAAACAAAGCCCGGCGCGGACGCTCGTCCGGCCGGGCTTTGCTGAAACAAACGACGAATCAGCCGTTTAGCGGCGTTTAGCCGTCCACCACGATGGCGTCCGGCGCCGGGGCGGCGGCCGGGGCCGGCTCCGCGGCCGGGGTGGCGGGCTGGGCGTCGGCCTTGTACTGGCCGATGCTGCCGTTGAGCAGGCCGCCGGCCTCGACCGACAGCTGGCCGTACTTCACGGCGCCGTTGATCCGGCCGGTGGAGCGCACGACCAGGCGGCCGCGCACGGTGATGTCGCCTTCGAAGCGGCCGCCGATGTCGGCCTCGTCGATTTCGACCGAGCCCTTGAACAGGCCGGTCTCAGCGATCTCGATGGAGCGGCCGTCGCGCAGCTTGGCCTCCACGGTGCCTTCGACGACCAGCACGTCGCAGGAGCCGATCTCGCCGTTGAGCGAGATGTCGCGGCCGACGATCAGGCGGCGCTGCTCCGATGCCAGCGGCGCGCCGACGGGCGACACGGGCTGGACGGGAGCGGCGGCCAGCGGGGCCACGGGAGCAGATGGGGCGCCGAAGCCTTCGGGCTTGCGCGAAGCGACGCCCGGCAGGTCGACGGTGCGGCGCGGGATGTCGGTCGGCTTGTAGCTCGCGCCGGGGATAGGGCCGCCGGTGGGGGGCTTCGGGCTGGTCGTGTTCATCTCGGGTCCCTTGGAGGAAAACGGCTCGGGAGAGGGCGTGCGGCTGGTCGGGGCCGGCGGGTGACCGGCCAGTGCCTGGGCGCCTTGGGCCTGAACGGCTTGGGCGGGCGCGGCGGCGGACGCGTTCGACAGGGAGGAAAGGGGCGACATGGCCACCGCCGGTTCGGCGGCGTTCGCCTCCGCGGCCGGAACGGCCCCGTCTGTGCTTTGGGCGGTGCCTTGGGCTTTCGGCGGAGTCTTTCGTCCGAACAGCATGAACGTGGATCCCCAGGTCAGTCAGGTCATCGCGAAGGTCGGATGACGGGCCCGGTCGGCCGCACGGAACGCGCGCGGCAGGCGAAAAGCCCACCCCAGCCGGGGTAACACGGTCATCCGGCCGGCCGCAAGTGGGCTTTCATGTGAGCTTTCACCAGGGCTTTCACGGCCGCGACCGCCCCGCCAGGGAGGGTCCCGCCGTGGGCTGCCCAGCCAACGAATGCCCGACCATCGAATGATAGACGTGGACCATGAAGGCGCTCGCGATCACCGGCACCAGAAGGTTGACGAACGGGATGGTGGAAAGGAAGGCAATAGCGACGCCAGCCGAAAATGGTTTCAACGGCCGCGACCGCCGCAGATACGCCGCCTCTTTCCGTCCAAGCCGGCGGACCGCCACCATCTCGAAGTATTCACGGCCCAGAAGATAACCGTTGACCGTGTAGAAGATCAGAAGGTTCAACCCCGGCAACAGGAAATACAGCGGCAGGGCGGCGATGTTCACCAGCAGCACCACCACCAGGAAGCGCAGGGCGGTCCCCAGCTCTTCGACGACCCCGGTTTGCCGGGGCGGGGGAAGCTGCGGGTAGTGGCGCCGCTCCACCGCCTCCACCACCTCGTCCAGGAAGAAGCTGGACACGGTGCCGACGGTGGCCGGAAACAGCAGCCAGGCGAGCACCAGGACCGCCAGCCCGCCCAGCAGGTCGATCACATAGTCCACCCACTCGTAGCCGGTCAGCGCCGTGTGGAACAGCGCCCACCACACGCCCGTCGCCAGCAGCGCAAAGGCCGCGGCGGCGGACAGCACGCCGATCCACACCACCCGGCGCGAGCCCGGGTCGGAGAGTTGGCCGATGGCGAGAAGCAGCGCGCGGATCATCCGGAGTCCCTGTCCCAATATAGTCCTGGCGTGGTGCGCTGCATATCTACGCCCGCCCGCGCCACGGTTCCAGGGCCGTCCCGCCGCTTTTCCCTTTCGCCGCACCCCCGGACTCAGGGAGGCGGGGCGAAGACCAGCGCCGCGTTGGTTCCGCCGAACCCGAAGGAGTTCGACAGGACGTGGCGGATGCGCCGCTGCTTCGCGCGGTGCGGCACGAGGCGGGCGCGCCGCGCTTGTGATGCGGGCGGGCGCGGCTATACTCCCCGCCAATTTTGCAACCGCAGTTCCGTACAAGGAGAGCCCATGGCTTCGGCCGAATTCGACGTTACCGGCATCGGCAACGCCATCGTGGACGTCATCGCGCACGCCGACGACGCCTTTCTCGCCGCCAACGGCATCGAGAAGGGGGCCATGACTCTGATCGACGCCGCCCGCGCGGAGGATCTGTACGGCCGCATGGGCCCGGGCGTGGAGATCTCCGGCGGGTCCGCCGGCAACACCATGGCGGGCATCGCCTCGCTGGGCGGCAAGGGGGCCTACATCGGCAAGGTCCACGGCGACCAGTTGGGCCAGGTCTTCCGCCACGACATCCGGGCGGCGGGCGTGCATTTCGAAACCGCGGCCGGCCACGGCGGCGCCCCGACCGCGCGCTGCCTGATCCTGGTGACGCCGGACGCCCAGCGCTCCATGAACACCTTCCTCGGCGCCTGCGTGGAACTGGGGCCGGAGGACATCGACGAGGCCCTGATCGCCAGCTCCCAGGTCACCTACCTGGAGGGCTACCTGTGGGATCCGCCCCGCGCCAAGGAGGCCTTCCGCAAGGCAGCCACCATCGCCCACGGCGCCGGCCGCAAGGTGTCGCTGTCGCTGTCCGACAGCTTCTGCGTCCACCGCCACCACGCGGAGTTCCTGGACCTCGTGGAGAGCCACGTCGACATCCTGTTCGCCAACGAGCATGAGATCACCGCGCTCTACAAGACCGACCGGTTCGAGGACGCGCTTGAGGCGGTGAAGCGCCTGGGCAAGGTCGCCGCCCTGACCCGCAGCGAGAAGGGTGCCGTCATCGTGTCCGGCGGCGAGGTGGTCGAGGTTCCGGCCGCGGCGGTGGAGCGCGTGGTGGACACCACCGGCGCCGGCGACCTCTACGCCGCGGGCTTCCTCTACGGCTTCACGCGCGGCCTGTCCCCGGCGGTGTGCGGCCGGCTCGGCGCCGTCGCCGCGGCCGAGGTCATCAGCCACGTCGGCGCCCGGCCGGAGGTCAAGCTGGCCGATCTGGTGACGGAAAAGGCCGTTCTGGCGTAATTGCCCCTGGTACACCCCGTGGGTTAAGCTGGCGGACGCCCCTCCGTCCGCCGGCCCCGCCCATCATGCAAGTGTACCTGCCGATCGCCGAGATGTCGGTCAACGCCCTGCTCGTGCTCGGCATGGGGGGGCTCGTCGGGTTTTTATCGGGCATGTTCGGCGTGGGCGGCGGCTTCCTGATGACGCCGCTGCTGATCTTCATCGGCGTGCCGCCCGCGGTCGCCGTGGGCACCCAGGCGAACCAGCTGGTCGCGGCCAGCGTGTCCGGCGTGCTGGCCCACTGGCGGCGCGGCAACGTGGACGTGAAGCTGGGCATCGTCATGCTGCTGGGCGGCATGGTCGGCACCGTCGTCGGCGTGTGGATCTTCGCGCTGTTGCAGCGCATCGGCCAGATCGACGTGGCGATCACGCTGGCCTACGTCTTCTTCCTGGGCACCATCGGGGCCATGATGCTGGTGGAATCGAGCCGCGCGCTGATCCGCCGCCGCGCCCCCACCGCCAAGCGCGGCAAGCTGCACCGGCACATCTGGCTGCACGGCCTGCCGCTGAAGATGCGCTTCCAGCGCTCCAAGCTGTACATCTCCGCCCTGTTGCCGGCGGGCATCGGGGCCGTCGGCGGCATGCTGGTGGCGATCATGGGCATCGGCGGCGGCTTCCTGCTGGTGCCCGCGATGATCTACCTGCTGAACATGCCCACCGGGCTGGTCGCCGGCACCTCGCTGTTCCAGATCATCTTCACCACGGCCATGGCGACGCTGCTGCAGGCGGCGACCAACCAGACGGTGGACGCCATGCTGGCCCTGCTGCTGCTGGTCGGCGGCGTGGTCGGCGCGCAGTTCGGCACCAAGGCCGGCGGCAAGCTGCGCGGCGAGCAGGCGCGCCTGCTGCTGGCGGCGCTGGTCGTCGCGGTCGCCCTGAAGCTCGCCGTCGACCTGGTGGTCGAGCCCGACGACCTGTTCACCATCTCCACGAGGATTTCGTGAGGCGCAGCCGGAAAGCCCGCAGCCGGAAAGCCCTGTGGGCCGTCCGGATCGGCGGCGGGCTGGCCGGGCTGGCCGGCGGAGTCACGCTGGCGGCCACGGTGTGGGCGCAGCAGCTGGTCGCCGACCTGTCCAGCCACCTGATCGCCATCACCACCGGCTTCACCGGGACGGAGGTCGTGCTGTTCGGCACCACCGACGGGGCGGGCGACGTGGCGATCGTGGTGACCGGCCCGCGCGGCCCGGTGACCGTGCGCCGCAAGGAGCGCATCGCCGGCATCTGGCTGAACGCCCGCAGCGTCCGGTTCGAGCAGGTGCCGAGCTTCTACATGGTCGCGACCAACCGGCCGCTCGACCAGTTCGTCACCCGGCCCGTGCTGGAGCGCCACCAGATCGGCCTGCCGAACCTCCAGCTCGGCCCGCGCGAGCAGCTGGCGCCGGAGCAGCTGGCCCTGTTCCGCTCCGCCCTGATCCGCAACAAGCAGCGCGCCGGCCTGTACGGCATCACGCTGGGCCAGGTGTCGTTCCTTGGCGAGCGCCTGTTCCGGACCAACATCTTCTTTCCCGCCAACGTGCCGACGGGGCTGTATAATGTGGAGGCGATGCTGATCCGCGAGGGCGAGGTGGTCAGCGCCCAGACCACGCCGCTCGTCGTCTCCAAGGTGGGATTCAGCGCGGAAGTGTTTGATTTTGCCCGCAACCAGCCCGTCGCCTACGGTGTTGCGGCGGTGATCGGCGCGATCGCCGCGGGCTGGCTGGCCGGCGCCGCTTTCCGGAGGGTGTGACCATGGCCGAACCGATTGGGACCGAACCGACCGCATCCACCAACCCGGAGGAATCGGCCCCGAAGCCGCCGGTGCGCATCTTCCTCGTCGTCGTGGACGACAGCCCCGAACTGCCGGTCGCGCTGCGCTACGCCTGCCTGCGCGCGCGCAAGTCCGGCGGCAAGGTGGCGCTGGTCACCGTGCTGGAGCCCGCGGAGATGCAGAGCTGGCTGGCGGTGGAGAACCTGATGCGGGAGGAGCAGCGCAGCGAGGCGGAGCAGAAGCTCCAGAAGCTCGCCCGCGACGTGAACCGGCTGACCGGCACCCTGCCCGCCCTCTACGTGCGCGAGGGCAACCCCCGCGACGAGGTGCTGGCCCTGATCGAGGAGGAGCCGAGCATCTCCATCCTCGTGCTGGCCGCCGGCACCGACCCGGAGGGGCCGGGGCCGCTGATCGCCTATTTCACCGGCCGCGGCCTGACCCGCCTGCGCATCCCGCTGACCATCGTGCCGGGCGGCCTGGGCGACGACGCGCTGGACGCGATCACCTGAATTTCCGAAACCGTCATTCCCGCGAAGGCGGGAATCCAGGGCTCCTCGAACACTGGCCGGGACGCCCTGGATCCCAGCCTTCGCTGGGATGACGATGAGAGTGGGTGGATGCCTTACATCCCCAGCACGTTCTTCATACTGTAGAGGCCCGGCTTCTTGTCGTTGGCCCAGCGGGCGGCGCGGACCGCGCCCTTGGCGTAGATCTGGCGGCCGGACGCCTTGTGGGTCAGCTCGATCCGCTCGCCGTCGCCGGCGAAGACCACGGTGTGGTCACCGATGACGTCGCCGCCGCGCAGCGTGGCGAAGCCGATCTCGCCGCGCGGGCGGGCGCCGGGGTGGCCGTCGCGGACCTTCTGCCAGACGTCCTCCAGATTCACCCCGCGCCCCGCCGCCACGGCGCGGCCGAGGCCGAGCGCGGTGCCCGACGGCGCATCCACCTTGTGGCGGTGGTGCATTTCCAGGATGTCGACGTCGAAGTCGTCGCCCAGCGCGCGGCCGACCTGCTCCACCAGGGCCAGCAGCAGGTTGACGCCCAGCGACATGTTCGGCGACTGCACGATGGGCGTGTGGGTGGCGGCCTGGGCGATCGCCTCCTGCTGGGACGGGCCGATCCCGGTGGTGCCGATGACCAGCACGGTCTGCGACTGGGCGGCCAGTGCCGCGTGACGCACGGTGGCGTCGGGGCTGGTGAAGTCGATCACCGCGTCCGCCTCCGCGAACAGGGTCGCCGCGTCGTCGATGGCGGTGACGCCCAGCGGATCGATCCCGGCCAGCGTGCCGATGTCCTTGCCGAGCGCCGGGCCGCCGACCCGCTCCGTCCCGCCGGCCAGCGTGCAGCCGGGCGTCGCGGCGATCTCGCGCACCAGCATCTGCCCCATGCGCCCCGCGCACCCGACGACCCCGATCTTCATGCCTGCCTCCCTCGAAAAAGCACCATCAGGGTCTAGCACAGCCGGGCGCCGCGCTTAAGTGCCGAGACAGCCCTTGAGCGAGGCTGCGATGTTGCGCAGCAGCGTGGGGTAGAGGTCCGGCCCGTCGGGCAGGTTGGCGCCTTCGGGATCGAGCACGCCCTTCTTCGCCTTGGTGCCCTGCACGATGGTGTCGACCAGGGCGGGTTCGAACTGCGGCTCCGCGAAGACGCAGACGGCGCCCAGCGACGTGATCTTGGCGCGGATGTCAGACAGGCGCTTGGCCGAGGGGCGGCGTTCCGGGTTGACGGTGATGGCGCCGACGCCGTTCAGGCCGTAATGCGCCTCGAAATACTGGTATGCGTCGTGGAAGACGACGAAGGGCTTGCCCTGGACCGGGGCCAGCGCCGCCTTCAGCTCCGCGTCCAGCGCGGCGAGGCCGCGGGCGGTGCGTTCGGCGTTGGCGCGATAGGCGTCGGCGTGGGCGGCGTCCTTGGCCTCCAGCGCGTCGGCGATGGCGCCCACCATGGCGCGGGCGTTGTCGGGGTCGAGCCAGACATGGGTGTTGACCTCCTCGTGGCCCCCCTCATGCGCATGATCGTGCCCATGGTCGTGCGGATCCCAGGCGCCGCCCTCGCGGGCGTCGAGCAGCGCGACGCCCGGCGCCTCCATCAGCTCCACCGCCGTGGCCTTGGTGGCGGTTGCCTCCAGCGGCTTGGCGAGGAAGCCCTCCAGCTCCGGCCCGATCCAGAAGACGAGGTCGGCGTCGGCCAGCGCCCGGGCGTCGGACGGCTTCAGCGCGTAGGTGTGGGGGGACGCGGCGCCGCGCACGATCAGCGTCGGCTCCCCCACCCCCTGCATCACCGCGGCGACCAAGGCGTGCACCGGCTTGATCGAGGCGACGACCTTCGGCGTTTTGGCCGGCGCGTCGGCGAGGGCCGGGCTCGCGGTGAGCAAAGCGGCCGTTATCAGGGCGGTAACGGCGGGCAGCGCGGGGCGCATGGGTGATTTCCTCATGTCTGGCTGGACAGTCGGCCGTTTCGGGCGCATAGGGTTGGTCGTCCCGATCAATGTCACGTTATAACATAACATGTCAATGCAGCTTCACGGCACGGCACCCCCGCCGGTTGACACTCCGGCTCCCCTTGTTGACGCAAGGGCCTTGACGGTGCGGCTGGGCGGCCGCGTCATCCTCGACCGCGTGGACCTCCAGGTGCGGCCGGGGGAGATCGTTACGCTGATCGGCCCGAACGGCGCCGGCAAGACCACGCTGGTGCGCGCCGTGCTGGGCCTTGTCCGCACCGCGTCCGGGACGGTGGGCAAGCGGCCGGGGCTGCGCATCGGCTACATGCCGCAGCGCTTGACAGTTGACGCAACGCTGCCCTTGACGGTCCGCCGCTTCCTGGCGCTGTGGCGGCCGGTGACCGCCGACCGGGTGGAGGCGGCGCTGGCCGAGGCCGGCGTGGCGCATCTGGCCGGCAGCCCGGTGCAAAACGTCTCCGGCGGGGAGCTTCAGCGCGTGCTGCTGGCCCGCGCCCTGCTGGGCGACCCGGACCTGCTGGTGCTGGACGAGCCCGACCAGGCGGTGGACGTGCACGGCCAGGCGGAGTTGTTCGGCCGCATCGAGACTCTCCGCCGGACGCGCGGCTGCGGCGTGCTGCTGGTCAGCCACGACCTGCACACGGTGATGGCGCGCACCGACCGGGTGCTGTGCCTGAACCGGCACGTCTGCTGCCACGGCACGCCGGAAGATGTGCGCCGCCACCCCGAATACCGCAGCCTGTTCGGCGGCCACGCCGACGACCTCGCGGTCTATGTCCACCACCACGACCACGCGCACGCGGCCAACGGCGCCGTGGTACCGGGGCACGACGGGGATTGCTGCCATGGATGATTTCGTCCTGCGGGCGCTGGCCGCCGGCTGCGGCATCGCGCTGATGGCCGGGCCGCTGGGGTCCTTCGTGGTGTGGCGGCGCATGGCCTATTTCGGCGACACGCTGGCCCATTCCGCCCTGCTGGGCGTGGCGCTCGGCTTCCTGCTGGGCGTCAACCCGCTGGTCGGGGTGGTCGGCGTCTGCGTTGCGCTGGCCCTGGCGCTGGTCGGCTTGCAGCGGCACCGGGCGCTGGCGTCCGACACGGTGCTGGGCATCCTGTCGCATTCGTCCCTGTCGCTGGGGCTGGTCGCCATCGCCTTCCTGGAGACGCTGCGGGTCGACCTGATCTCCTACCTGTTCGGCGACATCCTGTCGGTCACGCCGGCCGACCTCGCCTGGATCTACGGCGGCGGGGCGGTCGCGCTGGGGGGGCTGGTGCTGCTGTGGCGCCGCCTGCTGGCGGTGACCGTGGACGAGGACCTGGCGCGGGTGGAGGGCATGCCGGTGGAGGCGCTGCGGCTGGCCTTCATGCTGCTGATCGCGCTGGTGATCGCGGCGGCGATGAAGATCGTCGGCATCCTGCTGATCACCTCCCTGCTGATCATCCCCGCCGCCGCGGCCCGCCGCTTCGCCCGCACGCCGGAGATGATGGCGGGGCTGGCGTCGGTGTTCGGCATGGCCGCGGTGCTGGGCGGCCTGTACGCCTCCCTCACCTGGGACCTGCCCGGCGGACCGAGCGTGGTGGTGGCCGCCGCGGCCCTGTTCCTGGCGAGTGCGGTGGTGCCGCTGCGGTCGTAACGTTTGCCGGGCACGCAGATTGAGCGTATATGTAATGCACTTCGCTGGTGGTCAGTGAAAACTGGCTCCAAAAAACCGAGGCCCGCTGTCTTCCACCAGCGGGCCTCTGCTTTTTCCGGGGTGGAGAGGCGCCGTCCCCTCAAGGCACCTCCCCGGACTCAGGCCGTCAGGTCCTTACCGCCATAAGGCGATGAGGATCTGGACGATCATGAGCACGATCACCACGACTTCGCTGGTGGTCATCGTCGGCCCCCTTTCCGCCGCTGGGCGTGGATTTTCCGGACCCAGCTTCCACACCAGGCCGGAATCCCACCGACACCGCGTGCTGGTTGCGTTTTAGAGGGGGAACGAAGCCGCCGGATAGCGGCATCGGTTGCGGCACGGTCGTCATACGCTTGCATGGAAACGGCGTCCACAATTTACAAAGGGTTATCGCGTCGCGCAGGCTCCACCCCGTTGCCATCCCCGGTAGGACCACCTACAGTCCTCGACCGAGGGGATAAGCATCAAGAAGAACGGGACATCATGGCTGAAAAGCGCCCCGCGCCCAGAGTGGGTCTGTTCGTCACCTGCCTCGTCGATCTGTTCCGCCCCACCGTCGGCTTCGCCGCGGTCAAGCTGCTGGAGGATGCCGGCTGCACGGTGGAGGTACCGTCGGCGCAGACCTGCTGCGGGCAGCCGGCCTTCAATTCGGGCGACCGCAAGACGGCGCAGGAGCTTGCCCGCAACACCATCGCCGCCTTCGAAGGCTTCGACTATGTGGTCGTGCCGTCGGGCTCCTGCGGCGGGCAGATCAAGAAGCACTATCCGGAGCTGCTGGCCGAGGACCCGGCCTGGGCGGCGCGGGCGCAGCACCTGTCGGCGCGGACCTACGAGCTGGTCTCCTTCCTGGCCGACGTGCTGGGGGTGACGGACACCGGCGCGCGCTACGACGGCACGATCACCTACCACGACAGCTGTTCGGGCCTGCGCGAGCTGGGCGTCAAGGAGCAGCCGCGCCGCCTGCTGGCCTCGGTGGAGGGGTTGACGCTCAACGAGCTGCCGGGGGCCGAGGTCTGCTGCGGCTTCGGCGGGACCTTTTGCGTCAAGTACCCGGACGTCTCCAACCGCATGGTCGAGGCCAAGACCGCCGACATCAAGGGAACCCAGGCCGACACGCTGCTGGCCGGCGACATGGGCTGCCTGTTGAACATGGCCGGCAAGCTGAAGCGCGAGGGCTCCGCCATTCGCGTGCGTCACGTGGCGGAGGTGCTGGCCGGCGTCACCGACACGCCCCCGATTGGCGAGAAAGGTTGACCCCATGGAGCCGACCACCCACGCCTTTCCCGAGAACGCCCGCAAGGCGCTGAGCGACGAGCGCCTGCAGAAGGTGCTGGCCATCGCGCCGGCCGGCTTCGTCAACCGCCGCAAACAGGCCGCCGACCGCCTGCCGGAGTTCGAGGCCCTGCGCGACCAGGGCCGCGACCTGAAGAACCACGTGCTCGCCAACCTGGACACCTACCTGGAGGCCTTCGAATCCAAGGTGACCGAGCAGGGCGGCCATGTGCACTGGTGCCGCACGGACCAGGAGGCCCGCGACGCCATCCTGGGCATCTGCCGCGCGGCCAACGCCAAGACGGTCACCAAGGGCAAGTCGATGGTGTCCGAGGAGATCGGGATCAACGACTACCTGGAGGCCAACGGGCTGACGCCGATCGAGACCGATCTCGGCGAATACATCATCCAGCTGCGCCACGAGCCGCCCAGCCACATCATCGCCCCGGCCTTCCACCTGTCGAAGAAGGACGTGGAGGGCACCTTCCGGCAGGCCCACACCGACCTGCCGCCGGACCGCGTGCTGGACGACCCGAAGGTGCTGATCGCCGAGGCGCGGACGGTGTTGCGCCGCAAGTTCCAGCAGGCCGACGTCGGCATCACCGGCGCCAACCTCATGATCGCGGAGACGGGGTCGACCGTCATCGTCACCAACGAGGGCAACGGCGACTTGACGCAAATCCTGCCGCGCGTCCACGTCGTCATCGCCAGCATCGAGAAGATCGTCCCGACGCTGGAGGATGCCGCGCTGGTGCTGCGCCTGCTGGCGCGCTCCGCCACGGGGCAGGAGGCGTCGGCCTACACCACCTTCTCCACCGGGCCGCGCCGGCCGGGCGACCTGGACGGGCCGGAGGAGTTCCACGTCGTTCTGCTCGACAACGGGCGGTCGGCGCTGCTGGGAACGGAGTTCCAGGAGGTGCTGCGCTGCATCCGCTGCGGCGCCTGTATGAACCACTGCCCGGTCTACGGCGCGGTCGGCGGCCACGCCTACGGCTGGGTCTATCCGGGGCCGATCGGGTCGGTGATCCAGCCGGCCCTGCTGGGGGTGAAGGAGGCCGGGCACCTGCCCAACGCCTCCACCTTCTGCGGGCGCTGCGAGGCGGTCTGCCCCATGCGCATCCCGTTGCCCAAGATGATGCGCCACTGGCGGGAGAAGGAGTTCGAAGAGGGCCTCCAGCCCGCCGCCATGCGCAAGGGCCTGGGCCTGTGGGCCTGGTTCGCGCGGCGTCCGGCGCTGTACCACGCGGCGACGCGCATGGCGATCCGCGCGCTGGGCGCGCTCGGTCGCGGCAAGGGCCGTTTCGCCGCGCTGCCGCTGGCGCAGGGCTGGACCAAACACCGCGACATGCCGGCGCCGGAGGGCAAGACCTTCCAGCAGATGTGGGCCGAGCAGAAGGGAAAGCGCTGACCATGGCCGACACCTCCTCCGCCCGCGCCCAGATCCTGGGGGGCATCCGCAAGGCGCTGGGTTCCGTCGAGGGCTCTGAGGACGCGCGCAAACGCCTCGCCGTCCATCCGCGCAACCTTGTCCCGGCCCGCGCCCAGCTGCAGCACGCCGATCAGGTGGAGCTTTTCACCCGCATGGCGACGGAGGTCGCGGCGACGGTGGAGCGGCTGCCGGGCTTAAGCGACGTGCCGCGCGCCGTGGCCGAGTATCTGGCCGGCCTGAACCTGCCGGCCGAGATCCGCGTCGCCCCGGACGCGGACCTCGACGCCATTCCTTGGGATCAGCGCCCGACCCTGACCGTCAGCAAGGGGCGCGCCCGCGACAGCGACGGCGCGTCGGTCACCGGCGCCTTCGCGGGCGTGGCGGAGACCGGTTCCCTCATGCTCCTTTCGGGGACGGAACGACCGACCACGCTGAACTTCCTGCCCGACACGCACATCGTCGTGCTGAAGCGCAGTCAAGTGGTTGGGACCATGGAGGACGCCTGGGACCGGCTGCGCGGTCTGGGCGTCGCCGGGACCATGCCGCGCACGGTCAATTTCATTACGGGTCCGTCACGAACCGGCGACATCGAGATGCGCATCGAGCTGGGCGCCCACGGGCCGCGGCGGCTGCACATTCTGTTGGTGGAGGATTGACAGGGCCGCGTGTTCAAGGGTTTATCCGCTGGGGTTTATCCCTTGAACGTCCGTGCCGGAACTTGCGTCAACCCGTGTCCGCTCCGATCCGCCTTCCGGCCAGCGCATCCTTTGCGCCGAGGCCCTTGAGATGACCCGCCGCCGCTCGGTCACCACCGAGGAGCGGCGCCTGTGGCGGATCGCCATGCGCGACGCGGACCCCATGCCCGGCCGCACCATCGAGGATCCAGACCCGCCGCCGGCGCCCGCTTTGGAGCCCGAGCCGGTCGCCACCACCGCCTCCCCTCCTCCCACGGTTCCGCCGAAGGGCGGGGCCCCGACGGGCCGGCGCCCCAGCCAGCCGCCGCTGACGGTCGGCAACACCGACAACATCGACCGCCGCACCGCCGACCGCTTCAAGCGCGGCGAGATGGAGATCGATGGGCGCATCGACCTGCACGGCATGACCCAGGTGCAGGCGCACGGCGCCCTGTCGGGCTTCGTCCACCGCGCCTGGCACGAGGGCCGGCGCTGCGTACTCGTCATCACCGGCAAGGGCACGTACAGCGGTGGTGCCGGCGTGCTGCGCCAGTCCGTGCCGCGCTGGCTGGCCGATTCTCCCTTGCGCCCCATGGTGCTGGCCGTACGTCCGGCCCAGGCGCGCCATGGCGGGGACGGCGCGCTGTACGTGCTGATCAAGCGCCGTCGGGACCACCGGTAGGACGCGGCGCCATGACCCCCTTCGGCGAACGGGTCCGCGCCCTGCGCGAGGGCAAGGGCGTCACGCTCAAGCAGATGGCGGCGGACCTGCACATCTCCTCCGCCTACCTGTCGGCGCTGGAGCACGGCAAGCGCGGCCAGCCCTCCCCGCAGCTGGTCCGCCAGATCTGCGCCTATTTCGGGATCATCTGGGACGACGCGGAGGATCTGGAGCGGCTGGCCGCCCTGTCGCACCCGCGCGTGACGGTGGACACCGCCGGGCTCAGCCCCAAGGCGACCGAACTGGCGAACCGCCTGGCCGGGCGCATCCAGGACCTGGACGACCCGACGTTGGACCGGCTGCTCGGCGTGCTCGACGAGGCCGAGGCCGGCGGCGCAACCACGGCCCGGCGCCGCGCGGGCGTACGGCGCCGGTCATGAGCCCAACCCATACCCTGAGACGGCTTGTGGGATAATCGGTCGCAACCCGTGGGCCGCCCTTTCGGGTCGATTTCGTAGGCGTTAGGGCCTATGAATCCCGCCCATGGTGCGTTCCGTCCCCGCCCGTCCCGACAGGACCTTCCGATGACCGCCACGGCCGGCTGGATGCCGCAGGATGGCGGCACGGACGCCCTGTTCCGCATGATCTTCGACAACGCGTCGGTCGGTATCGTCGTCGCCGGGCTCGACGGGACGATCCTGGCGGCCAACGCCGCCTTCGCCGCCAGCCTGGGCCACAGCCCGGCCGCGCTGAACGGCCAACCCCTGTCCGCCATCACCCACCCCGACGATTGGGTTTGGGAGCGCGAGCGCTTCGACCGGGTGGTGCGGGGCGAGGCCCGGCCGAGCGCCTTCGAGAAGCGGTTCCTGCGCGCCGACGGAACGGTGATGCGCGCGGCCATGCGCCCCTTGGCGCTGCACGGCCCGGACGGGCGGCTGCTGGCGCTCAGCGCGGTGATCGAGGACGTGACCTCCGCCCGCGCGGCGGAGGAGCAGCTGCAACGCAGCGAAGCGCGCAACCGCGCCATCGTGGAGCAGGCGGTCGAGGCGATCCTGACCGTCAACGCGCACGGCGTCGTCCTGGCCAGCAACAAGGCGGCGGAGCGGCTGCTCGGCTACCGCCAGGACGAGCTGGCCGGCCGGCACATCGTGGCCCTGATGCCCCCGGAGGAGGCGGAGCGGCACGGCGCCTACATGCGCCGCTACCGCGAAACGGGCGAGAAGCACGTCATCGGCATCGGGCGCGAGATCGTGGCGCGACGGCGCGACGGCACCGACTTCCCGGCCTGGCTGTCGCTGTCGGAGATCGACCTGCCGGGCTTCCACGTCTTCGTCGCCATGCTGCGCGACCTCGGCGAGAGCAAGGCGGCGGAACGCGCGCTGATCGAGGCGAAGGAGGCGGCGGAGCTGGCCAACCGCGCCAAGACCGCCTTCCTCGCCAACATGAGCCACGAGCTGCGCACGCCGCTGAACGGCATCCTGGGCTTCGCCGACGTCATCCACCAGCAGATGCTGGGGGCGCTGGAAAACCCGATGTACGTGAACTACGCGGCCGAGATCAAACGGTCGGGCGAGCTTCTGCTGGCCAACATCAACGACATCCTGGAAATGGCCACCATCGAGGCCGGGCGCGTCGACCTGGAGGACGCGCTGTGCGACTTCCGGGACGTGGTGGTCACCTGCCTGCGCCTCGTCGCCAAGCGCGCGGAGCGCGGCAAGCTTCGCGTCGAGGCGGACATCGGGGCGGAGCTGCCGCCCCTGCTGGCCGACCCGCGCGCGCTGAAGCAGGTGCTGCTGCACCTGCTGTCCAACGCCATCAAGTTCACGCCGGAGGGCGGCCGCGTCGGCGTGTCCGCGCGCGTGGACGCCGAGGGCGCGCTGGTGGCGGAGGTGTTCGACACTGGCGTCGGCATCCCCGAGGACCGGCTGGAAACGGTGTTCCAGCCCTTCGTCCAGGGCGAATCGACCCTCGCCCGCCGGTTCGAGGGCATCGGGCTCGGCCTGTCCATCGCCAAGTCCCTGGTGGAGCAGCACGGCGGCCGCCTGGAAATCCGCGCCCGCGACGGCGGCGGCACCCAGGTGATCATCCACCTGCCGAAAGACCGCTTCCTGGCGGATTGGTGAGAAATTTCGGGACGAGTGCGTAGCGCGTAGGTTGGGTGGAGCGCCAGCGGAACCCAACAAACCCTGCCTCGCAACGATTGTTGGGTTGCGCTTCGCTCCACCCAACCTACGGATTCGTAAAAGATTTGGCGAAAGCGCCGGGAGTTGGGCCCCCACCCTAACCCTCCCCCACCTTCGGCGAGGGAGGGGACTGCCGCCGCGCGTCCCTTGAAGCCCTCCCCCGCCGAAGGTGGGGGAGGGTTGGGTGGGGGCCCGGCGCCGGGACTTTTACAGGATGAACTTCGACAGGTCGGTGTTCTTCGCCAAGCCGCCCACCTGGTCGCGGACGTAGGCGGCGTCGACGGTGACGGTGGTGCCGGCCTTGTCGCTGGCGGTGAAGCTGATTTCCTCCAGCAGGCGTTCCAGCACGGTGTGCAGGCGGCGGGCGCCGATGTTCTCCACCGTCGCGTTGATGTCGGCGGCGAGCCGCGCCAACTCGTCAATGGCGTCGTCGGTGAAGACGAGGTCAACCTCCTCCGTCTTCAGCAGGGCCTTGTACTGCTTGATCAGGCTCGCTTCCGGTTCGGTCAGGATGCGTTTGAAGTCGTCCTGGGACAGGGCCTTCAGCTCCACCCGGATCGGCAGGCGGCCCTGAAGCTCCGGCAGCAGGTCGGACGGCTTGGACAGGTGGAAGGCGCCGGACGCGATGAACAGGATGTGGTCGGTCTTCACCGCGCCGTGCTTGGTGCTGACGGTCGTGCCCTCGATCAGCGGCAGCAGGTCGCGCTGCACGCCCTCGCGGCTGACGTCGGCACCGCCCTTGTAGTCGGAGCGGGCGGAGATCTTGTCGATCTCGTCCAGGAAGACGATGCCGTTCTGCTCGACCGACTGGATCGCTTCCGAAACGACCTTTTCCTGGTCCAGCAGCTTGTCCGACTCCTCGGCCATCAGCACGTCGTAGCTTTCCTGCACGGTCATGCGGCGGGGCTTGGTGCGGCCGGCGAAGGCCTTGCCGAAGATGTCGTTCAGGTTGAGCATGCCCATCTGGGCGCCCGGCATGCCGGGGATGTCGAAGGTCGGCAGGCTGCCGGCGCCGCTGTCGGCGACCTGCACCTCGATCTCCTTGTCGTTCAGCGTGCCTTCGCGCAGCATCTTGCGGAACTTCTGGCGCGTCTCCGGGCTGGCGTTCTCGCCGCACAGCGCGTCCACCACCCGCTCCTCGGCGCGCAGCTCGGCCTTGGCGGCGACCTCCTTGCGCAGGCGCTCCCTGGTCATGCCGATGGCGCCCTCGACGAGGTCGCGGACGATCTGCTCCACGTCGCGGCCGACGTAGCCGACCTCGGTGAACTTGGTCGCCTCCACCTTCAGGAAGGGCGCCTGGGCCAGCTTCGCCAGGCGGCGGGCGATCTCGGTCTTGCCGACGCCGGTCGGGCCGATCATCAGGATGTTCTTCGGCAGGACCTCCTCGCGCAGGCCCTCCGGCAGCTGCTGGCGGCGCCAGCGGTTGCGCAGCGCGATGGCGACCGCGCGCTTGGCCTCGTGCTGGCCGACGATGTAGCGGTCAAGCTCCGACACGATCTCGCGCGGGCTGAAGGCGGCGGTGCTGGACGCGGCGGAGCCGGTGGAGGAAGCGGCGGTCATGGCGGCGGACCCGGGCTGGGGGTGGGACGTGGTCATCGGTATCGGAGGCGATCAGATCTTTTCGCCATCAAATCTTTTCCAATGTGACGTTCTCGTTCGTGTAGATGCAGATGCCGGCGGCGATCTTCATCGCCTTGCGGGCCACGGCCTCCGCGTCCAGACCTTCGATGTCGATCAGCGCGCGCGCCGCCGACAGGGCGAAGGCGCCGCCCGATCCGATGCCGATCAGCCCGTCCTCCGGCTCCAGCACGTCGCCGTTGCCGGTCAGGATCAGGCTGACGTTGCGGTCGGCGACGGCCATCATGGCCTCCAGCCGCCGCAGGTAGCGGTCGGTGCGCCAGTCCTTGGCCATCTCCACGCAGGCGCGGGTCAGCTGGCCGGGGTGCTGCTCCAGCTTCGCTTCCAGGCGCTCGAACAGGGTCAGCGCGTCCGCGGTGGCGCCGGCGAAGCCCGCCATCACGGTGCCGCCGGCGAGCCAGCGCACCTTGCGGGCGTTCGATTTCATGACCGTCTGGCCGACGGACACCTGGCCGTCGCCGGCGATCACCACCTGGCCGTTCTTGCGGACCGACAGGATGGTGGTGCCGTGCCACTGGATGGGATCGTGCGATGTCATGGGATCCGTGCTTGGGGGACCGTGTTCGAAGGATAAGGTGACCGTGCCGGCCAGGGTGTTTCCCTGTATAGGCACATTGGGTCACGGGTCTATGTGGGGGGAGGCCGGTCCCCGTCAAGACTCCTGTCCCCTTGGCCTCAAAGAGGGGCCCGAAGACGGGCGGCGGACGCGCGTGTCGGCGCTCCCGCGGGGGCTTGTGTCAACTCCACCCCCAGTCGCGTCAACATCGGCCCGACGGGCAGGAAAGCGGACAAGCCGTGCGCCCCGCCCGACCATGCCGGCCCGGGGCCGAGGCCAAGGCCGAGCAGGTTCCCCGCCTCGTCCACCAGGGGCGCGCCCGGCGCCGGTTCGCGGTCTAGACCGTCAAGTTCCGCCTGGATCAGGTCCAGGCCGCTCCGCGGGTCGGGGCGCAGCGCCGCCACCATGCCGACGGCGGCGTCGGCCCCCCTCTTCGACAGGACCGTGACGGGTTCCCCGACCGCGGCCTCGCCGCCGCGCAGGGGGGCGGCGGTCAGCCGCGCCGGCACCAGGACCAGCGCCGTGCCGCTCGCCGCGTCGCGCGCCACCACCACGCCGCGGAGCGCCACACCCGGCGCGGGGTGGACCGCGACCGTCGCGTCGAGCACGGCCAGCGAGGCCAGGATCGCCGCTTGGCCGTCAAGCTCCCCGATCACGACCCCGCGCCCCTCCCCCACCCGCACCAGCGCGGCGGAGACGAAGGCCGCCGGGTCGTCGGCGTAGCCGTCCGCCGGAGCGGGACCGCGCACGGCCAGCGCGGCGGCGGACGGCAATGAGGGCGGCGCGCCGCTTGACGCTCCGCCCGGGTTGACGAAACCGGGACTTGACGGTGTGTCACTTGACGGTACGTCACTTGACACAAGGGGGATTGTTGACGCAAGCGGCCGACTTGACACTCGTGACGGTCCCGCCGGGCCGGTTGACGCAAGGCCCGTGCTCCGCGACACGGCGGCGCGGAAGCCGGGGTCGGCGGCCAGCGCTTCCGCGGCGGTGCTGAAGGCCTCCTCGATCAGCAGGACGTCGCCCTGCGGCACCCCGCTGCCGCTGCGGGCCACGCCGCTGGTCGCGACGCGGTGGACGAGCCGCCCGGTCGCGACCTCGTAGACCGTCCAGTCCACCCGGACGCTGCCGGTGCCGGACACGCCCTTGTCGCCCAGCGTCAGCCAGTTGCGGCGGCGGCACAGCTCCAGGTCGATGCCGCGCAGGTCGCCCTGGACGATGTAGCGGGCGCGGTTGCGGTCCATGCCGCGCTCGTGGTCGCCGGAAGCGCGTCCGGCCACGTCGAAGCCGGCGTCGCCCAGCACCTCCGCGAAGCGTTCGGTGAAGGTGGAGTTCTCGTGCAGGCTCCGCGCGCTCGTCCAATAGACGTCCTCGTAGGGGGGCCAGCACTCCACGCTCCAGATATAGCTCCCGATCCGCGTGCCCCGGCGCATGGAGCCGAGCGACAGGTCGTCGAAACGCAGCGGCTCCGTCGCGCCGCGCGCCACCGGCGGGGCGCCGGGCGGCGGCGGCCGGTCACCGCCGGCGGCGCAGGCGGCGAGCGGGAGCACCACGCTGAGGGAGAAAAAGAGGCGTCGGAACAATGGCATATTCGGATATGCTCGCCATACGTGTGCATGATGATAGCCGCCACACGCACCGTCGGCAACGGCGCCGCCGATCCCCTGCCCTTTCCCGGCGAATACCGGCCGTGCGCCGCTGGCGTGGGGGCGCGCTTCCTGCTAAATACCGACTCCATGGACCAGAGCCCTGCCAATGGCGGCCGCCGCGCCTCGATCGAGCGGAACACCACCGAGACCCGCATCCGGGTTGCCGTGAACCTGGACGGCACCGGCGTCTACGACGTGAAGACGGGGGTCGGCTTTCTCGACCACATGCTGGAGCAGCTGTCGCGCCACAGCCTGATGGACCTGACCGTCCTGGCCGAGGGCGACCTGCACATCGACGCCCACCACACGACCGAGGACAGCGGCATCGCCATCGGCCAAGCCGTCGCCAAGGCTCTGGGCGACCGCAAGGGCATCCAGCGCTATGGCCATTCCTACATCCCGATGGACGAGACGCTGACCCGCGTCGCGCTGGACTTCTCCAACCGGCCCTACCTGATCTGGAAGGTGAATTTCAGCCGCGACAAGATCGGCGACATGGACACGGAGCTGTTCCGCGAGTGGTTCCAGGCCTTCGCCATGGCCGCGGGCGTGACGCTGCACGTGGAAAATCTGTACGGCGAAAACAACCACCACATCGTGGAAAGCTGCTACAAGGCGCTTGCCCGCGCGGTGCGCGCCGCGATTGAAATCGACCCGCGCAAGCGCGACGCCGTGCCCTCCACCAAGGGGACTCTCGGCGGGTCCCTCTGAAGCCGGTTCTTTGCTGAAAGCTTTCGTTCCATGGAAACCGTTGCGCTGATCGATTACGGCTCCGGCAACCTGCGTTCCGCCGCCAAGGCGCTGGAGCGCGCGGCGGCGGAGTCCCACGCGAATGTCCAGGTGCTGGTGACCTCCGACGCCGACGCGGTGCGCAAGGCCGACCGCGTCGTGCTGCCGGGCGTCGGCGCCTTCGCCGACTGCAAGCGCGGCCTGTCCGAGGTGCCGGGCATGCTCGACGCGCTGGAGGAGGTGGTGCACGTCAAGGCCCGCCCGTTCCTCGGCATCTGCGTCGGCATGCAGCTGATGGCCGAGCGCGGGCGCGAATACGGCGTCACCGAGGGGCTGGGCTGGATCAAGGGGGAGGTCGTGAAGCTGGAACCCGGCGACGCGTCCTTGAAGATCCCGCACATGGGCTGGAACGAGCTGAACATCCGCCGACCGCACCCGATCCTGGCCAACCTGCCGGAAGGCGCGCACGCCTATTTCGTCCATTCCTACCGTTTCGCGGTGGAGAATCCCGAGGACGTGATCGCCACCGTCGATTACGGCGGGACCTTCCCCGTGGTGGTTGGGCGCGACAACATGGTCGGCACCCAGTTCCACCCGGAGAAGAGCCAGGCGACCGGCCTCGCCCTGGTCGCCAACTTCCTGACCTGGCGGGTCTGACCCATGGCGGAGATCGCCATCGAGCGCGTCGACGCGCTGAAGACCGCCGACCTGCACGACCTGTGCGACGCCGCCGACGACGCCATCAAGGTCGGCGGCGGCTTCGGCTGGGTCACCCCGCCGTCGCGCGACGTCATGGAGCGCTACTGGAAGGGCGTCCTGGTCGTGCCGGAGCGCATCCTGTTCGTGGCGCGGCTGGACGGCGTCATCGCCGGGTCCGCCCAGCTGGTGAAGCCGGCGCGCAACAACGAGGCGCAGGCCCACGCCGCCAGCCTGACCACCAGCTTCGTCGCCCCCTGGGCGCGCGGCCACGGCCTCGCCCGCCGCCTGACCCAGGCGGTGGAGGCGGAGGCCCGCACCGCCGGCTTCCGGGTCCTGAACCTCGACGTGCGCGAGACGCAGGACGCGGCCATCCGGCTCTACGAGGATCTTGGGTTCAAGCGCTGGGGCACCCACCCCTTTTATGCGCTGGTGGACGGCCATCGGCTTGCCGGACACTTCTACGCCAAGGACCTCACCCCCGACACGCTCCCCGACACGCCATAGGACGAGACACCGCGATGATCATCTATCCCGCCATCGACCTGAAGGACGGTGCCTGCGTCCGGCTCCTGCGTGGTGAGATGAGCCAGGCGACCGTCTTCAACACGGACCCGGCCGAGCAGGCCCGCCTGTTCCAGGGCCAGGGCTTCGAGTGGCTCCACCTCGTGGACCTGAACGGCGCCTTCGAGGGCAAGCCGGTCAACGGGGAGGCCGTGGAGGGCATCCTCGGCGCCGTCGACATCCCGGTGCAGCTGGGCGGCGGCATCCGCGACCTGAAGACCATCGCCATGTGGCTGGAGAAGGGCATCAGCCGCGTCATCCTGGGCACCGTGGCCCTGCGCGAGCCGGAGCTGGTCAAGGAGGCCTGCCGGGAGTTCCCGGGCAAGGTCGCCGTCGGCATCGACGCGCGCGAGGGCTTCGTCGCCGTCGCCGGCTGGGCCGAGACCTCGACCATCCGGGCGCTGGACCTCGCGCTGAAGTTCGAGGACAGCGGCGTCGCCGCCATCATCTACACCGACATCAACCGCGACGGCGCCATGGGCGGCGTGAACGTGGAGGCGACGTCCGACCTCGCCTTCCACCTGACCACGCCGGTGATCGCGTCGGGCGGCGTGTCGTCCATCGACGACCTGGTCGCGCTGAAGCGGGAAGAGCACACGGGCATCCAGGGCGTCATCTGCGGCCGCGCGCTGTACGACGGCCGGATCGTGCCGAAGGAAGCGCTGGAGCTGCTGTCCTCCTCCCCCGTGTCCGGAGACGCCGACTGATGCTGAAGATGCGCGTCATCCCCTGCCTGGACGTCAAGGACGGCCGGGTCGTGAAGGGGGTCAACTTCGTCGATCTGGTGGACGCCGGCGATCCCGTCGAGCAGGCCCGCGTCTATGACCGGGAAGGGGCCGACGAGCTGACCTTCCTGGACATCACCGCCAGCCACGAGAACCGGGACACCATCTACGACGTCGTGCGCCGCACGGCGGAGCAGGTGTTCATGCCGCTGACCGTCGGCGGCGGCGTGCGCACGGTGGAGGATATCCGCAAGCTGCTGCTGGCCGGCGCCGACAAGGTGTCGATCAACACCGCCGCCATCCACCGGCCGGAGTTCGTGCAGGAGGCGGCGGAGAAGTTCGGCGCCCAGTGCATCGTCGTCGCCATCGACGCCAAGCAGGTGGAGCCCGGCCGCTGGGAGATCTTCACCCACGGCGGCCGCAAGGCCACGGGCATCGACGCAGTGGAATGGGCCAAGCGCATGGAGTCCTACGGGGCCGGCGAGATCCTGCTGACCTCCATGGACCGCGACGGCACCAAGAGCGGCTTTGACCTGGCGCTGACCCGCAAGGTGGCCGACGGCTTGCGCATCCCCGTCATCGCGTCGGGCGGCGTCGGCACGCTGGACCATCTGGTGGAGGGCATCCGCGAGGGCCACGCCACGGCGGTGCTGGCGGCCTCCATCTTCCATTTCGGCACCTACACCATCGGGCAGGCCAAGGCCGCGCTGGCCGACGCCGGCATCCCGGTGCGCCCGGCGCGGGCGCCTGAGGTGGCGCATGGGTGACGACAAGAAGTCCAAGGCTCCGACCGCGGAGGTGCTGGACCGGCTGCACGCCACCGTCCTGTCGCGCAAGGGCGCCGACCCGGAGACCTCCTACACCGCCAAGCTGTTCAGCCGCGGCACCTCCAAGATCGCCCAGAAGGTCGGCGAGGAGGCGGTGGAGGCCATCCTGGAGGCGGTGCGCGGCGACAAGGCGGCGCTCGCCTCGGAATCCGCCGACCTGCTCTACCACCTGATGGTGCTGTGGGCCGACGCCGGGCTGGAGCCCGCCGAGGTGTGGGAGAAGCTGGCCCAGCGCGAGGGCACCAGCGGCATCGCCGAGAAGAAATCGCGCAAGGCGTAAGGGAGAACCATCGATGGCCCGGACCTACGACAGCAACAACATCTTCGCCCGCATCCTGCGCGGCGAGATCCCCTGCAAGAAGGTCATGGAGACGGAGCACGCGCTCGCCTTCCACGACATCAACCCGCAGGCCCCGACCCACATCCTGGTGATCCCCAAGGGGGCCTACGTGGACATGGACGACTTCACCGCCCGCGCGACGGAGGCGGAGATCGCCGGCCTGTTCCGCGCCGTCGGCGAGGTCGCGCGCCAAGCCGGCGCCGCCGAGCCCGGCTACCGCATCCTGTCCAACTGCGGCCCCGACGCCAACCAGGAAGTCCCGCACCTGCACATCCACGTCTTCGCGGGACGTCACCTCGGCCGGATGCTGAACCCGGCCTGAGCCGGGTCGCCGCTGATCCCAGCGCTGATCCACGTGAAACATGAAGGGCGCCGAGGGGAAACCCCGGCGCCCTTCCTGTGTCGGGGCCGGGACAGGGCGTCCCGTCACCGGTCGAGGTTCCAGTCCTTGGAGATGTAGGTGTAGGGCGGCTGGACATAGTGCAGGACGCCGCCGGTGTTGACGTAGGGTTTGAGCAGGCGGGTCAGGTTCAGGCCGATCCCCACATACAGGTACCGCCGCCGGTCATCGTTCAGGGGGTTGGCGCTGTAGTCCTCATAGCCGCGGGCGTAATAGCCGACGTGGAACTCCAGCATGCGCAGCACGGGGTTCCGCACGGCGTCGAAGCCGTCGGCCTTCACCGCAATCAGGTATTTCAGCCGCTTGTAGTCGGTGAAGAGGTCGGCTTGGTGGTCGCCGCTGATGAAAGGGTCGTATTCGACCCGGAAATCCACCTTGCGCGCCAGATCGGGATGGCTCCACAGGACGTAGCCCGCCCCGGCGCCGATGACGTTGAACAGCATGTCCTGGTAGGAGAAGCCGTATTGGTCGCTGAAGGCGTCGCCGACCTCCACCAGGCCCATGACGCCGACGGACGATAAGGCGCCGTAGCGCGCGGCCTCATCCTGCCGATAGCCCCAGCCCTGGTAGGCACGGGCGAAGAGATGGCTGATGGCGTAGGTGGTCCAGGCGTGGCCAAGCTTGTCGGCGCCGCCTTCGCTGGTGGTGCGCCCGAACCAGCCTTCATCCTGGAAGCGCGGCCCGCTCGTGCCCCAGTTCCACGACCAGGTACCCCAGCCCAGCGCCAGGGCACCGGCGCCAATGTTGAGGGCAAGGGCCTTGTCCTCCTTGCTCCATTGGCTCCAGCCGACCCAGTCGGTACCCGGGACCATGTCCGCGCGGGCCGGTGTGCTGAGGAGAAGGGCTGCGACGATCGCACGAGCCACGATCAGACCAACCAGGGACGCCATGGCGAGCAGCCTCCGGAACGGTGCGCGCGTGCGGACATGATCGCGCAAAGGCTCCGGCCGGGGGCCGGCCTCTTCCGGCTTACGGTCGTCGGATCAACTGGCCGGAACGACCGTCTTAGGCAACAGGACGTAGTATTCCCCCGCGCTCTTCATCACGCCGGCGCGCTTTTCCGCCTCCTCGCCGTGGCCCCAGAAGACGTCGCCGCGCACCGGGCCGCGGATGGCGCCGCCGGTGTCCTGGGCGACCAGAAGGCGGCGCAGCCGCGCCTGGGAGTCCAGCGGGTCCTCGGCGTCCAGCCACACCGGCACACCGTAGGGCAGGAACTTGGAGTCCACGGCCAAGCTGCGGCCGGGGGTCAGCGCCACGTTCTGCGCGCCGTTCGGCCCCTCCCCCTTCAGCTCCTGGAAGAAGACGTAGGAGGGGTTCATGTTCATCAGGTCGGGCGCCTTGTCCGGGTGGGCCTTCAGCCAGGCGCGGATGGACTGGAGCGACACCTGCTCCCGCGGAATTTCGCCGCGGTCGATCAGCGCCTTGCCGATGGCGACGTATTTGTGCCCGTTCTGCGCGGCGTAGCCGACGCGCGTCTCCGTCCCGTCGGGAAAGCGCACCCGGCCGGAGCCCTGGATGTGCAGGAAGAAGGTGGCGATCGGGTCCTGCAGCCAGAGCAGCTCCAGCCCCCTGTTGCGCAGCGCCCCGGCCTCGATGGCGGCGCGGTCCTCAAAGGGCTTCAGGCGCCCGTCGATGACCCGGCCCGCCGTCCGTTCCCCCTTCCAGCGGTCGGCGAAGTCGCCCAGGTCCACCAGGACGAGGTCGGACGGCCGCTTGTAGAGCGGCACGGGAAAGGCCGGGTCGGGCGTCCGGCTGCCGGCCAGCTCCACCTCGTAATAGCCGGTGAAGAGGCCGCGCCGGGTGTCGTTGTTGGCCGCGGCGTAGGGGGTGAACCACTGTTCGAAGAAGGCACGGGCCGCCGCGTCGTCGCCGGGCCCCAGTGCAGCCGGTTGCTTCGCCAGCGCCGCGCAGGGAGCCTGCCAGTCGCCGCCCCGGCCCCCCACCCCGTCGGGCCCGACCGGCCGGTCCGCCGGCAGCGCCGCCAGCTTGGCGCAGGAGCGGCGGAAGGCCGGTACGGCGTCGGCCACCCGGTCGGCGGTCCAGCCCGGCAGATCGGTGAAGGCCACCGGCTTCAGGACCAGCTTGTCGGGCGGCGGCGGGGCCTTCGCCTCCTCCTTCCGCTCGCAGGACGCCATGAAAAACGCCGCGGCAAGGGCTGCCGCGGCGCTGAAACGGATCAGGGATGTCGGAGTCATCAAGCCGTCGTGATCAATGCGGGTCGTAATCAGTGCGTGGTGCGCGTCTCGACCAGCGCCCAGTTCGGGTTGCTGGCGCGGGTGTTGCGGGCGAAGGTCCAGACGTCCACCGCCTCGACCACCGCGTTCGGGTCGCCGTCCACCACGGCGCCGTTGCGGTCGCGCACGACGTTCATCTGCTCCGACACGAACTTCACGGTGACCAGCGCGGTGCGGCCGTCCATGCGGGCCTCCACCACATCGGCGTCGGCGATGCGCTCGATCCGGGTCTCAAGCGTTTCCCCGGCGGCTTGGCGATCGCGGACGGCGCGGGCGAAGTTGTCGTAGACGTCGTCGGCCAGCAGCGGGCGCAGCGTGGCCGTGTCGCCCTTGGCGAAGGCCTCCACGATCATCTGGAAGGCGCCGCGGGCGCCCTGGAGGAAGTGCTTCTCGTCGAAGGACGAGTCTGCGGCGGCGATCTGCGCCAGCGCCGCGTGCAGCGACACCGGCTCGTCCGGCGAGGCGGCGGCCGCAGCCGGCGCCGGGCGGTCGCGGCCGGGCATCGGGACGACGTTGTCCGGCGCGCCGGCACGAGGCGCATCCGGACGGGCCGTGAAGGGGTTCGGCCGTTGCCGTTCCTCGCCGGTGCGGCGGCCGAGCACGCTGCGCAAGCGGTACACGAGGAACGCCGCGATCATCGCGAAGATCAGGATTTCGACGAACACAAACCCATCTCCCATCGTCCATCCTTCCGGGTGACTGGAGGCCGGCGCTCCCGAGGCGGTGCCCCAGGGGGCCGGCGTGCAAATGCTGGTCAGGGCCGCGATCCGCTACTGGATCCGTCGCCGGGTGCGCATTAAGTGTACCCTGACCGTACACCGGACCGGCCTATCCGTACCGGCCACGCCCTCCGTCCCCGACGCCTTGCGGCTTACCCAAGCCTAGATAGGCCCTTGAGGTTGAAAGAGCAAGGACAGCCATGAATCCGTTGCTTTTGTTGCTTCTCCTGCCGATTGCGGAAATCGCCGTCTTCATCGAGGTCGGCGATTGGATCGGCTCCGGACCCACGGTCGGGCTGGTGATCCTGTCCGCGATCCTGGGATCGGTCCTGATCCGCTGGCAGGGGCTGTCCGTGCTGAAACGCGCCCAGGAGGCCGCGGAGCGCGGCGAGGTGCCGGTCGGGGCGGTGTTCGAGGGCTTCTGCGTGGTGGCCGCCGGCATCCTGCTGATCGTCCCCGGCTTCCTGACCGACGTCGTCGGGCTTCTGCTGTTCGTGCGGCCGCTGCGCAACGCGCTGGGCCGCTGGCTGTTCGACCGTATGAAGGGCAGCGCGTCCTTCCGGGTGCACGGCCAGATGGGCGGCCGGAGCTGGAACAACGGTCCAGGCCCGGATCCCTTCAACCGGCCCCCGCCGGGCGTGATCGATGCCGACTACCACGATGTGACGCCGGAGGATGAAAAGGCCGGAGACGCGCCGCGGATCGGGTCCGGAGCCGGTGAGTCGCGCTGGGCCCCGCCGGACTCCAAGTTCCGCCCGTGATGCGGGTAACCCTTCCTCGTTCCGGGCCGGCTCTTTCCCCCGGCTTTCCGTTGTCGGTGCGGCGGATCCGTGGTAGCCAGCGGGTCTTGAACACCGACCACCGTCACGCCGCCCCGCGGCCAGGAGTTGTTTGATGTCCGATCAGCAGACCAACGGCCAAGACCAGGAAGCCGCCAGCTCGCTGCCGATGCACGTGCTCGCGCAGTATGTGAAGGACCTGTCCTTCGAGAACCCCAACGCGCCGCAGAGCCTCCTGCCCGGCCAGCCGCAGCCGCAGGTCAACATCGGCGTGGACGTCCAGGCCCAGCCGATGGGCGAGGACGTCTACGAGGTCGTCCTGAAGCTGCACTGCGAGGCCAAGCAGGGCGAGGGCGTCGCCTTCCTGGTGGAGGTCGCCTATGGCGGCCTGTTCCAGCTGCCCGGCCTGCCGCAGGAGCATCACCGCGCCGTTCTCCTCATCGAGGGCCCGCGCATGCTGTTCCCGTTCGCCCGCGCCATCGTGGCCGGCTGCACCCAGGACGGCGGCTTCCCGCCGCTGATGATCAACCCGATCGACTTCGTGGACCTGTACCGCCGCCAGACCGGCCCCCAGCCGTCGGCCGAAGCGTAAGGTCCAAGCGCGAACAAAGAAAAAGGCGGGAGGCTTTCGGGCCTCCCGCCTTTTTTTGTGTCCGGCACAGTCCCTCTCCCGCCCCGGGAGAGGGTGGCGCCGCAAGGCGCCGGGTGAGGGTCGCGCAAGGATCAAGGCGCTGATCCTCGGCTGTACCCTCACCCTTCCCACTGCGTGGGTCCCTTCCCTCTCCCGGGGCGGGAGAGGGACACCAAAAACTACTGGTTCATGCTCTCGAAGAATTCCGAGTTCGACTTGGTGTGCTTCAGCTTGTCGACCAGGAAGTCGACCGCGTCGGTCACGCCCATCGGCATCAGGATGCGGCGCAGGATCCACATCTTCGAAATCGTGCCCTTGTCGACCAGCAGCTCCTCCTTGCGGGTGCCCGACTTGGAAATGTCGATGGCCGGGAAGGTGCGCTTGTCGGAGAGCTTGCGGTCCAGCACGATCTCGGAGTTGCCGGTGCCCTTGAACTCTTCGAAGATCACCTCGTCCATGCGGCTGCCGGTGTCGATCAGCGCGGTCGCGATGATGGTCAGCGAGCCGCCCTCCTCGATGTTGCGGGCGGCACCGAAGAAGCGCTTCGGCCGCTGGAGCGCGTTGGCGTCCACGCCGCCGGTCAGCACCTTGCCGGACGACGGCACCACCGTGTTGTAGGCGCGCGCCAGGCGGGTGATGCTGTCCAGCAGGATGACCACGTCGCGCTTGTGCTCGACCAGGCGCTTGGCCTTCTCGATCACCATCTCGGCGACCTGGACGTGACGGGTCGCCGGCTCGTCGAAGGTGGAGCTGATGACCTCGCCGCGCACCGACCGGGCCATGTCGGTCACCTCTTCCGGCCGCTCGTCGATCAGCAGCACGATGAGGTAGGCTTCCGGATGGTTGGTGGCGATGGAATGGGCGATGTTCTGCAGCATCACCGTCTTGCCGGTGCGCGGCGGGGCGACGATCAGCCCGCGCTGGCCCTTTCCGAGCGGCGCCACCAGGTCGATGATGCGGCCGGTGAAGTTCTTCTTGGTCGGGTCGTCGACTTCCATGCGCAGCCGCTCTTCCGGATAGAGCGGGGTCAGGTTGTCGAAGTTGATGCGGTGGCGGACCTTGTCCGGCGCATCGAAGTTGATGGTGTTGACCTTGAGAAGGGCGAAGTAGCGCTCACCGTCCTTGGGCGAGCGGATCTGCCCTTCCACCGTATCGCCGGTGCGCAGGCCGAAGCGGCGCACCTGGCTGGGGCTGACGTAGATGTCGTCGGGACCGGGCAGATAGTTGGCTTCGGGGGAACGCAGGAACCCGAAACCGTCCTGAAGAACTTCGAGCACGCCGTCGCCGAAGATCGGAACGTCGTTTTCCGCCAGCTGCTTCAGGATGGCGAACATCATGTCCTGCTTGCGCAGCGTGCTGGCGTTCTCGATCTGCAGCTCCTCCGCGAACGCCAGAAGTTCGGCGGGGCTCTTGCACTTCAGCTCTTGGAGATGCATGGGTGGTGCCTTAGGGAATCGTCGTCATGCGGGGGAGTGCCATGAGTCCCGGGCCGGCGCAGGGTGCGTCGGTTGGGCGTCGGACAACGCTGAAGGCGGCGGAAAGGGCCTTCGGTCGTCGCGCCCAGTTCGTTGGGGAGGGACGGAACGGCGGATGTGGGCGTGGGTACCCGCGAGGCTTGCCGCCCCGTGGTGATTGAAATGGTTAGCGGATCGCCGTCTGCAAGTCAAACGAAAGCGAAACCGTGGAAAAATCCGGAAAGGGCTGTTCCGGCATGGCGTTCCGGCGGGTCATAGTGCCGCAACCCCTGAGGAATGGCCCGGCCGGTCCCAACGTACACGGATGAAGGTTCCGGACAGGGAGCGATCACCATGGACCGCCACGCCCCGATCACGCCGATCCCGGCCACGCCATCCCCGGCCGCCGCCCTGCCCTGGCACGCGCGCCCGGCGGCCGAAGCGCTCGCCGCCCTGGACAGCCCGGAGGGCGGCCTGTCGGCGGCGGAGGCGCGGGACCGGCTGGAGCGCGTCGGGCCGAACCGGCTGACCCCGCCGCCGAGCCGCTCCGCCCTGCGGCGTTTCGCCGCGCAGTTCAACAACCTGCTGATCTACGTCCTGATCGCTTCCGGCCTCGTGACGCTGGCGCTGGGGGAACTGATCGACGCCGCGGTGATCGCCGGCGTGGTGCTGATCAACGCGCTGATCGGCGCCGTGCAGGAGGGCAAGGCCGAACAGGCGCTGGACGCCATCCGCGACATGCTGTCGCCGCAGGCCATCGTGCTGCGCGGTGGCCGGCGGATCACCGTCCCGGCGGAGGAGCTGGTCCCCGGCGACCGGGTGGCGCTCAGCTCCGGCGACCGGGTGCCGGCCGACCTGCGGCTGATCCAGGCCAAGGGGCTGCGCGTGCAGGAAGCGGCGCTGACCGGCGAATCCGTGCCCGTCGCCAAGACCACCGACCCGGTGGAACCCGCCGCCCCGCTGGCCGAGCGCGCCGGCATGGCCTATTCCGCCACTCTGGTGGCCCAGGGGCAGGCCATCGGCGTGGTGGTGGCCACGGGAGACGCGACGGAGCTGGGCCGCATCGGCCGGCTTCTGGCGGGCGTGGAGACGCTGACCACGCCGCTGCTCGCCCGGATGGCGGTTTTCGGCCGCTGGCTGACCGTCGGCATCCTGATCCTGACCGCCCTGACCTTCCTGTACGGCACGCTGCTGCGCGGGGAGCCCTGGGCGGAGATGGTGATGGCCGCGGTCGGGCTGGCCGTCGCGGCGATTCCGGAGGGGCTGCCGACGGTGATGACCATCACGCTGGCCATCGGCGTCACCCGCATGGCCCGGCGCAACGCCATCATCCGCCGCCTGCCGGCGGTGGAGACGCTGGGCTCGGTCGGGGTGATCTGCTCCGACAAGACCGGCACGCTGACCCGCAACGAGCTGACCGTGCAGACCGTCGCCACCGCGGCGGCGGATTACGCGGTGACCGGCACCGGCTACGAGCCGGAAGGCACCTTCCGGCGGGACGCGGCGGCGGTGGACCCGGCCGGCGAGCCGGTCCTGGCGGACCTCGCCCGCGCCGCCCTGCTGTGCAACGACGCGGCGCTGCACCGGGACGAATCCGGCGACTGGACCGTGTCGGGCGACCCGACCGACGGCGCCCTGCTGGCGCTCGCCCGCAAGGCCGGGCTCGACCCGGCGGCGGAGGCCGCGGCGCACCCGCGCGCCGACGTCATCCCCTTCGAGTCCGAGCACAAGTTCATGGCGACCCTGCACCGTACGTCCGGCGGGAGCCGGCTGTACGTCAAGGGCGCGCCGGAGCGGGTGCTCGCCCTGTGCGACCGCGTGCTCGGCCCGGCGGGGCCGGAGCCGCTCGACGCGGCGGCCTGGGCGGAGCGGGTGGACGATCTCGCGGCCGAGGGGCAGCGGGTGCTGGCTCTGGCGGTTCGGACCGATCCGCCGGTGACGGACGGCCTGACCGTGGAGGACCTGGACGGCGGGCTGGCCCTGCTCGGCCTGTGCGGGCTGATCGACCCGCCGCGGGAGGAGGCCATCGCCGCCGTCCTCCGCTGCCAAGCCGCCGGCATCCGGGTCAAGATGATCACCGGCGACCACGCCGGCACCGCCCAGGCCATCGGCCGCCGCTTCGGCCTGTCCGGCCCGGCGGTGACGGGTGCGGAGCTGGACGGGCTCGACGACGCGGCCCTGGGCGCCGTGGCGCGCGACACCGACGTCTTCGCCCGCACCGCGCCGGAGCACAAGCTGCGGCTCGTCCAGGCGCTCCAGGCGGCCGGGCAGACCATCGCCATGACCGGCGACGGGGTCAACGACGCGCCGGCGCTGAAGCGCGCCGACATCGGCATCGCCATGGGCCGCAAGGGGACGGAGGCCGCGAAGGAGGCCGCCGCCATGGTGCTGGCCGACGACAATTTCGCCTCCATCGCCCGCGCCGTGGAGGAAGGCCGCACCGTCTACGACAATCTGCGCAAGACGATCCTGTTCCTGCTGCCGACCAACGGCGCCCAGGCACTGGTGATCATGGTCGCGGTGCTGGGCGGCTACGCGCTGCCGATCACGCCGGTGCAGATCCTGTGGGTCAACATGGTCACCGCGGTGACGCTGGGCCTGGCGCTGGCTTTCGAGCCGCCGGAGCCCGGCGTGATGGACCGCCCGCCCCGCCCGCCGAATGAGCCGCTCCTGCCGCCCGTCCTGATCGCGCGGATGGTGATGGTGATGGCACTTCTGGTGGCGTGCAGCTTCGGCTTCTTCAGCTACCGCCAGGGCCACGGCGACCCGCCGGAGGTCGCCAGCACCATGGCCGTCAACGCGCTGGTGCTGGGCGAGATCGCCTTCCTGTTCAACGCGCGGGCGATCTCCGCCTCGGTGCTGAACCGGGCGGGCCTGTTCGGCAGCCGGCCGGTGTGGATCTCCGTCGCACTGATGCTGGCCCTGCAGCTGGCCTTCACCTACGCCCCGCCCCTGCAGCGGGTGTTCGGCACCGCCGCCGTGGGCTGGACCGACTGGGCCTGGATGGCCGCGGCGGCGGTGGCGGTGTTCCTGGTGGTGGAGGCGGAGAAGGCGCTGACGCGGCGATTCCGGAACGTGTAGGTTGGGTGCAGCGCCAGCGGAACCCAATATCGTCGGCATGGGAGCGTGTGTTGGGTTTCGGCTGCGCCTCCACCCAACCTACGGTGCTTTCCTCAGAACGGCTTCACGATCACGAAGATGACGATGCCGATCATCAGCAGGGTCGGCACCTCGTTCATGATGCGGAAGAAGCGCTGGGGCCGGGTGTTGCGGTCGGCCTCGAAGTCCTTGCGCCAGCGCGACATCATGCCGTGCACGGCGGCCAGCCCCAGCACGAACAGGATCTTGGCGTGCAGCCAGCCCTGGCTCATCCAGCCGGGATTCAGCGCGATTAGCGCGATGCCGAAGACGAAGGAGGCGATCATCGCCGGGTTCATGATGGCGCGCATCAGGCGGCGCTCCATCACCTTGAACCGCTCCGAGGAGTCGGAGCCCGGCGCCGTCTCGCAATGGTAGACGAACAGCCGCGGCAAATAGAGCATGCCGGCCATCCAGGCGATGATGCTGATGACGTGCAGCGCCTTGATCCAGTCGTACAGCACCAAACTCCCCTTCCCTTCTTTGTGGCCCTTCTTCGTGGATTTACGTGCGGGCCTGCTGCGGGCAGCCGGAGAAGCCCTCCGGGCAGACCTTGCCGCCGTTCTGGGCGCAGATGGGCGCCTTGGTCCCGGCCGACAGGCGGACCAGCCGGGCCAGCCCGTCGATGAAGGCCGGCTCCACCCCCACCGTCGGCACGCGGCCGAACCAGGGCACGCCGACCTCCTTGGCGAGGTGGCGGTATTCGATCTCGATCTCCACCAGCGTCTCGGAATGCTCCGACACGAAGGCGATCGGCGCCACCAGGATCGGCACGCCGTCCTGGCCGGCGCGGCGGATCTCCTCGTCGGTGGAGGGGCCGATCCATTCCAGCGGGCCGACGCGGCTCTGGTAGCAGTTGATCCAGTCCAGGTCGTCGATGCCCAGCGCGGCGACGATGGATTCGGCCGTGCGCTCGCACTGCCACTGGTAGGGGTCGCCGCCGGCCACGACCTTCTTCGGCAGCCCGTGGGCGGAGAACAGGACGCGCGGCTTCCCATGGGCCTTCGCCTGCTCGTAGAGCGGCCGGATCACCGCGGCCGAAGCGTCGATGAAGCCCGCCTGGGTCGGGTAGCAGCAGACGAGCCGCGTCGGCGCCGTCAGCCCCACCGTCTTCGCCGCCTCCCGCCAGACGCGGTCGCTGGAGCCCGTGGTGGTGGTGGAGAATTGCGGGTAGAGCGGCAGCAGCACCACCAGGTCCGGCGCGTAGTCCTTCACCCGGGCCGCCGTCTCGGCGCTCATCGGGTTCCAGTAGCGCATGGCGATGAAGACCTTGGCCTCCATCCCTTCCCCACGCAGGACCGATTCCAGCGCCGCGGCCTGGGCCTCGGTGTTCTCCAGCAGCGGCGACTTGCCGCCGAGTTCGGCGTAGATCGCCTTGGCCGCCTTGGCGCGCCGGCCGGAGATGAAGCTGGCGAGAATCGTGCGGAACGGATTCGGGATGCGGATGATCGCCGGATCGGCGAACAGGTTGAACAGGAACGGCCGCACGGCCTCCGGGCTGTCGGGCCCGCCGAGGTTGAACAGGACGACGGCAACGCGCTGCATCGATCGGGAACCGGGTGGTGGGACGGACATGGTGCGCTAAACTGGAGCGCGGCCGCGCCCCTGTCCAGCCCCTCCGGTTCGGATTCTAGCCCCGCTGCGGCCATTCCTTGATCAGGCGTGCCAGCTCGGCCACATGCTCCGGCGGGGTCGTCTGGATGACGCCGTGGCCCAGGTTGAAGACGAAGGGCCGGCCGGACAGCGTCTCCAGGATGTCCCAGGCCGCCGTGCGCAGCGCCTCGCCGCCGACGGCCAGCATGATCGGATCCAGGTTCCCCTGCACCGGCACGTGGGATTGCAGGTTGCGGGCCGCCCAGAGGGGCGGGACGGTGGTGTCGAGCCCGACCGCGGTCACCCCAGCCCCGGACACGTAGTCCTCATAGCAGAGGCCCGCACCGCGCGGGAAACCGATGACCGGGATTCCGGGGTGGCGCGCCTTCACCAGTGCGACGATCCGCCGCGTCGGCTCGATGACCCAGCGGCGGAACTCCCCGGCCGGCAGGACGCCCGCCCAGCTGTCGAACAGCTGCACGACCTCCGCCCCCGCTTCGATCTGGGTGCAGAGATAGTCGGCGGTCGCCTCGACCAGCAGATCCATCAGCATCCCGAATCCGGCGGGGTCGCCGTAGGCCCAGCGCTTCACATGGGCGTATTCCTTGGATCCCGCCCCTTCCACCATGTAGCAGGCGATGGTCCAGGGCGCGCCCGCGAAGCCGATCAGCGTGGTGTGCGCCGGTAGAGCGGTGGAGAGCCGGCGCAGCGTCTCGTAGACCGGCTCCAGCCGCTCGTGGAAGCGGTCGCGGGACAGGCGCTTCAGGTCTTCCACGTTTCTCACAGGGTCCAGCTTCGGCCCCTCGCCCTCCTGGAAGGCCAGCGGCTGCCCCAGCGCGTGCGGCACCACGAGAATGTCGGAGAACAGAATCGCCGCGTCCATGTCGTAGCGGCGCAGCGGCTGGAGCGTCACCTCCACCGCATGGTCCGGGTTGTAGCACATGTCCAGGAAGCTGCCCGCCTTGGCCCGCAGCGCGCGGTATTCCGGCAGGTAACGCCCGGCCTGGCGCATCAGCCAGAAGGGCGGGCGCGAACGCACCTCGCCGGCGAGCGCGGCGAGCATGGGCTTCAGAATCTCGGACACGGCGGATCGTTCCCTACAGATGGAGTTTTCCCCGGAATCCCAACGCCCGGGCTTATCTCCCCTACTCAGTATTCTTTTTAAGAAGAGAAAGGAAGATGGGGTAGAGGGAGCCTGTGGATAGCGGGAATCCCCGCTTTGCCCGGAATCATCCACAACCGGACCCGGCGCCTGTGGACCGATTCGGGATTCTGTGGACGACTCCGGACGCTTTCGCCGGAAACGGCGGAAATGCTATATCACGAAGCCTGGGAATCCCGTGGATAACATGGTCCGCGCGGCCGGTTGTTCCCATCTTGCGAAGAGGGCGGCGGAATCATCCCGAAGGGGGCTCCAGCGGGGGCGGTGAGTCCCGCCCTAGGGGACAGAATCCGGGGATCCCCGATATCCACAGGTTTGGATCGGGTTCTCCACAACACTTTGGGGACGGATGAGACAGTTCCATCTGCATCTTGTGTCCGACGCGACGGGCGAGACGATCAACAGCGTGGCCCGCGCCTGCGTCATCCAGTTCGACGACGTGCGTCCGGTCGAGCATTTCTGGAACCTCGTGCGCACCGACCGGCAGCTCGACATGGTGCTGGAAGGCATCCAGGAGCATCCCGGCCTCGTGATGTTCACGCTGGTGGACGAGACGCTGCGCCGCCGGCTCCAGGACTTCTGCCGCGAGGTGCAGGTCCCCTGCATCCCGGTGCTGGACCCGCTGATCAACGCGCTGGCCGCTTTCCTCGGCGTCGAATCCCAGCGCCAGCCCGGCCGCCAGCACGCGCTGGACGCCGAGTATTTCGGCCGCATGGACGCCATGGACTTCGCGCTGGCCCACGACGACGGCCAGTCGAACTGGGACCTGCACGAGGCCGACGTGATCCTGATGGGCGTGTCGCGCACCTCCAAGACGCCGACCTGCATCTATCTGGCCAACCGCGGCATCAAGGCGGCGAACATCCCGATCGTGCCCGGCTGCCCCCTGCCGCCGGAGATCGAGAAGATCACCCGCCCCCTGATCGTCGGCCTGACCAAGGACCCCGACCGGCTGGTCCAGATCCGGCGCAACCGGCTGAAGCTGCTGAACCAGAACGACAGCTCCACCTACGCCGACCCGGAGGTGGTGCGCAACGAGGTGACCGACGCCCGGCGCATGTTCAGCCGGCGCGGCTGGCCGGTGATCGACGTCTCCCGCCGCTCCATCGAGGAGACCGCGGCGGAGATCATGATGCTGCTCGCCCGGCGCCAGTCCGGCGGTCTTCCTGGTGGCGGTTTGCCGGGGGGCGTGCTCCCGGGCGGCGGCGGTGGCAGCGCGCCCGGCGGTGTGTCGTGAGCGGCCCGGCCGTTGTCCTGGCGTCCGGCTCCAAGACGCGCGCGGAGATGCTGGAGCGCGCCGGCGTGCGCGTCACCCTGGCCCCCGCCGCGGTGGACGAGGAGGAGATCAAGCTCGCCGCCCGCGCCGAGGGCATCGGCGTGGACGAGGTGGCGGAAACCCTGGCCGAGCTGAAGGCGCAACGCGTCACCCGCAAGCATCCCGGCGCGCTGGTGATTGGCGCCGACCAGATGCTGGAATGCGACGGCCGGTGGTTCGACAAGCCGACCGGCCGCGACGCGGCGCGGCAGCAGCTGAAGGATCTGCGCGGCAAGACGCACCGGCTGGTCAGCTGCGCCGTGGTGGTGCGCGACGGGGAGCGGCTGTGGCACCAGGTGGACCGCGCCCGGCTGGCCATGCGCCCCTTCAGCGACTCCTTCCTGGAGTCCTATCTGGACCGGGCCGGCGACGGCGTGCTGCACTCCGTCGGCGCCTACCAGCTGGAAGGGCTGGGCGCGCAGTTGTTCCAGCGCGTGGACGGCGATTTCTTCACGATCCTGGGGCTGCCGCTTCTGCCGCTGCTCGGGTTCCTGCGCGTGCACGGTGTGATTGGGGAGTGAGGACGCGATGATGATCAGCGGCAAGGCGAAGCTGGCCGGCGTGATGGGCTGGCCGGTCGGGCATTCGCGCTCCCCCCGGCTGCACGGCCATTGGCTGGAGCGCTACGGGATCGACGGCGCCTATGTGCCCCTGTCCGTCCCGCCCGACCGCATCGAGCAGGCAATCCGCGCCCTGCCCGCGCTGGGCTTCCGCGGCTGCAACGTCACCGTCCCGCACAAGGAAGCCGCCTGGCGCACGGTGGACCGGCTGGACGCCACGGCCAAGCGCATGGGTGCCGTGAACACCATCGTGGTGGGCGAGGATGGCGCGCTGGAGGGCCGCAACACCGACGGCTTCGGCTTCATTGAGAACCTGAAGAGCGGCGCGCCGGGCTGGAAAGCGTCCGATGGACCGGCCGTGGTAATCGGTGCCGGCGGCGCCGCGCGCGCGGTCGTCGCGTCCCTGCTGGACGAGGGAGCGCCGCTGGTGTGGCTGATCAACCGCACGCGTGCGCGGGCAGAGGAACTCGCCGGAGATATCGGCGGCGCGATCGAAGTCGCCGATTGGGTTTCACGTGAAACCCTGCTGGAGGGGGCGGCCCTGGTCGTCAACACCACGACCCAGGGCATGGCCGGCCAGCCGCCGCTCGACCTCGATCTGCGCGCCCTGCCCGCCTCGGCGGTCGTCACCGACATCGTCTACACGCCACTGATCACCCCGCTGCTGGAAGCCGCGCAGGCCCGCGGCAACCGGGTGGTCGACGGCGTCGGCATGCTGCTCCACCAAGCCCGCCCCGGCTTCGCCGCCTGGTTCGGCACCGAACCCGAGGTGACCGAGGAACTGCGCCGCGTCGTCCTGGCGGGCTGAGCGCTGACCAGTTCCCTCTCCCCTCCGGGGAGAGGGTCAGGGTGAGGGGGCTCCGGCAGATGCAGAGCTGCCCGGTCCCCCCTCAACCCCCTCACCCCGACCCTCTCCCCAGAGGGGAGAGGGAGAAGAAGGTCCACACCATGGCAGACCGATCATGATCGTGCTTGGCCTCACCGGGTCCATCGGCATGGGCAAGAGCACGGCGGCGCGCATGCTGAAGCGCATGGGCGCGCCGGTGTGCGACAGCGACGCCGTGGTGCACGGGCTGCTGGGCAAGCACGGCGCGGCCGTGCCGGCCATCGACGCGGCTTTCCCCGGCGTGGTCCGCGACGGCGCGGTGGACCGCCGGGCGCTGGGCGCCGCGGTCTTCGGCAATCCGGAGGCGCTGAAGCGGCTGGAGGGCGTCCTGCACCCGGCGGTGAAGGAGGCGCAGCGAGTCTTCCTGGCCCGGGCGGCGCGGCGGCGCGTCAAGGTCGCGGTGCTCGACATCCCCCTGCTGTTCGAGACCGGTGGCGAGCGCCGCGTGGACCGCACCGTCGTGGTCACCGCCCCCTTCCTGGTGCAGAAGGCGCGGGTCCTCGCGCGGCCGGGCATGACGCCGGAGAAGTTCGCCGCTATTCTGCTGCGGCAGACGCCCGACGCGGAAAAGCGCCGCCGTGCCGATTACGTCGTCAACACCGGCGACGGTCGCCATCACACCCGGCGGGCCCTGCGGAAGATCATTGCGGACGTGAAACGTCTCCGCGGCCGGCACTGGCCGCCGCGGGGTTACCAGCCGGGACAGGTGGTTCATGCGTGAAATCGTGCTCGATACCGAAACGACGGGCTTCAAGCCTGAAGAAGGGCACCGGCTGATCGAAATCGGCTGCGTCGAGCTGGTCAACCACGTCGCGACGGGCCGGAACTTCCACCGCTACATCAACCCGGAACGCGACGTGCCGGCCGACGCCGTCGCGGTGCACGGCCTGACTGGGGAGTTCCTGGCCGACAAGCCTCTGTTCAACGACGTGGTGGCGGACTTCGTGGAGTTTATCGGCGACGCCCCGCTGGTGATCCACAACGCGGCCTTCGACATGAACTTCCTGAACTGGGAGCTGAAGATCGCCGGCTACCCGGTGATGCCCAAGGACCGCGCCGTCGACACGCTGATGATGGCGCGCCAGAAGTTCCCCGGCGCCCCGGCCACCCTGGACGCGCTCTGCAAGCGCTTCGGCATCGACAATTCCAGCCGCACCTACCACGGCGCCCTGCTCGACGCGCAGCTGCTGGCGGAGGTCTATCTGGAGCTGCTGGGCGGCCGCCAGGCGGGCCTCGCCCTGTCCGCCGGCCCGCTGGGGAACGGCGGGACGTCGATCCGCATCGACCGCCCCTACCGCGCCCCGCGCCCCCACGCCCCGAGCGAGGAGGAGCTGCTAGCCCATGCGGAGCTTCTGACGAAGCTGAAGAACCCGCTGTGGGCGGCGGAGTGACGCATTGATGTTGACGCGTTGACGTCGGGTTTCGCTTCGCTCCACCCGACCTACCCAGGCCTTGGCCCGTAGGTTGGGTGGAGCGAAGCGAAACCCAACACACCCTTACGGCAACAACACCGTCGACCCCGTGGTGCCGCGGGACTCCAGCGCCCGGTGGGCTTCCGCGGCGTCGCGCAGCGGGAAGGTCTGGCGGACGTTGATGTTAACGCCGCCGGCGTGCACCACCTCGAACAGGTCGGCGGCGCTCGTCATCATGTCGTCGCGCTTGGCAACGTAGGTGAACAGCGTCGGCCGCGTGACGTAGAGCGAGCCCTTGGCCGCCAGCAGCTGCAGGTCGAGCGGCGGCACCGGGCCGGAGGCCGCGCCGAACAGCACCATGAAGCCGCGCGGGCGCAGGCAGTCCAGACTGTCCATGAAGGTGGTCTTGCCGACGCCGTCGTAGACGACCGGCACGCCCTGCCCGTCCGTGATGTCCTTCACCCGATTCACGAAATTCTCGCGGGTGTAGACGATGGGATGGTCGCAGCCGTTGGCCCGCGCCAGCTCCGCCTTCTCGTCGCTGCTGACCGTGCCGATGACGGTGGCGCCGAGGTGCTTCGCCCATTGGCAAAGGATCAGCCCGACGCCGCCGGCCGCGGCCTGCACCAGGATAGTGTCGCCCGGCTGCACCGCGTAGGTGGAGCGGATCAAAAACTGCGCCGTCATGCCCTGAAGCATCATGGCGGCGGCCTGGCGGTCCTCGATCCAGCTGGGCAGCGGGACCAGCCGGTCGGCGGGTGCCAAGCGCGATTCCGCGTAGGCGCCGATCAGCGGCGCGTAGGCGACGCGGTCGCCGACCTTCAGCGTCGTTACGTCCGGCCCCACGGCCTCCACCACGCCGGCGCCCTCCGTGCCGATCACGGCCGGCAGCTGCGGCAGCTTGTAGAGGCCGGAGCGGTGGTAGGTGTCGATGTAGTTCAGCCCGACGGCGGTCTGGCGCAGCCGCACCTGGCCGGGGCCGGGATCGCCCACCTCGACCTCGTCCCAGCGCAGCGCCTCGGGTCCGCCATACTCGTGGATGCGGATCGCATGAACCATGATGGGTCCTTCCCCCTTCTTATAAGAGCTGTAGCGTGAGCCTATCCCTGGCCTTGGCGCCTGTCACCGCCTTGCCGGGCTTCCCGCGAAAGCCTTCGTGCCGCAGCAGCCAGTCCTTGGTCTCCAGCCCGCCGAAGCCGGAATAGCCGCCGGGCGCGCCGCCGCTGCCGACGATGCGGTGGCAGGGAATGATGACCGGGATCGGGTTCGCCCCGCAGGCTCCGCCGACCGCGCGCGGCGCGCTGTCGAGCATGCGGGCGACGTCGCCGTAGGTCAGCACCGTACCCGGCGGGATGGCCTGCATCGCCGCCCAGACCTTCTGGCGGAAGGCCGTTCCACGTGGCGCCAGCGGCAGGTCGAAGCCCGTCCGCCGGCCCGCGAAATAGTCGGCGAGCTGCCGGGCGGCCTCCTCCAGCACCGAATCCGGCGCGTCGTCCCCCTGGTGACCCCAGTCGAGCGCGACAATCGCGCCGTCGGCGCTGGTCAGGGTCAGCGGCCCCAGCGGGCTGTCGAGGGTCAGGCGTCCCATGGTTTCACCTCCGGTCCAGCGCGTCGGCCAGGGCGTCGGGCTTGGTCACCGGCGGCGAGCAGGTCATGCCGGTGCAGACGTAAGCCGCGGCCACCCCACCCTGCATGCCCTTGCCGTGCGCCGGATGGCTGGCCGGAAGGTCCGTTCCCGGCGGAACCAGGCTGAGGATGCGGTTCGGCAGAGACTGGTCGAGCACCGCCCGGCGCAGCGCCCGCGTGTCCGCCCCCTGCGGGTCGCCGACGATGACCACCTGCACCCCGTTCTGCAACAGCTCCACGGCGTTCAGGAAGGTGGGCAGCGGGAAGAAGTTGCGGCCCAGTTCCCCGGAGAAGGCGGCGACCAGCGCGTCGGCGCGCTCCCGGTAGGCGTCCTCGCCCGTGCGGTGATAGAGCGTCGCCAGCACGGCCAGCATCGTGCCGTTGCCGCTGGGGATCGCGCTGTCGTGCGCCGACTTGGTCCGGATGATCAGGTCGGTCGCGTCGTCGGCCGTGTAGAAGTAGCCGCCCGCCTCCCCGTCCCAGAAATGCCGGTCGAGCACCGCCACCCAGCCCCGCGCCTGCTCCAGCATCGCCGGATCGCCGGTCGCCTCATGCAACGCCAGGGCGGCGCGCGTCATGTGGGCGTAGTCGTCCAGCGTCGCGGCGTGCTTCAACTGCCCGGCCCGCCAGCTGTGGCGCAATCGCCCACCGTCATGCATGTGGTCGCGGACGAAGGCAAAGGCGCGTTGCGCGGCGGCGATCCAGTCCGGCTCGTCCAGCGCCAGGCCAGCATGGGCGAGTGCGGCGATCATCAGCCCGTTCCAGTCGGCCAGCACCTTGTCGTCCCAGCCCGGCCGGACCCGCGTCTCGCGCTCTCGGAACAGGACGGCGCGCAGGCCCGCCAGCTTGGCCTCCGTTTCGTCGTCCAGCCGCTCGATCCGGTGCAGGCGGTTCAGGATCGTGGCGCCTTCCCAGTTGCCCTGGGGCGTGACGTTGTAGATCCGCTTGAACAGCGCGGCGTCCGGGCCGTCGAGCAGCCGGTCGATCTCCTCCTCGTTCCAGACGTAGAAGAGGCCTTCCTCCCCCTCGCTGTCGGCGTCGAGCGTCGCGGCGAAGGCGCCGCCCTCCGCGATCATCTCGCGCAGCAGCCAGCCGACCGTCTCGCGGATGCGGTCCTCGAACAGCGGCTCCCGCTCCTCCTGCCAGACCAGGGTCAGCAGATCGAGAAGCTCCGCGTTGTCGTAGAGCATCTTCTCGAAATGCGGGACCAGCCACATCTCGTCCACGGAATAGCGGGCGAAGCCGCCGCCCAGATGGTCGTAGATGCCGCCCTGGCTCATGTGGGCCAGCGTGTTCAGCACGGCGGCACGGTAGGGCTCCTTCCCCGTGCGCTGCCAGGCGCGCCACAGAAGCTCGAAGATCGGCACCTGCGGGAACTTCGGCGCGTTGCCGATGCCGCCGTTGAAGGGGTCGACCTCCCGCGCCAGCCGCTCGGCGATTTGGTCGATTACCGCCATGTCGATGGCGCCGGCGGCCTTGTTCTCCGACAGCTTGCCCAACGCGTCCTTCAGCGCCGTGACGTTGCGGGTCACGTTCTCCGGCTTGGTGCGGTAGGTGTCCGCCACCCCTTGTAGCACGTCCGGGAAGCCCGGCCGGCCGTAGCGGGATGTCGGCGGGAAATAGGTGCCGCCCCAGAAGGGCTCCGCCTCCGGCGTCAGGAACATGGTCAGCGGCCAGCCGCCCTGCTGCCCCAGCAGGGCGAGTGCCGACTGGTAGATCTGGTCGACGTCCGGCCGCTCCTCCCGGTCCACCTTGATGTTGACGAACAGGTCGTTCATCAGCTCGGCGATCTCCGGATTCTCGAAGCTCTCGTGCGCCATGACGTGGCACCAGTGGCAGGCGGCGTAGCCGACCGACAGCAGGATGGGCTTGTTCTCGCGCTTCGCCCGCTCGAAGGCGTCCGGGCCCCAGGCCATCCAATGGACGGGGTTGTCCTTGTGCTGGAGCAGGTAGGGGCTGGTCTCCCGGCCGAGCTGATTCTCGGGCATGTGAGCGATTCCGTTTTGCTGGAGCGTTCCGTATTAAACTGGCCCGGGCGTGCCGTTGCGCCAGTTCTCCCTATCTGTATAGTGGGTCATGAGCCGAAGCGGCGCTCAACCCTTAATTTCCCGCGTACCACGCGCTTTCCGAGGGAATGGGGCCATGAAGATCACCATCGACATCGATTGCACACCCGACGAGGCGCGCCACTTCCTGGGCCTGCCCGACGTGAAGCCGATGCAGGACGCCATGATGCAGGAAATCCAGGACCGCATGACGGCCAGCCTGCACGCCATGGATCCGGAAACGATGATGAAGACCTGGCTGCCGGCGGGCATCCAGGGCATGGAGCAGCTGCAGAAAATGTTTTGGTCCCAGATGGCCGCCGCCATGGGACAGGATGGACGCAAGTGACCGATCCGAAGCCCTATTTCGAAGCCCACGTTTTCTGCTGCACCAACCGACGCCCCGACGGGCACAAGCGCGGCTCCTGCGCCGCCCACGGATCCGAAAAGCTCCGCGACTATATGAAGGCCCGCGCGCGGGAGCTGGGCCTGGACGGCAAGGTCCGCATCAATTCCGCCGGCTGCCTGGACCGCTGCGAGCTGGGGCCGACCATGGTCGTCTACCCGGAGGGTGTCTGGTACACTTACCACTCTCCGGCCGACGTCGATGAGATCCTGGACACCCACCTGGTGAAGGGCGGCCGCGTTGAACGCCTGATGCTCGACACAGACCAGAGGGAGCTGCGGCCGGAACAGGCCGGCTGAGCCTTCCGGACATTCGTGATGATCCACACGATCTTCGCCCTTGCCACCGCCCCCGGCCGCGCCGGTGTGGCGGTGGTTCGCGTTTCGGGCCCTGCCTCCGGCGACGCCCTGGCCGCCCTCACAGCCAAGGCCCTGCCGCGCCCGCGGGAAGCCACCCTGGTGAAGCTGCGCGACCCGACGTCCGGCGAGGTGCTGGACGACGCGCTTGTCCTGTACTTCATCGCACCGCGCAGCTTCACCGGCGAGGACGTGGTTGAGCTTCACCTGCACGGTGGGCGCGCCGTGGTCGCTGGGGTGGTGGAGGCGCTGGGCGCCCTGCCCGGCCTGCGTGTTGCTGAGCCCGGCGAGTTCACCCGCCGCGCCTTCGAGAACGGCAAGCTCGACCTGACCGAGGCGGAGGCCGTCGCCGATCTGGTCGACGCCGAGACCTCCGCCCAGCGTCGGCAGGCGTTGCGGCAGATGGAGGGCGCGCTCGGCACGCTCTACGACGGGTGGCGGGATCGGCTGACGCGCTCGCTGGCCCACATCGAGGCGGACATCGACTTTCCCGACGAGGACTTGCCCTCCGGCGTGTCCGACGCCGCACGGCCCGTTCTGGCAACGCTGGCGGCGGAGATCGACGCGCATCTCGACGACAATGGCCGTGGCGAGCGGCTGCGCGAGGGCCTGCACATCGCCATCGTCGGCGCGCCGAACGCTGGCAAGTCGAGCCTCCTGAACGCCCTCGCCCGCCGGGAGGCAGCCATCGTGTCGGCCCGCGCCGGCACGACCCGCGATGTGATCGAGGTGCATCTCGACCTGGGTGGCTACCCGGTCGTGCTGGCGGACACCGCCGGCCTGCGCGAGGCCGCGGCCGACGAGGTGGAGGAGGAAGGCATACGCCGCGCCCGCGACCGGGCGGCGCGCGCCGATGTGAAAGTGGCGGTGTTCGACGCGACGGCCCTGCCCGCGCTCGATCCGGCCACCGTGGCGCTGGTCGATGGCGACACGGTCGTGGTGCTGAACAAGACGGATTTGTCGGGCGATAGCGGCGGCATCGTGGTCGGCGGGCAAAGTGGCCTGACGGTGTCCGCCCGCACCGGCGACGGCCTTGCGGCGTTGGAGCAGCGCTTGACGGCCTTCGCCGCGGACCGGCTGGCCGGGAGCGGCGTGCCGGCCCTGACCCGCGCGCGGCACCGTTCGGCGCTGGAGGAATGCCGCGACGCTCTGCGCCGCGCGCTGGGTGCGCCCCTTCCGGAGCTGATGGCCGAGGATGTCCGGCTGGCGAGCCGCGCGCTTGGCCGCATCACCGGGCGGGTTGATGTGGAGGATCTGTTGGATGTGATCTTCCGGGACTTCTGCATCGGAAAGTGAGGCGAACCAAGCGCCGGTGTTTCACGTGAAACATGCGCGCGCTTCAGGAAACTGTCGCTTGGCTTAAGGGCCGTTCCTCACTAGAGTGCGGCGCATGCGAACGTTCGACGTCATTGTTGTCGGCGGTGGCCACGCCGGATGCGAGGCTGCGGCCGCTGCGGCGCGCATGGGTGCGCGCACGCTGCTCCTCACCCACAAGGTCGAGACCATCGGCGAGATGTCCTGCAACCCGGCCATCGGCGGGTTGGCGAAGGGGCATCTCGTGCGCGAGATCGACGCGCTCGACGGTGTCATGGCCCGCGCCATCGACCGCGGCGGCATCCAGTTCCGCATCCTGAACCGCAGCAAGGGCCCCGCCGTCCGCGGGCCGCGCGCGCAGGCCGACCGCAAGCTCTACAAGCAGGCCATGCAGGCAATCCTGGCGGAGCAGGAGAACCTCACCATTGAGGCCGGCGGTGCCGAGGACCTGACCATCGACGCCAACGGACGCGTGTCCGGCGTGGTGACCGGCGCCGGGGAGACGATCGCGGCTGGCGCTGTCGTTCTGACCACTGGGACCTTCCTGCGCGGCCTGATCCACATCGGCGAGGAGACCACGCCGGCCGGTCGCGTGGGCGAAGCCCCGTCTATTGGTCTGTCGGAGACGCTGGCGCGCGTTGGCTTTCCGCTCGGTCGGCTGAAGACCGGCACACCGCCCCGCCTCGACGGCAAGACCATCGACTGGGACGCGCTGGAGAAGCAGCCAAGCGATCTGCCGCCCCCGCCCTTCTCGTACCTGACGGACCGGATCGAGACGCCGCAGATCGACTGCGCGATCACTTGGACGACGCCGGAGATGCACGCGCTGATCCGCGGCAACCTGCACCGCGCGCCCATGTACTCCGGTCAGATCCAGAGCACCGGCCCGCGCTATTGCCCGTCCATCGAGGACAAGGTGGTGCGCTTCGCCGACAAGGAGCGGCACCAGATCTTCCTGGAGCCGGAGGGGCTGGACGACGACACGGTCTACCCGAACGGCATTTCCACCTCCCTGCCCCGCGACGTGCAGCTGGCCTTCCTGAAGACCATGCCGGGGCTGGAGCGCGCGGCGATGATCCGCCCGGGCTACGCCATCGAATACGACTACGTCGACCCGCGCGAGCTGAAGCCGACGCTGGAGACGCGCCGCGTCCCCCGCCTGTTCTTCGCCGGCCAGATCAACGGCACGACGGGGTACGAGGAGGCGGCCGCGCAGGGCATCATGGCCGGCATCAACGCCGCCATGGTCGCCAGCGGCTCGGCGGAGGGTTTCGTGCTCGACCGCGCCGACGCCTACATCGGCGTGCTGATCGACGACCTGATCACGCGCGGGACCAACGAGCCCTACCGCATGTTCACCTCGCGCGCCGAGTACCGGCTGCTCCTACGGTCCGACAACGCCGACCAGCGGCTGACGCCGAAGGGTCTCGCCATCGGCTGCGTGGGGTCGGAACGGCGGGACGCTTTCACGGCGAAGGCGGCGGCCCTGTCCGCTGGCCGTGACTTGGTGCGCACGCTTCAGGCGACGCCCGCCGAGCTTCAGCGCCAAGGCATCGCGGTCAACCAGGATGGCGTGCGACGCTCCGCGGCCGATCTGCTGCGCTACCCGGACCTGGACCTGTCCACCCTCGCCCGCCTCTGGCCGGAGCTGGGCGACATCCCCGCGGACATCGCCGAGCAGCTGGAGATCGACGGCAAATACGCCGGCTACCTCGACCGGCAGGAGGCCGACATCCGCGCCTTCCGCAAGGACGAGGCGCTGGAGCTGCCCGACGATCTGGATCCAGACGCCATCGGCAGCCTGTCGGCGGAAATTCGGCTGAAGCTGCGGCAGGTTCGGCCGGCGACGCTCGGCGCCGCGGCCCGCATTCCGGGGATGACGCCGGCGGCGCTGGTGGCCTTGCTCCGCCACGTGAAGCGGCGCGACGTGAAGGTGGCGGTTTGATGAGCGGTTTTGACGCTGCGGCTTTTCAGGCCGAAACCGGTGTTTCACGTGAAACACTGGACCGACTCGCCGCCTACGACGCGACGCTGCGCAAGTGGCAGCCGAAGATCAATCTTGTTGGGCCGTCCACTCTGCCCGACGCATGGCGCCGGCACTTCCTCGACTCCGCCCAGCTCTTTCCGCTGATCCCGGAATCGGCCCGCGTGCTGGTCGACCTCGGCAGCGGTGCCGGCTTCCCCGGCCTGGTGCTCGCCATCATGGGCGTGCCGGAGGTTCATCTGGTGGAGAGCGACGCCCGCAAGTGCGCCTTCCTGCGCGAGGCCGCCCGCGCGGCGAACGCCAAGATCACTGTGCACAACAAGCGGATCGAGGCCGTCACGGGCATCGAGGCGGACGTCGTAACGGCGCGCGCCCTCGCCCCCCTGTCCGAACTGCTGGCCTGGGCCCACCCGTTCATCGGGAATCGCGGGGCCACGCTCTTCCCGAAGGGCCAAAATGTGGCGGAAGAATTGACCGATACCACCAAATATTGGAAGATGCGCACCGAGCGCTTCGACAGCCGTACCGACCCCACCGGAACGATCCTGCGTGTGAGTGGCATCGACCGTGTCTGACACCGCGACCCCGCCCCCATCCCGCTCCGAGGCTTCCCGAGAGGCTGCCATGCCCGCCGCCCTGCCCGCCGCCCGCGTCATCGCCATCGCCAACCAGAAGGGTGGCGTGGGCAAGACGACGACGACGATCAACCTCGCCACCGCGCTCGCCGCCATCGGCAAGCGGGTGCTGGTGATCGACCTCGACCCCCAGGGCAACGCCTCCACCGGCCTCGGCATTCCGCGCGCCGACCGGCGCTTCGGCATCTACGACGTGCTGTTCGACGGCATGGCGCTGGAGGACGCCGCGGTGGTGTCCGCGGTGCCGAACCTGTCGATCATCACCTCCTCCGTCGATCTGTCCGGCGCGGAGATCGAGCTGGTCGCCGCCGACAACCGCGAGTTCCGCCTGCGCGACGCGGTCGGCAAGAGCGCCTTGGAATACGATTATGTGCTGATCGACTGCCCGCCGGCGCTCGGCCTGCTGACGCTGAATGCGCTGGTCGCCTCGCACGCCGTCATGGTGCCCTTGCAGTGCGAGTTCTACGCGCTGGAAGGTTTGAGCCACCTCGTCCGCACGATCGAGCGGGTGAAGCGCAGCTTCAACCCGGACCTGGACATCCACGGCGTCGTGCTCACCATGTTCGACAAGCGCAACAACCTGTCGGACATGGTCGCTGCCGACGTCCGCGGCTTCTTCGGGGAGAAGGTCTACGACACCGTGATCCCGCGGAACGTGAAGGTGTCGGAGGCGCCGTCCCACGGCAAGCCGGTGCTGATCTACGACATGCGCTGCCCCGGGTCGCAGGCATACATCCATTTGGCCGGCGAGGTGCTGCGCCGTGAGAAGAGGCTGAGCGCGTGATGGAGGAGACCAAACGTTCCGAAGGCGGCGCCGCCCGCCGTGCCAGCCTGGGCCGCGGCCTGTCCGCCCTGTTCGGCGAGGCGGCCGACGACTATTCGGCGATCGACAAGGTGCGCCAGTCCAAGCAGGTGCCGATCGAGTTCATCCACCCCGGCAAGTACCAGCCGCGGCGGAACTTCGATGATGAGGCGCTGCAAGGGCTGGTCGAGTCGATCCGCGACAAGGGCATCCTCCAGCCCTTGCTCGTCCGCCGCGACCCCGACTCGACGAACTCCTACGAGCTGATCGCCGGCGAGCGCCGCTGGCGCGCCGCCCAGGTCGCCGGCCTGCACGAGGTGCCGGTCGTCGTCCGCGAGCTGACCGACCGTGAAGCGCTGGAAATCGCGCTGATCGAGAACATCCAGCGTCAGGACCTGACCCCGCTGGAAGAGGCGGAAGGCTACCGGCGCCTGATGGAGGAGTTCCAGCACACGCAGGAGGACCTGGCGCGCTCGGTCGGCAAGAGCCGCAGCCACGTCGCCAACATGATGCGCCTGCTGGCCCTGCCCGATCCGGTCAAGGGCATGGTGCAGGACGGGGCGCTCAGCGCCGGCCACGCCCGCGCCCTGCTCACCGCCTCCGATCCGGTCTCCGTGGCGCGGGAGGTCGTCAAGCGCGGCCTCAACGTTCGGCAGACCGAAGACCTGATGCGCGGCAACGCCCCGCCCAAGCCGAAGAAGAACGGCGGCGGTGGGTCTCCGGCGGCCGATCCCACGCTGAAGGACGTCGATCTGGTCAACCTGGAGGAGGAGATCTCCGCCCGGATCGGGCTGAAGGTCGCCATCGTGCCCCAGGGCAAGGGCGGCACGCTGACCATCCATTACCAGACGCTCGACCAGCTGGACGACGTGCTGCGCCGACTCGGCGGCGGGGAGTAGCGCGTGCCGGATGCCGAGGCGGTCCGCGCCGGACAGGCGGCCTACACCGGCTGGATCCTGAAATGGGTCTATGACGGGCTGGTCCTCGGCTTTTCCAACCACCGCCTCTGGCGCTGCCCGACCGCGCGGCTGCTCGACCTCTATGACGCCAACGTCACCAGCAACCACCTGGACGTCGGGGTCGGCACGGGCTGGTACCTGGACCACTGCCGCTTTCCGGATCCGGAGCCGCGGCTGGCGTTGATGGACCTGAACGAGAACAGTCTCGCCTTCGCGGCGCGGCGGGTCGCGCGCTACCGGCCGGAAACCCACCGCCGCAACGCGCTGGAGCCGATTCGCTTCGACGATCCGGGCTTCGACTCGGTCGGGCTGATGTATCTGCTGCACTGCCTGCCCGGGACCATGGCGGACAAGGCCGTGGTGTTCGACCATCTGCGGCCGCTGCTGAACCGGGGCGCCGCGTTGTTCGGCGCGACGATCGTCCAGGGCTCCGCCCCGCGCGGCCCCATGGCGCAGCGTCTGATGGACCTCTACAACGCAAAGGGTGTCTTTTCGAATCGGGAGGACACGGCGGAGGCGCTCGACCGGGAACTGGCGGCGCGCTTCCCACGCCACGACGTGGCGCTGGTCGGCTGCGTCGCCGTGTTCCGCGCCTTCGCCGACTGACGCCCTGCCCTACCGCCGGGGTCCTACCGGCGTGCCAGGGAGGCGAGCTGGAACAGCACGCGGGCGCAGATGGTCTGGTCCGGCATGTTGGTGCGCTTGCAGTCGGCCTCGGCGTCCACCAGACGTTCCAGCGCTTGGCGGACCAGGGGCGCGGACCAGCGGCGCGCCTGGTTCACCAGCCGTGGCTTCATCTTGAAGAACACCGGCGGGCGCAGCGACTCGACCGCGGCGTCCGGGGATTTGCCGGCGGCGACCTGGCCCGCCACCAATTGCAGGCGCTGGAAGTGCCGCTGCGCGGTGCGCAGGATCGCCACCGCCGCCATGCCTTCCGCGAACAGCCGCGCCAGCGAGCGGTCGAGTGTCGGGAAGTCGCCCTCCGCCGCCGCCCAGATCGGCTCGTCCAGCGACAGAGCGGCGCTGTCGCCGACGCAGGCCTGCGCATCCTCCAGCCGGACGCGCTTCTCACCGCCCATGTAGAGCGCCAGCTTCTCCACCTCGCCGCGCGCGACCATGCGGTCGCCGACGAGGTTGCCGGCCAGGAAGGTCAGCGCGTCCGGATCGGCGGTCAGGCCGTGCCCGTGCAGGATGTCGGCGATCACGCGGCCGAGCGACGCCTCCTCCTCCACATAGCAGGGAATGGCCACGGCGGAGTCGGCGCCCTCGAACAGGGTGCGCAGTTTCGACCGGTTGGCGAGGTCGCCGGCCTCCACCACCACGAGGCTGTCGCCGGGCGGCAGGTCGGCCAGGAAGGCGGTGAAGGCGGCGGCCGTGTTGTCCTCCGCCTCGCGCACGCGGATCAGACGGCGCCCGCCGGTGAAGGCGATGGCGGCGGCCTCGTCGGCCAGCCGCGCGGGATCGTCGGCGACGGCGCGGCCCAGCATCTCCGTCACCCGGAAGGGATCGGACAGGTCCTGGACGACGGTGCGCCCCACGGTCATCGCGCGGTCGCGCACGAGGCCGTTGTCGGGGCCATAGAACAGCACGACCCGGATCCGGGGATCCGGGCTGCGCAGGAAGCCGTCGACGGCCTTCGGTTGCAGCTTCATGGGGAAACCTCCCCGGCCCGCGGTGCGGCGGCCATGCCGTTACGGTGTCGCGCTTCCGGTCCCGGCACCGGTCCCGTCGTCGACTTTGATCTCCGGCGGGCGGTTCAGGTACATCGCGACGCGCGCGGTGATGTCGTTGGAGACTTCGAGCAGCGCGCGGTCGTAGGCGTTCTCGACGGTCACAAGCCCGGCGTACTGCTGCTCCAGCACGTTGTAGCTGATGAAGGAGCGGGACAGGGCCGACAGCACGACCTTGCCGGTCGCGATGTCCACCAGCTGGTACGGCGCGTAGACGACCAGCTGCGCGCGAACCGCCGTGGCGTCCTTCTGCAGGGCCAGCTTCTGCTCGGCCGCGGTCAGGGTGGTCAGCAGGCGGTATTGCGAATGGGCCGGCCGCCCGTCCTTGTAGAAACGGTCGATCAGCAGGTTGCGAAGCTGCTGGCCGTACTGGTCGGGGATGATCCCGATGTCGACCTCCTGCAGCTTCGCGCTGACGTTCGCAGCACCCCGACCGCCGTAGAGCGGCTGGAACCCGCAGGCGGCGGTGCCCAGGGCGACGGGCGCCAGCACGGCGAGGGTCAGCAGCCCCCGCCGAGTCGGTCGCATCAGGCCCTGCACCGTCCGGCGGGTCGGCTTAGACGACGACATTGATCACCCGGTTCGGCACGACGATCACCTTGCGCACGGGCTTGCCCTCCAAGGCGCGCTGGACGTTGGGGTCGGCCAGCGCGGTCTGCTCCGCGGCGTCCTTGGCCATGTCGCGCGGCAGCTCCAGCGTGGCGCGCAGCTTGCCGTTGACCTGCACCGCGACGGTGACCGAGTCCTCCACCACCAGCGCCGCGTCGGCCTGGGGCCAGGGCTGGTTCACCAGCAGCGTGGTGTGGCCCAGCTGGGCCCACAGCTCCTCGCCCAGGTGCGGCATCATCGGGCCGACCAGGCGGACGATGGCCTCAAAGCCCTCGCGCAGGACCCAGGCCTCGCCCTCCCCCTGGCCGTCCAGTTCCGCCAGAGCGTTGGACAGCTCGCGCACGCGGGCGACGGCCTTGTTGAAGCGGAACTTCTCCAGGTCCTCCGACACGCCGGCGATGGTCTTGTGGACCAGGCGGCGGGTCGCCTCGGCTTTGGCGCTCAGCGCGTCGGGTTTCGCCGAGCCCGCCGTCGGCAGCGCCACCGGGGCCTCGGTCACCATGCGCCACAGACGGTTGATGTAGCGCCAGGCGCCGTCGATGCCGGCTTCCGTCCACTCCAGGTCGCGCTCCGGCGGGCTGTCGGACAGCATGAACAGGCGGGCGGCGTCGGCGCCGTAGGTGCCGATGATGTGCGCCGGGTCCACCACGTTCTTCTTGGACTTCGACATCTTCTCGACACGGCCGACGGTGACCGCGCCGTTGTTGTCGGTGCGGATGTACTGGCCCAGGTCGTTCTTCTGGATGTCGGTCGGGGCCAGCCAGGCGCCGGTCGCCGCGTCCTTGTAGGTCTCGTGGTTGACCATGCCCTGGGTGAAGAGGCCGGCGAAGGGCTCCTCCACGTTCAGGTAGCCGCACTGCTTCAGCGCCCGCGTCCAGAAGCGGGAGTAGAGCAGGTGCAGCACGGCGTGCTCGATGCCGCCGATGTACTGGTCGACCGCCAGCCAGTAGTCCACCGCCTCCCGCGTGAAGGCCGCATCCTCGACCTGGGGCGAGCAGAAGCGGGCGAAGTACCAGCTCGACTCGATGAAGGTGTCGAAGGTGTCGGTCTCGCGCACCGCCGGCTTGCCGCAGGTCGGGCAGCTGGTGTGCTTCCAGGTCGGGTGATGGTCCAGCGGGTTGCCGGGCTTGTCGAAGGTGACATCCTCGGGCAGCACGACCGGCAGGTCCTGCGCCGGCACCGGGACGATGCCGCAGCTCTCGCAATGGATGACCGGGATCGGGCAGCCCCAGTAACGCTGGCGGGACACGCCCCAGTCGCGCAGGCGGTACTGGGTGGTGCGCTCGCCCTTCCCCATCTCCTCCAGCCGGCGGCCGACTTCCTGCTTGGCGGGCTCGACCTCCATGCCGTCCAGGAAGCGCGAGTTGCGCAGCAGGCCGGGGCCCGTGTAGGCCTCGGTCCCGATGGTGAAGCTGGCCGGGTCGGCGTCGGCCGGGACGACCACCGGGGTGACCGGCAGGCCGTACTTGCGGGCGAAGTCCAGGTCGCGCTGGTCGTGCGCCGGGCAGCCGAAGATGGCGCCGGTGCCGTATTCCATCAGCACGAAGTTGGCGACATAGACCGGCAGCTCCCAGTTCGGGTCGAACGGGTGCACGACCTTCAGACCGGTGTCGAAGCCCTTCTTCTCCGCGGTCTCGATCGCCTCCTCGCTGGTGCCCAGGCGGTTGCACTCCGCGATGAACTCCGCGAGCGCGGGGTTGTTCGCGGCGAGTTCGGCGGCCAGCGGGTGGTTGGCGGAGATGGCGGCGAAGGAGGCGCCGAACAGCGTATCCGGACGGGTCGTGAAGACCTCCAGCTTGTCGTCGCGGCCGCGCATGTCGAAGCGGAAGCGCACGCCGGTGGACTTGCCGATCCAGTTCTCCTGCATCAGGCGGACGCGGTCCGGCCAGCGGTCCAGCGTGTCCAGCCCCTGCAGCAGCTCCTCCGCGAAGGCGGTGATCTTCAGGAACCACTGGGACAGCTTGCGCTTTTCCACCAGCGCGCCGGTGCGCCAGCCGCGGCCGTCGATCACCTGCTCGTTGGCCAGGACGGTGTTGTCCACCGGGTCCCAGTTGACCCAGGACTCCTTGCGGTAGGCCAGGCCTTCCTTCAGGAAATCCAGGAACATCTTCTGCTCGTGGCGGTAATACTCCACGTCGCAGGTGGCGATCTCGCGGCTCCAGTCGATGGACAGGCCCATCGTCTTCAGCTGGCCGCGCATGGTCGCGATGTTCTCGCGCGTCCACTTGGCGGGGTGGGTCTTCTTCTCCAGCGCGGCGTTCTCCGCCGGCAGGCCGAAGGCGTCCCAGCCCATCGGGTGCAGGACGTTGAAGCCCCGCGCGCGCTTGTAGCGCGCGATCACGTCGCCGATGGTGTAGTTGCGGACGTGGCCCATGTGGATGCGCCCCGACGGGTAGGGGAACATCTCGAGCACGTAATACTTCTCGCGAGCGGCGTCCTCGCGCGCGATGAAGCAGCCCTGCTGCTCCCACGCGCCCTGCCACTTCGCCTCGGTTTCCTTGACATTGTAACGCGACATGACCGCAGACGCCGTTCTGGTGTTTGTCGAAGGCTCTAAAGGTAAGGCGCCGGCGGCCGTCCGGAAGGCGGCGCCGGCGCTGTCCCCAGCGATGTCACCCGATCAGCGCGCCGAGGCGCTCTGGGTGACGCGCAGCTGGCGGGCGCGGGTGAGCACGGCGTCCTCCAGCGTGCCGGAGGTGCCCGGCTCCACCGGAGCCTCGCGCCAGTCGTTGCCGGTGCGCTGCTGCTTGAACACCGACACCCGCACGCCGTCGGCGCGCAGCTGGCGGTCCATGATGTACAGGTTCACCTTGAAGCGCTCGTTCGGCGCGTCCGGCGGGGAGTACCAGTCCGTCAGGATCACGCCGCCGAAGGGATCGGCCGAGACGATCGGCATGAAGGACAGCGTGTCGAGCGAGGCGCGCCACAGGAAGCTGTTGACGCCGATGCCGTTCGGGTCGCCCTGGTCGGAACCGTTGCGCTTGTTCTTGCCGAACAGGTTGAAGCCGCCGTCGGTGCCCAGAAGGCTGCCGAACTTGTACTCCTTGTTCTTCATCTGGTCGTCGAGCGTTTCCGTCTTGCCGCCCCAGCTGGAGCAGCCGGCCACGGCGAGCGACGCCGCGATCACGACGGGGGCAAGGCGGAGGGCACGGGAACGGCGCATGGTCGGGAACCTGGGTCAATAAAATTGAGGTACCGCGCACGAGAGTGCGGCGGTTGCCGGTGAAAAGACCATAAAAGACCGCCAACGCGCAACAGGGGATGCGGTCCGGCGGCTCGGCGCCGGCGCCGTCCCACGCCTTTCCGCCCGGCGTCAATAGGCATAGCGGCGGGCATGGAGGCGGGCATGGGGGCGGGTATCGGCGAATGTCCTCCAGTCTCCGCAACCGAACCCCGGCAGTCGTCGTTTGCCGGTCGTGGACGAGCACTGGTGCCATTCTGAAGTGTGCTCCGTTCGACACACTGTTCCATCAAAGCAGCATTTTGTCGATTTCCGGCTTGCTGGCGTCCCGCCATGTGCGTACGACATTCCCAGCCAGGAAGTTAATCCGGCTGAAAATTCTGCTGCCAGGATGGAGGCAACAATCATGAATCGGTATCTGCTGGCGGGCTGCGCCGCCGTTGCTCTGGCGATGGGTGCCGGCGCGGCCAACGCCCAGGCCAAGTTCGAGGTCAAGGTCGGCGGCGACGCCTACTTCGAGGCTGGCTACGTGAGCCAGGACAAGGATTCGGGCCTGCGCTCCACGGAGTTCCAGAACCGCTTCCGCGTCAACATCATCCCGACCGCCAAGGCTGACAACGGCCTCGAGTACGGCGGCCGCGTCCGTATCCGCGCCGCCGGCGCCAACACGAACGTGACCGGCGACCGCGCCTACATCTTCGCGCAGGGCGCGTTCGGTCAGGTCCGCCTCGGTGTGACCAACTCCTTCAACGACGAGACCTACGTCTCGACGCCGACCGACTACCTGCCGCTGGCCCTCGTTGACCGCGTCGTCAACTGGATCGGTGGCGCGCCGGGCACCGCCGGTGCGCAGATCGGTGGCGGCGCCGTCCCGTACTCGGGCGCCGACGTCAACGGCGGCGTTGCCCCGACCGTCACGGGCAACTCGATCGTGTGGCCGTCGCTGGCCATGGAAGGCAACGCGACGAAGATCGTTTACTTCTCGCCGCGCTTCGCCGGCCTGCAGCTCGGCGCCAGCTACACCCCGCGCAACGACTCGGTCAACCAGGACGTTGACCGCCTGAAGATCGCGACGACGGCGACCGCCGCCGCCACCGCGAACTACCAGGACATGATCGAAGTTGGTGCGAACTACAGCAACACCTTCGCCGGTTTCACCGTCAAGGGCAGCGCCGGCTACTTCTGGGGTGATGCCCTGGGCCGCGGCGTCGCCAGCGACCGTTACGAGGACCTGAACGCCTGGCAGGTCGGCGCGCAGGTCGGCTACGCCGGCTTCTCCGTCGGCGGCAGCTACACCGACTACGGCAAGTCGGGCCAGAACAAGATCCTCGGCAACTTCACCGAGGACACCCGCAACTGGACCGCTGGCGTTCAGTACACCACCGGCCCGATCGTCGTCGGCTTCAACTACAAGTTCGGCGCCGACGCCGGCTCGACCACCCTGCCGGGCAGCCGTCACCTGAACGTCTACGAAGTCGGCGCCGGCTACACCGTCGCCCCGGGCCTGACCGTTCAGGCTCAGTACGACTACTTCGACGCCAAGAGCGACAAGACCGCCACTGCCGCTTCCGGTTCGCCGGACGACAAGGGCCACGTCGTCCTCGTCCGCTCGGTCCTGGCGTTCTAAGCCAAGGTCGTTTGCGACTGAAAAAGGGAGCGGTGGCTTCGGCCACCGCTCTTTTTTTGTGCGCGCAAAATTGCACAAGCTTTGTGCGACTCGCTTAATCTCTGGGCGTGCATTGTTCCATATTTGCAGCAGAGCGGGATTTGCGTTGTAGAACAGTGACTTATTGATGTGTCGAAATTGCCACGCTGTATCACGACGACACTTATGAGTGTGGAAACCGGCTTGCCGGCCATCGGGACTGGGAGTTAACTCGCGGTTGGGAAGCACAACCGTTCAACCCCCTCGCGGGGTCGCCTGTCAGAAGGATGGAACATCCATGAAGCGTTCTCTCGTCATCGGCTGCGCCGCTCTTGCCCTCGCCGCCGGCTGCGGCACGGCGTCGGCCCAGTCCAAGTTCGACGTGGTCATCGGTGGCGACGCGTTCTTCCAGGTCGGCTATGTGAACCAGGACCGTGACACCGGCCTGCGCTCGACCGAATTCCAGAACCGCTTCCGCCTGAACATCACGCCGAAGGCCACCGCCGACAACGGCATGGAATACGGCGGCCGCATCCGCCTGCGCACCGGCAACGGCTCGCCGGTCACCGGCAACGGCGTCACCGCCGACCGCGCCTTCCTGTTCGCCAACACCACCTTCGGCACGATCCAGGCCGGTGTGGTCAACGGCCTGTCGGACGAGTTCGGCATCATCGGCCCGAACGTCGAAGGCATCGCCGGCGGCCCGGACAACAACACCGTCTACTTCCTGAATGGCTCGCCGACCTACGCCCTGCTGCCGACGACGACGAACAACTTCCGCGCCTTCGTCTCCGGCGACACCGGCACCAAGATCCTGTACCTGACCCCGACCATCGCGGGCTTCCAGGGCGGCATCTCCTACATGCCGCAGACCGGCGACGTGAACCAGTCGGTCAACCGCATCAAGGACAACGGCAACTTCCAGGACGTCGTCGAGGTTGGCGGCCTCTACAAGAACGAGTTCGGCGACTTCTCGGTCGAGGCGAGCGCCTTCTACCAGTTCGGCAAGACCCAGAGCCTGGGCGCCACCAGCTTCGAGAACCTCAGCTCGGTCCATGTCGGCGCCAACGTCGGCTACGGCGGCTTCAAGGTCGGCGGCAGCTACGCCTACAGCGGCGACAGCGGCTACGACAAGTCGCTGGCCGTCAAGGAGAAGCAGGACGTCTGGATCGCCGGCGCCCAGTACACCACCGGCCCGCTGGTGTTCGCCATCGACTACCAGCACTCGCGCTCCAACGGCACCAGCCCGTTCACCGGCACCGTCGCCCCGGTCAAGGCCAACCTGTACCAGGCCGGCGTGACCTACACCGTCGCCCCCGGCCTGACCACGGGCCTGGAGTACAGCTACCTGGACCTCGACTCCAAGCTGACGACGGCGGCGAACGGCGGCGTGAACCCCGACGACCGCGCCCACATCATCATGCTGGACACCCGCTTCGCGTTCTAAGCACGCGATCGGCCAATCGACCGGCGGACGGTCAAAACGAAACGGCGGCGGACCCTGGTCCGCCGCCGTTTTCGTGCGCGCGCCGCCTTCGGGAAGGCCGCGTTACTTCTTCGGCACCGCCACTTCCGTCTCGCAAAGCAGCAGCATGGCGGCATCGGCCATGGGGACCCAGACCAGCAGGATCCGGCGCTTGTCCTTGTCGGCCGTATAGACCGCCGTCTCCGGGTCGGCCACGGACTTCGTCTTCGCCTGGCCGACCGACCAGCCGGTCTTGCCGAAGTTGTCCATGGTGCTCTGGAAGATGTGGTCCATCTTCTGCTGGTCGCCCTTGCGGAACTCCCAGCCGTAGCTTTCCTGCTTGCCGCAGCGGCGGCCCACGTCGGTGGCGACCTTGGCCAGGAAGTTCTTGTAGGTGCCGTCGTCCATCAGCGGGAAGGGCTGCTCGTCGAAGGGCACCTGGGTCAGCGGGGAACCGGCCATCGTCTTCGGCATGCCCGAGGCGGCGGGCGGGGTCGCCGGGGCCGCCTGGGGGGCCGCCTGCGAGGGCGCCGCCGGCTTGCCGCTGTTCTGTGCAGAGGCGCCGCCGGCGGCCAAAGTGCCGGAGGCCAGCACAACAGCCGACAAAACCATTGCCGTCGGATTCATCCAGCGCATCCAACCACGCATGCCGTGTTCTCCTCGGGGTGCTTGCGTTTCATGGGTCTGTCCGTTACCACGCCGTCCGGTCCCTGTACACTGACGCGCGTCGGCAAATGCGCCGGCCAGGGCCAAAGACCTGGTCAAAGATGATGGGGTCGAAGACGATGGGCCCGAAGACGATGGGCCCGAAGACCGGGAGGGCTGCCATGACCGAACCGCACAGCATCGCTTCACACTCCGGTGCCACGCCGGCCGGCGACACCGTGACCGCCCGGCTGGAGTCGGTCCGCCGGTCCATCGCCGACACCTGCGCCGCCGCGGGGCGCCCGGCCGGCTCGGTGACGCTGGTCGCCGTCTCCAAGACCCACCCGGCCGAGGCGGTGGAGGAGGCCCTGGCGGCTGGCCAGCGCGTCTTCGGCGAGAACCGCGTGCAGGAGGCCAAGGGGAAGTTCCCCGCCCTGCGCGAGCGCTTCCCGGACCTGGAGCTGCACCTGATCGGTCCCCTGCAGACCAACAAGGCGAAGGACGCGGTCGTCCTGTTCGACGTCATCCAGACGCTCGACCGGCCGAAGCTGGCGGAGGCCCTGGCCGACGCCATGGCGAAGACCGGCCGCCGCCCGCGCTGCCTGATCGAGGTCAACACGGGGGAGGAGCCGCAGAAGGCCGGCATCGCCCCGGGCGAGGTCGAGGGCTTCCTGGCGGCCTGCCGCGACACCTGGAACCTGCCGGTGACCGGGCTGATGTGCATCCCGCCCGTGGAGGAGGAACCGGCCATGCACTTCGCCCTGCTGGCCGACATGGCCCGCCGCGCCGGCCTGGCCGAAGTCAGCATGGGGATGAGCGGCGACTTCGAAACGGCCATCCGCTTCGGCGCCACCCACGTGCGCGTCGGCACGGCGATCTTCGGCGCGCGGCCTTATCCTCCGGCGGGGTGAGTGTTGAGTGGCGAACGCCGTTGCGGGCAACTGGGAATTCACGGATTGTGCGGATTTGAGCACGGATTTTTTTTGATTGATCTTGCTTCAGCGCGCGCTGCCCAAAAAGGGCCGTCACTGAGCAAGCATCAGAAAAATCCGTGTCATCCGTGTTCAAATCCCTGAAATCCGTGAAGCCCGAGTTGCACCCAACGGCGTTAAGGCGCGAGCACCGTCAGCGACGTGTCCGGCCCGCAGTCCTTCAGCAGGCGCAGCAGGTCCGGCAGGGGCAGCGCGACGCAGCCGGCGGTCGGCTCCCAGTCCGGGCGGGCCACGTGCATGAAGACGGCGCTGCCCTGCCCCGGCACCACCGGGTCGTCGTTGTGGCCCATCACCACGATCACGTCATAGACGCCGTCGGCGCGCCACAGCTCCTCGTGGCTGGCCGCGAAGGGGCGCTTGACCGGACGGTTGTAGGCGGGGTCCGCGGGGTCGTCGCACCAGCCGTCGTCCGGGGCGATGGGGTCGGTGGGCAGGGCAGTCTCCGGCCGCGGCAGCCGGTCGGCGCGCCACAGCACGTGGCGCAAGGGAAAGCGGCCGACGGGGGTGGCGCCGTCCCCTTCCCGCTTGTCGGCCTTCACCCCGCCGCGCCCCAGCGCGCAGCGGAAGGATCCTCCCGGCCAGCTCAACTGCCCATCCGAATGCACGATGATGTCCATGGCGCGCTCGCCTGCCCTTCCCGTTCGCTTTGATCAACCCGGATAAGCCGCAGACCGTCCCGTCAGCTTGACACGCGCAGGCTCGGCGCGGCGGACTGGGCGGCGCGGCGGCTCTGCTCGTACTTGGCGAGGTTGCGCATCATCGTCTCCGACAGCATGTCCGGCGACACCGGCGTCATGACGTTGGGGGACGCGCCGTCCTGCACCTCCAGCTTCGGGGCGCCGCTGTCCGCCGCGCCGGCCGTGTCGGCGCGCTGCGCCTTCGCGCCTTGCGCCCGGCCGGCCTGGAGCGGCGCGGATTGGGCGTTGGCGAGGGTGGAGCCGGGCATCGGCGCCGCGAAGCGGGGGGCCGAGTGCTTGGCCATCATGGAGTTGGCGAGCGGGGTGTCGCGCGTCGGCATGCGCGAGGGGCCCGGCACGGCGCCGAGCGCGTCGCGCGGCGTCCCGCCGGCCAATCGCTGAGCGGAAGCCGCCTGGGCGCCCGCCTGGAGGCCGAGCGCCGCGGCGCTGGCGGCGCCCATGGGGTGGGCCGACGCCGGCGGCGTTGCGCTGGCGTTCAGGCGGACCGGCCGGTCCGACCCGGTCGGCTGGGGGACCGCCGCGGGGGCGGAGGAGCCCTGAACCGCGGCCAGGGCGTTGGCGACGGCCGTGTCCTCCGGCTTGGCCGCGACCTCCGTGGTGGCGCCTGGAGCGGCATCACCGCCGCCGAAGCCGAGCGCGGCCAGGACCTGGTCGCCGAGATCCTTGCCCTGGGCTTCCTCCACCACCGCGTTGGTGATGGAGGCCATGCCGCCGACCACGCCGCCGTACAGGATGCCGCCGATCACCTTCGAGGAGGTCTTGATCGTGTCGCCGGTCAGCTCGCGGTAGATGTTGCCGACGATGGGGAGGTGCTGAAGCGGGTTGATGACGTCCAGGAAGTCGTCGAAGGACATCTCGCCGCGGATCTCGACGCCGCGGCCGTTGTGGCCGTCGCTGATGACGGGGGACGGCGGCCGCTCGCGCGGCACCGCGCGCGCAACGGCCCCGGGGGCCGCGGCGGCGGTGTCGATGGTCGTGGCGTCGATGGCCATGGTCGGTCTCCCGGCACTGAGTCCATCACCGGGTAAGCAACCGGCGTGCCAGTATTAGGGGCTGTTCCACCCCGGATTCCCGGCCGATCGCGGGGAATCCCCTGCCGGCCCGGCAAAGGCTGCCGGGTGCCGGTTCATTCCTACCCTGTGGAGAGTCGAAGGTTCGCGATCAGAACATGTGCCCGCTGCGCTCCGCCTTGGTGCGCAGGTAGCCTTCGTTGTGGCCGTTGGCCGGGAAGATGTGCGGGACGCGCTCCACCACCTCGATGCCGCAGCGGGCGAGCTGGCGCAGCTTCTCCGGGTTGTTGGTCATCAGCCGCACGCCGGCGAAGCCCAGCTGGCGCAGCATCTCCGCCGCCGGCAGATAGACGCGCTCGTCGGCCTCGAAGCCCAGGATCTCGTTGGCGTCGACCGTGTCGAAGCCGCGGTCCTGGATGCGGTAGGCGCGCAGCTTGTTGACCAGCCCGATGCCGCGCCCTTCCTGCGCCAGGTACAGCAGCACGCCGCTGCCCTGCCGCGCGATCTCCGCGATGGCGCCGCGCAGCTGCTCCCCGCAGTCGCAGCGCAAACTGCCCAGCAGGTCGCCGGTGAAGCATTCCGAATGCAGGCGGGCCAGCACCGGCTGGTCCGGGGCCGGGTTGCCGATGATGATGGCCAGATGCTCCGGCCCGCCGTCGATCGGGCGGAAGGCGACGATGCGCGTGTTCTCCGCGCCCGACAGCGGCACGCGGGCCTCCGCCACCTTGCGCAGGGTGCGCACGACGTGGATGCGGTAGTCGGCGATGTCGCGGGCGCGCACCAGAAGCAGGTCATGTTCCGCCGCCCAGTCCGCGGCCGAACCGCGGGGCTGGTCCGCGGCGTGGGCGACCACGGCGGCCGGCAGCAGCCGCGCCAGCCGGGCCAGATCCACCGCCGCCGCCTCGCGGGATCCCGGCTCCACCGCCGCGGCGGTCAGGCCGGCGGGCAGCGCGCCGTGCGGCGTGTGCTCCGGGTCGGCCAGCGCGTGCGCCTCGTCCGCAGTCAGGCAGCGGGGCAGCGACAGGGCGACGACGCCCGTCCCCTCCTCCATCAGCTTCAGCACGGTGGCCCGGCGCCGCGTGACGGCCAGCAGCGGCGTGCCGCCGGTCAGGCGCTTCAGCCGGTCCACCGCGTCGATCGCCACGGATTCCACGGAAACGGCGGCGCCGACGGACCCGTCGGCCGTCTCGATGGCGACGACCTCACCCCGGCGCATCGCGGCCAGCGCCCGGTCGACCGCGCGCATGGCGGCTTCGTCGATGGGAAGGGCGGGTTCGGTGGTCAGTTCGGCCTGCATGGGGGACTTCGCTTGAGACGCGCTGGCGCGGGACGAAAAACCGAGACATAGGCTCGGTCGCGGCGGAAGCAAAGCGCAGGAGGCGCACCCCTGTCCAGCGAATCCCGCGCGCCACACCGTTGCTGAACGCGCAACGACCACCGGAAGGCGGGCGGAAGGCCGGCCTGTGCAGAGGATCCCGGCCTGCGGTATGATGCCGCCTGACCAGCCTTGGGGGAGCGCTCGCCATGCCGGATCGTCCGGTCCTGCACCATCTGTCGCCGGCAGGCCGGCCCGCCGACGGTTATGGCCAAAACCTTGTCGATGCGCTGGCCGCGGCAGGCTGGCGCGTCGCGGAGACCGCCCTGCCCGGCGCCTACCCCCGTGTCGACCAATCCGCCATCCTGGCCGCGGACATCGCGCTGTCCCGCCTGCCGGACGGCGCCTGGGTGCTGGTGGACGGGCTGGCCCTGCCCGGCCTGGCCGGCGGAATCGCCCTCGACAGCCGCCGCCTGCGCTTCGTGGCGCTGGTGGAGCAACCGCTGTGGCGCGATCCCGGCCTGGCGGCGGACGAGGCGGCGGCCCTGCGCAACCTGGAGCAGGGCGCGCTGGCGCTGATGCGCCGCGTCCTGGTGCCCTCCCCCGCCGTCGCGGCGGAGATGGCCGCGCTCGGCCTTCCCGGCAACATGGTCGCCGTGGTTTCGCCGGACGGCGACGGAGCCCTGCGGCTGGCCGCGCTGCTCGACGCGTGAGCGAAGACAAGCGCGCGGACCCCGTGGTAAGGTCCGGCCCGAGCCAACGGTGAACGCCTCCGCATGACGCTTGCGAAACGCATCCTCCTCGTCGACGACGACATCGCCCTGAGGCAATCCCTCGCCGAACAGCTCCAGCTCCTGGAGGAATTCGACACGGTGGAGGCCGGCGACGGCGCGTCCGCGCTGGCCGTGGCGCGCGAGGGAAGCTTCTCCGCCATCCTGCTCGACGTCGGGCTGCCCGACATGGACGGCCGCGACCTGTGCCGCCTGCTGCGGCGCGAGGGCGTGCGCTGCCCGGTCATCATGCTGACCGCCGCCACGTCGGACGCCGACACCATCCTGGGGCTCGATTCCGGGGCCAGCGACTATGTCAGCAAGCCCTTCCGCATGGGCGTGCTGCTGGCCCGGCTGCGCGCGCAGCTGCGCGTGTTCGAGCAGACGGAGGACGCGGTCTTCGCCATCGGCCCCTACAGCTTCCGCCCGGCGGCCAAGCTGCTGCTGGAGGAAGGCCGGAACCGCAAGATCCGCCTGACCGAGAAGGAAACGGCGATCCTGAAATACCTGTACCGGGCCGGCGACGCGGTGGTCGGGCGCGAGACGCTGCTGGGCGAGGTCTGGGGCTACAACGCCGCGGTCACCACCCACACGCTGGAAACGCACGTCTACCGCCTGCGCCAGAAGATCGAGCGCGACCCGTCCAACGCCGAAATCCTGGTGACCGAGCCCGGCGGCTACCGCCTGGTTCCGTGACGGTCGCCCACACGGTCCGATCCTGAACGGTCGGAGATGGTGACCGCGACCGGATAGCCCATCCAGCGCCGCCGCGGCCCGTGCGGGGCGCCCCCAAGCTTTGCCTGACCGTGCCGCGCAGGCCCGCCTCCCCACAGGCCGCGCCCGCGGGGCACCACCGGCAGCAGCCGGATCTTCCGCCCGACGATGGCCAGCCGCCGGCGCCAGTGCGCCACCAGCTTCGGCGAGGTGCCGACCCGGCGCGCGATCTCGTGGTCGGCCAGAAGGGCGCTGCCCGGGTCCTGCAGCTGGTCCAGGATCGCGCGGCGCTTGTCGGCGCTGGTGTGGCGGCTGTGCTTGCGCTCCAGCGCCTTGCCGAGGTCCCAGAGCTTCTCCGCCGTCTCGCGGGCCAGCGTGCGCCAGCGGTCGGCCTCTTCCCGGTGACGCTCCATGTCGCCGCTGGACTTCTCCAGCTGCCGCTTCAGCCCGGCGATCTCCAGCTCCAGGTCGCGCACCTGCCGGCGCAGGCCCTGCACCAGCTGGTCGGGCGGCGGCGGCCGGTCGGGGGGTGCTGCGGCGGTAGACGCGGCCGCTGCGGCAACCGGAGCGGGGCCGGCGGCACCGCGCGCCAGATCGCGGAAGGACATCCCGGCCCGCGACAGCATGATGCGGGCGGCCCTCAGGGCGGACAGCGCCTCGCCCTGGTGGTCCGACTCGGCCATGGCGAGAACTTTGGCGAGCTTGTCAGGATCCATCCGTCGATCGGGGTCCGGAGGCGGTTCATCGCGCCGGCCGGCGCGAGAGCTTCTGTCTACCACATCCGATCGGATTCGGCACCTCCACATGTCGTCGGTGGTGATCCTCCTTCGATTGTAGCTTTTCGGGTTTGTCTTTTCCCATGGGGTTCTCCCATAGCGTTAGGCGAACAACCAGTCCGTGTGGACCGGCGCCGCACGGACGCCTGTGCCCGCCGATCGGATGTTCACAAAATGTCCGTGGACGCAATTATCCTTTTCGCTCGACTTGGGCCGCCCGCCCCGCCAAATTGGTGGTACCATGACGGCCATCATCGTGTCCGACACCGCCGCCCCGCCGGAATCCACCCAGCCGGATTTTACGGCGCGCTTCTGGGGCGTCCGCGGCAGCATCGCATCCCCCGGCCCGGACACGCTCCGCTACGGCGGCAACACCCCTTGCGTCGAGGTCCGCTGCGGCGACGCCCTGCTGATCCTGGACGCCGGCACCGGCATCCGGCCCCTGGGGGAGGCGCTGGTGCGGGAGGCGCTGGTGCGCCAGGGCGCCACCGACATCGACCTGCTGCTGACGCACAGCCACCTGGACCACATCTGCGGCCTGCCCTTCTTCGCGCCGGCCTTCCACGCCGGCAGCCGGCTGCGCATCAGCGCCGGCCATCTGGAGCCCGGGCGGACCATCCGATCCGTCCTGCAATGCATGATGGCGTCGCCGCTGTTCCCGGTGCCGGTGGAGATCTTCCGGGCCGACTGTTCCTTCCACGACTTCGTCGCCGGCGAGACGCTCCACCCGAAGCCGGGCGTCACCGTGCGCACCGGCCGGCTGAACCACCCGGATGGGGCGACCGGCTACCGGGTGGAGTTCGCGGGGCGCAGCCTGTGCTACGTCACCGACACGGAGCATCCGGCGGAGGGGCGCGACGCGGCGGTGGTGGAGCTGGCGCGCGGCGCCGACCTGCTGATCTACGACAGCACCTACACCGACGCGGAGTATCCGGCCCATGCCGGCTGGGGCCACTCGACCTGGCAGGAGGCGCTGCGCGTCGCCGAGGCCGCGGGGGTCGGCCGCGCGGTGATCTTCCACCACGACCCGAAGCGCACGGACGATGAGCTGGACGCCATCGCCGCCGCCGCCGAGGCCGCCCGCCCCGGCACCATCGTCGCCCGCGAAGGCATGGTGCTGGCGCCCTGACCGGGAAAGGCCCCGCGCGTCTGGGTCGTATATCGCTCGTCAGTGATGTTTTTCCGCCACAAACAAGGAATTCGCACAGGCGCGCGGTGACTTGTCACTGCTGCATCATGTGACAATTATGGTATTCAGGATCGCATGCAACCACAGGGGGAACTCTGGGGAGAATGATGCGGTCTTTTCTGCGGCTTTCCATGCTTGGCGCGCTTGCCGGCGGTTGTCTTGCCGGCTGCGCCTCCACCCCTGCTCCCCAGGTGACGCTCGTCGGCGACCAGCGCTCGATCACGCTTTACCATCCCGCCAGCGGGGAGATGGTCAACGTGACCTACTGGCGCCCTGATGGCTACGACCGTGCGGCCCTGCAGCAGATATCCGCGCTGTTCCGCGACCGCCGCACCGGGGAAGCGATCCCCGTCGATCCCGCGCTGGTCGATATGCTGGTGGAGCTGCGTCAGCGCTGCGGCGCGTCGGCGGACACGCCGATCTACCTGACCTCCGGCTTCCGGTCGCAGGCGACCAACGCGGCGCTGGCCCGCAGCAACGGGAACGTGGCCGAGCACAGCTACCACATGCGCGCCCAGGCCGCGGACATCTACATCCCCGGCGTCGCCCCCCGCCGGCTCGCCGACGAGGCTGCGGCCATGCAGCGCGGCGGCTATGCGCTCTACGCCCACACCGGGCACGTCCATGTGGACACCGGCCCCTTCCGCACCTGGACTCCCAAGGGCGGGGAGCAGCGCCTGCCCCCGGCCCTCCTGGAGGCGCGGGTCAACACCCCCTACAAGCCGCCGACGTCCAAGACCGCCCCAGCCCTGCCGCCAGTCGAGGTTGCCAAGGTGGAGCCGCCGCAACCGGCCCCCGCCGTGCGGGAGACGCAGGTCGCCCAGGCCGATCTGGACCGGCTCGTGGACACGGTGGCGGACGCCGACCCCGTCCCGGCGCCCGCCCCGGCCGCCGCCCCGACTCCTGTCGCCCCTCCGGCCGCCGCGCCCGCGCCGCGCAAGCCGGCCCCGGCGTCGGTGAACATCGTGGCCGCGCGCGTCGTTCCGGGCAGCAAGGCCGAACCCGACCTGGCCCGCGTCCGCTACGTCCTCGCCCAGCTCAAGGACCAGCCGGCGCCGGTCCTGGCCGTGGCGAGGCGGAAACCCTGATCACCGATACGGATCCGCCGCGTCCCGCAAGCCGTCGCCAAGGAAGTTGAAGCTTAGCACGGTGACGATCACCGGGACCACCGGCAGCATCAGCCAGGGGTAGAGCGCCACCACGTTGATGTTCTGCGCCTCGGTCAGCAGGACGCCCCAGCTGGTGATCGGCGGGCGCAGGCCCAGGCCCAGGAAGGACAGGGCGGTCTCGCCCAGGATCATGCCGGGGATGGCCAGGGTCGCGGACGCGATCAGGTGGCTCATGAAGCTCGGCAGCAGGTGGCGGCCGATGATGCGGGAGGGTTTGGCGCCCATCAGCTGGGCCGCGGTGGTGAAGTCCTCCTCGCGGAGCGCCAGCAGCTTCGACCGCACCGCGCGGGCGAGGCCTGTCCATTCCAGCAGTCCCAGGATCACCGTGATCCCGAAATAGACGAAGATCGGGTTCCAGGTGACGGGCAATGCCGCCGACAAGGCCATCCACAGCGGCAGCTCCGGGAAGGAGCGGATGATCTCGATCAGGCGCTGGATCAGGTTGTCCACCCAGCCGCCGTAATAGCCGGCGATGCCGCCGATGGTGATGCCCAGCACGAAGCTGACCGTGATGCCGATCAGGCCGATGGTCAGCGAGATGCGCGTGCCGTAGATCATGCGCGACAGCAGGTCGCGGCCCAGCCGGTCGGTGCCCAGCAGGAACAGCGTCCCGCCCTCCGCCGGGCAGGCGAGGTGCCAATTGGTCTCCACCAAGCCCCAGAACTGGTAGGGGTCGCCGCGGCAGACGAAGCGGATCGGCTGCACCTTGGCGGGGTCGGGCGTGTATTCGCGCCGCAGCGTCTCCAGGTCCAGATTGTAGCGGTAGCCGTAGACGAAGGGCCCGACGAACTGGCCCTCGTGGAACAGGTGCACCGCCTGCGGCGGGGCGTGGATGAAGCGGGAATGGCGGCTGTCCACCGCGTAGGGCGCCAGGACCTCGCTCACCAGCGTGGAGGCGTAGAGCAGCAGCAGGATCACGCCGGAGATCACCGCCAGCCGGTGCCGCCGCAGCTTCCACCAGACCATCCACCACTGGGACGCGGTGGTGAAGCGCTCCTGCTCCGGCGACAGGTGCTCCACCTCCTCCGGGTCCCAGGGGGCGGTGTCCACCCGGTGGGGCAGGCGGTCGTCGGGCGCCAGACGGTCTTGTGTGGTGTCGGTCATCGCCGGCTTCCTCCGCCCAGGCGGATGCGTGGATCAAGCGCGGCCAGCGCGAGGTCGGACAGGAACACGCCGACGACCGTCAGCACGGCCAGGAACATCAGGAAGGACCCGGCCAGGTACATGTCCTGGCTGCGCAGCGCCTGGAGCAGCATCGGCCCCGTGGTGGGCAGCGACATCACCACCGACACCACCGCGGCGCCGGACACGATCTGCGGCAGCAGGTTGCCGATGTCGGAGATGAAGGGGTTCAGCGCCACGCGCAGCGGGTATTTCCACAGCGCCCGGCCGGGCGGCAGCCCCTTGGCCCGCGCGGTGACGACGTAGGGCTTGTGCAGCTCGTCCAGCAGGTTGGCGCGCAGGCGGCGGATCATCGCGGCGGTGCCGGCGGTGCCGATGACCATGACGGGGATCCACATGTGCTCCAGCACGCTCATGGCCTTGGGCACGCTCCAGGGCTGGCCGAGGAAGCGCGGGTCCATCAGCCCGCCGATGGAGGTGCCGAACCACACGTTGGCGAGATACAGCAGCACCAGCGCCAGCAGGAAGTTGGGCACGGCCAGCCCCAGGAACCCCAGCAGGGTCAGCGTGTAGTCGCCCAGGCTGTACTGGTGGGTGGCGGAATAGATGCCGATGGGGAAGGACACGCCCCAGATGAAGATGATCGTGGCGACGGAGATCACCACGGTCAGCACCAGCCGGTCGCCCACCACGTCCGACACCGGCATGTTGTATTCGAAGGAATAGCCGAAGTCGCCGCGCAGCATGCCGGCCAGCCACAGCGCGTACTGCTCGATCATCGGCCGGTCGAGCCCGTAGGTCTCCCGCAGCATGGCGAGCCGGCCCTGGTCCATGCTTTCGCCCCGGCTCTGCATCTCGTTGACCATGGAGGTCAGATAGTCGCCGGGCGGCAGCTGGATGATCACGAAGGTGATCGCGCTGATCGCCAGCAGCGTCGGGATCATGATCAGGATGCGGCGAGTCACATAGCCCAGCATGGCGCTTCCTTTCTCCCTCTCCCCTCTGGGGAGAGGGTCGGGGTGAGGGGGACCACGGGGGACCGGAAGGTTCGGCAAATGCCGGACCCCCTCACCCTTCCCTCTCCCCAGAGGGGAGAGGGTATGAACGCATGCGCCCTCATCACCCGCCGTTCTCCTTCGCCTCGAACCAGAAGGTGTCCGGCCGGTACATGCCGAAATGCGCGCCGGGATCGTAGTTGAACAGGCCCTCGGCGGGCAGGTTGCGCAGGGATTGCCGCGCGACCACGGGCTGGGGCACCCCGGCGACCGTGCCGATGGTGAAGACCTGGTCGGCGTTGATGGTCAGGATGCGTTCCCAGGCCGCGGCCCGGCCCTGCTCGTCGGTGGCGTCGCGCCAGGCGCGGTAGGCGTCCAGCAGCTCCTTCGCGGCGGGCATGTCGGGCGGTTCGCCGTCCTTGCCCATGGTCTGGTGATACTGGCCCCATTTCGGCCATTCGTACTTGGCCTGGTCGACGGGGACCATCTCCGCCGGGCTCATGTCCGCGGTGGCGATGGCGTCGTCCAGGCCGCGCGCGATGGACATGCAGGTCTCGCCGGAGAAGATGCGGTTGCGGAACACGTCCAGCTGCGAGGTGCGGATGTACAGCCGCGCCCCGATGCGGCGCCAGCTGTCGGCGATCAGCTCCAGCGCGTCGGTCTCCTCCGTGCTTTCGCCGGCCGCCTCCACGACGATCTCCAGCGGGCGGCCGTCGGGCAGCAGGCGCACGCCGTTCACGTCGCGCTTGGTCAGGCCGACCGCGTCCAGCAGCCGGTTGGCCTCGCGCACGTCGAAGTTGGCCCAGCGGTCGCGGTAGTCGGCCTTCCACAGGGGGGAGGCCTCCAGCAGCGTGTTGTTCGACGGGGTGGCGAGGCCGTAGTAGATGACCTGGTTCAGCTCCTCCCGGTCGATGGCCAGCGACAGGGCGCGGCGATAGCGGACGTCGCGGTTCAGCGCGCGCCAGACCGGGTCGTTGCAGGTCAGGTTCGGGAACAGCGCCATCTGCGCCCCGATGCCGGTGCGCCACAGCTTCACCCGGTAGTCGTTGCGCTTCGCCCCTTGCGTCAGGAAGGTGTAGTTGTCGAACCGCAGGTAGCGGGCCTGGAGGTCGCTCTCGCCCGCGCCGGTCTTGGCCGGGATGATCTTGGCGTCGGCCACGGTCATGATGACGCGGTCGATGTAGGGCAGCTGCCGGCCGCCTGCGTCCACGCGGTGGAAGTAAGGATTGCGCACGAAGACGAAGCGCTCCGCCGGCGGGGCGGTGACCGGCACCCAGGGCTGGAGCGTCGGCAGGTCGGGGTTGTCGAACTCCGTCAGGTTGTCCTTGCGGTTGTGAAGCTGCTGCCAGCTCTTCTGGCGCGCCTCCTCCACCCGCTGCTTCAGCGTCGCCTCGTCGGTGTAGCGGGGATGGAACTGCTTCAGGTAATGGGCCGGCGCGTAGATCTCGACCGGCTTCGCCCCGGCCAGCATGGGCAGGAAGAAGGGGTTCGGGCGGCTCCAGCTGTAGCGGACGGTGACCTCGTCCAGGAACTCCACCTTCGGCTTCTCGCCCGCGACCAGCATTTCCGGCGGCGGCCCGCCGGGGTAGCGCTTGGGGTTGGTCGCCATGTCCTCCCACCAGTAGCGGAAGTCCTCGGTGGTGAAGGGCTGGCCGTCCGACCAGCGGTGGCCGCGGCGCAGGTGGAAGGTGAAGACGCGGCTGTCCGTCTCGTCCACCGACTCCAGGATGTCCGGGACGATCTTCAGGTCGGGGGTCAACGCGACCAGCCGGGCGTAGCTGTAGACGTAGATCAGCCGGGTGTCCTTGACCCGCGCCATCAGCATGTTCAGGTCGCCGCCGTGCCGCCCCGGCTTCTGCCAGGGCCAGTCCATCGCCACGACGGAGGGGTGTTCCGGCAGGCGCTTCTCGACCGGCGGCAGCGCGCCCGACCCGACCGCGTTCTCCAGGATCGGCGGCTCGATGCCGGTGAAGGCACTCAAAGTCAGGAAAGCAAAAGCCAGCAGGGCAGGGCGCCGCCACACTCCCTCTCCCGTCCCGGGAGAGGGTGGCGCGAAGCGCCGGGTGAGGGTCGCGCAAGAATCACGGCGCTGATCCTCGGCGGCACCCTCACCCGCCCGCTGACGCGGGCACCCTCTCCCGGGGCGGGAGAGGGGATTGAAGAGCATGCGTCGCATCACGCCACCTCCTTCACCCGCACCGAGGCTTCGGCGCGCACGCAGTGGCCGTTGCCGAGGTCGACCAGGTGCGGCTGGTGCGCCTCGTCGATGGTGAAGGGGGCGGGCCAGCGCGCGGGGTCGGAGGCGCGGCCCTCCTCCAGGTCGGTCAGGGACAGCGGGCGGCTGGGGTCCGGCTCCGGCACGGCGGCCAGCAGGGCGCGGGTGTAGGGATGGACCGGGTTGCGGAACAGCGCCTCGCGCGGGGCCGACTCGACGATCCGGCCGCGGCACATGACCAGGATGCGGTCGGCCATGTAGTCCACCACCGCCAGATTGTGGCTGACGAACAGGTAGGTCAGGCCCAGCCGCTCCTTCAGGTCCTTCAGCAGGTTCAGCACCTGCGCCTGGATGGAGACGTCGAGCGCCGACACCGGCTCGTCCAGCAGCAGAAGCTCCGGCCGCAGGGCCAGCGCGCGGGCGATGCCGATGCGCTGGCGCTGGCCGCCGGAGAAGCTGTGCGGGTAGCGCCGCAGGTGCCGGACGTCCAGCCCGACCAGCCCCATCAGCTCCTTCACGCGCGCCTTGCGCTCCGCCTCGTCGCCGATGCCGTGGATGACCAGCGGCTCCGCGATGATGTCGAAGACGGGCATGCGCGGGTTCAGGGAGCCGTAGGGGTCCTGGAAGACGAACTGCACCTTGCGGCGGAAGGCGGTCAGGGCGTCGCCCTCCAGCCCCAGCACGTCGACGATGCGGCCATGGTCGTTGAAGCGGACGGTGCCGTGGTCCGGCGTCAGCGCGCGCATCAGGATCTTCGACAGGGTGGTCTTGCCGCAGCCCGACTCGCCGACCAGCCCGACGCATTCGCCGCGCTTGATGGAGAAGCTGACGTCGTCCACCGCCAGGGTGCCGGCACCAGCCTTGGCGCCGAACCAGCCGGCCTTGCGCGCGCCGTAGCGCTTGCAGATGCCGTCCACGGCCAGCAGCGGCCCGGCCTCGTCGGCGGTGGGCGACCAGGGCTGGTGGTCCTTCTCCAGCAGGCTGCCGCCGGTGGAGGTGATGGAGCGGATCGGCACCAGCCGCTCGCCGGGCGCCATGTCGAAGCGCGGCACGGCGTTCAGCAGCGCCTTCAGGTAAGGATGGCGGGGGTCGGCGAAGATGTCCTCCCGCGTGCCGGATTCCATGACCCGGCCGCGGTGCATGACCACCACCTCCTCCGCGAGGTTGGCGACGACGCCCAGGTCGTGGGTGATCAGCAGCACGGCCATGCCCAGGTCGGCCTGGAGATCCTTGATCAGCTTCAGGATCTGCGCCTGGATGGTGACGTCCAGCGCGGTGGTCGGCTCGTCGGCGATCAGCAGGGCGGGGCGGCAGACCAGCGCCATGGCGATCATCGCGCGCTGGCGCAGGCCGCCCGACAGCTCGAACGGGTAGGTGTCCAGCGCTCGGCGAGGGTCCGGGAAGCGCACCCGGCGCAGCATGTCCTCCGCCAGCGCCCGGGCCTGCTTGGCCGTCACCCGCTGGTGCAGCTGCACGGCCTCGCCCACTTGGTCGCCGATGGTGTGCAGCGGCGACAGGGAGGTCATCGGCTCCTGGAAGATGATGGAGATCTGCCCGCCGCGCAGGGCACGCATCGTCGTTCCGTCGGCCTTCAGGCCGGCGATGTCGATGAGGCCGCCGTTCCCGTTGGCGCCGTTCCCGTTGATGGCATCCCCATTGACGGGGTCCCCGTCGGCGGCCTGGGGGTCGAACAGGATGCGCCCGCCGGTGATGGCGGCGGAGCGTGGCAGGATGCGCAGGATCGACTGCGCCGCCACCGACTTGCCGGAGCCCGACTCGCCGACCAGCGCCACCGTGCTGCCCGCCTTGACCCGGAAGGAGACGCCGCGCACCGCGCTGACCACGCCGCCCGGAACATGGAAATCGACCTTCAGATCCTCCACGCGAAGCAGCGTGCGGCTCATGATGGGGTATCCTCAGGCAAGGGCTCAGGTGGTGTGATGCCCAGCGCCAGCAGGTTGTCGATGGTGACCCGGCTCAGCCGCAGGCCGTTGGTCCGCACGGCGGTGACCGCGCGCTCGATCACCGCGTCGAAGCCGTCGAGGTTGGAATCGATCCTTATTGTGCTGCCGCGTCCAATCAGCGTCGCCTGCATCCAGCCGTCGTCGCGGCCGCGCTTGGTGGCGTAGTAGCGCAGCCGCAGATCCGACAGCGCGTCCCAGCGGATCGTCGCGCCCAGCGGCCCCTCGGCGCGCAGGGCCTCCTCGTCCATGGTGACCCGGGTCATCTGCCTTTGTGCGGTGCGCAGGGCGAAGACGGCGAACAGCAGCGCGCAGAGCGCCAGCGGCCCGGCGATCCAGGGCGTGACCTGGAGAAGCGCCAGCGGCAGCGCCGTCAGGGCCAGCCCCGCCATCGCACGGGCGTAGTCGCCCAGCAGGACGTTGGGGGGATAGCGCAGCGTCTCGGCCATTCAATGGGCTCCCTTCTCGGCCCCGAACAGAGTGTCGGCCGGCAGCCAGCGGGCTGCCGGGTGGTGCCGGACCTTGGACAGCAAACGCTCGGTGAAGGCCCAGGTTTCGTCGTCCATGACCAGATGGTGCGTCAACAGGCCGGTGGGCTCTGTTGTGTCAACATTGCCGCTGCGCCGCGCGCGCAGGTGTGCCACGGCCATGCCCAGCGATTTCGCCTCGCCCAGGAAGCGCTTTCCCTCCTTCCAGGCGATCGGGTCCACATGCGTGTTGACGCAAGTGACGCCGGGGAGCGTCAACCGGCGCGGCCCGTAGGTGGACAGCCCGCGGATGCCGACCTCCGCCAATCGGCCGGCGACCTCCGGCGCGATGCGATTCCAGGGCGGCACCAGGGCGGGCAGGGCGCGCGGGCCGAACAGCCGCTCCAGCCGGCGCCGGCCCTCGGCCAGTTCCGCCAGCACGGCGTCGGCCGGGCGGTCGGGGCCCAACTCGCACTTCTTGGCCGGCGGCACCGCGTGGTTGGCGTGCGACCAGCCGTGCTGGAGCACGGTGACGGTGGGGTGGCGGTCCAGGGTGGCGGCGAGGTCGGCCTGGGCCTCCGCCGGGATGACCGCCAGCGCCAATGGCGCAGCCGTGGACTGGGACATGCCGGCCATCCGCGCCAGCGCGGGCGTCGTCGTGGTGGCGTCGTCGTCGCGCCACCAGAAGGTGGCGGCGAGGCCGGAGTCGGCCCAGGCGTCCAGTTCCCCGTCCAGATCATGCCATGTGGCGGGCGGCGGGACGACCCTGGGGCGGACAGGAGCGGTGGTCGTCATCGCGAAGGCCTGCCGAGGCGTGAGTCGAGCCCCAGCATGGCGCGCCACTGTGACAAATCCAAGCGTCTCGATTGGTTTAGCGGCCGGTGGGGCCGAATCGTAGGTTGGGTGGAGCCGCAGGCGGAACCCAACACACGCGGCATGGCGAACGATGTTGGGTTGCGCTGCGCTCCACCCAACCTACGCCCGCAACCGGTGCGCCGCTTCGGTCAGCAGGCGGGCGGTGGCGGCGGCGCCGTCCAGGCGGAGGGGGATTGCGGGGGGCGGGGGCAGGGCGAGCGCCCGGGCCACGCCGTCGGCCAGGGTCTGCGGGGTGAGCCCCGCCTCCTCCACGACGACCAGCCGGCCGCGGCCTTCCAGCAGGCGGGCGCGGGTGGCCTGCTCGGTCTCGCTGCCGGCGGCGAAGGGCACGACCACGGCGCGGCAGCCGGCCTGCAGCAGGTCCAGCACGGTGTTGTAGCCGGCTTGGCTGATCGACAGGCGGCAGCGGCGGAGCAGGGCGGGGAAGTCCGGCCGCGCGCGCTCCACCACCACGCCCGGCGGCGCCTCGGCGGCCAGCGCGCGGACGGCGTCCTCCGGCACGTCCGGCCCGGCGAGCAGGCGCCAGGGGGCGTCGGCCAGAGAACCCCCCAGCGATTCCAGGGCGCGGGCGCCCAGCGCCGCCCGCAGCAGCGGAAGCCCGACGGCCCCGCCGCCTACCGAAACGATCACCTCGCCGGTCCCGTCCGCCGATTCGGCGTTGGAGGAGGGCGGGGCGGCGACGTAGCCGGTGTAGCGGATGCGGTCGGCGATGCGCGCGGCGGCGGGGAAGGTGGCCTCGAAAGGAATCAGGTCTGGGTCGCCGTGCACCAGCACGCGGTCGAACAGCCGCTCCACGGTGGAGACGGTCTCCTCCAGCCGGTCCGGGTTGTTCTTCGCGACCAGGATGTCGCGGACGGAACAGGCGGTGACGGCGCCGGCGGCGCGCGCCGCCCCCAGCAGGGGCAGCAGCTCGAACCGGAAGGCGCGGCGGCCGAAGGGGAAGGATTCGACCAGCAGCGCGTCGGGCCGAATCCGCTCGAAGGCCTCCAGCACCGCCGCGCGCCGCCGGGCGCGCCACGCCTCGTCGATGGGCCGGCTGTGCTCGTCCAGCAGGGTCTTGAAGGTCTCGTCGGCGGCGCGGGCGGGGGGAAGCTGGACGATCTCGGCCGGTCCGTAGTCGATGCCCGGCACCGGATGCCCGCCGCGCAGCACCGTCACCGCCATCCCGGCCGCGGACAGCCCCCGCGCGATCAGCGCCGCGCGCCGGTCGTGCCCGATGCCGAGCAGATGCTGGACGTGGAAGAGGACGCGCATGGGGACCTGGGGCGGTGGCGGTTGGGAGGGCTGAGTCGTCGTGTTGGGCCCCCCTCCCAGCCTCCCCCCACTTCGCGGGGGGAGGGGCTTTAGGGAACGGGCGGCGGAGTTCCCTCCCCCGCGTCAGTGGGGGAGGGTTAGGGTGGGGGCCCAACGCAAAAACTTTGTGGGGGCCCAACGCAAAAGCTTTGTGGGGGCCCAATGCAAGGGCTCTACACCTTCCCGCTCAGCACCTCGCGCAGGCGCAGCGTGGTCTGTTCCAGGCGGTGGGCGAGGACGCGCATGATCTCAAGGCCCATCTGCGGGAACTCGGTGACCAGCTGGAAGAAGTGGTCCTTCGGCACGCACAGCGTCTCCAGGTCGGTCGCCGCGCGGACGGTGGCGGTGCGCGGCACGTCGCAGAGGATGGCGATCTCCCCGACGATCTCGTTGGAGGCCAGCGTGGCGACCGGCACCGGGCCGCCGGGGCCGTTGACCATCACCTCCGCCTCGCCGCTCATCAGGATGTAGGCGCAGGTCCCGGTGTCGTCCTGGTGGAACAGCACGTCGCCGGCGCGGAAGGACATCCGCTCGCTCGTGAAGGCCAGCAGCTTCAGCTTGGAGGTGTCGATGTTGGCGAACAGCGGAATCCTCCGCAGGCATTCCACTTCCTCGGCGATGCTCATGCCATCGGTCTCCATCTTCCGCGCCGAACTACTCGGCGGCCATCATCTCATGAAGAACAGTGCCCGGTTTGCTCAAGTCTTCGAAGCGTCCCTGTTCGGCGATACGCCCGTCCTTCAGCACAATGACGCGGTCGAAGGCGCGTGCCAAGGCCGCACGGTGCAGCACCCAGATTAGTCCACAGCCCTTGCGGTCTTCCATGATGGCGCTGTGAACCTTGTTCTGGCTGGCCGTGTCCAGGCCGCTGGTCGCCTCGCTGAGGATCAACACGTCCGGCCGCTTCAGCATCGCGCGGGCCAGCGCCGCCTTCTGCCGCTGGGCGGCCGACAGGCGGGAGCCCGCCACGCCCACGGGGTGGTCCAGCCCGACCTCCACCACCGTGTCGCGCAGGTGCAGCCGGTCCACGAGATCCGCCAGGATGCGCCCGACCTTCGAACCGACCTGGGCCTGCCCGTAGACCAGCTTGCCGAACAGGATGTTGTCCTGGATGCTGGCGGCGGCGTTGTAGGTGTCCGGCTCGAAGAAGGCGACGGCGCCGCGCAGGTCGGCCGGCAGATCCTCGGCGAAGACGCGCCGTGCCTCCAGCAGCCGCGCCTCGCCTTCCGGCTTGATCAGGCCCAGGCGGTGGCGGGCCGGGATCAGGCGGAAGGGCAGGGACATCAGCCGCGTGCGCTCGGCCGGCCGCAGGGCGCCCAGCCCGTCCTTGGCGGTGCGCGCCAGGATCGCCTGGTATTCCGGCAGCTCGGCGAAGCCGATGAAGGAGAAGCGCTCGAAGAACTCGTGCCCCGGCGGCAGGCCGGCGAACAGCTCGACCATGGTTTCCGCCACCTTGTGGCCGATCTCCAGGAAGCGGTCGGTCAGCCCGACCTTAGCCAGCACATGCAGCACGTAAGGATTGGAGGCCAGCGCGTCCGGCTGGAAGATCGGGCCGACCGGCGTGCCGAACAGCAGGTTTTCCGCCACGCTGGAATTCATGGTGAAGCGGGCGGGGTCGAACCGTTCGACCAGCCGGCCGAGGTCCGGGTTCTCCTCCAGCATGGCGCGCATGGCCTCGCGCGCCTCCATCACCGCGGCGGCCACCTCCGGCCTCTGCTCCGGATCCACGGTGCGGCTGAGGCCCATGGCGTAGACGTCGTCGTCCAGGTTCACCAGCGTCAGCACCTTCAGGATGCGCGCCTTCAGGTCGGCCGGCCCGTCGCAGCCGGCGGCGGCGTAGTCGATCCAGTCCGCCCGCGTGTCGTAGGTGGCGTTGCCGGACAGCATCGCCTCCGACAGGCGGCGCCGGCGGCGCTCCGGCGGCTCCTCATGCTCGCCGGCGCGCATCGGGCGGTGGCGCAGGCCGTAGACGAGGTTGTCGTAGAGCGAGGCGGAGAACAGGTAGGGCGTCGCCCCCACATAGGTGGCGCGCCGCCCGGTCACGCTTTCCGGCAGGGCGGTGTAGTCGGTCTCCCCCAGCCGGATCTGGCCGGAGCTGGGCAGCAGCACCCGGGCCGCCAGCTGCGCCAGCTCGTCCCGTCCGGACCCGATGCCGATCACCGCCGTGTGGCCGTCCAGCGGGATGTCGCAGTTGACCGCCTCCAGCACCCGGCTGCCGCCGTCCTCGCCGAAGCCGACGTTCTGGAAGGTCAGCGTGCCGCGCAGGGGGAGGTCCTCCTCCGCGCTCAGCAGCCGGTCCTCCAGCAGGTCGGGGACGTGGAACTGCTCCACCACCTGCTCGTACTTGATCCGGTTGTCCTCCTTCTGCTGGTACCAGTCCAGCAGCTCCTTCCAGGGGGCGGCCAGGTCCTTGTAGGCGGCCAGCACCGCCACCAGCGCGCCGAAGGACAACCGGCCGTGGATCACCAGATAGCCGCCGATCGCGTAGAAGAAGAAGGGCGTCAGCTGGTTGATGAAATTGTTGAGGAACTTGACGAAGAACTTGCGCTGGTAGATCTCGAACCGGATGTCGTAGACGTCGCCCAGCCGGTGGCTGAGGTCCGCCAGATGCCAAGCGGCGGTGTCGTGGGTGTGCACCTCCTGGATGCCGGACACCGTCTCTCCGATGCGGTCGGCGATTTGGCGCATGGCACGTACGCGCTGCTTGCCGAGCTGGTTGACCTTGCGCTGCAACCGTGGAATGAGCCACCCTTGGAAGGGGTAGAGCGACACCGCGGCCGCCCCCAGCACCGGGTCCTGGATGAAGATGAAGGCGATGTAGACCAGCAGCGTGCCGCCCTGGAAGACCGGGATGGCGATGGCGTCCCCGATGAAGCCGCCCAGCGGCTCCACCTCCGCGGTGATCATCGGGATGATCTCGCCCGGCGACATCTTGCGGAAGCGCGGCAGCGGGAACCGCAGGACCCGCACATACAGCTCGTAGCGCAGCCGGCGCAGCATCCGCTCGCCCAGCCGGCCCTTGTAGGTGTTGATGATGTACTTGAACCAGCCGTTCAGGACCACCAGGATCAGGAACAGGCCGCACAGCACCCACAAATATGTAACCTGATCGAGATGGAAGCCGAGGAACGTCTCCGGCAGCTTCTTGCCGGCGATGGCTTCGTTGACGATCCGCTTCGGCAAATCCAGAGAAGCGTACAAGAACGGGAACGACGCCAGCGTCATGATGGTCAGGACGACCTGCTGGCGCGTGCTGTGGCGAAGGATGAACTGAAAGATGCTGGATTCCATGGCGCCATTCTACGCAAGGGGGCGCCAATGCGCAGAGGAGGCAGAAACCTTACCCCCTCCGCGGCACGGCTGCCAAGAAGATGGCCGGAAAGGCCTTAACCACCAAGGTCAGGGTTCGTATGCCTTCTATCCGCATGGTTCATATGTCCCCCATCTGCTAGAACCGTAAGGGCAGCATGACGCGTTCCCGTCCTTCGAGCATCCCAGCGCCAGACACGAGAGGAAGGAAGCTCATGAGTGAACGTCCGACCTCGGGCCGCGTGCTCATCTACAGCCACGACACGTTCGGGCTCGGCCATCTGCGCCGCTGCCGCGCCATCGCGCATGCGCTGGTGGAACGCTACAACAACCTGTCCGTGCTGATCCTCTCCGGGTCGCCCATCGTCGGCAGCTTCGACTTCCGGACGCGGGTGGACTTCGTGCGCATCCCCGGCGTGATCAAGCTGCGCAACGGGGAATACACCGCGCTGAACCTGCACCTGGACATCGACGAGATCCTGGGCATGCGGGCCTCGCTGATCCGCCACACGGCGGAGATCTACCAGCCCGACCTGTTCATCGTGGACAAGGAGCCGCTGGGCCTGCGCGGCGAGGTGCGCGAGACGCTGGAGGACCTGAAGCGCCGCGGCGTGCCGCTGGTGCTGGGCCTGCGCGACGTCATGGACGAACCGGCCCTGCTCGCCCCGGAATGGGAGCGCAAGAAGGTCCTGCCGGCGCTGGAAAACCTGTACGACGAGATCTGGGTCTACGGCCTGCCGCAGGTCTGCGACCCGCTGGAAGGCATCGAGGTGCCGCAGTCGGTGCGCGACAAGATGGTCTACACCGGCTATCTGCACCGCACCGTGCCGCCCGCCGTTCCGCACGGCGCCGGCCTGCCGGAGGAGCCCTACATCCTGGTCACCGCCGGCGGCGGCGGCGACGGGGAGGCGCTGGTCGACTGGGTGCTGCGCGCCTACGAGAGCGACCCCGGCATCCCCTACCGCGCCGTGCTGGTCTTCGGTCCCTTCATGCAGCCGGATTTGCAGGCGGAGTTCATGGCCCGCGCCGAGGCGCTGGGCAAGGTGGAGGCCACCGCCTTCGAGTCGCGGATGGAGCGGCTGATGCAAGGCGCGGTCGGCGTGGTCGCCATGGGCGGCTACAACACCTTCTGCGAGATCCTGTCCTTCGACAAGAAGGCGCTGATCGTTCCACGTGAAACGCCGCGGCGGGAACAGACCATCCGCGCCGCCCGCGCGGAGGAGCTGGGGCTCGTCTCCGTCCTGATGGACGACGGCGTGCGCGACGCCGGGGCCATGGCGGCGGCGCTGCGCCGTCTGCCCTGGCAGGCGCCGCCCTCCGCGGTGGTCGTGCCGGGCCTGCTGGACGGGCTGGAGAGCGTCAACCGCCTCGCCGGCCGTCACCTGCCGGTGCACAAGGCGACTTGCGTCCCCGCCAATGTCGAGCCGATCCGCCGCTTGGCCGCCGGGGAGTGAGCGTGACCGTCGCCGTCATCGTCAAGGGCTGGCCGCGCCTGTCGGAGACCTTCATCGCGCAGGAGATCCTGGGGCTGGAGCAGCGCGGGTTGCGTCAAGTCCTCGTCAGCCTGCGTCAACCGACGGACAAGGCGGTGCATGACCTGAACCGCCGCATCAAAGCCCCCGTGACCTACCTGCCGGAATACCTGCACCAGGAGCCGGCGCGGGTGCTGCGCGCGCTGGCCGCGGCGCGGCGCCGGCCGGGCTGGCGGGCGGCGCGGGCCGCCTGGATCGCCGACCTGCGCCGCGACCCCACCCGCAACCGGGCGCGCCGCTTCGGCCAGGCCTGCGTGCTGGCGGCGGAGCTGCCGGCCGACGTCACCTGGCTGCACACCCATTTCCTGCACACCCCGGCCAGCGTCGCCCGCTACACGGCGCTGCTGACCGGCCTGCCCTGGAGCTTCTCCGCCCACGCCAAGGACATCTGGACCTCGCCGGCGTGGGAGTTGCGGGAGAAGCTGGCCGAGGCGCGCTGGGGCGTCACCTGCACGGCGCTGGGCCACGCCCATCTCCAGGCGCTGGCGCCGGAGCCCGGGCGGGTGGAGCTGCTGTACCACGGCCTCGACTTCGCCCGCTTCCCCGACCCGCCGGCGTCCCGGCCGGCGCGCGACGGCTCCGACCCCGCCGACCCGGCGATCCTGCTGTCGGTCGGCCGGGCGGTGGAGAAGAAGGGCTTCGACCTGCTGGTCGACGCGCTGGCCCGGCTGCCCGCCGGGCTGCACTGGCGCTGGGTCCATGTCGGCGGCGGCGACCGGCTGGGCGCGCTGAAGGAGCAGGCGGCCCGGCTCGGTCTGTCCGACCGGATCGACTGGCTGGGGGCGCGGGCGCAGGACGCGGTCATCGCCCAGTACCGCCGCGCCGATCTGTTCGTGCTGCCCTGCCGGACCGCCCGCGACGGCGACCGCGACGGGCTGCCCAACGTGCTGATGGAGGCGCAGTCCCAGGGGCTGGCCTGCCTGTCCACCCGCGCCGCCGCGGTGGCGGAGCTGATCGAGGACGGCGCCACCGGCCGGCTGGTGCCGCCCGACGATGCCCCGGCGCTGACCGCGGCGCTGGAATCGCTGATCTGCGACCCGGCCGGGCGCACGGCCCTGGGCGCGGCGGGGGCGGCGCGCGTGCGGCGGGATTTCGGCTGCGACTCGGGCATCGACCGGCTGTTCGCCCGCTTCACCGGCGGGGATGGTGTCCACTATGGGCGTATGTCTTTTGTGGGGGCTGCGGCCTGTTGCGCGTTGCACGGCTGACCGTCGCGCGATAGTGTGTGGCTGCTGCGCCACCTACGCGACATCATGGCCCTCACCTCCGAAACCGGCGCTCCGGCCCTCCTCAACTTTTTCGAGTTGGACGACGATGCCGACGCCGTCGTCACCAGCCATGAGCTGTCGGTCACGCGCAGCAAGCTCGGCGACCTTCTCGACCTGCTGCCGGCCGGCCTGCTGATCCACCAGGAGATGGGCATCGTTTTCGCCAACCAGGAGGCGGCGCGCATCCTGGGCCTGGGCGGCGACGCGCTGATCGGGCGCCACTTCCTCGACTTCGTGGAGGATGCCGATACGGAGGCCCAGCGCGCGGCCTTCCTGCGCTGCCTGAAGGGGCGTGAACTGGTCCGCTCGCAGGACGGCGTCATCCTGGCCGTGGACGGGCGGCGCACCAGCGCGCAGGTCAGCATGTCGCCGCTGCCCTGGGACGGGCTGCCGGTCATCTACGTGCTGATCAACGACGTGACCGCCCTGAAGGAAAGCGAGGAGCGGCTGCGGCAGCTGTCGATCACCGACCCGCTGACCGGCGTCTTCAACCGCCGCCATTTCTTCGATGTGGCGGAGCAGGAGCTGGCGCGCGCCCGCCGCTACGGCCGGGCGATCAGCCTGCTGGCGCTGGACATCGACCATTTCAAGCGCATCAACGACACCCACGGGCATGCCGTGGGGGACGAGGCGCTGCGCCTGTTCGCCGACGCCTGCCGCGGCATCCTGCGCAGCAACGACCTGCTGGGCCGCATGGGCGGGGAGGAGTTCGCCATCCTTCTGCCGGAAACCGACATGGCCGGCGCCCGCATGGTGGCGGAGCGCATCCGCAGCCGCACGGCGGAGCTGGCGGTTGCTTCCGGGACCGGTGACGTCAGCATTACCGTCTCCATCGGCGTGTCCTCCTGCCGGTCGGGCGAGCGGTCGGTGGACGCCATGCTGTCCTGCGCGGACGAGGCGCTGTATCTTGCGAAGGCGGCGGGCCGGAACCGCGTGATCGCCGCGGCGGACGCGCTGGCTCTCTGAGCGCCGCCCTGTCGTCGCGGAACGGAGTGCCTGGGCGGGCATGCGCATCGCCTTCTACGCGCCCTTGAAGGCGCCGACCCACCCGGTGCCCTCGGGCGACCGCCGCATGGCCCGGCTGCTGATGGCGGCACTGGAGGCCGCGGGGCACGAGGTGACTCTGGTGTCCACCCTGCGCAGCTGGGACGACGGCCGCACCCCCGGCCGGGCGGAGCGCTTGGCCGCGCTCGGCGCGCGCTGCGCCGACCGGCTGGCCGCGCGCTGGGAAAAAGGGGCGCCGCCGGACCTCTGGTTCACCTACCACCTCTACCACAAGGCCCCGGACTGGATCGGCCCGGCGCTGTGCCGGCGCTTCGGCCTTCCTTACGTGGTGGCGGAAGCCTCCTTCGCGCCCAAGCGCGCCACCGGCCCTTTCGCCCCCGGCCACCGCGCGGCCGAGGCGGCGATCCGCCAGGCCGCCGCGGTCGTCACCCTCGCCGGCCACGACGCGGAGGGCGTGCTGCCGCTGCTGGAGTCGCCGGACCGCCTCGTCCGCCTGCGCCCCTTCGTCGAGACCGCCCCCTTCGCCGCCGCCGCCGAGCAGCGCGACCACCACCGCGCGGACTTGGCGGCCCGTTACGGCCTCCCCCTGGACGCCCCCTGGCTGCTCGCCGTCGGCATGATGCGCGGCGGCGACAAGGAGCGGTCGTACGGGATTTTGGCGGAGGCGATGGCGCTGCTGACCATGCCCCCTCCCCAACCCTCCCCCGCTTCGCGGGAGAGGGGGCCTGACTCCCTCCACCGCCAAAGGCGGGGGAGGGTTGGGGAGGGGGCAAGCGACTTGGCCTCGCCACACCTCCTCATCGTCGGCGACGGCCCCGCACGGCCGCGCGTCGAGTCGCTCTTCGCCGGAATGCTTGTCCATTTCCTCGGCCAACAATCCCTCCCCGACCTTGCCGCGCTGTACGCCGCGGCCGACCTGATGGTCTGGCCGGCGGTGAACGAGGCCTACGGCATGGCGTTGCTGGAGGCGCAGGCCGCCGGACTGCCGGTCGTCGCCGGGCGGACGGGCGGCGTGCCGGACGTGGTGCGCGACGGTGTCGGCGGCCTTCTGCCGCCGGTCGGCGACGCCGCGGCCTTCGCCGCCGCCGCCCTGTCGCTGCTCCGCGACCCCGACCGCCGCCGGGCCATGGGGGAGGCCGCGCGCCGAGTCGCCGCCGAGGAGCATGATTTCGCCACCGCGGTGCGGGACCTGGACACTCTGGTCCGCCGCATCGCGCATACGGGAGCACCATGACCGAGCTGATTATCCTGCGCCACGGGCCGACCGCCTGGAACGCCGCCGGCCGCATCCAGGGCAGCGTCGACGAGCCGTTGTCCGACGCTGGCCGTGCCCGAGTCGCAACCTGGCGTTTGCCGGCCGACGTTCTGGCCTATCGCTGGGTTGCCAGCCCGAAGCGCCGCGCCTGGGAGACGGCCCAACGGCTCGGCCTCGCCCCCGAAGCGGAACCCCGGCTGGTGGAGATGAACTGGGGGGAGTGGGAAGGCCGCCTGCTGGAGGATCTGCGGGCCAGCGGCGCCCTGACGGCGGAGCGGGAACGGCTCGGCCTCGACTTCCACGCGCCGGGCGGCGAGAGCCCGCGCGACGTCCAGAACCGCCTGAAGCCCTGGCTGGCGGAGGTCGCGGCGGACGGCCGGCCGACCGGGGCCGTGGCGCACAACGGGGTGATGCGTGCGCTCTACGCGCTGGCGACGGGCTGGGACATGGTCGCCAAGCCGGCGCACCGCCTGACCGACGGCTGCTTCCACCGCTTCCGCATCGCCGCGGACGGCACGCCGAGCGTGGTGGCGATGAACGTGCCGATGGTGGAATAAATCCCCTCTCCCCTCTGGGGAGAGGGTTAGGGTGAGGGGGCGCCCGCAGGGCGTCTCAGCACTGCAATGAGCGTGCGTATCCGGCCTGCGGCCGCCCCCTCATCCCAACCCTTCTCCCCGGAGGGGAGAAGGGCTTTGCTACACATCCAAATCCACGATCACCGGCACGTGGTCGGACGGTTTCGGCTCCCAGCCGCGGGCGTCGCGGAGGATTTGGTAGCCCTTCAGGCTGTCCTTCAGCGGCGGCGTCACCCAGACATGGTCCAGCCGCCGGCCGCGGTCCGACGCCGCCCAGTCCTTCGCGCGGTAGCTCCACCAGGTGTAGAGCTTCTGATCGGGCGGAACGAAGTGGCGCACCGCGTCCACCCAGCCGATGGAGGACTGCATCGCCGTCAGCTTCTCCACCTCGATGGGCGTGTGGGAGACGATCTTCAGCAGCTCCTTGTGGCTCCAGACGTCGTGCTCCAGCGGCGCGATGTTCAGGTCGCCGACCATCACCATCCGCCGTTCGGGGCTGCGCTTCGTGGCCCACCACTCGGTCATTTCGTCCACGAACTGAAGCTTGTGGGCGAACTTGTCGTTCTGTTCCGGGTCCGGAATGTCTCCGCCCGCCGGGATGTAGACGCTGTGCAGCTCGATGCCGCCCGGCAGCTCGGCGATGGCGTGGCGGCAGTCCTGCTTGTTGCACCAGTGCTGCACGTCGCGGGAGACGAAGGGCTGCTTCGCCAGGATGGCGACGCCGTTGTAGCTCTTCATCCCGTGCACGTGGGCGTGGGTGAAGCCCTTCTCGGCCAAGGGTGCGAACGGGAAGTCCGCGTCCACGACCTTGGTTTCCTGCAGGCAGATCACGTCGGGCTGCGCCTCGTCGATCAGGCGCAGCAGCAACTCCATCCGCATGCGGACGGAGTTGATGTTCCAGGTGGCGATGCGCATCCGCCCCGCCTCAGCCGATCGTGATGGTGATGGTGCCGACGCCCTCAACGGCGCCCTCCAGCGTGTCGCCGGACACCACGGCGCCGACGCCCTCCGGCGTGCCGGTGTAGATCAGGTCACCGGGCTGAAGCTCGACCAGGCCAGACAGATAGCTGATCGTTTCGGAAACGGACCAGATCAGGTCGGACAGGTCGCCCCGCTGGCGCTCGGCGCCGTTCACGGACAGCGTCACCGCACCTTTGTCCGGATGGCCGATGTCGGCGGCGCGGCGGATCGGGCCGCAGGGGGCGGACTGGTCGAAGCCCTTGCCCATGTCCCAGGGCTTGCCCTCCTTCTTGGCCGCGTTCTGCAGGTCGCGGCGCGTCATGTCCAGCCCGACGGCGTAGCCGTAGACGTGGTCCAGCGCGCTCTCCACCGGGATGTCGCGGCCGCCTTTGCCGATGGCGGCGACCAGCTCGATCTCGTGGTGCAGGTTGGCGGTCTTGGGCGGGTAGGGGATGGTGCTGCCCTCGGGGACGATGGCGTCGGCCGGCTTCATGAAGAAGAAGGGCGGCTCGCGGTCCGGGTCGGCGCCCATCTCGCGCGCGTGGGCGGCGTAGTTGCGGCCGACGCAGTAGATGCGGCGGACCGGGAAGGGATCGCCGCCGACGACCGGGACGGTGGGCTGGGTCCACAGGGGAATGGCGTAGGCCATGGCGCGCCTCTTGTCAGGGTTGGGGCTTAACGGATTCAGGGCTTGGGCATTCCAGAAACTCAGGGCCAAACACCTATAGGAAAGCGGGCCGGCCACCAAGCCTCGCCACAAAGCTTGGTCGACCCCGCGGACGATTCGCGCACGAGCGGGCCTGATTTGAGTGGAGCGCAGACGCGAAGACGCCCGGTCTGGGGGGGACCGGGCGTCGGAAGCTCCTGTTCGGATCCCGTCGATGGCAGGGGAAGACCACGGGCGGGCAACCACGTCAGGCATAGCCCTGCGGGAGGGGGACGCGGTCACTTCTTGGAGGTAGAGGTGGCCCCGGTTTCGTACACAACCAATGCGTAGAGCGAATACGTGCTATGCAAATGAGGCGGATTGAGTTGTTCTTGCTGACAAAAGTAGCACCTGCCTTCATTTTATCCGACCAATAGACAAGTCAATAAAGCATGGCCCTCCCGTTGACAGACATCGACCGCTCCACCCCCGGGGACCGGCGCAGCCGCCAGCGCCCCGGCAAGTCCGGAAGGATGGCTCTCGGCCCGCTGCCGGAGCTGGTCGGCTACAACCTGCGCAAGGCGCAGGTGGCCGTCTTCCAAAGCTTCCAGAACGCCGTTGCGCCGCACGACATCACGCCGGGCCAGTTCGGCGTGCTGATCATGATCAAGGAGAACGAGGGTCTGTCGCAGTCCGACCTCGGCGCTGCGGTGGGCATCGACCGTTCCACCATGGTCGCGGTGATCGACCGGCTCGAGTCGCGCGGCCTCGTGATCCGCGCGCCGTCGCCGAACGACCGCCGGTCCTACGCCCTGCGCCTGTCGCCGGAAGGCGAGAAGCTGCTGGACGAGCTGATCCCGCGCATCGAGGCCCACGACAAGGCGATGGTGAAGGACCTCTCCGAGGAGGAGCAGGGCCAGCTCATCGATTTCCTGCGCCGCATCTCGCGCGCCGGCTGACCCTTCCGCCGCCCCCGTCTCACGCCGGTGTGCCCGTCCGTTGCGGGCACGCCGGCCTTGCGGATCTTCCCCCGCCGGTCGCTCAGGCGATGCGGCGGTGCGCCCGTTCGACCGCGGCCGCGCCGAAGGCGCGCAGCAGCGCCGCCGACAGCGGGTTCTCCCAGAAGCGCCATTCCGGGTGCCACTGCACCGCCAGCGCGAAGGCCGGCGCGCCGGCCACCCGCACGGCTTCGACCAACCCGTCCTGTGCGGTCGCCTCCACCACCAGCCCATTCGCCAGCCGGTCGATGCCCTGCCCGTGCAGGGAGTTGACCCGCACCTCCGCCGCTCCGCCCGCCAACCCCGCAAGCACGCCGCCGGGCGTCAGCCGCACGGTGTGCGCCGGCCCGTACTGGACAGCCAGCGGCGTCCGCTCGTCCTCGCGGTGGTCGTCGTAGCCGGGGATGCTGTGCACGGACTGGTGCAGCGTGCCGCCCAGCGCGACGTTCAGCTCCTGGAAACCGCGGCAGATGCCGAGCAGCGGCACCCCCATCTCCAGCGCCGCGCGGATCAGCGGCAGGGTGGTGTCGTCGCGCTGCGGGTCGTGCAGCGTGCCGGGCTCGCTCGGCGCGCCGCCGTAGCGGTGCGGCTCCAGGTTGGACTTGCTGCCGGTCACCAGCAGGCCGTCCAGACGTCCCGCCACCTCCTCCATGTCGAGCGCGGTGCCCAGCGCCGGGATCAGCAGCGGCATGCCGCCGGCCCCGTCGGACACGGCCCGCACATACTTGTCGCCGACGACGTGGAAGGGGTGCTCGCCCATCATGCGGGCGCAGGCGGGAACGCCGATCAGGGGTTTGCGGTTCATGTGCGGTCTGGCTCCGGCGCGGGAACGGGACGGTTCGCCGAAAGATTATGCGCGGGAGGAGGGCGTTTCGCCAGAGGTCGCGCCCGCGTCAAAAAGCATGGGCGGCAAAAACAGAAGCTGGGGGGAAGTTTTGTGTTGAATCGGGGGGCGATTTGCCTCATATGCCGCCCCTCTCCGCGGACCCCGCGGAACATCTGCTGATGGGGGAGAACGATGGCGAAGACCGCTTCTCTCTTCCAATTGGGGATGGACTTGGGAAACGCTCCAAGGAAAGCCCAAGCGGAAGGCCAAACCGCCCAACGTGACATGGCCGAACGGCAACTGCCCGAACGGGCCAACGTCACGACGGGGCCTTGGAAGGACTCCCAGGATGACCGCAAGGACCATTTCATCGCGCGCGATGGGAAGGTCTATGCCGGCACGCACCTGATCGTCGATCTCTGGGGTGCGGAGCGGCTGGACGAGTTGGACCATGTCCGCGCCGCGCTGGTCGAGTCGGTGGAGGTCGCCGGGGCGACGCTCCTGCACATCCACCTGCACCACTTCACGCCGAACGGCGGCATCTCCGGCGTGGCGGTGCTGGCCGAGTCGCACATCAGCATCCACACCTGGCCGGAGCGCGGCTACGCGGCGCTCGACATCTTCATGTGCGGCGACGCCCAGCCCATGAAGGCCATCCCGGTGCTGGAGCGCGCCTTCCGCCCGGCGACGGTGAAGTGCGACGAACTGCTGCGCGGCGAAACCGGGTCATGACGGACCCGTGGTTCAACGAGACGCTCTACCCGGATGTGGCCCAGCGGTTGCGCATGGGCCGCGTCCTCTTCCGCGACAAGACCGACCTCCAGGACCTGGTGATCTTCGAAAACCCGGTCCTGGGCCGCGTCATGGCGCTGGACGGGGTCGTCCAGACCACGGAGGGGGACGAGTTCGTCTACCACGAGATGCTGACCCATGTGCCGATCCTGGCGCATGGGCGCGTCCGCCGCGTGCTGATCGTCGGCGGCGGCGACGGCGGCATGCTCCGCCGCTGCCTGGAGCACCGGGACGTCGAGCGCGTCACCATGGTGGAGATCGACCGCAGCGTGGTCGACCTGTCCATCCAGTATCTGCCGTCGATCAGCGCCGGGGCGTTCGATGACCCGCGCGCCGAACTGGTGATCGCCGACGGCTGCGCCTTCGTGAAGGACACCGACCAGCGCTTCGACGTCGTCATCGTCGATTCGACCGACCCGCATGGCCCTGGGGCGGTGCTGTTCACCGAGTCGTTCTACGCCGACTGCAAGGCGCGCCTGACGCCCGGCGGCGTGCTGGTCACGCAGAACGGCGTGCCCTTCCTCCAGCCCGGCGAGCTGAAGGACAGCCACCGGCGGCTGGGCCGGCTGTTCGCCGACGCCGGCTTCTTCGTGGCGCCGGTGCCCAGCTACTACGGCGGCTTCATGGCCTTCGGCTGGGCGACCGACGATCCGGCGCTGCGCCGCCAGACGGCCGACGCCATCCGGCCGCGCTTCGCCGCGGCGGGGCTGAAGACCCGCTACTACACCCCCGACATCCACGCCGCCAGCTTCGCCCTGCCGGCCTTCATGCAGGACGCGCTGCGCTGACCCGGTGATGTGACCCGTAGACCCGTAGGTTGGGTGGAGCGCCAGCGCAACCCAACACAGGTGCCGTTGCGACGATGTTGGGTTGCGCCTTCGGCTCCACCCAACCTACGCGGTCTACGCCGTCATTCCGCCGGGACGGCGGTGCCGTGGTCGCCGTGGTGCATGTGGTCCTGGTGGCAGCGGCGCAGCCGGAAGGCGGTGACCAGCGCCAGCACGCCGAAGGCGATCATGTAGCCCGCCACGCTCCAGGCGATGGCCAGCAGGCCGAAGGCCGGCATCACCCACATGCCCAGCCCGAACAGCACGGACAGGGCGCCGGCGATGCCCCAGGCCCATTTGCCATGGCTGCGGTGCATGCGCCAGGCGCTCATGATCTCGGCGAAGCCGGTGACGACGGACCAGGCGGCGACCAGCCAGACCAGGGCGAACAGGCTCGCCGCCGGCCATGCCACGGCGATCACGCCGGCGATCAGGCTGACCACGCCCTCCAGGATGAAGGGCAGCCAGCGCTCGCTCGCGCGGGCGGCGCGGATGCCGCCGACGATGGCGAAGACGCCGTCCACCAGCAGGTAGGCGGCCAGCAGGATCGCCAGGGTCGCCACGGTCACCCCCGGCATCAGGAAGCCGAGCAGCCCCAGCAGGACCGCGACGACCCCGCGCAGGGCCAGCGCCCACCAGTTGCTCGCCAGCCGATCGTTCATGCCCTGGATCCGCTGGGCGTCATAGACCCGTGCTTCGGCCATGGCCTGCCTCCCTCCGCCTGTTCCGGTGCGACTCGCACTCAGGGATTCTGGTGCAGCGCACCCAAGCGGCAACGGGGCCGGACGGTCCGGGCCGTGGGAAGAAGGGGGAGGACGCCCCCGGATGATCCGGGCCGGTGGCGAAATTGGACTCCGGGATCAGGGACTCCGGGATCAGGGATTGCGGGATCAGTTCCCGCGCCCGTACTCCGACCCCTTCTTCGGCTCGACGAAGTAGAACAGGTTGCGGTCGAACTGGACGTCGTTGCGGGGGTTGAGCAAGGCCACCTCCGTCGTCAGCCCCTGGGCGTCCAGGACCCGCCACTTGCGCAGCTGGAAGGGCCGGTCCTCGAAGACCAGCGTCAGGGTGCCCTTTCCGGGGTCCTTGCTCTCGGTCAGGCTGACCTCCACCACGCCCGGCGCCTGGTAAACGCCGGTCACCATGACGTCGCCGCTGAGATGGATGTCCTTGCGCAGGATGAAGTCGGCGAGCGTCGAGCCGATGGGCGCGCTCGACTGCTGCCGCATCTCCCCGTCCCAGTAGAAGATGAAGCTGCCGTCGGCGACGACGAAGTCCTTCACCGGCGGGTCGTACTCCAGCCGCATGCGGCCCGGCCGCGACAGGTAGAAGGTGCCGGTCGTCTGCTGGCCGTTGGGGCTGATCTGCACGAACTTGGACTGCAGCGCGCGGACGCCGTTCAGGTACTCCTCGACGCGCGCGACGATGGACTGCTCCTGCGGGGACAGGGCGGCGGCGCGGGGTGCTGCGGCCTGCGCCGGGGCGGCCGTGACGCCTGCGGCGAGGGCGATGGACAGGACGGAAGCGGCGAGGATGCGGCGAAGAAAGGTGCGGCGAAGGGTCTTCATGGTCCCAGCTTCTACGGAACGTTCCGGGCGGAAATAGGGCGTGCGAGGAGCGGATCCAAGGCGGTTAACTCTCCCTCTCCCGGCCTGTTGGCGCCCAGGATATCCGTCATCCCCGCGAAGGCGGGGATCCAGGGCAAGGCGGCAACGTCTCGGGATGCCCTGGATTCCCGCCTTCGCGGGAATGACGGTTGCTGTTGGCCCAACTGGGGGCGGGAGAGGGGAGACGTGCTACTCCTCGATGTTCCGCGCCAGGACGTCGCGCTTGCCGGCGTGGTTGGGCTTGCTGACGACGCCCTCCGCCTCCATGCGCTCGATCAGGCGGGCGGCGGAGTTGTAGCCGATGCGCAGCTGGCGCTGGATGAAGCTGGTCGACGCCTTGCGTTCGCGGCAGACCACCGCCACCGCCTTGTCGTAGAGGTCGTCGCCCGACCCGCCGCCGGCCCCCGCACCGCCGTCGTCCAGCGCGGCGAGATCCTCGTCGTCCTCCTCGGTGATGGCGTCGACGTAGGCGGGCTCGCCCTGGGTCTTCAGGTACTTCACGACATGCTCCACCTCCTGGTCGGAGACGAAGGGGCCGTGCACGCGGGTCACGCGGCCGCCGCCGGCCATGTAGAGCATGTCGCCCTGGCCCAGCAGCTGTTCGGCGCCCTGCTCGCCCAGGATGGTGCGGCTGTCGATCTTGGAGGTGACCTGGAAGCTGATGCGGGTCGGGAAGTTGGCCTTGATCGTGCCGGTGATGACGTCCACCGACGGGCGCTGCGTCGCCATGATCAGGTGGATGCCGGCGGCGCGGGCCATCTGGGCCAGGCGCTGGATCGCCGCCTCGATGTCCTTGCCGGCCACCAGCATCAGGTCGGCCATCTCGTCCACGATGACCACGATGTAGGGCAGCTCCTTCAGGTCGAGCGGCTGCTCCTCGAAGATCGGCTTGCCGGTGTCGGGGTCGAATCCGGTCTGCACGCGCCGGGTCAGCGACTCGCCGTCCGCGCGGGCCTCGCGCAGGCGGGCGTTGTAGCCCTCGATGTTGCGCACGCCCAGCTTGGACATGTTGCGGTAACGGTCCTCCATCTCCCGCACCGTCCACTTCAGCGCGACGACCGCCTTCTTCGGGTCGGTCACCACCGGCGACAGCAGGTGCGGGATGCCCTCATAGACCGACAGCTCCAGCATCTTGGGGTCGATCATGATGAAGCGGCAGCGGTCGGGGGCCAAGCGGTAGAGCAGCGACAGGATCATCGTGTTGATGGCGACCGACTTGCCCGAGCCGGTGGTGCCGGCGACCAGCAGGTGCGGGAAGCGGGCGAGGTCGGCGACGATCGGCTGGCCGCCGATGTCCTTGCCCAGCGCCAGCGACAGCTTGCCGGCGTTCTTGTCGAAGGCGTCGGCGGCCAGCAGCTCGCGCAGCAGCACGGTCTCGCGCTTGGCGTTGGGCAGCTCGATGCCGATGACGTTGCGGCCGGGCACCACGGCGACGCGCACCGACACGGCGCTCATGGAGCGCGCGATGTCGTCGGCCAGGCCGATGACGCGGGACGACTTGGTGCCGGGCGCCGGCTCCAGCTCGTACAGCGTGACGACCGGGCCGGGGTGGACCTTCTGCACCTCGCCGCGCACGCCGAAGTCGGACAGCACGCCTTCCAGCTTCACCGCGTTCTCGCGCAGGGCGGCCTCGTCCACCTTCTCCCCCCGGCTGCCGGTGGGGACGACCTGGAGCAGGTCGAGCGGCGGCAGCTCGTAGCCGTCGTCCTCCTCCAGGTGCAGCGCGGCCTGGCGCGGCACCTCGCGCGGTTTCGGCTCCGCCGACTTCGGCTTGGCAGCGCCGGGCGTCACCACGGACACGGAGCGCGACTTGTCGTCGAAGCGCGGCTCGATGGCCGGTTCGGTGCGCCCGGCGGCCCGGCCGCGCGAGAGGGCGCGCAGGGAGACGCCGTCCTCCTCGTCGTCCGCGAAGGCCGGCGCGCGGCGGCCGCCGCGCTCCGCGTCCTTGCCGTCGGCCAGGTTCGGCTCGCGCCGGGCGACGTCGCCGAGGCGGCGCGTGGCCCCCTTCACGGCACCCGCCACGGCCCCGGACACAGCCGCATCGCCGCGCGTGCGCATCAGCGAGGCGCCGGCGCGGGCGCCCCGGGACAGCCCGCCGAACAGGCGCCCGACCGTCCCGCCGAGCTGGCGCAGGCTGGCCGCCCACTCGCTGATCGACAGGCCCATGGCGATGAACAGGATCAGGCCGCCGAAGGCGCCGGCCGTGGTGGCGACCACCGGCTGGCCGCCGCCGCCGAACAGCATGTTGCTGACCCCGTCCAGCAGCACCTTGCCGAAGCTGCCGCCGGGGCGGATGTGCAGCGGGTCCATGTCGTCCGGCACCGCCCAGCCGGCCAGCAGCATGGCGATCAGCAGCACGCCCCAGACCAGCAGCACGCAGCGGAACAGCGGGTGGCGGATGTTCTTCTGCAGGCTGAGCCGCCAGCCCCAGGCCATCGGCGCCAGCGCCAGCAGATAGGCGGCCCAGCCCAGCGACTGGATCATCAGGTCGGCCAGATAGGCGCCGAACAGGCCGAACAGGTTCTGCACCTTGGCCCCGGTGGCGGGCACCGAGTTCCAGGACGGGTCATGCTCGCTGTAGCTGCCGAGGATGACCATCAGGACCAGCCCGACGATGCCGAACGCGAAGCCCGCCAGCTCGCGCGCCCGCGCCACCACGAAGGCGCGCGTGGCGGGCGAGAAGAAGGGCGGCTTCTCCGACCGTCCGGAGGTTTTGCCGCTTCCGCTGCGGGGGCTTGCGGGTCGTGCCATGGGCGGGGGGTCCTGATGTGCTGGTACCGAGACTCCTTCTCCCCTCCGGGGAGAAGGTTGGGATGAGGGGGCGGCCGCAGGCCGGAAACGCACTGCAAGGAGCCTGCGTTTTCCGCCCTTCGGGGGCCCCCTCACCCTAACCCTCTCCTACCCTTTTTCAGGGCGGGGAGAGGGGACAAGTGGGGTCCTTACCCCAGAATCCGCGCGATGGCGGCGCAGGCGTTGGCGACGGTTTCGGTGTCGTTCACCAGCGCCACGCGGATGAAGCGGTCGCCGGGGTTCGGCTCGCCCGGGTTGCTGCGCGACAGGTAGGCGCCGGGCAGCACGCGGATGGCGCCCTCCGCCCACAGGCGGCGCGTCGCCTCCTCGCCGTCGCCGACGTCCAGCCACAGGAAGAACCCGCCGGCCGGCCGGTAATAGCCGAAGCGTCCCTTCAGCGCGGCCTCCGCCGCGTCGAACTTGGCGCGGTAGAGCGCGCGGTTCTCCTCCACATGCGCCTCGTCCCGCCACAGGGCGGCGCTGGCCGCCAGCACCGGCAGCGGCATGCCGGCGTTGGAGTAGCTGCGCACACGGGAAAAGCGCGACACCAGCTCCGGGTCGCCGGCCACGAAGCCGGAGCGCAGGCCGGCGGCGCTCGACCGCTTGGACAGGGAATGGAAGACCAGCAGGTTCGCCCACGGCTTCCCGCCATGGTCGAGGCCGGACGCGACCTGGAGCGCGCCGACCGGCGGCCTGTCCAGGTAGATCTCGGCGTAGCACTCGTCGACCGCCAGGATGAAGCCGTACTCCCGCGCCAAGCCGATGGCCTTCTTCAGGTAGGCGGCGTCGGCGGCGGCCCCCTGCGGGTTGGCCGGGGTGCACAGGTAGAACAGCGCCGTCCGCTCCAGCAGCTCCGGCGTCAGCGCGTCGAGGTCGGGGAGGAAGCCGCTCTCCCGCGTCGCCGACAGGAACACCGGCTCTGCCCCGGCCAGCAGGGCGGCCCCCTCGTAGGGGGCGTAGAAGGGGTTGGGCATCAGCACGGCCGGCTGCTTACCGGCCTTGGACGTCGGCACGGCCAGCAGGGCCAGCAGGAACAGAGCCTCCCGCGTGCCGGAGACGGGCAGGACGGACTTGTCGGCGTCGAACAGCCCGGCGGGCAGGGCGTAGCGGCGCGTCAGCCAGTCGCCGACCGCGGCGCGGAACTCCGGCGTGCCGCCGACCGGCGGGTACTTGCCCCAGAGGTGGGCGTTGGCGCGCAGCGTTTCGTCGATGATGGCCGGCGGCTGGTGCTGCGGCTCGCCCACCGACATCAGGATCGGCTCGACGTTGGCGCGCGGCGTCACGCCGGACAGCAGGGTCGCCAGCCGGGTGAAGGGATAGTCGGACAGCCGGTCGAGCCGGTCGTTGACGAGTGCGAAGGTGCCGAGGTCCGGAATGGACATGCCGCCGAGAATCCTTCCCATCAGTTTGGCCCAAATTGCGGGCATCATGCCCGGCCGAACGGGCAGCTGCGCCCATACGGCGTGACCCGTACGAATCGGAAACATCCTACCGGCGGTGGAGTCCCCGCACAAGGGAACAAAACCGGACAATGAGAAGCAATGGGAAAAGCAAAGGCCGCGCAAACCGGCGGGTTCGCGGCGGCTGGTGAAGGATTGACGGTACCGAAACGAAGTCGCCGTCCGGCGTTCCCAAGAAGAAGTGACGGCCCCTTCGCCCCCCGCGGGCATGGCCGCGCGTTCAGGGTCCGCCGGACGGACGGACCCGGAACGAAGGGCGATGCTCCTTACAGCGCTTCGGCGTTGGTCTCGCCGGTGCGGATGCGCACGGCCTGGGCGATTTCCATGACGAAGATCTTGCCGTCGCCGATCCGGCCGGTGTTGGCGGCCTTCTGGATCGCCTCCACCACCTGCTCGTACTGGTCGTCGGAGACGGCGACCTCGACCTTCACCTTGGGAAGGAAGCTCACGGAATACTCGGCGCCGCGGTAGATTTCGGTCTGACCCTTCTGGCGGCCGAAGCCCTTCACCTCGCTCACCGTCAGGCCCTGGATCCCGAGCGACGTGAGCGCTTCGCGCACTTCGTCGAGCTTGAACGGCTTGATGATGGCCATAACCAGTTTCATGTCGCTTCCCCTTAAAGCGTGTGTGCCGGCCTTAACGGTCGCTCGTTTGGTTGGTTGCTCCTCCCGTGCGGGAGGAACAGCCCGAACATGCATCGAGCGTGTTCGCCTCGACCGCAAAAATCAACGGTTTCAAAAATCGTGCCGGTTGCGGACGCGATGCTTTACCGGCGAATCCGTCTCAAGCGGCGCAGCCTTAGGCAGAAGGTGATGAAATTTTGTGCATTCGAGCACCCGCGACGTCCCGCCACTGGACATCCGACCGCGGGGGGACGATTGTTCCGATCCGCGTACACTTATGGAAGGCAGCGTCATCATGACCGATTCGGGCAGCACCGCAGCGCAGGAGATCACGACCGAGGTTGTGGTGCTGGGCGGGGGGCTCGCCGGGCTCAGCATGGCGGCGGCGCTCGCCACCGCGGGCGTGCCGGTGGTCTGCATCGACCGCGACAGCCCCGACCACCACGCGGCCGACGGCTTCGACATCCGCACCACGGCGATCGCCTACGCCTCCATGAAGGTGCTGGAGGGGGCGGGCGTGTGGAAGCATATGGAGCAGCACGCCGGCCCGATCCTGGACATCCGCGTCGCCGACCAGTTCTCGCCGCTGTTCGTGCACTACGACCACACCGACCTGACGGTGGACGGCAAGAACCAGCCCTTCGGCTGGATCCTCGACAACAAGGACATGCGCCGCGCCCTGTTCGCCCGCGCGGCGGAGCTGCCGGGCCTCACGCACCTCGCCCCCGCGCAGGCGACGAAGATCGAGCGCTCGCGCAGCGGTGCCTCCATCACGCTGGCCGACGGGCGGGTGGTGAAGGCGCGGCTGGTGGTCGGCGCCGACGGCCGCCGGTCCCTGGCGCGGGAGAGCGCCGGCATCCGGGTGCGCCGCTGGGCCTACGACCAGACCGCCATCATCTGCACCATCCGCCATTCGGAGCCGCACAACGGCGTGGCGGTGGAGCATTTCATGCCGAACGGCCCCTTCGCCGTGCTGCCGATGACGGAGAACCGCTCCTCCATCGTGTGGAGCGAGAAGTCGTCGCTGGCCGACATGTACGTCAAGCTGCCGGAGAACCAGTTCATCGACGAGCTGACCCGCCGCTCCGGCGGCTATCTCGGCGACATCGAGATCCTGACCCGGCGGGAGGCCTGGCCGCTGTCGGTCCTGCTGGCCGAGAGCTTCATCGCGGAGCGCCTGGCGCTGGTCGGCGAATCGGCCCACGCCATCCACCCCATCGCCGGCCAGGGGCTGAACCTGGGCCTGCGCGACGTGGCCGCGCTGGCGGAGGTGATCGTGGACGCCCACCGGCTGGGCCTCGACGTCGGCTCGCCGGAGGTGCTGGCCCGCTTCCAGCGCTGGCGCCGCTTCGACACGGTGCTGCTGGCCGCGGTGTGCGACGGGCTGGTGCACCTGTTCTCCAACAACATCCCGCCGATCCGGCTCGCCCGCGACATCGGCATGGCCGTGGTCAATCGCCTGCCGCCGCTGAAGCGCTTCTTCATGCGCCACGCCATGGGCGTGGTCGGCGAACTGCCGCGCATGATCAAGGGCGTGCCGCTGTAGGATGGGTTTTTCGTAGGTTGGGTGGAGCGCCAGCGAAACCCAACACACCCCGCGTCGCGACGATGTTGGGTTGCGGCTGCGCCTCCACCCAACCTACGGCTGCGCTTCTGAAAGACGTTAACGCACGATCAGGAAGCACACCCGGAAGGTCGTTCCCTGGTCGGCGGGCGGCCGTTCGACGGTGGCGCCGATCTGGCGGGCCAGGGCGTCGACCAGCTGCAGGCCGGACCCTCCGGGCCGCATCGGTCCCATGCCGGCGCCGTTGTCGGCGACGGTCAGGCAGCCCTGCCCGGTCACCGGGTCGGCGGTGAACTCGACCCGCACGGTGCCTTTGCCATCGGGAAAGGCGTATTTCAGGGCGTTGGTCACCAGCTCGTTCGTGATCAGGCCCAGCGACACGGCGCGCTCGTGCGACAGTTCGGCCGTGTCGACGTGCGTCTCGATGGCGATTCCGTCCCCGCGGTGCCCCAGGTTGCCGCACAGCGCCCCCAGGTAGGCGGCGACGTCGAGCGTCCCGCGGTCGGGGCGCATGGTCAGCTGGTCGTGCGCCATGCTGATGGCCGCAACCCGGTCCAAGGCGTGCTTGAAGCCGCGGATGGCCTCCGCATCCTGCTGCTTGTTCTTCTGCATCAGCAGGATGGACATGATCATCTGGAAGTCGTTCTTGTCGCGGTGCGCCAGCTCGCGCATCAGCATCTTCTGCTGCTCCAGGTCCGCCGACGCCTTGGCGACCGTCTCGGTGTGCTGCCGTTCGCGCAGCTTGTCCTTCAGGGCGAGGCCCAGGATGTTCGCCATCGCGCCGAGGAAGACGATGTCGTCCTCACTGAAGTGGCGCGGCGTGGCGCTGTCCACCTCCAGCACGCCCCAGACGACGCCGTCCAGCGAGATGGGCACGTTCAGCAACGACACGATGCCGTGCTCCTGCAAGACGTGCAGGTAGCGGAACTCCGTGCTGGCGGGCAGGTCGTCGATGCGCACGGGCTGGCGGGACTGGAAGGCGCGCCCGGCGGGCGACGCGATGTCGGCCCCCAGGGCCAGCCGGCCGACCACCCCGGGCTTCCAGCCGATTCCGGCCTCGACCAGCAGGTCGCCCTTGGTCAGGCGGTACCGCATCGCCTTGCTGTGCCCGATGCCGATCCCGCGCGCCGCCTGGACGCACGCCACCTGGAGCAGGGCGGTGAGTTCCCGCGTTTCACCCGCCATGCGGCTGAAATCGTTCAGGATGCCCTGATAGCGCCGGATCCGAGCGGCGTCCGGTTCCTTGGACGCGGGATCGCGGTCCTGGGCTGTGTCATCCGGTGTGGTCATGGTGCTGTACAACCCCGGCCGTGGGCGGCTGTTCCGGCGGCGGACGATCCCTAGCCCGGCCCCATGTCCAGCGGATACTCGCGCAGAGCCTCGTACACGGCGGCCCCCTTGCCCAGGTGGCTGCGGTACAGCGTGAAATGCTCCATCCGGATCGGGCCGGCGCGGAACAGGCCGCGTTCCTCGATGAAGCGGCCGATGCGGTCCTTGGGCGCGTCCTTCAGGCGGGCGAGCGTGATGTGGGGCGAGAACTTGCGCTCCTCCGCCGGCAGGCCGCAGCGGACCAGCGCCGATTCGACCTTGGACTGCAGGTGCGACAGGGCGTCGCTGCGCTCCACCCTGGCCCAGAGGACGCGGGCGTTCCGGCCGCTGCCGAACACGCCCACCCCGTCCAGCGTCACGTCAAAGGCCGGGGCCGAGATCTGCGACAGGGCGTCGTCGATCTCGGCCGCCTGGTCCTCCGGCACCTCGCCGATGAAGCGCAGGGTCAGGTGCAGGTTCTCCGCCTCGGTCCAGCGCGCGCCGGGGACGCCGCCGCCCAGCCCCGCGAGCCGCTGGCGGACATCCTCCGGAAAATCGAGCGCGACGAAGAGACGGATCATGGGGCCAGCGTGCCTTCAGGGGCCAGTCTTCAAGGGCATGGGTCGGGGTAACGCTCGTTCACGGCGTTCAGGTCCTTCAGCACCTCCTCCGACAGGGTGACGTCGATGGCGGCGATGTTGGACTTCAGGTCCGCCATGGTGGTCGCGCCGATCAGCGACGAAGCGACGAAGGGCTGGTGCAGCGTGAAGGCGATGGCCATCTGCGTCGGCGACAGGCCGTGGCGCCGCGCGACCTCCAGGTATTCGCGGGTCGCCGCGTCGGCGTTGATGGTGGCGTAGCGCGACTTGCGGTGGTCGATGGCGCGGCGGGTGCCCGGCGGCACTGCGCCGTCCAGATACTTGCCGGTCAGCGTCGCGGCCCCCAGCGGGGAGTAGGCCAGCAGCCCGACGTCCTCGCGCATCGCCACCTCGGCCAGGCCCTGCTCGAACGTCCGGTTCAGCAGGTTGTAGGCGTTCTGGATGGAGGCGACGCGCGGCAGGCCCTTCTGCTCCGACAGCTTCAGGAACTGCATCACGCCCCAGGGCGACTCGTTGGACAGGCCGACGTGGCGCACCTTGCCGGACTTTACCAGCTCGTCCAGCGCCGACAGCGTCTCCTCGATGGGCGTGCCGTCCTTCTCCGGCCGGTGGACGTAGGTGCGCGCGCCGAAGCGGTTGGTGGCGCGGTCGGGCCAGTGCAGCTGGTACAGGTCGATGTAGTCGGTCTTCAGCCGGCGCAGGCTCGCCTCGGCCGCGGCGAAGATGTTGGCGCGGTCCAGCTTCGACTGGCCGCCGCGGATCCAGGCGAAGCCGCCGTCGGCGCCGCCGATGATCTTGGTCGCCAGGACGACCTTGTCGCGCTTGCCGCGCGCCTGGAACCAGCTGCCGATCACCTCCTCCGTACGCCCGTACGTGTCGGCGGTCGGGGGGATGGCGTACATCTCCGCCGTGTCCCAGAAGGTCACGCCCTGGTCGAGCGCGTAGTCCATCTGTTCGTGGCCTTCGGCCTCGGTGTTCTGGCGGCCCCAGGTCATGGTGCCCAGGCCGATGGCGCTGACCGACAGGCCGGTGCGGCCGAGCGGACGGTATTGCATCAGTGTGAAGTCCTCAAGGAATCGGGGCTCAAAGAAACAGGGTCAGCACGCCCGTGTACCCGTACAGGCGATTGTGGGAAATCTCGCCGCTGGCGAAGAAACCGGCGAGCGGGATGTCGCCGAAGGTCTCGCGGATCATCGCCACCTCCTGGCTGCCGTCGCCGAACAGGCTCGGGCCGCGGGCGATGCAGCTGACGTAGATGGCCCCCTTGGGCGTGGTCTTCACGCGCTTTTTCAGGTTGGCGAGCATGCGCCGCATGTCGGCCTCGGCGCTCTGCTGGTCGCGGCGGGTGAACAGGATGGGCTGGCCGCTCTGCACCCGGTGGGCGATGGAGATCCAGCCGGCGCGCGGGTCGATGGCGATCAGGTCGCGGACCAGATAGTCGGCGGTGTCCGACCCCCGGATCGGCAGGCCGGCGAAGATGTAGCCGGACACGCGGCGCAGGTCGCGGGCCAGGATCTCCCCGATGTCCTCCTTGAAGACCTCCAGCGCCGGGCGGCCGTCGATCTCCAGGATCACGTTCTCCTCGGCCGCGGTGATGGTGCGGATCGGGCCGATGGGCGTGCAGCCCTGGCTGAGGCCGGTGGCGACCGCCAGCGTCGGCGCGAACAGCACGCCGGACACGCCGCCGTCACCGACGGGGCCGCTCACCATGGTGGCGGTGTTGCCGGGGATGGTGAACTGCGGGAACTCCGACCGGGAGGCGCTGAGCCCGCCCACCAGGAAGCCGGAGGTCGAGTCGGCCAGCGTGGTGACGAGCCCCGCGAGGTCCTGGTGCCGCGGGTCGGCGTGCACCAGCGCCAGCGACGCGCCGTGCTTGTCCAGCCAGCCGCCGGCCATGCGGCGCAGCGGCTCCAGGTCGCCGCTGATCACCGGGAACAGGCGGAAGCTGTCGGGCGGCAGGCGCGCGGCCATCACGGATATCGCCGGCTGGTCGAAGAACTCCTCGTCGTTGGCGCAGACGCCGATGCCGACGGTGCCGGCCCAGTCGCGGATGCCGGTCACCCCGCGCAACAGCGTGACGATGCTGGTCGCGTGCTCCGCCAGCGCGTCGGTGATGTAGAGGAAGCCGAGGTTGCAGCCCTCAACCGGCCCAAGCTCGTCCAGGCAGGCCTTGACCAGCGGTCCCCAGTCGGCGCCGGTGGGGTCATTGCCGGTGGCGGAAGCCGCCTTGAAAAAAACGTCAGGAACTGTGTCGCCGGCCAGGGTCGCCATGTCAGCCTCCGGGTTTCGATGCGGTGTCGAGGAGGCGGGCGACGTAGGGCGTGATGCGCTCCACGATCGCCTTCACCCCGGCCGGGTTGGGATGGATGCCGTCGCCCTGGTTCAGCGCGGCGTCGGCCGCCACGCCGTCCAGGAAGAAGGGATAAAGCTGTACGTCGTACGTGCGGGCGAGGTCCGGGTAGATGGCGTTGAACTTTTCGCCGTACGCGCGGCCCAGGCTGGGCGACGCGTACATCCCGGCGAGCAGCACGGGCAGCTTTGCCGCCGTCAGCCGCTTCAGGATGGCGTCCAGGTTGTTGCGCGCCGCCGCGGGGTCGAGCCCGCGCAGCATGTCGTTGGCGCCCAGCTCCACCAGCACGGCGTCCGGCTTGTCGGCCAGCGCCCAGTCGAGTCGCGACAGCCCGCCCGCCGTGGTGTCGCCCGACACGCCGGCGTTGACGATCGTGACGTCGTAGCCCTTGGCGCGCAGCGCGCCTTGCAGCTGCGGGACGAAGCCCTGCGGTTCCGGCAGGCCATAGCCGGCGGTCAGGCTGTCGCCCAGCGCCAGCAGCTTCAGCGGGCCGTTCGCGGCCCGGGCAGGACCCGTCATGCCCAGCCCCGCTGCGACGATAAGGGCAGCCAGCGCCGCGTTGAAAGTGCGGCGCTCCATGCCATATGGCGAAAGGCTGTCCCGCCCGCTTTTCCGCCCGTAAGTGAGACGCATGCCAATGTCCCGACCCGATTCCGTGGCAACTCCCATCGTCGCCCTCGACGAGGTGCACTTGAGATTGGACAGCGCGGCCGGACCCGTCAACATCCTGAGGGGACTGAATCTCCGCGTCGATGCCGGCGAACGGGTCGGCGTCGTCGGGCCATCGGGCTCCGGCAAGTCGACGATGATGATGGTGATGGCCGGGCTGGAACGGCCCACCGGCGGCTCCGTCCGGGTCGCCGACCAGGACCTCGGCGCGCTGGACGAGGACGGGCTTGCGCGCTTTCGCCGCGACCATGTCGGCATCGTCTTCCAGGCCTTCCATCTCGTCCCGACCATGACGGCGCTGGAAAACGTGGCGATCCCGCTGGAATTCGCCGGGGCCGCCGACGCCTTCGACCGCGCGCGGGAAGGGCTGGTCGCGGTCGGGCTCGGCCACCGGCTCACCCACTACCCGGGCCAGCTGTCGGGCGGCGAGCAGCAGCGCGTGGCGCTGGCCCGCGCCTTCGTCGCCGAGCCCTCCCTCCTGCTGGCCGACGAGCCCACCGGCAACCTGGACATCGACACCGGCTCCACCATCGTGGAACTGCTGTTCGATCTGGCGGAACGGCGCGGCACGACCCTGGTCCTGATCACCCACGACCCCGCGCTGGCCGAGCGCTGCGACCGCACGGTGCGCCTGATGGACGGCCGCATCGCCGACGACGGCCACGCCGCCCGCGCCGAGCGCGTGAGGGTCGCGGGGGATTGAGGATGCGTGGGGTGAGTGGTCGCGTTGGGCCCCCACGAGTTGTCGTATTGGGCCCCCACCCTGACCCTCCCCCATCTTCGACGGGGGAGGGAACTAACTCCTCCCCCCGCGAAGTGGGGGGAGGTTGGGAGGGGGGCCCAGCTCCCGCACTTCAGCAGAAGACATGATGACCAACCTGTCCCTCGCCATCCGCCTTGCCCGCCGCGAGCTGCGCGGGGGCCTCAAGGGCTTCCGGATATTCCTGGCCTGCCTGACGCTCGGCGTCGCGGCCATCGCCGCGGTGCAGTCGGTGTCCGGCGGCATCCTCGACGGGCTGCGGTCCGACGGGCGCGCGATCCTCGGCGGGGACGTGTCGGTGCGGCAGATCTACGCGCCGCCCACGGCGGAGCAGCGCGCCTTCCTGGACCAGTCCGGCCGCGTGTCCCGCTCGGTCGAGATGCGGGCGATGCTGCGGTCGGACGACGACCAGCGCTCCACCCTGATCGAGCTGAAGGCGGTGGACGGGCTCTACCCGCTCTATGGCGAGGCGACCCTGCGTCCGCCGGGCGACCTGCAAAGCGCGCTGACCAGCAAGGACGGGCCCAACAAGGACGGTGGGTGGGGCGCGGTGGTCGAGGAAAGCGTGCTCGACCGGCTGAACGCCAAGGTCGGCGACCAGGTGCGACTCGGAGACGGGACCGTCACCATCCGCGGCGTCCTGACGCGGGAGCCGGACCGCGCCGCCTCCGGCGCCTTCACGCTGGGGCCGCGGCTGATGGTCGCCCTGCCGGCGCTGGAGGGCACCGGCCTGCTCCAGCCCGGCAGCATCGTCTATTGGACCGACAAGGTCGCGCTGAAGCCGGGCACCGACCCCGCGGCGTGGCAGGCGGCGCTGAAGGCGCGCTTCCCCGACGCCGGCTGGCGGGTGCGCGACTTCACCAACGCGTCGCCCCAGGTGGAGCGCTTCATCGAGCGCATGACCCTGTTCCTGACGCTGGTCGGGTTGACCGCGTTGCTGGTCGGCGGAGTCGGGGTGGGCAACGCGGTGCGCAGCCACCTCGATTCGCGGGCGCGCACGGTCGCCACGCTGAAATGCCTGGGCGCGCCGGGGCCGCTCGTCTTCCAGGTCTATCTGCTGCAAATCCTGGCGCTGGCGGCGCTGGGCATCCTGTTCGGGCTGGTGCTGGGGGCGGTGGCGCCGATCGGGCTCGGCAAGCTGCTGGAGGATCTGCTGCCCGTCTCGGCGCGCATCGGCGTCTACCCCGGCGCGCTCGCGCTGGCGGCGCTCTACGGCGTGCTGACCGCGCTGGCCTTCTCGCTCTGGCCCTTGGGGCGCGCGCGGGAAGTGCCGGCGGCGGCGCAGTTCCGCGACGTGGTGGCCCCGGCCGGCGGCCGGCCGCGCGCGGTCTACGTCCTCGCCACGGTGCTGACCGTGGCGGCGCTGGCCGCACTCGCCATACTGACGGCGCAGAATCGCGGCTTCGCGGCGTGGTTCGTCGGCGGCTCCATCGCCACCTTCGCCGCCTTCCGCGTGGCGGCCTGGCTGGTGACCAAGGCGGCCGCGGCGGCCGGGCGGCCGCGTCGTCCGGGGATCCGGCTGGCCCTGTCCAACCTGCACCGGCCGGGCAATCCGACCGGGACGGTTGTCCTGTCGCTCGGCCTCGGCCTCACCGTGCTGGTCGCCATCGCGCTGATCGAGGGCAACTTCTCCCGCCGGGTGAATGAGACGATCCCGAAGGACGCGCCCAGCTTCTTCTTCGTGGACATCCAGCCGGACCAGTTCGACCCGCTGAAGCAGCTGGTCACCGGCGTGCCCGGCACCCGCGACTTCGAGGCGGTGCCGTCCCTGCGCGGCCGGATCGAGACGGTGAACGGCAAGCCGGCGGAGCAGGCGCTGTCCAACCCCGACCAGGCCTGGGTGCTGTCCAACGACCGCGGCCTGACCTACTCCGCCAAGCTGCCGGAGCATTCGGAGATCGTCGCCGGGTCCTGGTGGGCGGAGGACTACACAGGCCCGCCGCTGATCTCCATCCACCAGAACGTGGCGGCCGCTTTCGGCATCGGGCCGGGCGCCAAGATGGGCGTCAACATCCTGGGCCGCACCATCGAGGCGACCGTCGCCAACGTGCGCGCCGCCGACTTCTCCACGCTGGCCATCAACTTCACCCTGGTCTTCGCGCCGGGCACGCTGGAAAAGGCGCCGCAGACCTGGATCGCCACCGTCCGCAGCACCCCGGCGGCGGAGGCGGAGGTGCAGCGCGCCGTGCTCCAGCGCTTTCCCAACGTCACGCTGGTGCGGGTGAAGGACGCGCTGGACACCGTCAACGGCATGCTGACCAACATCGGCACCGCCGTGCGCCTGACCGCCGGCATCACGCTGGCCGCCGGCACGCTGGTGCTGGCCGGGGCGGTGGCCGCCGGGCACCGCCGCCGCGTCTACGACGCCGTGGTGCTGAAGGTGCTGGGCGCCACGCGGGGCGACGTGCTGAAGGCCTTCCTGCTGGAATACGGGCTGCTGGGCATCCTGACCGCCGTCATCGCCGGGATCATCGGTACGGTGACCGCCTGGGCGGTGCTGACCCGGCTGATGCATTGGGAGTGGACCTTCATCCCGTCGGCGGTGGTGACCACGGCGCTGCTCAGCACCGCGATCACGCTGGCCTTCGGCTTCTTCGGGACATGGCGCGCGCTGGGCCAGCCGGCCGCACCCCTTCTGCGCAACGAATAGGGACTGACGCAAAGAGTTGCGCTTGGCTGAAAGAGTGGGCCGAAAAAGTAGGGTGACAGTCGCGTGAAAGCTTTGTCATGCCACGGCCGCGCTTCCGATTCCTGTTGAACGGAAGGGGTCTTTCGCCAATATGTTCGGTTAAAGGAAATAACATTGGTTCGAGGACGACCCATGGCTGATCCAACCTTTAACCGGTACGCGACCGCGGACCGCGCGTTCGACCGGGGTTACTTCGACGAGGGCCTGCGCCAGCACATGCTGCGCGTGTTCAACTATATGGGCGCCGGCCTGGTCCTGACCGGCCTGGTCGCCTTCATGGTGTCGAGCAGCCCGGCGCTGATGCAGACGATCTTCATGACCCCGCTGAAGTGGGTGGTCATGCTGGCGCCGCTGGCCTTCGTGATGGTGCTGTCCTTCGGCATCAACCGGCTGTCCTTCGCGTCGGCCCAGGCGGTGTTCTGGGCCTACTGCGCGGCGATGGGCCTGTCGCTGTCGGCGATCTTCCTGGTCTTCACCGGGGCCAGCATCGCGCTGACCTTCTTCGTCACGTCCGCGACCTTCCTGGCGATGAGCCTCTACGGCTACACCACGAAGACCGACCTGACGAAGATGGGCTCCTTCCTGATGATGGGCGTGTTCGGCATCATCATCGCGGGCCTGGCGAACCTGTTCTTCCAGTCGTCGGCCCTGCAGTTCGCCATCTCGGCCATCGGCGTGGTGATCTTCACCGGCCTGACCGCCTACGACACCCAGGCGATCAAGGAGCAGTACGCGGAAGGCTACGACCGCGAAAGCCAGGGCAAGCTGGCCGTGATGGGCGCCCTGACGCTGTACCTGGACTTCATCAACCTGTTCCAGTTCCTGCTGCAGTTCCTGGGACAGCGCGACGAGTAAACATCCTGTCCATGGATGAACGAACCGCCCGGAGGCCTGCGCTTCCGGGCGGTTTTGTTTTGGGGCGTCGGTCAGTCGTCCAGTTTGTCGATGTTAACGGCACCAACGATTCACTTGGATAAGATCGCCATAGTGCGTCGATAGCGCTGAGTAAAGGCGCGTCCCGCCGCCATAGCACGGTTGTAGATATCGTCCGCTTTCGTGATTTCGATGCGCCCGTTGTGCACGTCGACAGTCATTTCGACGCCGCGGTCGAGGTTACCCATCTTTGTAAGCTTGGTCGTGCGCACGCCGGTGCCCTCGTCTATGGCGCTAGGATGTATAACGGGCATTCTCACCTAAGGCCGGCAACTCCACTCCCAGCCCCAGCTCACTCCGCCGGTTCCAGCACCCGGTCGGTCGCGACGATGCGGTCCTTGCCGCTCTGCTTGGCCATGTACATGCGGTGGTCGGCCAGTTCGACCAGCGCTTCCCAGTCGGTGGGGCGGCGGTCGGCGGTGTATTCGGCGATGCCGACGCTGGCCGTCTGGGTGGAGCCGTCCGGGCGGGCGCCGAAGCCCTTGACGCGCAGCCGCTCCACGGCAATCAGGGCGCCGTCGCGCGGGGTGTTCGGCATGATGACCAGGAACTCCTCCCCGCCCCAGCGCACCAGCACGTCGGACTGGCGCAGCATGGCGCGAATCGACTCGGCGGCGCGGCCCAGCACCTTGTCGCCCTGGTCGTGGCCGTGCCGGTCGTTGATGGCCTTGAAGTTGTCCAAATCGACGAAGACCAGCGACAGCGGCAGGTCCGACCGCTGGGCGTGGGCGAACTGCACGCGCAGAAGCTCCTCCCCGATGCGGCGGGAGAAGGCGCCGGTCAGCCCGTCGTGCGAGGCTTGGTCGACCAGGGCCATCATGAAATGCAGCTGGCTCATCGCCGCCAGCGCCGCCACCGCCATGATCAGCAGCAGCAGCCACATCGCGCCGAGGTATGAGGGGAAGGGGAAGACCAGCGATCCGTAGACACCCGCCACCATATGGGCCGACAGCAGGGGCAGGGCGAACAGGATGCCCTCCACCGCCGTCAGCGGAAAGACGCTGAGCCCGGCCACCATGACGAAGGGCAGGAAGGCGTAGCCGGCCGCCACGGCGGCGGCGCTGCCGGCGATCACCCCCTCGTTCAGCATGGGGTGGGAGGCGAGGAAGAAGGCCGTGGGCACCGCCAGCAGCAGCGCCAGCCCCCGCCACGCGCTGCCCATGTCGTCGCTGACCCGGTATCCCAGCGCCAACGCGCCGAAGGCCAGGCTCGCCACGAAGCGCAGGCCGGCCAGCCAGCCCCACAGCGGCCAGGGAAAGATCACCACGTCGATCACCACCCACAGCGGCGTCAGCACGGCGAAGGCCGCCGCCACCATGCGCACGCGCGAATGGATCAGGATGGCGCGGCGGCGCTGGATGATCGGCGTGTGGCGGGCCGGATGCATCAGGTCGCGCAACTGATCGAGGGAGAATTCGCCACTCACGGCCTGGAACGCCCGCCTTGCACCTTGCTTCAGGAGATCATAGGCCTTTTGTTGCACGCGGGGGTGCTTCCGGGCAACGCCAATTCCTATCGGAACCCACGGTGCGTCCGTATGTGGCAGGGGGCACGAAAAAGGCCCGGCGGAGACCACCGGGCCTGTTCGGAAACCGCGGGCGCGCGACGGGCGCCCTCAGTCCTTCAGATCCTCCCACAGCTCCTTGACCTTGGCGAAGAAGCCTTCGGACTGCGGGTGGGAGCCTTCCTTGCCGGCCTTGTCGAACTCGCGCAGCAGTTCCTGCTGCTTCTTGGTCAGGTTGACCGGGGTTTCGACGACGGCCTGGATGTACATGTCGCCGCGCTGCTGGCTGCGCAGCACCGACATGCCCTTGCCCTTGATGCGGAACTGGTGGCCGGACTGGGTGCCGGGGGGGACCGTCACCTTGGTGCGGCTGCCCTCGATGGTCGGCACCTCCACCGTGCCGCCCAGCGCCGCGGTGGTCATGGGGATCGGCACGCGGCAGTGGATGTTGGCGGTGTCACGCTGGAAGATCGGGTGGGGCGCGATGGCCAGGAAGATGTACAGGTCGCCCGGCGGCGCGCCGCGCAGGCCGGCCTCGCCCTCTCCGGCCAGGCGGATGCGCGTGCCGTCCTCCACGCCCGCGGGGATGTTGACCTGGAGGGTCTTCTCCTTGCGCAGGCGGCCCTGGCCGCCGCAGGTCTTGCAGGCGTCCTTGATCACGCGGCCCTGGCCGTGGCAGCCGGGGCAGGTGCGCTCGATCGTGAAGAAGCCCTGCTGCGCGCGCACCTTGCCGTGGCCCTGGCAGGTCGGGCAGGTGACGGGCTGGGTGCCCGCCGCGGCGCCGGAGCCGTTGCAGCCATCGCAGGCGACCGTGGTGGGAACCCGGACCGTGGCCTGGGTGCCCTTGAAGGCCTCCTCCAGGCTGATCTCCAGGTTGTAGCGCAGGTCCTGGCCGCGGCCCGATGCGGCACCGCCGCCGCGCCGGCCGCCCATGAACTCCCCGAACATCTCGTCGAAGATGTCGGCGAAGCCGCCGCCGCCGCCGAAGTCGAAGCCCCCGAAACCGGGACCGCCGCCGCCGAAGCCGCCGCCCCCGCCGCGCCCGTTCTCGAAGGCGGCGTGGCCGAAGCGGTCGTAGGCCGCGCGCTTCTGCTCGTCCTTCAGGATCTCGTAGGCTTCGCTGACTTCCTTGAACTTGTGCTCGGCGTCCTTGTCACCCTGGTTGCGGTCCGGGTGATACTGCATCGCCATCTTGCGGTACGCTTTTTTGATCTCGTCCGCGCTGGCGCCCTTTGCCACCCCGAGCAGCTCGTAATAGTCCTGTTTCGCCATGGGCCCCGACCGCCTTCAACTGCACCAAGAAAACTGGCACCAAGAAAACCAACAACCAACCCAGCATATCTCCGGCCCGCCACCGCTGGAAGGATGACGGGCCGGACGATACTGCCTGGGACCGGGTTTCCCCGGCTGTGACACCCCGTGTCCGCCGATGCCCGTCCATCAATGGACACAAGCCATCAATGGACACGAGGTCCGAACGCTTACGCCGACTTCTTCTTGTCGTCGTCCACTTCCTCGAAGTCGGCGTCGACCACGCCCGGCTCGTTCGGGGCGGCACCCGCACCCGCGGCGCCGGCGGCACCGGCGCCCGGGGCCTCGCCCTGGCCGGCCTTGTACATGGCCTCGCCCAGCTTCATGGAGACCTGGGCCAGCGCCTCGGTCTTCGACTTCACGGCCTCAAGGTTGTCGCCGTCCAGGACGGACTTCAGCTCGGCGATGGCCGACTCGGCGGCGGTCTTGTCCGCGGCCGGGATCTTGTCGCCGTTCTCCTTGATCGTCCGCTCGGTCGTGTGGATCAGCGCGTCCGCGTGGTTGCGGGCGTCGACCAGCTCGCGCCGCTTCTTGTCCTCGGCGGCGTGCGACTCGGCGTCCTTCACCATCTTGTTGATGTCGGCGTCCGACAGGCCGCCGGAGGCCTGGATGCGGATCTGCTGCTCCTTGCCGGTGGCCTTGTCCTTCGCCGTGACGCTGACGATGCCGTTGGCGTCGATGTCGAAGGTCACCTCCACCTGCGGCACGCCGCGCGGGGCCGGCGGGATGCCGACCAGGTCGAACTGGCCGAGCAGCTTGTTGTCCGCGGCCATCTCGCGCTCGCCCTGGAAGACGCGGATGGTCACCGCGTTCTGGTTGTCCTCGGCGGTCGAGAAGGTCTGGGACTTCTTGGTCGGGATCGTGGTGTTGCGGTCGATCAGGCGGGTGAACACGCCGCCCAGCGTCTCGATGCCCAGCGACAGCGGGGTCACGTCGAGCAGCAGGACGTCCTTCACCTCGCCCTTCAGCACGCCGCCCTGGATGGCGGCGCCGATGGCGACCACCTCGTCCGGGTTCACGCCGCGGTGCGGCTCACGGCCGAAGAACTGCTTCACCGCCTCGATGACCTTGGGCATGCGGGTCATGCCGCCGACCAGGATCACCTCGTCGATCTCGTTGGCCTTCAGGCCGGCGTCGCGCAGAGCGGCCTTGCAGGGCTCGATCGTGCGCTGGACCAGCTCGTCGACCAGGGCTTCCAGCTTGGCGCGGGTCAGCTTGACGTTCAGGTGCTTCGGGCCGGACTGGTCGGCGGTGATGAAGGGCAGGTTCACCTCGGTCTGCATGGCCGAGGACAGCTCGATCTTCGCCTTCTCCGCCGCTTCCTTCAGGCGCTGCAGGGCCAGACGGTCCTTGCGCAGGTCGATGCCCTGCTCCTTCTGGAACTCGTCGGCGAGGTAGTCGATGATGCGGGCGTCGAAGTCCTCACCGCCCAGGAAGGTGTCGCCGTTGGTCGACTTCACCTCGAACACGCCGTCGCCGATCTCCAGCACGGAGATGTCGAAGGTGCCGCCGCCGAGGTCGTAGACCGCGATGGTGCCCGCACCCTTCTTCTCCATGCCGTAGGCGAGCGCCGCGGCCGTCGGCTCGTTGATGATGCGCAGGACTTCCAGGCCGGCGATCTTGCCGGCGTCCTTGGTGGCCTGGCGCTGGCTGTCGTTGAAGTAGGCCGGGACGGTGATGACCGCCTGGGTCACCTTCTCGCCCAGGTAATTCTCGGCCGTCTCCTTCATCTTCTGCAGGATGAAGGCGCTGATCTGCGACGGGCTGTACTTCTTCCCGACCGCTTCCACCCAGGCGTCGCCGTTGTCGCCGGGAATGATCTTGTACGGGACGAGGCCCTGGTCCTTCTTGGTCAGCGGATCGTCGTAGCGACGGCCGATCAGACGCTTGATCGCGAAGAGGGTGTTCTCGGGGTTCGTCACCGCCTGACGCTTGGCCGGCTGGCCGACCAGGCGCTCACCATTCTGCGCGAAGGCGACCATGGACGGGGTGGTCCGGGCGCCCTCGGCGTTTTCGATCACCTTGGCGGCGGAGCCTTCCATGACGGCCACGCAGGAGTTCGTGGTGCCGAGGTCGATGCCAATGACTTTGCTCATGTTCAGCCTCTGTTGTTCGGCAGATTCGTGGCGGCCCGTCTGTTCCGGCACCGCCGCGATCCCCATGGGGTCAGTGGATACGGGTGGGTCAGATCACGACTGTCGCCGGAGATATAGGCAGGTGCGTTTCGGGCTGCAACGCCCCGGTCACCCACTCAACCGTCAAAAGGAGAATTCGTATCCGGCACGCCGGGGCATATTGTCGCGCCGGTCCACTCGCGTCGCAAGAGAATACACTCGTATTCAAAGAACTCCGACGTATATACCCGGATATTCATCCCACCCCAGCGGCGCATGCCGTTGTGTTACAAGACTTTAACAGGGGATTGCCGGGGTCAACTGCGCTGTTAACTTTTCATTAACAAGTAACGGTGTGCATTCTTCGCGCCGATCAATTGGCGGTTGCTCCTTTTATTTGATGTCGCAAGAATCTAATAGTGAACAGGCCGATGGACTATGCTATATCCGTTCGGAGTAGGCCGCCGTTCTTGTTCGCAGGCGGAGCGGCCGATCGCGGGGACTCACACCGGTATTTCAAGGGGGATCAACATGATGGACGACCGTCGCGACGTGGCCCTGGCCATCAAGTCTTGCCTCGACAGCCTGATGGACGATGCGACGAAGTGCGATCTGGATGATCTGGCCCGCTTCATCAGCCTGGCGGCCATGGCGGCCGAGGAAGCGGCCATGACCTTCGACCCGAAGGCCATGCAGCTGAAGGCGCTGATGGCCGGCGGCGCCGGCCACTGCTGACGCCCCCCGCAAAGCCGCCCCCACCGGGCGGCTTTGCCGTTTCTCATGGGGGCAATCTCTAAAGAATCTCCGCCGACTTGATGGCCTTGTCCAGCAACGCCAAGGTCTCGGCGCAGGATTCGTCACCATCCATAATCGCCGGCAGGCCGTAGCTGAACATGGCCACCGCCGCCATTCCCGCGCGCTCGGCGCCGACCAACCACAGGTAGTGGGCGTCGGTCCGGCCGTCCTCCTCCGTCACCATCACCGCCTGGGCGAGCACACCTTCTTCGCCCCAGGGCTCGACCGTGCGGTCGCTGGCGCGCTGGTCGTCCGGGCGCACGAAGCGCAGCGCCATCTCGCGCAGCACCGCCGTCACCCCGTCCGGCCCGTCCTTGGGCGCGACCCGGTCGGTGACGAGCCGCAGCGTGCCGCCGGCCGGGGCCGGCGGGTGGAAGGCGGCCACGGGATGCCCCTCATGCTCCTCCACATCCGGGCGCCAATCGGCCGGCAGCCGGAAGCGCACCACCTCGTTCCATTCGAAAACGCGATCCTGTTCGCCGGTCACGGCGCCCTCCTGTCTCTTTCGCCGGCACTTTAGGCCGACTCGGCGCGGGATCCATCCTTGATCGCCGTCAGGTGGATCCCCATCGTTCGCCGATGATCATCTCCGCCAGTTACAAGACTGACATTCCCGCCTTCTACGGCCGTTGGTTCCTCAACCGTCTGGAGGCCGGATTCTGCCGCATGGTGAATCCCTACGGCGGGCAAACCTACCGGATCGACCTAACGCGCCCGGCCGTGGACGGCTTCGTCTTCTGGACGAAGAACCTCGGCCCCTTCCTCGACGCGCTCGACGTGGTGGCGGAGCGCGGCTTCCCCTTCGTCGTGCAGCACAGCGCCACCGGCCTGCCCAGGGCGCTGGAACGCTCCGTCCCCGACTGGGAGCGGGCGGCGGAGCACATGGCCTGGGTGCGCGACCGCTGGGGGCCGCGCGCCGTGGTCTGGCGCTACGACCCCATCCTCATCAGCGACTCGACGCCGCCGTCCTGGCACCAGGAGACCTTCGCCCGCATGGCCGCCCGCCTGCGCGGCGTGACGGACGAGGCGGTGGTGTCCTTCCTCCAGCCCTACCGCAAGACCGCCCGCAACCTGGACGCCGCCGGCCAGCCTTGGCGCGACCCGGACCCGGAGGAGAAACGTACCCTGCTCGGCACGCTCGCGGCGATCGCCGCCGACCAGGGCATGGCGCTGACCCTCTGCACCCAGCCGGAACTTGCGGACGTGCCCGGCGTGGCGGCCGCCGCTTGCGTGGACGCGCAGCGCCTGTCCGACGTCGCCGGACGTCCGGTCGCAGCAAAGGAGAAGGGCAACCGCCCCGGCTGCCTCTGCGCCGAAAGCCGCGACATCGGCGATTACGACAGCTGCCCGCATGGCTGCCTCTACTGCTACGCCGTCGCCAACCGCGCCACCGCGCAGAAGCGGTTTACGGTGCATGACCCGAAGGGGGAGTTCCTGGTGGCGCGGGGAGGGGCGAGTGGGACGTACTAAGTCTTCACGGATTTCGGGGATTTGAGCGCGGATTTCAGGGTTGAAGATCGATGATCGCGCTGCGCTCGGGCAAGCGTATGAAAAATCCGGTCATCCGCGGCAAAATCCGCGAAATCCGTGAAGATGAAGCGCCTTGCCGACGGAGTGACCGCGTAGGTTGGGTGGAGCGCCAGCGCAACCCAACACACTCCGCGTCGCGACGATGTTGGGTTGCGCTGGCGCTCCACCCAACCTACGCAACTGTCGTTTTACGGGCAGACCTTCTTCACCGTTTCGACCAGCTTGTCCGGATTGAAGGGCTTGACCAGCCAGCCGGTGGCGCCGGCCTCGCGGCCCGCGGTCTTCTTGGCCGGGTCGGCCTCGGTCGTCAGCAGCAGCACCGGGGTGGCGCGGTTCAGGGCGCTGCCGCGGATGGCCTTGGTCAGGGCCAGACCATCCAGGCCCGGCATGTTCAGGTCGGTGATGATGCAGTCGAACTTCTGCTTGTTGACCTGCGCCAGCCCCGCCGAGCCGTCCGCCGCCTCCGTGACGGCGTAGCCGGCCTTCTGCAGCGTGAAGGAGACCATGTCGCGGATGGTCTTGGAGTCGTCGACGGTCAGGATGCTCTTGGGCACGGATCCGGTTCCCTAAGAATCAATGTTTGGGTTCGCGCGTGCGGTAAGAAGGATGCCATAGCATCTTGCGCCGCTGCGTCAACGCGGGGAAGGACGAACCGCGGCAATGCGCCGCGCCAAGCGCTAAAACGCAAAGGGCCCGCGCGATGGCGGGCCCCCGGTCGTATCGTCGTGCAATCAGGCCTTGGTGTCGACGTGCTGGCCGCCGGCCTCGTTCGGGCCGCCCTTGGCGACGCCCACCATGGCCTCGCGCAGCAGGCGGCCGTGGATGGTGTAGCCGGGCTGGAGCACCTGCACGACCGTGCCGGCCGGCTTGCCGGTGTGCTCGATCTCGAACATCACCTGGTGGAAGTTCGGGTCGAACAGCTCCCCGGTCGGGTCGATCTTCTTGATGCCGGCGCGGTCGAAGGCGGCGAACAGCTGGCGCTCGGTCGCCTCGACGCCGACGGCCAGGCCCTTCAGCATCTCGTCCTTCTCGCGGCCTTCCGCCGGCACCGCCTCCAGGGCGCGGCGCAGGTTGTCGGCCACGGTGACCAACTCCTTGGCGAAGCTGGACACGGCATACTTGCTGGCGTCCTCGCGGTCGCGCTGGGCGCGGCGGCGGGTGTTCTCCACCTCGGCCATCTGGCGCAGCAGCTGGTCCTTCAGGCCGGCGACCTCGGCCTCCAGCTTGGCGACGCGGTCACCGGCATCGCCGGCGGCGCCAGCGGTTTGGGCGGTGCCTTCAGGGGCCTGATCGGCGGTCTCGGTCGTATCCACCTCGGCTTCGGCGGGCTTGTTCTGCTCTTCGCTCATGGTTCTCTCGCAATGCTCTTCTGGTCGTTCGAAGCGTGGGGAAGCGGCCGTCAGCGAACCTCGCTATCCGACGAGGCGGCTGATGACCTTCGCTGTATAATCCACCAGCGGGATGATGCGGGCATAATTGATGCGGGTCGGGCCGATCACGCCGATGGCGCCGATGACCTGCTCGCGGCTGTTCTGGAACGGCGAGATGATCAGCGAACAGCCGGAGTGGTTGAACAGCACGTTTTCCGCACCGATGAAGATCTGGACCCCGTCGCCCTGGCCGGTGGCGTCCAGCAGGCGCAGCATGGTCTCCTTGGTCTCCAGCGCCTCGAACAGGGAGCGCACGCGCTCCAGGTCCGACAGCGCCGTGACGTCCTCCAGCAGCTTGGCCTGGCCGCGCACGATCAGGTGCCCGCCGTCCTGGCTGCTGCTGCCGGCCCAGGTGGCGAGCCCGGCGGCGACCACCCGGCGCGACAATTCGTCCAGCTCGGTCTTCTGCTCCTCGATCTCGCGCAGGACGGCCTGCCGTGCCTCGTCCAGCGTGCGGCCGACGAGCTTCGCGCTGAGGAAGTTGGACACCATCTGGAGCGTGGAGGCCGGCACGCCGACCGGCACCTCGATGACGCGGTTCTCGACCAGCCCGTCCTCGTTGACCAGCACGACCAGCGCCCGGCCGGGGGCGAGCGACACGAACTCGATGTGCTTCAGCGGCCGGTCGGTCTTCGGCGCCAGCACCAGCCCGGCGCAGTGCGACAGGCCCGACAGCATGCCGGACGCCTCCCGCATCACGTCCTGCAAGGACCGGCCGGAGGAGGAGACCTTCGCCTCGATCGACTCGCGCTCGTCCTCCGTCAGGCTGCCGATCTCCAGCAGGCCGTTGACGAACAGGCGCAGGCCGGCCTCCGTCGGGATGCGGCCGGCCGACGTGTGGGGGGCGTAAAGCAGCCCCTGCTCCTCCAGGTCGGCCATGACGTTGCGGATGGTCGCGGGGGACAGGGCCATGCCGAGCCTCCGCGAGATCGTGCGCGAGCCCACCGGCTCGCCGGTCGCCACATAGGCGTCGACGATCAGCCGGAAGATCTCGCGGGACCGTTGGTTCAGCTCGGTGATCATGGGTCGGATGGTAACCGGACGGCATGAAGGGTTGCGGCGTCCCGAATTTAGGCAGGTATCCCCCCCGAATCAACGTGCGCCCCGGTTGCGCGCTGGACGGACGGCGCTTCGGGCGTTAGCTTGCCGGCCGTTTTCAACAGACCTGCGGATATGCCCGATGCGTCCCTCCGGCCGCGCCCCCGACCAGCTGCGCACCGTGTCCCTTGAGCCTCACTTCAGCAAATACGCCGAGGGCTCCTGCCTGGTGCGCTTCGGCGACACGCACGTGCTGTGCACCGCCAGCGTGGACGAGGGCGTGCCGCGCTTCCTGAAGAACACCGGGCTCGGCTGGGTTACCGCCGAATACGGCATGCTGCCGCGCTCCACCCACAGCCGCACCGACCGCGAGGCGGCGAAGGGCAAGCAGTCCGGCCGCACGCAGGAAATCCAGCGCCTGATCGGCCGCGCGCTGCGCGCCGTCACCGACCGCGCCGCCATGGGCGAGAAGCAGATCAAGGTGGACTGCGACGTCATCCAGGCCGACGGCGGCACCCGCACCGCGGCGATCACCGGCAGCTTCGTCGCCCTGCACCTGGCCTTCCAGCACCTGCTGGAGATCGGCGCCATCAAGACCATGCCGCTGACCGACCACGTCGCGGCGGTGTCCTGCGGCATCTACAAGGGAGCCAGCGTGCTCGACCTCGACTACGCCGAGGACTCCAGCGCCCAGGCCGACGCCAACTTCGTGCTGACCGGCAACGGCGGCATCGTCGAGGTCCAGGGCACCGCCGAGGAGAAGCCCTTCGCCGAGCCGCAGTTCATGGAACTGCTGGCGCTCGCCCGCAAGGGCATCGACGAGCTGGTCGCCCTGCAGAAGGACGCCGTGCGGAAGAAGTAACGGCCGCGTTTTCCCCCACCCTCCCACGCTGGCGCGCGGGTCCCTCCCTCCCCCGCTTCGCGGGAGAGGGTAGACATGCGATGCGGCGGCAGTCCCCTCTCCCGCGAGAGCGGGGGAGGGTTAAGGTGGGGGCAAGCGTCCGCAACACGAAGGACACCCCATGACCACCCCCCGCCGCTTCACCGGCGACACGCTCGTGATCGCCAGCCACAACAAGGGCAAGGTGCGCGAGATCGCCGACCTGCTCGGCCCCTACGTCGCCACCTTCACGTCAGCCGGCGACCTCGGCCTGCCGGAGCCGGAGGAGACGGGCACGAGCTTCGTCGCCAACGCGGAGCTGAAGGCGCTGGCCGCGGCCGGGGCCGGGCATGTGGCGCTGGCCGACGACAGCGGGCTGGTGGTGCCGGCGCTGAACGGCGATCCCGGCATCTACTCCGCCCGCTGGGCCGGCCCGTCCAAGGACTTCGCCATGGCGATGCGCAAGGTGGAGGACGGCCTCGGCGCAAACGCCGACCGCTCCGCCTACTTCGTCTGCGCCCTGTCGCTCGCCTGGCCGGACGGCCATGTGGAGACGGTGGAGGGCCGCTGCTACGGCACGCTGGTCTGGCCGCCGCGCGGCGAGCAGGGCTTCGGCTACGATCCGATGTTTAAACCGGACGGGCACGGCATCACATTCGGCGAGATGGACCCGGCCAAGAAGCACGAGATGAGCCACCGGGCCGACGCCTTCCGCCAGCTTGTGGAGCGATGCTTCAAGTGACCCCTGATCCTGGCTTCGGGATCTACATCCACTGGCCCTTCTGCAAGTCGAAGTGCCCCTATTGCGACTTCAACAGCCACGTCCGCGAGCGGATCGAGCACGACCGCTGGCGCGCCGCGCTGTTGCGGGAGCTTGACCATTACGCAGACGCAACGGCTGGCCGAAAGGTTACGTCCGTCTTCTTCGGCGGCGGCACGCCCTCGCTGATGGAGCCGGCGACGGTCGCCGCGGTGCTGGAGCGCATCGCCGCGCGCTGGCCGGTCGCCGACGGGCTGGAGGTGACGCTGGAGGCCAACCCGACCTCCGTGGAGGCCGACAAGTTCCGCGCCTTCCGCGCCGCCGGGATCAACCGCGTCTCGCTTGGCATCCAGGCGCTGGACGACGCGTCGCTGAAGTTCCTCGGCCGCCAGCACAACGCCGCGGAGGCCACGGGCGCCATCGCGCTGGCCGCGAAGACCTTCGATCGTTTCAGCTTCGATCTGATCTACGCCCGCCCCGGCCAGACCGTCGCGGCGTGGGAGGCGGAACTGACCCGCGCGCTGGACTACGCCGTCGGCCACCTGTCGGTCTACCAGCTGACCATCGAGGAGGGCACCGCCTTCTTCCCCCTGCACGCGCGGGGCGAGCTGGTCCTGCCCGACGAGGATCTGGCCGGCGACCTCTACGAGGCGACCCACAGCCTGCTGAACCGCGCCGGACTCCCGGCTTACGAGATCTCCAACCACGCCCGGCCGGGCGAGGAGAGCCGCCACAACCTGACCTATTGGCGCTACGGCGACTACGTCGGCGTCGGCCCCGGCGCGCACGGCCGCCTGACGCTGGACGGGGAGAAGTTCGCCACCCGCGCCCACCGCGCCCCGGAAATCTGGTTGGAGCGCGTGGAGCGGGATGGTTTCGGCGCCGCCACCCCCGATGCCATCGACCGCGACGCCCGCGGGTCGGAGCTTCTGATGATGGGCCTGCGCCTTCGCGAAGGCGTCGCCCGCGCCCGCCTGATCGAGGAGACGGGGCGCGACCTGCCCGACCTCGTGGACGCCCGCGCGCTCGACCGGCTGGTCTCCGGCGGCTTCCTGGAGGTGACCGACGCCACCCTGCGCGCCACGCACGAGGGCCGGCAACGACTGAATGCGGTGCTAGGTGCTCTGCTCGCCTGACGGGTGCCGCCAGGCGACAAACCCCCAAGCCGCCTGTGACATTCTGTCCTGTGCGGTATTGGGATACGATTCGTCAACATACGTTTAAAGTTTGTACGCAAAAGCTCTGTCCTGTGACGTCGTCCGGCCGCAAAGCCGGCCGCGGGAAAAGACAGAGCAAACCCCATGATCCTGACCAAGCTTTCCATCCGGGCCAAGCTGTGGAGCCTCGTGGCCGCAGCCTCCGTTGCCGCCTTTGCCATCGCCGGCGCCGGCCTTTACCTCAACTATGACCGCATGGTCCGGGACCGGCTCGACACGCTGAAGGCGGTCGTGGAGTTGGGCGTCACGCTGGCCACCACGCTGGAGGCCGACGCCGCGTCGGGCAAGATCACCCGCGACGAGGCGCAGGCGCGCTTCCGGGCCGCGGTGGCCGGCATCCGCTACGAAGGCGGCAAGGAATACATCTTCGCCCACACGATGGACGGCTTCGGCTTCGCCCACATCAACCCGAAGATGATCGGCGCCGACGTCAAGCCGCTGAAGTCGGCCAACGGCGTCCACATGATCGAAGAGTTCATCCGCATGGTCCGCGCGAAGGGCGAGGGCGTGCTGGAATACGACTGGCCGCGCACGGTCGGCGGCACCGACCTCTCCGTCAAGGTCGGCTACGTCCGCGGCTTCGCGCCGTGGAACATCTTCATCGGCAGCGGCACCTTCGTCGACGACATCCGGGGCGCCTTCCTCGACCAGCTCTGGACGCTGGCGGCGGTCATCGCGGTGCTGGCCCTGCCGGCCATCGGCCTGATCGCCTGGGTCGGCGCCGACCTCAGCCGCGTGCTGCGTGGGCTGGGCGCCAAGATGCGCGCGCTCGCCGACGGCGACCTCGCCACCCGCTTCCCGGAGGCGGAGCGCGGCGACGAGATCGGCGCCATGGCCCAGGCGGCGCTGGTCTTCCAGAACAACGCCGAGGAGAAGCGGCGCCTGGAAGGCGAGCAGGCCGAATCCGCCCGCCGCGCGGAGGAGGAGAAGCGCCAGTCCATGCTGGCCCTGGCCGCCCGGTTCGAGCAGAGCGTCGGCGCGGTGGTCCGCACCGTCTCCGACTCGGCGGCGACCATGGAGGCCCGCGCGGCGGAGATGTCCCGCGCCGCCAGCCAGACCGACCAGCTGGCGACCACCGTCGCCGCGGCGACGGAGCAGACCTCCGCCAACGTGCAGACCGTGGCCGCCGCGTCGGAGGAGCTGTCCAGCTCCATCCACGAGATCAGCCGCCAGGTCGCCGAGTCGTCGCGCATCGCGGCGGAGGCGGTCGGGCTCAGCGGCCGCGCCAACGACAAGGTCGGTGGCCTGGCCGAGGCGGTGCAGAAGATCGGCGCGGTCGTGCAGCTGATCAACGACATCGCCAGCCAGACCAACCTCCTGGCGCTCAACGCCACCATCGAGGCGGCGCGCGCGGGGGAGGCCGGCAAGGGCTTCGCGGTGGTCGCGTCGGAGGTGAAGGCGCTCGCCAACCAGACCGCCAAGGCGACGGAGGAGATCGCCGCCCAGGTTTCCAACATCCAGACGGTCACCGGCGAGGCGGTCGGCGAGATCCACGGCGTCACCCAGGTGATCGTCCGCGTGAACGAGATCGCGACCTCCATCGCGTCCGCTGTTGAACAGCAAGGGGCGGCGACCCGCGAGATCAGCCGCAACGTCCAGGAGGCCGCCAGCGGCACGCAGGAGGTGTCGGCCAACATCTCCGGCGTCACCGGCGCGGCGACCCAGAGCGGCGAGACCGCCCGTGACGTGCTGGAAATGTCGCGCCAGCTCGGCCACCAGCTCGACACGCTGCACCGCCAGGTCGGCGTCTTCCTGGAACAGCTGCGCGCGGCGTAAGGTTGGTTTGAACAACGAAAGAGGGCAGGGGATGCGGATCAGTCTTGTGGTGGCGGTGGCGCGCAACGGCGTGATCGGCCGCAACGGCACCCTGCCCTGGCACCTGCCCGGCGACCTGAAGCGCTTCCGGGAGCTGACGATGGGCAAACCCATCCTGATGGGCCGCCGCACCTGGGAGTCGCTCCCCCGCAAACCACTCCCCGGCCGCGACAACCTCGTCGTCAGCCGCAGCGTCCCGGCGGGGGAGCGCAACGGCGCCGTCTGGTTCAGCGGCCTCGCCCCGGCCCTGTCCTGGTGCCGCGACCGCAGCGTCCCCGAGGTCAGCGTGATCGGCGGCGCCGAACTCTTCCGCGAAACCCTGCCGCTCGCCGACATCCTCCACCTGACCCGCGTGGAGCAAGACGTCGACGGCGACACCCACATGCCCCCCCTCGGCCCGGATTGGGTGGAGACGCAATACGGCCCGCTCCAGACCGAAAACGGCCTCCCCTACCGCTACGTCGATTGCGTGCGTCGTCCACACCCCGCCACTTGATCCCCTCTCCCCTCCGGGGAGAGGGTAGGGTGAGGGGGTCCCGCACCTTTCAGTGCTTCCCACGACGCCGACACTACGCACACCCCCTCTCCCGCCCCGGGAGAGGGAAGGGGCCCACGAAGTGGGAAGGGTGAGGGTACCGCCAAGGATCAAGGCGCTGATCCTTGGCTTCACCCTCACCCGGCGCTGCGCGCCATCGGTCGCTCGCAAGTCTCGCGACCGCGCTCCACCTACGGTCGCCTTTGGCGCCCGTCCGGCCTTCGGCCGTCGGTTCCGCGCCTCTCCCGGGACGGGAGAGGGGACCCACGAACTCCTCGGCTCCGTGCCACGTCCGGCACGCGCGCATCCCCCTCACCCTAACCCTCTCCCCGGAGGGGAGAGGGAAGATGTTCCTTGCGGCGTGCGTGATGAGGCGACTGTGTTGCCACGTCGCCAACCGCCATGATAGGCTTATTTTCCTTCAATAAGCCCAGGCCGAAACCACGATGCACCACGCCGCCGCAACCAACCCCGCTCTCGGGAATGGTCTGCGCACGGCGAATGAAACATCACGCGTTTTCGTGTTTCACAGCGTTTCAAACGTCGCATTCGGAGCAGCGCGAGGGGACACCATCCCCTCGCCTACGCCCCACCCCTCAGCCCGCCTTGTTCTCGCGATACCGCCGCTCGATGGCGTCCCACAGCGTGGCTTCCAGCGCCGAGCCATTCAGCCGGTTGATCTCCTGGATGCCGGTCGGCGAGGTCACGTTGATTTCGGTCATGTAGTCGCCGATCACGTCGATGCCGACGAACAGCAGACCCTTCTTGCGCAGGACCGGGCCGATGGCCTTGCAGATCTCCTGCTCGCGCGGGGTCAGGTCGGTCTTCTTGGCGCTGCCGCCGGCGTGGAAGTTGGCGCGCGCCTCGCCGTCCTGGGGCATGCGGCTGACGGCACCGGCCGGCTCGCCGTCGATCAGGATGATGCGCTTGTCGCCCTGGCGGATCTCCGGCAGGTACTTCTGCACGATCACCGGCTCGCGGTAGAGCTGGGTGAAGAGTTCCAGGAGCGAGCCGAGGTTCTCGTCATCCGGCTTCAGGTGGAAGACGCCGGCGCCGCCGTTGCCGAACAGCGGCTTGACGATGATGTCCTTGTACTGGGCGCGGAAATCCAGGATGGCCTGCTTGTCGCTGGTGATCAGCGTCGGTGGCATCAGGTCGGGGAAGTGGGTGACGAACAGCTTCTCCGGCGCGTTGCGCACCTCGGCCGGGTCGTTCAGCACCAGGACCTTGGGCTGGATGTGCTCCAGCAGGTGGGTGGCGGTGATGTAGGCCATGTCGAAGGGCGGGTCCTGGCGCATCAGCACCACGTCCATGGTCGACAGGTCCACCAGCTTGGCCTCGCCCAGCGTGTAGTGGGCGCCCTTCTGCCGGACGACGGTCATCTCCCGCACGCGGGCGGTCAGCGTGTTGCCGGTCAGGCTGAGGTCGCGCGGGTGGTAGTGGTACAGCGTGTGCCCGCGCTTCTGCGCCTCCAGCGCCATCATGAAGCTCGAGTCCGTGTCGATGTTGATGGACTCGATGGGGTCCATCTGGAAGGCGACGGCAAGGCTCATGCGGGCAATCTCCGAAACGGGCGTCGTTGGGATTCAGGAAAACGGGCGTTAGTTCAGGCGGTTCTTCAACTGCTGGATCAGCGTGGCGGTCTGGTGGCGGTGCCGGTCGCTGTCGGTCAGCTCCATGAAGGTTTCCAGCGCCGCGATGGCGGCGCCCAGGTTGTTGCTGTGCGCCTCCAGAAGGCCGGTCTCGCGCCACAGCGACGGCTCCCGGGGAGCGAACAGGCGCATGGCCTCCAGCACCTCCAGCGCCTTGGGCACGTCGTGGGCGGAGAGGTGGCGCAGCTTGATGTTGTTCTGAAGCCGCAGCAGCACGTCGCGGTTCGACACGGGCTGGTAATGGCCGGGCTCCAGCTCCGCCGCACTCCCGGCGGTGGCCTTCAGCAGGTCGCGCAGGTCCACGGCGGTGCGCACCTGCCCCTCGTTGAAGGGGTCCAGGATGGCGCGGGCGCCGTCGGCGTCCATGCGGACGAGGAAATGGCCGGGGAAGTTCAGGCCCATGATCGGCCAGCCCTGCGACCGGGCGGCGTGCATGAACAGGATGCCCAGCGCCACCGGCAGCCCGCGGCGGCGGTCGATGACGCGCAGCAGGTTGGCGTTCTGCAAATCGTCGTAGGTGTCGTGGTCGCCGCCGTAGCCGTGCCGCTCCACGATCACCTCGTGCAGCAGGGCGATTCGGGTCTCCAGGCTGTCGACGGCGGGGTTGGTGCGCTGGGCCAAGTCGTCCACGATGGTCGCGATGTGCCGGCGGTAATCCTCCAGCGCGACGTTCGGCAGTTCCAGACTGCCGAGCGCCAGGGCGGCCTCCGCCAGGTCGATCTCGTCGTCCGGCTGCTGCCCCACGCGGCGCAGGATCTCGCGGGCTTCGGCGCGGCTGGTCAAAAGGGCGTCCCTCTCGATGAAACGGGGCCAGAAAGGATGGGCCTTCCGGTCCTAAACGCGCCAGGCGTCCTCAAGGTGGCGCGGCCAGGACCAAGGGGTAACGAGCATGACGTCGAAGCGCAAGGCATAGCCCGCATATTGGGGGTGCGCGGCCAGATAGACATGCGCGGCGCGCGCAAGCCTGCCGCGCTGCCGGGCGCTGACCGCCTCGCTGGCGCTGGCCCAGTCGGCGCGCGCCTTCACCTCCACGACGGCCAGCGTCGTGCCGCGCCGGGCCACGATGTCGATCTCGCCCATGGGCGTGCGCAGGCGGCTGTCCAGGATGCGGTATCCCTTCAGCCGCAGGGCCAGCCGGCACAGCTGCTCGGCGAAGCGCCCGAAGCCCTCGGCCCGGCGGCGCAGCGCGGTGGGGGCCGTCACGGCTTCTCCCCCCTCTCCTCCCGCGCCAGCTCCAGCGCGCGGGCGTACACGGCGCGCTTGTGCTGGCCGGTGCGGGCGGCCACGTCGGCGGCGGCGTCGCGCACCGACAGGCGGGTCAGCGCCTCGCGCAGCAGGGCGTCCACGTCGGCCTCGGTCGGGGCGGCCTCCTCGCCGGGCGGGCCGATGACCAGCACGACCTCTCCTTTGGGTGGCCCATGCTCCGCGTAATGGGCCGCCAGCTCCGGCAGGGTGCCGCGCCGCACCTCCTCGTACAGCTTGGTCAGCTCGCGGGCCACGGCAGCCTCGCGCGGCCCCAGGATGTCGGCGAGGTCGGCCAGCGACTCAGGGAGTCGCTGCGGCGACTCGAAGAAGACCAGCGTGGCCGGCACGCCCTTCAGCTCCCCGGCGGCGGCGCGGCGGGCGCTGCTCTTGTTGGGGAGGAACCCCGCGAACAGGAAGCGGTCGGTCGGCAGGCCGGACAGCACCAGCGCGGCCAGCGGGGCCGAGGCGCCGGGCAGGGTGGTGACCGCCACGCCTTCCGCCACGCACTCCCGCACCAGCTTGTAGCCGGGGTCGGAGACCAGCGGCGTGCCGGCGTCGGTGACCAGCGCGATGGATTCGCCCGCCTTCATGCGGCCGATCAGGACCGGACGCATCTTGGCCGCGTTGTGTTCATGGTAGGAGACGAAGGGCGTGTGGATGCCGTGGATGCCCATCAGCTTGGCCGTCACCCGCGTGTCCTCGCAGGCGATGGCGTCGGCGCGCTTCAGCACATCGAGCGCGCGCAGCGTGATGTCGGCGGCGTTGCCGATGGGGGTCGCGACGACATAAAGGCCGGCGCCGAGTTTACTTGCGGCCCTCGGCTCGCTACCTTCAGCGTCACTAGAGGCCTGGGGTCCCCGGACGGGATCCTGCGCCGGACCGGATGTGGAGATCGTCGGTGGCACGCTTGACAACACCTTTCTCGCGCGCTCGGGGGCGGCACGCTGCCGCCGCACTGTTGGTTGTTGGCATGCTTTCGGCCTGCTCGTCGAATGTAAAGGCCCCGGCGCCCGTGACTCAAGCGCCTCCAGCCGCCCCGGTCGTTCCCGTCGAACCGCAGGTTGCCAAGGTGGCGATCCTGCTGCCGCTGTCCGGCCCCAACGCGCAGATTGGCCAGTCCCTGCTGGAGGCGGCGCAAATGGCGCTGTTCGACCTCGCCGGCGACCGGTTCGAGCTGCTGCCCCGCGACACCAAGGGGACGCCGAACGGCGCCGCCGACGCCGCCCGGCAGGCGGTTTCGGAGGGGGCGCGCCTGATCCTCGGCCCGCTGTTCGCCGCCGACGTGGCGGCGGTGCGGCCCATCGCCCAGAACGCGAACGTGGAGGTGCTGGCCTTCACCAACGACTGGACCCAGGCCGGCAACGGCACCTACGTCATGGGCTTCGTGCCCGGCGACCAGGTGAACCGCGTGGTCGGCTTCGCCAAGTCCCGCGGGGTCACCCGCTATGTGGCGCTCGCCCCGCGCAACGCCTACGGCGACGCGGTGGTCACCGCGCTCCAGAACACGACCCGGCAGCTCGGCGGGCAGGTGGCGCAGGTGGAGCGCTACGACCCGGCGGTGACCGACCTCAGCCTGCCGGCCAAGCAGGTGACCCAGGCGGGCGTGCAGCCGCAGGCGGTGATGCTGGCCGAAGGCGGCCCGCGCGCCCAGGGGCTGGCCAACGCGCTGGCCGCCAACGGTGTCAACCCGCAGCAGGTGCGGCTGCTCGGCACCGGCCTGTGGGACGACCCGACCCTGGGGCAGGAGCCGGCGCTGAACGGCGCCTGGTTCGCCGCCCCGGCGCCGCAGACCCGCGCCGACTTCGAGCAGCGCTTCGAGCAGACCTACGGGCACAAGCCGCCGCGCATCGCGACGCTGTCCTACGACGCGACGGCGATCGCCGCGGTGCTGACCAAGATGAACGCCGCGGCCCCGTTCGACCGCACGGCGCTGACCAACCCCAGCGGTTTCGAGGGCATGGACGGCCTGTTCCGCCTGCGCCCGAACGGGCAGGTGGAGCGCGCGCTGGCCGTGCTGGAGGTCGCCCCCAATGGCGCCCGCGTCCTCGACCCGGCGCCGTCCAGCTTCGAACTGCTGGGGCAGTGAGGGAAAGCCCTTCCCCTGGCGGGGGAAGGGCGGAACTTGCTAGGAGTTCGCCCGCGCCAGACGGCGGGCGTTGGCCCGGACGGTGCGGTAGGCCGGGGTCATGCCGGCGTGGGTCAAGTCGGCGGCCGACTCGACCAGGTAGATGGCGGCGTGCAGGCCGGCCTCGAAGGACTCGGTCAGGGCGCGGCGCTGAAGCTCGATGAGGTCGGCGGGGGAGCGGCACTGGCCGAGACCGGTGACCAGATGCATCGCCGTCTGCAACTGGCCCTGGACCAGGGTGAACCAGGCCTGGTGCGCCTCGCCCACGCCCTTGGCGACGGCGTGGGTGGCCTCCACCATCGCCTCCACCTTTTCCGAGCCCATGCGGATGAACTCCGGGTTGGCGAGGTCGATGGGATTGCCGAGCGCTGCGGCCATCATGGCGGTGCGGTAGCCGATGGTCTGGGCGGCGGCCACGCCCATTTCCCCGGTCTTGACGCTGGTGCGGGTCAAGTCCCCCGCCACCGCGAGCAGGCGTTCCGTCGGTTCGCCGTTGCCGGCCTTGCGTCTCGCCATAACCCTGCACCTCATCCGGAAAAGAAAAGACCCGGAGCCAACGCTGCACTGCAGCATTTGGTTCCGGGTCGATCCTTACAATGAGATGCGCCCACGCGTCCAGCGCGCGGTTGGGCCATCAGATCGCGGCCATCAGATCGCGGCCAGGGCGCGGTCCAGGTCCTCGATGATGTCCTGGGCGTCCTCCAGCCCGACGGACAGGCGCAGCAGGTTCGGCGTGATGTTCGCCGCCACCTTCTCCTCCGGCGTCAGCTTGGAGTGGGTGGTGGTGTCCGGGTGGGTGATCAGGCTCTTCGCGTCGCCCAGGTTGTTGGAGATCATCACCATCTGGAGGTCGTTCAGCGCCCGGAAGGCTTCCGCCTTGCCGCCCTTCAGGAAGATGGACAGCATGGTGCCGCCGCCGGTCATCTGGCTGCGGACGAGGTCGTGCTGGGGGTGACTGACCAGGCCCGGGTAGAGCACGCGCTCGACCTTCGCGTGGCCTTCCAGGAACTCCGCGACCTTCAGGGCGGACGCGCTCTGCGCCGCGACGCGCAGCTCCAGCGTCTCCAGCCCCTTCAGCAGGATCCAGGCGTTGAAGGGCGAAATGGTCGGGCCGGTGTGGCGCAGGTAAGGATGGATCACCTCCGCCCCGTACTTCTTGTCGTTGGTCAGGATGACGCCGCCCAGACAGCGACCCTGGCCGTCGATGTGCTTGGTGGCCGAATAGACGACCACGTCGGCGCCCATTTCGAACGGGCGCTGGAGAACCGGCGTGGCGAAGGCATTGTCCACCACCACCTTGGCCCCGGCCTTGTGGGCGAGCGCGCTGACGGCGCGCAGATCCACGACCTCAAGGCCCGGGTTGCTCGGCGTCTCCAGGAACACGGCCTGGGTCGGCTTGGACAGGGCGGCCTCCCACTGGGAAAGGTCGGTGCCGTCGACGAACACCGCTTCCACGCCGAAGCGGGCCGACAGCTCCTTGATCACCCAGTAGCAAGAGATGAACAGCGAGCGCGGCGCCACGATGCGGTCGCCGTGGCGCAGGTTGCACCAGAGTGCCGCGTGCACAGCGGCCATGCCGGTGGTGGTGGCGTAGGCCCATTCCGCGCCCTCGTACTCCGCCAGCCGGTCCTCGAACATGGCGGTGGTCGGGTTGCGGAAGCGCGAATAGACATGGCGGCTGCCGTCGTTGGCGAAGGCGTGCTCCGCCTCCTCGGCCGAGCCGTAGACGTAGCCGGAGGTCTGGAACAGCGCCTCGGAGGTCTCGTCGAAGCCGGAGCGGCGGATGCCGCCGTGGACCAGCTTGGAACGGGGACGGAGCCCGGCGACGTTCGGAGTGCGATGATCGGTGCGTGCCATGACCGCTTGATTCCCTTTGTCCGCCGGCGGGGCCGACCGGCCAAACAAAAAACGCCCCGACCGTTCGGGTCGAGGCGCGGATGCGGCTCGGACCTTTTTAGCGGGTTGTTTTACGTGGCCCGCAAGCCGGTCGACCAAATCACCACGTGCACCGCTTTTAGGACCCGCGGCGTCCCCCCGTCAAGACCGAAGCGCGGGTCTTGGCGCGCATGGCTGCGTCAACAACCCGCAGGCGTATGCGCCCGGCGTCCCTTGCCCGGTGCGGGTTGCGGTTGGATCATAAGGCCAGCCGACCAGGGACCGCCGGCCGGGGCTCACCGACCAGGAAGTGCGCAACGATGCAGTATCGCCTGGACAACGAGGAACACTTCGCCCGCCTCGTGCTGACCGGCCGCTTCACCGGCCTAGACGCCGACCCGGTGCGCCGGGTGATCGCCGACCTGAAGCAGGGGCAGGGGCGGCATTGCCTGCTCGACCTCACGGGGCTGGAGTTCATCGACAGCGCCGGCATCGGCATGCTTCTGGTCATCAACGGGGAGGCCGCGTCGGCCGGCAAGCATCTGGCGATGCTGTCGGGCAGTGGGCAGGTGCGGAAAACCGTCGAGCTGACCCGGATCGCCATGATCATCCCGGTCTTCGAAACGGTCGGCGACTATCTCACCGTCCAAGTGCCGGAGGCCGTGCTGGCCGCGGCCCACCCCTGCGCTCCCGGCGAGGATCCGCTGGCCGTCGCCGCCCGCGCGCTGAAGGTCACCGCCGGTCGGTAGCCGGGCCTTCCGGATAGGGGACTCGCGCCGGGGTGGCGTGGTCCCCATGTCCGGACATGTCCGTTCCATGCGGGGGAGGCACAGGATGGTTCATCTTCGGGACACGCTGAAATCGGAGGCCGCGAAGGCCGCCGCGCGCGAGGGCCGCTCGCTCGACCAGTTCGTGAACGAGGCCGTCGAGGAAAAGCTTCGCCACACGCGCCACGTCACCACCATCCAGGATCGCGGCGCGCCCCTGGAGGACGACGGAGTCGAAGCGGCGCGGTAAAGAAAATCACCACAGAGACACGGAGACACAGAGATATCCGCCCCTCTGTGTCTCCGTGTCTCTGTGGTGAAAACCAGCGTCATCCCTTCCGCAGTCCGGCCTGACGCAGGCAGCGGTCGATCCATTGCGCGGTCAGCTTTTCCTGCACGGCGTTCTGCTGAAGCCGCTGGTTCAGGTTCGTGAAGTCCACGCGGTCCAGGTTCTGGTCCTGGTTGAAGCAGGAGAAGACCACCTCTTCCTTCCCCGTCGCCGGGTCCGTGTGCCGTTGCAGGCACTGGGCGCAGATCTCCTTCATCATGCATTGCATGGGGGAGTTGATGGAGCCGATGCCGATGTGGCCCGGCTTCAGGAAGGGTTTCAGCACCCCGTGCCGTGCCGCGCCCACCGCCGCCATCATGCGGTCGGAGCCGATGGCGACGATGCGGTCCACATCCTCCAGCCGCACATCCACCAGCCCCAGCTCGCCCGCCGCATAGGCGCGCATCGCCTCCACGATGTTGCCGACGATGGCCTTGTCGCCGGGGCGGGTGGGGGTGAAGCCCGGGGCCTCGTCGCAGCACCAGATAACGCGGTCGGCGGCGGCCTCGATCTGGTCCACCTTGTAGCGGTCCTCGATCCGCTTGTAGCCGGCGAAATAGACGACCTTGCTACCCCGCGCCCGGCAGGCCTGCCCGATGGAGAACAGCACCGCGTTGCCCAGCCCGCCGCCGACAAGGCAAACGGTTTCCCCCTCCGGAATCTCGGTCGGCGTGCCGGTCGGCCCCATGACGACCACCGGGTCGCCGGGCTTGAGAACCGCGCAGAGGTCGGACGATCCGCCCATCTCCAGCACGATCATCGACAGCAGCCCGGCCTCCCGGTCCACCCAGGCGCCGGTCAGGGCAAGGCCTTCCATGGCGAGTGTGGTCCCATCAATCCGCTGCGACAGCGTTTCGAAATTTTGCAGGCGATAGAACTGTCCGGGTTCGAAACGACGCGCGGCGGCCGGGGCTTTCACCACCACCTCCACGATGGTCGGGGTCAGGCGGGCCACATGGTGCACGGTCGGCCGCAGGTCGGCGTTCAGCCGCCGGACGAGATCGGCGGCCTGCACGGGCGAAGGCGCGCGGCGGGCCAGCGCGCGGCTGACCACCGGGTAGCCTTGCTTTGCCCCGCCCATCGCCTTCACCACGTTGCCGGAGAAGGACGGGTGCAGGTCGCCGAAGAAGCTGAGGAAGCGGCCGTCCGGCGCGCGGGCCATCAGCACGCGGGCCTCGGCCGGCTTGCACAGCCGCTCCGGCGTCACCGGGTTGCCGTCCTCGTCGATGGCGCGGAAGGTGCGGCCGTCCAGCTCCACCCACTCCGGCTCCTCGCGGGCCAGCACGGTGTTGGGCTGGGTGCCGGCGGCGACCAGGATGGTGCGGGCGGGGATGCGCGCGTCCACCGCGGCCGGCGCCACCACCCCGTCCGGCCCGACCGGGTTGAGGGCGAGGTGGATGGCCTGGGCTGCTCCTGTCCCGTCGATCTCCACGCCGCGCGGGGTGGCGCATTCCAGGAAGCGGATGCCCTCGGCCAGCCCATGCGCCACCTCCTCGTGGTTCAGGGTGTAGCTGGGGCTGTCGATCAGGCGGCGGCGGTAGGCGATGGTCGAGCCGCCCCAGCCTTGCAGCAGAGCCAGCACGCGCGCCTCCCGCCCCTCCGCTGCCGCAGCGGAGCGCTCGGCACGGATCGCGCGGGCGTGGGCCAGGAACTCGTCGGCCGTCTCCGCCTCGACCGGGGTCCAGCGCGCGCGGGCGGCGTCCTCGCCCTTCTCCGCGGCCAAAGTTTCGTAGCGGGCCAGGAACTTCTCGACCTGCACGGGGTAGTAGGCCAGCGCCTCCGTCGCCGTGTCGATGGCGGTCAGGCCGCCGCCGATGACGACAATGGGAAGCCGGACCTGCAGGTTGGCGACGCTGTCCGCCTTGGCCGCCCCGGTCAGCTGCAGGGCCATCAGGAAGTCCGAGGCCTGCCGCACCCCGCGCGCCAGCCCGTTCGCCATGGGGATGACCGTCGGCTTTCCGGCGCCCATGCACAGCGCGACGTGGTCGAAGCCCATCGCCAGCGCGTCGTCGATGGTGAGCGTCCCGCCGAACCGCACGCCGCCGATGATCGACATGCGCGACCGCCGTTCCAGCAGCAGCCGGATGACCTTCAGGAAGTTCTTGTTCCAGCGCACGGTGATGCCGTATTCGGCCACCCCGCCGAAGCCGGCCATCACCCGCTCGTCCAGCCGGTCGAACAGGTCGTGCACGTCGCGGATCGGGCGGAAGGGCACGCGCGTGCCGCCGGGCAGCACGCCGGACAGGCCGGCGGGCAGCGGTTCGATTTTCAGCCCGTCGACGCCGACCACCGTGTGGCCGTCGTTCATCAGGTGGTGCGCCAGCGTGAAGCCGGCCGGCCCCAGCCCGACCACCAGCACCTTGTACCCGCTGTCCGGCCGCATCAGCGGGCGGCGCAGGTCCAGCGGGTTCCAGCGCGTCAGCAGGCTGTAGATCTCGAAGCCCCAGGGCAGCTCCAGCACATCCTTCAGCGTGCGGGTTTCCGCCTGCGGGATGTCCACGGGCTCCTGCCGCTGGTAGATGCAGGCCTTCATGCAGTCGTTGCAGATGCGATGGCCGGTGCCGGCGCACATGGGGTTGTCCACCACCACCATGGCCAGCGCCCCGATCGGCACACCCCCCGCCTTGAGGGTGTGCATCTCCGAGATTTTTTCCTCCAGCGGGCAGCCGTTCAGCGGCACGCCGAAGGCGCTCTTCTGGAATTCCCCTGTCTTGCGGTCGCGCAGGCCCTTGGAGCAGCTGTCCTTGCCCTGGTTGTGGCACCAGATGCAGTAGTTGGCCTCGTCCAGCGCCCCGGCCAGGTCAGTGCCGGGATCGGTGAGATGAAAGCCTTGTCGGTCATGAAGGGCCTGCTCCGGCAGGCGCATCATGGTGACGCCGTGCAACTCCACCGTCTCCACGGGCACGAGATGCTGCGGGTCGGTCTTGTGCGGCAGCTGGAACAGCACGCCGGCCCCGTGCTTGGCGCGCCCGGCCTCGGTGAACAGCGCCCAGGCGGCGTAGCGGGCGGCGGTGTCCAGCTGGGCGGCGTGCGCCGCTTCGTCCTCCATCCAGGCGTTCAGCTGGCGGGCGAGGCCAATCTCGGTCAGCGGCGCGCCCAGCCAGTCCTCCAGCCGGGCGGCCAGCTCCGCCCCGTCCAGTCCCGCCACGGCGTCCGGCTTCACCGCCTTGGCGGCCCGGCGCTGCACGAACAGGCGCTTGGCGCTGTAGAGCGGCGCCAGGTCCGTGTGGCGCGCCCGCAGCTCCTCCAACTCGGCCCGGATGCCGAACAGGGTGGCGAGGAAATCCTCCAGATGGGGGCCGAGCGCGATCAGCAGGTCGCTTTCGGACTTGCCGTCCAGCGTGTTGGGCTCGGCACGGGCGGCCAGCAGGCGGTTGGCCAAGTCCCGGTCGGCCTCCGCCAGCCAATCCAGGAAGGCGCGGTCGAGTCGCGCCAAGCCGCCGTGGTCGTACAGGTCCTCGAAGACCAAACCAAAGGCCAGGGAAAGGTCCGCCATCGCCGCTCCGCATCCGAAGCTGTTGGGAACACTAACATTCACAGCGTTGGGCATTTGTAACACCGGGACCACCGCCCTTCACCCGAATCCGGGCCTCCGGTGCCGGTGGTACCCCGTGTCCGTTTGACGCAGCCGGCGACCTTCCCCACATTCCCGGAAGACGCCCGCCCCTTCATCCGGAATACCCCGTCTTGACCGCCATCACCGCTTCCGAAGACGTCCGTTCCCCCGCCTCAACCCGGCCCATTGCCTGGTGGCTGCTGCTTTGCTGCGCCATGGTGCTCGCCATGGCGGTCATCGGCGCGATCACGCGTCTGACCGAATCCGGCCTGTCGATGGTCGAATGGAAGCCGCTGATCGGCATCCTGCCGCCCCTGTCGGAGACGGAGTGGAACCGGGTCTTCGACCTCTACAAGGCCACGCCCGAATACCGGGTCTACAATTCCGCCATGGATCTCGCGGCCTTCAAGAGCATCTTCTGGTGGGAGTGGTTCCACCGCCTCTGGGGCCAGCTGATCGGCTTCGTCTTCCTGATCCCCTTCCTGCGCTTCTGGGTGCAGGGGCGGATCCCGAAGGATCTGTGGCCGAAGCTGGCCGGGCTGTTCCTGCTCGGCGGTCTCCAGGGCGTGATCGGCTGGTACATGGTGAGGAGCGGTCTGGTGAACAGCCCGGAGGTCAGCCACTACCGGCTGGCCCTGCACCTGTCCACGGCGATCCTGATCTACGGGCTGCTGCTGCGCACGGCGCTCGGCATCCTCGACCCGCTGCCGCTCGCCGGCTGGGCCACCGAGTCGCGGCGCCTGCGCCGCCATACCCGCATCGCGCTGGGGCTGGTCGGGGTGACCATCGTCTGGGGCGCCTTCGTCGCGGGGACGGACGCGGGCTTCGCCTACAACAGCTTCCCCCTCATGAACGGCCACGTGATCCCGCCGGAGGTCGGCAACCTGTCGCCCTGGTGGATCAACCCGCTGGAGAACACGGCGGCGATCCAGCTGACCCACCGCGCGCTGGCGCTGCTGACCGGGCTTGTGGTGCTGGCGCTGGTGTTGCGCGTGTGGCTGGCCCGCCTGCCGGGGCGGGCGTACCGGGCGGCGCTGGCGACCGGCGGGCTGGTGCTGGCGCAGATCGCGCTCGGCATCGCCACGCTGCTCAGCGTCGTGTGGATCCCCATCGCCGCCGCCCATCAGGCCGGCGCGATCCTGGTGGTGTCGGGGCTGGTCTGGCTGCTGCACGAACTCCGCCCCATCGTCGCCAAGCCGCCGCGCTGGCGCTGAGCGGGGATTCACCACAGAGACACGGAGACACAGAGGGACTGGTTTCTCTGTGCCTCCGTGTCTCTGTGGTGAAAAACCCTTACTGGGACACAGCCAGCACGCCCTCGCGCTCCAGCACCGTGACGAAGGCGTCCACCACGCGCGGGTCGAAGTGCTTGCCCGACTCGCCGCGGATCAGTTCCAGCACCGCGGTCAGCTCCCACGCCTCCTTGTAGGGGCGGCGGTGGAGCAGGGCGTCGTAGACGTCGGCAACCGCGACGATGCGGCCGGACAGCGGGATGGCGTCGCCGGCCAGCCCGCCGGGATAGCCGGTCCCGTCGAACTTCTCGTGGTGGCTCTCCGCGATCTCCGCCCCCAGCGTCAGGTAGCTGCGCCCGCCGACGAGGCCGGAGGCGTCGCGCAGGATGCGCCCGCCCATGGCGGCGTGCTCGCGCATCTGCCGCATCTCCTCGGCGTCCAGCTTGCCCGGCTTGCGCAGGATGCTGTCGGGGATGCCCACCTTGCCCACGTCGTGCAGCATGCTGGCCATGCCGATCAGCTCGCAGAACCGGTCGTCGACGAGGCCGGGGAAGCTGCCGCGCCCCTGAAGCTCCCGCGCGATGGCGGTGGCCCAGCGGCCGATGCGCTTGACGTGGTCGCCGGTGACCTCGTCCTTGTATTCCGCCAGCTTGCCGAGCGCGTGCACGGTCGCCAGCTGTGCCAGCCGCAGCTGCTCGTACAGGAAGACGTTGTCGAAGCTGATCGCGGCCTTCTTGCAGAAGATTTCGACCATCCGCCGGTCCATGTCCGACAAGGGCTCGTGGCCGCAGAGGCAGAGTGCGCTGGCCGCGTGGTCGCGCCCGCGCAGCGCGATCACGCTGTGCCGGCCGCCGAAGACGCTGGCCCCGTCCCGCAGCGCCGTTGCGACGTCGGCGGCCACGCCCGCCTCCACCGCCCCGTCGACCGGACGGCCCGCCATGTCGGCGAAGCGGCCGGAGCCGGCGAGGATTTCGGCCTCCGCGCTTTCGCCCGGCAGGGCGCACAGGATCGCCCCGTCCAGCTCCGGCAGCAGTCCGGCCGCCTGCCGCACGATCCCCTCGGCCAACCCTGGCAGGGAGCGCTGCTTGAACAGCGTGTCGGCGGCCTGCACCACCGTCTCCAGGCCGCGGCGGCTCTGGTCGATGGTCGAGATGTGCTGGAAGGAGCGGAGCGCCGCCACCGTGGTGGTGAACAGCTTCTGCGCGGTCAGCTCGCTCTTCGCCTTGTAGTCGTTGATGTCGTAGGCGACGATCACCTGCCGCTCCGGCGCTTGGCCGGGCTGGCCGGTGCGCAGGATGATGCGCACCTGGCGGTTGCCCATCTCCTCCCGGATGAAGCGGACGAGCTTCAGGCCGGCGTCGTCGGTCTCCATCACCACGTCCAGCAGCACGGCGGCGATGTCGTCGTGTTCGTGCAGGATCGCGCGCGCCTCCGCCCCGGAATGGGCGGACAGGAAGCGCAAAGGCCGGTCGTCGAACCTCACGTCGCCCAGCACCACGCGGGTGATCGCGTGCACCTCCGTGTCGTCGTCGACGATCAGGATCTTCCAGGGCTTCACCGCCCGCGCGGCGCGGGCGGCGGCAATGTCGGGAGGATCTTCGTCGGCGAACAACAGGTCGTCGCCGTCCAGGGCGCCGTCGTCCAGGGCGCCGTCGTCCAGGGCGCCGTCGTCCAGGGGGTCCGCCATCGCCGTCGCTCCCGCAAAATCCGCCGAAAACACACAATTTGTCTCAAGAGCCATTTCTCCGCTTGCTAAGCGGGCCTTGTCAACTGCGCCGGGGTGCGACACAGAGGGTGCGACACAGCGGAACCGCAACGGGCACGCGCGCCCGAATTACCGATTCGGGGTACCGCGAACGCCCATGGAGGGATGCGGGTTGGGGGGTTGCGGCCCTTCGGCAATGGGCAGTCAATCGGGAGCAAATCGGGGAGACGCAACCGCCAGCGAAGGGGGACGCCATGATACCGGATGCCTGGGACATCGAACTGCGCGAAGGGGCCCTCACTGTGGCCCGCCATCTGATCGAGACCGGCTGCGTCCGGTACGATCCGCACCATCTCTGCCGCCACGGCTCGGGGCTGGTCAGCCCGGTCCATCTGGAAGGACGCCGCCTGCTCTCCTACCCCGCGGCGCGCAATGAGATCCTGGATTTCGCCGTGCGCATGATCGAACAGGAGGTCGGCGGGCGCGAGCTGGACGCCATTGCGGCGGGGGAAGGGGCGGGCGTGCCCTGGGCGACGCTGATCGCCGACCGGCTCGACCTGCCCTTCGTTTTCGTGCGCAAGGAGGCACCAGAGGGGGAGCAGGAGTACAAGCACCGCATCGAGGGGCGGGTGGAGCCCGGCTGGCGAGTCCTGCTGGTGGAGCAGCTGGCCGCCGACGGCCACCGCAAGGCCCGCTTCGCCCAGCCGCTGAAGGAGGCCGGCTGCGACGTGCGCGACGTCTTCGTGCTGTTCCAGTACGGGATCTTCGACGAGATCCACGAACACCTCGCCCCGCTGGGCATCACCATGCACGCGCTGGCGACCTGGTGGGACGTGCTGGAGGTGGTGAACCGCGGCCACTACCTGGACGGCGAGGCCCAGGGCGAGATCCACGCCTTCCTCCACGACCCCAAGCGCTGGACCGCCGAACACCAGGAGAAGCGGGGCCGCCACAAGGTGGCGTGATCCTTGAAATCCCCTCTCCCGCCAGCGGCGGGAGAGGGGGGACGTGTCACTCCCCGGCGACCCGCACCCACTGACCGGCGCGGGCCGGTTCGCGGACGCGGGCGGACAGGACCGCCGCGCCGTAGGGGACCGCCAGCAGAAGCTGCAACGCGGCCCAGGCCAGCGCCTCCAGGTTCGGCTGCGCCCAGTCGACCTCGTGCAGCGCCTCCAGGAACGGAAGCTGCCCATAGATCAGCGACTCCAGCGGGACGAAGCCCTCGGCGATCACAGTCAGGACCGCGCCCAGCACCAGCAGGCCGGCCAGCGCGGCCTCCACCGGCATGCGGCGGACGGCGGCGCACAGGCTGCGGGCCGGGCTGTCGGCGACCGGGACGGCCGGCCGGAACAGCGCGCCGACGCCGTAGGCGGCGAGCCACCCGGTGCCCGGCGGCCGGCGCACGGCGCGCACCGCGCCCAGCACCAGCAGGCCGAGCGCCGGCAGGGCGAAGTACGGGTTCGGGAAGTCGCGGTAGCGGCCGTCGAACACGATCAGGAAGGACCAGACCAGCGCCAACGCCGTCAGCGCCAGGGTGGCGGCGCGTCCCACCCGCTCCGTACGCGTCAGGGCCGGGCGGCCGCGCAGGGACGCCAGCGGCTCCAGCGCCAGCTCCCCGCTGTTCAGCGTGCGCCACACGGCCAGCAGCACGGTCAGCGACAGCAGGCCGGTCAGCGCCAGCATGCCGCCGGCCAGCGTCACGTCCTGCCAATAATGCTTGCCGTGCATGGCCGCGTACACCGCGTGGACGTACAGGCCGGACAGCGCCTGCGCCAGGAATGCCAGCGCCGCGTACGCCCCAAAGCTCAGCGTACGCCCGCGCAGGCCCAGCCCGGCGACCAGCACCACCGCCAGCGCCGTGGAGATGCCGAACAGCAGCGGCCAGCGCTTGTTCTCCACCACCGGCCCGGCCAGCGAGAACTTGGCCTCGCGGTCCGCGCCGTAGAGCCCCCAGTGGCCGCCGACCGTGCCCTCCAGCTTGGCCTTCCACCCCTGGTCGAAGGCCTCGATCACGTTGTAGTCGAAGCCCTCCTGCTGGGCGAGGCGGACGAAGCCGTTGACGAACTTCGCCTTGTTGACCAGCCCGGTGACGGCGGCCCCGCGCGACCGGCCGGCGGTCGGCCAGCCCGTCTCGCCGACCAGGATCGGCTTGCCGGGGAAGCGCTGCGCGATGGTGCGGTAGCTGCTGCGGATGCGCTCCTGCGCGCCGGCGACGTCGGTCGGCACATCCTCCCAATAGGGCAGCAGGTGGATGGTCAGGTAATCGACATGGTCCGCGATCTGCGGGTACTTCAGCCACCATTCCCACACGTCGGCGTAGGACACGGGCTGCTTCACCGCCGCCTTCACGCGGTCGATGTAGCCGGCGACCTGCTCCGCCGTCAGCTCGCGGCGCAGCAGCACCTCGTTGCCGACGATCACGCGCGTGATCACGTCCGGGTAGCGGTTGGCGAGGTCGATGAGGGACGCGACCTCCGCCTCGTTCTTGTCCAGCTTGGACGACAGCCAGGCGCCCATGGTGACGGTCATGCCGTGCTTGCGCGCCAGCTCCGGCACCACCTCCAGCCCTTCCAGCGAGGTGTAGGTGCGCACGCCCGCCACCTGCGGGGCGAGTGCCGCCAGATCCTCATCGATCTGTTCCGTCGTGGGAAAGACCTGCGTCAGCGGACTCTGCCCGTCGCGGAAGGGCGCGAAGGACACGCTTTTCAGCTTGCCGCCGGGCGGCGGGTCGAGCGGGACCGGCTGGTTGGACAGCGACCAGACGGCAAGGTTCGCGAGGCCGGCCAGCACGAGCACGGCGAGGAGCTTGATGATTCGCATGGAGGGGATGTCTACACGAAAGTGCGGTGTGGCGGAACAGCGTGGGTCGGAACAAGCATCGGCCGGAACCCCTGCCATGAAATGAAAAGGGCGCGCCCCCGGGTGGGAGGCGCGCCCGTCAAGGTCCGGTCAAGGATTGATGACGTGCCATCGTCACGTCGACACCAACACCATCCCCTTCCGGCTTATTCCATGGAATTCACCACCAAGACACCAAGGCACCAAGATCATCGAACCCGATCCAGCGTGGCTGCCGGTCCGCTCGCAAGCCCGGCGCGCTTCACCTTGGTGTCTTGGTGCCTTGGTGGTGAAAATCCTGGTTCCTTACCGCTCCACAAAGGCTTTTTCGATCACGTAATGACCGGGTTCGCCGTTGTGGCCCATCTTGAAGCCCATGCCGTCCATGATCGAGGCGGTTTCGTCCAGCATCGCCGGGCTGCCGCAGATCATCACGCGGTCGGCCTCGCGGTCGAAGGGCGTCAGGCCGACGTCGCTGAACAGCTTGCCGCTGCGGATCAGGTCGGTGATGCGGCCCTGGTTGCGGAAGGGCTCGCGCGTCACGGTCGGGTAATAGATCAGCTTCTGCTTCACGTCCTCGCCGAAGAACTCGTTCTCCGGCAGGACGTTGCCGATCAGGTCGTTGTAGGCCAGCTCGCCCACCGTGCGGGTCGTGTGGGTCAGCACCACCTTGTCGAACCGGGCGTACATCTCCGGGTCCTTGATGATGCTGAGGAACGGGGCGAGGCCCGTGCCGGTGCTGAGCAGGTACAGGTTGCGGCCCGGCAGCAGGTTGTCGGTCACCAGCGTGCCCGTCGCCTTGCGGTTGACCAGCAGCGTGTCGCCTTCCTTCAGGTGCTGGAGGCGCGAGGTCAGCGGGCCGTCCTGCACCTTGATGGAGAAGAACTCCAGCGTCTCCTCATAGCTGGCGCTGACCATGCTGTAGGCGCGCAGCAGGGGCCGGCCGTTCACCTCCAGGCCGATCATGGTGAACTGTCCGGGATCGAAACGGAACGAGGGATCGCGCGTGGTGGTGAAGCTGAACAGCGTGTCCGTCCAGTGGTGAACGCGCAGCACGCGTTCGTGAAGAATGTTGCTCATGTGATCCGCAGGTCCGTTTCGCCAAGTCCGGTTTCGCCAAGTCCGATTCGGTGGCCGGCTCGCCCGTGGCTTTCAGGGGCCGGTGTTCAGAAGCCCAATGGTGAGAAGTAAGCCATGCCGCAATGCGGCATGCGTCATTAACAGGGAAATAGTCAACAAGCCACTAATTTATACCTACAATTATGTTGTGGTTTTTCCCTAACCACAAAGTGTTATTGCGGAATACGCGCCCTCACTCGCCGGCCGGCGGGGCGAACAGGTAGGGGGACAGGCCGCGCAGGTTCTCGTCCACGATCAGCCGGTGATTCAAGGGCGGGAAGGCCCGTTGCGAGCAGTCCAGGCGCGGGCAGAGCCGGCAATTCACGCCGATCGGAGTCGCGGCTTCGGTGTTTTCCAGGTCGAACCCGTCGGCGTAGGTGATCTGCCCTGCGTGCTGCACATCGCAGCCAAGCGCGATGGCGAACTGTTGCGGCGGGCTGCGGAAGCCGCCGCCGGCCTTCACCACCGTCCGCGCGATGGAGAAGTAGGTCGTGCCGTCCGGCATCTGCGCCAACTGGCTGTGGATTTTTCCGGGCGTGCGGAAGGCGTCGTAGACGATCCAGCGCGGGCAGCCGCCGCCGAAGCGCGCGAAGTGGAAGCCGGCGCCGGAAAAGCGCTTCGACACGTTGCCGGCGCTGTCCACCCGCATCAGGAAGAAGGGAACGCCCTTGGCGCCCGACCGCTGCAAGGTGGTCAGCCGCTGGCACACCTGCTCGAACGAGGCATCGAACCGGCGCCGCAATATTTCGATGTCGTAACGGATTTGCTTCGCCGCGTCCCAGAAGCGGTCATAGGGCATCAGCACCGCCGCCGCGAAATAGTTGGCGAGGCCGATGCGGGCCAGCCGCCGCGCCTCGTCGCCCGACAGGCTGGACCCGTCCACGATGCGGTTCAGCAGGTCGCGGTGGCGCAGCAGGGCGATCTGGCAGGCGAGCTGGAAGTTGCGCCCGGACGGGGCCAGCATCTCCGACAGCAGGATGCGCCGGCCGTGCCGGTCGAATCGGCGCACCGCGTAGCCCATGACGTTCGACGGCAGCAGCCGGACGCGGACGCTGTGGTTGTTCGACAGGTAATCGACCAGCCCGCGGTAGAGGTCGCCTTTCTCCAGCCGGCCCTCTCGCCACAGCTCCTCCGCGGCGGATTCCAGCTCGGGGAAGTGGTTGTTGTTGGCCTGGAACAGGTCGCGCACCTCCTCCTGCGGGAAGGAGGCGTTCTGGACGAGGTGCAGCTTCTCGCGGTCGGCCATCTTCTCGGCCAGCGCCTGCAGGTCGTCGCGGCTGGTGCGGAAGGAGCGGTAGAGCGCCACCACCGCCTGCCCCAGGGTCGGGGCGACCGCCGCCAGCTCCCGGAAGTCCTGGTTCTTGATGTCGGAGCCGTCGAACAGCGGGTCGGCGAAGACCTCCCGCAGGCCGGCGACCAGCCGGCTCTCCTCGTCCTCGGCGAAGGACTGGAGGTCGACGCCGAAGTTCTGGCCCAGCTTCAACAGAAGCGGCACGGTGACCGGGCGCTGGTTGTGCTCGATCAGGTTCAGGTAGCTGGGGGAGATGCCCAGCTGCTCGGCCATCTGCGCCTGGGTCAGCCCGTGGTCGCGGCGCAGCCGCCGCACCTTCGGGCCCAGCATCGCCTTCTTGTCCATCGCCGTCTGGACCCCGTGTCACCGCATCGGTGAATTTACAAGATTTACTGATTTACAGAGATTTTCTGACGGCAGTTTACAAGGTGACCCTTTTACAAACAAGGGCTTGTTGCAAGGCAGCGAAGGCCGTTTTAACTGTCAAGGCATGGACGCGCTGTAAAGCAGCGCCACCTGACGACCAAAAAGGAACCGGACTATGTCGCTCGACGAAAAGACCAAGGCCGCCCTCCGCGCCGCGCGCTACGAAGGCATCAAGCGCGACTACACCATGGACGACGTGAAGCGTCTCAGCGGCTCGGTCAAGATCGAGTACACGCTGGCCGAGCTGGGCGCGCAGCGCCTGTGGGAGCTGCTGAACACCGAGCCCTACATCAACACGCTGGGCGCCCTGACCGGCAACCAGGCCATGCAGGCGGTGAAGGCCGGCCTGAAGGCCATCTACCTGTCGGGCTGGCAGGTCGCCGGCGACGCCAACCTGGCCGGCCAGATGTACCCGGACCAGAGCCTGTACCCGGCCAACTCGGTGCCGGCGGTGGTCGAGCGCATCAACAACACCTTCAAGCGCGCGGACGAGATCCAGACGGCCGAGGGCAAGGGCGACACCTACTGGTTCGCGCCGATCATCGCCGACGCGGAAGCCGGCTTCGGCGGCCCGCTGAACGCCTTCGAGCTGATGAAGGCCATGATCAAGGCCGGTGCTGCCGGCGTGCACTGGGAAGACCAGCTGGCGTCCGAGAAGAAGTGCGGCCACCTCGGCGGCAAGGTGCTGATCCCGACGCAGCAGCACATCCGCACGCTGAACGCCGCCCGCATGGGCGCCGACGTCTGCGGCACCTCGACCCTGGTGATCGCCCGCACCGACGCCGAGTCGGCGCAGCTCATCACCTCGGACATCGACGAGCGTGACCATCCCTTCATCGACTTCGACGCCGGCCGCACCTCGGAAGGCTTCTACCGCCTGAAGACCGGCATGGGTGTCGACCATTGCATCGCCCGCGGCCTGTCCTACGCGCCCTACTCCGACCTGCTGTGGTGGGAGACCTCCAAGCCGAACCTCGACGACGCCCGCAAGTTCGCCGAAGCGATCCGCAAGGAGTTCCCGAACAAGCTGCTGGCCTACAACTGCTCGCCGTCCTTCAACTGGAAGGCCAACCTGGACGACGCGACGATCGCGAAGTACCAGCAGGAGCTGGGCGCCATGGGCTACAAGTTCCAGTTCGTCACGCTGGCGGGCTTCCACTCGCTGAACTACTCGGCCTTCAAGCTGGCCAAGGGCTACGCGGCGCGCGGCATGGCCGCCTACTCGGAGCTGCAGCAGGCGGAATTTGCGGCGGAGGCCGAGGGCTACACCGCGACCAAGCACCAGCGCGAGGTCGGCACCGGCTACTTCGACCTGGTGGCGACCGCGGTGTCGGGCGGCCAGTCCTCCACCACCGCCTACAAGGACTCCACCGAGGCCGACCAGTTCCATTGATCGGCTCGGGCCGATCAGCAGATTGATCGGCTCGGGCCGATCAGCAGGCTGATCGGTTGGTGTTCGCCGGTCACCGGGCGGCTGTTTCACGCCAGCCGCCCAACCCGACCGGTGTTTTGCCGGACGCCGCGGCGGCGCCCCGAGCCCGCCACGACGACCGGTTGGTTCCCGATCCGGTGTGCGAGCCGGATCTCTTCGAACGGCTGACGCTATCGACTCATCACCGGCCGGGGGCTCTCCCCCGGCCGTTTTTTCGTCCCCGGTTTTCGTCCCCGGTTTTTGTCACCGGCCAGGGTGGAGCCGCAGCCGCGCCGTCGCGGCATGGCTGACCTGCGCAGCACCACCCCTCACATCGGGAAATCCTTGCTTAAGTCTTGAGCGCAGCCGCAAAAACGCCTTATCCGCCGGCATGGCCCCAGGTGCCCAGGCGTTGGTTGCGGTGCGGAATAAGGCATTGACTTGGGACCTCTTTGGGGCCACTTGTGTTCCATGCTCACAACAAACCGATCAGGGGCCTGAACGCCCCAGCGCCGGACTTCTCAGCATTGAGGACCGGCTGCGGGTCCCGTCGCCGTGCAAACACTTGCGCGGCGAGCGCCGTTTCTTTTTCCTCCCGGCGGCCCGCGCACCTAGGTTGAACGATGAAAGGACTGGACAGTATGGATCAACCCCTCGCAGGAAAGAGCATTGCCATTCTCGTGGCCAACGGTTTTGAGGAACTTGAGATGACGGAGCCGCAGCGTGCTCTGCTCAAGACCGGGGCTGCTCTGCGTACGATTTCTCCCGAACAGGGTCTGGTGAACGGCTGGCACGGCAAGTCCTGGGGCCATTACTTCCCGGTTGACAAGCAGGTCGGCGAAGTTCTGGGTGCGGACTACGACATGCTGCTGCTGCCGGGTGGCGAGCGCAGCGTCGCCAAGCTCCAGCAGAGCGCCCACACCCGCCGCATCGTCGGTCACTTCCTGGACGCCGGCAAGCCGATCGCCGCGATCGACCAGGGCATCCAGCTCCTCGCCATCGCGGGCAAGCTGAAGGGCCGCCAGGTGGCTGCTCCCGAGGCCATCCGCGCCGAACTGGAAGCCGCCGGCGCCCAGCCGAGCGACGAGCCGCTGGTGGTGGACAACGTGACGATCACGGCGCTCGGCCACGACCAGCTGGCCGACTTCGTCGAGCAGGTGGTGAAGGTCTTCTCGGACGCCGCCGCCGTTCGCAAGGCCGCCTGACCGGTCCGCGCCTCGCCTTCGAGGAACCCGTCTTTCCTGCGGGTGGACGGCCGCCGCACTCCCCGTGCGCGCGGCCGTTTCGCGTTTCGGGGGATGGGGAGCCGTGGCGTTGATGTCTTTTCCAGGCGACTTTCTGAACGGGATGGTCGACCCAGTGTAATATCAATGAATAATTCGTGTAATCCGTGCTCGGATCCGTGAAATCCGTGTCAAGTCTTGCTCGGCGACACGCGGCTTACCTTACAGCGGAAGGCAGTCGCTCTCGCACACCCGCGACGCCGGGAATTTCAGGAACACCGTCGTCCCGACCCCCGGCGCGCTGTCGATCCGGAAGGATCCGCCGTGCAGCGCGATTAGGGCGCGGGTGAGCGGCAGGCCCAGGCCGGAACCGCGCTCCGTCGCGAGGTCCCGCTGGTGCACCTGGCCGAAGGTGTCGAGCGCGGCCGGAATCTGCTCCGGCCGCATGCCGATGCCGTTGTCGGCGACGCTCAACAGAAGCCCACCGTCGTCGGTTCGCATGGCGCGCACGGTCACGCGGCGCTCGGGGGCCGTCCCGGGCGGCCGGGCAAACTTGATGGCGTTGCCGACCAGATTGGTCAGCATCTGCCGGATCAGCGACGCGTCGCCGTGCACGCCCGGCAGATCGTCGGGGATGTCCATGACCAGCCGGACCGCCGCCTCGGCCGCCCGCGGGTGCATCATGCCGAAGGTCAGGTCGACCAGCAGGGCGAGGTTGCAGGCCTCCTCGTGCAGGTCCATCCGGCCGGCCTCGATCTTCGCGAGGTCGAGCAGGTTGTTGATGAGGTCCAGCATATAGACGCCGGCCGCCGTGATCTGCCCGGCATAGTCCCGGTAGCGCGGGTTGTTCGGCCCCATCATCTCGTCGCGGATGATCTCGGAAAAGCCCAGCACGGCGTTCAGCGGCGTGCGCAGCTCGTGGCTCAGATGGTGGACATAGTCGGACTTGCGCCGGTTGGCCTGCTCCGCCTCGTCGCGGGCGGCGCGCAGGTCGGCCTCGCGCGTCTTCAGGTCGGTGATGTCGGCGCGGATGCCGACGGTGCCGCCTTCCTTCGTCCGCCACTCCTCGATGCGGAGCCAGCGGCCGGTCGCCAGCTGCACCTCCATCGGCGGCCCGCCGGTGCGGTGCTGGTCGAGGCGCCGCGCGATCCAGCCTTCCAGCTCTTCGGCGGGGATCCGGTAGACGCCGCGCGCCGCGCCGACCCGCAGCACCGTCTCGAAGGGCGTGCCGGGGGTCATCAGGTCCGTGCTGTCGGAAAACAGGTCGCGGTAGCGCGAATTGCACAGCACCAGACGGTCGTCCGGGTCGTAGAGGACGAAGCCCTCGGTGATGCATTCGATGGCGTCCAGCAGCCGGTCGTGGGCGCGCCGCGCCTCACGCTCGGCCCGCACCCGCTCGGTGACGTTGCGGATGCTGCACAGGATGCGGTCGCCGTCCATCAGCGCGACCAGCTGCGCCTCGAAGGACTTGTCGCCGGCCTCCCGGCTGTTGGGCAGGGCCGGCAGGGTGAAGTCCAGCGCGGTGGACAGCTCGCCCCCGTTCAGCCGGTCCAGTGCGGCGACCATCAGGCCGGCCGCGGGCTCGGGCAGCACCTCCTGCACGCGCTGGTTCAGGAAGCGCTCGGCCGGGACGTTCAGGTCGCCCGGGCTGGCCGCGGCGAAGTCCAGGATGGTGCCGTCGCGCCGCAGCTCGAACCGGATGTCCGGGTAGGCATAGGACAGGGCGACCAGCTGTTCGTTCAGCCGCATCGCCTCGCGCCGTGCGCCGCCGTCGGCCGGAGCCTCCACCAGGACCAGATCGCCGGGGCAGGGCGCGGGGGCCAGCAGGGCGTCCACCTCCGCCGGGATGCCGTCCTCCCATGGGCCGCCGCACCGGAAGCGGATGCGCGCCGAAGCGCGGTGGCCGGCCGCGACGGCGTCCAGCGCGCGCCGCGCCTCCGCCGTTTCATCCAGACGCAGCAGGGACGCCGGGCTCTCCGGCGGCAGGTCGAGCGCCGCGCGGGCGGACGCGTTCAGCCAGACCGTCCCGCCGTCCCGGCGGATGAGCCACAACGGCGTGGCGAGCCCTTCCAGGAATTCCAGCCCGGCAATCTCCGCTTCGGCGAGCGGAAGGGCGGTCATGGGGAAGGAAGCGCGGTTGATGGCATGGCAAGCAATCTAGCAGAGACGGGGGCGGCCTGAACAGGGGCGCCCCCGCCCAAGCCCCTGCGCCCGGTTGTCCCATCCGTCTCCCGGCAAGCCCCCGCCAATTCCCGTAAAGAGGCCGTCACGCCGCCCGGACAGTGCCGAGGAAGCCGTCCACCCGGTCGCGCAGCGTGCGGGACTGGCTCATCAGGTCGTCGGCGGCCGACAGCACCTGCTCCGCGGTGCGGCCGGTCTCGCTGGCCGCGTCCTCGACCCCGGCGATGTTGCTCGACACCTCCTGGGTGCCGCTGGCGGCCTCCTGGACGTTGCGGGCGATCTCCCGCGTGGCGGATCCCTGCTCCTCCACCGCGCTGCTGATGCCGGCGGCGATGCCGTTGATCTGGCCGATGATGCCGGTGATCCCGTCGATGGCGGAGACGGCCGCCTCCGTCGCCGTCTGCACCGCGCCCACCTGGGTCGCGATGTCGTCGGTGGCCTTGGCGGTCTGGTTGGCGAGGCTCTTCACCTCGTTGGCGACCACCGCAAACCCCTTTCCGGCCTCCCCCGCGCGCGCGGCCTCGATGGTGGCGTTCAGCGCCAGCAGGTTGGTCTGGGCGGCGATGGCATTGATCAGCTGCACCACCTCGCCGATGCGGCGGGCGGCCTCGGCCAGGTTGCGGATGGTGGCGGAGACGCGGTCGGCCTCCTGCTCGGCCTGCGCGGCGATGTCCGCGGAGGTCGAGACCTGCCGGGCGATGTCGTGGATCGACGCGCTCAGCTGCTCCGCCGCGGTCGCCACCGTCTGCACGTTGCTGGTCGCCTGGGCGGACGCGGCCGACACGGTGGCCGCGCGCTCGCTGGCGCGGATGGCGGTGGCGGTCATCTGCTCGGCCGAGCTGCGCGTCTGCGTCGCCGCGTTGACGACGCCCTCCACGATGGCGTTGACGCTCTCCTCGAAGTCGTCGGCCAGCCGGGTCAGCATGCGGCGCTTCTCCGCCTCGGCGGCGGCGCGGTTCTTCTCCTGCTCGGCGCGGAGTCGTTCGTTGTCGGCCGCCCCCGCCTTGAACACCTCCAGCGTGCGGGCCATCCGGCCGATCTCGTCGCGGCGGTCCAGCGCCGGCACGGTGGTGTCCAGGTCGTTGGCGGCAATCGCCTGCATGGCGACGCTCATGCGGCCGAGCGGCCCGGCGATGCTCTGCCCCAGGACGACGCTGGCCAGGCCGGCCAGCAAGGCCGTGGCGATGATGGACCAGACCATCAGCGTGACCGTCTCGTCGCGGTTGGCCGCCATGGCGTCGCGGGCGCTGTCGGCCTCCGCGTTCATCAGGGCGATCAGCGCCTCCAGCGGCGGCACCATCGCCGCCCCGCCCGCGCGGACCGCTTCCTTCTGCGGAACCTGCGACAGGTAGGTGTCGGCGAAGGCGATGAACGCCTGCTCATACCGGGCGCGCAGCCCCTCCACGACCTTCAGCTCCGACGGGTCGAGCTTCGCCGCGGCCAGCTGCTGGCCGAAATCCTTCAGGCTCCGCAGCAGCCGGTCGCGGTCGATCGGCTTGGAGCGCAGCAGCAGGTCGCTCTCGTACCGGCGCACCTGGAGGATCAGCACCTGGAGGCGGGAGAGGGTGGCGTCGTCGGGCGTCAGCTCGTAATTCTCCTGAAGCCGCAGCTCCAGGTCCATCGCCGCCTTGTTCAGCGCGGCCTGCAGGCCCTCGGCCTCGGTCAGCCCGACCTTGCGCATGGTGGCGACCAGCGTGTCGAACTGCCCGTTCCAGACGACGACCGCCTGCTTCAGCGTGGCCAGCTTGGCGCGCGCGTTGTCGCCGGTCAGCGTCTCGGCCAGCTTGTCGATGCCGGCGAGCGCGCTCGCCATGTCGCGGCTGCGGCGGTCGACCGGGTCCTGGGTGCGGCTGTCCAGGAAGATGTTCGTCTGCACCCGCGCCGAGGCGAGATGGTCGCCCACCTTCTCCGCCGCGTCGGACGCGGCGCTGGCCGCCCGGTCGATGCCCGCCATGCGGTTCTGCACCGTTCGGCTTTCCCAGAACACCGCAAGCACGACCAGCAGCCCGGCAATGCCGAGCGCCGCGATGGTCATGATCTGGAAACGGACGGAGAACCGAGAGAGAAAGGTGGTCATGCAACCTCCGAGGAGCAAAAGTCTCCGCGGACGGCGGGAAAGGGCCGAGCCGGAGCGTCGGGGTGCATGGATAAATTGTGCAGATGCGAAGCGTCAAACCGAATGAAATATATCTGTGGGCCGATGCGCTCCTATGACGCACCCTGACTGTTCGTCTCCCAGTAGTGACAGGCGATGCGGTGGCTGGTCGCCGCGCCTTCCAGCGCGGGGGGCTCCTGGGCGCAGTGATCGCGCGCCAGCGGGCAGCGGAGGCGCAGCGCGCAGCCGGACGGCGGGGCAAGGGCGGAGGGCGGATCGCCCGGCAGCCCGGACCCGAATTCACCACCGCTTCCGCCACCCTTGGCGCCCTGCGCCACGGCCAGCATCGCGCGGGTGAGCGGGTGGCGCGCCCCTTCAACAAGGGCGGCGCTGTCCGCCGCCTCGACGATCCGGCCGAGCAGCAGGACGAGCGCGCGCCGCCCCACCCTCAGGGCGTCGCTCGCGTCCTGGGTGGCGTAGACCAGGGCGAGCCGGCGGCGGCGGCGCACCTCCATCAGCCGCGCCAGGAAGGCCGCGCGGTCCGCCCCCGCCAGCGTGGCGGCGGGCTCGTCGCAGACCAGAAGGCGCGGCTCCGGCAGCAGCGCGCGGGCGAGCCCGGCGTGCGCGGCTTCCGCGGCGTCCAGGGCGGCGGGGTGCAGCGCCGCGACGGCCTCGTGCAGCCCCACCTCGCGCAGGGCGTCGGCGATGCGGGGGCCGCGGTCGGCGGCGGGGATGTCCGGGCGCAGCGTTTCCAGCAGCTCGGCCATCTGCGCGCCCACGGTCATGCCCGGGTCGAGCGCCGCGGCGGGGTCGGGGAACAGCATCTGCAGGTCGCGGCGCGCCCGGCGCAGCGCGTCCGGCGGCGCGCCGGCGAGGTCGCGGCCGAGCCAGGCGACCTGCCCGCCGGACGGTGGCACCAGCCGCAGCAGGGCGCGTGCCAGCACCGACTTGCCGCTGCCCGACTCGCCGACCAGAGCCAGCGTGTCGCCCTCGGCCAGGTCGAAGCCGACGCCGTCGACCACGGTCAGCCAGCGATCCTCCCCCGTCCAGGTCCGGCCCAGGCGGAAGGCGACGCGCAGGTCGCGCACCGACAGGGCCGGGGCGCCGGCCGGCGGCGGTTCGCGGTTCACGTCCCCGTCAGCGGCCAGACCCGGCGGGGGCGGCGCCGGGCGCAGCCGGTCCGCCTCCAGCAGCAGCCTGCGGTCGGCGGGGCCGGCGACGCCCTCCTCCGCCCGCCCGGCGATCAGCAGGGCCGCCCCGTTTTCCCGCGCCCAGCCGGCCAGGCGGTCCAGCATCCAGGCCCGCTGAGTCGGGTCCAGCGCCGCGGCCGGAGCGTCGGCCAGCAGCACCGCCGGCTGCGCCGCCACGGCCAACGCCAGAACTGCGCGCCAGCGCTGCGCCTCCGACAGCTCGTGGGGGTAGAGCGACAGCCGGCGCGCGGCGGCGGGCATCCGGAACCACTCCAGCGCCTCCACCGCCCGGCGCAGGGCCATGTGCTCGTCGAGGCCCAGGTGATGGTGCAGCAGCTCGACGAACTGCGCCCCCAGCGTCCGGTGCGGGAACAGGGTCCCGTCCGCGGTGACCAGGATGCGGCGGCCCACCGTCCGGACGGTCCCGTCGCAGGTCAGGTCGGGCGGCGCCAGCCCGGCCAAGGCTTTCAACAGCAGGCTCTTGCCCGACCCCGCCGCGCCGGTGACGGCCAGCACCTCCCCCGCACCGACCGCGAAGGTCAGGCGGTCGAGCAGGACGGCGTCGCCGGCGAGAAGCGAGAACCCCTCGACGGATAGGAGTGGCGTTGTCACGGCCGGCCTCCGCCCGCGGTGCGCGGGGTCTCGCCGCTTGCGGCGGCGGCGCGCAGGCCGTCCCCGACCGCGTGCAGCGCCCACAGGCTCAGGGCCAGCAGCAGCGCCGGGGCGGCGAGCGCCGCCGGATCGCCGGCCCGGACCGCCGCGGCGAGCGCCGCGCCCCAGCTCGGCACCGAGCCGGGCAGGCCAAGGCCGAGCAGCCCGGCGAAGCTCTCCGCCGCGAGCGCGCGGGGCAGCGCGGTCCAGGCCGCCGCGGCCAGCGGCAGCGCGGCGTTGGGGATCAGGTGGCGGCGCAGGATGCGTCCCGGCGGCACCCCCGCCGCCTGGGCGGCGGCCAGGAACTCGCGGCGCAGCAGGGCGCGCAGCTCCGCCCGCGTGACCAGGGCGATGAAGGGCGCCGCGGTCAGGGCGGCGGCCGGGGCCAGCACCCCCGGCCCGCGCCCGGCCAGCCCGGCGGCGAGCGGCAGGGCCAGCGCCAACGGCAGCCCGGCCAGCCGCTCCGCCAGCCCCATCAGGCTGCGTTCCGCGCGCGGTCCCAGCGCCGTGGCCGCGATGCCCCAGGCCAGCCCCGCCGCGGCGCCAAGCAGCCCGCCGAGCAGCGCGAAGGACAGGCTGCCCTGCCCAGCGGCCAACGCCCGCTCCAGCGGGCCGTTGCCGAGCAGGGGGGCAGTCGGCACGCAGAACAGCAAGGTGATCAGCACGACGAGTCCCACCGATGCGGAGGGACGCTCGACCAGCCGCCGGCCGGCAGCCCGCCAGGGGGATTCGGGCCAGAGGGATTTGGGGGTCGCGGCCGTGCCGCGGGTGCGATCCATGCTTTTCCGATCCACCATCACGGGCGCCGCGCCCGCGGGTCGAGCCAGCCGTGCAGCACCGCACCGCCGGCCCCCAGCAGAACCGCCAGCCCGCACAGCGCGGCCAGCGCCGGAATGGCGGTCCCGGCGTTGCCAGTGCTGGCTGCGGTGGTGAACAGGCGGCCGGCGCCGGGCAGGCCGAACAGGCTTTCCGCGGCGACGGCCCCGGTCACCGTCGCGACCGCCGCGATCCGCAGGCCGCCCGCCACCGCCGCGACGCCCAGCGGCACCGCATGGTGCCACACCACCGCCCGCTCGCCGAGGCCGCGCCCGCGCGCCGCCATCAGCGCCACGCTGCCCGGCGCCCTGGGAAGCTCATCCCCGAAACCGTCGCCGGAGGGGCCGTGCAATTCGTCGTCCAGCGCCTCCCGCGCCAGCCGGGCCGTCTGCGCGGCCGGGGGGACGGCCAGCGCCAGCCAGACGAGCGGCAGCGCCGCCAGGGCGCTCCGCCCTTCCATGGCAAAGGACGCGGCGAAGACCGCGGCGAGCAGGAAGCCCGGCAGTCCCGGTCCCAGCGCGCCGAGCGTCCGGCCGGCGCCCCCGGCGAGCGAGCGCGGGCGCAGGCTGGCCGCCAGCCCGAGCAGCGCGCCGAGCAGGGTGCCCGCCGCCAGCGGCGGCACGACCAGCGCGCCGGTCACCGGCAGCCCGACCAAGGCGGCCCGCAGCGCGCCACTCCAGTCGTGGGCGTAAGCCGCCGCGGCCAGCGCGGCGCACAGGGCGAAGACGAGCAGGGCGGGCACCACGGCGGCAAGCCGGCGTAGGGCGAAGCTCAGCATCGGCGGTGCGGCGTCATGGCGTTGGAAGGGTCGTCAGCGGACAGTTCAAAAGTACGGCTCGGGGTGCTGGCCGAAAGGGTTGGCCCCGACGGTACGCGGGATGTTGCCGGTCGGGCAACGAAATTTCGCCTGACGGCGTGGGCTGGGAGGGATCGCGTCCCCAGGTGTTGTTCGTGGCAGCGACTCCGCTTGCCCACGCCCGCCCAACCCCGTCCGACACCCGGCCACACCGCATGCTCGCACCCCGTCCCGATCCCACCCGTCACCCCCTCGGCCAGCCGGAGCCGGCCGTTCCCGTCCAGGGGCCCTCCCCGATCCTGGTCCCCGGCCACACGGTCTGGCGGGTGGAACAGGCGGCGCGCGTCGGCGTGATCATCGACGCGGAGGATTATTTCGCCATCGCCAAGGCTGCCATGCGGCGGGCGCGGCGCAGCATCTACCTGACCGCCTGGGATTTCGACGCGCGCATCCGGCTGACGCCGCAGCTGCGCCGCCCGCGCCGTCCGGACCGGCTGGGCAACCTGCTGAACTGGCTGGCCGCGACCCGGCCCGACCTGAGCATCCACGTGCTGAAGTGGGACTATGCGGAGCTGTTCGACCTCGCCCGCTGGTCGAAGCCGCTGTTCCTGCGCAACTGGCTGAGCCACCCGCGCCTGCACTATCGGCTGGACAGCGACCACCCCGCGGGCGCCTGCCACCACCAGAAGATCCTGGTCATCGACGACCAACTGGCCTTTTGCGGCGGGCTGGACATCACCGCCAACCGCTGGGACACGCGCGCCCACCGCGCCGACGAGCCGCTGCGCCGCCAGCCGGACGGCAACCCGTACGAGCCCTTCCACGACGTGATGATGGCGGTGGACGGCGACGCCGCCCGCGCCATGGCGGAGCTGTTCCGCGAGCGCTGGCACCGCGCCACCGGCACGCGGCTGGAGCCGCCGCCCCCGCCGGCGTCGTTCCGGTCGCGCCCGCACCGCCTCAGCATCAACGCCAAGCGCGCCGCCGTCCACAGCCTGGATCCCTGGCCGCCGACCCTGACCCCGCTGCTGCGCGACATGCCCATCGGCATCGCCCGCACCAACCCCGCCTGGAACGGCCGCGACGAGGTGCGCGAGGTGGAGGCGCTGTATGTGGAGGCCATTCGCTCCGCCCAGCGCTTCATCTATCTGGAAAGCCAGTATTTCGCCTCCACTGCGGTGGCCGACGCGCTGAAGGCGCGGCTGGCCGAGCCCGACGGGCCGGAGGTGGTGATCGTCAACCCGGTGCGCACGACCAGTTGGCTGGAGAACACCGTCATGCTGGGATCCCGCGCCCGCCTGACGCGGGAGCTGCGGGAAACGGACAAGCACGGCCGCTTCCGCCTGTACGTCGCCCTCACCGACGGCGGGGCCTGCATCACCGTGCACGCCAAGGTGATGGTGGTGGACGACCGGCTGCTGCGCATCGGCTCCGCCAACCTGAACAACCGCTCCATGGGGCTGGACACCGAATGCGATTTGGCGCTGGAGGCGCCGGCTGGCCGGGAGGAGGGACGGCAGGCCCGCCGGGCCATCGGGGACGTGCGCAACTCCCTGGTGGCGGAGCATCTCGGCGTCGCCCCGGAAAGCGTGGCGGCGGAGCTGCGCCGCAGCGGCTCGCTCGTCCGCACCATCGAGGCGCTGCGCCGTCCCGACGGCCGCACCTTGCAGCCGATGGAGGACCAGGAGCCCGGCGCGCTCGCCGCGGCCGTCGCCGAGGCGCGGGTGTTCGACCCGGAACGGCCGGTCGGGGCGGTGGAGATCGTGCGCCGGGTCCTGCCCTCCAGCATCCCGCGCCGGCACCATTGGATCGCGCTGTTCGCCGTCCTGCTGCTGGTCGGCGGCATGTGGGGCCTGTGGAACCACACCCCCTTGCAGGAATGGGCGACGCTCGACGGCGTGCTCGCCGCCATCGCGCGGGTGCGGGAGGTCGCCTTCGGCCCGCTCTGGCTCGTGCTGCTCTACGTCGCCGGCGGATTCGTGATGTTCCCGGTGATGCTGCTGGTCGCCGCGACGGCCATCGCGCTGGGCCCCTGGCTGGGCTTCCCCACCGCGCTGGCCGGGGTCCTGGCCTCGGCCACGGCGCTGTTCTGGGCCGGCCGCGCCGCCGGGCAGAAGCCGCTGGAACGCTACGGCGGCCCGGCGGTGACCAAGATCAGCGAGCGGCTGGGCGACAGCGGCGTGCTGGCCGTCGCCGCCGTGCGGGTGGTGCCGCTGGCGCCATTCACCGTGGTCAATCTTGTCGCGGGGGCTTCCCGGATCCGCTTCCTCGACTATCTGTTCGGAACGGTGCTGGGGATGGCGCCGGGCATCCTCGTCTTCAACCTGCTGGGCAACCAGCTGGAACGGACGATGCGGGATCCCTCGGCGGCCGACATGGCCCTGCTGGCTCTCGTGGCCCTGGTCGCGCTGTCGCTCGGCTGGGTCGGCAACCGATTTGTGAAGAAGACGGCCAAGACGGCAAAAGCAGGGAAGGGGGAGCAAGACCGGTGATCCGATTCAGCCAAGAGCGCGTCGAGCGGATCGCCGCCGCGCTGCGCGCCGCGCGTGCCCGCCGTCCGCGGCGCCGTCTCGACGGGCGCGCCGGACCGGTGCCCGAGGGCATGGCGGCGCTGCGCATCGCGACCTGGAACATCCACAGCTGTGTCGGGCTGGACGCGCGCTTCGCCCCCGACCGCATCGCCGAGGTGATCAAGGAGCTGGACGTCGACCTCGTCGGCCTCCAGGAGGTCGGCTGGCACCACCGCGGGGAGGCCGGGCTCGACCAGTTCGCCTTCCTGGAGAAGGCCACCGGCCTGAAGGCCCACGCCGGCCCGACCAAGCACAACGCGCGCGCCCATTACGGCAACGCCATCCTGACACGCCTGCCCGTGCGCGACTGCGCCCACATCGACCTCAGCGTCGGCCGGCGGGAGCCGCGCGGCGGGCTCGACTGCGTGGTGGAGGTGCAGGGGCGCCCGGTGCGCGTCATCGTCGCCCACCTCGGCCTCGACCCGTGGGAGCGTGCCAAGCAGGTGGAGACCATCATCGGCCGGGTGGCGGAGCGGCCGGACCTGCCGACGCTGTTCATGGGCGACCTGAACGAGTGGACGCCCAACTCGCCGCGGCTGAAGCGGCTGGGCCAGGCCTTCCCCGACTGCGCCAACCCGCGCAGCTTCCACGCGCGCATGCCCACGCTTCGGCTCGACCGCATCTACGCCAGCGGCGGGCTGGTGATCCCGGCCTTCGAGGTGGTGCGCACGGTGCTGACCCGTCGCGCGTCCGACCATCTGCCGGTGCGCGCGACCGTTGCGGTCCCATAATCAGCCTTTTTCTTAAAGCTTTGTCCCGCTTTGGCAACCCTCCGCGCGCGTGCGCGGAGGGGGTGCGCAGCCGGAGGTGTGCCTTTTTTCATCGCATGACTCTTTTGCAGCGCTGCGATGCGTGGTCTCAAGGCTGCACAGAACCGTTTCCATTGCAAATACATGTCCGAGCCGGGTCGTTGGGCTATTGACCTTTGGTTAGATGCCTGCACAAACTGTCCGTGGGTCATACGACCAATGTCTGGCGACCAATGTCTGGCACCCCAACCCCGACCGGGCACGGGACCAACCGCCTTAGCGAGGATCTGTTGCTTTACCATCTCTACGACATGCAGCACGCGGCGCTGCGCCCGATGCGCCTGATGGCCGAGGCGGCCCAGCACACTTTCCAGAACCCCTTCAGCCCGGTCTCCTACACCCGTCTCGGCCGCGCCATGGCGGCCGGCGCCGAATTGCTGGAGCGCACGACGCGCCGCTTCCCGAAGCCTGCCTTCGGCCTGAAGACGACGGTGGTGAACGGCGAGACCGTTGCGATCACGGAACGCTTCGCGCTCCAGAAGCCTTTCTGCAACCTCCTTCACTTCGCCAAGCCGGAAGGCACGCCGGCGCAGCCGCGCGTCCTGCTGGTCGCCCCGATGTCGGGCCACCACGCGACCCTGCTGCGCGGCACGGTGGCGGCGCTGCTGGCCGACCATGACGTCTACATCACCGACTGGGTCGACGCCCGGCTAGTGCCGCTGGCGCGCGGCCGCTTCGACCTGGACGACTACATCGACACGGTGGCGGAGATGATCCGCTTCCTGGGCCCGCAGACCCACGTCATCGCCGTGTGCCAGCCGGCGGTGCCGGTGCTGGCCGCGGTGTCGCTGATGGCGGCGGCGGACGAGGCGGTGCAGCCGCGCTCCATGACGCTGATGGGCGGCCCGATCGACCCGACGGCCAACCCGACCGTGCCGGTGCAGCTGGCCGCGTCCCGCCCGCTGTCCTGGTTCGAGCGCAACGTGATCACCACGGTGCCGGCCTACTATCCCGGCGGCTTCCGCCAGGTCTATCCGGGCTTCATCCAGCTGTCGGGCTTCATGTCCATGCATCTGGACCGCCACATCGGGGAGCACATCGGCCTGTTCCGCCACCTCGTCCGCGGCGACGGCGACAGCGCGGAGCAGCACCGCCGCTTCTACGACGAATACCTGTCGGTGATGGACCTGTCGGCGGAGTTCTACCTGCAGACCATCGAGACGGTGTTCCAGAAGCACCACCTCGCCAACGGCACCATGGTCTCGCGCGACCGCCGGGTCGAGCCGGCGGTCATCCGCAAGACCGCGCTGATGACCGTCGAGGGCGAGCTGGACGACATCTCCGCCCCCGGCCAGACGGAGGCGGCGCACCGCCTCTGTGCCTCCCTGCCGGACGAGATGCGGTCCCGCCACTACCAGAAGGGCGTCGGCCACTACGGCATCTTCAACGGCCGCCGCTGGCGCGAGAACATCATGCCGGCCGTGCGGGAGTTCATCCGCAAGCACGACGCGGTGTGAGGGTGCTTAACCCTCTCCCCTCCGGGGAGAGGGGAGGGTGAGGGGGTTGCGCTTTTGCCGGACGTACCGAGATGGCGGGACCCCCTCACCCTGACCCTCTCCCCAGAGGGGAGAGGGGAAAAGAGGATCACCGCCCCGGCGCGATGCGGCGGTAGCTCAGCGCCTCGGCGATGTGCAGGCGGCGCACGCCGTCGCTGCCTTCCAGGTCGGCCAGCGTGCGGGCCACGCGCATCACGCGGTGGTAGCCGCGGGCCGAAAGCTTCAGCCGCTCCGCCGCCTCGGTCAGCAAGGCCCGTCCCGATTGGTCGGGGCCGGCGACCCTCTCCAGCAGTTCCCCGTCGGCCTCCGCGTTGGTGCGCACCGCGCGCCCTTCCGGGTAGGGGCCGAGCGCCGCGTAGCGCTCCGCCTGGACCGCGCGGGCCACCGCCACCCGCGCGGCCACGTCGGCGCTGCCCTCCGCTGGGGGCGGCAGGCTGAGGTCGGCCGGGCTGACGGCGGGCACATCAATATGCAGGTCGATGCGGTCGAACAGCGGTCCTGAAATCTTGGATTGATAATCTGCCGCGCATTTCGGCGCCCGCGCGCAGGCCAGCGACGGGTCGTCCAGATGGCCGCAGCGGCAGGGGTTCATCGCCGCGACCAGCTGCACCCGCGCCGGGTAGGTGACGTGGTGGTTCGCTCGCGAAACGACCGACTTTCCGGTCTCCAGCGGCTGCCGCAGCGCCTCCAGCGTCGCGCGCGGGAATTCCGGGAGTTCGTCGAGGAACAGCACGCCCTTGTGCGCCAGCGAGATCTCACCCGGCTTGGCGCGCGTGCCGCCACCGACCAGAGCCGGCAGGCTCGCCGACTGGTGCGGAGCGCGGTAGGGCCGCTGCCGCAGCAGCTTGCCGTCGTCCAGCAGACCGGCGACGCTGTGGATCATGGAGACCTCCAGCGCCTCCGCCGGGTCGAGCGGCGGCAGCAGGCCGGGCAGGCGCGCGGCCAGCATCGATTTGCCGGACCCCGGCGGGCCAATCATCAGCAAATTGTGGGAACCCGCGGCGGCGACCTCCAGCGCGCGCTTGGCCGTCTCGTTCCCCTTCACGTCGCGCAGATCCAGCGGCGCCTCCGCGGCCTCCTGAAGGCGCGGCCGGGGCCGGGTCAGGACCTGGGTGCCCTTGAAATGGTTGATCAAAACCAAGAGGTTGGCGGGCGCCAGCACGTCCAGCGCTTCGCCCGCCCAGGCGGCCTCGCCGCCGCAGGGTTCCGGGACGATCAGCCCGCGGTCGCGGGCCAGCGCGTTGATGGCGGCGGGCAGCACGCCGGCCACCGGGCTCAGCGCCCCGTCCAGCGCCAGCTCGCCCAGGGCGCAATAGCGGCTCATCTCCTCGTCGGGCAGCACGCCCATCACGGTCAGCAGGGCGAGCGCGATGGGCAGGTCGAAGTGACTTCCCTCCTTCAGCACGTCGGCGGGAGCGAGGTTGACGGTGATGCGCTTGGCCGGCAGGGCGAGTCCCAGCGCGTGCAGCGCCGCCCGCACCCGCTCCCGGCTTTCCGCCACCGCCTTGTCGGGCAGCCCGACCACGGTGAAGGCCACGATGCCGCCGGACATCTGCACCTGAACGTCGATGTCCAGGACGTCGATCCCCTGGAACGCAACCGTGTTGATCCTTGCAACCATCCCGACCGTCACCCCCGAAGCTCCGCACGCGAGTGTATGAGACGCATCGGGGTTTTGCCAGCGCGGCGGGTGCGGCATGGCAGGGCCCCGCAGTCGCCTTTTGGGAAGCCGGCCGATCCGTCCTAAATTCCTGTGCGGAGACGCCAACCACAACAAGGGTCAGGGACCGTGCAACTCCTTCTCAGCACCTGGGCCGAGGCCGAGGCTTACCTGAAGACGTCCAAGGGCATCATCCTGCCCATCGGCTCCACCGAGCAGCATGGGCCGAACGGTCTGATCGGCACCGACGCGCTGTGCGCCGAGGTCATCGCCCGCGGCGTCGGCGACGCCACCGGCGCCATGGTCGGGCCGACCATCCCCGTCGGCATGGCCGTGCACCACATGGAGTTTGCCGGCTCCATGACGCTGAAGCCCTCCACGCTGATCGCCCTGCTGCGCGACTACGTCCTGTCGCTGTCGGAGCACGGGTTCCAGCGCTTCTTCTTCGTCAACGGCCACGGCGGCAACATCGCCTCGGTGCGCGCCGCCTTCTACGAGATCTACGCGGAGAATCGCGCGCTCCGCGGCAAAGACGCGCCGGACCTGCGCTGCACGCTGGTCAACTGGTGGGAGAACGCCGAGGTTTCCCGCCTGTCGAAGGAACTGTTCGGCAACAAGGAGGGCTCCCACGCCACGCCCAGCGAGGTGTCGGTGACCCAGTACGCCTTCCCCGACTCCATCAAGACCACAGCAATGGAGCCGGAGACCGCCGCGGCCGGCGGCTTCTACGACGCGCGCGACTTCCGCCGCCGCCACCCGGACGGCCGCATCGGCTCCGCCCCCGGCCTCGCCCGGCCGGAACACGGACAGCGCCTCGTCGAGGCCGCCGTCGGCGCCATCAGCCGGCAGTACGAGTCTTTCCTGGGAGAGGCGTGAGGGATGCGCTCAATCCCCTCTCCCGTCCCGGGAGAGGGAAGGGGCCCGCGCCAAAGGCGTGGGAGGGGTGAGGGTCGCGCAAGGATAATCCGCTGATCCTTGTCGGTACCCTCACCCGGCGCCTTCGGCGCCACCCTCTCCCGGGGCGGGAGAGGGTATGACGCCGCCTGCGGCCTTGCGCTCCGGCGGGCTCCACCGCATCATCCCGCGCCGAGATAACGATCGGGGGAGATGCCGTCATGCCGAACCGCACCGCGCGCCTTGCGCTTGCCGCCGCCCTTGCGCTCGGGGCGGTGACGTTCGGGACGGCACCCACCCCCGCGCGGGCGCAGGCGCGCGCGGACCTCGTTGTGGGCATGCGGCTGGAGCCGCCGCACCTCGACCCCACGGCCGGAGCGGCGGCGGCGATCAAGGAGGTCACCTACGCCAACCTGTTCGAGCCGCTGCTGCGCGTGGGCCCCGAGGGCAACCTGATCCCCGGCCTGGCGGAGCGCTGGACCGTCTCGGCGGACGGGCTGACCTACACCTTCCTGCTGCGGCCGAACGCGAAGTTCCACGACGGCCGGCTGGCCGATTCGGCGGCGGTGAAGTTCTCGCTCGACCGCGCGCGCGGGGCCGACTCGGTGAACGCGCAGAAGAGCTACTTCGCGGCCATCGCCGCGGTGGACGCGCCGGACCCGCACACCGCGGTGGTGACGCTGTCGCGGCCGGACGGGCTGTTCCTGTTCCACATGGCGACCGGCGACGCCGCCATCGTCGGGCCGGACTCGGCCGCCGGCAACAAGCAGACTCCCGTCGGCACCGGCCCCTTCAAGTTCGAGCGCTGGGTGGCCGGCGACCGCGTGGTGCTGGCCCGCAACCCCGACTATGACGGGCCGAAGCCGGCGCTGGAGCGGGTGACCTTCCGCTTCATCAGCGACCCGGCGGCTCAGGTCGCCGCCCTGAAGGCCGGCGACATCGACAGCTTCCCGCAGTTCGACACCTACGAGGCGCTGCCCCAGTTCCGCAACGACCGGGCCTTCACGGTCATGGTCGGCACGACGGAGGGGGAGACGATCCTGTCCACCAACAACGCCCGCAAGCCCTTCGACGACGTCCGCGTGCGCCGGGCCATGGCCCACGCCATCGACCGCAAGACGCTGATCGAGGGCGTGCTGTTCGGCAACGGGTCGGCCATCGGCAGCCACTTCCCGCCGCACCGCGCCGGCTATGTGGACCTGACCGGCCTCTATCCCTACGACCCGACGAAGGCCAAGGCGCTGCTCGCCCAGGCCGGCTACCCGAACGGCTTCGACACGGTGCTGAAGCTGCCGCCGCCGATCTACGCCCGCCGCTCCGGCGAGCTGATCGCCGCCATGCTGGCCGAGGTCGGTATCCGCGCGAAGGTGGAGCCGATGGAATGGGCGCCCTGGCTGGAGAAGGTCTTCAAGGGCAAGGACTACGACCTGACCCTGATCGCCCACACGGAGCCGCTGGACATCGACGTCTACGCCCGCCCCGACTACTACTTCAACTACAAGAGTGAGCGCTTCAACGCCGTGCAGGCGGAGCTGGACCGCACCCAGGACATGGACAAGCGCAACTTCCTCTACGGCGAGCAGCAGCGCGTCCTGGCCGACGACGCGGTCAACGGCTTCCTCTTCATGCTGCCGGCCGCGACCGTGCAGAAGGCCGGCCTGCAAGGCATGTGGCTGAACCGGCCGGTGCAGGCCAACGACGTGACCGGCGTGCGGTGGAAGTGACGACCGCTCCCCGCTTCGACCGCCGCCACAGGACTCGACCCGCGTGCTTGCCTTCCTCGCGCGCCGCCTGCTGACGCTGGCGCTAACCGCGTGGCTCGCCACGCTGGTGGTGTTCGCCGTGCTGGAGGTGGTGCCGGGCGACCCGGCGCTGCTGATGCTCGGCACCAGCGCCCAGCCGGAGGCTGTGGCGGCGCTGCGCCACCAGATGGGGCTCGACCGGCCGGTGCCCGTGCGCTACGCCGCCTGGGTCGGCGGGATGCTGACGGGCGACCTCGGCACCAGCCTGACCTACGCGCGCCCGGTCGCCGGGCTGGTGACGGAGCGGCTGGAGATCACCCTGCCGCTGGCGCTGATGGCGATGCTGCTGTCGGCCGGGCTGGCGATCCCGCTCGGCCTGCTGGCGGCGGCGCGGCAGGGGCGGGCGGGCGACTGGGCGGTCATGGCCTTCGGGCAGGTCGGCATCGCGGTGCCCAGCTTTTGGTTCGCCATCCTGCTGATCCTGGGCTTCTCCGTGCAGCTCGGCTGGTTTTCGGCCGGCGGCTTTCCCGGCTGGGGGATGGGCGCGGCGCCGGCGCTGAAGGCGCTGCTGCTGCCCGCCATCGCGCTGGCCCTGCCGGAGGCGGCGATCCTCGCCCGCATCACCCGCACCGCGGCGCTCGACACGCTGCGCGAGGACTATGTGCGCACGGCCCGCGCCAAGGGCCTGCGGCGGCGGACCGTGCTGCTGCGCCATGTGCTGCCGAACGCGCTGATCCCGGTGACGACCATCCTCGGCCTGCAATTCGCCTTCCTGGTCGCCGGGGCCGTGGTGGTGGAGAATGTCTTCACCCTGCCGGGGCTCGGCCGGCTGCTCTACCAGGCGATCGGGCAGCATGACCTGATCGTGGTGCAGGGGGTGGTCGTGCTGCTGGCGGTGATGGTCGTGCTGGTCAACGCGCTGGTCGACATCGCCTGCGCCGCCGTCGACCCGCGCCCCCGGGTGGCGGCGTGAGAACGCGCCGTCTTCCCGCCAGTCTGGTCCTGGGCGCCGTCCTGACCGCGCTGGTGGTCGGGGCCGCGCTGCTGTCGCTCGCCTGGACGCCCTTTCCGGCGGAGCAGATCCGCGTCGTCGCGCGCCTCCGCCCGCCGGGGCCGGAGCATTGGCTGGGCACCGACCATTTCGGGCGCGACGTGCTGTCGATGATCCTGGTCGGCGCGCGCAACTCCCTGGCCGTCGGGGCGGCGGCGGTGGCGCTGGGCGCGGCGCTGGGCGTGCCGCTGGGCCTCGCCGCCGCGGTCTGGGGCCGCTGGGGGGACGAGGCGGTGGCGCGACTCGCCGACCTGACCTTCGCCTTTCCGGCGGTGCTGACGGCGATCCTGCTGACCGCCGTGCTGGGGGCCGGGGCGGTGAACGTCGTGCTGGCGCTCGGCCTGTTCAACGCCGCCGTCTTCGTGCGGGTCACGCGCGGCGCGGCCCTGGCGGTGTGGCGGCGGGAGTTCGTGCGCGCGGCGCTGGCGCTCGGCCGCGGGCCGCTGTCGGTCACGCTGGTGCATGTGCTGCCGAACGTGGCCGGGGTGGTGATCGTGCAGGCGACGGTGCTGTTCGCCGTGGCGATCCTGAACGAGGCGGCGCTCAGCTACCTCGGCCTCGGCATCCAGCCGCCGTCGCCCTCCTGGGGCAAGATGCTGGGCGACGCCCAGACCTTCCTGTTCACCGCCCCCTTGCAGGCGATATTCCCCGGCGGCGCGATTGCGCTGACGGTGCTGGGGCTGAACCTGCTGGGCGACGGCCTGCGCGACCTGCTGGACCCGCGGCACCGGTCGTCGGGGGTGCTGTGACGCGTTTGCCCCCTCCCTAACCCTCCCCCGCTGCGCGGGAGAGGGGACTGCCGCCGCTTCGCCCAAGCCCCCTCCACCGCGTCAGCGGGGGAGGGATGGGGAGGGGGCAATACTTGACACACCCGCAAGTCCGCTTGCGTCAACTGTCAACCGACCCGGACCGTCAACCGACTGGCTTCTGGGCCTTCTCCGACAGCTCGATCAGGTCGACCAGTTCGTTGCTCTTCCAATAGCGGGACTTGCCGACCTCGGTCTTTGCGGTGGCGATCAGGTCGTCGATGATTTCACGCTCCGCCGGGCCCATGTCCCGGGCGCGTTCCAGCCGGTGGCTGAGCAGGCGGGTCATGTTGTGGCTGGTGGTCGGGATCCAGCGGCTGACGCGCTGGTCGAACACCGTGCTAATGCCGTTGATGCGCAGCAGATGCTCCATGCGCTCGTCCAGCGAGTCCGTCTCCTCGAACTTCATCGCCTTCTCGACGTTGGCGCGCATCTCCTCCAGCAGGGTCTCGCGCCACTTCGACAGCTCGTAGGTCTCGTAGCCGAAGTCGCGGGTGCGCTCCTGCCAGTCCCAGATCAGCCGGTCCAGCCAGATCACGTCCTCGTGGTCGATCACCGCGTGGCGGCGCGCCACCGCGGCCTGGGCGGACCGCTCCATGGCGATGGCGGCGACGCGCGTGACGACGATCTTGCTGGCGGTCCCCCAGGCGTTGCGGAAGGTCGGCTCGCTGCGCCGGTCCTCCATCAGGCCGGACGCGGTCACCGCCTCGATCACCTGGGCCAGCCGCTGCATCAGGGCGTTGATGCGGGCCTTTTCCTTCAGGCTCGGCCGGATCGCGGAGCCCGGGACCCGCTCGTTCAGCTTCAGCACCGTGGTCAGGGCGGCGGTCAGGAAGCGGATGGTCGCCACGAAATGGGCGGTCAGAGCATCGCTGACCGCGTTGCCGCGGCCGGGATCGACGCCGCTCTGCCGGATGTAGAGGCCCACCGCGGCGTAGTTGCGCTTCACGTTGGCCACCGACAGCGGCAGCAGCTGGGCGAGGGACGCGTTGTCGCGGAAGCGGTCGGACAGGTCGTCCACCGCGTTCAGGAGCCGGTCGGCCGCGCGCTCCTGCTCCCAGGCGTTGGGGCTCGGCGCCGGGAAGGTCTTCAGCTTCTCGTCGATCAGCGCGATCGGGGCGCCCGGCCCGTCGGCGTGGGCCAGGATGTCGCGCATGGTCTGGACGGTGCCGGCCTCGAAATGCGGTGCCTTGTCCAGGTAGGCCGACAGCAGGCGGGTGCGGCGCGCCCGGTTGCGCGACAGCGCGGCCAGCGCGTCGTCGGTCGTCTTGCGGCTGGACAGCACCATGTCCAGGTGCCTCACGGCGGCCACGCGCATGCGCTCCATCAGGGCCAGCGCCTCCGGCGAGCGCAGCGCGCGGTCCAGCACCTCGGTGCGCGCCATCTCGTCCAGCTTTTCCTGCGCCTCGACCGCCAGGACGGGGAAGCCGTCGCGGCTCAGCAGTTCCCACAGGGCGCCGACGTCCAGGCGCTGCACCATGCCGGGCACGGCCATGCCGGCGTGGTAGAGCACGTCGTCGTCGATCATGAAGGATTCGAACAGCGTGGTGAACAGGCGCCGGGCGCGGTTCGTGCGCTGCCGGTTCAGATGCTCGATCACATAGAGCCGGACGAGCTGGATCCGTTCCGGCGACTCGCCGTCCATCCCCTCGATTTCGCTCAACAGGTTGTAGACGAGGCTGGCGGGCAGTCGCGCGACCAGCTCGTTGATCTTCCTACGGAGGGTGGTGTCGTCGTCGGACGCGTCGAACATGCGAGTGGCGATCGCGCAATTAGAGTTGCACCGCCTTTATCGCGTATTGAAAGTTAACATTGCGGTAAAGAAACGAAGCCGCGCACGATCAATCGAGCGCGGCTTCGCCGATGTAAGCGGTGCAACCAAAGCGTTCTATGGCGCCCTGAGATCTATGATGCCCGCGATCTATGACTTTCGTCAGGATCCGCGGTGCTGCTTCGCGATCGGCTGCGAGAATTGCAGTTCGATGTCCCAGGGGAAGTGGATCCAGGTGTCCTGGCTGACTTCGGTGATGAAGGTGTCGACCAGCGGCCGGCCGGCCGGCTTGGCGTAGACGGTGGCGAAATGCGCCTTGGGCAGCATCTTGCGCACGATCACCGCGGTCTTGCCGGTGTCCACCAGGTCATCGATGATCAGCCAGCCCTCGCCGTCGCCGGCGCCCGATGCCTCGACGCCCTTCAGGACCATCGCCTCGCGCTGGTTCTGGTGGTCGTAGCTCGACACGCAGACGGTGTCGATCAGGCGCAGCTCAAGCTCGCGCGCGATGATCGCGGCGGGGACGAGGCCGCCGCGCGTCACCGCGACGATGCCCTTCCACGGGCCCTTGTCGATCAGGCGCCAGGCCAGTGCCTTGGCGTTGCGGTGAAGCTCCTCCCACGACACGGGGAAGTGCTTGTTGAAGGGAACGGCTTCGGGCACGGCTCTGGTCTCCGAAAGAAACTTGCCGCCGCTTATAACGCAAGGCCGATGGGGGACGCAATCCGGGGCTCCCGACCTGCCCGAATGGCCGGTTTGCGGTTCCGGCGCATGGGGTGAAAAAAGCGCTTGCGGCCCAAAACTCTTTTGAGTAAGTTGCGCGCCTCGACGCCGGATGGTCACCGACGACGTCGCGAAAAAGAAGCCGGATGCGCCCGTAGCTCAGCTGGATAGAGCACCAGACTACGAATCTGGGGGTCAGGAGTTCGAATCTCTTCGGGCGCGCCATTCTTCTTCCGGGATACATCAAGCCGCCGCAAGGCGGCTTTTGTTTTGCCCGGACGCAGCCTCAATGGCCTTTTTTCTTTGGCGTGCGAGTCGTCTTCGACCGCGTCTTGGCCTTGGTTGGCTTGGTCATCGCGTTCAGCATGGCGGCCTGATTGCGCTTGGCCGCCGCGGTGAACAGGCCGCTCCAGAAACCGACAGCCTGATTTGCCGCCCGGTTGGTCATGGACAGCCAGACGCTGCGCGGGCTTCCCTTCATCTCTTCCCCTCCACGGATGTCACGGATCTGTCCGGGACAACAGCGCGGGTGCGGGATCGGTCCCAAATCAGTCTCGGTCCTCAGGACGCGCGGCGTTGCCGCAGCCGTGACCAGGACATGGTCAGCCCGGCCTTTTCCGCACAGCCGTAATGCCAGGGGCGGTTTTCCGCGTCGCCGGCCCAATGGGGCTCGCCCGCCCGCATCGGCTGGCCGCAATGGCTGCAGGTGGGCCGGTCGGCGATCAGGGCGTCCAAACGGATCGACTGGTTCATCGTGGGCTCGCGGCATTGTTTCAGACGGCAGCAAATGTTGCGGCGCGGAAATATGCCGCCGGAACGCCGCCGAGGAAACGTCGCAAAGGTGAAAGGTCCAGCCCAAGCCCTGAACGATGGGGTTATACCCGCGGTCCTGGCTCAGCTTGGTCCCGATCTTGCCCCCGGTCTTGCCCCCGATCTTGCCATTGTTTTTCAAGCCGGATTTGATCCGTCGCTGCCCCGGATTTGGCGCAGCGCTATCAGCCATTCTTCATCACATGGTGATTCATATCCGCTTAACCATCCGCGCCTAACGTCCGCCGCCTTCGCAGATTTCTTTGCTGCAACGCAGCATTCCGGTGCCCCGCACAAGCGGGAGAAGGCGTCCGATCATGGTTTTCCTGTTGCACTACATGCCGCACCTGTCGCTCGTCGCGGCGACGGGGCTTGCCGGGCTCGCGCTGGGCACGCTGTCCACGCTGCTGCAGGACCGGCGCATGATCCTGGCGGCGCAGGCCGGTGCCGCCGCGCTGTTCGTCATCCATTTTCTGTGCCTGGGCGCCCACACGGGCATGCTGATGTCGGTGCTCGGCCTCCTGCAACTGGCGACCGCCTACCCGGAGGAGCGGCCGCGCTGGCTCGGCGTCGCCTTCGCACTGACCGTTCCGGCGGCGCTGGCGGTGGCGGCTGCAACGTGGCAGGGGCCGATGTCGGCCCTGTCGGCGGCAGGCTTCATCCTGGGCACGATCGGCCGCTGGCAGAACACGGTCGGGACCATGCGCCTGTTCTTCCTGACCTCCACGGTCGTCGGCGCCGGTCACAACATGCTGGCCGGTTCGGCCTTCGGCCTCGCGTCGGACGCCATGGTCCTGTCCGGCCATCTCTGGAGCCTGTGGCGCGACCGCTCCGCCACCCGCCACCCCGCGGCGCTGGCCGCGTCCTGATGACCGCACCGGCCTGGGGAGACACGCGTCTTCCCCAGGCCATAGGCAGCCTCAGCGCTTGGCTTCCGCCACGCCGGCGGTTTCCTTGCGCTCCAGATAGGTCTTGGTCAGCTGGGGCAGGCGCTGTTCCAGCCAGGCGGCCATCTCCAGTTCCTCGTCCAGGCTCTGCTTCAGCGTCCGGGCGATGTCCGGTTCACCGGCCTGTTCCGCCGCCGCAATGAGCGAGCGGTAGTTGGCGATCTCGAAATGCTCGAACGAGTAGTCGAAGATCGCCGCCTTGACGATCTCGTCGGACGTGATCACGCCGGACAGGGACTGCGCGTTCCCGATCAGCATGGCGACGCCGGTCTTGATGGCCGAGGTGTCGGTGCCAAGCTTTTGCAGGCACTGCTTCAGGCGGTCGGCCTGCCGGTTCGACACTTCGATGTGCTCCTGCACCTTCGCCAGCACCTCCGGGTAGTTCTTGATGCGCTCGGCCTGCCGCTCCAGCATCTCCACGGCCTGGCTCTCCATGCCGTGCGCGTCGCGCAGCCAGTCGATCAGGGTTTCTTTGCTGCTGTTGGCCACGTCGTCTCTCCGTCGTTTCGTTTTGGGGTTTCGTTCTCGGAACGCCCTCCATCGGGCTTGCCCCGCTCAACAGGCCGGATGCTGATCCGTTACCGAGGGCCGTTACCGAGGGGGGTACCGGGAGAGGTGCGAGGAACCTTTGGCGCGGCTGGAGGTTGACCGTTCCGAAGGGCAGCACGCCAGGGAGAGCGGCCATGATGGGGAAGGACGAGATCGTCGACACGCTCAACGATCTCATTCGCATCGTCGAGGACAGCCACGAGGCTTACCGCCAAGCCGCCGAGACGGTGCAGGAAGACGATCTGAAGGCTCTGTTCAACGATTTGGCCGCCCAGCGCGGCGCCATCGTTCGGGAACTGCAACGGTTGGTCGCCGAGCAGGGCGGGGCGCCGGACATGGGCGGCACCGTCATCGGCGGCGCGCACCGCTTCTTCCTGGAGCTGAAGAACAACGTGCTGGGCCACGACCGCGAGGCCATCCTGAACGAGGTGCAGCGCGGCGAGACGGAATGCGTCACCCGCTACGACGCGGCCCTGGAGAAGGAACTTCCGCTGCCGATCACCGCGGTGGTGGCGCAGCATCTCGACCGCATCCGGGTCGACCGGGATCGCATGACAATGTTGCGCGGGGCGACGGCCTGATCCTTTGGATTAATCCGTCCTGTTGTGGTGTTTGTTATGGTGCGGCGCACACATGAAGCGTGCCGCCGCCGCGCTTCGACACACACCTCGTCAAGGACGCCACCATCATGACCGCCCCCGCTCTGGTCGCTGAAGATCTCGTTGTTGAGGGCGCCTTTGCCCTGTACCGGGCGGAAAACCCGCACCGCGTCGCCGAATTCGGCAAGGGCAACAACGCCGAAGCGGCCATCGCCGCCGATTTCGAGACCTACAAGGGCCGCTACGTCCGCAAGTTCCAGGACCTGCGCGCCGCGCTGGAGGGGTTGGGGCTGGCGGTGGTGCGGGGGGCGTGAGGCCCGCATTGCCCCCACCCTCCCGCTTCGCGGGTCCCTCCCTCCCCCGCTGCGCAGGGGAGGGCTTTGATTGCGGAGCCGGCGGAGTTCCCTCCCCTGCGAAGCGGGGGAGGGGTAGGGTGGGGGCAATACGTCCCCGACCTACACCCCCACCGCCGCGCGCCTTCCCTCCAGCTCCACCAACAGCGCGCGTTTCGCCTCATCCGCCATCGTCTTCCACGCGCGGATTTCGGCCAGCGTGCGCAGGCAGCCGATGCAGTGCGACCGGTCCTCGGTCATCTTGCAGACGCTGACGCAGGGGGAGGGCACGGTGGGTTCAAGTCCGACGGTCATTCCGGATACCAAATGAAAACGGGACGGCCATAGGGCCGCCCCGTCCTTACCATTCCCGTCTGAGGGGCCTCAATCCGAAATGTTGGGCGGATCGGGATCCTCGTCCCAGCCTTCCTTCGGGGCCGGGTAGCGCTCCAGCCACTTGCGGACCAGGGCGACGTGGCCGGCTTCCTCGTCCGCGAACTCGCGGGCGAGGCGGGCGACCTCCGGGTCCTTGGTCTCGGCGGCGACCGAGGCGTAGTAGTTGTTGCCCTGGTGCTCGCTCAGCAGCGCCATCTTCAGGGCGTGGTGCGGCTTCATCAGGTAGTGGGCGTTCTCGAAGGCCGCGGCCTCCGGCGACTCCTTGGTGGCGTCCCACTGGAACTCCCAGGGGGCGACCTTCGGCAGCGAGCCGTATTCGCGGGCGAGCTGCTTCACCTCTTCCGCGTGCTTCACCGAGTAGCCCGCGAGGTCGCGGAACAGCTTGGCGACCTCCACGTTGTTGTGGGCCTCCATGCTGTCGGCCAGCTCGTTGTAGCGGTCGGCCGCCTCGATCTCCAGCTCCAGGGCGTGGGCCAGGAACAGGCCCACGTTGGACGCGCCATTCTCGACTTTCGCCTTCATACCGCGAACCTCTCTTCGATCTGGGCGATGGTGTGGCTGTCCTTCGACGCCGGCTGGAACGGCCGGCGGTTGCCGGCCAGGAAGATGCCGAGCCCGAAGCCGTCGTCCTCCAGGACGGCGCGCATCGCCTCGTTCGGGTCGTCCGTCGGCTCGCGGCCGTAGGGGTGGACCGTGCTCTTCCAGTTGCGCTGCTCCGGGCGGAAGGTGACGCACGGGGACAGGATGTGGATGACGGAGAAGCCGGGGTGCTTCACGCCCGCCACGATCAGGCGCGCGACCTCGTTCGGGTCGTTGGAGAAGCCGCGGGCGACGAAGTTCGCGCCGCAGGCCAGAGCCAGCGCGACCGGCTGGATCGGGTTCACGCCCGGGCCTTCCGGCGTCAGCTTCGATTCGCACCAGTCGGACTCGGTGGTCGGCGAGGCCTGGCCCTTGGTCATGCCGTAGACCTGGTTGTCCATGACGATGTAGGTCATGTCCACGTTGCGCCGGCAGGCGTGCAGGAAGTGGCCGCCGCCGATGGAGAAGCCGTCGCCGTCGCCACCGAAGATCAGCACGTCCAGCTCCGGACGGGCCAGCTTCACGCCCGCGGCCACGGGCAGCGAGCGGCCGTGCACGGTGTGGTAGCCATAGACGCTGGTGTAGGCGGGAATGCGCGACGAGCAGCCGATGCCCGACACCACGACGGTGTTTTCACGCTTCAGCCCCATGTTGGCCATGGCGCGGGTGATGCCGGCCAGCACGGAGTAATCGCCGCAGCCGGGGCACCAGATGGGCTTCACGTCGGACTTGTAGTCGTGCGGCATCGGGCCGACGACGTCCTCGGTCAGGTGGGTATCCATGTCGTTCGTGCTCCGGCCGGTCAGATCAGGGAAAGAAGCGTCTCGTGAACCTCACGCGCGCGGATCGGCAGCGGGCCGGGGCGGCTGAACACCGACACCTCGCCCGGCAGGTCGTAATGCCCGCGGAGGAACTTGTGGAACTGGGCGCCGTGCGTCTGCTCGACGACCAGGACCTTCGTGACGCCTTCCAGCGCCGCGGCCAGCTTGGACGGCTGCACCGGGGAGATCAGGCGGATGGCGACCAGACGGGCCTTCTTGCCCGCGGCCTGAAGGCGCCGCACCGCCTCGCGCGCCGGACCCGTCGCCGAACCCCAGGTGACGACGGCGATCTCGCCCTCGCCCTCAATGTCGGCCCAGGCGTCGCCGAAGTCGAAGCTGGTCAGCTTGCGCAGACGCTTGTCCAGCTGCTTCTGGTGGTCGGACGCCTGCGAGGACGGCAGGGCGTTCTCCGCATGCTCCAGACCGTCGGCGGTGTGCTCGCCGCCCGGCATGCCGGGGATGGCGGCCGGTGAGATGCCCGATTCGGTGTTGGCGTAGCGCTTGTACTTGTCCTCGCCGCCCAGATCGGTCGCCAGCAGGCGCTTGGCCGTGTAGGGGGCGTCGGCCGGCTTGTCGATGATGGCGCGCGACTGGCCCATGGCCTGGTCGGACAGGACGATGGCCGGGGTCTGCAGGGCCTCGGCCAGATGCACCGCCCACTGGGTGGTGAACAGGCAGTCGCCGATGGAGGTCGGGCCGACCACCAGGTGCGGGGCGTCGCCGTGCAGGCCGTAGACGGCGATGTTCAGGTCGGACTGTTCGGACTTGGTCGGGATGCCGGTCGAGGGACCGCCGCGTTGCACGTCGACGATCACCACCGGGGTCTCGGACGCCACGCCCAGGCCGATGCACTCGGTCATCAGCGACAGGCCGGGGCCGGCGGTCGCGGTGATGGACGGCACGCCGCTGAAGGAGGCGCCCAGGCACATGGCGATGGAGGCCAGCTCGTCCTCCGCCTGCACCAGCTTGCCGCCGGTCTTGGCGAGGTTGGGGGCCAGCCACTCCAGGATCTCGGTCGCGGGGGTGATCGGGTAGGCGGCGCAGAACTTCACCCCGCCCTTCAGGGCGCCCAGGCCGGCGGCCTCGTTGCCGGAGATGTTCCAGCGGGTGGCGCCGTCCTTGTTCGGGGCGGCCAGCTCCAGGCCCAGGTTCCAGCCCGCGACTTCCTTCGATCCGGCGTCGATGCCGGCGTTGGAAGCCTGGATGGCGGCGTCGCCCTTCTTGCCCAGCGCCTTCTGGATCACCGCGTCGATGCCCGCGCGCGGCAGGCCGATGATCGCGGCGACGGCGCCCAGGCCGACCATGTTGACGCGGCCGCCGGGGATCTTGCCGGCCAGCTCCTTGATGGGCAGCTCGACCTGCTTGGCGCCGCTGGCGGCCAGCACCGCCGGCACCTCGCCCTGGCTCGGGTCGGTGATGATGACGCTCTTGTCCGACAGCGGCAGCTCGGCGGCGAAGCGTTCCACATTCTGCCAGTCGAAGGCGATGATGATGTCGAAGCGGTCCCCGGGACCATGAACCGGCGTCGGCGACAGGCGAACCAGGGCGGCGGCCTCGCCACCCCGGATCTGCGGGCCGGTGGACCGCGACATCAAACCGTACCATCCCACGTTGGCGGCGGCATCCAGCAGCATCTGTCCGGCGGTCATCGCGCCGGCGCCACCGCTGCCCACCAGGGCAATCGTGACCGAGTCCACTGTCATTGCTTATCCCTTGCGTCCGAATGTGAGTCGCCCGACGCGCGTACGGCTACGTCACCAGTGCGGAGCAAGGGAATGATCTGGCGCAATTGGCGCGGTTGCGGCAGCAATTTGCCGCAACCGCCGTCTCAACTGGTCTTACCAGCCGGCGGCCGTCGTCGTTTCATGACGCTCGACCTGAAGAACGCGCCTTTGTTCTTCTGCCGGAATGTTGTCGTTTCATTCCGAGTAACGCTCTTCCTTCCAGGGATCGGCCTCGTTGTGATAGCCGCGGACCTCCCAATAGCCGCGCCGGTCCTCCGCGACGAACTCGAGTCGCTTCACCCACTTGGCGCTTTTCCAGAAATACAGCTTCGGCACGACGACTCGGACGGGGCCGCCATGGTCACGGCTGATCGGCTGGCCTTCCCAGGTCGTGGCGAGCAGCACGTCCTCGTCCGCGAAGGCGTCCAGGGGCAGGTTGGTCGTGTAGCCGTCCGAGGAATGGCAGACGACGAAGCGCGCCTCCGGCTTCGGCTTCACCACGGACAGCAGGCGGCGCGCGCTCACCCCTTCCCAGCGGTTGTCGTAGCGCGACCAGGTGGTGACGCAGTGGATGTCGGAGACGAAGCTCTCCTGCGGCTGCGCCTGGAAGTCGGCCCAGCGCCAAGTGACCGGGTTCTCCACCAGCCCGTCGACGGCCAGCGTCCAGTTTTCCGTCGTCACCCGCGGCACGACGCCGAGGTCGAGCACCGGCCAGTCCTCGACCAGCCGCTGGCCGGGCGGCAGCCGCTCGCGCGCCGGGTCGGCGGTGTGGCCGGTCAGCGCGCGCCCCTCCTGCGCCCACTTCTCCTTGGTGGCGACGAGCTTCTCGCGGATCTGCCCGTCCTTTTCGATCTCTCCATCGCTGGGAGCCATGGCTGCCTCCTGTCGTTTCGGGAAAAGCGCTGGACTGTAGCAGGAACTGTGCGGCTTTTCGGAACGGGTCAATGCCCGGTGTCGCGACGCGATCAATAATTGGACCACCGAGAAAGATCGGAACCGGCCGTTCCGTTCAGGCCGGTTTTCGGGGACACTCTGCTCCCGATCAGGAGGCCTGCATGTACATTCCCCCCGCGTTTCTTGAGACCGACCTGCCTTTCATCCACGAGACGATGCGCGCCGCCGGGCTGGCCAATCTGGTCACGGCCACGGCGGGCGGGCTGATCTGCACGCCGCTGCCCCTGCTGCTCGACGAGCGGGAGGGGGAGATGGGCACGCTCTACGGCCATGTGGCGAAGGCGAACCCGCAATGGCGGGAGCCGCCGACGATGGACGCGATGGCGGTCTTCATGGGGCCGGACGCCTATGTCACCCCGTCCTGGTATGAGAGCAAGGCGCGCGACGGCAAGGTGGTGCCGACCTGGAACTATGTGGCGGTGCACGCCTATGGGCCGGTGGAGTTCTTCGAGGACGCCGACCGCCTGCTCGGCCTCGTCACGCGCCTGACGGAGCGTCACGAGGCGGCGCGCCCGCAGCCCTGGGCGGTTGCCGACGCTCCGCCCGATTTCATCCGGGCGCAGCTGCGGGGCATCGTCGGGCTGCGGCTGCCGATCACCCGGATCGACGCCAAGCGGAAGATGAGCCAGAACCGCAAGGCGGAGGACCACGCCGGCGTCGTCCGCGGCCTGGAGGAGGCGGCGGGCGACCCCAAGGCGCAGGCCGCCGCCCGCCTGATGAGAAACCGTGAAATTCCGGACGCTTTGCCGTAAATCCGTCCCAAAGCGGGGCGATGGTCCCAAAAAGGTTCAATGCACCTTGGGTTGGCAAGGTGGCGGAGGCGGGCTAACGTCGCGCCCCTCGATCGATATGGCCTGCCGCCATCGCCCTAACGATGGGGGGCCGCGACGACTTCGACATGATGGATAGGACAGGCATGCTTCGCACAAGCACTCGACGGATGGGCGGGCGATGGACGGTCGGCCTCGCCGCCGTCCTCCTGCTGCTGGTCACCGGCTTTGCGATGACGGCCCCGGCGCTGGCCGCCGGCCCCGCCCTGGCGCAGGCCGTCGCCCCGGCGCCCGCCGCTCCCGCTCCCGCCGGTTCCGGAACGCCGGCGCCCGCCGCGTCGGGCGAGCCGACGCCGGAGCAGCTCCAGGGCATGATCGTCACGCTGGAAGACCCCGCGGCCCGCGCCCGGCTGGTCGAGCAGCTGAAGGCGCTGATGGCCGCGCAGAAGGGGCTGGACCAGGCGAAGGCCGCCGAGGCGCCGGCCACCCCGCTGCCGGAGACCATCGGCGCCACGGCGCTGTCCTTCCTGGCGCAGCGCATGGACGTGCTCAGCCGCCAGCTCGTCCAGGTCGGCAACGTGTTCAAGGATCTGCCGGGCGCCGTGGAGTGGGCGAACCGGCAGATGACCGACCAGTCCGCCCGCGACCGCTGGGTGCAGATCGCCATCCAGCTGTCCATGATCCTGGTGGCCGGCGGCGTGATCGAGCGCTTCATCAGCTGGCTCCTGTCCCGGCCGCGCGCGGCGCTCGCCGCGCGGCGCGGCACCACGACGCTGGTGCGCCTGCCCCTGCTGCTCGGCCGCGCGCTGATGGAGCTGGCGCCCATCGCCGCCTTCATCGTCGTCGGCTACGGCATCCTGTCGGTCAGCGAGCCGGGGCCGCGCGTGCGGCTGGTGGCGCTGGCCGTGATCAACGCCACCGTGATCCTCCAGGTCGTCATGGTGGTGGTGCGCATCCTGATCGCGCCGGACGCGCCGAACCTGCGGCTGGTGCAGATGGGCGACGCCAACACGCGGCGCCTCTATCTGTGGATCCGCCGCCTCGCCGCGGTCGGCATCTACGGCTATTTCCTGGCGGAGGGCGCCTATGTGCTGGGCCTGCCGCTGGGCGCCTACGGCGCGCTGCTGAAGCTGCTGGGCTTGGCGTTGGCCGGCATGACGATCGCGCTGATCCTGCAGAACCGCCGCACGGTGGCGGAGTGGATGCACGGCAACCCGCTGTCCGGCGACGGCGACCCCACCTCCACCGCCGCGCGGGAATCGGAAGGGCAGGGGGCCGTGCTGCGCTCCGCCCGGCGCCGCTTCGCCGACGTCTGGCACGTGCTGGCCATCGTCTACGTCGTGGTCACCTTCGGCGTCTGGGTGCTGAACGTCTACGGCGGCTTCGAGTATCTGGCGCGGGCCACCGGCATCACCATCCTGGTGGCGGCTCTGGCCCGGCTGCTGGTCAACGTCACCAACCGCGGCCTGCGCCGCGGCCTGCGCATGAAGGCGGAAACGCGCGAGGCCCTGCCGCAATTGCAGGAGCGCGCCAATCTCTACATCCCCATCGCGCACCGTGTGGTGAAGACGGTGATCTGGGTCGTGGCGCTGATGATGATCCTGTACGGCTGGGGCATCGACACGTTGGCCTGGACGCAGACTCCGCTCGGCCAGCGCATCGTGCGCAGCGCCGTCACCATCGGCCTGCTGCTGGTCGGCTCCATCGCGGCGTGGGAGATCGTCAGCTCGATGATCGAGCGCTTCCTCGCCTCCACCGACCGCAACGGCGCGCGGATCGAGCGCAGCGCGCGCGTCCGCACGCTGCTGCCTTTACTGAGGAACGCGTTCCTCGTGGTGCTGGTGACCATGGTCTCGCTGATCACCCTGTCGGAGCTTGGGGTGAACATCGCGCCGCTGCTGGCCGGTGCCGGCGTGGTTGGTCTGGCGGTCGGTTTCGGCTCCCAGACCCTGGTCAAGGACATCATCACCGGCCTGTTCATCCTGTTCGAGGACAGCATCTCCGTCGGTGACGTGGTGGACGTGGGCGGCGGCCATTCCGGCGTGGTGGAGGCGCTGTCCATCCGCTCCATCCGCCTGCGCGATTCGTCGGGTGCCGTGCATTCGGTGCCCTTCAACTCGGTCTCCACCGTCAAGAACATGTCGAAGGACTTCTCCTACGCCCTGTTCGAGGTGCGCATCGCCTACCGAGAGGATCCGGACCGCGTCATCGCGCTGCTGACCGAGATCGGCCAGGGGCTCCAGGCCGACGCGCAGTTCACGCCGGACATCCTGGCCCCGCTGGAGGTGATGGGCCTGGACAAGTTCCAGCCCGACAGCACGCAGCTGATCACCGCCCGCTTCAAGACCCGCCCGACCAAGCAGTGGGGCGTGTCGCGCGAGTTCAATCGCCGCATGAAGAAGCGCTTCGACGAATTGGGCGTGGAGGTCCCGACCGGTTCCATGCAGTTGATCGTCGGGGGCAACCAGCACGACCGGGCGCTGGCCGAGGTGCTGAGCCAGGGTTCGTAACGGCACTTTTCCTCCGGCCGGGCGTTGGCTTGTGGCGACACAAGAATGCTTGGCCGGAGGCCAGCCGAATGCTCAGTGACGTCTTCTACCGCTTCGCCCGCTGGACGGAGCGCCAGACCGGCAAGCCGGGCGCCTTCGTCCTGGCCCTGGGGACGGTCATCGTCTGGGCCATCACCGGCCCGATGTTCCACTTCTCCGACACCTGGCAGCTGGTCATCAACACCGGCACGACCATCGTCACCTTCCTGATGGTCTTCCTGATCCAGAACGCCCAGAACCGCGACACCCAGGCGGTGCAGCTGAAGCTCGACGAGCTGATCCGCGCCACGGAGGCCGCGCGCAACGGCCTGATCAACCTGGAGGAACAGTCCGAGAAGGAACTCCAGAAGGTCAAAACCGGCTTCGAGAAGATCGCCGCGCAGACCGTCGCAAAAACCGCGGACTGCCTGGAAAGCGAGATCGAGCGTAAGGTCGAGCAGGAAGTGGACGAGGAGTTCGAGGAACGCGGCCTGCGCAAGCCCGAACGAACGCAGCCGTAGCGCGGACGTTTTCACCACAGAGACACGGAGACACAGAGAATCAAACCCTCTGTGTCTCCGTGTCTCTGTGGTGATCTTTTTGCTTTACCCCGCCTACGGCCCCTCGAACCCCGGGGGCTTGGCGGCGTTGGGGCAGGCGTTGGGGGGTAGGGATTCCTGCTCCACGAACTGCGCGGCGACGGCGGTGGCGCAGTCCTCCGATCCGCTCACCAGGTGGCCGGCGCTGCGGAAGACCAGATGGCGGCTCTTCGGCAGCGTGGACGCGGCGCGCTCGGCCCATTCCGGCGGGGTCAGGGGGTCGTAGGCGCCGGACAGCAGCAGCACCGGCACGGGGCTCGCCACCGGCAGCCGTTCCGCCGCCTCCTGCGCCGCGGCGGGCCATTGGGCGCAGACACGCCGGCCGGGATCGTCGGTGCTCATGGCGCCGAAGGGCGGGAAGCGCCGGGCGTTCTCCGCCAGCTTCACCGGGTCGGCGGGGTTGATCGTCTCCCGGCATTCGATGGAGAAGGCCACCCCCTCCGCCGTGTCTGGATCGCCCAGCCAGGGGGCCGGCACCCAATGGGCCAGCCGCTCGTACCGGCCGCGCGCGGCGCGGTCGACCAGCGCCGGCAGGCGCGGGACGGGGTCGCCCTCGGCCATCGCCTCCAGCAGGGCGGCCATGGCGCCGGCGCTGTCCAGCCGGACCGCCAGCGGAACCGCCGCGTCGCCGACCGGCACGTCCACCGGCGCCTTCTCCAGCCGCTCCACCATCGTCTGGAAGCGGCCCTCCAGGTCCGGGTAGGCGGCGCGGCAGGCGCGGTTGCCGGCGCAGTCGTCGAACAGGCGCCGGAAGGCCCGGCTGCCCAGCCAGGGCGCATCCTCCACCGCGTTGACGTCGGGCGGGTAGACCGAATCGAGCACGGCGGTGCGCACCCGCGGGCCGTAGCGGCGCATCGCCTCCAGCGCCACCCGCGTGCCGTAGGACACGGCGAACAGGTTGACCCGCTGCGCGCCGAGCGCGGTGGCGATGTCCATGGCGTCATCGGCGGCGACGGGGGTGGTGAACATGGCGCTGTCCAGCCCGGCCGCCTTGAACCGGTCGGCGCAGGCGGCGACCGCCGCACGTTCCAGCGCGGCCCGCCGCTCCCGCGACACCGGGCGCGGCCGGGGCGAGGCGCCCAGCACGTCCAGATCCGGGCAGTCGGTGTCCGGCTCCGCCCGGCCGACGCCGCGCGGGTCGAACAGCACCAGGTTGCGCGTGCGGCGGAAGGGGGCCGACAGCTCCCACCAGGCCTCCATCCGCTCCTCCACCGCCTCGCCGGCGCCGAAGGGGGAGGCGCCGGGCCCGCCCTCGATGAACAGGACCGGGTCGGGGGCGGGCTGCTTCGCGGTGGACAGCAGCACGGCGACCGGCAGGCGGAAGGCCCGGGTGGCGGGCCGGTCGCGCCGGTCGGGCACGGCCACTGTGCCGCACAGCGCCGCCTCGCCGTCCGGCACCGTGAACCAGCAGGGCCCGGGCACGAAGCGCGCCTCGGCCCGCGCCGGCGCCGGGGCCAGGGCAGCCAGGAGCGTGGCGAGGAGGGCGGCCGCCACGCATGCGGCGGGGGACCGTCCGGCCGGCGAAAGGGGATGAGCGGGCTCCATACCCCTATCTGTTTGGCGAAGCCGGGCGGGCTTGTCCAGGAAACAAGGATTCCGGCCCGGCCAGGGCGCCGCACCGTCATCCCGGTTCAGGATCGGCCATGCCGATGACCAGGGAGATCGCCGTAGATTGACGGCCAATATCATAAATAGTCATCGTCCATATCTCTGATACACAACGCCAATTTCTTCGTCTGTTGGCGGTTTTCATGCCGCTTGCTCGCCAATTAAAAGAAATTCCCTGCGGCATAGTGCGGCATACAAATGCAATTTGCTGCCATTGCTGCTCATATATTATTGATGGAGTGCGCCATGGTGCGTGGGATCATTATTGCTTTTCTGTGTCTTTTGCCTGGGATGGCGATCGCGCAACCCGTGATCAATTTCGATGGCAACGTGTTTCCCTGCATTTCCTACAACATCTGGAGTGCGCAGCAGGCTGGCCGTCCGGCCCTGCTGAACCGAACCACCACGCAGGCGACGATCACCGCCAACCGGACCGCCGCCTGCGGTCCGGCCGCCGCCAATGTGACGGCTCTCAATGGGGCCAACGCCGCCGGTGCCATCTCCTGGTCGTGCGACGAGTATCCGTTCGCCAGCAGCACGCAGGGCGGCAACGCGCCCGTGAACAACGTGTTGAGCGGCGTGATGATCGTGCCGGCTTTCGAGAACAGCACGCAGGGGGGCGCCCTGAGCGCCTTCTACACCGCCAACGCCATCAACAACGGCACGCAATTCCGGGTCACGACGTCGAACGTGCCGGCCGTTCTCTACAATGGGCCGGCGCCCGCCCCAAATCCGTTGCCGACGGGCGGTCTGACGATCATCAACCTGGGCAACGGCGTTTATCAGTGCCGGTATTGAGGGTTTAGAGGATGAAGCGGCTTCACGAGGGATCGCACCTGATCCATTACGGGCAGGTGGCGCTCTGGGACCATGAGGACCGCCGTTCCTACCCCGCGCAGTTCGGGCCGTTCCCCTGGATCGGCCCGAAAGGCGTCGTGGTCGGCGCGGCGAGCGACGGGGAGATCGCGGTGGAGGTTTACGGCGGAGCGGCCGGGGAGGCGCCTCCCGCCGGACTGCCGCCCCTGCGGGTGACCTGCCGCATCGCGGTCGGCGGCGACGGGGTCGAGGTCGGGAACGTCACCACGGCGAGCACGGCGCGCGTCGCTTGGCCGCCCGGTCTCACGGAGGTCGCGGTCCACGCCGGTGGGGACGCCGCCGCCCGGGTCGTCTTCGTCCTGCGGGCGCCGGCCTGACAACCGGACTCCGTCACCCCCCGGATTTTCGCAGCGCCGCCAGCGCCTTCCGCACCTGCTCCGAATCATACGGCTTGCGCAGCACGATGGTGTCGTGGAACTCCGGCGGGAAGACGGAGGTCTCGCCGTAGCCCGTGGCGAACAGGAAGGGCACCCCCAGCTCGCGCAGCCGCTCCGCCACGGGGAAGGAGGTCTCGTCGTTCAGGTTGACGTCCAGCAGGGCGAGCGCCGGCGCCTCGGCCTGGATGGCCATCAGCGCCTGGCGGACGCTGGCCACCGAATCCACCCGCGCGGCGCCCAGCTTCAGCAGCAGGTCCTCCGCGCTCATGGCGATGATCATGTTGTCTTCCAGCAGCAGGACCGGCCCGTCGACGCGCACGTCCTCCGCCACCTCCGCGTGGCTGCCCTGCGGCTTGGCCGCTTCCCGGGTGGGGGCCAGCGTGGCGTGCGGGGCGGGAATGGCGAAGCGCGCCCGCAGGCCCGACAGGGCGTAGGTGACCTCCGCCTCGCCCTTCAGGTCGTGGGGGATGGACCGCTCGATGATCGTGGTGCCGAAGCCCTGGCGCGTCGGCGCCTGGACGGGCGGGCCGCCGGATTCCCGCCAGGTCAGGACGAGTTGTCCGTCGTCCTCCATCCACCAGCGGACGTCGGCCTGCCCCCGCCGGTCGGCGAAGGCGCCGTACTTGGCGGCGTTGGTCACCAGTTCGTGCAGGACCAGTGCTACGACGGAGAAGGACTGAGGCGACAGCAGCACCTCCGGCCCTTCGATGTGCACGCGGTCGACCTTGCCGCCCAGATAGGCGGCGACCTCGGCGTGGATGATGGCGCGCAGCGGGGTCGGCTGCCAGTTCACCGCGGTCAGCTGGTCGTGGGCGCGGGCCAGCGCCTGGACGCGGCCGCCGACGATGTCCGCGAACTCCTCCACGCTGTCCGACGCGGTGCGGCTCTGCGCCAGCAGGGCGCGGACCAGCGCCAGGATGTTGCGCACGCGGTGGTTCAGCTCGGCGATCAGCAGCTCCTGCCGCGCGCGGAACGCTCGCCGTTCCTCATCCGCGAGGTCGGCGAGGCGCAGCACCACCTCCATCAGCGTCACGCGCAGGGAATCGGCGATGCGCAGGTCGGCGTCGGACCAGGGGGTGGACTGGCCGTGCACCGTCTCCTTCCACGCCGCGAAGCTCTTGCGCGGCGTCAGGCGGACGCCGTTGGGACCGGGCTCCACCGGCTTTTCCGGGTTGCCGGCCCAGGTGACGGTGCGCCAGGATTCCTTGCGGAAGAAGATGATGTAGTCGCGCGGCTTGCGGGACACGGGAATGGCCAGCATGCCCGCGGCCCGCATCGCGAAGTCGGCGGCCGGCGGGTGCACCCGCGCGATCTCGGTCGTGGCGAAGACGGTGCTGGCGTGCGCCCGGTTCAGCGCGCGGATGACGCCCAGCATTTCGTCCTGCGTCGGGGTGGAGCCGTGCAGCGCGATCTGCCCGCCCAGCACGATGGCGACGCCGTCGCTGCGGATGAAGCGCCCGATCTCCTCGCGCAGCTCCGCCAGGTTCTCCATGGGCGAGGCGTTCTCGGCGATCAGCGCCATCAGGCGGTTGTGCAGCTGCCGCGCGTCGGCCTCGTAGGCGGCCTCGCGGTCGCGCTCCACGCTTTCCAGCAGGAAGGAGAACATTTGCCCGTACAGCTCCGCCGCCGTGCGCCGTTCCAGCGACAGGCGGTGCGGCGCCAGATGGTGGCAGGCGAACAGGCCCCACAGCTTGCCGCGGCGCAGGATCGACACCGACAGCGAGGCGGCCACGCCCATGTTGCGCAGATACTCGCAGTGGATCGGCGACACGCTGCGCAGCACGCTCATCGACAGGTCGAGCGGCGGCGTGTGCGGGCCGGCGGGGGGAAGGATCGGACACGGCGCGGCGTCGACGTCGACGATGCAGCGCAGCCAGCTGCGCTCGTACAGCGCGCGGGCCTGGACCGGGATGTCGGACGCGGGGTAGCGCAGGCCGAGGTAGGACGGCACGCCGCGCGCGGTGGATTCGGCGATCACCTCGCCGGCGCCGTCCACGTCGAAGCGGTAGACCATCACCCGGTCGAACCCGGTCAGCATGCGCAGCTGCCGCGCCGCCTCGCGGCAGCAGTGGTCGAAGGTCGGCGCGCGCTGGAGCCGCCCGATCATGGCGCGCACCATCGAACTGCCGTCGAGGTCGCCGCCGGGCTCGCTGGGCTCCCCTTCGATGATGATCGATTGGCCGGACATGTGGATCGCGACGTCGAGCAGGGGGCCGTCCGGCCTGAACCGCATGCGGAAGATGCGCTCCACCGAATCGTTCAGCAGGGCCAGCTGCAGCCGCCCGCGCAACGCGTGCAGAACCTCCTCGCCGACCTGCAGGACCAGCGGCTGCCCAAGCATCGCGTCGGCCTCCACCCCCAGCCATGCGCCGACGTTGGCGGAGGCGTGCTGCACGATCCAGTCCGTGGAGACCGCGACGAGGAATCCCTCGGGCTGGATCGACCCCAGGAACTGTATCGGCTCCCGGTCGCAGTTGGTCAGGTCGACGGTCTGGGTCATCGGCAAGCGACAGTCGTTGCAGGCAAGCTCATCATCCGGGATCGAAGCGGTTGCGTCGGGTGTTTAACTGGGGATCGTCTGGAAAAATTCCATCAGAAACCCATCGGAAACACAAGCGGAAGCTATGGAATACTTGCGCGAAATAATCTTTCAAGATTGTCCGCTTAGTGACGGGCAAAAAAAGCCGGACGATAATGATCGCCAAGGCGGATGTCACTAACCTAGGTTAAATATTATCAACGGGATCACATCAACTCAGGTTGGCGCACGATGATCATCAAGTTCTAATATGGAGAATCCTTTTCCCTTTTTGATGACTGCCGTTCACTTCGGCTGTACCCATGGGGCGGAAAGCCACTCCAACATGCACATTCGTGCAAGGGTTCCGAGTCGGTCGTCTATCCCGAGCACCACGCGGCAACCCCGTGGCGACCCTCACGGCGGTGTTGCGCGCCCGCGGTGCGAAACGTTCGCTTGATTGCGCGCAGCCCGGTGGCGTGCGCAACCCTCTCCCGTCCGGGCGCAGCGGTGTTGACTTGATGCATCCGAAGGCGGATGTTTTGCACACCTGCAAGAGCCTTGCGGGCACGACGATGAACACGATGACTGTGAAAGGAAGGATCCCATGCAGACGCTGTGGAGCACTTTGCGGCGGCAGTGGCTGGACCCGGGCGGGGAGCCCGCGGCCGGGGCGGAGCACCTGTGCGACCACCTCCGGCGCGATATCGGGCTGACGCAGACCGAGGCCGGCTCTTGCGCGCCCGAATACATCCGCGAACGGAACTTTTCGGAAGCCCGGTCATTTTTGACCTTGCAAGCCTACCGCTGACGGGCGATACCGGATCCCGTCGGATTTCCTGAACAACCGACATCCTTTCAACCCACGGAGACCACGATGAAAGCCATCGTACCCACCAGCTGGACCCGCCGACATGGCGACCCGTCCATGCGAGCTATCGGCCGCAACCTTAACGACAACGCCCTTCAACGCGCAGGGTTTGAACGGGAATTCCGCATAGGGAGAGGAAGCGATGAGTGTCTTTTGGGGCTTTTGCGGCCGTTCCGTCTTCGTTGAGCACGCCCTTTGGGCTTCTCCGGACCAGTTCTTCGACGTCCGGCGGGAAAACGGGGAATTCGTGATATGGCTTGGACGCCTGCACATCATCTACACACCGGCCCGATGGGGTCCTCGGCCAGGGGGGCTCGCTGATGCCGGCCCGCGTTCGTCCTGACGAGGTGACCACCGTCGTCCATGTGCTCGAGGCGTTTCGCAAGCTCGATCCCGACCTGCCGATCCAGTACGCGCTGTCCTTCATGACGATCGCGCAGAACGAAGGGATTTCCATCGGCGAGCTTGCGGAACGCCTGGGCATCGCCCAATCCTCCGCCTCGCGCAACGTCGCGGCTTTGAGCCGCTGGCACAGCTTCGGGAAGGCCGGTCTGGACCTCGTCCAGGCCCAGGAAGACCCCCGCGAGCGCCGCCGCAAAATCGTGACGTTGACCGACCAGGGGCGCGCGTTCCTGGAAGACCTGCGCGCCATCGTCAGCCCGCGCGACTTCCGCCCCGCCAAGTCGGCGTGAACCAACAATTTCGTAGTGCGTAGGTTGGGTGGAGCGCAGCGCAACCCAACACACGCCGCAAGGGCGATGCTGTTGGGTTCCGGCTGCGCCTGCACCCAACCTACGGCTCTACGCCGTCTCGCCCAGCCCCTGCTGCAACAGCCCCACCAACGTCCGCACCGCCAGTTCCTGGCGTTCCAGCCGCAGGCCGACGCGGCCGGACTGGCCGGCGACCTGCTCGGGAAGCGGCGGCAGGTGGATGAAGCCCATGGGCAGGTCCAGCCCGCGCGTCTCGATCAGGTGGCGCGCCCGGTAGAACAGGTGGTTGCAGACGAAGCCGCCGGCGAAGTCGCTGAAGGTCACCGGCAGGCCGGCGATGGCCAGCTCGCGCATCACCATGGGGATCGGCAGGGCGGAGCCGTAGGCGGTCGGGCCGTCCGGCTCGATGGGGGAGTCGGTGCGCACGACCCCGGCGTTGTCGGGCTTGTCGCTCTCGTCCCGGTTCCAGGCGAGCCGTTCGACCTTGATGTAGTCGGAATTGCCGGCCAGCCCGAAGCACAGGGCGGCGGCCGGCCGGTGTTCCTCCACCAGCGTGGCGAAGGCGGCACCACAGACGTCGTATTCGACCGGCAGGACCGCGGTGACGACCCCCGGCTCCCCGGCCAGCCGCTCCATCAGCAGCGCCGTCGGGTTGACGGCGTTGTCGCCGAAGGGCTGGAAGCCGGTGAGGAGGATGGGGGCCGTCATGGTGTCGGTCCCCGATTACGGACGCAGAAGGCCGATGATGTCCTTCACGTCGTTCAGGTTCTTCTCGGCGATGGCCTGGGCGCGCTCGCCGCCCTTGCGCAGCAGGCGGTCGATCTCGCCCTTGTCGGCCAGAAGCTCCTTCATGCGCGTGGTCATCGGGGCCAGCTTGGCGACCGACAGGTCGACCAGCGCCGCCTTGAAGCCGGAGAACTGGGATCCTGCGAACTGCTGGACGATCTGCTCGCGCGTCTGGCCGGCCAGGGCGGCGTAGATGGTCACGAGGTTGTCGGCCTCCGGACGCTTCTCCAGGTCGGCGACGCTGTCCGGCAGCGGCTCCGGATCGGTCTTGGCCTTGCGGATCTTGGTGGCGATGGTGTCCGCGTCGTCGGTCATGTTGATGCGCGAATATTCGGACTCGTCCGACTTGCTCATCTTCTTGGTGCCGTCGCGCAAGCTCATCACGCGCGTCGCCTCGCCCAGGATCTGCGGCTCGGGCAGCGGGAAGAACTCGGTCTCGTAGCGGCGGTTGAAGGCGCCGGCGATGTCGCGCGACAGCTCCAGATGCTGCTTCTGGTCCTCGCCGACCGGCACGTGGGTCGCCTTGTACAGCAGGATGTCCGCGGCCATCAGCACCGGGTAGGAGTAGAGGCCGAGGTTGGCCATGTCCTTCTGCTTGCCCGCCTTCTCCTTGAACTGCGTCATGCGGTTCAGCCAGCCCAGCGGCGTGTGGCAGGACAGGATCCAGCCCAGCTCCGAATGGGCGGAGACGAAGGACTGGTTGAACAGGATGTTCTTCTCCGGGTCGATGCCGGCGGCGATGTAGGCGGCCGTGACCTCGCGGATGTTGTTGCGCAGGACCTCCGGGTCCTGGTCGATGGTCAGCGCGTGCAGGTCGACGACGCAGAAGATGCACTCGTACGTGTTCTGCAGCTCAACCCAGTTCCGCAGCGCCCCCAGATAGTTGCCGAGGTGAAGCTGCCGGGTCGGCTGCATGCCGGAGAAGATGCGGTTCACGGGGTTCTCTCGCTCGAAAACGTCTGGAAGGGCGGAGTTATCGCCCCGGAACCGGGCCGGGTCAAGTCGCGGGCGGCACCGATTCCGGGGTGTCGCGCCGCAGGAAGGCCTTCACGTCGGCAAGGTCGGTGCCGCCCAGCAGCTGCGCCAGCCCGGCGAACAGCGCCACGCCGCCGCCCACCAGCAGGGTCAGCGCCCCGAAGCGCACCAGCGTGGCCGGCGCCTCCAGCCAGGGCGCCAGCAGCGCGGCCCCCAGCAGCAGCCCGGCCCCCATGCCCAGCGCCGCCGCCAGGATGCGCGGCGCGCGGCGCCGGATCCGGTCGTCCAGGTGCAGGAAGCCGCGCCGGTGCAGCGCCGCCGCCAGCAGGCCCAGGTTCAGCCACGCGGTCAGCCCGGTGGCCAGCGCGATGCCCACATGCTCCAGCGCCGGCATCAGCGCCAGCCCGATCGCGACGTTGGCGACCGTGACGATGACGGCGACGCGCACCGGGGTGCTGGTGTCCTGCCGGGCGAAGAAGGCGGCGTTCAGCGACTTCACGAGAACGTGGGCCGGGATGCCGATGGCGTAGGCGGCCAGCGCCCAGGCCGTCGCCTGCGCCTCGGCCGGGCCGAAGGCGCCGCGCTGGAACAGCACGGCGACGATCGGCTCCCCCGCCACGCCCAGCGCGATGGCGGAGGGCAGGGCCAGCAGCAGGCTGAACTCCACCGCGCGGCTCAGGTAATGGCGGATCATCGGCTCGTCGCTGGCGGCGGCGTGGCGGGCCAGCACGGGCAGAAGCGCCGTGCCGATGGCGATGCCGATGATGCCCAGCGGCATCTGGTTCAGCCGGTCGGCGTAATAGAGGAAGGACACCGCCCCCGACGGCAGGAGGGAGGCCATCACCACGTTCAGGAACAGGTTGATCTGCATGACCCCGGCGCCGATGGCGCCCGGCCCGACCAGCCGGAACAGCCGCCGCATCCCCTCGGTCAGCCGCGGCCGGACGAGGCGCAGCGTGACACCGGCGCTCCGGCAGGCCCAGGCCATCCAGGCCACCTGCACCACGCCGGACAGGGTGACCGCCGCGGCCATGGCGTATCCCGAATCCAGCCCCAGCCGCGGGGCGATCAGCAGGGCCGCGATCAGCGTCAGGTTGAAGGCGATCGGCGCGGCGGCGAAGGGGCCGAAGCGGTCCAGCGCGTTCAGCACCCCGCCCAGCAGAGCCACCAGGGAGATCAGCGCCAGATAGGGAAAGGTCAGCCGCGCCATGGCCACGGCCAAGTCGAATTTCGCCGGCTCGTCCGCGAAGCCGGGGGCCAGGACGTGCATCAGCCAGGGCATGGCCGCGATGGCCAGCGCCGTGAAGGGCAGCAGCGCCGCCAGCAGGATCGCCAGCGCCTGCTCCGCGAAGGCCACGGCGGTGGCCCGGCCGTTGCGTTGCAGCTCGGCGGCGAACAGCGGCACGAAGGCGACGCCGAAGGCGCCCTCCGCGAACAGGCGGCGGAAGAAGTTGGGCAGCTTCAGCGCGACGAAGAAGGCGTCGGCCACCGGCCCGGCGCCGAGGACGGCCGCCGTCAAAATGTCGCGGGCGAAGCCGGCAAGGCGGCTCAGCAGGGTCAGGCCGCCGACGGTGGCGATGGCGCGGGCGAAGCTCATGGGCGTGAACTCATGGGCTTGAACTCTTGGGTTGGGCGGGTATACCCGCCCGTCCCCCGGGTGGGAAGCCGGCAAAAGCCGTAGGATGTTCCACCCACAGGAGGTAGGATGCGCTAATATGATCATTGCTAGGGGCATAGTTGCTCCGCCAGTGTGGCGTCAGGCTGTATCCGGGGACGGGTTTGTTGCGCGCGATCACCTTCCTGAAGAGCGTTGACGCCCGTCTGGTGCTTCCCGCGGCGGCGGTCGCGGTCGCCATCGCGGCGCTGTGGTGGACCCTGCTCGACCGCATCGACCGGGAGGAGCGCTTCCTCGACCAGACCACGCGGCAGCACACCGCCGTCCTCGCCCAGCTGGTGGAGGAGCAGGCGGTCGCCACCTTCCGGCGCCTGGACGACGTGCTGGTCGACATCGCCGACCAGTTCGAGAAGAACGACCCGCTGCGCATCCCCGCCCGGCGCTACGCCGAGGAACAGCTGGCCGCCTCCATCCGCGTCTATGACGAGGCCGGGCGCCTGACCCTGGCGGTGGGCCGGGCCAACACCCGCGATCTGCTGGTCGAACACGACGAGTTCCGCCTGCACAGGGAAGGCGGCCACACCAAGGGCGTGCGCAAGGGCTTCGTCATCGGCGCCCCGTTCGTCAGCCCGGGCACCCGCGAGGTGTTCATCCCGGTGTCGCGCCGCATGGAAACGCCGGACGGTCGGTTCCGCGGCATCGCCGTCGCCGACGTTCCGGCGGAGGCGTTGTCGCGCTTCTACCGCGGGCTGAACCTGCCGCCGGGCAGCACGGTGGCGCTGGCCCGCGCCGATGGCCCGATCCTGGCGCGCCAGAACGGGCAGGTGGAGGTCGTCGGCCGCACCTTCGCCAACTCCTGGATCTGGCCGGAACTCGCCAAGTCGCCGATCGGCAACGCCCGCGCCGTCAGCCCGGTGGACGGGGTGGAGCGCATCACCGCCTACCGCCTGTCCTCCCACTATCCGGTGATCACCATCGTCGGGGAATCGGTCGACACGATCTTCGGCCCCTGGCGCCAGAACCGCGTGCTGTCCATCGCCTGGGCCGGGACGACGACCCTGGTGATCCTGCTGTTCACCACCGCCTTCCTGGTGGAACTCGCCCGCCGCCGCAGCGGCGACCGGGAGTTGCGCATCCGCAACCGCGCCATGGCCTGGAGCGGCGACGGCATCCTGGTCGCCGACGCGACCCGGCCCGGAACCCCGGTGGTCTACGCCAATCCGTCCTTCGAGCGGCTGATGGACCTGGAGCCGGGCGGCGCGCTCGGCCGGCGCGTGCTGGGCATCCTGGAGGGGCCGATCGGCGACCCGTCGATCATCCAGCCTCTGCGCGAGGGCATCGCCGCGGCGGAGGACACGCGGGTTGAATTCCGTCACTCCGGCGCGTCCGGCGAGGCCTCCAGTCCTGGCTCCGGCCCCGACCCCGGTGCGGTGTGGCTGGAGCTGCGCGCCTCGCCCGTGCGCGACGATGCCGGGCGGCTGGTCAGCCTGATCGCCATCGTCCGCGACATCACCGAGCACAAGAACGCCCAGGCCGCCCTGGCCGAGGCGCGGCGGGAAGCGGACCGGGCCAACGTCGCCAAGTCCAAGTTCCTGGCCGCCGCCAGCCACGACCTGCGCCAGCCGGTGCAGTCCCTGCTGCTGCTGATGGAGGTGCTGTCGGCCCGCACCAGCGACGCCCCGACGCGCAAGGTGCTGGGCACCATGGACCGCGCGCTGAACGCGCTGAAGATGCTGCTCGACGGGCTGCTGGACGTCTCGCGGCTGGAGGCCGGGGCGGTGGAGCCCAACCGCACCGTCTTCCCGGTGGCGGAGCTGATGGACCGCATCGCCGCCAACAGCCGTCCGGTGGCGGTGCGCAAGGGGCTGGTCCTGCACATCATGCCCTGCTCCGCCCATGTGGACAGCGACCCGATGCTGCTGGGCCGCATCCTCCAGAACCTCGTGGAGAACGCGCTGCGCTACACCGCGAAGGGGAGCATCCTGGTCGGGTGCCGACGCCACGGCGCGGTGCTGCGGATCGAGGTGTGGGACACCGGCATCGGCATTCCCGCCGACCGGCAGGACGACATCTTCCAGGAGTTCGTGCAGGTCGGCAACGCCAGCCGCGACCGCGACCAGGGCCTGGGCCTCGGGCTGGCCGTGGTGCGCCGCATGGCCGGCATCCTCGGCCACCGGATCACGCTGCGCTCCGAACCGGGGAAGGGGTCGGTCTTCCGCGTGGAGGTGCCGCTGGTCGCGGTGGCGCCGGCCCCGGCCCCGGCGCCTGCGGCCGAACCGCCGAACGAACCGCTGCCGGACCGGCTCGGCTGTCCCTCCGCCGAGCCGCCCCCGCCCTCGCCCCCGCCCTCGCCTCCGCCCTCGCCCCCGCCCTCGCCGGCATCCCCGAAGCGGACGGGACCGCGCATCCTGGTGGTGGAGGACGACCCGATCGTCCGCGAAGGCTTCCGCATGATGATGATGCAGTGGGGCCATGACGTGGTCGCCGCCGAAACCTGCGCGGAGGCGCTGGCCCTGGTGGAGAGTGCGGGCGCCCCGGACGTCATCGTCACCGACTACCGCCTGGACGGCGGCTGCACGGGAACGGAGATCATCCGCGACGTTCGCCGCGCGGTCAGGCGGTCCGTCCCCGGCATCCTGGTGACCGGCGACACCGCGCCGGAGCGGCTGGCCGAGGCCGAGGCCGGCAATTTCCGCGTCCTGCACAAGCCGGTGATGGCCGGCGACCTGCAACGCGCCGTCGCCGACGCGCTGGCCGGCGCCGGGGCGGAGTTGCCCGCCCTGGCCGGGTGACCGTGCAAGGGGGCCCGTGCGCCATGCGCCGGGCGACCGTCAGCCCTTCCGGTTTGCCCATGCGGTTTCGACGTTGTGTCGCCCCGACCCGTTTGATTGTGTGCGCCCCCCGCCGCATTTGATGACCGTTCTGTTACGGTATCGTTGCTGAAAGAGGAGGCCACACACCATGAAGCGCGCAACGCGGGCGACGGCCCTCGCCCTGATGTGCCTGGGCGCGAGCCTCGGGGCCGGCTTGGGGGCCATGCCCGCGCGGGCCGACATCGCCGTCGCGCTCGCCGGCCCGTTGAGCGGGTCCGCCTCCATCTACGGCCGTCAGGCGCGTTCGGGCGCCGAGGCCGCGGTGGCCGACATCAACGCGCACGGCGGCCTTCTCGGGCAGAGGCTGGTCCTGACCGTCGCCGACGACGCCTGCGACGAGCGGCAGGCGGTGGAGGTGGCGAACCGGTTGGTCGCGCAGAAGGTGGCGGTGGTGATCGGTCCTGTCTGCTCCGGCGCGGCCATTGCCGCTTCCACCGTCTACGCGCAGGCGGGGATCCCGATGATCTCGCCGACCGCGACCGCCCCGCAGTTGACGGAACGCGGCCTGCGCACCGTCTTCCGCGTCTGCGGCCGCGACGACCAGCAGGGGGAGGTCGCCGCCGCGCTGATCGCCGACCGCTTCCGGGACCGGACCATCGCCATCGTCCACGACCGGCAGCCCTACGGGCAGGGCCTCGCCGAGGACGTGAAGCGCCGCCTGAACGCCGCCGGCATCAAGGAAACCCTGTTCACCACCGCCAGCGGGGACGAGGAGCAGGCCGCTCTGGTGGCGTCGCTGAAGGCGCAGGGCGTGCAGGTGCTCTACTACGGCGGCTACGACCAGGAACTGGGGCTGATCGCCCGCCAGATGGCGGAACAGCGCTTTCACCCGCAGATCATCGGTGCCGACGGCATCCAGCCGCAAACCTTCTGGAACATCGCCGGGGCGGCGGCGGAGGGCACTCTCTTCACCTTCCCGCCCGACCCGCAGACCAACCCCGCCGCCAAGCCGGTGGTCGAGTCGATGAAGGCCAAGAACCTGCGCACCGAGGGCTTCACCCTGTTCGCCTACGCGGCGGTGCAGGCCTACGCCCAGGCGGTCGGCAAGGCCAACAGCGCCAAGCCCGACGAGGTGGTGAACGCGCTCCACGCCAACCCGGTGGAGACGGTGATCGGCACCCTGTCCTTCGACGACAAGGGCGACGTGACCAAGCCCGGCTACGTCGTCTGGGCCTGGAAGGACGGCAAGAAGGTCCAACTGGACCAGTAGGAGGGTACGTCTGGTCGGCGATTGCCAATCCCTCACGCCCCTGGCAATCGCCGACTCCCCCCTTCACCTCACGTCCAGAACCTCAAGCTTGGCAATCGCCGACGCCCTTACGGGGGTTGGCAATCACCGGCAACCATCACCGGCTGATCGCCTTCCGCTCCGGAATCGGCGGGGGGGAGGGGTGCAGCAGCACGCCGGTATCGGAAATCTCCACCCGCGCCGCCTCGTAGACGGCCAGCGCCAAGTCCAGCGCGACGCGGAACTCCGGCTTGAAGTGCTTCAGCTCCTTGTAGCCGCCACCGAACTGGGTGAAGAGCGCCTTCCAGGTCACCGGCACCGGGTCGCGCAGCACGTGCAGCCGGTAGGCGAGCCAGACATAGACGTCGATCGCCATGGAACAGCCGCCGATGTGGCGGATCGCCGGCTCCCAGATCGGCACGGGGGACCGCTTCAGCGCGGCGAAGAAGGTCTCCGACAGCTGCACCGTCTCGCGCCACAGCGTGCCCTGCCCATCGTCGTCGCGCAGACGGATGCCACCGTTGACGATGTTCTCCTTGGCGAAGCCCTCCGCCCCGTCCTTGTCCCAGAAGAAGGTCAGGCGGCACAGGTTGATGCGGGTCGCCTGCTCCTGCACCGCCTTGTAGGTGGAGCCGCCGGCCGACACGCCCATGCGGTCCAGCCAGTCGTTCATGGACCGGCCAAGCTCGATCTCGCGGCTGTTGTCCTGGATGGCGCGCGTCTGCAGGTACAGCAGGATCAGCCGCGCCTTGGCGCCATAGGGCACGCCGACCGGCGTCAGGCTGCCGTCGCGCTTGCGCTCCTTGCCCGGCTCCACCAGCAGGGTCACGCGGCCCTGGTCGCGGCGCCACTCGGCGTCCGGCGCCAGCTTCCGGTGCGGCAGGCTGGTCAGGCAGAATCCCGAATAGGTGATGCCGAGCGCGTTGGATTCGTCCTCCAGCACCGCCGCCGCCACATCCACCACGCTGGCGCGCTTCGGGTCCACGAGGTTCCGCGCCTCGCGCCGGCCGTGCGTCATGATGAGTTGGTGTACGTCGCCCATCGGTCCCAATCCTCCGGTCCAGTCTTCCGGCAGTCGAACATGCACAGGCCGGAGAGTCCATTTGGCGATCGCCGACGAGGCTAATTGAGACCTAATTGCCGGAGTCTATTTGCTAGGTCGGCGATTGCCAGGGGACGACTCGGGATTCCGTCGGTGATCGCCAAGGCCCGCGTCGGCGTTCGCCAAGTCTTGGTGTGGGAATCCGGGCGACTCGACCCCTGGTCGGCGATTGCCAAGCGCTTGATCGGCCTTGCGATTCGCGACTCGGCACAAGGGGGTGGATGCGGGGGGAGTCGGCGATTGCCAAGCGTCCCCGGGGGGCGTCTTTTGGCAATCGCCGACCATTCCCGGCTCCATGCCCCCCGACGGTCGGCGATTGCCAAAGCCGGGGGGCGGCCCCGCAACCAAACGCCAGCGGGGCTGTTGATGCACCGCCGCCCGACGCAGGCGGGCCATCAGGTTGGGAGAACCGGTTCATGACCGTGGACGAGTTCGGGGACGAGGTGCTGCGTCGCATGAGCGCCCTCGATGAGGCGGCCCACCGCAAGGCGGTCGCCCTGGGGGAGGAGGCGCCATCCCTGCGCGACGGCCTTCAGGTGCCGAGTTCGCGCAAGGTGCTGCTGCCGCTGCTGGCCGGGCTGTGGGCCGCCGGCCGCGCCACGCAGTCGCCGGCCCTGTCCCGGCTGGCGCGCCAGGGCCTCTTCGCCATCGGCCTGGGGGCGATGGCCACGAAGGCGGGCAAGCGGATCGTCTGCCGCGCCCGCCCCAACCAGGGCCGCGACCCGGCGCGCTGGGGAAAGGCGGACGGCAAGCACGCCTCCTTCCCCTCGGGCCACGCGACCACGACAGCGGCGGTCGCCACCGTGGTCGCCCTGAACCGTGGCCTGTCGCCCGTCACCGTCGCGGGGGTCGGCTTCGCCGCCGCCGTCGGCTGGTCGAGCCTGGCGACGGAGCGTCATTGGGCCACCGACCTGCTGGCCGGATCGGTCACCGGCATCGTCGCCGGCGTGGTCGCCGACGCCATGGACGAGTGGGTGGAGGAGCGGACCGGTCGGGAAGCGTAGCTTTACGGCCGGTCGAGCTTGCCGATCGCCTCGCGCAGGATGGCGACCTTCGGGGCGAAGCGGCCGGCCGGGTCGCCGTCCTCGATGAAGCCGATCATGATGCCGAGCGCGTGGGCCACCTTCGGCGCCAAGTCACGCACGGGGTGCGTCCGCACGCGCTCCGCAAGCCGGTCGAGGTCCGGCTGGTAGGGCCGGCCCTCGAAGCCGTCGGCGGCGATCGCCTCGAACCGGTTGGCGTGTTCGATGACGAGCGCCGGGTCGGCGGCGGGCGCCGTCATACGAAGACGATGGCGCCGGTCTTCGGCGCGTCGTTCAGGAAGGTGACCACGCCGCCGGTCTTCACCGGCACGTCCGGACGCAGAGCCACGCCGGGCGGCAGGCCCAGCGCGCGCAGCCCCATCTCGCAGGCCATCACGGTGACGTTCAGCATCACGCAGGCGCCCAGCAGCTCCTCGAAGCCGGCGACGCCGTTGGCGGTGAACCAGCCGTCGCGCTCCGCCGGGCTGCGGCCGTCGTCGGCGGCGTCCAGCCCGTGCCAGCCGGGCACCCCCGGCTCCGTCTCGTCCAGCAGGGCGGCGAGCGCGCGGCCGGTGAAGAACAGGGTGACCTTGCGGTTGGTCGCCGCCGCCGCGCTGGCCATCACCAGGGCGTAGTGCACCCGGTCGAAGCCGCCGGCGAACAGCACGATGGACAGGCTTTCAGGGCCCTGCATGGCAAATCCACTCAGTGGGCGGAGAGGTCGTGGATGGTCGGGTGGGCGCCGCAGAGCGGGCATTCCGGGTCGCGCTTGACGGCGATGCGCTGGTAGGACCCGTAGAGGGTGTCCATCATCAGCAGGCTGCCCGACAGGCTTTCCCCGATGCCCAGGATTTCCTTCAGCACCTCGGTCGCCTGGAGCGAGCCGACGAAGCCGCCGAGCGCGCCCAGCACGCCGCCTTCCGAACAGGAGGGCACCAGCCCGGGCGGCGGCGGTTCCCGGAAGATGCAGCGGTAGCAGGGGTGCGGGTCGCCGAGATGGGCCTTGAAGGTGGAGACCTGCCCGTCGAAGCGCAGGATCGCCGCCGACACCAGGGTCTTGCCGGCCAGGTAGCAGGCGTCGTTCAGCAGGAAGCGGGTGGCGAAGTTGTCCGACCCGTCGGCCACGATGTCGTAGCGGCCGATCAGGTCGAGCGCGTTGTCCTTGGTCAGGCGGGCCTTGTGGGTCTCCACCGTCACGTCGGGGTTCAGCGCGCGGATGCGGGCGGCGGCGCTCTCCACCTTGGGAAGGCCGAGCGTCGATTCGTCGTGGATGACCTGGCGCTGGAGGTTCGACAGGTCCACCGTGTCGTCGTCGACGACGCCGATGGTGCCGACTCCGGCGGCCGCGAGGTAGAGCAGGAGCGGGGCGCCGAGGCCGCCCGCGCCGACGACGAGGACCCGCGCGCGCAGCAGCGCCGCCTGTCCGATGCCACCGACCTCCGGCAGGATGATGTGACGGGAGTAGCGGTGGAGCTGGGTGTCCGTGAAGTCCATGGGCGCAGAATAGCGCGGAGCCCCCCACCCAGCGCAAGAGGCCGGGTCAGGTGATGACAGCCATCTTGTAGGGCTTGCTGGTGGACGAGCCGGACGTGGCGCTTTTCGACGCGTCCTGGGCCGCCCAGTCGCGCAGCCGGCTTTCGCGCTCCCGCAGGATCTTGTCGATCGGCCGTTCCTCGGTGGTGTCCGTGGCGTCCTTGGCGATCTTCGGCAGGAAGTTCATCTGGTAGGGCACCTCGCCCGCCACGTTCTTCGGCGGGACGACCACCAGCTCGTACTGGCCCGGCGTGATCTTGAAGCTGGGCTTCTTCAGCATGTCCTGGCCCATCTTCGTCGGGTCCATGGTGTCGCCCGACGCGGCCACCTTGCCGTCCTTGCCCACGATGGCCCAGCGCGTGTAGGGCAGGGACATGTTGGCGACGAACTCCCCGCCCTGGACGACGTTCAGCGTGTGCTTCTGCACGCCGGGGTCGTTGCCGGCCACCTGGCGGGCCGTGCCCTTCATGGATCCGCCCGATGCCAGCATCATGATGTTCTGGCGCTCGGTCACCTCCAGCGTGTATTCGCGGTTGTTCACGCCCCGCGTCGCCTGGGAGATGATCGCCGTGTAGGTGCCGGGCCCGAGCTTGGCGTTGGCCGACGCCGATTCGTTCTTCGCCTTGGCTTCCGCGACGACCTTGTTGTTCTGGTCGACGATCTTGATGTTGGTGTTGATGTCGTTGATCTTGAAGTTGAACTCACCCGACTTGGACACCGTGAACTGCCGGTAGTCCGTCGACGCGCCGTTGGGTCCCAATTCGTTGGTGATGCCGCGGAACTGGAACCAGTTCATCGTCGAGGCATTCGGAACCGTGACGCCCATGGTGGTCACTCCCAATCAAGCGGAGCCGGTAAGGCCGTGGGCCGGCTTTGCTGTGGGCTCCAGATTACTAAAATTCGATCGACCTGTCAAAATTCGGCCCGGAAAGCCGGACCGGACAGCGACCCGCACATTCTACAGCAGGGTGCGCGGCCTTGCAATCTTCGCCGTCCGGTTGCGTGCCGTGCGACGGAATGAAACGCTGTGAAACACGAAACGCGGTGATGTCGCACGGATCGCTCCTTCCGCCCTCGCCCGAATAAGGAATTTGATCCTATCGGGTGGCGAAAGGAAAAGCAATCGGCGGGATCAAACCACAGAGACACGGAGACACAGAGAAACCAATCTCTCCGTGTCTCCGTGTCTCTGTGGTGAATTGCCCGGCGGCCCGGCGGCCCGGCGGCGCTGGTCCGCCGGGCCGCATGACTCCGCCTTACTCCAGCCCCTCGAACAGGGCGGTGGAGAGGTAGCGCTCCGCGAAGGAGGGCAGGATGACGACGATCAGCTTGCCGGCGTTCTCCGGACGGGCGCCGACCTCCAGCGCCGCGGCCAGTGCGGCCCCCGAGGAGATGCCGACCGGAACGCCCTCCAGCCGGGCCACCTTGCGGGCGGTCTCGAAGGCGCGCTGGTTGGAGATGCGCACCACCTCGTCGATCAGGTCCTTCTGGAGGACGTCCGGGACGAAGCCGGCGCCGATGCCCTGGATCTTGTGCGGGCCGGGCATGCCGCCGGACAGGACGGGGCTGTCCTCCGGCTCCACCGCCACGGCGCGGAAGGTCGGCTTGCGGGCCTTCAGCACCTCCGCCACGCCGGTCAGCGTGCCGCCGGTGCCGACGCCGGAGATCAGGATGTCGGCCTTGCCGTCGGTGTCCTTCCAGATCTCCTCCGCCGTGGTGTTGCGGTGGATCTCCGGGTTGGCCGGGTTCTTGAACTGCTGGAGCATGTAGGCGTTCGGGTCGGTCGCGACGATCTCGTCGGCGCGGCGGATGGCGCCCTTCATGCCTTCCGACGCCGGGGTCAGCACCAGTTCCGCCCCCAGCAGCTTCAGCATCTTGCGGCGCTCGACCGACATGCTCTCCGGCATGGTCAGGATCAGGCGGTAGCCCTTGGCGGCGGCCACGAAGGCCAGCGCGATGCCCGTGTTGCCCGAGGTCGGCTCGACCAGCGTGGTGCGGCCGGGCTCGATGGTGCCGGCGCGCTCCGCCGCCTCGATCATCGCGAAGCCGATGCGGTCCTTCACGCTGGCCAGCGGGTTGAAGAACTCCAGCTTGCCGACGATGTCCGCCTTCACGCCGGCCTCATCGGCCAGCCGCTTCAGGCGCACCAGCGGCGTGGCGCCGACCGTGTCGAGGATGCTGTCGTAGATCTTTCCGCGGAATTCAGAAGCCGCCATGGTTCCGCTCCTCCAATATGTGGTTTATCGCCCGTTTTCACATTCTGGGATGATTTTAACCGCTTTCCTTGTGGGATTAAACGGTCGTGTTCGCTCAGATGGTGAAATCGATGCGGTCTTCCGTTTCGCTTTCCACCCCGGCGGAGCGGGCGCGCAGGCAGAGGTCCTCGATGGTGACGTCCTCCAGCTTCTTCATGCACTCCTCCTGCAGCTCGGCCCACAGCGGGCGGACCACCTTGTGGCCGAGGATGGAGCCCGCCGGTTCCTCGATCGGGTCGGTCGCCGTCTCCATGGAGCGGACCACCTTGACGATCTCGCCCAGCGTGATCCGCCGCCGCTCCCGCGCCAGCCGGTAGCCGCCGCGCGGGCCGCGCACGCCGGCCAGGATGCCGTCGCGGACGAGCTGCTGGAGCACCTGCTCCAGGTAGCGCTTGGGGATGCCCTGGCGGCGGGTGATCTCGCCGGATTGCACCGGCTCGGTGCCGGCGTTGTAGGCGATGTCCAGCACCGCCTCGATCGCGAACATCAGCTTCTTGGAGATGCGGAGCATCACAGGGACTCCTGCTTGGACGTGTGCTGGGGCGCCTCATGGGCGTGCTGTCCCGTGGAGCCGAATCCGCCGGTGCCGCGGGTGCTGTCGGGCAGGGCGGCGGCCTCGCTCCAGACGACCCGCTCGTAGCGGGCGACGACCAGTTGGGCGATGCGCTGCCCGCGCTCCACCGTGAAGGGCTGGTCGCCGTGGTTGACCAGGATGACGCCGACCTCGCCGCGGTAGTCCGCGTCGATGGTGCCGGGGCTGTTCAGCACGGTGACGCCGTTCTTCAGCGCCAGGCCGGAGCGCGGGCGCACCTGCGCCTCGAACCCGTCGGGCAGCGCCAGCGCGATGCCGGTGGGGACCAGCGCGCGCCGCCCAGGCTCCAGCACCAGCGGCGCGGCGACCGCGGCGACCAGGTCGAGCCCGGCCGCGTGTTCCGTGGCGTAGGCGGGAAGCTCCAGCCCCTCGGCGTGGGGAAGGCGGACGACCGGAACCGTGACGCTCACGGAACATTCTCCTGTTTGGTTTGGTCTGGGGTGGTTGCGGAAGGCTGGTTGAAGTGCTGGGCGATGGCCTCGGCCAGGCGGGCGGCCACGGCCTCCTTGCCCATGGTGGGCCAATCCTCGATCCCGCCGTCGCGGATCAGGTGGACGGTGTTCTCGGACCCGCCGAAGGTGGTGGTGCCGGGCGAGACGTCGTTGGCGACGATCCAGTCGCAGCCCTTGCGGATGCGCTTGGCCGTCGCGTACTCCACCACGTTGCCGGTCTCGGCGGCGAAGCCGACGACCAGCGCCGGGCGCTGCGACGTGCTCTGCGACAGGGCGGCCAGGATGTCCGGGTTCTCGGTCAGGGTCAGGCCGGGCGGTCCGCCGCCGTCCTTCTTCAGCTTGCGATCCGACTCGCCGGCGACGCGCCAGTCGGCCACCGCGGCGGCGCAGACGGCGATGTCCACCGGCAGGGCGGCCTCGCAGGCGGCCAGCATCTCCCGCGCGGTCTCGATGGGGCGGATGGCGCAGCCCGGCGGATCGGCCAGCCGGGTCGGGCCGGTGACCAGAGTCACCTCCGCCCCCAGCCGGTGCAGCGCCGCGGCGATCGCGTGCCCCTGGCGGCCGGAGGAGCGGTTGGCGATGTAGCGCACCGGGTCGATCGGTTCAAAGGTCGGGCCGCTGGTGACCAGGGCGCGCTTGCCCTTCAGCGGCTTGGGCGCGTCCCGTTCCTCGAAATAGGTGACGATGGCCTGGAGGATCTCCATCGGCTCCGCCATGCGGCCGAAGCCGTATTCGCCGCAGGCCATGTCGCCCTTGTTCGGGCCGACGCGGCGCACGCCGCGCTCTTCCAGCAGCCGCATGTTGGCGCGGGTCGCCGGATGTTCCCACATGCGGACGTTCATGGCCGGGGCGACCAGCACCGGCTTGTCGGTCGCCAGCACGACCGTGGCCGCCAGGTCGTCGGCCATGCCCGCGGCCATGCGGGCCAGCAGGTTGGCGGTGGCCGGGGCGACCAACACAAGGTCGGCGGCGCGCGACAGCTGGATGTGCCCCATCTCCGACTCGTCGGTCAGGGACCACAGATCCTGGTAGACCGTGTCCTCGGTCAGCGCCTGCACGGACAGGGGGGTGACGAACTGCGCCCCCGCCTTGGTCAGGACGGCGCGCACGGTGGCGCCGCGTTCCTTCAGGCGCCGGATCAGCTCCAGGCTCTTGTAGGCCGCGATTCCGCCCGCGATGACGAGCAGGATGCGCTTGCCGGACAGCAGGGGGGAATCGGCCACGGGGGACTCGCCCTTCCTCGCGATTGATTATGTAGAATTCAGATATTCCATCGCGGCGTCCGGTACAAGCGTCCTTCGCCGTGGCCTACAGCATCTTTTGTGTGAAATAAGATCCGGCGCCGGCTTGTGAAACCGTGTGGTGCGATATTTCGTTGCGTGCCCCCATTCCGGGTCTTTCGCCGCGGGCGCGCCATCGCGTAGAGTGCATTTTAAGGATTTGGTGCTACCCACCGCTTCCCGATCCCTTATCGGACGCCGCCACGCCGCCTGTTCATCCGCATCGATCGGTCCATGACTTCGCGCGCCACGCCAATCCTTCTGGTGGAAGACACCCCGTCGCTGGCCCGCGTCTATGCGGAGTTCCTGAAGAAGGAATCCGACGGCGTGGTGACGGTGGAAACCGGTGCCGCGGCGCTGGAGCAGCTGGCCGACGGCGTGCCGCGCATCGTGCTGCTGGACCTGCAACTGCCGGACATGCACGGGATGGAGGTGCTGAAGCGCATCACCGCCCAGGCGCTGCCCTGCGCGGTGATCATCATCACCGCCCACGGCTCGGTCGGGGTGGCGGTGGAGGCGATGCGCTACGGCGCGTACGATTTCCTGGTGAAGCCCTTCTCGGCGGACCGCCTGACCATCACGGTGCGCAACGCCATCGAACGGCTGCGGCTGGCGCAGATCGTCGAGACCTTCGGCAAGGACCTGGCGCGCAGCCGCTACCACGGCTTCATCGGGTCGTCGCTGTCCATGCAGGCGGTCTACCGCATCATCGACAGCGCCGCGTCGTCCCGCGCGACGGTCTTCATCACCGGTGAGTCCGGCACCGGCAAGGAGGTCTGCGCCGAGGCCATCCACCGGCAGAGCCCGCGCGCGGAGCGGCCCTTCGTCGCCATCAACTGCGGGGCGATCCCCAAGGACCTGATGGAAAGCGAGATCTTCGGCCACATGAAGGGGTCCTTCACCGGGGCGCTGGCCGACCGTGAAGGGGCGGCGGCGCGGGCCGACGGCGGCACCCTGTTCCTGGACGAGATCTGTGAGCTGGCGCCCGACCTGCAGACCAAGCTGCTGCGCTTCATCCAGACCGGCACCTTCACGCCCGTCGGCGGCAGCAAGCTGGAGAAGGTGGACCTGCGCATCATCTGCGCGACCAACCGCGACCCCCTGCGCGAGGTGGAGGAGGGGCGGTTCCGCGAGGATCTCTACTACCGCCTGCACGTCATCCCCATCCACCTGCCGGCGCTGCGCGAGCGCGAGGACGACGTGCTGGAGATCGCCCGCCATTTCCTGGCCGACTACGCGCGGGAGGAGGGCAAGGGCTTCAATCGCTTCTCGGCGGAGGCGGAGCAGGCGTTGCGCGCCTATCACTGGCCGGGGAACGTGCGGCAGGTGCAGAACGTCGTGCGCAACATCGTGGTCCTGCACGACGGCGACACGGTGACCCCGGCCATGCTGCCGGCCCCGCTGGGCGCGCCGCCCGCGAACGGCCACGGCGCGGCGCACGCGCACGCTCATTCCCCGCCGGCCCATTCCCCGCCGGCCCAGCCTCCCTTGGCCCAGCCTCCGTCCCCGAAAGCGATCAAGCCGCTGTGGGAGGTGGAGCGCGACGCCATCGAAGAGGCGGTCGCGGCCTGCGACGGCAACATTCCGCGGGCCGCCGCGCTGCTGGAGATCAGCGCCTCCACCATCTACCGCAAGCGCCTCGCCTGGCAGGCCGAAGGCAAGATCTGAAGCAATCGTTTCGCCTGCGATCCATTTCGCAAGACGATCGAAAGTCTTGCCACACGAAGGGGTGCCGCCATCGGCTTATTTCCGAATGACGGTGCCGATTGCATTGGGCATATGCCCTGAAGCCGCCTTGCCGGTGTGGGCTTTGTGCGGCTAGCCTCCCCTCGCATCATCTTCGTTCCTTTTGGCCTTCCTTCGCTTTCCAACAATGTCCCGCGGCCGGCCCGTGACTCCATCCTCATGGGCCGGCCGCGGACACCGACCAGACGCCCAGATTTCGATGTAGGGGAGTTCGCCTGATGACCACCGGCACCGTGAAATGGTTCAACACCACAAAGGGTTATGGTTTCATCGCGCCGGAGGCCGGCGCCAAGGACGTGTTCGTCCACATCACCGCCGTGCAGCGGTCGGGCCTGCACGCCCTGTCGGAAGGCCAGCGCGTCCAGTTCGAGGTCGCCCGCGGCAACAACGGCAAGGACGCCGCCGTCAACATCAGCGTCATGGAGTGACCTTACCCCGACGGGGATAGGTAGCCGCGGATCCGGTAGGCTTCCACGGCTTCGCGGGTAAGGCGGGGGATGTCGCGGCACAGCGACTCCACCTCGCCGACCGCATTGTTCCGGCACGCCGCTTCCAGCGCGCGCGCCGCGGCGGACAGGGCACGGGCGCCGAAGGTGCTCGCCGTGCTCTTCAGCGTGTGGGCTTCGCGCGCCAGGATTCCCAGATCGTTCCACGTCCCCGCGATCCGTTCGGCGCGCGCCAGAGTCTCCTCGACGAATTCCCGGATCACATCGGCCAGGATCTCCGGGTTCAGATCCCGCATCAGCTGGTTCAGCACCTCGGCGTCGAGCGCTTCCGAATCGGGTGCTGGTGGTGCGGCTTTCGGCGGATCCTGGGCCGGCGGATCCTGGGCCGGCGCATCCCGGGCCGGCGCTTCCCCATCGGCCAGCCAGCGGGCCACCGTGCCCAGCAGGCGGGTGCGGTCGACGGGCTTGGCGACATGGTCGTCCATGCCGGCGGCGAGGCAGCGGTCGCGGTCGCTGTCCATGGCGTCGGCGGTCATGGCGACGATCGGGACCGTCCCGGTCGGCGGCGGCATGCCGCGCAGGATCTGTGTCGCCATCAGCCCGTCCATCTCCGGCATGGAGATGTCCATCAGGATCAGGTCGTAGCGCGCCGCGGTCACGGCCTCGATCGCCTCGATCCCGTTGCCGGCGATGTCCACCCGGTAGCCGGCGCCGCGCAGCATCAGCGCCGCCACCATCTGGTTGGTCGGGCTGTCCTCCACCAGCAGGATGCGCCGCCCCTGGCCCGAGCCCTGGCCCGGTGACGCGTCGGTGGGCGCTTCCGCCGCCTCCGCGCCGGGCGCCGGGCGGGGGGCCGGGCCGCCCAGCGCCTCCAGCAGGCGGGCCTGGCGCACCGGCTTGGCGAGGACGGCGTCGAGGCCCGGACCGGTGTCGGCCAGGGCGACGTCGCCCCGTTGCGGGACGGCCATGCGGACGATCCGGCGCGCCCCGGCGGCGCGCAGCCGGGCCAGCAGCTCCTCCAGCGCCGGGTCCGTCACGCCGCTGACGAGCGCTACGTCGCTGCCGGAGGGGAGTTCGTCGCTGTCCTGCGGGGCGTGCACCTCGGCCCCCCAGCTGTGGATCTGCCGGGCGAGCGCGCGCCGGGTCAGCGGGTTCGGCTCCAGCAACAGGACGCGGCGGCCGGCCAGCGCCCCGCCGGTGCCGGTGACGGCGCCGTCGACGCGCAGGGGCAGCGTGAACCAGAAGCGGCTTCCGCCTTCCGCCGCCGCCGCCTCCGTCCCCTCGGTCGCCCCCTCGGTCGCCGAGTCGCAGCCGATGGCGCCGCCCATCATCTCGACCAGCCGCTTGGAGATGGCCAGACCCAGCCCGGCCCCGCCGTCCCGGCGCGCCAGCCCGGGGTGGATCTCCGCGAACTCGGTGAACAGGTCGCCGCGGGCCCCGTCCGGGACGCCGATCCCGCTGTCGGCCACCTCGAAGCGCAGCCGCACCGTATCGCCCGCCTTCGGCGCCGTGCCTTCGGCGAGCGACACGGTGACCGTAGCACCACCGCGGTCGGTGAACTTCACCGCGTTGCCGACCAGGTTCAGCAGCACCTGCCGCAGCCGCCCGCAATCGCCGATCAGCCGCTCCGGAAGTCCGGCAGGCACGCAGCAGGCCAGGTCGATCCCCTTGGCGTGGGCGCGGGCGGCCTGCAGCTCGACCACGCTTTCCACCACGTCCACCAGGGTGAAGGGAGTCTGGTCGAGCGTGAGCCTGCCCGCCTCCATCTTGGAGATGTCCAGCAGGTCGTTCAGCAGGGCCAGCAGGGCTTCCGCCGACTCGCGCGCCGTCTGGGCGTAGCGGCGCTGCTCCTCCCCCAGCCGTCCGTCGAGCAGCAGGCCCAGCATGCCCAGCACGCCGTTCATGGGCGTGCGGATCTCGTGGCTGATGGTGCGCAGGAAGCCGGACTTCGCCCGGCTCGCCCGCTCCGCCTCCTCCTTGGCGAGGCGCAGCTGCGCCTCGGCCCGGCGGTGCTCGGTGATGTCGGTGTAGGTCATCAGGACCGAGCGGTCGCGCATGCGGCCGGCGGTGATCTCCAGCACGCGGCCGTTGGGGCGGACGCGCTCGCTGCGGTTGCTGGCTGCGGGCTCCATCAGCGCCAGCCGCTGCGCCGTCAGCTCGTCCGGGTCGCCCGAGCCGAACTCGCCCCGTTCCGCGAGGTGGTGCGCCCAGTCCTGCAAGGTCAGGCCGGGCCGCATCAGCGATTCGGGAAGCTCCAGGATCGACAGCAGCCGCTTGTTGCAGGCCAGGAAGTGGCCGTCGGCGCTCCACACCACCAGCCCCTGCGTCATGGCGGCCAGCGTGGCCTCCAAGAGGTCGGACTTGAGCGCCAGCTCCTCCTCGCGCCGCTTCAGCTCGGTGATGTCGGTGCGCAGGCCGACGTAGCCGCCGTCGCTGGTGCGCCGCTCGTCGATCTTGAACCAGCGCCCGTCGCCCATGGGCTGGAGCATCGGCCCGCCGGGGTTGCGGTGGTGGTCGAGCCGTGCCGCGATCCAGCGGTCCGCACCATCCCCGGATTCGGGGAAGTGGCCGAGCGCCACGCCGCGGCGGATCAGGTCCTCGAACCGGACGCCGGGCTCCACCGGGCCGAAGGGCGCGCAGATCTTGCGGTAGCGGGCGTTGCACTGGACCAGCCGGTCGTCGGCGTCGAACAGGGCGAAGCCCTCGTCGATCGCCTCGATGGCTTCGGTCAGGCGGCGGTGCGCCTCCACCGCGCGCGCCTCCGCGGCCTCCGCCTCCGCCCGCGCGCGGTCGGTGGACAGGCCTTCCCGCAGCAGGGCCAGCGACATGACCAGCCCGGCCAGCGTGATGCCGATCAGCGACCAGAGCATGTCGCCGGAATTGTGGTCCAGCGCGTGCTTGACCGTGTGCAGCGCGGTGGCCAGAAGCAGCAGGACCGCGACGAGCGTCAGGCCGCTCCAGCGGCGGGGCCGGTGGTGGAGGGGCATCGTTCGGGGCTCCGCTCGCGACAACCCCGGAACTTTAGGAGCTTCGGCCCTCCGCGGCAACCGCGCCGGCCCCGCGCAGGCGGCCGAGCGCGCGGCGGCGGCCCAGCACGCCGTGGGTCGGCCCGAACAGGGCGGCCAGCGCCAGGATCAGGCCGGAGGCCACCGCGATCATGCCCGCGGCGCTCAGCGAATGCTCCCCGCCCAGCAGAAGCGGCCCGAAGGCGGCGGCGCCATAGCCGGCGACCGCGGCCAGCACGCCCAGCGCGACGCTGAGGACCAGTTGCACCCCCAGCCGGTCGGTCAGCAGCCGCGCCGCGGCCGGCGGGGCGATCAGCATGGCGATGACCAGGATGGAGCCCACCGCCTCGAACGCCGCGATGGCCGTCGCGGCGACCAGAAGCACCACGCCGTAGTGGAACAGCCCCGCCGGAATGCCGAGCGTGGAGGCCAGCGCCGGGTCGAAGGTGGTGATCGTCAGCTCCTTGCGGAACAGCACGACCAGCGCCACGCACAGGACGAACACCGCGGCGAGCGTCACCACCTCCCGCGGCATCGCCGCCCAGGCCGCCGGGTCGAGCAGCGATCCCCAGCCGGTGGGGGCGAGCCAGAGGATGGTCTCCAGCTGGCCGTAGAGCACGCAGTCGGCGTCGAGATCCACGCCGCGCGCCGCCGCCTGCTCGATCATCACCACGCCGGCCGCGAACATCACGGTGAAGACGACCCCCATGGCCGCCCCGGATTCCAGCCGGCCGAGCCGCCGCACCGCCTCGATCAGCACGCCCGACAGGGCGGCGGCGGCCAGCGCCCCGACCATCATGGGCATCGTCTCCCGCGTGCCGGCGATCAGGAAGCCGGCGACGATGCCCGGCAGGACGGCGTGGCTGACCGCGTCGCCCATCATCCCCTGGCGCCGCAGCACCAGGAAATTCCCCACCAGCGCGCAGGCCGCGCAGGCCAGCACCGCGGCGAGCAGGGCGGGAAAGTCGATCTGCAGGAACTCCTGGGCGCTCAGGGTCATGGCAGAGCACGCTCCTCCAGCAGCCGGACCATGTCGCCCGGCAGGACCTCGTCGATCGGATCCACGCCCCAGTTGGCGTGGGCCGGCACCAGCGCCGGGTAGTCGGCCAGGAAACGGTCCCACAGGCGCCGGTTCCGCTCGGCGGCCTTTGCTGCGACCTCACCCCGCGGGGTCAGGCGTCCGTCCCGGAGAAACCCGCGGGCTCCCAGCCACCACGCCAGCGGCCCGTCCACCGGGCGGCCGGCGAGCAGGCCGGCCAGCGCGCGGCGCTCCGCGAAGGACAGGCGCAGCCGGCCGTTGCGCAGGCCCACCGCGAGCAGGCCGCGCGCCGGGGCGAACAGGAAGCTGACCAGGAAGATGGCCCCGGCGACCAGCACGATGACCGCGCCGGCCGGCAGCTTGGGCAACAGCGCCGACAGGGTGGCGCCCAGCCAGCCGGACAGGGCGCCGATCGCCGCCGCGGCGATGGTCAGCACGGACAGCCGGTCGGTCCAGAAGCGCGCGGCGGCCGGCGGGATGATCAGCAGGGCGACCACCAGGATCAGCCCGACCGTCTGCAAGCCGATCACCGTCACCAGCGTCGCCAGCCCCATGAGCGCAAGGTCCAGCCGCGCCACCGGCCAGCCCTGCACGGCGGCGAAGCCGGGGTCGAAGGCCAGCGCCCGCAGCTCCTTGAACAGCAGGGCGACCGTGGCGGCGGCCCCGGCGGCGAGCAGGCCGATGGCGATGGCCTCCCCCTGCGCCATGGCCGCGGTCTGGCCGAGGATGAAGGTCTTCAGCCCGGCCTGCCCGCCCAGCTCCAGCGTCTGGATCAGGCTGAGCAGGACGATGCCCAGCCCGAAAAAAACCGACAGCACCGCGCCGATGGCCGAATCCTCGGTCAGGCGGGTCTGGCGGACCAGCCATTGCACGGTCAGCAGCCCCAGCACGCCGCTCGCCACCGCGCCGGCCAGCAGAAGCGGCAGCGAGCGGCCGGGCAGGCCCAGCGCCGCGCCGATCAGGAAGGCGACGGCGATGCCGGGCAGCGTGGCGTGGCTCAGCGCATCGCTGACCAGCGCGCGCCGGCGCAGCAGCAGGAAGGTGCCCACCGTGCCGCCGGCCAGCCCCAGCGCCGCCGTGCCGGCCACCACCACGGCGCTGTTGAAGCCGGCCTGGAAGGTGAGGATGCGGATGGCTTCATCGATCATGGGGCGGCGGTTTCCCTCACGGGAAGGGGCAGCGGCTGGCCGCCGTAGGTCCGCCCCAGAAGCTCCGGCGTCAGGGTGCGCGCAACGGGCCCATGGGCCACCACCCGCGTGTTCATCAGCAGGACATGGTCGAAATACTCGGCCACCGTCTGCAAATCGTGGTGCACGCAGATGACGGTCCGCCCGGCCGCGTCGAGGTCGCGCAGCACCTGGAGCACCGCGCGCTCCGTCGCCGCGTCCACCCCGGCGAAGGGCTCGTCCATGAAGTAGAGCTGCGCCTCCTGCGCCAGGGCGCGGGCCAGGAAGACGCGCTGCTGCTGCCCGCCGGACAGCTGGCCGATCTGGCGCCGGGCGAAGTCGGCCATGCCGACCCGCTCCAGCGCGTGCAGCGCCGCCTCCTTGTGGGCGCGGGACACCGGGCGGAACCAGCCGATCTTGCCGTAGCGGCCCATGGCGACGACGTCGAGCGCGGAGACGGGGAAGTCCCAGTCCACGCTTTCCCGCTGCGGGACATAGCCGATCAGGCGGCGCTGCTTGGCGACGGGTTGGCCGAAGACCTCCACCGTGCCGGACACGCGGGGCACCAGCCCCAGGCAGGCCTTGATCAGGGTGGACTTGCCGGCGCCGTTGGGGCCGACCACGGCGATCAGCCCGCCGTTGGGCGCGGTGTAGTCCACGTTCCACAGCACCGGCTTGCGGTGGTAGGCGACGGTCAGGTCGCGCACGGAAAGCGGGGCCGGGCCTATGGGCGAGGCCTCCTCGGGGAGGGTGTGGCTGCCGGGGGTGCGCCAGAGATACTGCATGGTGCCGGGTCTCCGTTCAGCGCTGCGCCAGGGTCAGCTTGCCCTGGAAGCCGGAGGCCGGGGCCTCCCCGCCCAGCGCGCGGGCAATGGTGGTGACGTTCAGGTCGATCATGCCGAGGTAGGTGCCCTCATACGTGCCGGGCGCCCCCATGGCGTCGGAGAAGAGGGCGCCGCCCAGCGCGACCGCGTGGCCGCGCGCCGCCGCCCCTTCGACCAGGGCATGAACGTTGCGGTCGGACACGCTGGTTTCCGGGAAGACGGCGGGAATGCCGCGGTCCGCCAGCAGGGCCACCAGCTCCTCGATGGCCTTCAGGCCGGCCTCCGATTCGGTGCTGATGCCCTGGATGCCGCGCACCTCGATCCCGTAGGCGCGGCCCAGATAGTTGAAGGCGTCGTGCGCGGTGACCAGGACGCGGGCGTTGGCCGGGATGGAGGCCAGCACGCGCCGGGCGTAGGCGTCGAGGTCAACCAACTTGGCCGCGTAGGCGTCGGCGTTGCGGGCGTAGAGATCCGCCCCCGCCGGGTCGAGTTTCGTCACCGCGTCGCGCACCGCGGGCAGCGCCTGCGCCCACAGCCCGGCGTCCATCCACACATGGGGGTCGTGCGCGCCTTCGAACCCCGGCGGGCTGAGCAGCCGGTCCTGCGGCAGCGCGTCGCCCACCGCGACGACCGGCTTGCCCGAATCGCGCATCCGGGCGAAGGCGTCGGTCATCTTGCCTTCCAGCAGAAGCCCGTTGATGAACACCGCGTCCGCCCGCATCAGCCGCGCGATGTCCGACCGCGTCGGCTTGTAGAGGTGCGGGTCCACCCCTTCGCCCATCAGAGCCGACACGTCGGCCCGGTCGCCCGCCACGGCGCGCACGAGGTCGGCGACCATGCCGGTGCTGGCGACGATCATCGGGCGGCCGGTGGAGTTCCTATCCGCTGCCCGCGCCGGCCCCGCCGCCCAAGCCCCCGCCGCCCAAGCCAAGCACAAGCCCATCGCCACGGCGACGAATCCGGCAAATTTCGCGAGTTTCCGTCGTGTGACGGTGTTTGAACATGTGTTCATATTCATTGGCTTCGCTGGCGCTTTTTAATGGATGTGCGGGCGGATCAAGTAAACCGTACGCGATGCATTTATGTTCCACTGGATATATGAAGCGCGTTGCGACGGTTGCAAGGAGGGCGAACGGTTTGCTTTCGCGCTTATTTGCCAAGCCGCTTATCGGCGGGTGGCAGCAGCGCTATGATGGCGGCATGATCGTGCTGTTCACCGATTTCGGCCTCAACGGCCCCTACATCGGGCAGGTGAAGGCGGTCCTGGCGCGGGAGGCGCCGGGCCTGCCGGTCATCGACCTGTTCGCCGACGCCCCGGTCTTCGACCCGCAGCTGTCCGCCTACCTGCTCGCCGCCTACGCGGGGGAATTCCCGGCCGGCAGCGTCTTCGTCTGCGTGGTGGACCCCGGCGTGGGAACGGAGCGCCGCCCCCTGGTGGTGGAGGCGGACGGGCGCCGGTTCGTCGGCCCCGACAACGGCCTGTTCGAACTGGTGCGGCGTCGCGCGGAGACCGTACAGGCCTGGACCATCGACTGGCGGCCGGCGCGCCTGTCCGCCAGCTTCCACGGGCGCGACCTGTTCGCCCCGGTGGCGGCCCAGATTGCGACGGGGAAGGGAGTGCCCGGCTCCCCGGTCGATCCCGCCGCCATCGCGCGGCCCGACTGGCCGGACGAGCTGGCGCGTATCGTCTATGTGGACGTCTACGGCAACGCCATGACCGGCCTCCGCGCGTCGGCCCTGCCGGAGGACGCGGTCCTGCGGGTGGGCGGCACGGCCGTCCGCCGCGGCCGGACCTTCGCCGACGTTCCCGCGGGGCAGGCGCTGTGGTACGAGAATTCCAATGGGTTGGCGGAAATCGCTGTCAACCGGGGCCGCGCCGACCGGGATCTCACCCTTGCGGTGGGGATGCCGGTCGACGTCCTATGACGCCACTTCGGCCCCAATCTGGTCCAGGCAGCGGTCGAGCAGATCCAGGTCCACCGGGCGGGGAAGCACGAGGAAGGGACTGTCCCCCACCGCGGGATCCGGCGCATTCGCCGTCAGGATGATGCGGGTGCGCGGGTAGAGCAGGCAGGCCAGCGCCGCGGCGCGGTCGCCGCCGCGGTCGCCGTCATCCTCTGCCGCAGGGCGGCGGAGCAGGGCGAGGCAGGGCGACTCCGCCCCGATGAGCGACAGCGCCGCGAACCCGTCGGCCGCTTCCGACACGGTGTAGCCGCGGCCGGCCAGATGGCGGGCCAGGGCGGCGCGCTGGTCCGGGTCGTCGTCGGCCACCACGGCGCGGCGCCCGCCGGGGGCCGGCGCCCGGATGTCGGCCTCGATGGAGAACATGCCCCGGCCTTTCTGACCGAAGTTGTATGCTTCGGGCGGTTTTACGCTTGGATGCTGGGGCTGTAAACGTCCGGGTGCGGCAATCGCATATGGAGACGACGTTCCATGTGCATGAACTCCCGTCATCCCCGCGAAGGCGCATAGGCGCTGACTTATTCCCCTCTCCCCTCTGGGGAGAGGGTTAGGGTGAGGGGGGCCGGCAGATGCAGAGCTGTTCGGTTCCCCGTCAAGGGGGGGCCCCCCCCCCCCCCCCCCCCCCCCCCCGCGGGGGGCGCCCCCCCCCCCCCCCCCCCCCCCCCCCCCCCCCCCGCCCGCCCGGGGGGGGGGGGGGGGGGGGGGGGGGGGCGGCCCCCCCACACGGCCGGGG
>NZ_JAGINP010000014.1 GCF_017876155.1 Azospirillum rugosum
GGGTGGGGGGGGGGGGGGCAGTGGTTGCGTTGGGCCCCCCTCCCGACCTCCCCCCACTTCACGGGGGGAGGGGTTGAGCGCGTGAGCGGCGGAGTTCCCTCCCTCGCCGAAGGTGGGGGAGGGTTAGGGTGGGGGCCCAGTGCGACCACTCCCCCAACTCCCCATTCCCCAACCCCTCAGCTCCCGCCGTCGATGGTCTTGGTCGCGGTGACGCCTTCGGGGCGGCCGACCAGGACGGTGAGGAGGCGCGCGGGGTCGAGCAGGCGCTTGGCGACGCGCTGCACATCGTCGCGCGTGACGGCGTTGATCAGGGCGTCGCGCTTGTCGAGATAGTCGATGCCCAGCCGGTCGCGGCGGACCGACAGCAGGATGCGGGCGATGGCCTGGGTGCTGCTGAACTGCAGGGGGAAGCTGCCGGTCAGGTAGGTCTTGGCGTCGGCCAGCTCCTGGTCGGTGACGCCGCCCTCGGCCATGCGCTTCCACTCCTGCCGCATGATGTCCAGCGCCTGTCCGGCCTTGGCGTTCACCGTGTTGCCGCCGGCCATGACCAGCGCCGTGTGGTCCAGCGAGATCAGGTAGCTGTAGACGCCGTAGCTGAGCCCGCGCTTCTCGCGCACCTCCTCCATCAGGCGGGAGCCGAAGCCGGCGCCGCCCAGGACGTAGTTCATCACGGTCGCCGCGTACCAGTCCGGATCGGCGCGCTTGATGCCGGGCTGGCCCATCAGCATGACCGTCTGCGCGGTTGGGCGCGTGGCGACCAGGGTCTCGCCCAGGCCCTTCGGCTCGGCATCCGCGACGGTGGGCAGCGTGGCCTTGGCCGGCAGGGCGCCGAAGATGCGGTCGACCGCGCGGCCGAGGTCGTCCGGCGTGATGTCGCCCGTGGCGGTGACCAGCAGCCGGTCGCGGCCGAACTGGGTCTTCACGAAGGCGCGCAGGTCGTCCGGCCCGATGGTCGGAAGCGTCTCCAGCGTGCCGCGGATTTCGTCGCCGTAGGGGTGGTTGGGGAAGGCGGTCGCGTAGAACAGACGCCGCGCGACGTAGTTGGGGTCGGCCTGGTCGCGGCGCAGGCTGGACAGCACGGCGGCGCGCATGCGCTCCACCGCCTCCGGATCGAAGCGCGGCTCGTTGAGGGCCAGGCGGGCCAGCTCGAAGGCCTCGTCGCGGCGGTCGCTCAGTGTGCGCAGGCTTCCGGTGAAGGCGTCGCGCCCGGCGTCGAAGCCGAGGCCGATGGCGTTGTCCTGGAGCTTCGCGGCGAAGGCCTGGCTGTCGTAGGGGCCGGCGCCCTCGTCCAGCGTGCGGGCGGCGAGGTTGGCGAGCCCGTCCTTGCCCTTGGGGTCGGCCGCGCCGACGCCCTCGAACGCCCATTCGAGCGCGATGATGGGGTTCTTATGGTCCTCCACCAGCCAAGCCTCGATCCCGCCGGGGCTGACCACGCGCTTGATCTCGATGGCGTTCGCGGGGAGGGCGAAGAGGAAGAGCAGGAGCGCCAGCACCGGCCCCCTCACCCCAACCCCTCTCCCACGGAGGGGAGAGGGGCTTGTGAGTGCTGGAGCCGATAGCCCCTCTCCCCTTGTGGGAGAGGGGTTGGGGTGAGGGGTGCGCCGAAGGCGAAGCAAGCTCATCTCAACTTCCCTTGTCCTGGAGCGGCAGCAACAGGCCGGTGACGTGGTTGGTCTTGCCCAGCACGGCGCGGGCGGCGGCGTTCACCTGGTCGGCGGTCACCGCGTCGATGCGCACGGGCCAGTTCTCCACGTCGTCGATGGTCTGGCCGGTGGCGAGCGCCGCGCCCAGCGCCTGGGCGGGGCCGGTCAGGCTGTCGCGGGCGAAGGCGGCCTCCGCCAGCATGCGCTTCTTGGCGGTGGCGACCTCCTCCTCCGTCACGCCCTTTTCGACGACCTTCTGGATCTCGGCTTCCAGCGCCGATTCCAGCTTGTCCATGGGCACGCCGGCCGCCGGGGTGGCGCCGGCGCCGATGCTGGACACGTCCCAGGCCGACGGGCTGTAGCCGAGATAGGCGGAGGTGGCGACGCGCTGGTCGACCACGAGGCTGCGGTAGAGGCGGGAGGTCGGGCCGCCGCTCATGATCTCCGACAGGACCTCCAGCGGGTAGGCGTGGCCGTCCTTGTCCGTGCGATAGGAGGGGGCGAGCCAATTGCGCCGGATGGAGGGCTGGCGCACCTCGTCGTCGCGCAGGATGACGCGGCGGGCGGCGCTGATCGGCGGCTCCTGCACGCGCGTGCGCTCCGGCACGGCGCGGGCGGGGATGGTGCCGTAGTATTTTTCGGCGAGCGGCTTCAGCTCCTCCGCCGACACGTCGCCGGCCACGACCAGGATCGCGTTGTTGGGCGTGTACCAGGTCTTGTAGAAGCGCTCCGCCTCCTCCCGGGTCAGGGTCGACATCTCCTGCGGCCAGCCGATCACCGGCGTGCCGTAGGGATGGTGGACGTAGAGGGTGGCGTTGACCTGCTCGCCGATGCGGTCGGCGGGCTCGTTCTCGATGCGCTGGCGGCGCTCCTCGATGATGACGTCGCGCTCCGGATAGACGACCTGGTCGGTGAGGCGGAGGTTCGACATGCGGTCGGCCTCCATCTTCATGACCAGCTCCAGCCGGTCGCGCGCCACGTTCTGGTAATAGGCCGTGTAATCCCAGGAGGTGAAGGCGTTGTCGCGCCCGCCGTTCTTGGCGACGATGCGCGAGAAGGCGCCGGCGGGCACCGTGTCCGTCCCCTTGAACATCAGGTGTTCCAGGAAATGGGCGATGCCCGACACGCCCCGCTCCTCGTCGGCGGCCCCCACCCGGTACCAGACCATGTGGGTCACCACGGGCACGCGGCGGTTGGTGACCACCACCACCTGCATGCCGTTGGACAGGGTGAAGGTCTCGGGGAAGAAGACGCCCTTTTCGACCGCGAGGGCGGGGGTGGCTGGGCTGAACGCCAAGGGCGCGGCCAAAGCGACTGATAGGGCGGCGAGTGCGCCGGCCGCGGCGAGGCGGCGGACGAGGCTGGAGGCGGACATGTGGCCTTCTCGCTTCCGGGAAAAGAAAAGGGGCGCTCCCCGGCCGAGGAGCGCCCCCTGGATAATGGTGCGGCGTGCCGCTTAGAACAATCCTTCCAACGGCGCCTTGCGCTTGCGCTCGATGGTCGGGGTGACCCCGTCGTTGAGCGCCTTGCCCTGGGCCTGGGCCTCGCGCAGGCGCTGCGATTCCTTCTTCGGGTCGACGACGGAGAAGGGCTGCTCCTGCGTCTGCCAGAACAGCAGCGTATCGATCCAGTGCTTGTCGGCGACGATCAGCTGCGTCGTCTCCTGGTCGACCTTGTTGCGGATGCCCGGCTCGATGCCGCTCTTGGCGCCGGCCTGGGCGATCAGCGCGGACTCGCCGGCCGTCTTGGCACCGCCGGTCGTCGCCAGGGCGCGCGAGGAACCGCCGAACACGCTGGCCGCGGCGACGGCGGTGGCGGTGGCGTCCTGCGGGCGGGGCGCGCCGGGGCGCGGCGGCGGCAGGTTGCTCATGCTCGGCGGCAGGGTGAGCGGTGCGCGGGACACGACGGAGAACTCGTCCGGGCTGGTGCGGTCGAGGCCGATGGAGCGGCGCACGTCGGTGCAGCCGGCGAGCGCCAGCGCGACAAGCGCCAGACCCAGCATCGGGGCCCGGCTGCGCCGCAGGGCGGAGGAGGCGGTGGAGAACATCGTCACGATCAAGTCCCGTCGTCTGTCAGGCCGCATCCCTTATAGCGGCTCCGTCGCGTGATCTATTACGACTTTTCGCGGCCGGCGAACAGCCCGTCGATGACCAGAAGGGCGACTCCGACGCTGATTCCGCTGTCGGCGACGTTGAAAGCCCAGAAATGCCACCCCCCGATATGGAAATCGAGGAAGTCGGCGACCGCGCCGAAGCGGAAGCGGTCGATGACGTTGCCGATGGCCCCGCCGATGACCATGCCGATGGCCAGCGCCACGAAGCGCCGCTCCGCCTGGCGCAGCCACAGCAGCATCGCCACCACGATGGCCAGCGCCACCGCGCTCAGCACATAAGGCATAAAGGCGTAGGAGCTGCCGAAGGTGCCGAAGCTGACCCCGGTGTTCCAGGCCATCACGAGGTTGAAGAAGGGCGTGACCTCGACGACGTGCGGGTAGGGCTGCATGACCACGTCGAGGATCCACCATTTGGTGAGCTGGTCGAGAACGACCACCACCGCGGCGACGATCAGTCCGAAGACCGTGAAGCTGCGGGTTCCGGACGCGGAGAGGGTGCTCATGAGGGGGCTCCGAAGGGTTGTTGCCCAGGACGTGGTTGCGCTGGGCCCCCACCCTAACCCTCCCCCATCTTCGACGGGGGAGGGGATTTCTCCTCCCCCCGCGAAGTGGGGGGAGGTCGGGAGGGGGGCCCAGCGCAGGCGCTGTCCTAGGACCTTAAAACGCCGGTTCGGCCTCGACGGCTTCGGCGCAACGGAGGCACAGCGTCGGGTGAGTGGTGTCGGTGCCGACCTCCGGCAGGACGCGCCAGCAGCGCTCGCACTTGCCGCCGTCGGCAAGGCCGGGGACCACCGCGATGCCGGCGACGTCCGGAAGGACGAACGCCCCGTCCGGAGCGCTGCCCTCCGTCACCTCGATCTGCGAGGTGATGCAGATCTCCGCGAAGTCCACGCCGTCCAGCAGGGCCTTGGTCGCGGCGTCCACATAGACGGTCGGTTCGGCCTGGAGGGACGAGCCGATCTTCTTGTTGGCGCGCTCCAGCTCCAGCGCCCCGGTGACGGTGCGGCGGACGTTGCGGATGGCCTCCCACTTCTCCGCCAGCGCGTCGTTGCGCCAGTCGGCGGGGATGGCCGGGAAGAGGCGCAGGTGCACGCTTTCCTCGGTCCAGCCCTCGACCCCGGCCAAACCTTCCGGACGGGCGAGCCACGCCTCCTCCGCTGTGAAGCAGAGGATCGGGGCGAGCCACGCGGTCAGGGTGGAGAGCAGATGCTCCATCACCGTGCGGACCGAGCGGCGGCGGACCGAGCCGGCCGCGTCGCAGTAGAGGCTGTCCTTGCGGACGTCGAAGTAGAAGGCCGACAGCTCCACGGCGCAGAAATTGTGGATCGCCACCGACAGGTCGTGGAAGTCGTAGGCCTCGATCTTCGCGCGGACCAGCGCGTCCAGCTCCGACAGGCGGTGCAGGACCCAGCGCTCCAACTCCGGCATCTCCGCCACGGCGATGCGCTCGGCCGGGGTGTAGTCGGCGAGCGCGCCCAGGATGTAGCGCAGCGTGTTGCGCAGGCGGCGGTAGTGGTCGGCCTGGTACTTGATGATCTCCGGCCCGATGCGCTGGTCCTCGGTGTAGTCGGTGCTGACCACCCAGAGGCGCAGGATGTCGGCGCCGTACTTGTCGCAGACCTCCTGCGGGGCGACCACGTTGCCCAGCGACTTGGACATCTTGCGGCCCTGCTCGTCGAGCGTGAAGCCGTGCGTCAGCACCGCGTCGTAAGGCGCGCGGCCGCGCGTGCCGCAGCTTTCCAGCAGGGAGGAGTGGAACCAGCCGCGGTGCTGGTCGGACCCCTCAAGATAGAGGGAGGCCGGCCACTTCAGCTCCGGCCGCTGCTCCAGCACGAAGGCGTGGGTCGAGCCGGACTCGAACCACACGTCCACGATGTCCTTGACCTGCTCGTAGTCGTCGGCGCGGTAGGCGTTGCCGAGGAAGTCCTGCGCCGGGCGGGCGAACCACGCGTCGGAGCCTTCCTTCTCGAAGATGTCGGCGATGCGGGTGAAGACGTCGGCGTCGCGCAGGATTTCGCCGGTCTGCTTGTTGACGAACAGCGCGATGGGCACGCCCCAGGCGCGCTGGCGGCTGATGCACCAGTCCGGCCGCTGCTCGATCATCGCGCGGATGCGGTTCTCGCCCTGGGCGGGGAACCAGGTCGTGTCGGAGATGGCCTGCAGCGCGACCTTGCGCAGGTCGTTCGTCTCCATGGAGATGAACCACTGCGGCGTGGTGCGGAAGATCAGCGGGGCCTTGGAGCGCCAGCTGTGCGGGTAGCTGTGCTTGATCTTGCCCTTGGCGAGCAGCGCCCCGACCTCCGCGAAGGCCTTCAGCACCGCGCCGTTGGCCTCGCCCGGCTTGCCTTCCGCCGTGTAGACGCGCAGGCCGGCGAAGAGCGGGACGTGGTCGTAATAGCGGCCGTCCTCGCCCACCGTCTGCGGCACCTCGATGCCGTTGGCCTGGCCCAGGTGGAAGTCGTCCTCGCCGTGGCCCGGCGCGATGTGGACGAAGCCGGTGCCGGCGTCGGTGGTGACGAAGTCGCCGGCCAGCAGCGGCACCTTGAAGTCGTAGCCGCTGCGGGTCAGCGGGTGGTGGCAGTAGCCGCCGGCCAGCCGCGAGCCGGGGAACTTGTGCAGCTGGCGCGCGTCGCTGATCTTCGCTTCCTTGAAGACGCTCTCGGCCAGCGCGGTGGCGATGACGAGCCGCTCGCCGACCTCGGCGAGGCTGCCCTCCTCGACCGCCAGCACCTTGTAGACGGCGTATTCGATGTCGTCGCCATAGGCGATGGCGCGGTTGCCCGGCAGCGTCCAGGGCGTGGTCGTCCAGATGACGATGTTGGCGTCGTCGACCTCCGGCGCCGGCGAGCCCCAGATGGCGAAGCGCGCGAAGACGGTGGTGGAGGTGTGGTCGTGGTACTCGATCTCCGCCTCGGCCAGCGCGGTCTTCTCCACGACCGACCACATGACCGGCTTGGCGCCCTTGTAGAGGCCGCCGTTCATGGCGAACTTGTGGATCTCGCGGACGATCTGCGCCTCGGCGGGCAGGGTCATGGTCAGGTAGGGCTCGGCCCAGTTGCCCTCCACGCCCAGGCGGCGGAACTCGCCGGCCTGCACGTTCACCCAATGCTGGGCGAACTGGCGGCATTCGGCGCGGAACTGGTTGAGCGGAACCTGGTCCTTGTCCTGGCCGGCGGCGCGGTACTTCTCCTCGATCTTCCACTCGATGGGCAGGCCGTGGCAGTCCCAGCCGGGCACGTAGTTGGAATCGAAGCCCTGCATCTGGCGCGAGCGGACGATGACGTCCTTCAGCACCTTGTTGACCGCGTGGCCGATGTGGATGTTGCCGTTGGCGTAAGGCGGGCCGTCGTGGAGGATGAACTTCTCCCGACCCTTGGCCGTGTCGCGCAGCCGCTGGAAGAGGCTCATGTCCTCCCAGCGCTTCAGCAACTCGGGCTCCTTGGTCGGCAGGCCGCCGCGCATGGGGAAGTCGGTGCGCGGAAGGAAGACGGTGGACTTGTAGTCGCGGGTCATCGGGGGGTGTTTCCTGAAACCTGGAGCAGAACCGTCGGGCGGCGGCGGTCAGGCCCCCGACACACGCATGAAGGCAGTCCCGGCCCCCCTCAGGAGGCCGGGTTGGTAATTCGCGCCGTGCGCGTCATGACCCACGCCGAAACTGTCATGGCGCGGATATTAGCCGTGTGTGCGGTGCGGTCAAGGCGCGGTGCCCGCCACCGGGGCAATTGCCGTGACTCAGTCGAAGCTGGACTTGCCGCCGTGGGCGGCGGACCAGCCGACCGGGTCGTTCAGGAACTTCTCCACCTCGGTCAGCGTGTTGGCGTCGAAATACTGGTTGTCGCGGGCGACCTTCAGCACGTCCCACCAGGTGCACAGCTCGTGCAGGCGGACGCCGATCTTCTCCATGTTGGTCTTCGACTGCGGGAAGATGCCGTAGTGGAAGATGACGAAGCTGTCGGTCACCACCGCGCCGCCGTTGCGCAGCGCCGTGACGAAGTTCTCCTTGCTCTTGCCGTCGGTCGCCAGGTCCTCGACCAGGATGACGCGCTGGCCCTCGGTCAGCAGGCCCTCGATCTGGGCGTTGCGGCCGAAGCCCTTGGGCTTCTTGCGGACATACTGCATGGGCAGTTCCAGCCGCTCCGCGATCCAGGCGGCGAAGGGGATGCCCGCCGTCTCGCCGCCGGCCACCGCGTCGATGCTCTCGTAGCCGACCTCGCGCAGGATGGTCGCGACGGCGAAGTCCATCAGCGCCTTGCGGGCGCGCGGGAAGGACACGATGCGCCGGCAGTCGGTGTAGACCGGGCTCGCCCAGCCCGAGGTGAAGATGAAGGGCTGGTCGGCGTTGAAGTGCAGCGCCTTGATCTCCAGCAGGATCTTGGCCGCGGTGGCGGCGATGGTTTCCCGATCGGGAAGGGCGGCGGACGCGGTGGTCATGGAGGTACGGCTCCCGGGCAGGGTCAATCTGCCCCGTGTGTAGCCCCCCGGCGGGCGAATCGCAATGGGGGCGGGCTTGCCGAAACGCCGGATCCGCGGTAGGTAATGAGGTAAAGAGTAAGGAGGTAAGCGGCGATGGGCATGATCCGCAACGCCAAGGTCACGGAAAAAGGGCAGGTCACAATCCCTGTGGAGATCCGCCGCATGCTGGGGATCGACGAGGGCGGCGGGCCGGTGACGTTCCGGGAGGAAAACGGCGTCGTGACCATCCAGTCCGCCCGGAAGCCGACCCTGCGTGAACTCGTTGCCGGATTCGATCCGGACCGGCATCGGCATGCGCCGGAGGAGCGGCTGTGGGACGACGCGCCCAAGGGGCGTGAAACCTTATGACTACCTATGTTCCTGACGCGGGGGATATCGTCTGGATCGACCTCAGCCCGCAGGCCGGCCAGGAAACCGCTTTCCGCCATCCGGCCGTGGTGCTGACGCCGGCCTACTACAGCGTGGCGACCGGCCTGTCGCTGATCGTGCCGATGACGACCAAGGCGAAGGGCGGCACGTTCGAGGTGCCGATGCGCGGGGCCAGGAAGGCCAAGGGCGTCGTGCTGGCCAACGAACTGCGCACCGTCGACTACGCCGCGCGCCGGGTCGAGAAATTCGACCAGTGCCCCCCGGACGTGCTCCAGCACATCCGCGACATCGGCGAGGCGCTGGTCCGGGGCGAATAGCCTTGCTTCGCGGGCGGAGTCGGTCACGCCAGCCCGTGGCGGTTGGCCGGATAGAAATCGTCGTCCAGGATTTGGTCGAGCGTGTAAGGGCAGTCGGTGGGCAGGGAGTCGGACGCCACGCCGTCGAACAGTTCGAGGGCCTTGGCCGCCAGCTTGCGCCCCTCCCGCCAGGCTTTCGGCAGAAGGTCGGGCGCCTTGCGCGCGAGCGTGCCGCTTTCCTCCAGAGCGAGTGTCGCCCGGCTACGCTGCTCCACCACGCTGAGGATCCACTTGTTGCGCGGTGCCGGGGCGGGGGAATGCTCCAGCTTCAGGAGATGCTCGATCACACGGGTCAGGGCGCTGACGAGTGCGCTTTCTTCGCTGCGGCCCAAGCTTTCGACTTCCTCCGCCAGATGCTCCAGGTCCAGCTCGGAGTTGACGCGCGTCTCGGCCATCCGGCGCAGGGCGGAGGCCTGCTCCTGGGTCCAGGCGTACCAGTCGGTGTCGTAGAGGCGGCCGTCGGGCATGGCGACCCTCGCGATTGCTTGGACTCAGGATAACGGTGGAAAGCGCCGGCTGTCCACCGGGCGCCTTATCACTTCGCCGGCAGGTTCAGGCGGATGCAGCGGGTCAGCACGGTGTTGCCGGTCATCTCGCGGTAGACCTGCGTGATGACCGGTTCGGCCGCCTTGCACTGGTCCAGCGTGTCGAAGTCGATGGTGGTCGGGCCGCCCTGGTTCAGGATGAACATCAGCAGGATCACGCGCTCCATCGCTTCCTCCCCCTCCGCTCAGCCCTTCGCCAGCACGGCCCGCGCGGCGGCGGCGTCCTGGACGATCTGGTCCTTCAGCTCCGCGAAGCTGCCGAACTTGCGCTCCGGGCGCAAGAAGTCGATGAGCTGCACGCGCAGGTGCTGGCCATAGAGGTCGCCGTCGAAGTCGAACAGGTGCGTCTCCAGCCGCTCCACCGTGCCGCCGACGGTCGGGCGGCGGCCCAGGTTGGCGACGCCGTCGCGCCAGACCGTGGCCGGGCCGTGGTCCACGCCGGTCCGCACCGCGTAGACGCCGAAGGCCGGGCGCAGGTAGTCGGCCAGTTCCACGTTGGCGGTGGGGAAGCCGATGGTGCGGCCCTTGTGGTCGCCATGCTCCACGCGGCCCTCGATCTCCCAGGGGGAGCCCAGAAGGCGCGCCGCCTCGCGCGGGTTGCCGGCGACCAGCGCGTCGCGGATGCGGGTGGAGGAGTAGACGCCGCCCGCCTCGTCGGCGATCGTGCCGACCTCCGTCACGTCGAAGCCGTGCTCCGCGCCGGCCTGCTTCAGCAGGGCCGGGTCGCCGCGGCGGCCGTGGCCGAACAGGAAGTCGTAGCCGCAGACGACGTGCCGCACGCCCAGGCCCCGCACCAGATCGTCCTCGATGAAGGCCTCGGCGGACTTGTGCAGGAAGCTGTCGTCGAAATGGCAGACGAACAGCAGGTCGACGCCCAACGCCTCGATGTGGCGGGCCTTCACGCGGAAGGGCGACAGGCGGAAGGGCGCGTCGGCCGGGCGGAAGACGGAACGCGGGTGCGGCTCGAAGGTCAGCACCGCCGACGGCGCGCCGAGGTCGCGGGCGATCCGCTGGGCGGTGCCGATCACCGCCTGGTGACCGCGGTGCACCCCGTCGAAGTTGCCCAGCGCCACAACGGCCCCTCGGGCGTCGGCCGGCAGGTCGGCGGTGTGTCGGAACAATCGCATGCGTGCACGCCCTGATGTCTGCGGGCCGTCTTCGGCCCCCGAAACGACGGCGGCCCGCCGGTGGGCGGGCCAATGCCTCGGGCGACTATATAGAACGGAGCCGGCGCGTGGTCTACGCACCGGCTCGCGTCAATATGTTACGGATCAAAAGGTCGGTACCGGAGTCCGGTCAGCCGCGGGAGGGGACCATCAGCAGCGCCTCGCCCTCGATCACCACCGTCTGGCCCACCGTGCAGACGGTGCGGACGACGACGCGGCGCTTCTCCGGGATCAGCTCGGTCACGGTGGCGCGGGCGGTCACCGTGTCGCCGGCGCGGACCGGCGCCTTGAACTTCAGGTTCTGCGACATGTAGATGCAGCCCGGCCCCGGCAGCTTGGTGCCCAGCACGGCGGAGATGAAGCCGGCGCTCAGCATGCCGTGGGCGATGCGGCCCTGGAACATGGTGCCGCTGGCGTATTCCTGGTTCAGGTGGACCGGGTTCGTATCGCCGGAGATGCCGGCGAACAGCACGATGTCCGCCTCGGTGACGGTCTTGGCGAAGGACGCCGTCATGCCGACGGCGAGATCCTCGATGCAGTGGCCCTCGTTGTCCTTGATCTGGCGAACATCGTCCATGACGCGGTCCCTCTCATCAGGCGCCGGGTGGGGCGCGGCAACACGTATGGTGCGGCGCGATATATGCACTGCAACCACATCATGGCAACACGAGTCGCCCGAAAAAGTGAAAAAATCTCTAAGCCGCCTTCGAAAGAGGCGGCGGACTTCTCGACTTGTGTGACACTTGCGCGATAGATCGGGCGAGGCGGCGCGGCGAGTCCCGGTGTCCGACGCTATTTCAATCCGCCGGCCTTCTGCTGCAAGGCCATGCGCCGCAACCACTTAGCAAAGGTTGCGGGCAAGAGCGGGGACTGCCCATGGTGCGGCGTATCGCCGCAGCGGCCCCCCGGGGCACTGCCGGGCGCGCCGTCTCGATTTCCGTCATTTCGAGTCAAAGCTTGAGCATTACTCGCCGCCATTCATTTGTATACACACAATGGCTGCGCGTTGCGGTGCGGCATGCCGGACGGCCCGAATGGGGGCGAAAGTCTGTCATCGATCTGTTGGGTTGACTTCCATTCGGCGCGACCAACCGTCACAAGCGATACCCCCGGCGACAGGAGCCCCGACCCATGATGGCCCACCGCTTCGCGCTGGTCACCGGCGCATCTTCCGGCATCGGCGCCTGCTTCGCCCGCGCCCTGCCGGCCGCCACCAACCTGCTGCTGACCGCCCGCAACGCGGAGGCGCTGAACGGCCTGAAGACGGAGCTGGAGACTGCCAGCCACCAGATTGCCGGCCGCCGGGTGGAGGTGCTGGCCGCCGACCTGACCACCGACGAGGGGCGCAACGCCCTGATCCTGAAGGCGGAGGCGCTGGAGGTCGACCTGTTGATCAACAACGCCGGCGTCGGCTCCTTCGGCGCCGTCATCGAGAACACGCCGGAGTTCGAGCGGTCGACGGTGGAGCTGAACGTCGTGGCGACCACGGTGCTGACCCGCGCCCTGCTGCCGGGCATGATCGAGCGCGCGGCCCGCGACGACCGGCGCGCCGGGCTGCTGCTGGTGTCCAGCACCACGGCCTTTCAGCCGGTGCCGTTCCTGGCCACCTACAGCGCCAGCAAGAGCTTCATCCTCGCCTATGGCGAGGGGCTGGCGGCGGAGCTGCGGCGCAAGCCGGTGGACGTGCTGGTGCTGTGCCCCGGCGCCACCCGCACCAACTTCGGCCGGCGCGCCGGCTTCGCGCTGAACGCCCTGCCGGGCGCCGCCGACCCCATGGACGTGGCGCGCGAAGGGCTGCACGCGCTGGGGCGGCGAACGGTCCATGTGCACGGCTTCGGCACCCGCAACGTGCTGCGCCCCTTCCTGTGGTCGCGCCACGCGGCGTCGGGCGGCTTGAGCGCGCTGCTCGCCGCCTTCGACCGGGGCCAGCGGGCCGGCCGGGGCTTCCGGCCGCCGCCGCGGGCTTAGAGGGCATTACTCGCTGCTGCCCGAGCCGGTTCCGGGCTGGTCGCCCGAGGCACCGGCCTGAGCGTTCGCCGGCTTCTCGGCGGTCTGGGTCTTGTCCGCCTTCTCGGCCTTGGCCTCGACCTTCTCCTTCGCGGCCTCGGTCGGCTGGGCGGAGGGCTTGGCCTCCACGCGGACCGGGGCGACGCCGTCGTCGATCATGTCCAGCTTCTTCGCGGCGTTCTTCGACAGGTCGATCACCCGCCCGTCCACATAGGGGCCGCGGTCGTTGACGATGACCTCGACGCTCTTGCCGTTGTCCTGGTTGGTCACCGTGGCCTTGGTGCCGAGCGGCAACTCGCGCGAGGCGGCGGTCGGCTTGTTCTGGTCGAAGGGCGTGCCGCTGGCCGTCTTCTTGCCGTGGAAGTCGCCGCCGTAGAAGGAGGCCTCGCCCTCGTGGACGATGACGGGCTCGCCGGTTTCGGTGCGCTCGACGGCGACGGGCGGGACCTTCGCCTTCTCCCCCTTGGCCTTGACGACCTTTGCGCTCTTGGCGCCGTGGTGCCGGGCGGCGGTCGACTTGGCCGCGTGGGGCTTCGCCCTGTGCGACTTGGACTCGGCCGGTTTTAAGCTGTGGGTCGTCCCGCTTGGCTGGGCGTGGGCCGGTGTGGCGATCACCGGAAGGGTGAGGGTCAGCGCGCAAAGCGCCACGAACAGAGTACGCGGAATGTGCATATGTCAGTACCTCCCAACGGTTTGGGAAACGCGCGGCGGGGGAGGGTGTTCCGGCATTGGTATGGGAAGCGGGTGATGGGCGGTCGGGCAGGGTGGACCTGACCGGCCCCGAATGGTTCAATTGCGGCGCCAACCAGACGGAGCGACATCATGGCCGAAACCCTGGCGGATCTGCGCTCGGACCCGCTGTTCGGCTGGCTGACCCTGGACGATGGAACGCGGCTGCGCACCGCGCATTGGCCATCTTTTGTCACACCCGCGCGCGGCACGGTTCTGCTCCTGACCGGCCGGTCGGAGTTCGTGGAGAAGTACGCGGAGACCGCCGGGGAACTGCTGGACCGTGGGTTCGAGGTCTTCGCCTTCGACTGGCGCAACCAGGGCCTGTCGGACCGGCCGCTCCCCAACCCGCAGATCCACCATCTGGACAGCTTCGACACGCTGGCCGACGACCTGGACGCGGTGGTCGAGCGCGTGGTGCGGCCGGCCGCCGGGGGGAGGCCGCTGGTCCTGCTCGCCCACTCCATGGGCGGGCTGGTCGCGACGCTGGGCGTGGCGCGCCATCCCGATTGGTACAAGGCGGCGATCGTCACGGCGCCGATGTACGACATCTTCACCGGCCCGGTGCCCCGCCCGCTGGCGGTGTGGCTGGCCGAGCAGCTCTGCGCCCGCGGCCGGGCGCGCGAGTACGCCTTCGGCCAGGGCGACTACAAGCCGGTGGAGGGGCTGTTCACCCCGGCCAACCCGATCACCTCCGACGCGCGGCGCTACGCCGTGTTCCACGACGCCTTCCGCGACCGTGCGGAACTGCGGGTCGGCGGCGTCAGCTTCGGCTGGGTGCGGGCGGCGTTGCGCGCCTCCGACCAGCTGCTGCGCGCCCTGCCGCTGGAGCAGGTGACCACGCCCGTGCTGCTGCTGAGCGCGCCGAAGGACGCCATCGTGCGCTCCGACTCCCACCGGCTGGTCGCCGCCCGGCTGCCCAACGCGACGCTGAAGGAGTATCCCGAGGCCAAGCACGAGCTGTTGATGGAATGCGACGCGATCCGCGACCGCGTGTGGGCGGACATCGACGCGTTCCTCGCGTCGGTGGGGCTTTGAGTGTTGAACGCCGGCCGGTCTTTGCGCTTATAAATCCGTACACATTTGGTCTTCTTTCAAGGTTCATCCCCCGATGCCCGATTTCTGGAGAGAGTCCGGTTACCACCTGCTGGATCGCGACGCCGACGGGCGGCTCGCCGTCACGCCGGACTTCCTGCGCGCCTACCTGATGCGGCCGGAGATGCGCCCGCCCGAGGACGCCTGCGACACGGAGAATGCGCTCTACGCCGGCCTGCTGGACGACCCGACGCGTTCCGTGCCGCCGGGCATGGTGGAGGCCCTGGCTGATGAGGACGCGCGGGAGAACTGGGCGGTCTGGTTGGGCTTCCGCGACCGTCTGCTCGCCGCCGGGACGGTGGAGGGCTGCTACCTGCGCCTGTTCCGGGAGGGCGCGCGCGGCGTCCCGGGCCTGTTCGTCGACCAGCTGGCGCACGTCATCCTGCGCGGCATCCTGGACGAGACGCCGTCGGGCCTGCGCGCGCGGGCCGGGGAGCTGTTCTTCCGGCAACAGGCGGTCTCGGTCGAGGACGGGCGCGTGCGGCTCGCCGACGCCGAGACGGTGGAGATGCTGGCCGCCACCGGCGGTTTCGGCAGCCTGGGCCGGCTGGTGGTGGAGGCGGGGACCGCCCCGCGCTCCGTCGAGATGGACATCCTGGACGAGACGAACCACGGCCAGTATTGGGGCCGCGAGTCGGCGCACGACACGGTGCTGGACGTGACCTTCGCCGCGGCCGGGCTGGACGCACTGAGCCGCGTGCTGGAGGCCTGGGTCGCCCATTTCCTGGGGGTGAAGGTCACCATTCACCCGGTGCAGCGGATCAGCGACGAGCGCTGGGTCTGGCACGTCGGGTTGGACGCGGAGGCGACCGCCATCCTGAACGACCTGTACAACGGCGTGGAGGTGACGGAGGAGCGGCTGGCCCGCGTCCTGTCCCTGTTCCGGCTGGAGTTCGCCGACCCGGCGGCCATGCGCGCCGACCTCGCCGGGCGGCCGGTCTATCTGGCCATGGCCATGGGCACCGACCGCAAGCTGCGCCTGAAGCCGCAGAACCTGCTGGTGAACCTGCCGCTCGCCGAGCGGAGCTGAGGGCCGAGGGCAATCGCGCTCAAAATTCCCTCTCCCCCCTGGGGAGAGGGTTAGGGTGAGGGGGTTGCGCTTGTGCCGGACGTACCAAGGTGGCGGGCCCCCCTCACCCTGCCCTCTCCCCAGGGGGGAGAGGGTTAAACGGCTCTTGCCCGCGGGGCCGGCGGCTCTAGGTTCCTGGAACGGACCGGGCGGCAATGCATCGCCCGGCCATCCTTGTCGAGCGGCGGTTGGGGAGCGCCTTCATCACCGGGGATGGAGTGCCGACCCATGCGCCTTGCCATCTGCGTTCTTCTGCTTCTCGCCGTCACCTTGCCGGGGCCGGCCCGCGCCCAGACGCGTGTCGTCGGCGGCATGCCCCTCATCGTCCGCACAGCGCCGGACGAGCAGCCGGCGGAGGCTGGGCTGGAGGGCATGGCGCGGCTGTTCCAGGATGGCGCCCTGCGGGACGAGCTGAAGCGCGCGCACCCGCTCGCGCGCTGGACCCGCCCGGTCAACGTGACCCTGCGCGGCGACGCGGCGGCCCGCTGGTTCCCGGCGGCGCAGGCGATCGCGGCCGACCTGGAGGCCGCCACCGGCCTGACCATCACGGTCCATGAGCAGCCCTTCTGGTCCGGCGACATCGACGTGGTGGTGACCAACCACCGCGGCTATTGGCCGCCGATGGTGTCGCTGGCCAACGGACGGCGCGACGAGCCCTTCACCTGCATCGCCCTGCCCATGGTGACGGACGGGGAGATCCGCGGCTCCCGCATCATCATCAACGCCGCCGTGGTCGGTCCCGACAACGCGGAGGCCTGCCTCGCCGAGGAGCTGTACCAGTCCATGGGCATGTTCGGGGAGGTGGAGGACCATCCCGACGGGACCCTTCTGAACGACGACGTCGGCTACCGCCGCATCGGGCCGATCGACCGGCTGCTGCTGTCGGTGCTCTACGACCGCCGGCTGACCCCCGCCATGGACGCCGCGGAGGCCGGAGCCGCCGCGCGCCGTATCCTGGCCGAGCGGATGCGGGAATAACCATAAACAATGTGAGGCGATTTGCCGCCCAGCGGCCGGGTGCTGTTTCCCCTTATACGGTATGGCCATAACGATAAGAGGAAACGCCATGCCGCTCGCCACGCTCGCGCCCAAATCCATGAAGCCAAACCTGTCCGAACCGCGCTGGGACGCGGTGCCGTGGCAGGACCAGTTCGGAGTCGGCCACGCCACCATCGACGCCGACCACAAGCGCCTGTTCGAGCTGTTCAACGAGTTCGTCGCCGCGGTGAACGCCAACAGCGCCGACAGCGACATCCAGGGCGTGCTGTCCGACCTGCTGGACTACACCGACACCCATTTCGACCGCGAGGAAGGGCTGATGAAGGCGCACGCCTACCCGGACCTTGCGACCCACAAGGCGATGCACGACGCCTTCGTCCGCCAACTGCACGACGTGAACAGCGCGCTGGACGCCGGCGGGGAAAAGGGCGCCTTCGTCCTGGGCTTCCTCGGCAAATGGCTGACCGGCCACATCCTGGGCGTGGACAAGAAGCTGGGGGCGTATCTGAAGGAGCGCGGGGTGGAGGCGTGAAATCTCCCTCTCCCATCCCCGATGGGAGAGGGAAGGGGCCCACGCCATCGGCGTGGGAAGGGTGAGGGCAAGGTCCTTTCGAGAATCCTGGCCCTCACCCTCCCGCGCCCACGGGGCGCGGGTCCCTCCCTCTCCCTGCGGGGCAGGGAGAGGGGTTGGTTTGCCTTTACTGCTTGGGCTGGTCGCCGCTACGCCGCGGGCTGCGGTTCAGCGAGGTCATGCTGTCGTCGTATTGGAACTCCGGCATGTCGCGGACGCTGGCCTGCGTCATGTCGCGCAGCTTGATCGAGTCCTCGCCGGGCTGCACGTCGGCCAGCGCGATGTCCGCCGCCACCGTCTTGCCGCCGATGCCGAGGAAGCCGCCGCTCTGGATGACCAGAAGCTGGGCGTGGCCTTCCGGGCCGAGGATCACGTCCGTCACCTTGCCGATCCGCTCCCCGTCGGAGCCGACGACCGTGCGGTTCATCAGCTGGTCGACGCTGGCTATGCCCGGCATGTTCATCGGGCGCGCGGTTGGCGATGCGGCTGTCGATTGGGTGGTGGATTGGGCAGGGGATTGGGCAGGGGATTGGGCAGGGGATTGAGGGGTCGATTGGGCCGCCGCCACGCCGGTCATCAGCGCCAGGGCGGACAGGGTGGTCAGAACCATCTTGCGCATGAGGCCTTCTCCTTTCTCCAGACCCCCCTCAACCGGAAGCGCCCGGAAAGGTCGCGGGCCGAAGCGGGGGCTTGGGCTGTGACATGAGGGGCGGCGGCGGGGAAAACGGGGTGGGCGACTCGCGGGTCGGGATCCGCCCGCAGGACTCCCAAGGGAGCAGCCGCGGCGTGAAGGCCGTACCCCCGATTCGCCCCCGAAGGACTCACCCGCTCCCGGCACCCCGGCTACCCCGCATAACATGACGGAATCGCTACAAATCCGGGCCGGAACGGGGCGGGAGTCCGCTTTAATGGACGGGGTCGGCACACACAAAATCCTGTGTTGCCGGGAACCGGGGAGGGGGTGGCCCGTTGTACTCGGCGCGCCATATCTAGGAGGCGGCCCGCCGTCAAGCATACAATATCTGGTGAGAGGGGTTGCCTACCCCAAATGATGGGGCTAGGATGCGCACCAACATACAGGGTGTCGCGTTCGGCAGCCAGCGTAAGCTGGGGGGCACGGAGCGCATAGCCTGTTCGACCGATTTGCACCGCAAAAAAATCGCCAGCCACGGGAGCAGAGTGACCATGCGGATCCAGCGTCGTTTCACGAAAGAGGGTCAGGATGCCTACGCCGGTCTCGGCTTCCGCCGGACCACGAGCGAGATCCGCAACCCCGACGGCTCTGTGGTCTTCCAGCAGACGGACATCGAGGTTCCCGAGAACTACAGCCAGGTCGCCAGCGACATCCTGGCGCAGAAGTACTTCCGCAAGGCCGGCGTCCCGGTCGCGCTGAAGGCGGTCGAGGAGAACACCGTCCCGTCCTGGCTGTGGCGCCGCGCCGCCGACGATTCGGCGCTGGCCGCCCTGCCGAAGGAGAAGCGCTTCACCGGCGAGAAGTCCGCCAAGCAGGTGTTCGACCGCCTGGCCGGCACCTGGACCTACTGGGGCTGGAAGGGCGGCTATTTCGACACCGAGTCGGACGCCCGCGCCTTCTACGACGAGATGCGCTTCATGCTGGCCGCCCAGATGGCGGCCCCGAACAGCCCGCAGTGGTTCAACACCGGCCTGCACTGGGCGTACGGCATCGACGGCCCGAGCCAGGGCCACTTCTACGTCGATTTCAAGACCGGCCTGCTGACCTCGTCCGCCTCGGCCTACGAGCACCCGCAGCCACACGCCTGCTTCATCCAGTCCGTCGCCGACGACCTGGTGAACGAGGGCGGCATCATGGACCTGTGGGTCCGCGAGGCGCGCCTGTTCAAGTACGGCTCGGGCACCGGCTCCAACTTCTCCCGCCTGCGCGGCGAGGGTGAGCGGCTGGCCGGCGGCGGCAAGTCGTCGGGCCTGATGAGCTTCCTGAAGATCGGTGACCGCGCCGCCGGCGCCATCAAGTCGGGCGGCACCACCCGCCGCGCGGCCAAGATGGTCACGGTGGACATGGACCACCCGGACATCGAGGCCTACATCGACTGGAAGGTGACCGAGGAGCAGAAGGTCGCCGCGCTGGTCACCGGCTCCAAGATCTGCCAGCAGCACCTGACGGCCGTCATGGCCGCGGCGCAGGCCGGCCAGGATCCGAAGGAAAACAAGGACCTGAAGAAGGCGATCAGCGCCGCCCGCAAGGCGCAGGTGCCGGAGAACTACGTCCAGCGCGTGATCCAGTTCGCCGCGCAGGGCTTCACCTCGATCGACTTCAAGACCTACAACACCGATTGGGACTCGGACGCCTACCTGACGGTGGCCGGCCAGAACTCCAACAACTCGGTGCGCGTCTCCGACCCCTTCATCAAGGCGGTTCTGAACGACGACGACTGGACCCTGATCCGCCGCACCGACGGCAAGGTCCACAAGACGCTGCGCGCCCGTGACCTGTGGGACAAGGTCGGCTACGCCGCCTGGGCCTGCGCCGATCCGGGCGTGCAGTTCGACACGACCATCAACGACTGGCACACCTGCCCGGCCTCGGGGCGCATCAACGCCTCGAACCCGTGCTCGGAGTACATGTTCCTCGACGACACGGCCTGCAACCTGGCCTCGCTGAACCTGATGTCGTTCCGTCTGAAGGACGGGTCCTTCGACGTCGAGGCCTTCGAGCACGCCTGCCGCCTGTGGACCATCGTGCTGGAAATCTCCGTGCTGATGGCGCAGTTCCCGTCGAAGGAGATCGCCCAGCTCTCCTACGAGTTCCGCACGCTCGGCCTCGGCTTCGCCAACCTCGGCGGCCTGCTGATGTCGTCGGGCCTGCCCTACGACTCGGCCGAGGGCCGCGCCTATTGCGCCGCCATCTCCGCGGTGATGACCGGCGTCGCCTACGCCACGTCGGCCGAGATGGCGCAGGAGCTGGGCGCCTTCCCGGCCTTTGAGCAGAACCGCGACCACATGCTGCGGGTCATCCGCAACCACCGCCGCGCCGCCTACGGCGAGATGGACGGCTATGAGGGCCTGTCGGTCACCCCGGTGCCCTTCGTCGCCGACGAGTGCCCGGAGGCCGAACTGGCGCTGGCCGCCGTCCGCGCCTGGGACATGGCGCTGGAGCTGGGCGAGCAGCACGGCTTCCGCAACGCCCAGGCCACCGTGGTCGCCCCGACCGGCACCATCGGCCTGGTCATGGACTGCGACACCACGGGCATCGAGCCGGACTTCGCGCTGGTGAAGTTCAAGAAGCTGGCCGGCGGCGGCTACTTCAAGATCGTGAACCGCCTGGTTCCGGAGGCCCTGCGCACGCTGGGCTACACCGCCGACCAGATCGCCGCAATCGAGCGCTACGCGGTCGGCCACGGCACGCTGAAGGGCGCGCCGGGCGTCAACCACGAGACGCTGAAGGCCAAGGGCTTCACCGACGAGGTGCTGGAGAAGCTGGAGGGCAACCTCGCCACCGCCTTCGACATCAAGTTCGCCTTCAACAAGTGGACGGTCGGCGCCGACTTCATCGTCAGCGCGCTGGGCGTGCCGGCCGCGGCGCTGGACCAGCCGGGCTTCGACCTGCTGACCGCCATCGGCTTCACCAAGGCCGAGCTTGAGGCCGCGAACACCTTCTGCTGCGGCGCCATGACGCTGGAGGGCGCGCCCTTCCTTCGGGAAGAGCACCTGCCGGTGTTCGACTGCGCCAACCCCTGTGGCCGCATCGGCAAGCGCTTCCTGTCCTGGGAATCGCACATCACCATGATGGCCGCCGCGCAGCCCTTCATCTCCGGCGCCATCTCCAAGACCATCAACATGCCGAACACGGCGACGGTCGAGGAGTGCAAGGACGCCTACCTGATGTCCTGGCGCCTGGGCCTGAAGGCGAACGCGCTGTACCGCGACGGCTCCAAGCTGAGCCAGCCGCTGTCGGCCGCCCTGCTGGACGAGGAGGAGGACGCGGTCGAGGAGATCGTCGAGGCCCCGAACGCCGTCCGCACCCAGATGGTGTCGGAGCGCGTGGTCGAGAAGGTGATCGAGAAGATCGTCGCCCGCAAGGCGGCCGACCGCGAGCGCCTGCCGCACCGCCGCAAGGGCTACACGCAGAAGGCCACCGTCGGCGGCCACAAGATCTACCTGCGCACCGGCGAGTATGAGGACGGCCGCCTGGGCGAGATCTTCATCGACATGCACAAGGAGGGCGCCGCCTTCCGGTCGTTGATGAACAACTTCGCCATCGCGGTGTCCATCGGCCTGCAGTACGGCGTGCCGCTGGAGGAGTTCGTGGAGGCCTTCACCTTCACCCGCTTCGAGCCGTCGGGCATGGTGACCGGCAACGACACGATCAAGATGGCGACCTCGGTCATCGACTACGTGTTCCGCGAGATCGCCATCTCCTACTTGTCGCGCACCGACTTGGCCCACGCCACGCCGGAAGACCTGCTGCCCTTCACGGTCGGCACCGGCGACGCCCAGGCCGACCTGCCGGACGCCCCGGTCCAGCCGTCGGACATCGTCCGCAAGGTCGCGTCCACCGGCTATGTCCGCAGCAACCTGCGCGTCCTGAACGGCGGGCAGGCCCAGCGGGCGGTCGCCGCGGCGGCGCTGGCCGCCACCGGCACCGACACGGCGCAGGCGACCGCGACGGCGGCCCACACGGCGGTCACCTCCAGCCCGTCGGTCGGCGCGGCTGTGGCCCTGGCCGGCGGCCACGCCGCGGCCGGTGCCACCACCAGCACGGCCTACGGCGGCAGCACGAGCGACCAGCGCTACGACCGCATCCGCGAGGCCCGCGCCCGCGGCTACGAGGGCGACCAGTGCGGCGAATGCGGCAACATGACGCTCGTCCGCAACGGCACCTGCCTGAAGTGCGACACCTGCGGCTCCACCACGGGCTGCAGCTGAGGCCGGCCGGTTCCATCCCCGGCATGGCGGAGAGGGGGGAGGTCTTCGGGCCTCCCCTTTTCCGTTGGGGCCCCTTTCCGTTTGGGGGGAATTTTTCACCACCAAGGCACCAAGACACCAAGTCCGGGACGAAAAAGCGCCGGCCCGTCGGAGGGGATCCGACGGGCCGGCGCCTGTGCAAGGAAGGCTTGGTGCCTTGGTGCCTTGGTGGTGAATCCCGCCCGATCAGACGGGGATGTTGGTGAAGACGCGGCCGCTGATCTCGGCCTCGGCCGGGGCGGCGTTGCGCTCCTTCAGCCAGCGGGCGAACTGCCGGTCGGCGGAGTTGATGTGCAGCATCAGCCATTGCGGCAGGAAGGTCGCCAGGTAATCGGCGATGTTCTCTTCCGGCGCGTTGCCGGTGGTGAAGGCGTGCAGCTGGTCCCAGGCCAGGGAATGCTGGACCAGATGGTCGGCCAGGAAGGGATAGCCGGCCTCCTGCATCACTTCCTGCTCGTTGGCGAAGTGGATTTCGGTGTAGACGACCGCCTCGGCGAGCGTGCGGTAGACCTCCTCGCTGGAGCGGCCTTCCGCCACCGCCGCCTGGAACGCCTGGACCAGGGCGATCCAGTGCTTGTGCTCGTCGTCGATGCTCTGGATCCCCAGGGCGAGATCGTCGCTCCACACCAGGTCCCGATAATTCTCGACGTGCATGTCCATGGTCAAATGCGCCCGGCTGAAAGTGCTATATCCATTCGCAAGGTAATGGATTGTAACGCCGCGGCAACAGGGCTCGATGCTACCTATTGTCGCGCTTCGTTCGGGCCCATTGACGATCCCCTGACTTGGCATCGCGGATAGGGCGGTCTTGCCGGGACGACACCCGGCGGCAATATGCGAGCCATCGCGCCCCCCGATCGGCAGCACACAACGTCAGGACGCCCCCATGATCCGCCTTCCTTTCCGGCCGTTCGCCCTGCCGCTCGCCGTGACGGTGTCTTTGCTCCTGGTGCCGGCCATGCCCGGTTGGGCGCAGGACATGCCCGCGCGGGAGCATCCCGACGGTGGCGGAAAGCCGGCCGAGACTCGGACCGACGCGCCGAAGCGGGGCGACGGCGCCTTCGACGCGCAGCGCAGCGAGACCCGGCACAGCCTGCCGCTGCCCGGCGGCGCGCTCGCCTACACGGCGGTGGCGGAGTTCCTGCCGCTGCGCGACAGCGCGCTGGGCGGCGGGAAGGAGGAGGTGGCGGCCCGCGTCTTCACCGTGACCTACACCGCCGACGGCGCGCCGAAGGGCAGCCGCCCGGTGGCTTTCGTCTTCAACGGCGGCCCGGGGGCAGCGTCGGCCTACATGCATCTGGGCGCGGCGGGGCCGAAGGTGGTGGCCTTCAACGACGACGGCTCCCTGCCGCGGCCGCCGGCGCCCCTGGTGGACAACCCCGACAGCTGGCTGGCCTTCACCGACCTGGTCTTCATCGATCCGGTCGGCACCGGCTTCAGCCGGGCCGTCAAGCCGGAGACGGGCAAGCCCGACGACGACGCCGACAAGCGGTTCTGGAAGGTCGAGGCCGACGCGCGCTCCATGGCCGAGGTCGTCCGCCTCTGGCTGACCCGCAACGGCCGCTGGGAGTCGCCCAAGTTCCTGGCCGGCGAGAGCTATGGCGGGTTCCGCATCGCCAAGATGGCCAACGAGCTGATCGACCGCACCGGCGTCGCGGTCAACGGGCTGATCATGGTGTCGCCCGTGGTGGACTTCGCCACCATCCGCGACGAGTCCGGCCTGCTGGGCCCGGCGCTGAAGCTGCCGGCCTACGCCGCGTCGGCCGCCGCGAACGGGCTGGCGCCCGGCACGCCGGAGCAGGCGGCGGAGGAGGCGGAGCGGTACGCGCTGGGCGGCTATCTCACCGGGCTCGCCACGCTGGACTACCGGCGGCTCGACCAGGCCGGCGGCCTCTTCGCGGAGGTCGCGCGGATGACCGGCCTGCCGGTGGAGCTGGTGACCCGTTACCGCGGGCAGGTGCCCGCCGGGATCTTCGCCCGCGAGCTGCTGCGCGGGCAGGGGAAGATCGCCAGCGTCTACGACGGCACCTTCACCGCGTCGGACCCCGACCCGTCGGCCGCCCGCATCCCCTTCGACCCGTTCCTGAAGGGGACCGTGCCGGTCTACACGACCGCCTTCGCCGCCTACGCCGCGTCGGAGCTGGGCGTGCGCACCGAGGTGCCGTTCCACCTGCTCAGCGAGCGCGTGAACCGGGGCTGGGAATGGCCGCGGATGGGACAGCCGAATGCCGTGGACGACCTCCAGACGGCCCTGACGCTGCAGCCGTCCCTGCGGGTCCTGATCGCGCACGGCCGCACCGACCTGATCACCCCCTACATGGCCTCGCGCTGGATCGCGTCGCGGCTGGAACTGCCGGAGGGGCAAGGGGACCGGGTGCGGGTGACGGTCTACGCCGGCGGCCACATGATGTACACGCGGGCGTCGGAACGCGCCAAGCTCGCCACCGACGCGCGGGCGCTGGTCGAGGCGGCGCTGCGGTAGCCGCGGTGTCGAGGTGCTGCATAGGTCAGGAGATTCACCACAAAGGCACAAAGGACACAAAGAACGGCACAAAGGAGATCCGGCCATCGGGCCGCGCGCCCGTTTGACGAGACCTCTTTGTGAAATTCTTTGTGTCCTTTGTGCCTTTGTGGTGATCCGTCGACGCTGCGAATGCTCGCCAAGAAATAAAAACGGGCGCCCCGAAGGGGGCGCCAACCACAATATAAATGAAACGGGCGCCCCGAAGGGGGCGCCAACCCAGACAAAATAAAACGGGCGCCCCGAAGGGGGCGCCCGTACGCATGCACGTTGTCCCGGCGGGTGGCCGGCTTAGAACAGGCGCAGGATCGACTGCTGCGACTGGTTGGCCAGCGAGAGGGCGATGGTGCCGAGCTGCTGGCGGGTCTGCAGCATCAGCAGCGAGGCGCCTTCCTCGTTCTGGTCGGCCAGCGTCAGCTTGTTGGCGCCTTCCACCAGCACGTCGCTGAACTCCTTGGTGAAGGTCTCGCGGGTCGTGATGATGTTCAGGTTCGTCGACAGCGTCTGCGAGGCAGACCGGACGTTGGACTTCGCGTAGTCGAGGCTGGCGACCGCCTTGTCGATGTCGGAACGGTCGGTCCAGTCGTTCTGGGCGTAGTCGAGACGCAGGCCCTGGCCGCTGGTGGTCAGGTTCTGGGCCTTCACCGTGATCGAGTTGGTGTTGCGCTCGTTCAGCTGAACGGTCAGGTCGTTCGACGTGTTGGCGTCGGTCACCTGGACCGTCACCAGGTTCGCCGCCGAGTTGGCCGAGGCCGCCTGCTTGATCTTGTTCTGGTCGACGTTGAAGCGGACCGTGCCGGTGTCGAACGCGAAGGAGTTCTCGCCCTGGGACAGCTTGCCCTCGCCGCGGTTGGCCATGCCGTCGCGGGTGACCGTGGCGCCGTTCAGGTTGCTGACCTGGATCTGGATGTCGACCTTCTTTTCCAGCACCGAGATGCCGTTGCCGCCATTGGCGGACTGCTCCAGCAGCTTGCGGTCGACCGTGAAGGACACGACCGTGCCCGACGCGAAGCTCTCGGAGATGCGCTTGGTCAGGGCGTTTTCGGTGCTGGCCTTGACGCTCATCTCGCGCGTGGAGTTCGGCGAGGTGGCGCCGGTCAGCGTGATCGTGCCGTTGGTCGAGACGGTGACCGTCTTGGCGTCGCTGGTGGACAGGCGGCCGGTGCCGGCGATCGCGGTGCTGATCGAGTTGCGCAGCGCCGAGGCGACGTTGGCCCGGGCGTTGCTGCCGACCGCGACGTCGCTGGCCGTGGCCGTGTAGGAGAAGGTCTGGTCTTCGATGGTGATCGTGAAGATGTCGCCCGCTTCGATCGTGCCGCCCAGCTGGACGTTGGTGACCTGCGCGGTGCCGGACGTCGACGCCCGGGTCATGTTGGCGGCGATGGTCTGGCTGTTGTCGAAGTACTTGACCGTGCGCGACTCGGTGCCGTCCGACACGATGAAGGAGCGCTCGCGGCCGACGGCGCCGCGGACCTCGATCTGCACGTCGGAGAAGCTGCCCATGGTCGTGGACATCGTGCCCGACAGCTTCAGGCCGACCAGGCCGTGCGCCATTTCGGCGTTGTTGATGTCGCCGGCCGCCGCCTCGATGGAGCCGTCGCCCTTGATGCGCACCGTGTAGGTGTCGGCCGACACCACGTTGGTGACGCGGGCGTTCTCGATGCCCTGGATGGTGTTGACCGCCTGGCGCGAGGCGCTGGTGCTGTCCATGCGCAGGCCGTTGCCGGCCAGCAGGTTCTTGCCGGCGTAGCCGCTGTCGCCCGCCAGCTTGTCGATCTGGTCCTTCAGCGCGTTGAACTGCGCGGCCAGCGCCTTGCGGGTGGCCATCGAGCCGGCGTCGGTGCCCAGCGCCGAATAGGCGGCGGTGGTCAGGCCGCGGGCCTGCTCGATCATGTCGTTGATGGCGGTGACGCCCTTGTCCGCCGCCTTGATGGTGCTGATGGACTGGCCCATGGCGTCCTTCAACGACGACAAGTCGCCGGCGCGCTGGTTCAGGCCCTTCGCTGCGAAGAACGAGGTCGGGCCGTCCAGTGCCGAATTGATCTTGTTGCCGGTCGAAAGGATGTTCTGCTTCTTGCCGATCTGATCCTGCACGCTTTGCAGCTGCAGCAGGTTCGTGCGCATTGAAGCGGTCAGTGTGACGTCGTTGATGGCCATGGCTCCAAGTCTCCTTCTGAGGCTCGCCCCGCGGCTGGTGCTTGAAACCGAAGCGGGACAACGTGCTTTTGCGTGACTGCCCCCAATCAAGGATCGTGCCAAACGAGCTAATCCATCGGCAACGCTTTGAAAATCAACGGTAAAAAACTCTTCTAGGGGACTTCGGGGCGGCTGGCGGCGTCGTTTCTTTCCGGGCGGCGACGGAAAACTTTGCCGGGTGAAGGGCGGCGGTTGCGGCCCGCCGGGGGACGAATCTTCCCAGCAGGGGCCGGCACCGCATGCCCCGGAATGCTGTCCGGCGGGCGTCGCGGAGGCTTGGTAACGGCGGCCGGGAGGGCTATCGTCGCGGCCTCGGCGACGCACACGCCATCGATAAGGAGGGATGAACCATGGCCGGACGCATCGACGCGCGCTTGACGGAACTGGGGATCGAACTGCCGCAGGCGGCGGCCCCGGTGGCCGCCTACGTGCCCTACACGATCTCGGGCAACACGCTGTACATCTCGGGCCAGGTCACCGTCTGGAACGGCGAGCGCCGCTTCCTCGGCAAGGTCGGGCAGGACTTCACCGTGGAGCAGGGCAAGGAGGCCGCGCGCCTGTGCGCGCTGAACATCATCGCCCAGGCCAAGGCCGCTTGCGGCGGCGACCTGGACCGCGTGGTGCGGGTGCTCCGGCTCGGCGGCTTCGTGAACAGCGGCCCGGACTTCCACGAGCATCCGCAGGTGATCAACGGCGCGTCGGAGCTGATGATGGAGGTGTTCGGGGAGGCCGGGAAGCACGCCCGCGCCGCGGTCGGCGCCCCCTCGCTGCCCGGCAACGTGGCGGTCGAGGTCGACGCGGTGCTGGAGATCGCCTGAGGGGCTTATCGGTCGGGCGTCTTGCCGCAGCGCGGCGGGGCGCCCACCTCCCTTGGCGTATCCGCAAAGGAGGGATCATGCCCGACGGCAAGGACGCCAGCGCCGAGGGGGCCATCACCGTCAAGGTTCTGACCGGCATCGGCCAGGCGGACCCGCAGCAGTGGGACGCCTGTGCCGGGCCGGAGAACCCGTTCCTCTGCCACGCCTTCCTGCTGGCGCTGGAGGAGTCCGGGTCGGCGACCCGCCGGACCGGCTGGCAGCCCATGCACCTGACCGCGATCGACGCGGCCGGGCGGATCATGGCTGCTGCGCCCATGTATCTGAAAAGCCATTCCTACGGCGAATACGTCTTCGACCATTCCTGGGCGCACGCCTATGAACGGGCGGGCGGCACCTATTACCCGAAGCTTCAGGTCGCCGTTCCCTTCACGCCGGTGCCGGGGCCGCGCCTGCTGGTCCGGCCGGACGCTCCGCCGGGCGTGTTCGCCGCGCTCGTGCAGGCGATGGAGGAGGTGGCGCGGCGCACCGGCGTGTCTTCCGTCCACGTGACCTTCCCGACGGAGGACGACTGGACGCGGCTGGGCGCCGCCGGCTGGTTGCAGCGCGAGGGCGTGCAGTATCATTGGGAGAACCGCGGCTACGGCAGCTTCGATGACTTCCTGGGCACGCTCAACTCCCGCAAGCGCAAGGCCATCCGCAAGGAGCGCCGCGAGGTGGCGGAGAGCAGCGTGCGCCTGCACAGCCTGACCGGCGCCGACCTGAAGGCGGAGCATTGGGACGCCTTCCACCGCTTCTACATGGAAACGGCCGACCGGAAATGGGGCGGCGGCTATCTGACCCGCGCCTTCTTCCGCCTGCTGGGCGAGACGATGGCCGACCGCGTCATGCTGGTGATGTGCGAGGACGGCGGGGAGTGGGTCGCCGGCGCCCTGAACCTGATCGGGGCGGACACGCTGTACGGGCGCAACTGGGGGTCCGACGGCAGCTACCGCTTCCTGCATTTCGAGGCCTGCTACTACCGCGCCCTGGACTTCGCCATCGAACGGGGCCTGCGCAAGGTCGAGGCCGGCGCGCAGGGCGAGCACAAGATCCAGCGCGGTTACCTGCCGGTGCCGACCTACAGCGCGCACTGGGTCGCCGATCCGGGCTTTCGCCGCGCGCTGGACGACTTCCTGGTCCGCGAGCGCGCCGCCGTGGAGGCGGAGCGGGAGTCCCTGATGGAGCTGTCGCCCTACCGGTCGGACCCGTAGGTTGGGTGGAGCGCCAGCGCAACCCAACATCGTCGCGATGGCGGGCTGTGTTGGGTTTTGCTGGCGCTCCACCCAACCTACGGCGTTTTTAATACGGGACGCGGTCGGGCTTGGCGGCCCATTCCTCGAACACGGCGCGGGCTTCCTCGGCCAGCAGGCGGTGCATGGGGACGGCGCGCTTTTCCAGATCCAGCGCGATCTCCGTGTAGAGGAACGCGTCGTCGAAGCCGATCGCCGCGGCGTCGTTGCGGCCGTTGGCGTAGACGATGCGCTCGGCCCGCGCCCAATAGATCGCCGCCAGGCACATGGGGCAGGGCTCGCAGCTCGTGTAGACGGTGGCCCCGGCCAGGCTGAAGGTGCCGAGTTCCCGGCAGGCGTTGCGGATGGCGACCACCTCCGCGTGCGCCGTGGGGTCGTTGGTGGAGGTGACCTGGTTCCAGCCCTCGCCGATGATGCGGCCGTCGCGCGCGATCACCGCGCCGAAGGGGCCGCCGGCGCCGGTCTGCATGTGGGCGCGGCTGAGCGCGATGGCACGGCGCAGGCATTCGGTGTCGAAGGTCGTCATCACGGTCCCGGTTCCTTTTCCATCCGCGATGGTCATCTTAGTCAATGGTTTCGTCCCTGACCAGAGTGGCCCTGGGGAGCGGGAACGGCGCGGCGACGAACGGTTTTGAACAAGGACTGTTCGTTCTTTCCGCTAAAGCGGATTGCAATCCGCTTTGGACCGCGACCGCGGGCCCGGTCGCAGGTGCGACCGAAGCCCGGCCGGCGAATGAGGCCATGTGAATCTAAAGCGAATGCAAATTCGCTTTAGGGGGCGCCCTGCCGATTGAGATAAGCTGAAGGTCGGAGTGGGGATGGTGGAGACCGGGTCCGTGACCGACCGCACCATGGAGTTCCTGAAGCGGGTCCGCGACCACCTGCTCTATTTGAAATTGCGGCCGGGCGGGATCCGGCTCCAGGCCAAGGGCATCGACCTGTCGACGCTGCGGCTGCGCGGCTTCACGCTGCAGTCGGCCATCCTGATGCAGGCGGACTTTTCCGACTCCCAGCTGGAGGAGGTCAGCTTCGACATGGCCGACCTGTTCGGCGCGAACTTCAGCCGTGCCGTGCTCGTCGGGTCCAGCTTCGCGCGGGCGGACTTGCGCGGCGCCAACTTCCTGAAGGCCAACCTGCGTCGCACGGTGTTCGAGGGCGCCGACCTGCGCCCCGGCCAGATCCTCGCCCACCGCGCCGGCGAGGCGGAGGAGCGGCAGCGCACCGTCCTGAAGGACGCGCGCCTGGACGGGGTCAGCTTCAAGGGCGCCGACCTCAGCAGCGCCGACTTGGGCGGCGCGTCGATGAAGGGCGGCGATTTCAGCAGCGCCAACCTGTTCGCCGCCAACCTGGCCGGGGCCGACCTCAGCGAGGCGAACTTCACCGGGGCCAAGCTGAAGCAGGCGGTGCTGAGCGGTGCCACGGTCACCCGCGCCATCCTGCGCAACGCCGACCTGCGCGAGGCGACGCTGCGCAACGTCGACCTCGCCGCGGCGGACACCACCGGGGCGAACCTGAACGGCGCCGTCTACATGCGGAACGCCGCCGGCCTGCCCGCCGTGGTTCGCGCGATGCTGGAGGCCCACATCCTGTGGATCAACAGCGGCGGCCGGTCCGGCACGCGGGCGGATTTCTCGGGCATGAGCCTGCGCGGCGTGGACCTGACCGCCTGCGACCTGTCCGGCGCGGTGTTCCGCAACGCCGCGCTGGACGAGGCGCGGCTGTCCAACGCCTACCTCTCGCTGGCCGACTTCGGCGGGGCGAGCCTGCGGCGGGCCCGGCTGGACCAGGCCATCCTGACCGGCGCGAACCTCGCCGGGGCGAACCTGGGCGGCGCCGACGCGCACGGTGCCGACTTCGGCCCCGTCGACCTGCGCAACCCGGACGGCACGCCCACCGGGCGCCGCTGGCCGACCAACCTGACCGGGGCGACGCTGGCCGGCGCCGACCTGCGCGGCGCCCGCCTGACCGGCGCGCGGGTCGCCGGGGCCGACTTCGCCCAGGCCAACCTCGCCTCCGCCGACCTGCGCGGCTGCGACGAGGCGCAGGCCGACCTGTCCCGGGCCAGCCTGCTCGGCGCCCGCCGCGGCGCGCTCGCGGACGCGGCGGAGTCCGGCATCCTCATTCCTTGACGTGGCTCAGCTCCAGGCGGCCAGGACCGCGTCGAGCCCGCTCTCGCGCAGGGGATCGCGCGCCGGGGGCGGGCCGCCGTCCACGCGCAGGCCCATCAGCGTTTCCACCAGCGGCTCCGGCCCCGTCCCGCGGCGCACCTGCCCGCGCGCGGCGACGTGGGGGTGGTCGGCGACCTCAATCAGGGTGGGCAGCGCCTCGAAGCAGCAGTCCACCGGGTCGAGCAGGGCCTTCCAGGCGGCGAGGTCGCGGCTGGCGAACAGCGCCTCCAGCTCCGCGGTCAGGGCGGTCTGCGGCAGCGGGTCGGACTGGCGGGCGATCCAGTCGGGCCGGCCCACCGCCTCGCAGAAGCCGCGCCAGAACTTCGCCTCAAGCGCCGACAGGGTGGCGAAGCGGCCGTCCGCCGTCCGGTAGATGCGGTAGCAGGCCGCCCCGCCCGACAGCAGGGACTCGCCGCGCTCCGGCATGGTCCCGCGCGCGGCGGCGGTCAGCTGGAAGCCCTGCCAGCCCAGCACCGTCTCCATGATCGACAGGTCGAGGAAGCAGCCCTGGCCTGTGCGCTCACGACCGAGCAGGGCGGCCGCGACGGCCAGCGCCGTCTGCTGGGCGGACGCGAAATCGGCGACCGGCGGGTGGCTGATCATCGGCCGGTCGGGCAGGCCGGAGGAGTCGAGCCCGCCGCCGACCGCCATGTAGTTCAGGTCGTGCCCGGCGCGCAGGGCGTAGGGACCGGTGCTGCCCCAGCCCGACAGGCTGGCGTGCACCAGCCGCGGGTTCAGCGCGCGCAGCCGGTCGCGCCCGATCCCGAGCTTGTCCAGCACCCCCGGCCGGTAGCTTTCCACCAGCGCGTCGGCCTTGGCGACCAGCGTCTCGAAGGCGGCGCGTCCGTCGGCGCTCTTCAGGTCGAGCCGGACGACGGTCTTGCCGGCGTTCAGCAGCTTGTAGGCGGCGGTCATGCCGTCGGCGTCCGTCGGTCCCAGGCGGCGCAGTGGGTCGCCGTCCGGCGGCTCCACCTTCACCACCGCGGCGCCGAGATCGGCGAGCAGCTGGGCGGCGTGGGGGCCCGGCAGATACTGGCCGAGGTCGACGACCCGGAGGCCGGACAGGAAGGGCAGGGGCATGAGGGGCGTCTCCCGATTGCGGTTCTTCTTGTTCGTGCGTCGTGTGTTCTGCGTCTGGTGCCCTTGTACCGCGGCCCGCCTGTGCCGCGCAGCCGCAATCATCGGTCATCCCGCCGCTGTTGCACGAATCGGTCGACGGCAAGGTTTGACGGCTCTGGATTATCCACGTACCGTCTGTGCCGGGCCACCGTCGGTTGTTTTCCTGGTGGCGAATACATTCGAAATCGGTGATGAGCGAGGGGGCTGGCATGCCGACAATTCGGGTACTGGCGGTTGACGGTGGCGGTGTGCGCGGCATCCTGCCGGCCAAGGTGCTGGCGTGGCTGGAGGGGAAGACGGGCAAGCGCTGCTCGGAGATGTTCCACTTCATGTCCGGCACCTCCAACGGCGCCGTCATGACCAGCGGCCTCGCCAAGCCGAACCCGCTGTCGGCGCAGGAGCTGCTGGACATCTATGTGACGACCAGCGGCAAGGTCTTCCACCAGTCGCTGTGGCGCAAGATCACCACGCTGTGCGGGCTGATCGGGCCGAAGTACGGCGCCGCCTATTACGAAAGCGTGCTGCAGAAGGCGCTGGGCACCAACACGCTGCTGTCGGACGTGCGCGACGTCGAGCTGCTGCTGACGACCTACGACATCTTTGGCTGCCGGCCCTATTTCTTCAAGAGCTGGCGCGCCCGCGGCGAGCTGAGCGCCCGCGCCCGCGCCGAGGCCAAGCTGGCCGACGGCGAGACGGAGGACCACAAGACGCGCGACTTCCTGCTGTGGCAGGCCGCGCGGGCCAGCTCCGCGGCGCCGTCCTACTTCCCGCCGGCGCTGCCGACCAGCCTGGCCGGCACGCAGTTCCCGGCGACGGACGGCGGCGTCTTCGCCAACGACCCGGCCATGTGCGCCTTCGCCGCCATCCTGCGCCTCTACCGCAAGGAACTGGAGGCCGGGAGCCTGGAGATCCAGATCCTGTCCATCGGCACCGGCGCGGTGGACTACCGCTACACCTACGACCAGGCCAAGGGCTGGGGCAAGATCGGCTGGGCGGTGCCCAGCCTGAACGTGATGTTCGACGGCACCAACCAGACCGTGGACTATCAGCTGACGGAGATCTTCGGCGGTGACGGCTACCAGGGCGGCTCCCGCTTCATGGCCCTGCCGGGTGGCCTGGAGTTCAAGAACTCCAGCTACTACCGCATCCAGGCCGACATGGGGCTGGAGAAGGACAACCCGGCGGGCGCCAGCTCCAGCCTGGACGACGCCTCCCCGGAGAACATCGAGAAGCTGCTGATCTGCGGCGACGCCATGATCAAGAACAACCTGGCGTGCCTGGAGGAGCTGGCGCGAACGCTCGCCACCCCCCGCGACCCGATCTCGGTCGACGCCGACGCGCTGGAGTTGGCCTGACGCACCGCGCATCGGCCAGACGGGCAGAAACGGAAAAGGGGGCCTTTCGGCCCCCTTTCTCGTCTCATCACCGAAGTCGGCGTTACTCGGCCAACTCGTGGACGACGTCCTCCTCGTCCTCGTCGCCGGGACGGCGCTTGCGGGCGCCCTCGGCGTACTCGAACGACGGCTTGTCGTCCTTGATGGTGACCTTGACCACGCCGCCCTTGCTGAGCTTGCCGAACAGCAGCTCCTCGGCGAGCGGCTTCTTCAGGTGCTCCTGGATCACGCGGCCGAGCGGGCGGGCGCCGTAGAGCGGGTCGTAGCCCTTCTTGCCCAGCCACTCGCGGGCCTGCTCGTCCAGCTCGATCGTGACGCCACGATCCTCCAACTGCGCCTCCATCTGCATGATGAACTTGTCCACCACGCGGTTGATGACCTCCTGGGTCAGCGGCGCGAACGGGATGATCGCGTCGAGGCGGTTGCGGAACTCCGGCGTGAACAGCTTTTCCACCGCTTCCATGTCCTCGCCGACCCGGCGCTCGCGCTCGAAGCCGATGGCCGGCTTGGCCATGTCCGAGGCGCCCGCGTTGGAGGTCATGATGAGGATGACGTTGCGGAAGTCGACCGTCTTGCCGTTGTGGTCCGTCAGCTTGCCGTGGTCCATGATCTGCAACAGGATGTTGAACAGATCCGGATGCGCCTTCTCGATCTCATCGAGCAGCAGCACGCAGTGCGGGTGCTGGTCGATGGCGTCGGTCAGCAGGCCGCCCTGGTCGAAACCGACGTAGCCCGGAGGCGCGCCGATCAGACGGGAGACGGTGTGCCGCTCCATGTACTCCGACATGTCGAAGCGGGTCAACTCGATGCCCAGCGTGTGGGCGAGCTGGCGGGCCACCTCGGTCTTGCCGACGCCGGTCGGGCCGGTGAACAGGTAGTTGCCGATCGGCTTCTCCGGCTCGCGCAGGCCGGCACGGGCCAGCTTGATCGCGGAGACCAGCGCGTCGATGGCCTTGTTCTGGCCGAAGACCATGGTCTTCAGGTCGCGCTCCAGGTTGAGGAGCGTCTCCTTGTCGTCGCGGCTGACCGACTTCGGCGGGATGCGGGCGATCTTGGCGACCACCGCCTCCACGTCCTTCACCGAGATCTTCTTCTTCCGCTTGTTCTCCGGCAGCAGCATCTGCGCGGCGCCGACCTCGTCGATGATGTCGATGGCCTTATCCGGCAGCTTGCGGTCGCCGATGTACTTCGCGGAAAGCTCCACCGCCGAGCGGATGGCGTCGTTGGTGTAGCTGACGCGGTGGTGCTTCTCGTAGTAGGGCTTGATGCCCTGGAGGATCTTGATCGCGTCCTCGATCGACGGCTCGTTGACGTCGATCTTCTGGAAGCGCCGGACGAGCGCCCGGTCCTTCTCGAAGTAGTTGCGGTACTCCTTATAGGTCGTCGACCCGATGCACCGCAGCGAGCCGGAGGCGAGGGCCGGCTTCAGCAGGTTCGACGCGTCCATCGCACCGCCCGAGGTCGCACCGGCACCGATCACCGTGTGGATCTCGTCGATGAAGAGGACCGCACCTTCCGTGGCCTCCAGTTCGGAGACGACGGCCTTCAGGCGCTCTTCGAAGTCGCCGCGGTACCGCGTACCGGCGAGCAGGGAGCCCATGTCGAGCGCGAAGATGGTGGCGCCCTTCAGCACCTCCGGAACCTCGCCATGGACGATGCGGCGGGCCAGCCCCTCGGCGATGGCGGTCTTGCCGACACCGGGGTCACCGACGTACAGCGGGTTGTTCTTCGACCGCCGGCACAGGATCTGGATGGTCCGTTCGACCTCCTGCTCCCGCCCGATCAGCGGATCGATCTTCCCGCTGGCCGCTTTCTTGTTCAGGTTGACGCAATAAGCCTCTAGGGCTTCGCTGCCTTTCTTCACGACCTTCTCCGCCGCCGCGTCCTCGTCGGCTCCGGTAACGCGCTTCGCTTCCGAGCGGCCCGGGGCCTTCGCGATTCCGTGAGAGATGTAGTTCACCGCGTCGAAACGGGTCATCTCCTGCTCCTGCAGGAAATAGACCGCGTGACTTTCGCGTTCAGAGAACAGGGCGACGAGCACGTTTGCTCCCGTCACCTCTTCACGCCCCGACGACTGGACGTGGATGGCCGCGCGTTGCAGCACCCGCTGGAAGCCAGCCGTCGGCTTCGCATCATCGGGCCTGTTCGTGATCAGGTTCGCAAGCTCGTTGTCGAGGTAATCCGACAGTTCGGCACGCAAGCGGTCCAGGTCGACTCCACAAGCGCGCAAGACGGCCATGGCATCGGCGTCCTCGGTCAATGCGAGCAGCAAGTGTTCGAGCGTCGCGTATTCGTGCCTGCGCTCGTTCGCATGGGCCAGGGCTCGGTGCAGCGTCTGTTCCAGGTTACGCGACAGCATCTGTGGGCTTAATCCTTTTCTAGCGTACATTGCAGCGGGTGCTGGTGCTGGCGCGCAAAATCCATCACCTGCGTGACTTTCGTCTCCGCCACTTCGTAGGTGAACACGCCACACAAGCCCACACCCCGCCGGTGCACGTGCAGCATGATCCGTGTCGCCTCTTCGCGCGATTTCGCGAAGAAACGCTCCAAGACATGAACGACGAATTCCATAGGTGTGTAGTCGTCGTTCAACATCAAGACCTTATACATCGAGGGCTTTTTAGTCTTAGGCTTGGCTTTTATGACCACGCCCGTAGTGGTGCCCTCGTCGCCGTGCTTGTCGTTTTCGGCCATGGTCTCAACAGGTCAGCATCGCGATGTACGTCCCTAACAATGATATGAGAACTCCGGGCGCGGTGGGAAGGGGCCGTTTTAGGTTTCTCCCCATTTGGGAGAGGCCCTTTCGGAACGAAGCCCGTCCGCCTACTACGAAATAGATCGTAGCGCCGGGGTCCGAATTCCAGGAATACCCGGCGGCCGGCCCCGGATTCCGATGGGCCGCGGCGGACGGCCGGCAGAAACGACAAAGCCCGGCGGCAGGGGCCGCCGGGCTCTCCCGGAGCTTCACATAATCGTGAAGCGGCAGATTTGAAGCGGTACCGCCTCACGAAGGCCCGCTACCCCGTACGTACGTGTCCCGGGGCAAGCGGGTCAGGGAGCCGCCCCGGCATGGCCGGGGATGGAAGCCCCTTGAGGTGCTGCGCCGTCACCCGATTCCGCGCGGGCGGCTCGGGTGACGGCGTTGCGTCGTTTTGCCTCAGGCCGCGACGGCCTTGGACAGGACCGGCTTGGACAGGGTCTCGACCGTCACCTGCACGCGGTCGTTGATCGGCGCGAAGGCCTCCTTGGCGGTCTTCAGCGACAGCTCCTGCAGCTTGCCGCTCTCCTTCACGAAGGTCTCCATGGCGGCCTTGGCGAAGACGCTCTGCAGTTCGACCAGCTCCTGGATGGTCTTGACGGCCAGCAGGGCCTTGCCGTTCGCCGCACCCTTCTCCAGCGAGGACTGGGTGTAGGCGGCGACGTGCTTGCCGGCCTCCTCGGCGCCCTTGGCGACGATGGTGCCCGACTTCACGACGGCGTCGACGTTGCCCTTGGCGAGCGCGGTCAGCTCGTCGAAGTTCTTCAGCAGCTGGGCGGAGGCCTTCTCGATCTGCTCCTGCTGGGCCTTGACCAGGCCGTCCACATTCTGCTTGGCGGCAGCGACGGCGTCTTCGAAGGTCTTGGTGGCGGCGGCGAACTTGTCGGTCATGGAACGGCTCCTCGGAATTCGGTTGGTTTTCCGCGCCGGACCCAACCAAGTGGCGACCGCGCGGGCGGATCAGTCGGCGACCCCGTCTGGACGGGCATCGGATCCTCTGTTGCCCTGCCTTTGCTGCACTGCAACATGACCAAAATTAGGGCAGGGCAGGCCCGCTTGTCAAAGGGTTTTTGTGCGGTGCACAATTTCGTCCGTCGAAACCGTCTTCCGTCGAAACCGTCTTCCGTCGCGGCCGTCTTCCGTCGCGGTGGCCGGACCCCGGACGCGGCACGGCCCGGCTGTCCGGAGACAGTCGGGCCGTGGTCCAATGGAGCCGGCTTGGCCGTAAACCTGCCAGGGCGTTACGCGGCGAGCGGCTTGGACAGGGTTTCGACCGCGACGTTCAGGCGGGCGTTCAGCGGGGCGAACGCGGCGGTGGTCACGCGGGTGGACAGGTCCTGAAGACGGCTGGCCTCGGCCGTGAAGGCGTCGAAGCTGGACTTCACGTAGTCGGTCTGCAGGTCGATGACCTCCTTCAGCGACTTGGCGGTCAGCAGCGCCTTGCCGGTGGTCACCGACTTGTCGAAGCTCGCCTGCGCGTAGGCGGCGAACTCGCGGCCCAGATCCTCGGCGCCCTGGCTGGCGATGGTGGTGCTCTCGACCAGGGCCTCCACGTTGCCCTTGTTCAGCGCCTGCAGCTCGGCCGAAAGCTTCAGCAGCTGGGCGGACAGCTTCTCCACCTGCTCCTTGGTGGCGGACGCGGTCTGCTCGAAGGTCTTGGCGGCCTGCTCCTGGCCGGCCTTGACGAAGCCCGCATACTGCTCCTTCGCCTGGGCGGCGGCGCTCTCGAACGCCTGAGTGCTGATCGGGGCGGTGATCTGGGGCTTCGCCTTCGTCGCGGTGGTCATCTCTTCCGGTCCTTCCGTTCGGTCAGTGCTTTTCTTCTCCGTCCCCGGTCCACAGGTTCGCGGACGTGAAGCCTGGGAGGCTTTTCTCCGGGGCAAAATGCTGCATTGCAGCAATGATGAAAGTATGGGCAATCATCCGTGGTGTCAACGGATATTTTTGTGCACTGCACAAGAAGTTGAATCGACGGCGGCCAGTCCCACCAAGGTCGGCTCCGGCGCCCGCCGGACGCGCCACGCGCGAAATTTCCGGCGAAGCGTTCGCGCCGCGTGGATCCTTTACGAAAGCTTTACCGGCTTTCATGCCCAATCCTAGCGCACCCGCCGAAGGGACGCGCTTCGGCTAAAGGTCAGCCAATCCGCGGCGGAACGTCGCAGCTATTCAGTTCGGGAACGCCCCCAAATGACCTATTGCCTCGGCATCAAGACCCGCGACGGCCTGATCGGCCTGTCCGACGGCCGCATCACCAGCGGGTCGCAGCTCTCCTCGGCGCGCAAGGTGACGATGATCGGCAGCGGCGGCGACCGCTTCTTCATCATGAACTCCGGCCTGCGCAGCGTGCGCGACAAGACGCTGGCCTACCTGCGCCGCGACATGGCCAAGCGCCGGAACGAGTGCTACGCCACGATGCTGGACGCCGTCTCGGCCTTCACCGCCTGCCTGCGCCAGGTGGCGGCCGAGGACAAGGAGGCGCTGGAGGCGTCCAAGCTCGCCTTCAACCTGCACGCCATCATCGGCGGGCAGCTGGCCGAGGACCGCGAGCCCTTCATGTTCCTGGTCTATCCGGAGGGCAACTGGATCGAGGTGGACGAGCGCACGCCCTACCTGTCCATCGGCGCCACCGCCTACGGCAAGCCGATCCTGGACCGCGCCCTGACCTATGGCACGGACATGCAGACGGCGCTGAAGATCGCCTACCTGTCCTTCGACAGCACGCGCTTCTCCAGCAACGACGTCGGCTTCCCGATCGACATGGTGTCCTTCCACGCCGCCGGGCGGACCTGGCGCCAGTCGAACTTCGACTACGACGACCTGGTCGAGCAGCGCCTCTGGTGGAACCGCAACATCACCGAGCTGGCCCGGCGCATGCCGGACGGCCCGTGGGTGGACACGCTGGTCCCGGACGAGCTGCGCACCGCCGCCGCGGTGGCCGAGAAGGTCTGAGGGCGGTTTGATGCCGTAGGTCGGGTGGAGCGCAAGCGCAACCCGACATCCTTGCCATGGTGAGCGATGTTGGGTTGCGCTGCGCTCCACCCAACCTACGGTGCTGCGACAGGAGCGTTCAGCCGCCGCCGGCGAACAGCCAGCGGCCGAAGGGGGCGGTCGGGCCGACCAGGCCGTCGCGGCCGACCTCGACCTCGAACAGGGGGCCGGCGGAATCGATGCGGCCGCCGGTCGGCAGGGTCCGCGGCGCGCCATCCAGATTGGGCTGGGCCAGCCGGGGCAGGGGCGGGAAGGGGACGCCGGTGTGGTCCAACTCCCGCAGGGGCCCGTCGAAGCGGACGTCGGCGAAGCGGTCGGACGGGTAGGGGTAGGCGTTGAAGAACCAGTTGCCGCGCCGGCAGCCGTTGACCAGCCAGTAGACGCCGTTCGACGGCAGGCGCATCCCGCTCGGCGCCGGGTTGAAGGCGCCGCTCTCGTACAGCTTCAGCACGAAGATCGCGAACTGCCGCGGCGTCAGCTGGACCCGGTCGACCGGTCCCCGCGCCACCGCCGCCGGGTCGTTCAGGTCGATGCGCGTGATGTCGGCCGCCTCCAGCACGCGCGCCTCCACCACCGCGCCGCCGGTCGAACGGTCGCCCATCACGTCGTAGGCGCGGACGTGCTTGTTGTAGTCGGCGTTGAAGACCAGCCGGTAGCGGTCGGTGCCCTCGCCCTTGGTGCAGGCCGCCCGCAGGTCGTCGCCGTTCAGGTAGCTGATCCAGGTGAGCTTGCGGGCCACGAGGTTGTCCGTCGGCCCGACGGAGCTGCACCCCGCCAGCGCCGCGGCGGCGAGCCCCCCAAAGGCCACCCCTCTCATCCCAATGCTCTTAAGTGTGAGGCCCAACACTGTCACTTGCCGCGTGCGTCCGTTTCCTTGCGTCTGGGCTCGCATGGGGTGCCTCGCGTCCGGTGGGAGGGGCCGGAAAGGGTCAGTGTCGGGATGTGGGCGGTCGGGTGCCGTCGGTCAACGCCGCCTGCCGCCCCTGGGTCCCTCCGCTACCCGTTTTCGTCACAGTCTCAACAAAGAAGTCCATGCGTGAAATTAACGAATTGTCGCTAGACACTGATTCTTCTCGAATTTACCATTGCGCCAAACAACAAGTATTAGCCTTTGGCGGTGGCATCATGAGCGTAACGGGCAGCGCCGTTCGAACCCGACTCTTCCCGTTCGCTTGGCGCGCGCGGCGGGATGCCGGTGAAGGGCGCCCGGAGTCTTCCAAGGGGGAGTCTTCGAAAGGGGTAGGCCGGGCGGCCGGGTCGGTCGCGCGCGGTCTGCTGGCCGCCCTGGCGCTGTCGGGTGCCATGCTCGCCTCCCTGCCGGCGCTGGCGGCGAAGTACGCGGCGATCGTCGTGGACGCGCGGACCGGCGAGGTCCTGCACGAGGAGAACGCCGACACCATCACCCACCCGGCGTCGCTCACCAAGATGATGACGCTGTACCTGACCTTCGACGCGCTGGACGAAGGGCGGTTGACGCTGGACCAGGCGCTGCCCGTGTCGGCCTGGGCGGAGGCGCAGTCGCCGACCAAGCTCGGCCTGCGCGCCGGCCAGTCGCTGCGGGTGGAGCAGGCGATCCTGGGCCTCGTCACCAAGTCGGCCAACGACGCCGCCGTCGTGCTGGCGGAGGCGCTGGGCGGCAGCGAAGCGAAGTTCGCCGAGATGATGACCCGCAAGGCGCGGGAGCTGGGCATGCGCAGCACCGTCTTCCGCAACGCCAACGGCCTGCCCAACATGGAGCAGGTGACCACCGCGCGCGATTTCTCGCTGCTGTCGCGGGCCCTGCTGTCCGACCATTCCAAATATTACCCGTATTTCAGCCGCCGCAACTTCGTCTATGGCGGACGGTCCTTGCACAACCACAACCGCCTGATGCTCCGCTACGAGGGCATGGACGGCATCAAGACCGGCTACACGGTCGCCTCGGGCTTCAACCTCGCGGCGTCCGCCGTGCGGGACGGCCGGCGGCTGGTGGCGGTGGTCCTGGGCGGCAAGTCGGCGGCGTCGCGCGACATCCGCATGGCGGCGCTGCTCGACAAGGCTTTCGGCAAGCCCAGCCGCGACGCCGACATCCCGGTCGCCTCCGCCAGCGACGACGAGGACGACACCCCGGCGGCCAAGCCTGTGGCGAAGGCCCCGGCCGTGAAGGCAAAGGCGCCGCCCAAGGCCCCGTCGAAGGTGGAGCTTGCCTCCGCCGCCTCCACGGGCGCCGCTGCCCGGCCGCGCGCCGCTGCCAAGGACGATGATGACGCGGACTGGGGCGTCCAGGTCGGCGCCTTCTCCACCCGCGACGCCGGCGCCCGGGCGCTGACCCAGGCGACCAAGCAGGCGCCCTTCCTGCTGCGCAACGCCAAGCGCAACATCACCGAGGCGAAGTCCGGCCAGACCAAGGTCTTCCGCGCCCGCATGACCGGCCTGGACGAGGCGACCGCCCGCAAGGTCTGCGCCGAGCTGGTCAAGCACGGCCAGCGCTGCGTCACCGTGTCGGGCAACGAGAAGCTGTAAGGACGGCCACGCTCCGGACAGGCAAAAGGCGCGGCCGGGGCCGCGCCTTTTTCGTTTCGGCGGTGCCCTGAGTCCGTCAGGCGCCGGGATCGGTGGCGTTGGGGAAGAACAGCGACTGGCCGTCGATGGTGTAGTCGGCGATCGCCTTCTGGCCCTCGCCGGAGACCAGCCAGTCGACGAAGGCCTGCCCGTCGGCCGCCTTGATGTGCGAGAACTTGGCCGGGTTCACCAGCATCACGCCATACTGGTTGAACAGGCGCCTGTCGCCCTCCACCACGATCTCCAGGTCGCCGGGATTCTTGAAGCTGAGCCAGGTGCCGCGGTCGGCCAGCGCGTAGCCGCCGACGGCCGCGGCGGTGTTCAGCGCGGCGCCCATGCCCTGGCCGATGGAGCGGTACCAGCCATCACCGGAGGCCGGATCGACGCCGGCGTTCTTCCACAGCGCCTGCTCGGCCTTGTGGGTGCCGCTGTCGTCGCCGCGGGAGACGAAGGGCGCCTTGGCCGTCGCGATGGCCTTCAGCGCGCCGGCCACGTCCTTGCTGCCCTTGACGTGGGCGGGGTCGGCCTTCGGCCCGACGATCACGAAGTCGTTGTACATCACCGGCTTGCGTTCGGTGCTGAAGCCCTCCGCGACGAACTTCTCCTCCGACGGCTTGTGGTGGACGAACAGCACGTCGGCGTCGCCGCGCTTGGCGAGGTCGATCGCCTGGCCGGTGCCCTTGGCGACCACGCGCACCTCGATTCCCGTCTTCTGCGTAAATTTCGGCAGGATGGCCTTGAACAGGCCCGAATCCTCGGTCGAGGTGGTGGAGGCCACCGTGATGAACCGGTCGTCGGCGGCCTTCGACGGCTGCGCCAGACCCAGCACCACGGTCCCCAGCATCACGGCCCCCAGCATTGCGGCTGTGGCGGCGCAACCCAGCACGAACGAACGGCGCAGCATCGGAAATTCCCTCTCCTCGTTCCCACCCGCCTTGGTGCGGGCTGTGCCGGAACTATGCGGAAATTCCTGAAGGCTTGCAAATTTTACGGAGTCGGACTTTCGGAGGATGGAATCAGGCTCGCCGCGCGTCGCGCACCAGCGCCGCGGCGAGGTTCACCGTCAGCGACAGCGCCATCAGGATGATGCCGAGGCCGAGCGCCAGCGGCAGGTCGCCCTTGCTGGTCTCCAGCGCGATGGCGGTGGTCATGACGCGGGTGACGCGGTCGATGTTGCCGCCGACGATCATCACCGCCCCGACCTCCGCCGAGGCGCGGCCGAAGCCGGCCAGCACGGTGGTCAGCAGGCTCCAGCGGGCCTCCGACAGCAGGGTGGCGAGGATGGTCAGCGGGCCGGCGCCCATGACGCGCAGCAGGTCCTCGTACTCCACCAGCAGATCCTCGGCCACCTGGCGGGTCAGCGCGGCGATGATGGGGACGATCAGCACGGTCTGCGCCACGATCATGGCGGCCGGGGTGAACAGCAGGCCCAGCACGCCCAGCGGGCCGGAGCGCGACAGGATCAGGTAGACGATCAGCCCGATGACCACCGGCGGCAGGCCCATCGCGGTGTTCAGCAGCAGCGTCACCGCCCGCCGGCCGGGAAAGCGGAAGGCCGCGACCGCCGCCCCAAGCGGCAGGCCGATCAGCGCCGACAGGGCGACGGCGGTCAGGCTGACCCGCAGGGACAGGCCGACGATCCGCACCAGGTCGGGGTCGCAGGTGGTGATCAGGCTAAAGGCGGTGGCGAAGGCCGCCCCGAACTCATGCATGCTGTATTTCCATCTGGCGGGAGTTGACCATCCCCCGCTTGCCCCGGCGGCCGATCTTCCCCACTCTTTCGATCATGGACCTCACGGAATTCACCATAAAGCCGGATCCGGCGAATCCCAAGCTGACCGAGCGCGTCTCCGGCCTGGACCAGGACGGGCGGCCGGTCGAGGCGTCCGTCACCGTCGAACGGCCGCTGACCCTGTACCTGAACGGGCAGGAGATCGTCACCATGATGACGATCGGCGACTATCCGGAGTATCTGGCGGTCGGCTACCTGCTCAACCAGAACATGCTGAAGCGGGACGACCGGATCACCGGCATCGACTACGACGAGGAGATCGACACCGTCGTCGTCCGGACGGAGCGCGCCACCAACTACGAGGAAAAGCTCAAGAAGAAGACGCTGACCTCCGGCTGCGCCCAGGGCACCGCCTTCGGCGACGTGATGGAGACCTTCGAGTCGGTGTCGCTGAACCCCGACGCCCGGCTGAGGACGTCCTGGATCTACGCGCTGTCAAAAAAGATCAACCTGACCCCCAGCCTCTACCTGGAGGCCGGCGCCATCCACGGCTGCGTGCTGTGCCAGGAAGACCGGCCGCTGATCTACATGGAGGACGTCGGCCGCCACAACGCGGTGGACAAGGTCGCCGGCTACATGCACCTGCATGGGGTGGCGCCGCAGGACAAGATCTTCTACACCACCGGGCGCCTGACCTCGGAGATGGTGATCAAGACCGTGCAGATGGGCATCCCGATCCTGCTCTCCCGCTCCGGCTTCACGGCCTGGGGGGTGGAGCTTGGCCGGAAGGCCAACCTGACCATGGTCGGCCGGGCCAAGGGCAAGCGCTTCCTAGCGCTGGCCGGCACCGACCGGCTGATGTTCGACGCCGACCCGGCCTCCGTCTCCGACGAAGGCGGGCGCCACCAACGCAAGGGGAGCCGGGATGAGGACTGAAGCGGTCGCCGGCGTCCTGCTGGCCGGCGGGCTGTCGCGGCGCATGGGCGGCGGGGACAAGAGCCTGCGCACGCTCGGCGGGCGCACGATCCTGGAGCGCATCATCGCCACGGCGCGCCCGCAGGTCGGGCCGCTGGTGCTGAACGCCAACGGCGACCCGGCACGATTCGCGCCCTATGGGCTGCCGGTCGCGGCGGATGTGGTGGAGGGGTTCGCGGGGCCACTGGCCGGCGTGCTGACCGGGCTGGAGTGGGCGCGGGCGAACGCGCCCGGCTGCGCCTGGGTGGCGAGCTTCGCGACCGACGCGCCCTTCATCCCCGGCGACCTCGTCGCCCGGCTGGTCGCCGCGGTGGAGCGGGATGGCGCCGACCTCGCCTGCGCGCAGTCGGGCGGGCAGGAGCATCCGGTCTTCGGGCTGTGGCCGGTGCGGCTCGCCGACGACCTCCGCCGCGCCATGGTGGAGGAGGACATGCGCAAGGTCGACGCCTGGACCGGGCGCTACAATCTCGCCATCGCCGACTTCGCGACCGACCCGGTCGACCCCTTCTTCAACACCAACCGCCCCGCGGATCTTGAAGAGGCGGAGCGGCTGCTGGCGGCCGGATTGGTTGCCTGATCGATATCGCTTGTGGTTCAAGGTCGTTCCGACTGAGGAAGGGCTGATGAGCGACGCGCTGAACCGAATCGAGACGATGCCGCTGGGCATCGTGCTGGAACGCCGCAAGAGCGCCAGCCCCTGGGCGGAGTGGGCGTGGCACCCCGTGTCCGTCATCCCCGGCGCCCCGCCTGTGGAGGGCGCGTGGCGCCTGCTGCGCGAGGGGGAGGGCTGGGCGCAGTTCCACGCCGCGACCCTGCCGCTGGAGCTGTTCCGCACGGACACCGAAGGCTACAAGCTGAACCTGTCGCAGGAGCCGCCGCGCCTCTGGGTCGTGCTGCGCGCGCATGATGGCCTTGGTGAGAGCGGCGAGCCGGGCGTGGTCGTGCCCTTCGTCGTGACGGCGTCGGCCCACGAATGCGAAGGCTATCAGGTGAGCGGGTCGGAGATCGTCGAGACGGTGCCGATGCCCGACGAGGTCATCGCGCTGGTGCGCGACTTCACCGAGCAGCATCATGTGGACATCCCCTTCGTGAAGCGCGAGCGCAAGCGGCATTTCCCGAAGGGGGAGTGAGATTGGAGAAGTGGTTGCGCTGGGCCCCCACCCAACCCTCCCCCACCTTCGGCGGGGGAGGGCTTTCAGCGACGCGGGGCGGAGTTCCCTCCCCCGTCGAAGATGGGGGAGGGATAGGGTGGGGGCCCAACGCTTGGCGCCTGGGTGCACAGAGATGACCGACGAACCTTTCCTCTCCCGCTGGTCGCGCCTGAAGCGGCAGTCGGCGGAGCCCGTTCCGGAACCGGTGGCCGAGGAGCTGCCCGCGCAGCTCCCGGAGCCCGTGCCGGAAGAGAACGCCGAGGCGACGGCCGAGGCCGCCGACGCCGACGATCCGCTCAAGGACTTGCCGCCGGTCGAGGAACTGACGCGCGAGTCCGACTACACGCCCTTCCTGCGTGCGGAGGTGCCGGAGGACCTGCACCGGCAGGCGTTGCGCAAGCTGTGGGCCTCCGACCCGGTCTTCGCCAACGATGACGGGCTGAAGGACTACGCCGACGACTACGCCAGCCTGTTCACGGGGAACAGCCCGGTGAAGACGCTCTACCGCGTCGGCAAGGGCTTCCTCGATGCGGCGGAGGGGGCGGCGGAGGAGGCGGCAGAGCGGGCGGAAATGGACAAGGCGGCCACCGCCGGCGCCGAAGACCCGGCCGCCGCGCCGCAAGTAAAGGACGAACAGCCAACCGTTGGTGGGGCGGCCGATTACGGCGGCGATGTGTCGAAATCATCATAACGCTTTGGCATATTAGTCTTTACTCACAGACATGTGCATGTCTGCGTTTGTTGACAAATGCCGCGATTCCGCTTTTAAATAGCTCGAACCAAGCCGTTAAGCCGCTGTTTCGACGCAGCTTTTCGCGGGTGCAATAAAATTTGATGGTCGAGGGCGTCTTGGGCGCCGGCCTTTGACGTCGGGAAACCATTGCGGCGAGCCGAACCGGCCGCCGGGTTCGCGACGTACGGGGCTGGTGCCTCCCCGTATGCCGTGTTGGGAGGAAGGAACGCCGTGTCATCGACCGGTGAACAGCATCCGTCGGCCCTGCCGCCGGAGGAGGAGCAGCGAGCCCAGGTCTATGCCCTGCTGGCGCGCCTGTTGGCGCAGCCGCCGGGTGCGGATCTGCTGGCCGCGCTGGCGTCCATGCAGGGCGATGCCAGCCCCTTCGGGCAGGCCGTCTCCCGGCTGGCCGAGGCTGCGCGCGCCACGGACGCGCGCGCGGTGGAGGAGGAATTCCTCGTCCTCTTCATCGGCGTTGGCGGCGGCGTGCTGTCGCCTTACGCCTCCTACTACCTGACCGGATTCCTGCACGAGAAGCCGCTGGCCGAGCTGCGCGACCATATGTCGCGCCTGGGCATCGCGCGCGCCGACGACGTGAAGGAACCGGAAGACCACGTGGCCGCCCTGGCCGAGATGATGGCGGGCCTGATCACCGGCGCCTTCGGTGATCCCGCCGACCTCGGCGAGCAGCGGCGCTTTTTCGACCGCCATGTCGCCTCCTGGGCCGGACGCTTCTTCGCCGACCTGGAGGCGGCGCCTTCCGCCAGCTTCTACCAGGCGGTCGGCACGCTGGGCCGCCGCTTCCTGGAGGTCGAGGTCCAGGCGTTCGATATGGCGGCGTGATTCGGATGCGAAACGATGAGATTGGGACGTTGCGGGGAAAGGGTGAAGCGATGAAGGCGGACAAGAAGGCCGACATGAAGGACAAGGGCATTCTCGCGCGGCGTGACCTGTTCCGCGCCGCGGGGTTGGGCGTCGGTGCGCTGGGCGCCGTCGCCATCACCGCCGGGGCCGGTGCCGAGCCGGCGCAGGCCGCCGCCCCCGAGGGCACCTCCCAGGGCTACCGTGAGACCGACCATGTGCGGACGGTCTACGAATTGAGCCGCTTCTAAGCCGCTTTCAGGAAGGATCCGTCCCCATGCTGACGAAGAAGAAGGCGGCAACCGCTGGCGGCCGCTCGCTCGCGAAGATGGTTTCCGGCTTGACCGGTAACACCGTCGATCGTCGTTCGTTCCTTCGCGCCTCCGGAATCGCCGCCGGCGGTGCCGCCATCGCCGCCTCCCTGCCGCTGGGCATGGTGAAGAAGGCCGAGGCGGTGACCGCGACGCCCGCGGCCGGCGCGCCGGTGAAGCTGGTCAAGAACGTCTGCACCCACTGCTCGGTGGGCTGCACGGTGACCGCCGAGGTGCAGAACGGCGTGTGGATCGGCCAGGAGCCGAGCTTCGACAGCCCGATCAACCTGGGCGCCCACTGCGCCAAGGGTGCCTCGGTGCGCGAGCACGCCCACGGCGACCGCCGCCTGCGCTATCCGATGAAGATGGTCGACGGCAAGTGGACCCGCATCAGCTGGGACCAGGCCATCCAGGAGGTCGGCGACAAGCTGCTGTCGATCCGTTCGGCGTCCGGCCCGGATTCGGTGTTCTGGCTGGGATCGGCCAAGCATAGCAACGAGCAGGCCTACCTGATCCGCAAGTTCGCCGCCTTCTGGGGCACGAACAACATCGACCATCAGGCGCGCATCTGCCATTCCACCACGGTCGCCGGCGTGGCGAACGTCTGGGGCTATGGCGCCATGACGAACAGCTACAACGACATCCAGAAGTCGCGCGCGCTGTTCTTCATCGGCTCCAACGCCGCGGAGGCGCACCCCGTCTCCATGCTCCACATCCTGAAGGCGAAGGAGCAGAACAACGCCCCGCTGATCGTCGCCGATCCGCGCTTCACCCGCACCGCCGCCAAGGCCGACGAGTACATCCGCTTCCGGCCCGGCACCGACGTGGCGCTGATCTGGGGCATCCTCTGGCACGTCTTCGAGAACGGCTGGGAGGACAAGGAGTACATCGCCAAGCGCGTCTACGGCATGGACGACATCCGCGCCGAGGTAGCCAAGTGGACTCCGGAGGAGGTCGAGAAGGTCACCGGCGTTCCGGGCGCGCAGCTGAAGCGCGTTGCCCGCACGCTCGCCTCCAACCGTCCGGGCACGCTCGTCTGGTGCATGGGCGGCACGCAGCACCACATCGGCAACAACAACACCCGCGCCTACTGCGTCCTGCAGCTGGCGCTGGGCAACGTCGGCGTGTCGGGCGGCGGCACCAACATCTTCCGCGGCCACGACAACGTGCAGGGCGCCACGGACTTCGGCGTCACCTCGGACTCGCTGCCCGGCTACTACGGCCTGGCGGAGGGCGCGTGGCGGCACTGGGCGCGCGTCTGGGAGGTGCCGTACGACGAGGTCCTGGCCCGCTTCAAGGACAAGAAGCTGATGGAGGCCACCGGCATCCCGGTGTCCCGTTGGTTCGACGGCGTCCTGGAGGCCAAGGAGAACATCGACCAGCCCGACACCATCAAGGGCATGGTCTTCTGGGGCCACGCGCCGAACAGCCAGGTCCGCCTGCCGGACATGAAGAAGGCCATGGAGAAGCTGGAGCTGCTGGTCGTCATCGACCCGTACCCGACCATGACCGCCGTCCTGCCGGACCGGAAGGACAACTTCTACCTGCTGCCCGCCGCCACCCAGTTCGAGACCACCGGATCGCGCACCGCGTCGAACCGGTCCGTCCAGTGGTGCGACAAGATCATGGAGCCGCTCTTCGAGGCGAAGACGGACCATGAGATCATGTACCTGTTCGCCAAGAAGTTCGGCTTCGCCGAGCCGATGTTCAAGAACATCAAGGTGAAAGGCAACGAGCCGGACATCGAGGACATCACGCGGGAATGGAACCGCGGCATGTGGTCCGTCGGCTACACCGGCCAGTCGCCGGAGCGGCTGAAGCTGCACATGCAGCACCAGGCGACCTTCGACAAGACCACGCTGCGCGCCGTGGGCGGCCCGTGCGACGGCGACTTCTACGGCCTGCCGTGGCCCTGCTGGGGCACGCCGGAGATGAAGCACCCGGGCACCGCCAACCTGTATGACAACTCCCTGCCGGTCGCCGAGGGCGGCGGCGCCTTCCGCGCCCGCTTCGGCGTGGAGTACAAGGGCGCCAACCTGCTGGCCGAGGGCGCCTACCCCGTGGGTTCCGAGATCAAGGACGGCTATCCGGAAGTCACCTACGCCATGCTGGAGAAGCTGGGCTACGCCGGCGACTTCACCGAGGCGGAGATGGCTGTGATCCGCAAGATCGGCGGCGAGAAGATCGGCGCGGTGTCCTGGACCACCGACCTGTCCGGCGGCATCCAGCGCGTGGCGATCAAGCACGGTCTGAACCCCTGCGGCAACGCCAAGGCGCGCTGCGTCGCCTGGAACTTCCCGGACCCGGTACCGGTGCACCGCGAGCCGCTGTACACGCCGCGGCGCGACTTGGTCGCCAGCTACCCGACCTACAAGGACACCAAGTCCTGGCGCATGCCGACGCTGTACAAGTCGATCCAGGACCGCGACGTGTCCAAGGAGTACCCGATCATCCTCACCTCCGGCCGTCTGGTCGAGTATGAGGGCGGCGGCGACGAGACCCGGTCGAACCCGTGGCTGGCCGAGCTGCAGCAGGACATGTTCGTGGAGATCAACCCGGCCGACGCCAACAACGCCGGCGTCAAGGACGGCCAGATGGTCTGGGTCGAGGGTCCGGAGAAGGGCAAGGTCAAGGTGAAGGCCATGGTGACGGAGCGCGTCGGGCGCGGCGTCGCCTTCATGCCCTTCCACTTCGGCGGCCAGTTCCAGGGCCAGGACCTGCGGTCCAAGTACCCGCAGGGCGCCGACCCCTACGTGCTGGGCGAGGCCGCGAACACCGCGACGACCTACGGCTACGACTCGGTCACGCAGATGCAGGAAACCAAGACCACCCTCTGCCGGATCACGGCGGCCTGATGATGATCGCGCCTGATGGCGCGCTCCTCATCATCCTCTCAATCAATGCCTTAGGGCATTGATCTGCCGGATTTAACGGTCGGCGGGCACGGATTGTGATCATCCGCCGACCGTACGGACGCTTAGGAGTTCATCACCATGGCCCGCATGAAATTCCTGTGCGACGCGGACCGCTGCATCGAGTGCAACGCCTGCGTCACCGCCTGCAAGAACGAGCACGAGGTGCCCTGGGGCATCAACCGCCGGCGCGTCGTCACGCTGAACGACGGCAAGCCGGGCGAGCGGTCGATCTCCGTCGCCTGCATGCATTGCTCCGACGCGCCCTGCAAGGCCGTCTGCCCGGTCGACTGCTTCTACCAGACCGCCGAAGGCGTGGTCCTGCACAACAAGGACCTGTGCATCGGCTGCGGCTACTGCTTCTACGCCTGCCCGTTCGGCGCGCCGCAGTACCCGCAGGCCAGCAACTTCGGCAGCCGCGGCAAGATGGACAAGTGCACCTTCTGCGCTGGCGGTCCCGAGCCCGACCACACGGAGGCCGAATACAAGAAGTACGGCCGCAACCGCCTGGCCGAGGGCAAGCTGCCGCTCTGCGCCGAGATGTGCTCGACCAAGGCCCTGCTGGCCGGCGACGCCGACAAGGTGTCGGACATCTACCGCGAGCGCGTCGTCGCCCGCGGCTACGGCTCGGGCGCCTGGGGCTGGGGCACCGCCTACCAGACCAAGGCGGGGTCCTGACGATGGCCCGCCGCTCCGTCTATGTGATGATCGCGGCACTCGGCGCGGCCTTGCTCGCCGGGTGCAACGACGAGGAGCAGGGGCGCGCCGTCCATCTGGACAAGGGCGTCTACAAGGGGGCCGCCGACACGCGGCTGGCGCCGGATCAGGTCGACGCGCTTCTGCAGCGCTCGGCCGGCCAGCGCTTCTGAGGGGGAGGGCTGACGCGATGAAGTCAGGCAATCGGAGAGGCTGGTTCCAGTCCCCGCTGCGCGTCGTCCTGCTGGGCGTCGCCATGCTGGCGCTGACGCTGGTCTTCGCCAACGTCCCCCCGGCCTCGGCCGCGGGGGAGACGGGCTACCCGACGCTCGCCGATCAGGCGGGCGCCACGGGGGCCGGCAACAAGGCGGAGATGTGGCGCGGCATCCGTTCGGGCGAGCAGGGGCTGGTCTCCATCCCGAACAAGAGCGCCGGCGTGCTGGTCCAGTCGGAAGGGGAGGCGTGGCGCTCCTTCCGCAACGGTCCGCTGATGACCTACGGCGGCTGGGTGCTGGGCGGCATGCTGGCCCTGCTGGTGCTGTTCTTCCTGGTGCGCGGGCGCATCCGCATCGACGGCCCGAAGACCGGCCGCACCATCCAGCGCTTCAACGCCTTCGAGCGCGGCGTGCACTGGCTGACCGCCGGCAGCTTCGTGGTGCTGGCCGTCACCGGGCTGAACGTCCTCTACGGCCGGTACACCATCCTGCCGCTGCTGGGGCCGGACGTCTTCGCCGCCATGACCGCCTACGGCAAGCTGGTCCACAACTACCTGGGCTTCGCCTTCATCCTGGGCGTGACGCTGGTCTTCCTGATGTGGGTGAAGCACAACATCCCGAACCGCGACGACATCGACTGGGCGCTGAAGGCCGGCGGCCTGTTCAGCAAGGGCGTCCACCCGCCGGCGAAGAAGTTCAACGCCGGCCAGAAGGTGATCTTCTGGGCGACGGTGCTGGGCGGTGCCGCGCTGGGCTTCACCGGCATCCAGCTGCTGTTCCCCTTCAGCTTCGCGCCGATGGCGGACATGCAGCTGTTCCAACTGGTCCACGCCGGGATCGCGGTGGTTCTGATCGCGGTGATCATCGCGCACATCTACATCGGCTCGGTCGGCATGGAAGGCGCCTTCGACGCCATGGGCAACGGCGACGTGGAGCTTCAATGGGCGCGGGAGCACCACTCCCTATGGGTCGAAGAGGTGACGGGCGAGCGCCCCCGCCATCATGGTGGTCCGGGCGGCCGCCACCACGCCCCCGCCGAATGAGGACGACACCGATGCGTTCGCTGATCGCCGGACTGCTGATGGCCGGACTGCTGATGGCGGGTGCGCTCGCCGCTCCGGCCCTGGCCCAGACCACCGCCCTCAAGTCCCCCGACGAGATCAAGCAGATCGTCGAGAAGACCTACAACGTGCAGGTGCTGCGCGTGACGGCGCTGGCGCCGGAAGACGGCCCGCCCGCCTACCGGGTCGCCGCGATGATGCCGGGAAGCGCTGGGAACGCGGCCTACATGGTCAACACCCTGACCGTGGACGCCGCCACCGGCATCCCGCTGCCGCCGTTCCGTCATCTGGCGTCGGGCTACGTGCTGCCGCAGGGTGGCACCTATGACCCCAACCGGACCAGCCTGAACCCCGCCGTCGCCCGCGGGCACATGTGGCGCTGAGGCCCGCGCCGAGGCACATCCGGCGTTGAGTATTGTTACCCTCCGGCCGGTGGCGATCAGGCCGCCGGCCTGGTCGGGGGAGCGTAGGCGATGGGAACGGGAAGCCGGGCGTTGATGTCGCTGATGCGCTCGCTCATGTTCCTTGTCGTTTCCGTATGCTTCGGCGCGCCGCTCCAGGCAGCCGATCTGGTCGGGCACGGCGCGATGGTCAATTGCGTCGCCGTGTCGCCGGATGGTGCCCGTGCCCTGACCGGCAGCTGGGATTATTCCGCCATCCTCTGGGACCTCGCCTCCGGCAAGCCGCTCGCCTCGCTCCAGGAGCACACGGCCGGCGTGACCGCGGTCGCCTTCCTGCCGGACGGCAGGCGCGGCCTGACCGGCAGCCGCGACGCGACGATCAAGCTGTGGGACCTGGAGAGCGGCCACGTCCTGCGCAGCTTCGAAGGACACAGCGCCAACATCGCCGGGCTGGCCGTCGCGCCGGGCGGGCGGCAGTTCGCGTCGGCCGGCTGGGACCCGGCGATCCGCGTCTGGGACGTGGAAACCGGGGCGGAACTGCGCAAGCTGGAGGGCCACACCGGCAACGTCAACGCGGTCGCCTTCGCGCCCGACGGGCGGCGGTTGGTCTCCGCCGGCTACGACTTCACGCTGCGCCTCTGGGACATGGCGACCTGGGGGGAGCTGTCGGTGCTGGAGGGGCACGAGGGCAGCGTGAACGCCGTGGCGGTCGCCCCCAATGGCCGTCTCGCCGCGACGGCGTCCAGCGACGAAACCGTGCGGCTGTGGGACCTCGATGCGGGCAGATTGCTGCGCACGCTCTACGGGCACAGCGGATTCGTGACCTCCGTCGCTTTCGCGCCGGACGGGCGCACGCTGCTGTCCGGCGGGGGAGGGGACCACCGGGTGCGCCTGTGGGACGTCGCGAGTGGCCGTCCGCTTTCCGTCTTTCGCGGGCATGAGAAGCCGGTCTGGGCGGTGGCCTTCACGCCGGACGGGCGCGGCGCCCTGTCGGCGGGCTACGACGGGGTGGTCCGCCGCTGGGACGTGGCGGCGGAAACGGCGCGCGGTCTTGGCGGACCTTGACAGCGCCGGCCCGCCCGTGGCCCGGTTCCCGGAGCATCCACACGGAGTCCTCGCCGCGATGACCAGCCTTTCCCATCTCCCGCAGCGCCAGTCCATCGTCGCGACCTGCCTCGCCATGAACCAGACGGGGATCAACCAGGGGTCGTCCGGCAACCTGTCGGTGCGGGTGGAGGGTGGCTTCCTGATCACGCCCAGCAGCCTGCCCTACGACGAGATGGAGCCGGCCGACGTGGTGGAGATGGGCTTCGACGGCACCTACCTCGGCGCCCGCCGGCCCTCGTCGGAATGGCGCTTCCACCGCGACATCCTGAAGGCGCGGCCGGACGTCGACGTCGTGCTGCACGCCCACTCCACCTTCGCCACGGCGCTGGCCGTGCACGGGCGCGGCATCCCGAGCTTCCACTACATGGTGGCGCTGGCCGGCGGCGATTCGATCCGCTGCGCCCCCTACGCCACCTTCGGGACGCAGGAACTGTCGGACAACGCGGTCGCGGCGCTGGAGGGGCGGCTGGCCTGCCTGCTCGCCAACCACGGCATGATCGTGCTGGGCAAGACGGTGAAGGCCGCGCTGGCGCTGGCGGTGGAGGTGGAGACGCTGGCCCGCCAGTATCTCTACGCCCACCAGCTGGGCGAGCCGGTCATCCTGCCGCCGGACGAGATCGCGCGCGTCGCCGAAAAGATGCGCCGCATGAAGTACGGGCAGTCGCCGGAGCCGGACGCCGCGCCGGAGGACACGGCAAGGCCGCGCCAAGCCTGACGGCGTTACGGCGCGATCCGCGCCATCGGCCTCAGCGTCCCGATGGTCAACAGCGGGCGCTTCGACTCCCCGCCCGCCGTCGTGCTGACCTGGAGCGGGCGCTCTTCGTCGCTGGGCTGATAGTACGCGGGCAGGGACAGGGTGATGCGCGTGCCCTGGCCGGGCTCGCTCGCCACCTCGATGTCGCCGCCGAGCATCGCGGCGTAGTGCCCGACCAGCGTCAGGCCGAGCCCGGCGCCGCGGCGCTTGGCCGTGGAACCGGCCGGGCCGCCCTGGACGAAGGGCTGGAACAGGCGGCCGGTCTGGGCGGTCGGGAAGCCGGTGCCGGTGTCGGCGACGCTGTAGCGCAGCCACTGGGCGCCGTCGCGCTCGAACCGCTCCGCCGACAGGGTGACGGTGCCGCCCTGGGTGAACTTGCAGGCGTTGTCGAGCAGGTTGAGCAGGGCCTGGCGGACCTTGGTGAAGTCCGAATACATCTGGCCCAGCGCCGGGTCCGCCCGCAGAAGCACCTCGTTGCCGTGCAGGTCGGCCGCCGGCATCACCCGTTCGCGCACCTCCACCAGCAGGCGGTTCACGTCGAAGTCCTGCAGGACCACGTCCATGGTGCCCGCCTCGATCTTCGCGTAGTCGAGGATGGCGTCCACCAGGGTCACCAGCTGCTCGCCGGTCCACTGGATCTGCTCGACGTCGTTGGCCAGCTCGCCGGCGCCCAGCCGGTGCAGCTCGCCCATCAGCGACTGGCTGGCGGTGACGATGTCGCTGAGCGGCCCGTGCAGCTCGTGGCCGACGTTGACCAGCGCGTTGGTCTTGGCCTGGCTGGCGGTCTCGGCGCGCTCCTTGTCGCGCAGGGCCTGGCCGTGCATCTCCGCGGCCTCGCGCTTCAGCCGCTCCATCTCCACCGTATTGGCGCGCAGGACATCGACCGCGCGGGCCATGGCGGCGATCTCGTCCTTGCCGGTCGCGGCGGGAAGGGCGACGTCGGTCCGGCCGGCGGCGAGCGCGGTCACGGCGTCGGCCAGGGCGCCGACCGGCCGGCCGACGCTGCGCGTAATGACCCAGACCAGGAGCGCCCCCGCGGCGAGCACGAACAGGCCAACCCAGGCGGCGATCTTCACGGTGCGCCACGCCTCGGCGGTCAGGCCGCCGCGCAGGCCCGCGGCGCCGGCGTCGTTGCGCTGGCGCACCTCCGCGGCCTGGGCGGCGATGGCGGCGGCGTTGGGCGCCAGCGTGTCGGCGCGCAGGGCGTCCTCCTCGACCAGGGCCTTTTCGATGCGGTCGAGGGCGCCGCCGACGCCAGCCAGGGTCGCCTCCACCTCGTCGATGGTCTGGCGGGTGCCGGGGACCCAGAGATAGCGGTTCATCTCCGCCAGCCGGTTGCGCGCCGCGCCCAACTCGACGCGCATGCGCAGGGCGTCGCGGTCGTCGCGCCGGTCGATGAAGCGGGAGAGGTGGTCCTGCATCAGCAGGACGGAGACGGTCGCGTCGCTGGCCAGCGCCGCCGAATCGACCCCGCCGGCGTCCTTCAGCCGGGCGAGGCCCTGGCGGATCAGCGCGACCTGCGGTTCCAGCGCGTCGTCCATGACCCGGGCGCGGTCGGCGCGCAGCGCGACCAGCCGCTCGAAGCCGGTCCAGTAGGCGTCGAGCGCCCGCCGTGCCTCGTCCACCGCTTTGCGGTCGGCCGGGCTGCCGACCAGGCCGGCCAGGGTGGTGATCTTGTCCTGCACCCCGTCGCGGCGCAGGCGGGCGTCCTGCAGGCTTTGGCCGTCGCCGTCGGCCAGATGGTCGCGCACGGCGACCTCCAGGTCGCGCAGCCCGATGTCGAGGTCGGCCGCCGCCTGCGAGGCGTCGGCGTAGACGGAGAACCCGCCGACGGATCGCGACACGCCGTAGAGCGAGGCCACGCCGACCAGCGCCAGCGCCACGACCAGGGCGAAGGCCACCCCGAAGCCGAGTCCGACCCGCGTGCCGACCGGAAGGTCGCGCAGGCGGGCGAGGAGGTTGGGGCGCGCGGCCCGGGCGTCGCCGGAATCGGCATCACCAGAGGCGAGGCGCGGGGCGCGGATCTGGGATGGGGCGGGCGACGTGTCGGTCTGGGTCACGCCGTCACCCGCAAGCGCGGCCGGACAGGAGGTTGAATCTGCTGGGGCACGGATCCGGCCGTAGGGATGCGGACCGTTTAAGGCCCGGCGTTGACACGACCCGGCCGCAACCCTTCCGGGACACGGCGCGGACGGCGCGGATTGTAGCTTGGTGCGGCGAGGCCGCAAACAGACAAGTGCAAACGGTCCGCGGCGTTTCAATCTTCGTTAATGCTGTTGTCGGCGTCTTGGAACGCGTAGGCGTGCATGCCGATGCTGCCGTGCTCGAATCCCGCGTGCAGCCGCGTCGTGTGCACCGCCGGGCCAGCGGCCCCGAGCGCCACGGGGAGCGGCAGGAAATGCTCGTCCGTGGGGTGGGCGACGCGCGCCTCCGGGCAGCGGGCCTTCCAGTCGGCGATCGAGTCGGCGTCGCCCGCCATCAGCGCCCCGTCCAGCCAGTCGGCGAAGCGCGTGGCCCAGGCAGACGCGCCCTCCTGGCCGAAGCGGAAGTCGCCGAGGTTGTGGACCGCGCCGCCGCTGCCCAGCACCAGCACGCCCTCTTTCCGCAGCGGCGCCAGCGCGCGGCCCAGCGCGACGTGGTCGGCGGCGCTCCGCCCCGGCTGCACGGAGAACTGGGCGACCGGGATGTCGGCCTCCGGGTACATGAGCATCAGCGGCACCCAGGCCCCGTGGTCGAGTCCCTGGTCCGGGTCGACCACCGCCCCGGTCAAGTCACGCACGCGATCCGCCAGGGCGGTCGCGCCGGGGGCCGGGTAGCGCATGGCGTAGAGCGACCGTGGGAAGCCGTAGAAGTCGTGCACCGTTTCCGGCCGCGTGGCGCCGCTGATCGCCGGGACCCGCGTGGTCCAATGGGCGGACACCGCGATCACCGCGCTGGGCCTGCCGAGCGTCTTGCCCAACCCGGCCAGGAAGTCGCGGCCGGCGGACTCCTCGATGATCAGGGTCGGAGCCCCGTGGGAGACGAAGACGCTCGGAAAGGGCCCAGTGGAGAAGGGGAGGGCGGTCATGGCGGGGCTCCGCGGAAGGCACGCCGCCATTTCAGCAAAGAAAAACCCCGGCGCCAAGGCCGGGGTTTTTCGAAACTCCGTTGCTCGGGGAGCAACGATGCCGGGGCAGGGCTGCTCAGTGCAGGTGCTTCGGCAGTTCGGCGATCGACTGTTCGATCAGCTTGTCCGCCTGGGCCGGCTGGATGCCGGATTCCAGGATGCGGCGGCTGGCCGACATGGCGACGTCGACGGTCAGGTTGCGGACCTCGGCCAGGGCGGCGGCTTCCGCCTGGGCGATGCGGTCCATGGCCTGCGCCTCGCGGCGCTTCAGCGAGGATTCGAGGTCGGCGCCGGCCTGGTTGCGGAGACGGTCGGCCTCCTCCCGGGCGTGGGCGATGATGGCCTCGGATTCCTGCAGCGCGTCGCGCTGGCGGCGCTGGTAGGTGGCGAGCAGGGCCTGCGCGTCCTCACGCAGGCGCTGGGCCTCGTCCAGCTCCGCACGGATCTTCTCGGCGCGGGCGTCGAGAAGGCCGGTGATCGCGGCGGCCGCCTTCTTCCACACCAGCACGACGAAGATGACGAAGGCGACGAAAACCCAGAATTCCGCGGTCATGAACATCACCGGCGCTCCTCGATCACGGCGGCGACAGCCGCCTCGGCCTGGGCCGTGTCGATGTCCACGCCGGCCACGCGGCCGGCCACGTCACGGGCGACGTCGGCGGCGACCGAACGGACGTTGGCCAGCGCCTGCTCCTTGGCCGCGGCGATGTTCGCCTCGGCGGTGCGCAGACGTTCGGCGATGTCGGCGTTCAGCTTGGCCTGACGGGCCTGGTTGTTGGCGTCGATCTCGGCGGCGACCTGGGCGATCAGGGCCTGGGCCTCGGAGCGGGCCCCGGCGAGGGACGTGTCGACCTGGGCCATGACGGCCTCGGCCTCCTCCTTGAGCGAGGCGGCCTTGCTGAGGTCGCGCGAGATGCGCTCCTGGCGCTCCTCCAGAACTTCCGCCACGCGCGGCAGCGCCTTCTTGGACAGAAGGTAGTAGAGGGTGATGAAGGTCAGCGCCAGCCAGAAGATCTGGGTGGGGAAGGTGGCGGGATTGAGCTGCGGCAGGCCGCCGGCATGCTCGCCGCCATGGGCAGCGGCGTCCGGAGCGTGCTCCGCCGTCGCCGCCAGGACGTTGCCGGCAAGCACGGTCAGAGTGGCGAGCGAGGCGCCCGCAGCACCCGACCAGCGGACCAGCCGTCGCTTGGCCAACAGGTTCGGCATGGATCGGTCCCCCTAGGCAAGAGTGCGGCGCCGAAACTTCGAGAGCCCGGCGCCGCGTCACAGAGCGAAAGTGTGAAGTCCGCTCAGGCCTTAGGCGAACAGGATCAGGAAGGCGATCAGCAGGGCGAACAGCGCGACGGCTTCCGTCAGCGCGAAGCCCAGAATGCCGATCGGGAAGACCTTCGGCTGGACGGCCGGGTTGCGGGCGATCGAACCGATCAGGGTCGAGAAGATGTTGCCGATACCCATGCCGACGCCGGCGAGGGCGATAACGGCCAGACCGGCACCGACGAACTTGGCGGCTTCAGCTTCCATGGTACTCATTCCTCTAGGTAAGGGTGAACTGCGGGAAAAGGGTGAAGGGAACGTCCGTGTCAGAGCCGGTGCTTAGTGCAGTTCCAGCGCGTCGCGGATGTACAGGCAGGTCAGGATCGAGAAGACGTAGGCTTGCAGGAACGCGACCAGGAACTCGAAGCCGGTCAGCGCGACGTTGATCGCGATCGGAACCAGCCCGACGAAGAGGCCGAGGGCGCCGAGGCCGCTGATCATCAGGATCGTGAAGCCCGCGAACACCTTCAGCATCGTGTGACCGGCCATCATGTTGGCGAACAGTCGGATCGACAGGCTGACCGGGCGCATCAGGTAGGAGATCACCTCGATCGGGATCAGGATCGGGGCGAGCGCGATGGGCGCACCGTGCGGCATGAAGAAGCTGAAGAAGTGCAGGCCATGCTTCATCAGCGCCAGCACGGTCACGAACACGAACACCGTCGCCGCCAGCGTGAAGGTCACGATGATGTGGCTGGTGAAGGTGAAGGTGAACGGGATCATGCCGACCAGGTTGCCGAACAGCACGAACATGAAGATCGCGAAGACGAACGGGAAGTAGGGGCGGGCGTCGTGGCCCGCGTTGTCCCGAACCATGTTCGCGACGAACTCGTAGAACATCTCGGCGGCCGACTGGAGGCGGCCCGGGACCAGGGCGCGGCCAGACATGCCGAAGACGAGCAGCGCGTAGATCAGCGCGACCGCCACGACCATGAACAGCGCCGAGTTCGTGAAGGACACGTCATACCCGGCGATCACGATCTGGAGGATCGGGTTGATCTGGAACTGGTGCAGCGGATCCAAGGTCGTCCTCGCTCAGTGTGCGTCGCCGTTGGGGCGCTCGTTGTCATCCTCACGGGTCCGGCCGTAGCCGGGGGCGAACCCGAGCCCGGTGATGGCCCGGTAGACATTCAGAATTCCGGCCGCAGCCCCCAGGAAGAACATGACGATCAGTCCCCAGGGCGCCGTTCCGAGCCAGCGGTCGAGCAGAAGCCCGCCGCCGACGCCGACGATCATGGCAGCCACCAGCTCGGTCCCGATGCGAAAGGCGATGCCGAGCGGAGACTGCGGGATCCGGTGGTACTTCCCCGGTCCGCCGCTGGTTTCCTGCCCTTCACGCGCCTTCTTCAACCGGGCTTCAAGCTCTTCCAGAGAAGGTGGGGGCTTCTCGTCGCTCATGTCGCTTCGTGTTCCCCCGTTGGCTCGCCGCCACGCGAAAGCGGCGAGACCATACGGACAGGGCTCAACCCTGTCAAGTCGCAAAACCCACAAGACAAGTGCTTGAAATGAAAACAAAAGCGCGGTTTTGCCCTGGTATTACCGCGAACCGGCGCACGGTTTCGCTCGCGCTCGGCCTCAGCCGGCGATCCGCGTGCCCAGATCCTGGGCCAGCCGATCGGCCGTCGTGCCCGCCGGATAGACCCCCAGGAAGCGCCCGTCCGGGGCCATCAGGTAAATAAAGCTGGAGTGGTCCATCAAGTATTCGTCGGGCTTGGCGTCCTTCTGCGGCGCCTTCGCGTAGTAAACGCGATACTCCTTGGCCACCGCCTTCACCTGCTCCGGCGTGCCGGTCAGCCCGACGAGGCGGGGGTGGAAGAGGGGGACATACTCCTTCAGATGCGCCACCGTGTCGCGCTCCGGGTCCACGGAGATGAACAGGGGCTGCACCTTCTCCCCCTGCGCCCCCAGCAGATCGACCGCCCGGGCCATGGTGCCCAGCTCCGTCGGGCAGACGTCCGGGCAGTAGGTGTAGCCGAAATAGATCAGCAGGAACTTGCCCCGGTAGTCGGCGTCGGTGACCGTCTTGCCGTCCTGGTCGGCCAGGGTGAAGGGCCCGCCAATCGGCACGCTGCTTTGCACCGTGGTCCCGGCGTTGTCGACCTGCCACCAGGCGATGCCGGCGGCGATCAGGAGCCCCACGGCGGAGGCGGCGGCGATGCGGAGGATGCGGGCTTTCATGATCGCCTGGAATGGGGGCGCGCAAGGCCGCGGTCAAGGGGGAAGTGCGCGCGGGCGCGCCCTTGCCCCCCCTGGCGGTGTCGCGGGCTCAGGCCGCCCGGCGCTGCGGATCGGCGGGATGCCCGGCCAAATGGTTGCCGATGCGCTTGTCGAAGCGCTGGATGTGTTCGAACAGCCAGTCGCGGCAGAGGGTCAGCAGGTCGTCGCCGACCGACGATTCGCCGGCTTCGAAGCGCCGCTTCAGCTCGCCCACGCGCTTGCGCAGGGCGTCGTGCTGGGCCTTGTGCTGGGTGAATTCCGGATAGCCGGCGCGCTGCATGACCGCCTCCTCCTGCTCGAAATGCAGGACGGTGTAGGCGACGAGCTGGTCGATGGCGACGCCGACGGCGTGCGGCACCTCGCCGTTGCGGATGCGCGCCGCCGCCCGGTTGATCAGGGCGACCAGGATCATGTGGTCGTTGTCGATGTCCTCCTGTCCGACCGACAGCTGGTCCGACCAGGGCATGAACACCTCCTCCCCGGCCGGGGCGAACAGTTTGTCCAGCTCCACCGTGTTGATCGCGGCGACGTTCACCAGGAACGCGTCGACCAGCCCGCGCAGCGATTCCGCCTGCCGGGCGAGGCACTCCGCCGAGTCCAGCAGGCCGTTGGCGGCCTTTTCCGTTTCCAGGGCCGACGCGGATACTTCGGTGATGCTGCTGGAGACTTGCTGGGTGCCGAGCGCCGCTTCGCCGGCGCTGCGGGCGATCTCGCCGGTCGCGGCCCCCTGCTGCTGCACCGCCGCGGCGATGGAGGTGCCGATCTCGTCGCTGCGCGCGATGATGCTGGCGATTTCCCGTATCGTGAAAATCGCCTGCTGCGAGGCCTGCTGCACCTCGGCGATCTGCTCGGTGATCTCTTCCGTGGCGCGGGCGGTCTGGCCGGCCAGCGACTTCACCTCGCCGGCGACCACGGCGAAGCCCTTGCCCATCTCGCCGGCGCGCGCCGCCTCGATGGTGGCGTTGAGCGCCAGCAGGTTGGTCTGGCTGGCGATGCTGGTGATCAGGTCGGCGACCTCGTTGATCTTCTGCGCCGCCTGGCCGAGCCCGTCGATTCGCTCGCTCGCCGCGCGGGAGGCTTCGACCGCCTCGTTGGAGATGCGGGAGGAGGCGGTGACCTGCGTGCCGATCTCCGCGATGGCGCTGCTCAGCTGCTCCGCCGCCGAGGCGACGGTCTGCACGTTCACGGAGGCCTGCTGCGACGCCCCGGCGACGGAGGCCGCCTCGCGCATGTTGCGGTCGGCGGTGCTGGACAGCGACCGGGCGGTGCCCTCCAGGGCGCGCACGGCCCGGCCGACGGTGTCGACCATGGCCGTCACGGTGGCGTCGAACCGCTCCGTCAGCCGTTCCAGCGCGCGGGCGCGCTGCTCGGTCACCCGGTGCTCCACCTGCTGACGTTCCCAGTGGCGGCGCAGCTCGATCTGGTTCTGCCGGAACACCTCGACGGTGCGCGCCATGACGCCGATCTCGTCGCCGCGCCCCGTGCCGGGCACCGCCGCGGCGGTGTCCCCGTCGGCGAGGCCGCGCATCACGCCGGTCATCACGCGCAGCGGGCGCACGATGGCGCGGCTGACCAGCAGCCCGACGGTGCCGGCGCCGAGCGCGATCAGCAGCCCCAGCCCGCCCAGCGCCAGCCCGGCCTCGCGGAAGGCGGCGCCGACGTCGTCCACGTAGATGCCGGACCCGATCAGCCAGCCCCAGGGCTCGAACCCGCGCACGTAGGAGATCTTCGGCACCGGCTCGGCCGATCCGGGCTTGGGCCACAGGTAATCGACGAAGCCGGCCCCGGCGGTCTTCACCGTGCGGGCGAATTCGATGAACAGAAGCTTGCCGTTGGGATCGGAGGCCCGCGCCAGATCCTGCCCCTCCATCTCCGGCTTGATCGGGTGCATGATCATGCGCGGGGTCAGGTCGGTGACGAAGAAATACTCCTCCCCGGCGTAGCGCAGGCGGCGCAGCGCCTCCTTCGCCCCCGCCTGGGCGGCGTCGCGGCTGAGCGCTCCTGAGCGCTCCATCGCCTCGAAATGGGTCAGCACGCCGTGGGCGACCTCGACGACGCTGCGCGTCTTGTCCTGCCGGTCCTTCATCATTTCGGCGCGCAGACTGTACAGGCTGGCGGCCGCGACCAGGGCGAGGCCGACGGCCGCCGCCCCGAGAATGACGGAAATCTTCCCCCTGATGCTGATTCGCTCGAACACCTGCGCTCCTCCGGTCACGAATTCTTTCCGATGCGTCGTTGTGCCGGCGCGCGTGCGCACCGGTTCGGAACGGAAATCGTCCGTTCCGCCGATCGGTTAATTTTTTGTCACAGACTCGCGCTAAGAGACGTCGCCGTCAAGGCGCATCAACCAACGGTGCAAATTGCCGCAGGCGGGGCGCCCGATGCAATGCGGCGGCGCAGGGCGGCCGGAACGGCGAAGCGGGAGGCCGGAGCCTCCCGCCGCCTGTCCGTCAAAGAAAAGAACCGCGTGCGCTTACAGCACGGTCAGCATGCTGGCGACCAGCGGGTGCCGCACGATGTCCGTGTCGCCCAGGCGGACCACCGCGATGCCCTCCACCGCCTCCAGCCGGCGCGCGATGTCGGCCAGCCCCGACAGGTTGTCGAGCAGGTCGGACTGGTCCGGGTCGCCGGTCAGCACCATCGTGGAATGCCACCCGAGCCGGGTCAGCAGCATCTTGATCTGGGCGTAGGTGCAGTTCTGCGCCTCGTCGATCACCACGAAGGCGTTGTTCAGCGTGCGGCCGCGCATGAAGCCCACGGGCGCGATCTCGATCGTGCCTTCGGCCATCAGCGTGCGCAGGCGCTTGGCGCCCAGCCGCTCGCTGAGCGCGTCGTAGAGCGGGCGCAGGAAGGGGGCCATCTTCTCCTGCAGGTCGCCCGGCAGGTAGCCCAGGCTCTCCCCGGCCTCCACCGCCGGGCGGGAGAGCACGATGCGGTCGACCTTGCCGCCCTCCAGCGCCTCGACCGCGGAGGAGATGGCCAGATAGGTCTTGCCGGTGCCCGCCGGGCCCAGCGCCACCACCAGATTGTGATCTGAGATCGCCTCCATCAGCCTTCCCTGGTTGGGGCTCTGGGGCTTGACCTTGCGGAGATAGCTCTGGTCGCGGCGCTCCATCCCGCCCAGCGGATCCCAGCCGGTGGCCGGGAACAGCGGGTGGACCTTCGACTCGGTCGTCGTGACAGCGCTGCCTTTGCTCTGGCGCTTGGCCATGTCGCTCTCCTCACGTCACGTTGGTGGGCGGCACTCCCGGGGCACGGGAACCCGGCACAAAAAAAACCCCCCGCAAGCGGGAGGTCCAAAACGTCGCAGGGCGACGGGTGTGCCTGGAGATGTGCCGGGAGCAGGCTTGCCGGTGCGAGGTGCCGCGTCGAGCCGCCGGACCCGGGTGCGGGTGCCGGCAATGCGAATGCCGACGGCGATCGGACGCGGATGAACGAAGGAAGGTGCAAGCAGACCTCTTCGCCAATGGGTGAACCTCGCAACGTCAACCTTACCCGTTGTAACGCTTGACGTCAGGGAAAATTGCGGGGGTCGCAAAAGATTCACACAAGATGTTGTGGAAGAGTCGCAGGTGGCACCGATGCCCCGAAGGGAGTACCCGATGGGACGCGATGCACCGGAAAGCGGTGCCCCGCAGGCGCCGGGCACCCTTTCGCGCTGCTGCGGCGCGACGCGTGGTCGCAGGGGAGCGGCGCTGTCCGCGGGGCGCATCGGCCCGCCTGAATCGAACGGCGCAAAACCAGCGCGGCGCGTGCCGCGCGGCGTTGTGGTGCGCCCGAGGCGAAAGGGCATAGGCCAACGAAACCCTTTGCCGGTGAATATCTCTTCCGGTACCATACTTTGTGGTGGGTCGGGGGGCCGCCGCAACAGATTGGCGCAATCTGGGACGGCATCCGGACGCTCTTTCGGATAGTCGCGGCGGTCCGGCGGACCGTCGATTCACGGTGTCCGATGCGCGCCCGGCGGATGTCACTCCATCACAGGCCGGAAGTGCTTGAACGGACCGGGTGTGCGCCGCTAGAACGCGGATGGGTTGACCTTCCGCCCTGGCGCTGTGCCGATGGGAGCCAGACGGCGGACGAGACGGATTCGGCGGGACACAATCAGGATGGCAGCGGTGAACAGCGCCAGGCAGGGAGCCGAACGGGACGTTCCGTTCCAGTTGCGTGGCAATTCCTTCACCATGATGGTGCTGAAGGTGATCGACCCGGCGTCGCCGGAGTTCTTTCCGCAGCTTTCCGTCAAGGTGCGTCAGGCGCCGAACTTTTTCCGGAACGCGCCGGTCGTTCTCGACTTCGAGGAGCTGACCGAGGAGACGCCGCGCTTCGACGTGGCGGCGCTGGTGACCAACCTGCGCGCGCTCTACCTGCTGCCGGTCGGCTTCCAGGGCGGTCCGCGCGCCGTGCAGGAGGGCGCGCTGGCGTCCGGGCTGACGCCGATGCCCGCCGGCCGCGCCGCCAAGATGGAGGCCGCCGCGCGCGGCGCCGAGCCGCAGGCGGGCAACCCCGCCGCCCCGGCGCAGCCGGTCGCCCCGCCGGAGCCGATCTACCGCGCGACCCTGGTGGTGACGGAACCCGTCCGGTCCGGCCAGCAGATCTACGCGGAGAAGACGGACCTGGTCATCACCGCCCCGGTGTCGCCGGGCGCCGAGGTGGTGGCCGACGGCCACATCCATGTCTATGGTGCGCTGCGCGGTCGGGCGCTGGCCGGCGTGTCCGGCGACACCAACGCGCGCATCTTCTGCCACAGCCTGGAGGCGGAGGTCGTCTCGGTCGCCGGGCTGTACCGTGTCGCCGAGGATTTCGGCGACGACGTGCTGAAGAAGCCGGTGCAGATCTTCCTGCGCGACGGCTACCTGCGCATGGAGCCCTTATGACCGGCCGGTCGTGGCTGATGTGTGTGCCAGATGTGCATTGAGTGTGTAACCGGGTTTGTTGGCGGCAACTTTTAGGAATGTGGGAGAAGCTCCGTTGGGCAAGATCATCGTCATGACTTCCGGCAAGGGCGGCGTCGGCAAGACGACCTCCTCCGCCGCTTTCGCGACCGGACTCGCCTTGCGCGGCTTCAAGACGGTCGTCATCGACTTCGACGTGGGCCTGCGCAACCTCGACCTGGTCATGGGCTGCGAGCGGCGCGTGGTGTTCGACTTCATCAACGTCATCAACGGCGAGGCGAAGCTGAACCAGGCGCTGATCAAGGACAAGCGCATCGACAACCTGTACATCCTTCCGACCTCGCAGACCCGCGACAAGGACGCCCTGACCAAGGAGGGCGTCGAGAAGGTCCTGAACGAGCTGTCGAAGGAGTTCGACTACATCCTGTGCGACAGCCCGGCGGGCATCGAGCGCGGCGCGCTGATGTCGCTGTACTTCGCCGATCACGCGATCATCGTGACCAACCCCGAGGTCTCCTCGGTGCGCGACAGCGACCGCATCCTGGGCGTGCTGAACAGCAAGTCGCGCCGCGCGGAGCGGGGCGAGGAGCCGGTCACCCAGCAGCTCCTGCTGACCCGCTACGACCCGGAGCGGGTGGAGCGCGGCGAGATGCTGAAGGTCGACGACGTGCTGGAGATCCTGGCGATCCCGCTGCTCGGCGTCATTCCGGAAAGCCAGGCCGTGCTGCGCGCCTCCAACGTCGGCATGCCGGTCATCCTGGACGAGCATTCGAACGCCGGCCAGGCCTACATCGACGCGGTCGGCCGCTTCCTGGGCGAGGATCTGGAGCACCGCTTCGTCTCCGTTCCGAAGAAGGGCCTGTTCAGCCGCCTGCTGCGGAGGACCGCATGAGCATCTTCAGCTTCTTCCGGTCCGCCCCGCGCCCATCGGCCGTCCAGGCCAAGGAGCGGCTGCAGATCGTCATGGCCCACGAGCGCGCCGGGCGCTCCGGGCCGGACTATCTGCCGATGCTTCAGCAGGAGCTTCTGGCCGTCATCGCCAAGTACATCGACATCGACCAGAACAAGGTCGAGGTGAAGCTGGACCGCGGCGGCGACTGCTCGACCCTGGAGCTGAACATCGAGCTTCCGGCGCGCGAGGCCGCCAAGGCCCTGAAGGAGGCCGCCAAGGCGGCGGTCGGCAAGGCGAACGGCGGCGCCGCTGCCGATGACGACGAGTCGTCCGATTCCGTCAAGATGGCGGCCGGCGGCGCGCTCACCAACGGCGGCATCAAGAAGCGCCGCTGACGAACCCGGGCCGCAGGTGGGGGCCGTAGGTTGGGTGGAGGCGCAGCCGAAACCCAACAGCCCCCGCGTTCCCGGCCATGTCGGGTTTCACCCAACCTGCGCATCCCACGCCGAAACGGCGAATTCGCCTTATACTTCCGGCCATAGCCCGGCCCTCGCGCCCGCTTTGAACCTCCGTGCGGGTTTACCTCCGTCGTTCGAAGGGGTATCAACGAATCAGAGCCCCGCCGGGGCGGCGTTGCAGGGGGAGTGGCGGCCGATGTTCCTCGATTGCTCGCGTCTGATCGTCGGCAACCAGCCGCGCCTGTCCAACGGCATCGCCGTCACCGACGTGGACGGCGACGGCGCGTTCGAGCTGGTGGTCACCGGCTACGGCACCAACAACCTGATCCTGAAATGGGACGGCGAGAAGCTGGTGGACATCGCCAGCCCGCTGCTGGCCGACGCCGCCGGCTGCACGGTCGCCATCACCGCCGCGGACGTGGACGGCGACGGGCGGGAAGAGCTGTACGTCCTCAACTCCGACTGCGCCAGCGGGCCGAAGGAGATGGGCGACCGGCTGTTCGCCTGCTTCGGCAAGCACTGGATCGACCTGCTGGCCCAGCCGGAGAACGCCGGCATGGCCAACCGCGTCGCCGGCCGCTCGGTGGTCGCCATGGACCGGCACGGGCACGGCCGCTACGGCTTCGTCGTGGCCGCCGACGGCGGGCCGTTCCGCCTGTTCGAGCTGAGCCGGCGCGGCCGGCTGGAGGACGCGGCGGAGGAGGCCGGGATCGACCTGATCGCCGCCGGGCGCGGGCTGGTCTGCCTGCCCTTCCTGTCCGACCGCATGGACCTGTTCGCCTGCAACGAGGGCGGGCCGAACTTCCTGTTCCGCAACCTGGGTGACGGAACCTTCGAGGAGATCGCGGAGGAGCGCGGCATCGCCGATTCCCGCTTCGCCGGGCGCGCGGTGGCGACGCTGGACACCGACGGCGGCGCCTTCGACCTGCTGGTCGGCACCTGGGAAGGGCCGCAGCGCCTGTTTCGCCAACGCTCCGGCGGCGGCTTCGTCGACGAGGCCACCGGCGAGATGTCGATGCCCGGCCGCGTGTCCACGGTCATCGCCGCGGATTTCGACAATGACGGCTACGAGGAGCTGTTCTTCAACCTGCACGGCGAGCCGAATCGCCTGTTCGGCTGGCGCAACGACGAATGGCAGCCGCTGGAGCTGGGCGACGCGCTGGAGCCGAAGGGCAACGGGACCGGGGCGGTGGTGGCGGACATCGACGGCGACGGGCGGCTCGAGCTGCTGGTCGCCCACGGCGGCGGCGGTCCCGCCCAGCCGCTGTCGCTCTACCGCACGGCGGCGACCGGCAACGGCTGGGTCCGCGTGCTGCCGCTGACCCCCTACGGCGCGCCGGCGCGCGGCGCGGTGGTCAGCTGCACGGCCGGCGGGCGCCGGCAGCGCCGGGCGGTCTGCGGCGGGTCGGGCTACCTGTGCCAGATGGAGCCGGTCGCCCATTTCGGGCTGGGTCCCCTGCACGCGGTGGAGCAGATCGAGGTGCGCTGGCCGGACGGCACCATCGCCATCATCGACAATCCGCCGACCGGCCGTGTGCTGACCGTTCCATACCCGCCGGAGTGAGCGTCGCACGGGGCGCCGTGACGGACGATATTTCCGCAAGGCAACAAATTTAAACTTTTCTGAAACGGCGGCCGACCTTAATTTGCGGGTGCCCGCGGGGTCCTGTCCGGGATCTTGCGGGAAGGGAAATGTCTGCCCTGTAACGAAACCCGAACGATAGGGGGCGCCGTTCCCGGTGGACGGCGGCCGCAGGCACCATGGCACCACGCGATGTTCCCCTGACCGGGGTGGAGCGGTTCTTCGACAACGACGAGGTCATCGTCTCCAAGACCGACCTGAAGGGCCGCATCACCTACGCCAACCGGGTCTTCCAGCGGGTGGCCGGCTACACCGAGTCGGAGCTGATGGGGGCGCCGCACTCCATCGTCCGCCACCCGGACATGCCGCGCTGCGTGTTCAAGCTGCTGTGGGATACGCTGGGGGCCGGGCAGGAGATTTTCGCCTACGTCGTCAACCGGGCGAAGAACGGCGACCATTACTGGGTCTTCGCGCACGTCACGCCCAGCTACGACGTCAACGGCCAGCTCATCGGCTACCACTCCTCGCGCCGGGTGCCGGAGCGGGCGGCGATCGACAAGGTCGTGCCGCTCTACCGCACGCTGCTGGACATCGAGAACAAGCACGCCGACCGCAAGCAGGGCATGAACGACGCCTTCGCCGCCGTCGTCGCCCTGCTGACGGAGAAGGGGATCGGGTATGACGAATTCGTCTTCTCTCTCTAGGGCCTTCGCCCTGGGGGCGGTGGCTGCCGCTCTGGTCGCAGCGCTGCTGGCGGTCGCGGCCGCCGGTTTCGGCGGGATCGGTGTCCGGCTGGCGCTGGGTGCTGCGGCGCTGGCGGCGCTCGCCGGGGTGCTGCTGTGCCTGGCGCGCGCCCGCGCCGCGGTGGCGCAGGCGCGGGCCGTGTGCGAGGCCGTCGCGCGCGGCGATTTCGAGGCGCGGGTCGTCCACATCCGCGAGGGCGGCGACCTGGGCGCGCTGATGGACGCGCTGAACGACAGCATCGACCGCACCGACGCCTTCATCCGCGAGGCGACGGCGTCGATGAGCTACGTCTCGGCCAACAAGTATTTCCGGCGCATCGTGCTGAAGGGCATGCAGGGCAACTTCCTGCACGCCAGCCGCACCATCAACAACGCCACCGACGCCATCGCCGTGAAGGTCAAGGGCTTCGCCGGCGTGACGGAGCGGTTCGAGGGCCAGATCCGCGCCGTCTGCGCGGAGGTCGCCGGCACCGCCCATCACCTGGAGCTGTCGGCGCGCACCATGGAGACGGACGCCCAGACGGCGACCGGCAAGGCCTCCTCCGTCGCCGCGGCCGCGGCGCAGACCGGGTCCAACGTCGGCAGCGTCGCCGCCGCGACGGAGGAGCTGTCGGCCTCCATCCGCGAGATCGCCCGGCAGGTGGAGCAGGTGGCGAAGGTCGCCGCCACCGCGTCCGGCGAGGCGGAGCGGTCCAACGCGCTGGTCGCCCAGCTGTCCGACACCGCCAAGACGGTGGGGGAGGTCGTCACCCTCATCAACGACATCGCCAGCCAGACCAACCTGCTGGCGCTGAACGCCACCATCGAGGCCGCAAGGGCGGGCGAGGCGGGCAAGGGCTTCGCCGTGGTCGCGCAGGAGGTGAAGCGGCTGGCCGACCAGACGGCCAAGGCCACCGGCGACATCTCCGGCCAGATCGCCGGCATCCAGTCCTCCACCGAGGAAGCGGTGAACTCCATCGTCGGCATCGGCCACACCATCCACGACATCAACCAGATCGCCGGCGGCATCGCGGCGGGCATCGAGCAGCAGGGCGCGGCGATCCGCGAGATCGTCTGCAACATGGACCAGGCGGCGGCCGGCACCCGCGCCGTGACCCACGACATCCAGGACGTCACCGAGGCCGCGTCCCGCACCAGCGACACCGCCCACGAGGTCTTCGCCGCGTCGGAGCAGATGACCGCCCAGGCCGACCGCCTGACGCGGGAGGTGCAGCTGTTCCTGGACGAGATGCACAAGGTCGCCTGAGCGGGAACCGGGTACGGGGCGATTGCACGAGGGGAACACACGCCGTTCCTAAAGCGAATTTGCATTCGCTTTAGATTCATATGGCCTCATTCGCCGGCCGGGCTTCGGCCGCACATGCGGCCGGGACCGCGGTCGCGGTCCAAAGCGGATTGCAATCCGCTTTAAGACACCCGTCATCCCCGCGAAGGCGGGGATCCAGTGCTTTCCAGAGCAGCACTCTTTGCGGCGTTCTGGATCCCCGCCTTCGCGGGGATGACGGTGGTTCTGTGAGCGGAATCGCGTCTCGATGCATGGATAACCGGAACCCCGGTGCGCCGCCCGTTGATCAGCGGATCGGCATATGCCCAAGGAGTGGGCTGCGGCGGGGCGGCGAGGGGTGCCCGGCCGACGGAATAAATCGAACTTTTCGGAAGTTACGTTCGTTTGTTGCGCCGTAGCGGGGTGTCGCCATTCGTCAGCCTCCCTGAATGACCAGGGGATGACTGTTTGGACTCCATACTGATGCATGTTTCGGCATTGCAACGAATTTGGAACCCCATTCCCTTTGTGGTTTACCAGCGGATGTCGGGGGCAATCCCAAGCGCTCCGCGGTCTTGCGGGCGTGGTACCGCCGGTGGCGCGTGTTGGCACGCCGCTTGATGTCCTTCGTGCAACGAACCGGCGAGAACGCGGAGAGGGTGGCCATGAGCGTTGCGGGAAGCGAGCTGTTCGAGCTGTCGAAGGGTGTTCTGGACGTCGCGTCGAAGAAGGTGTCGCTGATCGAGGACATCACCCGGCGCACCAAGATGCTGGCCATGAACGCGCTGATCGAGGCGGCGCGGGCCGGCGACGCCGGTCGCGGCTTCGCGGTCGTCGCCAACGAGGTGTCGGAAATCTCCAACCAGGTGAACACGATCACCAAGGAACTCCGCTCGGAGATCGTGGCCCGCGTCGACCACCTGACCACCACCGGCAGCGCGCTCGTGCGCGAGATGCACGGCAAGCGCCTCGCCGACCTGGCGCTCAACATGATCGAGATCATCGACCGCAACCTGTATGAGCGGTCCTGCGACGTGCGCTGGTGGGCCACGGACAGCGCCGTGGTCGATTGCGCCGCCGACCCGTCCGACGACAACCGCCGCCACGCCTCCCAGCGGCTGGGCGTGATCCTGGAATCCTACACCGTCTATCTCGACCTGTGGATCTGCGACGCCAAGGGGGAGGTGATCGCCACCGGCCGGCCCGGCCGCTACGCCGGCACCGTGGGCTCCCGCGTCGGGGAGGAAGGGTGGTTCCGCCAGGCCATGTCCACCCGCAGCGGCGGCGAGTTCACGGTCGGCGACGTCGCCCGCAACCCACGGCTCGACAACCGCGTCGTCGCCACCTACGCCACGGCGATCCGCAGCGGCGGCGAGGCGAACGGCGAGCCCATCGGCGTGCTGGGCATCTTCTTCGACTGGGAGCCGCAGGCCGCCGCCGTGGTGGAGGGTGTCCGGCTGGAGGAGAGCGAGCGCGACCGCACGCGCTGCCTGCTGCTGGACGCGCGGCACCGGGTCATCGCCTCGTCCGATGGGCGCGGCCTGCTGAGCGAAACGGTGGCGTTGCGCCGGGGGGATGGCGGCGGGATGGGCCACTACATCGAGCCCACGGGGCGCACCATCGGCTACGCCCTGACGCCCGGCTACGAGACCTACAAGGGGCTGGGCTGGTACGGCGTGATCGTGCAGGAGCCCGACCGCCACAGCGGCTCCGGGATGGGGCCTGGGATCGGCTGAACCGTGGCCGGAACGGGACCGGGGAGCCGGGATGGGCGGGTAAAGCTGGCATTCCTACGGTGCTCTGGTCATCGCGGCGGGTTGGTCTAAACTCCGGGTCCGCCGCGTTGCTGGAGACCTCTTATGTCCTCGACCTCCCGTCGCCTTTACGTTCGCCGCGACAGCTTCCCGATCGCCGGAACGTTCCGCATTTCCCGCGGCGCCAAGACCGAGGCCCAGGTGGTGGTGGCCGAGGTGGTGCAGGAGTGCAAGCGCGGGCGCGGGGAATGCGTTCCCTACGCCCGCTACGGCGAGTCCATGGACGGCGTGGTGAAGGCGCTGGAGGCGATGGCGGGCGAGGTCGCCGAGGGCTTGAACCGCGAGCGCCTGCGCGAGGTCATGCCGCCGGGCGCCGCCCGCAACGCGCTGGACTGCGCGCTGTGGGACCTGGAGGCCAAGCAGGCGGGCAAACCGGCCTGGCGGCTCGCCGGGCTGGCCGACGCGCCGAAGAAGCTGGTCACCTGCGTCACGCTGAGCGTGGACGAGCCGGCCGCCATGGCCGCCGCCGCGCGGCAGCGGGCGGCGGACCACCCCATCCTGAAGATGAAGCTGACCGGCGAGGGCGACCTGGACCGTGTGCGCGCGGTGCGCGAGGCCGCCCCCGCCGCCCGCCTGGTCGTGGACGCCAACGAGGCCTGGACGCTGGAGCAACTGCACCGCTTCGCGCCGGTGCTGGCCGAGCTGGGCGTCGAGATGATCGAGCAGCCGCTGCCGGCCGGCGAGGACGAGGCGTTGCGCGGCATCGACTGCCCGGTGGCGCTGGGAGCCGATGAGTCCTGCCACGACCTGGGCTCGCTCGACCGGCTGAAGGGCCTCTACCAGGTCGTCAACATCAAGCTGGACAAGGCCGGCGGCCTAACCGAGGCGCTGCTGATGAAGAAGGCGGCGGAGGAGGCCGGCTTCGACATCATGGTCGGCTGCATGGTCGCCACCTCGCTCGCCATGGCGCCGGCCGTGCTGGTCGGGCAGGGCGCGCGCTACGTGGACCTGGACGGGCCGCTTCTGCTGGCGGAAGATCGCACGCCGGCCCTGCATTACGACGGCGCGGTGCTGTGCCCGCCGGCCGCGGAACTCTGGGGATGACGCCGCCGCCCGGCGGTGCTGCTTTTGGCGGCCTTCTGGATGACCTTCCCTCCGGCCCGCTGCCGGACGAGCTTTTCACGACCCTCGCGGCCACGCCGGGTGTGCGGATCGAGCGCATCCTGTCCACCGGGCAGGCTTCGCCGGAGGGCTTCTGGTACGATCAGGCCTGGGACGAGTTCGTGCTGCTGGTGCAGGGCGCGGCCGGTCTCCAGATCGAGGGCGAGGGAGAGCGTGTGCTCGGCCCCGGCGACTGGGCAATGATCCCGGCCCGCACCCGCCACCGCGTCGCCTGGACCGATCCCGACGCGCCGACCGTCTGGCTGGCCGTCCACATTGGCGAACCATAAAAAATCTGGGGAGGAAAGAGACGATGAGCATCGACGTCGCGCGCGCCCGCGCGGAGACGCCGGGCACCCGGCATGTCGCGCATTTCAACAACGCCGGCGCCGCCCTGCTGCCGCAGCCCGTGCTGGACGCGGTGGCGGAACACCAGGAGCTGGAGGCGCGCATTGGCGGCTACGAGGCCGCGGAGCGCAACCGGGACAGGTTGGAGGGCACCTACGACCCCATCGCCCGGCTGCTGTCCTGTGACCGGACGGAGATCGCGCTGGTGGAAAGCGCGACGGTCGGCTGGGACATGGCCTTCAACGCCGTGGCCTCGCTGCCCGGCGGCGGCTTCCGGCCGGGCGACCGCATCCTGACCGCGCGCGCCGAATATTCGGCCAACATCATCCCCTTCCTCCAGGCCGCCCGCCGCACCGGCGTGGTGGTGGAGGTGATCCCCAGCGACGAGACCGGCCAGACCTCCGTGGATGCCTTGGAGGCGATGGTCGCGGAGCCCGGTAAGGGGCGGGTGGCGCTGATCGCCATCACCCACATCCCGACCAACGGCGGGCTGGTGAACCCGGCGGCGGCCATCGGCCGGGTGGCGCGGCGGCACGGCATCCCCTACCTGCTCGACGCCTGCCAGACGGTGGGGCAGATGCCGGTGGACGTGGAGGCCCTCGGCTGCGACTTCCTGTCGGCCACCGGGCGCAAGTTCCTGCGCGCGCCGCGCGGCACCGGCTTCCTCTACGTGCGCAAGGACTGGCTCGACCGCATCGAGCCGCACACGCTCGACCATTCCGGCGCGGCGCTGGTCGCCGCCGACCGCTACGAGATGCGCCCCGACGCCCGCCGGTTCGAGCTGTGGGAGAGCAACGTCGCCGCCCGAATCGGGCTGGGCGTCGCGGTGGACTACGCCCTGTCCTGGGGCCTGGAGGCGATCCGCGACCGCGCCTTCGGGCTGGCCGAGACGCTGCGCCGGCGGCTGGCCGAACTGCCCGGCGTGACGGTGCGGGACCTCGGGGCGGAACGCTGCGCCATCGTGACCTTCACCGTCGACGGGCGGGAGCCGCGCGCCATCAAGGCGGCGCTGGCCGGGCAGGGGATCAACATCTCGGTGTCCGGCGCCGCCTCCACCCGCTTCGACATGGACGCCCGCGGCCTGACCGACCTCGTCCGCGCCTCTCCGCATTACTACAACTCCGAGGAGGAGGTGGAGCGGCTGGTGGCGGCGGTGCGGGGGGTGTGAGTCTTATGTGAAGGTCGTCGCGTTGGGCCCCCCTCCCGACCTCCCCCCATCTTCGACGGGGGGAGGAGAAGAGCCCTCCCTCGCCGAAGGTGGGGGAGGGTTGGGTGGGGGCCCAACGCGACACTTCTCACCCCACCCCTTCCACCACCGCCGCCACGCCATCCGCGTAGCGTTCCCAGGTCAGGCCGGCCATGAAGGCGGCGCCGGCCCGGCCGATGGCTTGCGCTTCGGCCCGGTCGGTCCACAGACGTTCCAGCGCGGCGACGATCTCCTCCACGTCGCTTTCGCCCCAGCCGTCGGTGCCGAAGGGAGCGCTGACGGGGCTCTGGCGCGTCAGGGGGACGCAGTTGCCGCCGCGGATCAGGTCGAGGTGCCCGGTGTTGGCCGACAGGATCGCCGGCACGCCGCAGGCCATGCATTCCATGGCGACGAGGTTGGTGCCACCCTCCCCCCGGTTGGGGAACAGGCCGACGTCCGCCTCGCGCAGGATGCGGGCCATGTCGGCGTTGGGCACGGGGCCGAGGTCGATCACCTGCTCCGCCCGGATGCCGTTGGCGACCGCCCAGCCCACCGCGTCGAAGCGGCCGTCGTCCCGGAACAGGACGGGTGCTACGGCCCGGTTGGCCTCCAGCGAGCGGGCGCCTTCCGGCCAGGGGCTGTGCCAGGCGGTCAGCAGAAGCGCCTCCGGATGGCGCTCGGCGAAGGCGCGGAAGGCGAGCAGGGCGAGGTCCTGGCCTTTGCGGAACTCCGGCTTGCCGCCGGAGACGACGACGAAGCGGTCGCGGAACCAGCCGGCCTTCGGCGCGGGGTGGAAATGCGTGGGATCGACGCCCTGCAGAACCGTGCGCGCGTGGGTGATGCCGGCGCCCTCCAGCACCCGCTGGACGAAGCCCGACCCGGCGACGATGGCCGCGCAGTCCGCGGCGCGCGCCCGGCCCTCCGCGTCGATGCCCGTGTCCTCCAGGTAGCAGACGCCGACAGTCGTCCGGCCGCGCAGCGTCACCCCGCCCACCGACCGGCTGCCGGCGAGGTTGTTGCCGAGCCCGCGCAGCACCGGGACGGAGACGACGACCTCCTGCCCGGCGTGCGGGGCGATTTGCGCGCAGAAGGACTCCGATTCGCGGAACAGGCCGGCCATGCGCTGCCACTCCAGCGGCGACAGCGCGATCTCCTCAAGCCGCAGCGGCAGGGAGCAGAGCGGCGCGAACCGCCCGGTGCGGGTCCAGTTCAGCGCGAGCTGCAGGCCGTTCACGCCCCAGCCGCTGTAGCTGGACAGGCCCCATTGGATGACGATGGGCGTGGCGGACATGCGGGGCTCCCTCCGGAGTGGTGGTCACCCGGTCTCTCAGACGGAGCCCGTCAAGTCAACGCCTGTCGGTTGCGCCTTTCGGTTGCTCAGGTCCGGGCGGTCGGGGAGACGTCGCCCATGGACTCCGACGCCGGGACGTAGGGCTCGTCGGACAGTCCGTTCACCTTGGCGGCCATGATGAAGTCGTTCTCGTGCAGGCCGTTGATCTTGTGCGTCCAGAAGGTGACGGTGCAGTGGCCCCAGCCGTAGAGGATTTCCGCGTGGTGGCCTTCCGATTCGCACAGGTCGCCGACGCGCATGGCGAAGGCCTGCGCCTCCCGGAAATTGCCGAAGCGGAAATCGCGCTCCAGCCGGTCCGGGTTGCCCTTGATCGACCAGCCCGGCAGCTGGACCAGATAGCTGTCCGCCATCGCGCGGTCCATCGGGGGAATGCCGCCCCGGCACGGCTCGCAGGTCATGGCGGTGAAGTCCTGTTGCGCGGCCATCTCGTGCCCTCCGTTGTTCATTCGTGCTTTGAGCAACAATCGTGGGGCGCGAACGGCATGCCGGCAAGGTGGGCGAGGTTGAGGCGGCGCCGAAGCTTGGCTATAGGACCCAAGACAGCGCCCGGCTGTTGTCCCCCACGCCACCCACGCTACCGGACGTCCGTGCCATGACCGATCTGCCTTTCGCCGATTACCAGCAGCCCAGCAAGCCGGCGGCGGGGCCGCGGCTGGCCATCGTCGGCGAGGCGCCGGGGGCGGAGGAAGCGCGCCAGGGCAAGCCCTTCGTCGGGCGCAGCGGCCAGCTGCTGGACGAGACGCTGAAGGCCGCGGGCGTGGACCGGGCGGAAAGCCTGGTCGCCAACGTCTTCCGCTACCAGCCGCCGGGCAACAAGGTGGCGCATTTCTTCGCCTCGCGCACCCGCGCCAAGAAGGAAGGCCGCGCCATCGACGAGCGCTGGGGGCCGTTCGGCACGTCCGACTGGGTGCTGGCGGAGTTCTCCGGCGAGATCGAGCATCTCCAACGCACGCTGGAGGCCTACGCCCCGCGCGTTATCGTGGCGCTCGGCCGCACGCCGCTGTGGGCGCTGACCGGGCAGAACGGCATCATGCAGCTGCGCGGAACGGTGCAGCCCTGCCGCCTGCTGCCGGGCGTCGACGTGGTGCCGACCTTCCACCCCAGCTACATCCTGCGTGGCCAGCTGGCCGAGCAGCCGACCTTCCTGGCCGACCTGAAGCTGGCGGCGTCGCTGTTGGGGGCGTGACGACCATCGTAGGTTGGGTGGAGGCGCAGCCGCAACCCAACATCCTGGCGTTGCAAGCGCTGTTGGGTTGCGCTGCGCTCCACCCAACCTACGGGAGCGTCCGGTCACGCCCGCGACGCGGCCTCCGCCAAGCCAAGGAAGGCCGGGAGCGGGTGGGTGATGACGTAGGTCGGGATCGGGGCGAGGTACTCGCGCATCCGGCCCTTCTCCACGAAGCGCTTGCGGAAGCGGGAGTGCAGGAACAGCCCGTCCAGCTTCGGCACGATGCCGCCGGCGATGTAGACGCCGCCGCGCGCGCCCAGCGTCAGGGCGAGGTTGCCGGCCACGGTGCCGAGCATCGCGCAGAACATCTCCACCGCCTCGATGCAGTGCGGGTTGCTGGCGGCGAGCGCGGATTCGGTCACCTGGGCGGGGGTGAAGGCCTCCGGCTCCCGGTTGTCGAGGATGCTCAGCGCCTCGTAGAGGTTGACCAGCCCCGGCCCGGACAGCACCCGTTCCGCCGACACATGGTCGTGGCGCTTGCGCAGCTGGGCCAGAACGGCGCTCTCGCGGTCGCTGATCGGGGCCATGGTGACGTGCCCGCCCTCGCCGGCAAGCGCGGTCCAGCCCTGCGGACCGGGCACGAGGCCGGACACGCCGAGCCCGCTGCCCGGCCCGAGGACGCCGACCACCGCGTGCGGCTCCGGCGCGCCGTCGCCGACCTGTCGGACGTCCGCGGGGGTGAGGCGTGGCACCGACAGGGCCACGGCGGTGAAGTCGTTGATGACGGCCAGCCGCTCCAGCCCCAGCGCGCCGCGCACGTGGGCGGTGGAGAAGGCCCAGCTGAGGTTGGTCATCGCCACGCGGTCGCCGGTCACCGGCCCGGCGATGGCGAAGGCGCCGCGCGTCGGGCGGGGCAGGTGGCGCACGGTCGCCAGATAGGCCTCCGCCGCCGCCTCCAGCGTGGGGAAGTCGGCGCCGCGCAGGACGCGCTGGTCGTGGACGCCCGTGTCGTCGATCAGGCCGAAGCGGGCGTTTGTGGCGCCGATGTCCGCCACCAGCGTCAGCGCGCCGGTGGTCTGGATGGGGAATGCGGTGTCGGTCGTCATGACTCCAGTGTCACCCGTACGGCGCGCGCGTCAAGGCGTCCACGTAGGTTTCCCGCCACCAGCCGATGTCATGGCGTCGCAGGGTGCGCATGATGGCGTCGTGCCGCTCCTTCCGCTCGGGCAGGGACATGGTCAGGGCGCGTTGCAGCGCGTCGGCCACCGCCTCGATGTCGAAGGGGTTGACGATCAGCGCCTCGCCCAGCTCCCGCGCGGCCCCCGCGAAGGTGGACAGCACCAGCACGCCGGGATCGTCGGGGTCCTGGCAGGCCACATACTCCTTGGCGACGAGGTTCATGCCGTCGCGCAAGGGGGTGACCAGCCCGACGTTGGCGGTGCGGTAGAAGCCGGCCAGCACGCGCCGCCCGAAGCTTTTGTTCAGGTAGCGGATCGGCACCCAGTCGAACTCGGCGAATCGGCCGTTGATGCGGCCGGACAGCTCCGACAGCTCGCGCTTGATGGCGATGTATTCGGGCACGTCCTCGCGGCTCGGCGGGGCGATCTGCAGGAAGGAGACGCGGTTGCAATGCTCCGGGTAGGTGGCCAGCAGCTGCTCGAAGGCCTGGAAGCGCTGCGGCAGGCCCTTGGAATAGTCCAGCCGGTCCACGCCGATGATCAGCCGCCGCCCGACCAGGCTTTCCCGCAGCCGTTCCGTGTGGCGCGAGCGCGCGGCGGTCTGGGCGAGGCTTTCCAGGTTGGCGGTGTCGATGCTGATGGGGAAGGCCTTGGCCAGCAGCGTGCGGCCGAAGGCCTGGATCATCATGCCGCCCTCCGGCCCGCGGTCCTCCACCGTGCCGTCCGTCTCCTCCCGGATGTAGTCGGCGAAGCAGCGCAGGTCGACCTGGGTGTGGAAGCCGACGAGGTCGTAGTTGCACAGCTCCCGGATCAGCTCCCGGTGGTTGGGCAGGGCGACCAGGATCTCCGGCGCCGGGAAGGGCGTGTGCAGGAAGAAGCCCATGCGCTGGTTGCAGCCGCGCTGGCGCAGTTCCTCGCCGAAGGGGATCAGGTGGTAGTCGTGCACCCAGACCATGTCGTCGGGCTGTAAAAGGGGCGCCAGCCGCTCCGCGAAATAGCCGTTGACCCGCTTGTAGCCCTCGCGCGTGCGGCGGCTGACCTCGATCAGGCCGAGCCGGTAGTGGAACAGCGGCCACAGCGTCTGGTTGGCGAAGCCGTTGTAGTATTCCTCGAAGTCGCGCCGGCCGAGGTCGAGCGTCGCGTAGGTCAGGCGCCCGACGTCGGTGCGCGTCGGCTCGCCCTGGGAATCGCCCTCGACGACGTTGCCGCTCCAGCCGAACCAGATGCCGCCGGTCTTCTTCAGCGCGGCCAGCACGGCCACGGCCAGCCCGCCGGCGGCCTGCTTTCCTTCGTCGATCGGGGCGACGCGGTTGGATACGACGACCAGTCTGCTCACGGTCTGCTTTCTCCGGTTCCTGTGGTCCGCCCGGCTTCTCCGTCCGGAACGCTGCGGCCCGCGCGTGACCGGCTCCTGCTTTGCAATGGTGTGTTGCGCAAGGGACCGGGCGGGGACGAAACGAGCGGTGTTGACGGTTGGTTCCCCGCTGGCCCATGAGGCTACGCCAATGGGAGAGGGAGGGTTGGCAGCCCCGCCGTCCGCCCCAGTTTTTGCGGAAGCGAAGAGGCTTTTTTGTGTGCGGTGCAGCGTGACACGCTGCTCGCGCCAGCCGCACCCTATGCTCAATAATTCATCAACGCACTGAAATCAAAAAGAAAATCATTTTCCCTCTTGATCGGCCGGAGGACGCGATCATATTGTGCAGTGCGGCATCGATCGCATCTCCGATGGGAGCGGTGCCGTAACGCACTTCTTGGGCGTTTCCTCCCTAGACTTAAGGCCGCGGTGCAAGCCGCGGCCTTTTTTCTGCCCGGCCCATTGCCCAGACGACGTTCAGCGCGGTTCCAGCGGTTCGGACGGCAGGTGGGCGATGCCGTCCACCATCTCGTTCATGTGGCGGGCCAGCACGTCGAGGAAGGGCAGGCGGGACAGCGTCGCCTCGTCCATGTAGAGGTCGCGGCTGATCTCGATCTGCAGCGCGTGGATGCCCTGGCGCGGCCGGCCGTAGTGGCGGGTCGTGTAGCCGCCGGCGTAAGGGCTGTTGCGGCTGACCGTGTAGCCGAGGCCGCGCAGGAAGCGCTCCGCCGATTCCATGACCACCGGCGCGCAGGAGTTGCCGAAGCAGTCGCCCAGCACGATGTCGGCGCGCCGGGCGTCGCGGTCGCCCAGCCCCGGCGAGGGCATGGAGTGGCAATCGACCAGCACGGCGTGGCCGAAGCGGTTGCGGGTGTCCTCGACCAGCTGCCGCAGGGCGGCGTGGTAGGGCATGTAGAACAGGTTGACGCGCCGCACCGCCTCCGCGAAGCGCAGCTTGCCGCGGTAGATGTCCTCGCCGTTGGCGACCACCCGCGCGATGGTGCCCAGCCCCGCCGCGACGCGCGGGGAGCGCGTGTTGACGTAGGTGGGCAGGCTGTCCACGAACATGTCCGGGTCGAGTTCGTAGGCCTCGCGGTTGACGTCCAGGAAGGCACGGGGGAACAGCGCGCGGATCAGCGGCACGCCCAGCGCCGGTGCGCCGGCGAAGATCTCGTCGACGAAACAGTCCTCCGACTTGCGCAGCGCGCGCGGGTCGAGCCGCGCCGCCGCCAGGAAGTCGGTCGTGTAGCGGTTCCCGCTGTGCGGCGAGGCCAGCACCAGCGGCTTGGTTTGTTCGGCCGGGGTCAGCAGGTCGAAGGCCCGTTCCGGCTCGGTTACGGCGGCGGCGTGAGCGTCCATGGTCCCTTGATGTAGTGGACGAGGACGGTCCTGTCACGCTCCGTCCCGCTCGCGTTCCAACAGTCGTGACCGCGTTTGTGATGATGATCCCAAAAAAATGAAATCCGGGCTTGCCAGACCCCCGGGATGGTGGTACACCCCACGCCCACGCCGGACGGGCTGAAACGACGGTCCAGACGGCGGCAAGGATGGGCGCGTAGCTCAGCGGGAGAGCACTACGTTGACATCGTAGGGGTCACAGGTTCAATCCCTGTCGCGCCCACCATCCACGAAGGACGGAACCCAGGCGGGTTGCCGGCCTTCGCCATGTCTGGGCTCTGTGTCCGGGCCATCGCGTTCCGATCCGTCGGCGACCCTGCGGCGGAAGGCCCGATGAGGAGCCGCCGGCGGCGGGCACCCCATCGGGAGCAAGGCTCTTCAGGCCGCGGGCCGCTCCGCGGGCGAAGCCGAAGCCAGGGCGGCGACCTCGCGCTCGAAGGCTTTCCGTTCGTCGTTCGACAGCGTGAACTTCACGTGCAGCTGGCCGTGGTCGTTGGTCTTGACCACGAAGGGGAGGCGCCGCGACAGCGCCGGCGCGTGTAGGCTGCTGGTCGCGCCGGGGGCGAGGGCGGGCGCGTCGACGATCATGGCGCCGCCGGCGGACAGGTTGACGATGCGGGACTTCGCGTTTGCGGCGCCCGCCGTATCGCCAGCCACCGTTTCGATCGTGCAGGGGAGGTCGACCGGGAAGCGCGGCGAGCGCCGGCGGTCCACGTCGGCGGTCGCGGTGCGGACCACCCGCACCAGGATGCGCTGCAGCTCGTCGATGCTCTGCGCGACGTCGCTGGCCCCGGCGCGCACGTCGTTCGCCCGCGCGCCGGTCTGGGTGGCTTCCTCCGACACCAGCGCGATGCGGGACGAGACCTGGCGGGCGGCCTGGCTGGTCTCGCTGACGGTGCGCGCGATCTCCTGCGTCGCGGCGTCCTGCTCCTCCACCGCGGCGGCGATGGACGAGGAGATGTCCGACACCTGGCCGATGGTGCCGGTCACCTCCGCCACGGTGTCCACGGCCAGCTTGGTCACCGATTCGACGTCGGTGATCAGGGTGGCGATCTCCTCCGTGGAGCGGGCGGTCTGGTTGGCGAGGTTCTTGACCTCCTGCGCCACCACGGCGAAGCCCTTGCCGGCCTCGCCCGCCCGGGCGGCCTCGATCGTGGCGTTGAGCGCCAGCAGGTTGGTCTGGCTGGCGATCTCGCTGATCAGCCGGGCCACCGCGCCGATGCGCTCCACGGCGTCGGACAGGCGGACGATGATCGAACTGGCGGACTCCGCCTTGGCGACGGCCTGCCCGGTCACGTCCACCGAGGCGGCCACCTGGCGGCCGATCTCGCGGATCGAGGCCGACAGTTCGGCGGCGGCCGAGGCCACGGTCTGCGCGTTCGACAGCGCCTGGCTGGCCGCCGCCGCGACGTCCTGGGAGTTGTCGCTGACAAGGTCGGCCGAGGTCGCCATCGCCTCGGCGTTGCCGGCCATCTGCGACGCGTGCGTCGCCACGCTTTCCACGGCGCTGCGGGTTTCCCGCTCCACCGTGTCGGCCATGTAGGCCAGGGCGCGGCGCCGCTCCTCCTCGGCGGTGGCGCGGTCCTGCTCCTGCTGGGCCCGCAGCCGCTCGTTCTCCAGCCCGGCCTTGCCGAAGACGCGCACCGCCTCGGCCATCTGGCCGATCTCGTCGCCGCGCCCGTCGAATCCGACCTCGATGCGGAAGTTCCCGGCGGCCATGGCCACCATGGTGGCGCGCATCCGGTCGATCGGGCCGATGACGGCCGAGCGCAGGAAGACGACCGCGACCAGGATGATGGCCAACGTCACGAGAGCGACGCCGGTCAGGACGCGGCTCAGCGACGCGGCGGCGCCCTCGATGTCGGCGACCGCCCCTTCCAGCCGCGCCAGCCGCTGCTCCCGCGCGTCCGTCATGGCGGCGAGGAGCCGCTCCATCTCCTCGCCCATGCTCTCGGCGACCTTGTCGAACTGCCCCATCATCGCGTTTCCGGCGGTCGGGCCGCTGTCGACGTAGGCCTTCGCCATGCGCTGGCCCAGCTCGTAGAAGGGCGGGAAGGCCTGACGGGAGGCGTCGATGGCCGAGACGATGGCCGACAGGCCGAGCTGGTCGGCGATGGCGCGCGCCTCGGCGGCCGCCTCGCCGAACTTGTTGGCGAACTCCCGCGCCTTCTCCGGGCCGTCGTCCAGCCCGTCCTGCCCGCGCGTGGCGGACACGTCGGTCAGCCATTGCTGAACCTGCGCGACGTCGTAGCGCATCTCCGCGATGTGGCCGATCAGCGGGACGACCTTGCCGCTCACCTCGTCGGCGTTGGTGCGCACCGTCACGAGCGAGTCCCGCTGCGCCGCCATCTCCTGCTGCACGAGCAACGCCGCCGCGGCCGTCACGATAACGACCAGCAACGCCGCCGCCGAGGCCTTGGCCTTGATGGTCACGCTGTGCAGGACACTCATTCTTCGCTCCGCTGACTTTTCACAATGTCGCTTCCGGCCGGCCGTCGACTTGACCCCGTCTTGCGGGCGAGGGAAGGCGCCGCGGGCGGTCTTGGTCGGGGAAGTGGATCGCTGGGATTTCCAAGCGGAGGAACGCTAGTCGGAATTGGTTATGCGACTCTGAAGATCGTTACAAAAATGTCATGCGCTCTGCCAATGGTTGGCTTGCGTGGGCGTGAAGTCAATCCCAAGGCGTAGCCTGTTCAATGGCTTCCAGGAGTCTGTCCGGTGGCGGTTCGAGTGATGCGTCGTTTTGGCGCAGAGTCGGGTCGATGCGGGTTTTGCTTTGTAAACGAAAGGAATTCCAGACGGTCGGCGCCCACCTGCGCGGTCTCGGCCGCCTCGGCAACGCCGATTGGATCCCGCGTCCCGCCCCCGCTACCCGACCCGCCGGACGGGGGTGCAATTCCCATACGCCGTCCTTAGATTGTGTTTTTTCGCACAGGACGATGGACCCAGGCGGAAATTCCGATGTCTCGTGCGGATTATTTCGTTCCTTCGGAAGAAACTTGTACAGGTTGCCACCCAGAGGCTCGGCGTTGACGATCCGAGTCATCCACGTCGTTCTCCGCCAAAAGTACTTCAGCTGAGTTTTGACCCACACGACGACGGGGGGCGTTTCCGTGGCGGCCTTCGCCCGAAGGGCAGCGTCGGAGTCGAGCGCTTGGACAGCGGCAACGGCTTGCAGCACCCAGGCATCGTCGTCGGTCATCATTCACATAGACGACAACGAGTTTGTCTTTTATGACACCCACCGTCACCCCACTTGCTTAACAGCGAGCAGGGCCGATACACCTTTTTCCGTTCTTATTCTTTCGCACGTGACGATGGCTCCAGGCACAAATTCCCACGTCTCGTCCTCCGGATCATACCGCTCCGTTGGATGAAGCCTGTACAGGTTGTCACCTAGAACCTCGGCGTTGGTTGGTCTTATGGTTGGTGTCCCTTCATCCAGAAGATTGACGTATATGACGACTATTTTCTTGTCCATTGCCACCTCCACCATTGGACGGAATTTCTGTCAAAATCCGGCCGTCCAACCTGCAGGATTTCTCTCGTCTGATCATCCTGCACCACGTAGTTATCGCCCCACTCATAGCGGGTGGCCGTATTTCCCTGATTGACCTTGTTTGGCGCTCGATGTCGCGTTCCATATTTTATGGTATTCGTGATCTTCTGGGGTGTCCAGCCCCGCTCCTCAATCTGGCGTGCCCACTTCTGCGGCTTCTTGAACTTCCCAAGTGTCCACGTCGTGTCGCGTTTGTCTATTTCCCGCCATGCCATCCACGCGAGCTTGACGAACGTACGGCCGCGCATGAAGGGAATGATGTAAAGTTCCGGATAGACCGGTTCGATGGCGTCCTTGTACGGGGCGTCTTCTTCTTCATATGGGTCCGCCCAGCAGCGGCAGTTGTAATCCTCGCCGGGATCGGGGGAATCGCTCCATTCCCGGACCATGCCGTCAAGGGCGGCATGGCTCGGTCGGACTCGATCGTCGTCGGTCGTGCGCCAGACATATTTCCCATCCGGCGCTTCCGCGACCGCTTTGTTCAAGGCTTCGATCGTCTCGTCGCCGGGCCTTGCCATGCCGGTGCCCGGCAGACCGTTATTGACCTGGAACCGCTTTAGGGAGTGGAAGAGTTCGCTGTCCGGTATCCCGGTGATGCCGATCTTTTCATAGGGAGAGTAATAACCCAGTCGGTTGGGTGTGCGTTTCATCCGCAGGACGTCGAATTCGTCCACGCTGGAGTTCGGCGACAGCTCCTTTTCAAGTTGTAATTCCATCGCCTCCGGACTCCGTTCGAATTCAACAGGCCGAGCACCCGGTTGGATGTGTCAGCGAGTAAACAGCATATAATCCTTTTTTTGCTGCTGTATAAATGAATTTTATCCTAATTTGGGCGCACCTCGCCACCTCGCCACCTCGCCACCTCGCCGGTAACCGGCGCAAGCAGCGCAGTGGATTAGGTTCACTGTGTCCGGGTCAGCGGACGTTCGGCCCCAATGCCCCCAATGAATAATGGCGCCCGCGCGCCGATCCGTTCAGGTGCGGATCAGCCCGTCGTCCTCGCGCGGGGCCGGCCGCGGAGCGGGAGGGGCGTTGCGCAGGTCCAGCCCGTCCAAGGGCGCAGCACCGGCCATTCCCTTGGCGTCTTCGACTGCCTGGGTAATGGCGATGCACAGGTGTTGGCGAGACATACGTTTGTCTTCGGCCTGTTCTTGCGTGCGACACTTTTTCCCCAAGAAATACAGATCAAAGACTTGTCCATTGCGGATGGCGCGCGTCATGCTTGAGCTTTCCAACGAAAGCTCGGGGAAGCCGCATGCGCAGCGTGGCCTGTTCGAAACGGGTGCAGTTCCTCCGGCCGGTCTTGAAGACGTTTTTGGCCAATTTGGAGCGCTATGCCGAGGCGCAGGGATGGGAAGATTTCGCTCACGCCTACAACGAGCAGGCGACGCTGTCTCTGTTGGCGGCGGCGTTCTGGCAATCGGATCTGATTGCGATCGAGGAATATACGAACTGGAAGGGGCGGGGCCAGGACGCTTCGCAGGGGCGCGGCGACCTGTGGGCGCGCTGTCCGAAGACCGACAACGAAATCGTCATTGAGGCCAAGCAGCAGAAGACCGAACTGGGTACGCACGACAAAACGATTCGCGGGGCGCTGGATGCAGCGGCTACGGATGCGTTCCGCAACCGCGACGCCGCGCTGCGCGCTGGGTTGACGTTCTTCACTCCGGAGGTGAGGACCGGTACCGGTCGTGACGCCGTGATCGATTTGTTCGACCGGATTCGCACTATCGCGTTGGAGTACGGCGTGGACGCGCTGGTTCTATGGTATCCGGAAGAGGCGATGCGCAATCCAGACGAAGCGCGATCGCAGAAGCAATCTTACATGTTCCCTGGCATCATCGCCGCCCTGCGGATCGCCGCAGTCACCGGGCAGCGTCCGATCCCGAACTCGGAACGTTTGCCGACGACCCACCGCTTCCGCTCGGTGGCACTGGCGTAGGGGCCAGGCCGGGCGCTAGGTCCGGATCAGCCCGTCATCGTTGCCCGGCGCTGGCCGCGGGGCCGGGGGAGCGTTGCGGAGATCCAGCCCGTCCAGCGCACGGCGAAGCGCCTCCAGCCCGGCGCCGGCCGTCCCCTTGGCGTCCTCGACCGCTTGCGTGATGGCGATGCACAGGTCCTGGCGGCGGGCGGGGTCCTGCCGGCTTTCCTCCAGCAGGCGTTCGATCGAACCGACACCGCCATGTTGGCCGTCACCCTGCGGAGGCGTGGCCTTGGGGTCGATCCCGAGCAGCGGCAGCAGATAGTCGCGGCCCTTTTCCCGCGCGACGGCCACCGCCTTGTCGCCGAACTTGGCCGCAGCGGTCAGGCCGGCGTCCCAGGCCGTCAGCGCCGTCAGGACCGACGCGGCGCAGAGTGGTCCCTGTTCCCTTGACGTCGCCGGAGTCTCGGCCAGGGCGGGGCTCGCGGCGAGGAGGCCGGCGGACAGCAGGACGGCGATGCGGGGGGCGGCGGTGGGCATGGGATAGGCTCCTGACTCGGCTGACCGACATGTGGGGCGGTGGCCGCGGCCGTTCCAGGGCATGAAAAAAGCCCCCCTCCCTGGTGGGAAGGGGGCTTCGGCGGAGGCTATTGTACCCTTACTTGCCGTACTTGGCCTTCGCCTCGATGCGGCGACGGTGCAGGACGGGCTCGGTGTAGCCGTTCGGCTGCTCGCGGCCCTTGAAGACGAGGTCACACGCCGCCTGGAAGGCGACGCTGTCGTCGAAGTTCGGGGCCATCGGGCGGTAGAGCGGGTCGCCGGCGTTCTGCTGGTCCACCACGGCGGCCATGCGCTTCATCGTCTCCACGACCTGCGCCTCGGTGGCGATGCCGTGGTGCAGCCAGTTGGCGATGTGCTGGCTGGAGATGCGCAGGGTCGCGCGGTCTTCCATCAGGCCGACGTTGTTGATGTCCGGCACCTTGGAGCAGCCGACACCCTGGTCGATCCAGCGGACGACGTAGCCGAGGATGCCCTGGGCGTTGTTGTCCAGCTCTTGCTGCACCTCCTGCTCCGACCAGTTCGGGCGGTCGGCCAGGGGGATGGTCAGGATATCGTCCAGGCTGGCGCGGGCGCGGGCGGCCAGCTCGTCCTGCCGGGCGGCGACGTTGACCTGGTGGTAGTGCAGGGCGTGCAGCGTGGCCGCGGTGGGCGAGGGCACCCACGCGGTGTTGGCGCCGGCCTGCGGGTGGGCGATCTTGGCGGCCAGCATGTCGGCCATGCGGTCCGGCATCGCCCACATGCCCTTGCCGATCTGCGCCCGGCCCTTCAGGCCGCACAGCAGGCCGGTGTCGACGTTCCAGTCCTCATAGGCCTTGATCCAGGCGGACGACTTCATGTCGTTCTTGCGGATCATCGGGCCGGCTTCCATGGCCGTGTGCATCTCGTCGCCGGTGCGGTCGAGGAAGCCGGTGTTGATGAACACCACGCGCTCGGCGGCCGCGCGGATGGCCTCCTTGAGGTTCACCGTGGTGCGGCGCTCCTCGTCCATGATGCCCATCTTCAGCGTGTTGCGGGCCATGCCCAGCGCGTCCTCGACGCGGCCGAACAGCTCGTTGGCGAAGGCGACCTCCTCCGGACCGTGCATCTTCGGCTTCACGATGTAGACGGAGCCGGCGCGGCTGTTCTGGTGCGCCCACTTCAGGTCGTGCAGCGCGGCCAGCGAGGTGACCATGGCGTCCAGGATGCCCTCCGGCGCCTCGCTGCCGTCCTTCAGCAGCACGGCGTCGATGGTCATCAGGTGGCCGACGTTGCGGACCAGCATCAGGCTGCGGCCGGGCAGGACCAGCGTGCCGCCGGTGGGCGTGGTGTAGACGCGGTCGGCGTTGAGCTTGCGCTCCACCTCGCCGTCGCCCTTCGGGAAGGTGGCGGTGAGGTCGCCGCGCATCAGGCCCAGCCAGTTGCGGTAGACGAGGACCTTGTCCTCCGCGTCCACGGCGGCGACGGAGTCTTCGCAGTCCTGGATGGTGGTCAGCGCCGATTCGACCACCAGGTCGGCGACGCCGGCCGGGTCGGTGCTGCCGATGGGGTGGCTGCGGTCGATGACGATTTCCAGGTGCAGGCCGTTGTTGACCAGCAGCACGGAGGCCGGGGCCGACGGGTCGCCGGTGTAGCCGGCCAGCTTGTCCGGATGGGCGAGGTACGCGGTGCGGTCGCCGCTCAGCGCGACGGCCAGGTGCCCGTCCTCGATCACGTAGCCCACGGCGTCGGCGTGGGAGCCCTCGGTCAGCGGGGCGGCGCCGTCGAGCACGGCGCGGGCGCGGGCGATGACCTTCTCGCCGCGCTTGGGGTTGTAGCCCTTGCCGCGCTCCGCGCCGTCGGCGTCGGGAATGGCGTCGGTGCCGTACAGCGCGTCGTACAGGCTGCCCCAGCGGGCGTTGGCGGCGTTCAGCGCGTAGCGGGCGTTCATCACCGGCACGACCAGCTGCGGGCCGGCGGTGGTGGAGATCTCCGGATCGACGTTGGTCGTCGTCACGGCGAAGGCCGGGCCTTCCGGCAGGAGGTAGCCGATCTCCTTCAGGAATTCCGTGTGGGCCGCGCGGTCCAGCGGCTGGCCGCGGCGCTCCCGGTACCAGGCGTCGATCTTGGCCTGAAGCTCGTCGCGCTTGGCCAGCAGCGCGCGGTTGCGCGGCGCCAGATCGTGGAGAATGGCGTCAAGCCCCGACCAGAACTGTTCCGACGTGACGCCGGTGCCCGGCAGGGCCTCGTCCTCGATGAAGCGGTGAAGCTCCGTGGCAACCTGCAAGCCGCCAACCTGAATGCGTTCCGTCACCATAGTTGCTCGTTCCTTCCGAAGTCGAAATCACCGCGGTTTTTCGGTTTGTCGTTGTTTGGCTGACGTCGTTTCACCGCATGCCCGCCGGACCGGTTTTCCGGGCCGTTGCGGGCGTCGGGCGACAAAGTACACATTCGCGCGGCGTTGGTCTTCCTTCTAATTGGCGGACTCCGGATCGGGGGCGCGCCTTGTGCGTGTGGGGAACTCCCCTTCCGCACCCGCAGCCCCTATGTAGTGGGGCATGAGCATACCCGCCGATGCGTCTTCGCCAGCCACCCCGCAGCGGGATCCCCAAAGGGAGTTGCTGTCGGGCCTGGTCGAGCGCGTCACCTTCCACAGCCCGGAGACCGGATTCTGCGTCCTGCGCCTGAAGGTGCGCGGGCAGCGCGACCTCGTGACGCTGGTCGGCCACGCCGCCTCGATCAGCGCGGGGGAGTTCGTGCAGGCCTCAGGCGCCTGGGTCAACGACCGCACCCATGGCCTTCAGTTTAAGGCCGACTTCCTGCGCGCGACCCCGCCGACCACGGTGGAGGGGATCGAGAAGTACCTGGGATCGGGCCTGATCAAGGGAATCGGGCCGGTCTACGCGAAGAAGCTGGTGAAGGCCTTCGGGGACGCGGTGTTCGACGTGATCGAGCAGCAGCCGGACCAGCTGCGGAAGGTCACCGGCATCGGGCCGAAGCGGGCGCAGCGCATCGTCGCCGGCTGGGCCGACCAGAAGATCATCCGCGAGATCATGATCTTCCTGCACAGCCACGGGGTCGGCACCTCGCGCGCCGTGCGCATCTTCAAGACCTACGGGCCGGACGCCATCCAGCTGATCACCGAGAACCCGTACCGGCTGGCCCGCGACATCCGCGGCATCGGCTTCAAGACCGCCGACGCCGTCGCCTTCCGCCTGGGCATCGAGAAGACCGCCATGATCCGGGCGCGCGCCGGCATCAGCTACGCCCTGGCGGAGGCGACGGACGAGGGGCATTGCGGCGTACCGACGGCGCAGCTGGTCCCCATGGCCGCCAAGCTGCTGGAGATCGAGCCGCCCATTGTGGAGACGGCGCTGGGTTTGGAACTGACGGAAGGCACCGTCGTCGCCGACACGCTGGATGGCGAGCCGTGCGTGTTCCTGGCCGGGCTGCACCGGGCGGAGCTGGCGATCGCCGACCGCCTGCGCCGGCTGGCCGAGGGGCGGGTGCCCTGGCCGTCCATCGACACCGACAAGGCGATTCCCTGGGTGGAGGAGAAGGCCGGCATCACGCTGGCCGAGGGGCAGCGGGAGGCGCTGCGCCGGGCGGTCGCGTCCAAGCTGATGGTCATCACCGGCGGGCCGGGCGTGGGCAAGACGACGCTGGTCAACAGCATCCTGACCGTGCTGAAGGCCAAGCAGCTGACCATCGCGCTGGCCGCTCCCACCGGCCGCGCCGCCAAGCGCCTGTCGGAGAGCACGGGCCTGGAGGCCAAGACCATCCACCGCCTGCTGGAGACCGACCCGCAGGCCGGCGGCTTCAAGCGCGACGAGACCTACCCGCTGGACTGCGACCTGCTGGTGGTGGACGAGACCAGCATGGTCGACGTGCCGCTGATGAACGCGCTTCTGCGCGCGGTGCCGGGGCGCGCGGCGCTGCTGCTGGTCGGGGACGTGGACCAGCTGCCCTCCGTCGGGCCGGGGCAGGTGCTGGGCGACGTGATCGCGTCGGGCGCGGTGCCGGTGGTGCGGCTGACCGAGATCTTCCGGCAGGCGGCGACCAGCCGGATCATCGTCAACGCCCACCGCATCAACGCCGGCCAGATGCCGGACTGGCCCAGGGCCGGCACGCGGGAGGCGGAGGAGAGCGACTTCTACTTCGTGGAGGCGGCGACGCCGGAGGTCGGCGTGGCCCGGGTCATCGAGATCGTGCGCGACCGCATCCCGCGCCGATTCGGCTTCGACCCGGTGCGCGACGTGCAGGTGCTCTGCCCCATGAACCGCGGCGGCATGGGCGCGCGCTCGCTGAACATCGAGCTGCAGGCGGTGCTGAACCCGCCGGGCGAGCTGCGAGTCGAGCGGTTCGGCTGGGTCTTCGGCGTCGGCGACAAGGTGATGCAGGTCGAGAACGACTATGACAAGGAGGTCTACAACGGCGACCTCGGCATCGTGTCGGCCATCGACCCGGAAGAAGGAACGCTGACCGCGACCTTCGACGGGCGGCCGGTGACTTACGAATACGGGGAGTTGGACGAAATCGTCCTGGCCTATGCCACGACGATCCACAAGAGCCAGGGCTCCGAATATCCGGTGGTCGTCATTCCCGTGGTGACCCAGCATTACACGATGCTGCAACGGAACTTGATCTACACGGGCGTGACGCGGGGCAAGCGGCTGGTGGTCATGGTCGGGCAGCGCCTGGCGCTTGCCATGGCGGTGCGCGGAGCCCAGGCCCGCCGCCGCTGGTCGAAGCTGCGCGAGTGGCTGGCGCCCGGCTGAGGTGGCCGGCTGAGCCTGTGGGCGGGCGTATGGCGACAAATTGTCACCGGTGGCACCGTCTCAAGCTCCGGGTGAGGCCTTCTGGGAGCATCAGCGAGGGCGGACCATCGCCGCAGTGTGGGCTTAACACCTTCATAGCGAACGGAAAAGCCGGCTTGAGCGCGGCTTTTCGGAGGTGCCGTCCGGTCGCGGAAGGTGCGGGCGGGGGACCGGGTTGTGTTGGGCCTTCTGGCCCTAACGTATCGCCCAGGCCGCCAAGTCCTCCGGCCAACGGTCTTAGTTGTGCGGGTCTGGCCTTTGGCGTGCTTGACGGACGGCCCAAGGCCTGTGACAAAGATAATTCGGCATCCTCTATGAGCTTGAAGACACATGTTCGACCGCCCGCCCCGTCAGGGCTACCGCGCTCCCGAGATCACCAAGGCCAACGTCACCGCCACGGTTAAGTGGTTCAACCCCACCAAGGGGTTCGGCTTCGTGTCCCCCGAGGACGGTTCGCCCGACGCCTTCCTGCACGTTTCCGCGGTCCAGGCCGCGGGCTATGACGCGCTCGACGAAGGCGCCACCATCGTTTGCGACCTCGCCCGCGGCCCGAAGGGTCCGCAGGTTGCTTCCATCCAGTCCGTGGACACCTCCACGGCCTCCCAATCGTCGCGCCCGGCCCGCTCCGGCGGCGGTGGCTATGACCGTGGCGGCTATGACCGCGGCGGCTACGGCGGTGGCGGCGGCGGCTACGACCGCGGCGGCTGGGGCAACGACGCCGGCGGCGGCGAAGAGGTCGACGGCACCGTGAAGTGGTTCAACGTCGACAAGGGCTTCGGCTTCATCACGCCGAGCACCGGTGGCAAGGACGTGTTCGTCCATGTGAACGTCCTGCGCCGTTCCGGCATGCAGACGCTCCAGGAAGGCGATCAGGTGCGCGTCACCGTCCGCCAGGGGCAGAAGGGCCCCGAGGCGGGCAAGGTCGAGTACCGCTAAAGCCGAACAACCGGGGCGCTTCCGCAAGGGGCGCCCCGGTTCGTTTCCGGTCGATGCTTCCGCAATGAACGATGCGCTTGGAAAAGGGCGCGTCGCTTTTCTTGTTATGTAGTCGATTTAGGAGCCATTCACCACAAAGACACTAAGACACTAAGAATTTCACAAAGAAGCTTTTGGATGGAGGAAGCCTCGGCTTCGATCGGCGCCCCTTTGTGAAAATCTTTGTGCCCTTTGTGTCTTTGTGGTGAAAATCCTCCGCACGATATGCTTTGAGCGTTGGGTTCGACTGTTTTAGGCCGCCAGGCCCATGGCCTTCAGGTCGTCCTCCACCGTGCCGATCGGCATGATGTTGTAGTGCTCCACCAGCACCTTCAGGACGGCCGGGGTGACGAAGGCCGGCAGCTTGGGGCCGAGGCGGATGTTCTTCACGCCCAGGTGCAGCAGCGCCAGCAGCACCGCCACCGCCTTCTGCTCGTACCAGGAGATCACCAGGGACAGCGGCAGGTCGTTGACGCCGACGCCGAAGGCCTCCGACAGGGCCAGCGCCACCTTGACGGCGGAATAGCTGTCGTTGCACTGGCCCATGTCGAGCAGGCGCGGCAGGCCGGCCACGGTGCCCAGGTCCTGGTCGATCACGCGGAACTTCCCGCAGCCGAGCGTCAGCACCACCGTGTCCTGCGGCAGCGCCACGGCCATGTCGGTGTAGTAGCTGCGGGCGCCTTCCGCCCCGTCGCAGCCGCCAATCAGGGTGAAGTGCCGGATGGCGCCGCCCTTGACCGCCTCGATGACCTTGTCCGCCACGCCGAGAACGGCGTCGTGGTGGAAGCCGGCGAGGTGGTGGCGCACCGGCGACTCGTCGGTGAAGCCGTCCGCGGCCAGCGCGGCCTGGATCACCGGGGCGTAGTCGTGGTCGGCGATGTGCGTCACGCCCGGCCAGGCGACGAGGCCCGAGGTGAAGATGCGGTCGGCGTAGCCCGGGGCGGGCTGCTGGATGCAGTTGGTGGTCATTAGGATCGCGCCGGGGAAGGCGTCGAACTCGCTGCGCTGGCGCTGCCAGGCGCCGCCGTAATGGCCGACCAGATGCGCGTATTTCTTCAATTCCGGATAGCCGTGGGCCGGCAGCATCTCGCCGTGGGTGTAGACGTTGATGCCCGTGCCTTCGGTCTGCTTCAGCAGTTCCTCCAGATCCTTCAGGTCATGGCCGGAGACCAGGATGGCTTTGCCGCGCACATGGCCCATCAGGACCGGAGTCGGCACCGGGTGCCCGTAGGCGCCGGTGTTGGCGCCGTCCAGCAGGGCCAGCACGGTCACGCTCATGGCGCCGGTGCGCAAGGACAGGGAGAGCAGCGCATCGACGGAGGGCTCGTCCTCGGCCAGCGCGGTCAGCGCCTCCTGCACGAAGGCGTAGACCGACTCGTCCTCGCGCCCCAGCAGCCGGGCGTGGCAGGCGTAGGCGGCGGCCCCCTTCAAGCCGTAGACGACCAGCTCCTGGAGCCCCGCAAGGTCGGCGCCCAGCGCCGCGATGCGCGTGTCGATGCCGACGGCCTGTCCCTGCGCGACCAGCCCGGCCAAGTCCGGGGCCGGCTCCCAGGTGGCGGGGCCGCTGAGCGCCTCGGGCGCCTGACCCGCCGCGGCGCAGGCCTGCGCGTAGTCGGCGCGCAGGGTGTCGCGCAGGGCCGCGGCGTTGCGCAGGAGTCCCTCCAGCCGGTCGGGGTCGAAGTTGACGTTGGTCACCGTGGTGAACAGCGCGTCCAGCGTGAAGGCGTCCGCCGCGTTACGGCGAATCCCCATCTTGCCCAAACGGTGTGCATACTGCGAAATGCCCTGGGCGGCGTGGACGAGGAGATCCTGGAGTGCGGCGGTGTCGGGTGTCTTCCCGCAGGCGCCCTGCGTGGTGCAGGCGGTCCCGCGGGTGGTTTGTTCACACTGGTAGCAGAACATGGACGGGTCTCCCGGGCGGTCGGTATTGGCGAACTGATGCGCATGAATGAAGCCTCGCGGTTGTGCCGCACTTGACCGCGGTCAAGTCGGACGTCCGGATTTCGCGACGATTGATGCGGCGGATTGTCACCGAACCGCGGGAGCAAGGGAGGGAGAGAGGAGCAATGAGGAACGATCCGCCGGGCTTCCGGCCACAGGACGCGGCCATGCTGCGCTCCAACGCGTTGTTCGGGCGCCTGTCCGACCGGGCGCTCGGCCTGCTGGTGAGCACCGCGCAGGTGCGCGCCGTGCCGCGCGGCACGACCCTGTTCGTCCAGGACGAGGAGGCCGACCGCTTCTTCGTGCTGCTGGACGGCTGGGTGAAGCTCTACCGCCTGACCCGCGACGGGGCGGAGGCGGTGGTGAACATCATCGCCCCCGGCGAGACCTTCGCCGAGGCCGCCATGTTCGCCAGCGGCAAGTTCCCGGTCTGCGCGGAGGCGGTGACCGAGTCCCGCATCCTGACCCTGACGGCCGAGGGCTTCGCCCGCTGCCTGCGCGAGGACGAGCAGATCGCCTTCGCCATGCTGGGGTCCCTGTCCATCCGGCTGCGTCACCTCGTGCAGCAGATCGAGCAGCTGCAGGTGCAGCCGACCCCGCAACGCGTCGCCAGCTTCCTGCTGCGCTTCTGCCCGGAGGGGTCGGGGCCGGCCACCTTCGCGCTGCCCTTCGACAAGGCGCTGGTGGCCCGCCGCCTGGGCATGCAGCCCGAGACCTTCTCCCGCGCGCTGGCCAAGCTGCGCGGGGTAGGGGTGGAAACGCAGGGCGGCACCGTCTCCGTCGCCGACCTCGACGAGTTGCGCCGATTCTGCCAGGTGGACGAGGGCGGCGCCGCTGGCGAGCGCGACTGATTGCCCAAGCGGTGAAATTGCGGACGGGGCGGGGGAGTGCTATATAGGAGGTGGCCGATGGGTGCTGCTACACCCACCGGCCTTCTCCTGGCCTCAGATCTGCGTCAGGCGGATTTCAAGCCGCCAGCGCCGATACCGGAGAACCAGGAGGAAAGGCATTTTGTTCATGCCTGGTCCTCCTTTGAAAACGGCGGGTGGCCAATTCCGCCCGCCGTTTCCACTTTAGCGCATTCCCATGTGTGATCTGCACGCGGCGCGGGTGCGGCCAAACGTCCGCCTCCGGCGCTTTCGCCAGCCTCCAAGCGCTGCCTTGACGGTGCGCGGGCGGGCGTGCCAGCATGCGGCTCATGAGCACGTTGGGTGAACAAGCCCAAGGCCATGACATCCACGGAAGGCCAGTCTGAGATGGGCGAGACGGAAACTCCCGACCCCGTGAAGGAGCTTGCGGAGTTCGCCGAAGGGCGGCGATTCGCCACGGTGATGGCCGACCCGCCCTGGCGGTTCGTCAACCGCACTGGCAAGATGGCGCCGGAGCACCGCCGCCTGTCGCGCTACGGCACCATGACGGTGGAGGCGATCTGCGCGCTGCCGGTGGCCGGCGTCGTGGCGCCGACCGCGCATCTCTACCTGTGGGTTCCCAACGCCCTGCTGCCCGAAGGCTTGCAGGTGATGAACGCCTGGGGGTTCGAGTACAAGACCAACATCGTCTGGCACAAGCTGCGCAAGGACGGCGGCTCCGACGGGCGCGGGGTGGGCTTCTACTTCCGCAACGTGACGGAGCTGATCCTGTTCGGCGTGCGCGGCAAGAACGCTCGCACGCTGGCCCCCGGCCGGACGCAGGTGAACTATCTCGGCACCCGCAAGCGCGAGCATTCGCGCAAACCCGACGAGCAGTATGAGCTGATCGAGTCCTGCAGCCCCGGCCCCTATCTGGAGCTGTTCGCCCGCGGCGCCCGGCCGAACTGGGCGGTCTGGGGCAACCAGGCCGACGACAGCTACGAACCGACCTGGAAGACCTACGCCTACAACTCCGCCGTCGATCGGGACGCGGCCGTGGAGTGAGGGGCGATCACGCCTCTTCGGTTTCCAGGGACACTCCGTCGCCGACCTCGAACTTCGCCTGGCGGATGACGGGGTGGTCCTGCTTCCAGGCGTCGAAGTCGGAGACCAGGGCCGGGCGCATGCCCAGCACCAGGATCGGGCAGCCGCCGCCACGGCCGGCGTTCAGGCGGTAGAGCAGCTTCGGCATCCAGGTGGTGCTGGCGCCGTACTTGTTGTGGAAGTCCTTCATGTCGACGCGCCGGGCGATGTCCTGGAACAGGGGCACCAGGTCGGCGCTGCGCGTCAGCAGGACGCCGGCGCTGACCACCCCGCATTCGTAGAAGGTGCGGGCGGCGTAGAGGTCGCGGTCGAAGGTCTGGTCCTTGCTGTTCCATTCCATGTCGAAGGACACGCGGCCCTTCACGAAGTCGATCTTGTGCCCGTCGATGAAGCGCTCGACCTTGAACAGCTCTTCGTGCTGGCGGGCGACCGGCTCCCGCCGGCGCGGGGCGTGGCCGGGCCGCGGGTCCCGCGTCGTGATGATGCGGCGGATGAACAGGTCGCCCTGGATGCGCGTCTCGTGCCAGCCCAGCGGGTTCAGCAGGTCCTCCATGTTCTTCGCGATGCGCGACTTGTTGCCGCCGGAGGTGACGATCTCCTCCGTCCGGATGCGGAAGGCCATCAGCGTCCGGATCATCTCGTCGAACTCGCTGCGGCAGGCGTGGGCCAGGATGCGGGCGGCGTTGCGGAAGCTGTGGACCTCGTAGAGCGCGTGGAAGTCCGGCGGGAACAGGCCGTCCACGTCGGGGTCGCGGGCCGAGATGATCGGGGCCGCGTCGTGCAGGCAGGCGAACAGGTCGGTCATGGTGGGGCGGCCACGGACGGCGGGAGAGTGGGGGCCCTGAGGGCGGGCGGCTCCGCCAGCATGGTCTTGGCCGTTCGCCGGATCCACTGATTCCGCGGGCCCGCGACATCGGGTCAACCCGGACCCGAAAGGTTGTGATCCGGCGGCGGTGCGCTGTTCATCGAACTGCGGTCCATGGTATCTTCCCGCGCCCGGACACACGCGTCGCGGAATTTCGCCTGTGTTCGGGGGCCTTTTTTGGGGGCCTGTGGTCAAGCTGGTGCCGTGCTGGGTTCGGAGGCTTCTGGATGAGCGACGATTTTCTTTTCGCCGACGACGAGCCGGTCACCGACACCGAATCCGCTGCGGCAAAGGAAGACGCGCAGGAGCCGGCCGAGCCCTGGGTCATCCTGATCGTCGACGACGACCCGGCCATCCACGCCACCACCAAGATGGTCCTGCGCGGCTTCACCTTCGAAGGCCGGCCGGCGCAGTTCCTGTCCGCGGGCACGGCGCTGGAGGCGCGGACCCTGCTGGAACAGAACCCGGCGATCGCCGTGGTCCTGCTCGACGTGGTCATGGAATCGGATGACGCCGGCCTGCGGCTGGTTCGCTTCATCCGCAGCGAGCTGAACAACCGCCGGGTGCGCATCATCCTGCGCACCGGCCAGCCGGGGCAGGCGCCCGAACGCGACGTCATCCTCAACTACGACATCAACGACTACAAGTCGAAGACCGAGCTGACGGCGCAGAAGCTGTTCACCTCCGTCGTCGCGGCCCTGCGCGGCTATCAGGACATCACGGCGATCGAGGCGCACCGGCAGGGGCTGGAGCGCATCCTGGACGCCTCCTCCGCGCTGCTCGACAAGCGCACGATGGCGGAGTTCGTCGGCGGCACCGTGGCCAAGCTGGCCGAGCTTTGGCCGTCCTGCGAGGGGGTGGCCCTGTGCATCCGGTCGGCGGAGGGCGGGGGGGTGCGCGAACCGCTGCTGCTGGGCGGAAGCGGTCCTCTTGCCGGCGGCCCCTTCGCCGGCGGCCACCTCCATGCCGAAGTTCGCCCGGTTCGCGCGGCCCTGCCCGTGGAGGTGGCCGGCGCGGTGGCGGAGGCGCTGGCCGACGGGCGCGGCCGGTTCGAGCGCACGCACAGCCTGCTGGTCTTCCGCTCCGCCTCGCGGCACCACGACACGGTCTTCTACCTCGCCCACCGCCGCGCCCTGACGGAGGACGAGCGGCGGCTTCTGGAGGTCTTCTGCTCCAAGGTCGCGGTCGGTTTCGACAACGTGCACCTGTACGAGGAGCTGACCGAGCTGAACCGCAGCCTGGAAAGCCAGGTGGTGGAGCGCACGCGCGAGCTGGTCGAGGCGACCGAGGCCGCGGAGGCCGCGCGGGCCGAGGCGGAGGCCGCCAACCAAGCCAAGTCGCTGTTCCTGGCGACCATGAGCCACGAGATCCGCACGCCCATGAACGGCGTCCAGGGCATGCTGGAGCTTCTGGAGTTCACGCCCCTGACCGCGGAGCAGCGGGAGCTGGTCGCGGTGGTCCGCGATTCGGCAGGGGCGCTGCTGACCATCATCAACGACATCCTCGACTTCTCGAAGATCGAGGCCGGGCGGCTGGACCTGGAGCGCGTGCCGGTGTCGCTGGCCGCCGTGGTGGAGGGTGTGGCCGACACGCTGGCCCCCGGCGCCCGCAAGAAGACGCTGTCGCTGATCACCTACGTCGACCCGGACCTGCCGGCCCTGGTGATGGGCGATCCCGTGCGCATCCGCCAGGTTCTGTTCAACATCGCGGGCAACGCGGTGAAGTTCACGCCAGCGGGTTCCGTCAAGATCCGGGCCGAACTGGCGCGGTTCGAGGAGGGCAAGGCGACCATCCGCATCACGGTGACCGACACGGGCATCGGCATTTCGAAGGAGGCGCAGGCCCGCCTGTTCCGCCCCTTCACCCAGGCCGAGGCCTCCATCACCCGGCGCTTCGGCGGGACCGGGCTGGGGCTGTCCATCTGCCGGCGCCTTGCCGAGCTGATGGGCGGGGAGATCGGCGTGTCGAGCGAGCCGGGGCAGGGCGCGTCCTTCTGGTTCACCTTCACCACCGGCCTTGCCCCGGATTCGGAAACGGCGGAGCCGGCGGTCGCCGCGCCGCCGCTCGGCGGGGTGTCGGTCCTGCTGCTGGCCCCGGACGCGGAGGAGCGGCGCTTCCTCGCGCGCTACCTCAACGCCGACGGCGCGCTGCTGGTGGACGCCCCGGACGCGGAGGCCGGGCTGGCGGCTCTGCTGCCCGGAACCGCCTGCGACGTGGTGGTCGCGGCGTCGGAGGTGGACCTGGCGCCGCTTGACGCCCATGCGGACGCTCCGCGCGGGCGCGTGCTGCTGACCCCGACGGTGGCAGCGGCGGTCCCCGGCGGGGCCGCGGGCGGAATTGTGCCGCTGGCGCGCCCGGTGCGCCGCGCCCATCTGGTCCGCGCCGTCCTGGCCGCCGCCGGCCGGGTGGCCGCCGACGAGGTGGCGGTGGAGCCGCCGAAGGCCAAGCCCGCCGCGCCGGCCCCGGCCCTGTCCGTGGAGGAGGCCCTGGCCGCCGGGCGTCTGATCCTGGTGGCGGAGGACCACCCGACCAACCGTCAGGTCATCCAGCGCCAGCTGACCCTGCTCGGCCACACGGCGGAACTGGTGGAGGACGGCGCCCAGGCGCTGGAGCGCTGGCGCCGACGCCCCTACGCCCTGCTGCTGACCGACTGCCAGATGCCGGAGATGGACGGCTTCGAGCTGACCCAGGCGATCCGCGCGGAGGAGACCGCGACCGGCCGGACCCGCCTGCCGATCGTCGCCATCACCGCCAACGCCATGGAGGGCGAGGTGCAGAAATGCCTGGCGACGGGCATGGACGCCAGCATTTCCAAGCCGCTGGAGATCGGGCAGCTCCGACGCATCCTCGACCGCTACCTGCCGCACCCGGACGGTGGCGGGGAGGCGCCGGCCATGGCGTCGGCTGTGGCGCCGGTTATCGTTCCGGGCGTGGCGCCCGTCGCGTCCGTGTCGGCCGTTTCCGAGGTTCCGCCGATCGACCTGGGGGCGCTGTCCACTCTGTTCGACGGGGACACCGAATTCGTCGGCCAGCTGCTGGAGGAATTCGTCAGTTCCAACACCGCCACGCGGGACCGCCTCGTCACGGCTTTCGGCGCGCGGGACTGGGACGACGTGCGCCAGGCCGCGCACAAGCTGGCCGGCTCCTCCCGCACCGTCGGCGCCCGCGACCTGGCCGCGGTGGGCGACGCGATCGAGCTGGCCTGCGTCGACAAGCGTCTGGACGGGCTGGACGCCCTGGTCGCGCAGGCCGGCGACGAACTCGCCCGCGTCGCCGGCTTCATCCGCGGGGCGCGGTAGGGCCGTACCCCTGCGCTATCCCCCTTGTGCCGGCCGCCTACGCCGCCAGGGCGCGCAGGCCGCGCTGCTTCACGAAGCTGGCGAAATGGCGGTCGAAATCGGACTGCCCGGCCTCCGTCAGGTCGAACCGCACGTGGCAGGTCGTGTGCTCCACCCCCACGACGCGGACCGGAACCGGCACCGGGACGCCGTCGAGGCGAAGCGTGGCGCGGGTGCCGGTGGCGGCGTCGGACCAGCCGTCCAGCGCGGCGCCGCCGGTGGAGAGGTTGAGCAGGCGGCAGGACCGCGTCCCGGACGGCGTCTCCACCAGCACTGGCAGGTTCGCCTCGAAGCGGGTGTCGCGGCGGCGGTCGACCTCGGTCATCGAGGTGCGGACGACGCGGACGAGGATGCTGCGCAGCTCGTCGATGCTGCTGGACACCTGGTCGGCGATGACGCGCACGTCGGCGGCGCGGTCGCCGGTGGAGGAGGCCTCGCGGGAGACTTCGGCGATGCGGCGCGACACCTCCCGCGCGGCGTCGGCGGTGTCGTTGACGTTCCGCGCGATCTCCTGCGTTGCCGCCGCCTGCTCCTCGACTGCCGCGGCGATGGTGGAGGCGACGTGGTCCACATCGGTGATGCTGCCGGTGATCTGGGTCACGGCGTCCACCGCGCTGCCGGTCACGGCCTGGATCTCGGCGATCTGCCGGGCGATGTCCTCGGTGGCCTTGGCCGTCTGGTTGGCGAGGTTCTTGACCTCCTGCGCCACGACCGCGAAGCCCTTGCCCGCCTCGCCGGCCCTAGCGGCCTCGATCGTCGCGTTGAGCGCCAGCAGGTTGGTCTGACTGGCGATGTTTTGGATCAGGAGGGCGACGTCGCCGATGCGGGCAACCGCCTCCGACAGGGATTGGATCGTCGCCCGCGCGCCGTCCCCGCTGTCCACGGCCCGGCGCGTGATGCTGCTGGCCTGGCCGACCTGGGTGCCGATCTCGCGGATGGAGGCGGCCAGCTCCTCGGTCGCGGCGGCGACGGTCTGGGCGTTGCGCAGGGCCTGTTCGGAGGCGGCGGCCACGGACTGGCTGTTCACGCCGACGGCCCCGGCGGAGCCGGCCATGGCTTCGGCGTTGTCCTCCATGCGGCGCGTGCGCTCCGCGACGCGATCCACGGCGTTGCGGGTTTCCCGCTCCACGGTTTCGGCCATGCTCTCCAGCGCGGCGCGCTTGGCGGCCTCGGCCTGTTCGCGCTCGCGCTCCTGGTCGGCGCGCATCCGCTGGTTCTCCAGCCCGTTGGCCTTGAACACCTCGACCGCGCGGGCCATCTGGCCGACCTCGTCCTCCTTTTCGGCACCGGGCACCGCGACCGCGTAGTCGCCGCCGGCCATCCGCCGCATGATCGTGGTCAGCGCGTCGATGGGGCGCACGACCCGCCGGAGCACCACCAGCCCGCCAAGCACGACCATGGCCGAACCCAGGGCCAGCAGGACCCAGGAGGTCAGCCGCGCCGTCTCGAAAGCGGCTTCCGCATCGGCGTAGCGTTCGCCGGCAATGCGCACCTGAAGGTCGATCAGCGCGCTGATGTGGTCGGTGACGGGGTCGATGGTCTGGTACAGCTCCTTCTTCACGAAGTCGTCCAGCCCCGCCGCATCCTTGGCGGCCAGGGTGCGGATCAGCCGTTCCACGGCCGCGTCGGCCTTCACCATCAGCGGCTTCGTCTCGTCGATCAGCGCGCGCTCCTCGCCCTCGATGAAGGTGGCGAGGTAGGCGTTCCAGCGCTCCCGGATGTCGGTCTTGGCCTTCTGCACCGACGACAGGCTCTCGTCCCAGGTGAAGTTGCCGTTCCGCGCCTTGTGCGAGGCGTCGACGATGAAGACGGCGTAGGCGTCGGAGATGATCTTCAGGTCGCGCAGGGGAACGACGCGATCTTCGTAAACCGTGCGCAACCCCTGGTTCGAGACGTTGAGCGCGCGCATTCCCAACAGGTCGCTCACGGCCAGAAGACCGCCGAGCATGGTCAGCACACACAGAAGAATGGCCTTGATGGAGAGCCGCATCGTGTCTTCCCCTGTATTGGGCGGCGTTCAGGCGCCGCCGCTGTTTTGGGTTGTCCGATGCGAGTGTGTGTCTAAATTTGTAAAGAAATTGCGAATAACGCAAAATACAACGTGTGCATATGTTACCCATTGAAACAATCCGCCGCCGCGACCAAGCAGGAATGCATCGCGGCGGCAGAAATTCCCGATCAATGGACCTTCGTTTCGTTTCCGCGGTCCTTGCGATAGACGTGGACGTGATAGGCGGCCATGGGGTTGCCGCGGATATACTCGACCAGCCGGCGTTCCGTGTCCGGCGTGGCGTTGCGGATCAGCATCTGCCAGGCGGGCTCCATGGTGGCGCGCCGAGTCTCATTGTGCGGCAGCATGATGAAGCCGGCCCATTCCGGACGGAAATCGGCCAGGTAGCTTTCCGCGTAATGCCGCATCATGGCCGCGTCGTTGACGTTCACCGATTCCATGTTTTCAAAGCAGACACGAAGCTGCATGGCACGTCTCCCTCCGTTGTCGCGCCGGCGTCGTCCCTGCCAGAGATATGCCCGCGGCAACCGCAAGCTGCCAGTGCCCAAAGGTAAGGGACGCGCCAATTCAAGCAAAACGGGCCGCAAACGAAGAAACCCCTTCCCTGGCGTCAGGGAAGGGGTTCGAAGTCTTGGCGGATAGGAGAGGGACGCCACCGCCCGCCACGCTCACCACCATGCGGAAAGCGCAAAGGCTGGGCGGCCGTCCTCAACCGAACTTATAACTGATGCCGTAGCCGCCGCGCGGGTAGTCCCACTGAATATTTTCCTTGTCCTGGCAGATCACGCGGCAGGTGCCGCATTCCAGGCAGCCGTCGGTGACCAGCGTCACCGTGCCCGCCTCGTTCTTGCTGTAGCAGGCGGCCGGGCAGCAGACGGTGCAGGCCTGGGACGTGCAGCTCTTGCACTCCGCCTCGCTGCGGATGCGGATGTGCGGGCGGCTTTCGTCGACGATGTAGCGGTTCTGGTACAGCTTCTCTTCGATCTTGACCACGATGCTCATCGCACGGCCCTCACCAGCTTGATTGCGTCGCCGACCAGCCCCAGGACGGAGCGCTTCTTGACGAAGGACTTCATGATTTCCTTCTCCTTCGTCCGCTTGTCCACGCTGTCGACGGTGAACCAGTTGTGCGCCGCGGCGGTCAGCGTGTCGGGGTAGGCGCCGAAGAACTGCTTGTTCTCGTGCATGATCCCCGGCAGGTTCCGGTACTTCTTCAGGTCCTTCATGACGAAGCTGTCGTCGAGCCTCGCCTTGTAGGCGGCGAGGTTGGCGGCGCTGAAGGGCTTGCCCGCCGTCTTCAGCTCGATCACCGTCTCCGCCGCCATGCGGCCCGACGCCATGGCGAGGTTGGAGCCTTCGCGGTGCGCGGCGTTGTTGAAGTGGGCGGCGTCGCCGACCACCATCCAGCCGTCGCCATAGAGCTGCGGAACCGCCTTGTAGCCGCCCTCCGGGATCATGTGGGCGGCGTATTCCTTCATCTCCGCCCCCTCGATCAGGGGCTTGATGACCGGGTGGTTCTTCAGGTCCTCCAGCATCTTGTAGGGCGGGACGCTGCCCTGCTTGAAGTCGGAGATCAGGCAGCCGATGCCGATCGTCAGCGATTCCTTGTTGGTGTAGAGGAACGCGGTGCCGACCATGCCCTTGGTCACCTTGCCCATGATCTCGATGACCACGCCCTCGTCGCCCTTCAGGCCGAAGCGCTGCTGGATCAGCTCGGGATCGATGAACAGGATTTCCTTGACGGCCAGCGCGACGTTCTCCGGCGCCAGCTCCTTCTGGTAGCCGGACCGCTTGGCGAGCAGGGCGTTCACGCCGTCGGCCATGATGACCACGTCGGCGTGGATCTCCCCGCCCTCGCGGTCGGTGCGCACGCCGATCACCTTGCCGGCGGCGTCGTGGATCAGCTCCGTCACCGTGGTCTCGCAGATCTGCAGGCCGCCGGCCGCGCGGATCTTCTCCGAGAACCACTTGTCGATGTTGGCGCGGATGATGGTGTAGCGGTTCGGCGTCTCCGTGTTGAAGGCGTCCGACCGGTAGTTGGTGCCGATGTAGTTGTCGTCGCCCAACAGCCAGATGCGCTGTTCGATGATGTGGCGCTCGGTCGGGCAGTCGTCCCGGAAGTCGGGGATGATCTTCTCCAGCTCCGCGGCGTACATGATGCCGCCCTGGACGTTCTTGGCGCCGGGATACTCCCCGCGCTCCAGCTGGAGCACGCTGAGGCCCTGCTTGGCCAGCGTGTAGGCCGCCGCGTTGCCGGACGGGCCGGCACCGATGACGATGGCGTCGAACTTTTCGACCATGTCGTTTTGGCTCCTGTTCGTCCGGAAATTCAGCCGGCCAGCCGGTTGACCGAGAGGCGCTTGCCGAAGGCGTCGGTCAGGGCGGGCAGGATGGTCAGCGCGTCGCCGACCAGCCCCAGATGGGCGAAGTCGAAGATCGGCGCGTTGGGGTCGGTGTTGATGGCCAGGATCAGGTCGGCCTTCTCCATGCCGACCCGGTGCTGGATGGCGCCGGACACGCCGGCGGCGATGTACAGCTTCGGGCGCACGGTCTTGCCGGTCTGCCCGACCTGCCGGTCGAAGGTGGTCCAGCCCGCCTGCACCAGCGGCCGGGTCACCCCGACCTCGCCGCCGAGCACCTTCGCCAGGTCGAAGACCAGCTTCAGGTTCTCCGGCTTGCCCAGCCCCTTGCCGCCGGCGACGATGACGTCGGCATAGGCCAGCTGCGCCTCCGTCTGCTCGCGGTCGGCGATGAAGTTCAGGACCTTGGTGATCACGTCGTCCTCGCGGAGCGACGGGAAGACCTCCACGATCCGGCCGCTGCGGCTGTCGTCGCGGTCCGGCATGGACATGACGCGTGGGCGCACGGTGGCCATCTGCGGCCGGTAGGCCAGCGTCTGGATGGTGCAGAGGAGCGTGCCGCCGAAGGTCGGCCGGGTGGCCGCCAGCGAGCGGTTGTCCATGTAGATGTCGAGTTCCGTGCAGTCGGCGGTCAGGCCGGTCGCCAGCGTGGTGGCGATGGCGCCCGCCAGGTCACGGCCCAGCGTGGTGGCGCCCAGCAGCACGATCTCCGGCTTGTAGGCGTTGACCACATCGGTCATCACCCGGCAGTAGGGATCGGTGCGGTATTCGCTGAGCACCGGGTCGGCGACCTTGTAGACGACGTCGGCGCCATAGGTGAAAGCCTCGGCGCAGATGGTGTTCAGCGCCGGGCTGTCGGCGCCCAGCACGACCGCGCCCACCTCGACGCCCAGCTTGTCGGCGAGCTTGCGGGCCTCGCCCACCAGCTCCCACGACACGGAATGGACGGAGCCGCGCTCCTGCTCCACGATCACCCAGATGCCCTTGTATTCCTTCAGGTGCTCGGGAAGCTGGAACTTGCGTCCCTGCGGCTTGCTTGGTTCGCTCATCGGCGGTTGCTCCGGCGAAAAGGGTCTGTCAGGGACGGCGCGTCACAGCCCGGCGGCGGCACGGCCGAGCAGGTCGTCGGCGAGTTTCGGCTGGGCGCCGAAGATGGCCTCCACGGCGGCGGCGGCCAGCGCGTCGGGGCTGCCGCCCTCGGCTTCCACCATCTTCGCCCGTTCGGCGCGCGGCTTCGGCACGAAGACCTTCGACACCACGGTGGGGGAGCCCTTCAGCCCGACCTTCGTCTCGTCGGCGCCGGTGGTGTCCTTGCTCCAGGTCTTCAGGCCGTAGCGGGCGGCGCGGAACATGTCGTCCATCTTGCCGAAGCGGATGGTGTTCGTGCCTTCCAGCATGGTGATCATGCAGGGCAGCTTGGTCTTCATCACCTGCACGCCGCCTTCGGAGCGGCGGTGCACGACGATTTCCTTCGCGGCCTCGTCGATCGCCTCGATCTTGGCGATGTAAGTCAGCTGCTGGAAGCCCAGCCGCGTCGCGATGCCCGGGCCGACCTGCGCCGTGTCGCCGTCCACCGTCTGCTTGCCGCAGAAGACGAGGTCCACCGGCTCCTCCTCCGACAGCTTCTTGATGGCGGAGGTCAGCGCGTAGGAGGTCGCCAGCGTGTCGGAGCCGGCGAACTTGCGGTCGGTGAGCAGCACCGCGTCGTCGGCGCCGAGCGACAGCGCCTTGCGCAACGAGGTTTCGGCCATCGGCGGCCCCATGGTCAGGACGGTGACGCGCGCGCCGGTCCGGTCCTTGATCCGCAGCGCCTCCTCCAGCGAGAAGAGGTCGAAGGGGTTGATGATGGCCGGGACGCCCTGACGCATGATCGTGTTGGTCACGGGGTGGATGCGGATCTGGGCGCTGTCGGGCACCTGCTTGATACAGACAACGATGTGCATCCCGGTCTCCTTGCTGTCGGCCCCGTCTGGCGGCCCATTCTGTCGGCCACCCGTCCAGCGGGGCGGCGCTGGTCCTACCAGCAAGCGGCGTGCCAGCTTTGTGCGGGTGCGGTAAGTCTTTGATTCTCTGATAGAAACACGCCTGCGTCTCATTGTCACAAAGACGACAAACAGTCGCGATGTCGCCTTCGCTACAGAAAGCGGCTGGCCGCGTTCGGGGGCGCCGTGTAGGCTCCCGGACCACCATGTCCGCCACCCTCCTTCTCTCCGACGCCGTCCGCCTGCACCAGTCCGGCCAGCTCGCCGCGGCGGCGGAGGCCTACGCCGGCATCCTGGCCGACGCGCCGCTGCACCCCGACGCGCTGCATCTGCTGGGCGTGGTCCGGGCGCAGGGCGGGCGGGTGCAGGAGGCCGTGTCGCTGATCGCACAAGCCGTGGCGATCAACCCCGCCTCGGCGGTCTACCGCGGCAATCTGGTGAAGGCCGCGCGGGGGGATGGCGCGGCGGTGGGGTCGGGGCTGCTGCGGGCCGGGGACGCCCTGTTCGACGCGGGCCGGCCGGATTTGGCGGCGCGATGCTACCGGGCGGCCGTGGCGGCCCGGCCGGACGACGCGCTGGCCTGGGGCAACTTGGGAGCGGCGCTGCGCGACGCCGACCGGTCGGCGGAGGCGCTGGTCCCGATGGGTCGGGCGGCGGTGCTCGCCCCGAACGATGAGCGGATCATGGCTGGGCTTGGCGGCCTGTATTTGGCGCTGCGCGATGGGCCGGCGGCCGAAGCCGTGTTCCGCGCGTTGCTGGCGCGCGATCCCGGGCACGCCCCGGCGCGCGTCGCGCTGGCGGACTCAGTGAAGACCGACGGCCGCTTTGCCGAGGCGGCCGGGCTTTACCGCAAGGCGCTGGCCGTGGATCCGGCGGATGCGGGCGGCTGGTTCAACCTGGGCGTCACCTTGGGCGACCTCGGCCGGCACGAGGATTCCGTCGCCCCGTACCACAGGGCGGCGCGGCTCTCGCCGGATCGCGTGGACGCGCGGTTCAACCTCGCCCACGCGCTGCTGATCACCGGCCGCTACCGGGAGGGGTGGCCCGCCTTCGAGGCGCGTTTCGAACGTGATGTGCACATCCCCGACCGGGGGCGGCCGTGGTGGCGTGGCGAGCCCTTGCAGGGGCGCACCATCCTCCTGTACGGGGAGCAAGGGCACGGGGACGCGCTGCAGTTCATCCGCTACGCCCCCATGGTGGCGCGGGCCGGCGGACGGGTGGTGGTGGAATGCCTGCCGGCGCTGCTGCGCCTGTTCTCGCGGGTGGAGGGCGTGGCGGAGGTCCACCCGCTGGGCGCCGCCCCGGACTTCGATCTGATTTGCCCGCTGATGAGCCTGCCGGCCCTGTTCGGCACGACGCTGGACAGCGTGCCGGCGGCGGTTCCCTACCTGGACGGCACCGCCGCGGGGGAGGAGCGCTTCGCCGGGCTTTGGCCGACCGGCGACGGGGCGCTGGCCGATGGAACACTGACTGTCGGGCTGGTCTGGGCCGGCGATCCGCACGTCACCGACCCGCGGTGGAGCCACGCCGACATGCGCCGCAGCATCCCGCTCGCCGGCTTCGCGCCGCTGCTGGATCTGCCCGGCCTGCGGTTGGTCAGTCTTCAAAAGGGGGCCGCCGCGGCGCAGGCGGTGGAACCGCCCTTCGCCGGCCGCATCCTGGACGTGATGGCGGAGGTCGCGGACTTCGCCGACACGGCGGCGCTGGTGCGCCGGCTGGACCTTGTCATCAGCGTCGACACGTCGGTCGCGCACCTCGCCGGAGCGCTGGGCGTGCCGCTGTGGGTGCTGTCGCGCTTCGATGGCTGCTGGCGCTGGCTGGACGGCCGGGAGGACAGCCCCTGGTACCCGACGGCCCGCGTCTTCCGTCAGGAACGCATCGGCGACTGGCGGCCGGTGCTCGACCGCGTCGCCACGGAGCTGGCCTTGTTATGAAGATGGGTTGAGCAGCGCGTCGAGCGGGACGAAGCGGTCGGCCATCTTGCGCGCTTCCTCCTGGTGGACCTTGAAGGTCTTTTCAGCGATGGCGTTGGACACCACGAAGTCCTGGTAGGCGCGCTCCAGGTGGGCGTGGTAGCGGGCGGTCATGCCCTCGTCGTCCAGCGACTCCAGGCCGGTGTCGGCGGCCAGATAGTCGTGGAAGCGCTGCAGGATGTGCAGGCGGTTCACGTTGACCACGCGCTGCTCGTAGCGGACGTTGAAGAAGCGCAGGAAGTCCTCCGCGGTCTCCAGATCGTCCAGGTCGTCCTTGAAGCTCATGGCGGGGTTCCTTCTCGTTCAGATCACGTAGTGGTCGGCGCGGAGCGCGCCGTCCGGGGCGCCGTGTCCGGGCGCGCCGCAGCCCTCCTGGTCGCACAGGTTGCCGCAGGCGTGGCAGGCGACACCGTCCAATGACGCCTCCGACAGCGGGGTGAGGCGCGCGGCCTCCTCTGTCGTGTGCGCCTCCAGCCGCGCCTCGATGCGGTTGATGTGGTCGATCAGGCAGGCGATGGCCTTGCCCACGGGGTCCGGCATCAGGTGGTGGTCGAGGTCGATGCCGTGCGCGGCGAGGTGGCGCTGCGTGTCCGCCCGCACGACGCGACCAGGGATGCCGACGACCGTCATGCCGTCCGGCACGTCCTTGGTGACGACGGAGTTCGCGCCGACGCGGCAGCCCGCCCCCACCGTGATCGGCCCCAGGATCTTAGCGCCGGAGCCGACCAGCACGCCGTCGCCCAGCGTCGGGTGGCGCTTGCCCTTGTTCCAGGAGGTGCCGCCCAGCGTCACCCCGTGGTAGAGCGTGACGTCGTCGCCGACCTCCGCCGTCTCGCCGATCACCACGCCGGCGCCGTGGTCGATGAAGAAGCGGTGGCCGATGGTGGCGCCGGGGTGGATGTCGATGTTGGTCAGCGCGCGCGCCAGATAGGACAGGAAACGCGCCGGCCAGCGGAAGCCGCGGCGCCAGGCGGCGTTGGCGACCCGGTGCATGGCCAGCGCGTGGATGCCCGGATAGCAGGTCAGCACGTCCAGCACGTTGCGCGCGGCCGGGTCGCGGTCGAAGACGCAGGCCACGTCCTCGCGCAGCAGCTGCCACAGGCTGGTGCCATTCACGGTGGGCAGATCCGAATGAGCGTCGATGGCGGCCATCGGGTCCTCCATGGGCTTTAGCGCCGGGTGGCGGCGTCGCGGTGGAAGGCGAGCAGTTCGTCCGGCGTCGGCGCCCGCTTGGCGCGGGTGGCGAGCGCGCGGACCCGCGGCAGCACCGCCTGCGCCAGCCCGTCGTCGCAGGCGAGGCCGAGCTGCCCATAGGCCATCTTCACCGCCGCGGTGCCGGAATGCTTGCCCAGCACGATGCGATGCTCGCGGCCGACCTCGGCGGGGTCGAAGTTCTGGTAGGTGGCGCGGTCGCGCAGCAGCCCGTCCACATGGATGCCGGCCTCGTGCGTGAAGACCGCGTCGCCGACGATGGACTTGTTGACCGCCACCGGCCGGTTGGACGCGCGCTCCACCAGGTCGGAGATGGGACCCAGCATGCGCGTGCCGACGCCGGTGTCGATGCCGTACAGCACCTTCAGCGACATCACCACCTCCTCCAGCGGGGCGTTGCCGGCGCGCTCGCCCAGCCCGTTGACGGTGGTGTTGACGTGCGTCGCCCCGCCCAGCACGGCGGCCAGCGAGTTGGCGTTGGCGAGGCCCAGGTCGTCGTGGGCGTGGATCTCGATCTCCAGGTCGGTGGCCCGGCGCAGCCGCTCGATGCAGGCGCGCGTCTGGAAGGGGTCGAGCACGCCCAGCGTGTCGGCGAAGCGGAAGCGGCGGGCGCCGGCCTGTTGCGCCACGGTGGCCGCGGCAACCACGAAGTCCATGTCGGCGCGCGAGGAGTCCTCGCCGCCCAGGCTGACCTCGAAGCCATGATCGCGGGCCTGTTTCACCTTGCGCTCGATCTCGGCGAGCGCCCAGGCGCGGCTGCGCTTCAGCTTCTTGGTGATGTGGATGTCGGAGACGGGCATCGACAGGTTGACGAAGCCCACGTTGCAGTCCAGCGCCGCCTTCAGGTCGGTGTCGTGCATGCGGCACCAGACCATGAGCCGCGCCGTCAGGCCGAGCGAGGCGACGGCGCGGATGCCCTCGCGCTCCTCCTCGCCCATGGCGGGGATGCCGATCTCCAGCTCCGGCACGCCGGCCTGGTCGAGCGCGCGGGCGATGGCGATCTTCTCGTCGAGCGTGAAGGCCACGCCCGCCGTCTGTTCCCCGTCGCGCAGCGTCGTGTCGTTGATGATGGCGGAACCGCCCATCGGCATGGTGCAGGGTCCTTGGTAAGAGCGTCGCGGTGGTGCCCCCACCCTCCCGCTTCGCGGGTCCCTCCCTCCCCCGCTTCGCAGGGGAGGGCTTTTTTGCGGAGCCGGCGGAGTTCCCTCCCCTGCGCAGCGGGGGAGGGTTAGGGTGGGGGCAACACAGCCGGACTATGGTCGCAGACCGGGCCGGGGATCCACGTCCCGGCGGGTGTCGTCGGGCGGGTTGCCGGGGCGTGGGCCCGGCCCGGCCTGCGATCTCGGTGTTAGGAATAAAGCCCTTTATGAATAGACGGGTGCGAACTCCTTGGTTGCACCGCCCTGCGACCAGTAGGGCGACAGGGAGCGCAGCTTGGCGATGATGCCGGGGACGACCTCGATCACGCGGTCGATCTCCGCCTCGGTCGTCTCGCGCGACAGGGAGAAGCGCGTGGCGCCGTGGGCGGCGGTGTAGGGCACGCCCATGGCCCGCATCACGTGGCTGGGCTCCAGCGAGCCGGACGTGCAGGCGGAGCCGGAGGAGGCCGCGATGCCGTGCTCGTTCAGCAGCAGGAGGATCGCCTCGCCCTCGATGTATTCGAAGGCGATGTTGCAGGTGTTGGGCAGGCGGTTGGCCGGGTTGCCGGTGACGAAGCAGGCGGGCACCGCGGCCAGGATGGCCTTTTCCAGCTTGTCGCGCAGCGCCTTGACCCGCGTGTTCTCGTCGGTCATGTGCAGGAGCGCCAGCTGCGCCGCCGCGCCCAAGCCCACGATGCCCGGCGCGTTCTCCGTGCCGGCGCGGCGCGAGCGCTCCTGGTGGCCGCCGCGCAGCATCGGGCGGAAGCGCAGGCCGCGCTTGACGTAGAGCGCGCCGATGCCCTTGGGCGCGTGCAGCTTGTGGCCGGACAGCGACAGCATGTCGACCGCGCTGTCGGCGAGCTTCATCGGGATCTTGCCGACCGCCTGCACCGCGTCGGTGTGGAACACGGCACCCGCGGCCTTGGCGAGCGTCGCCAGCTCCTCGATCGGGAAGATCGTCCCGGTCTCGTTGTTCGCCCACATGATGGAGACGATGGCGACGTCCGGACCCAGCGCGGCCTTGTAGGCGTCCATGTCCAGGTTGCCCTGGCCGTCCACGCCGATGCGGTGGACGGTGTAGCCGCGCTTCTTCTCCAGATACTCGCAGAGCGACAGGACCGCCGGGTGCTCCACCACGCTGGTCACGATGCTGCGCTTCTTAGGGTAGGCCTCCAGCGCCGACAGGATGGCGGTGTTGTCGCTTTCCGTGCCGCCGGAGGTGAAGACGATCTCGCTGTCGTGGGCGGCCCCCAGCAGGGCCTGGACCTGCTTGCGCGCCCATTCGATCTTGCCGCCGACCGCGGCGCCGAAGCCGTGCATGGAGGACGGGTTGCCGAAATGCTCCGTGAAGAGGGGCAGCATCTCCGCCAGCACTTCCGGATCGACGCGGGTCGTGGCGTTGTTGTCGAGGTAGATGCCTTGTTCCGTCATGGCGTTACGCTCCCGCCGGCAGGAGGGAGGCGGGCTTGACGCGGACGAACTCGCCCAGCGCCTCGACCAGCTTGGCCTGCACGCCCATCATGGTGCCGGCCGACTGCGAACAGCCGGAGCAGGCGCCGGTCAGGCGGACGTAGATGTCCTTGCCGTCGATGTCCACCAGTTCCACGTCGCCGCCGTCGCGCTGGATCTGCGGGCGCAGCTCCTCGATGGCGACCATGATCTTCTGCATGCGCTGCACGTTGGTCAGCTTCGCAGGCGCCGCCGGAGCCTCGGCCTTCGGGGCCAGCGGCTTGATGGCGTCGAGGCCCACGGTGCCCGGCGGGTGCGCCTTCGGCTTGTCCAGCGCGCCGGTCTTGGCGAGCACGGCCTCCAGCACCTCCTCGATCTTCTCGTGGCAGGTCTGGCAGGACCCGCCGGCCTTGGTGTAGTGGGTGACCTCTTCCAGCGTGGTCAGGTTGTTGACGGTCACCGCGCGCTCGATCATCGCCGCGTCGATGCCGAAGCACTTGCAGACCAGCTCGCCTTCCTCGTGGTCGTCGACCCACTCCTCGCCCTTGTAGTTGGCGATGGCGGCGCGCAGAGCCTCCGCCCCCATGACGGAGCAGTGCATCTTCTCCGGCGGCAGGCCGCCCAGATACTCGGCGATGTCGCGGTTGGTGACGACCAGCGCCTCGTCCACCGTCTTGCCGATGATCATCTCCGTCAGCGCCGACGAGGACGCGATGGCCGAGCCGCAGCCGAAGGTCTGGAACTTCGCCTCCTCGATCACCTGGGTGTCGGGGTTGACCTTCATCATCAGCTTCAGGGCGTCGCCGCAGGTGATCGACCCGACCTCGCCCACGGCGTTCGCCTCATCCAGCGCGCCGGCGTTCTTCGGGTTGAAGAAGTGTTCCTTGACCTTGTCGGTGTAGTTCCACATGACGCCTTGCCTTTCCCGCGTGACCGGGTTGGGGAGAGTTCGGAATTCAGTGCGTGGTGCCGCAGCCCGAGGACGGCGACGCCGAGGAGCAGCTGCCGCCCGGGCCGGCCGAGAAGGACTTGCCGCAGCCGCAGGTGCTCGCCGCGTTCGGGTTGTCGAACTTGAAGCCGGAGCCCTCGACCCCTTCGACGAAATCGACCACCACGCCGTCGAGGAAGGGCTGGCTGTTGGAGTCCACGAAGATCGTCACGGGGCCGAAGGTCAGGACGGTGTCGTCCTCGCCCGCCTCGGCCTCCAGGCCCATCTGGTACTTCATGCCGGCGCAGCCGCCGTCGGCCACCGCGATGCGCAGGCCCGCCGCCGCACCACCGGACTTCGCCAGAACGCGCTCCAGGGTGTTCACCGCCGCATCCGTCAGGGTCACCATGTCTGCCGCCTCCACATGCATTGTCGGGGTTGCCGACCGATCCTGGCTTGGAATAGGCAAGCGGCGTGCCAACTTGTAAGTGTTTGATTTTGCATGATTGTCAGGTGCGCACCCCTGGCGCGTTCCCGACAATTGTCGGATCGGGGTCATGTCGGGTTTGCGACAGCTGCGACGAAAGGACGCACAAGCGAAGTGGGGGCTTTCGCTCCGGCCGGCATCACACCATACAAGATCGTCGGTCGGGCTGATGGTAACGGACAACAACGGAGGGGGCGGCGATGGACCGGCCGATCGAGTTGCGTATTCCCGACGGGCGCATGGCCTTCGGCGACGTGCCGGAGCACATCGACGAGCGCCTTCAGGCCGCCGTGAAGGCCCGCGAGGTGCCGGAGCGGTGCGAGGAGCTGCTGTGGGAGGCGCACCGGCTCGGGCCGCGGGTGCTGCCGGTCTACTACGCGCTCTACAAGTTCTACTTCAACCGCAAGCGGTTCGCGGATGCGGAGCGCGTCGCGCAGATCGGGCTGGAGGCCGCGGCGCGCGAGGGCGGCTTTTCCGGCGACTGGCGGAGCTTGACCGCCGACAGCACGGAATGGACGAAGGAGGGGCCGCAGCGCTTCTTCCTGTTCACCCTGAAGGCGCTGGCCTTCATCAATCTCCGCCGCGACCGGCTGGCCGACGCGCGGGCGATCCTCGACAGGCTGGCGGCGATCGATCCGCTGGATCATGTCGGCTATGGCGTGATCGCCGCGCTGGCGAAGGGCGTGGAAGGGGAGTGAGCAGGGCAATCGCTTGAAGCGGCGCCCGGCCTTGGGCTATGTGTCGACCATGGCGACCGTATCCGAAGCACTCCTCCTGGCTTTCGACCTGCACAGCGCCGGACGCCTGGGCGACGCGGAAGACGTCTACAGCCGCGTGCTGGATGCGGACCCCGAGAATCCGGATGCCCTTCATCTCTCCGGCATCCTGCTGGGCCAGACCGGGCGCCTGGAGGATGGGCTGGACCGCATCGGAAAGGCCATCGCCCGGCGTCCGGACTCCGCGGAGTTTCACGCCAACCATGGCAACCTGCTGCGCGCGGCCGGCCGTACGGACGCGGCCATGGACGCCTACCGGCTGGCGCACTCTCTCGGTGCGCCGGACGCCGCCGGCATTCTGGTGGAGCTTCTTCGCGATCGCGGAGCCCACTGCCTGCAGGCAACGGATCCGGCCGGCGCCGAAGCGGCGTTCGAGGAGGCGTCGCGCTTGCGTCCCGACGATGCCGCCATCCTCGCCAGGCTGGGGGACGCCCGTTTCGACCAGGGGGCCTGGAGCGCGGCGTTTGCGGCGTATCGTGCCGCGTCCGTGCTGGTCCCGGACTCCTTCCTGATCCACTACAATCTTGGCATCGCCGCCTGCAACGCCGGTCGGATGGAGGCGGCGGCGACCATCTTCCGGCGGGCCTGCCTCCTCAAATCCGACCATTTGGAAGCGCGCGAATATCTGGCCGCGACGCTCTTCCACTGCGATCGGCGCGAAGACGCGGCGCGCGAGGCCGGCGCCATCCTGTCCCGAAAGGCGTGGGATGCGCGGCAGGGCCGGCCGGCCAGTCCGGTTCCGCCGCTTGCCGCCCAGCCGCCGGCCGGCCGCAAGCGGCGGATCATCAGCTTCAGCCTGTGGGGAAGCGCTCCGCTCTACACGCACGGCGCGCTGGAGAATGTCCGTCTCGCGGCGGAGTTCTATCCCGGCTGGACTTGCCGCATCCATCACGACGACTCCGTTCCAGCCGCCGTCCTGGACGATCTGGCCGGCGCGGGGGCGGAACTGGTGTCCATGGAGCCCGGCAGCGGACCGACGCACGGCTTGTTCTGGCGCTTCCTCGTGTCCGACGACCCGACGGTCAGCCACTTCCTGTGCCGGGACGCCGACTCCCGCCTGAACAGCCGGGAAAAGGCGGCGGTGGAGGCCTGGATCGCCTCAGACCTGCCCTTTCACGTCATGCGCGACCACGTCCTGCACACCGACCTGATGCTGGCCGGCATGTGGGGCGGACGGGCCGGCGTCCTGCCTCCCATCGCGCCCCTGCTGCGCGAGGCTCCGCCGCCCGAGGACGGCCGCTTGCGGGATCAGCGCTTCCTCGGCCGCCATATTTGGCCGCTGATCGAGGACTGCTGCCTGGTGCACGACAGCGCGCACTCCGGGCATGGCCTGGCATTCCCCGACGTCGCCATCGACGCGCGGTTCGCCTTCACCCATGTGGGCGCGTGCGTCAAGGACGTCTGAAACGGGGAGGTCAGTCGCCCGCGCCGAAGCACACGGCCTCGGCGCCGCAGTCGCGGCACAGCGGGGCGCCGCAGGGGATCAGGCCGTCGCGGGCGCAGAGGAAGCGGTAGAGGAAGGTCTTCCACCGCGTGCCAGCGGCGTTCAGCACGGCCAGCGGATGGAAGTGGCGTTCGATCATGGCGGCGAGGTGGCGCGGGCCGTTGAGCCCCAGATCCTGCCACAGCTCGGCGCCGTCCAGGGCGGCGCGCGCGATCATCGCGGCCAGCCAGACCTCTTCGTCGGTGCCCTGCGAGCGGTGGGTGAGCAGCAGCTCGGCCAACTCGCGGAACTCGGCGTGCAGAGGGGCGGGCAGGGGAGCGGGCGAGGCTTCCACGACCGGCAGCCCATCCTGGAGCGCGCCGGGAAAATAGCGTTCGAGAAGGCGCGTGAAGGCCACGTCGGACAGGCCGAGCGCACCGACCCCGCCCGGCCAGCGGCGGGCCAGGATGCAGGCGAACAGGTGCCCGTCGAAGACGTTGCACCGGCCCTGCCGGTCGGTCAGCCAACGGTAGAGCGCGGCGGTGTCGCCCGCCCCCGGCGGGGCGGAATGCAGGATGCCCATGGCGTCCTCCGGGGGCGGCGCAAGACGTCAGGCCGCCTGGGGCAGGTGGGAGATGCAGCTTTTGGAGCAGACCTTGCCGCAGCTCTCGCAGCCGATGCAGTTGCCGGCGTTCTTGACGCTCATGACCTTCTTCTCGGCCTCGTCGTCGAAGGCGTCGACGATGTCGCCGTCCTCGGTGATGCCGATCAGTTCCAGCACGTCGCGACCGCACACCTTGAAGCAGCGGCCACAGCCGATGCACAGCTTCTGGTCGACGCTTTCCACGAATTTCGGCGTCCAGGCGGCGCCGCCGCGGGTGGTGCCGGTCACGAACTCAGCCATCGTCTTCTCCTCATGCCATCAGGGTGTTGTTGGGGCGATTGTTGTTGGGAAAAGGTGGTCAGGACGCCTTTTCCAGCGCCTTCAGCTCGGCGCGCTTCTCGGTCAGGGTCTTGTAGGCATCAAAGGTTTCCTGGGCGACCTGGAGGATGGACTGCCAGTTCTGCGGCAGCTCTTCCGACAGGTCGTGCAGGTCCATCTTCTTCTGCGTGGCCCGGGCGTTGAGCTTCTTGACCTCGTCCTTCAGGCTGTCGATGTCGCTCATGTCCGAAACCTCACAGATCGGCGACTTCGGGGAACTTGCGGATCAGCGCGACCGCCTCGCCGACGATCTTCGCGCCGTCGGCGGCCAGCTTCTCCACCGACGGGAAGCCGAAGCGGTGCACGTCGCGCAGGTGCTTCGACACCACCACCAGGCGGCCGGTGGTCAGCACCATGCGGCCGAAGCCCTCGTGGCTCATCTTCATGATGGGGGAGGCGATGAGGCCGGTCTGCTTCTCCACCGTGATGCCCACGGCCTTGTAGAAAAGCTCCAGCCGCCACAGCGTATCGGGGTCCGGGTCGCCCATGATCGGGATGGCGGCGCGGGCCTCCTTGTCCAGGATGAAGGGGGCGAGGAGCTGCTCGTCGCTCTTGCCTTCCCAGGCGCCGTAGCTGTCCTCGGCGCGGAACAGCATGACCAGGACCTTCAGGAACTCTTGTGCGAGATCCGTCTCGGCGGCGGGGGCGGCGGTCGCGGTGTCCGTCATGGTCTCAATCCTCCTCGTCGAACGCGAATTCGCCGAAGCGTTCCTCGGCGGGCTGGCCGGCGTTCAGCGCCTTGCGCAGCCAGGGCGGCGGGTTGCCGTTGATGGTCTCGACCAGGCGGTCGAGCAGGACGGGGATGCTCTCGGTGGCCTCCACCTTCACGGGGTGGATCTTCTTCGCGACGACGCGCGCGGCGGCGGAGGCGCCGATGGCCGACAGGTAGACGATCGCGACGTCGGACAGCGCCTCCAGCTTCGGCAGCAGCTTGTCCTCGTTGCCGTCCTCGAACATCGAGCCGCCGAACTGCAGGGTCTCCACCATCCGGTGGCCGGCCTTGTCGACCTCGTAGACCACGATGTTCTTGGCCCATCCGAAATGCGCATCGACGTGCTGCATGTCCTGGGTGCAGAAAGCGACCTTCATGAATCCTCCTTTTCGGGGCCGGCCGGGGTCGGCCGTGTCCACCAAACTCAGCCGGCGCTGCATCCGCATGATCCGCCCCCGCAGTGATGGCCTTCGTCATGCTGTCCGGACCCGTGCCCAGCGCCGCGCCCATGCCCCGGCCCATGCTCGTCGTGGTCCATCTCGCGGGACAGGAACAGGTTGCCGATCTCGCACAGAAGCTCGCGGCTGCCGCGGTAGCCGACGGACACCTTCAGGCCGGCGCCCAGCCGGTCGAACATCGGAAGGCCCATGCGGTGCAGCGGCACGCCGATGCGCGCCGCCCCCATGCGGCCGTGCGAGTTCGACACGATCAGGTCGGCCTCGCGCGCCAGAGTCTCGACATCGGAATGGTCGCCGACCATCACCGTGGCGGCGCGCAGCTTTTCCAGAACCGCGGTCTGGGTGGGCGACACGGCGGCGATCACCTCCGCGCCCAGATCGGCGAGGAAGCTGGTGACGGCGTAGAGCAGGTCCGGCTCCAGCGCGACGGCGATGCGCTTGCGGCTGAAGAAGAAGTGCCCGTCCAGCATGGCGTCCACCAGCGCCTCCCGCTGGCGGCGCAGCCGCGCCGGCACCGGGCGACCGGACAGCTCCGACAGGGTCTTGACCAGCCGGTCCGATGCCTCCAGCCCGGTCAGCCGGTCGAAGAAGATGGAGCGGACGTCGGTCTTCAGCTCCAGCGCCGCGGCGGCCACCTTCATGTGCTCGCCGACCACCAGCGTCGCCTCCGACGCGCCCATGGCGGCGATTTGCTCCACCGTCACGCCGCCCAGCGAGGTGGCGGTGAAGTCGTCCGGCTGGCGGCCGGACATGGACAGCGACAGGTCCGGCAGGAAGATCGGCGTCAGGCCGAAGCCTTCGATGATGTCGCGCAGCTCCTCCACGTCGCCGGGCGACAGGTGGCAGCCGGCCAGCACGTTGACCTGGCCCTTCACCGTCGCGGCGGCGGGCTCGACCACCTCCTCCACGATGCCGGTCACGGCGGCGGCGAAGCCGTCCTCGAAGCCGCCGATGAAGTCCGGCGTGTTGGCGAAGACCAGCTTCAGGTCGGCCAGCATCGGGTTGCGCTGGCGGAAGCTGTTGTACTGGCCGCCCATGTCCTCGCCCTTCGTCTCGGTGACGCCGGTGGTGGCGACGCCGATCAGGGCGGGCTTGTTACGCTCGGCGATGGTGCGGATCGCCTGCTCCAGGTTGTCGTAGCCGCCGAGGATGGTGGACACCTGGTCCATGGCGGTGGTCTGGAGCGGGATCGCCTCGCGGAAATGGCGGACCAGCAGGACCAGCCCGAAGGCGGTGCAGCCTTGGCTCCCGTGGAACAGCGGCATGCAGCGGTCGACGCCGAGGTAGGCGAGTGCCGCGCCCAGCGGCTGGCTCATCTTCAGCGGGTTGGTGGAGGCCGCCTTGGTGGAGTGGGGGAAGCGCTGGATGTTGCCCATGGCTCAAGCCTCCCAGGGCGCAGCAAGCCGAACCTGCCGCCAGATCGGGTTGGACAGCGTCTTGTCGATTTCCTCGCACAGGTTGACGATGCCGTCGTAGCCCGCATAGGCGTGGTGGCGTTCCTGGTTCAGGTCGAGCCATGGAACCTTGGCCTTCAGCGCGATGAACTGCGACCGGCCGCCGGACATCATGATGTCGGCCTCGCTGTCCTTCAGCATCTTGTAGATGTCGCGGGGCTTCAGGTCGTCCCACTGGTGGAACTCCTCCCCCTTCATCTTCTTGATGCGTTCCTTGTCCTCCTTGGTGGACTTCTTGGTGGAGGTGCCGACGATCGTCAGGCCGGCGCCTTCCAGGGCGCTGACCATCGACCAGCTCTTCACGCCGCCGGTGAACAGCAGGACGCGCTTGCCGTCGAAGCGCGGCTTGTACGGCTCCAGCCGCCGCCAGACGCGGCTTTCCTCGCGGGCGATGACGCCCTCGGTGCGGTCGATGATGGCCTTGTCGGCGCCGCGCTCCACCAGCATGCGGGCCATGGTGCGCAGCGTGTCCGACATGTCCGACACGCCGTAGAAGGAGCCCTCGAAATAGGGGATGCCCCAGCGCTCCTGCATCTTGCGGCCGATGTTCACCAGCGCCTGGGAGCAGACCACCATGGTCAGCCGCGCGCGGTGCGCCTGGGCCACCTCGTTGTAGCGGCCGTCGCCGGAGATGCAGGACAGGATGCGGATGCCGATTTCGTCCAGCAGCGGCTTCACCAGCCACAGCTCGCCGGCGAGGTTGTATTCGCCGACGATGCAGATGTCGGTCGGGGTCGTCACCTCCGGCTCCACCGTGCCGATGACGTGGTCGAGCAGCGCCTCGCCGGCCATCTTGTTGCCGAGATTCTTCGACCCGACGAAGCCCGGCGCCATCACCGGGATCACCGGCTTGCCCAGCTTCTTCGCGGCGAACTTGCAGACCGCCTCGATGTCGTCGCCGATCATCGCCGGCACGCAGGTCTGGTAGACGAAGACGGCCGGCGGATCGTACTGCTGCACGACCTCGCGGATGGCGCGGTAGAGCTTCTTCTCGCCGCCGTGGACGATGTCGAGTTCGGACAGGTCGGTGGTGAAGCCCGTGCGGTAGAGCTGCGGGCCCGAGGACTTGGTCCCGCGGTTGTCCCAGCTGTTGCCCAGGCAGGCGATCGGCCCGTGCACGAGGTGGGCGGCGTCGGCAATCGGTTGCAGCACGATCATCGCGCCGTCGTAGGCGCAGCCGCCGGCCGCCGCACCCGGCTTCAGGGCCTTGGAGCAGCCCTTCTTCCGTTCCTTGTCGGACTTGGCTTGGTTGGTGGCGCAACCCGGCTCGTTGAAGACGTCCTGGAGCTTTTCCTGGAGCATGACCTTCTCCTGCCCATGGCCGACATCGGCGCGTGTGGAGCGGTCATATGCAGGGCTCGTGCCAGCGTCTAACGCCTTGATCGGAAAAGATTGTCCGGTCGGGGCGCGCTGTGCGATAGCTGACAATCGAAGGATTTTGTCGGGTGTCGGACACGTTGCGGTCCGCCTAGGTGTCAGCGGGCGCGCGGCGTCCGGCCGGGGGAGCGGGCGCCGATCCGGTCGTCCATCCAGGCGCGCACCGCGTCGTTGAACTCGGCCGGCGCCTTCCGGCCGAAGCGCCGGCCGACGCCGCCCAGCGTCTCCTGCGCCAGCGCCTCGCGCATCGCCTTCTCGGCGGTCAGCATCACCGCGTGCACGGCGCAGACGCCCGACGTCGCCCAGGACGGTGGCCGTTCCCCGAAGACCGCGCAGCGGCCGCGGATTTCCTGGCAATCGAACAGCGGCTTGTCGCCTTCGATGGCGTCGACGACGTCGAGGAAGGTGATCGCGTCCGCCGGCTTGGCCAGCCGGTAGCCGCCGCGCACCCCTTCGCTGGCCGCGACGATGCCCGCCTTCTCCAGCTTGGGGAAGATCTTGGCGAGGAAGGAGGGGGAGACGCCCTGCAACTCCGCAAGGTCGCGGCTGCTGAGCGGCGTGTCGCCCGAGGAGACGAGCCAAAGCAGGCAATGGATCGCGTATTCGACGCTTGCGGTGATGTGTGCCATGACGCGACGTGCGGTATGCCCTAGCGGCGGGTTCGACAACACAGACTATAGTAGTCCGCGTTGACCGGCGCAAAGGCGAAAAGCCGGAGCCTGCCTTGCGGCGGACTCCGGCTTTCCGGGGAAGCGGTTGGGACGGGGGGATGGAAGCCCCGACCCAACCGGGAACCTGCGATCCGGGAAAACCCCGCGATCAGCGGATCAGGTCGAACGAGTAGTCGGTCTGGCCAACGATGTTGGTGTTGGCGTCGATGTCCTCGAAGATCCGGTCCAGGATGCGCACCAGCACGTTCAGCGCGCCCTGGTAGCCCCAGGTCGGATAACGGTGGTGGTGGTGGCGGTCGAAGATCGGGTAGGTCAGGCGGATCAGCGGAACCTTGGTGTCGCGCTCCAGATACTTGCCGTAGCTGTTGCCGATGATGTAGTCGACCTTGTCGGTGAAGATCAGCGAGCGGAGGTGCCAGAGGTCCTTGCCGCCGTAGGCCTTGCCCGACTTGCCGAACGGCGAAGCGTCCAGGGCCTTCTGAACCTGCTTCTCCCACTTCTTCGAGCCGGAGGTGGACAGGATGTGCACCGGCTCGGCGCCCAGCTCCAGCAGGAACTTGGTCATGCCCAGGCAGAAGTCCGGGTCGCCGTACACGGCGAAGCGCTTGCCGTGCAGGTGGGTGTGGCTGTCGCCGATGGCGTCGACCAGGCGGCCGCGCTCCAGCTTCAGCTCGGCCGGGACCGGCTTGCCCGACAGCTCCGACAGCTTCAGGAGAAGCTCGTCGGTCGCCGCAACACCCATCGGGTAGTTGAACTTGGCGACGTCCTGGCCCTTCTCCTTGATGAACTGCAGGGACTGCGGGGTGCAGTATTCCTGCATGGAGATGGTGGCCTTGGCGTGGACGGCCTCCTTGGTGGCCTCCAGCGTCGTGCCGCCGTCATACATGCGGTACTCGCCGTCCATCGGGGTGTCGAAGTTGTCCGACACGTCCGACAGGATGGTCATGTCGATGCCGAACAGGCCGGCGATACGCTTCAGCTCGCGGTTGTTGCCGACCGCATAGCCGTCGAAGCCCGGGATCAGGTTGATCGACGCGTTCTTCGGGGTGTCGTAGTTCTCCGACGTGCCCCAGAAGTGCGTGAGGACGCCCTTGATCATGTTGTCGTAGCCGACGATGTGGCTGCCGACGAAGGCCGGGGTGTGCGCGAAGGGGACCGGGAAGTCCTGCGGGACGCTGTCCTTGTTCTTCGCGTTCTGGATGAAGCCCTGCAGGTCGTCGCCGATGACTTCGGCCATGCAGGTGGTCAGCACGGCGATCATCTTCGGCTTGTACAGCTCGTAGGCGTTCGCCAGGCCGTCGATCATGTTGTTCAGGCCGCCGAACACCGCCGCGTCTTCCGTCATCGACGAGGAGACCGCGGAGTTCGGCTCCTTGAAGTGGCGGGTCAGGTGCGTGCGGTAGTAGGCGACGCAGCCCTGCGAGCCATGGACGAAGGGCAGGGTGCCCTCGAAGCCCTGGGCCGCGAACATCGCGCCGATCGGCTGGCAGGCCTTCGTCGGGTTGATGACGACCGCCTCACGGGCGAAGTTCTTTTCCTTGTACTCTTCCGACTTGGTCCACTCGGAAACCCGGGCGACCTCCTCGTCGGAGTGGCCGTACTCGAACTCCGCCTTCTTGCGCTCGAACATCTCCTTGTATTCCGGCTGGCGGAACAGCGTGAAGTGGTCGAGAACCTTGTCGGCGCTCTGGGAAACGGGGTGGGACATCGTCAATACTCCTATCTTCCAGAGGCCGTGATCAGAACGGAGCCTTCATGATGCCCCAGACGGGGTTGTTGATCGCCAGGTCCATGTCGCGGGCGAAGATGGCAAAGCCGTCGTAGCCGTGGTACGGGCCGGAGTAATCCCAGCTGTGCATCTGGCGGAAGGGCAGGCCCATCTTCTGGAAGACGTACTTTTCCTTGATGCCCGACGCGACGAGGTCCGGACGGATCGCCTCGACGAACTTCTCCAGCTCGAACGCGGTGACGTCGTCGTAGATCAGCGTGCCTTCCTTCACATAGTGCGGCGTGCGCTGATAGTCGTCGTTGTGGGCGAATTCGTAACCCGTGCCGACGATCTCCATGCCCAGGTCATGGTAGGCGTCGACCACGTGGCGCGGACGCAGGCCGCCGACGTAGATCATGACCTTCTTGCCCTCAAGCCGCGGCTTGTACTTGGCAATGACGGCGTCGACCATCGGCTGGTACTTGGCGATGACCTTCTCCGCGTTCTCCTTGATCTTGTCGTCGAAGAGAGCGGCGATCTTGCGCAGGGACTCGGCGATCTGCGACGGGCCGAAGAAGTTGTATTCCATCCAAGGAATGCCGAACTTCTCTTCCATGTGGCGCGCGATGTAGTTCATCGAGCGGTAGCAGTGGATGAGGTTCACCTTGGCCTTCGGGGTGTTCTCCAGCTCGGCGAGCGTGCCGTCGCCCGACCACTGGGCAACCACGCGCAGGCCGATCTCTTCCAGCAGGATACGGCTGGCCCAGGCGTCGCCACCGATGTTGTAGTCACCGATGATGGTGACGTCGTACGGGGTGGAGACGAAGCCTTCCTTCGGCTCGGTCTTCTCGAAGATCCAGTCGCGGATGGTGTCGTTGGCGATGTGGTGGCCCAGCGACTGGGACACGCCACGGAAGCCTTCGCAGCGCACGGGGATGATCGGCTTGCCGATTTCCGCCGACTTGGCGCGGGCGACCGCCTCGATGTCGTCGCCGATCAGGCCGATCGGGCATTCCGACTGGATGGAGATGCCGTTGACGAGCGGGAACAGCTCGTTGATCTCCTCGATCACCTTGTGCAGCTTCTTGTCGCCGCCGAAGACGATGTCCTTCTCCTGGAAGTCGGAGGTGAAGTGCATCGTGCCCCAGCTGTCCACGCCGGTGTCGCCGACGTAGTAGTTGCGGCGGCCGGACCAGGAATAGTAGCCGCAGCCGACCGGGCCGTGGGAGATGTGGATCATGTCCTTGATCGGACCCCACACCACGCCCTTCGAACCGGCGTAGGCGCAACCGCGGATGGTCATCACGCCGGGGATCGACTTGATGTTCGACTTGACGCCGCAATCCTTGGCCTCGGCCTCCAGCACGTTGATGTGCTTGGCGCGGCGCTTGCGCGACTTTTCGGGATAAGCTTCGAGGACCTTGTCGACGAGACCCTTGACGTCGACGCCTTCGTTCACGGACAGGCTCATGGTGCCAGTCTCCTGCATGCTCTCATGATCCGCGCCACTTCAGCGCGGGACCGAGCCCCCTCTCTCCCACCCCCACGCGGCCTGCGGGGGGTGGGCTGGGGAGGGGGCCAGTTCAGACCTTTGCCCCGATGGGACGCAGGTATCAGGCGCCGGCCTTGGCGGCTTCCTTGGCGGCCAGCTCGGCGAGCTGCTGCTCTTCCGACTTCATGATGCCGAAGTCCATCAGCATCTCTTCCAGCTCTTCCATGGTGATCGGGGTCGGGATGGTGCCCTTGCCCTTGTTGTTGTGCACCTTGTTGGCCAGGGCGCGGTATTCCTGGGCCTGCTGGCTGTCCGGCGCGTACTCGATGACGGTCATGCGGCGCAGCTCGGCGTGCTGCACGATGTTGTCGCGCGGCACGAAGTGGATCAGCTGCGTGCCGAGGCGGGCGGCCAGGGCGGAGGCGAGGTCGATTTCCTTGTCGGTCTGGCGCTCGTTGCAGATCAGGCCGCCGAGGCGCACGCCGCCGCTGTGGGCGTACTTCAGGATGCCCTTGGCGATGTTGTTGGCGGCGTAGAGCGCCATCATCTCACCGGACATGACGATGTAGATTTCCTGGGCCTTGTTCTCGCGGATCGGCATCGCGAAGCCGCCGCAGACCACGTCGCCCAGCACGTCGTAGGACACGTAGTCCACGTCGTCGTAGGCGCCGTTCTCTTCCAGGAAGTTGATCGAGGTGATGACGCCGCGGCCGGCGCAGCCGACGCCCGGCTCCGGACCGCCGGACTCGACGCACTTGATGCCCTTGTAGCCGATCTTCAGAACGTCCTCGAGCTCCAGATCCTCGACCGAGCCGGCTTCGGCGGCCAGGTGCAGCACGGTGTCCTGGGCCTTGGCGTGCAGGATCAGGCGGGTCGAGTCAGCCTTCGGGTCGCAGCCGACGATCAGGATCTTCTGATCCAGCTCGACCAGCGCGGCCAGGGTGTTCTGGGAGGTGGTCGACTTGCCGATACCGCCCTTACCGTAGAACGCAATCTGGCGCAAAGACATGGGAGGCTTCTCCTTTGCTTGGGTCTACAGGGTGTCCGTAATTTCGGGGCGGCCAGCCCGCGGCCGCTTCGACCCTGTATTTGCATGCCCCGTGCCAGATTGCGGGTATTTCTCAAGGCATTGAAAAGAAAGGGAAAACAAGATTGCGGACGATTGTGGTCCCCATTGTCGCCCCTGTGACATACCCGACAATCCCCGACAAAACCCGACTTTTTGTCGGGTCTCTCGCAGTGGGATATGAGGATGGGTCGAAATGCGTAGGTCGGGTGGAGGCGCAGCCGGAACCCAACATCATCGGCGTGGCGTGGCGATGTCGGGTTGCGCCTGCGGCTCCACCCGACCTACGGAGCTAAGGGGTGGTGGCGTCAGGCCGTGCCGTGCTCCAGGGCCTCGCGCGCGACGACGAGGCGCAGGGCCAGCTCCTCCAGCTCCTCCTCGTGGCCCATGTCGTAGAGGAGCTGGGCCAGCGACTGGCTGCGGGCGAGCAGGCGGCGCGCCTTGGCGACGTCGCAGGGGCGGGCGAGGATGGTCTCGATCAGCCGCTCGCCGGCCAGGCGGGCGAGCGCGTTGGTGCGGTCGACCAGACGCTGCTCCAGCGTGTCGAGCGTCGCGGGCCGGCCGGCGTGGTCGATGCGCGTGCAGAACTGGTGCAGCGCGCCCAGCTGGCGCAGCAGGGCCTCGAACAGCAGGTCGCCAAGCTCCCCGCCGTTGGCGGCCTTCCCGACAAGGTCGAACAATGTGTCGGAAAGCCGCCACGCGGCGGACAAATAGTCGTTCAGCGCCTTGCGGTCGGCGGGCTCGACGAAGGGGCTGGCCTCCTCGCGGCTTTCCTCCTGGTCGTCCAGGTTGCGCAGCACCACCACCACCAGACCGTCCACCGAGGCCAGGGTGGCGAGGCTGGCGTGCAGCGCTTTGATTCCGCGGTCGGCGACGAAGCCCTCCACGCCGTCGGTCGCGCGGCGCAGAGCGAAGCGGGTCAGCCGGCGCGACTGGTAGACGATATCCTTCAGCGCGGTGGTGGAGCCCAGTGTTTCCAGCACCAGCCGCCGCGTTTCGAAGCGCAGCAGCGCCTGGGCCAGCGCGTCGATCGTGTTGCTGGGGCCGCTGCCGGGGGCGCCGGGCTCCGCGTCGGGCGCGGCGCGGACCAGCCGGTCGGCGTCGGCGCGCGCGTCGGCCTCCAGCGCCGCGACCACGGCGACCATCGCGCCGCGCCCGGCCCCGCGCAGCAGCGTGACCAGGGATTTCATCGCCGCCGCCACGTCCAGTGCGCTGGGCAGCTCGTCCGTGTCCGAATTCTTGCCGTCCACCAGACGGTCGATCAGGTGGTCGCGCAGGCGGGGCAGCAGGACGTCCAGGACGATCGGCGCGGTCGGGCGCAGCAACGCTTCCAGCAGGCGGCCCTGCGGCTGGCCGATCATGGTCGCCAGCGGGTTGAGCGGCTTGGGCACGAGGCGGGGGCGGTGCGGTTCCAGCAGGGCCAGAACCTCGTCGGCGCGCATCGGCGTGATGGTGCCGCGCAGCAGGCGGGCCAGCGTCACCGCGTCGCGGGCCTCCCGCGCGCCGCGCAACGGAGTGGGGGCAGGAGGCGGCGCCGACCGCGGAGCGCCGGGGCGGTGGACGCTTCGTTCCTGTGTCGCGGCGGGTGGAAGCGCAAGCGCCGGGGCTGCCGCACGGTTGCGCGCCTCCTTGTCCTGCCGCTTCATCGGCCACATCCTGGCGCCTCGTCTTGCGGTGTCTTGGAATTGACCCGTTGAACTATGGTGCGCCGAGGCTATCCGATCAAACGGATATTTTTCGGATGAGCGGGTTAACTCCGAATATACTTGAAACAGTTTTCGTGTTGTTTCGACTTTCGAAATATCGCGCGTCCCGCGACCGGGACGCTTGGTCAAAGCCGCCCCTTGGCGGAACCGGCCATTCGGAGTATCCATTTAAAAAGTAAGGCTTTGGGGTTCGAATGGCGGACGGGTCGGCAAGCGTTGGGGGCGGCAGCCGGGACGCGAACGGGCGGTTGGTCGATGCGGATTCGCCGCTCGCGCTGCGGGCGCACCGCACCAACCTGCTGAACGTCGCGGCCGAGGCTCTGTGCACCGAGGATTTCAACGACGCGCCGCGCCGCCTGCGCATCGCCGCCACCCGGAACGAGCACGCCGTGCTGTTCGAGGCGCTGGACGAAAGCCCCAGCAGCCTGATCGCGGCCGACATCTTCCAGCACTACATGGCCTTCACCTTCGGCCTGAACCCCGACTTCTCGGGTGCCGAGGGGGCCGACGGCAAGCGGCGCTACCGCGCCAGCTACCTGCGCCTGCTGAAGGGCTGGATGTTCGACAGCAACAATTCGGAAGGCGCGGTGCTGAAGGGCTGGGTGGAAAGCCGCTTCGGCCTGCTGCCGACCTACCACAAGGAACCGATCCTGCGCTTCGCGTCCGACGCCTGGCGCACCTATGGGGAGGAGAAGCTCTCCACCCGCTTCCACAACAACAACATCCACCTGCAGCTCGACCTGATGTACGAGTATTGCCAGTGGTGGATGCGCCGCGGCTGGCCCGACGCGCCCATGCCGTCGCGCGCCAGCCACATCCGGCTGTACCGTGGCGTGAACAATTTCGAGGAACACCACATCGTCGCGCGCCCGGACAAGCGCACGGCGGTGCTGCGTCTCAACAACCTCTGCTCCTTTTCCATCGAGCGCGACATCGCCGGCCAGTTCGGCGACTACATCCTGGAAACCTGGGTGCCGCTCACCAAGGTCGTGTTCTTCCGCGACATTCTGCCGCGCTATCCTTTCAAGGGCGAGGGGGAATATTTGGTGGTCGGCGGGGACTACAGGGTGGGGGTGTCGCTTCTCTGACAACCGATCGCGGGACTGAATCCGGCCCATGACCCAACATTCCATACGCTCGCGCGCGCTGGGCGCCTACCTCGGGCTTGCCTGCGGCGACGCTCTGGGCGCCACCGTCGAGTTCCTGACAAAGGGCGAGATCGCCCACCAGTACGGCGTGCACAAGCACATCAAGGGCGGCGGCTGGCTGAAGCTGCCCGCCGGGGCCGTGACCGACGACACGGAGATGTCGCTGCACCTCGGCCGCGCCATCCTGTCCGGCCCGGAGTGGGACGCCAAGCGGGCGGCGGAGGAGTTCGTCGTCTGGCTGAAGGGCATTCCGGTCGATGTCGGGGACACGACGCGGCGCGGCATCCGCCGCTTCATCATGCACGGCACCCTGTCGGAGCCGGAGAACGAGTATCACGGCGGCAACGGGGCGGCGATGCGCAACCTGCCGGTGGCGCTGGCGACCCTGGGCGACGACGAGGCCTACGAGCGCTGGACGCTGGAGCAGGCGCACATCACCCACTGCAACGCCCTGTCGGACTCCGCGACGCTGGCGCTGGGCCACATGGTGCGGCGGCTGGTGATGGGCGGCGGCGTGCGCGACGTGCGCGACGAAAGCAACAAGCTCGTCGAGAAGCACCGGCAGTTCAAGTTCCAGCCCTACCGCGGGCTGTCGACCGCCTTCATCGTCGATACGATGCAGACGGTGCTGCACTACTATTTCCAGACCGATTCGGTGGAGTCCTGCATCGTCGAGACGGTGAACCAGGGCGGCGACGCCGACACCACCGGCGCCATCGCCGGCATGCTGGCCGGCGCGACCTATGGGGTGGAGACCATCCCGCCGCGCTGGCTGCGCAAGCTCGACCGCAAGGTCTACGACGAAATCTGCGCCCAGGTGGACGGGCTGCTCGCCCGCGCCCCGGCGCTCCGCAAGGGGTGATCCATGGCAGACGTCATTTTCTTCGAGAAACCCGGCTGCGCCGGCAACGCGCGCCAGAAGAAACTGCTGGCCGAGGCCGGGCACACCGTCCAGGCCCGCGACCTTTTGTCCGAGCCCTGGACGGCCGCGACTTTGCGCCCCTTCTTCGGCGACCGGCCGGTTGCGGAGTGGTTCAACCGTTCGGCCCCCGCCGTGAAGAACGGGGAGGTCGATCCGGACGCGCTGGACGAGGCAGCCGCGCTGGCCCTGATGATCAAGACGCCGCTGCTGATCCGCCGCCCGCTGATGCAGGTGGGCGACCGCCGCGACTGCGGCTTCGAGGCGGAGCGGGTGGACGCCTGGATCGGGCTGGGCGCCGCTGCGCCGGAGGGCAAGCTGGAGGGCTGCGCGCGTCCTGACATGCCGCCCTGTCCTGCGCCTGCAAAAGGATGACGGAACCCTGCCGGTTGTCGTAGGTTTGCCCCCGACGTGTCGAAAACCTGACACTGCATTTCCGGGAAGGGGAGCCGACCCATGTGCGAACTGCTGGGCATGAGCGCCAACGTGCCCACGGACATCTGCTTCAGCTTTCGCGGCCTGATGCGCCGCGGTGGGCAGACGGGTCCGCACCGCGACGGCTGGGGCATCGCCTTCTACGAGGGCAAGGGCTGCCGCACCTTCCACGACCCGGCGCCGAGCTGCGAGTCGGAGATCGCGCGGCTGGTCAGCAGCTATTCCATCAAGTCCTGCTCGGTCATCTCCCACATCCGCCGCGCCAACCGCGGCAAGGTGGCGCTGGAGAACACGCACCCCTTCACGCGGGAGCTGTGGGGACGGGTCTGGGCCTTCGCCCACAACGGCCAGCTGAAGGGCATCAAGGACCGCACGCTGACCTTCTACGAGCCGGTCGGCTCGACCGACAGCGAGCACGCCTTCTGCTGGCTGCTCGACCAGATCCGCATGCATTACCCGGCCCCGCCGAAGAACCCGGCGGCGCTGATGCGGCTGGTGCGGGATCTCGCGTCCGACCTCGGCCAACTCGGCGTGTTCAACATGCTGCTCAGCGACGGGCGGCATCTGTGGTGCCACTGCGCCACCAACCTCGCCTGGCTGACCCGCAAGGCCCCCTTCGGGCCGGCGACCCTGATCGACGAGGACATGAGCGTGGACTTCGCGAAGGAGACCACGCCCAAGGACGTCGTCACCGTCGTGGCGACCCGCCCCCTGACCCGCGACGAGAACTGGACGGTCATGAAGGCGGGCGAAATGGTCGTGTTCCGTGGAGGCATCCAGGTCCGCTGACCGCCGATTGTTCGCCGCGGTGAAACAGTGATTGGCGGAGACGGCTCTCAATCGATTGGCGCGACGGGCGTATGGTCCAGGTCGAGACATCACGAAGCGATGAAGGCCCCCCCGGACAGACGATCCGATGGCGGCTCCGCTTCCAACGACCATGGACCTGATCATGAAGCTTCTGCACATCGATTCCAGCCCGCTGGGCGACGCCTCCGTCACCCGCCAGCTGACCGCCTCCATCGTCGAGGCCTTCCGCGGCGCCGAAGCCGGTGTCGAGGTGGTGCGCCGCGACCTGGCCGTCGCGACGCCGGACCACGTGACCGGCGAACTGATGCAGGTCGTGAAGTTCCGCAACCTGGAAGGCCTGAACGCCCGCCAGAAGGCGGAGCTGGACCTGACCGACGCGCTGGTGGACGAGTTCCTGGCCGCCGACGTCGTGGTGATCGGCGCGCCGATGTACAACTTCACCGTCCCGACCCAGCTGAAGGCCTGGATCGACCGCATCGCGCAGGCCGGCCGCACCTTCCGCTACACCGAGACCGGCCCGGTCGGCCTCGCCGGCGGCAAGAAGGTGATCATCGCGTCGGCCCGCGGCGGCGTCTATTCGACCAACCCGGCGCTGGCCGGCCTGGACCACCAGGAGTCCTACCTGCGCACGGTCCTGGGCTTCCTGGGCGTCACCGACGTGACGGTGATCCGCGCCGAGGGCATCGGCATGGGCCCGGAGGCCCGCGCCAAGGCCCTGGACGCCGCCCAGCGCGAGATCGAGGCGCTGACCGTCGCCGCGTAAGGTTCCCGGTCGGCGGTGGGGTCAGCCCACCGCCGCGCCGATCCGCTGGATCGCCTCGCCCAGGGGCAGGTCGAGGCGGGTGATGTTGTGCAGCTCCAGGAAACGGGCCTCGTTCTTGGACAGCTCGCCCTCGATGACCGCCCAGTGCTTGTCCGACGACCGCTTGGCGATCTGCCGGCCGAAGGTGCGCTGGATTTCCTGGTCGAAGCGGCAGCCGAGATAGAGGAAGTTCCGGCCCGCCCGGCGGTCCTGCACGACGGCGGGGATCGGCGTCTGGATGTCGATCTCCGTCAGGATCTCGACGAAGTCGCTGTCGGAGATCAGGTAATTGCCGGCCGGCGTGGCACTGCCCGACGGCTTGTAGAGGATGGTTTCCCAGCCCGCGGCGGCCTCGGCGGTGACCTCGGTCCCGTCGGGGCCGTAGTATTTCACCCATTCGCCGGCGCCCTGCGGGTGGGAGATGCCTTGGATCTGCCCCCAGGAACGGGGTGCTCCGGCCAGCAGCGTTTCCAGCGCGTTGTCGTACCAGACGTCGACGATCATCGGCGGGGCGGGCAGGGTGGCCAGCCATTCGTGCACCGGCGTGGGCGGCACGGCGCGCTTGAAGATCTCGTTGAGGATCGCGTCCAGCGTCTTGCGGTGGCGCCGCGATTCGATGAACTGCGCGACGGCGGTCAGCTGGCTGCGGATGCGGCCGGGGGCCGCGACCTTGGCGTTCAGCCGCTGCGCCAACTCCAGCGAGTTGCGCGGGATGGGGCATTCGGATTCCGGCAGCAGCGCGTAGGCGCCCGGCCCGAGGTAGGGCACCACCTGGCGGGTCTTCAGCGCGGCGGCGATGTCGGCGATGATGGCGTCGGTGCTGTCGAGAAGGGTGGTGTCGGTCATGCTAACCCCGTTCTGATTGCGCTTGCCCCCTCCCTAACCCTCCCCCGCTTCGCGGGAGAGGGGACTGCCGCCGCCCTTCCCCAAGTCCCCTCCACCGCAAAGCGGGGGAGGGTTAGGGAGGGGGCAGAGGGGCACCCCGGTTTCACAAATAAATCGCCGCCCCGGCGCCCGTGTTGACGGTGGCGTCCTTCAGCGTGTCCACGATGAAGGCCACCTGGTCCTGGGTCACCTTGTGGTGCAGCGGCAGGGCGAGGACGCGGTCCACCGTCTTCTGGCAGACCGGGCAGTCGGCCCGGCTGGCGCCGCGCTCCTGGTAATATTGCTGGCTGTAGAGCGCCTGGCCGTAGTCGGACGCGTCGATGTCGTGGGTGTCCAGATCCTCCAGGATTGCCTTGCGCCCGCTGGCGGTGAAGCGCGTGCCCAGGTGCACGGTGTAGACCATGGGGTGCACGTCGCTGGCGCCCGGCCCCTTGTAGGGCGGCTTGATGCCCTCGAAGGACGCCATGGCCGCCTCGTAGAAGGCGACGACGCGGCGGCGTTTCTCCAGGATCTCCGGCAGGCGCTTCAACTGCACGAGGCCGAGCGCGGCGTTCAGGTTGCTCATGCCCGCCTGGTAGGGGACGTTGCGGGTGATGACCACCGTGTTGCGGTGCTCCACCTCGCGCCGGCGCAGGTAGCGCAGGCGGTGGGCGAGGTCCTTGTCGTCGGTGACGATCATCCCGCCCTCGCCGGCCAGCAGGACGCCGGGCTCGGAGAAGTCGAAGACGGAGCAGTCGCCGAAGCTGCCGACCAGCCGGCCCTTGTAGGTGGAGCCGATCGCCTCCGTCGAATCCTCGATCAGGAACAGGCCCTTGTCCTTGGCCAGCCGGGTCAGCTCGTCCCAATGGGCAGGGTGGCCGTTGACGTTGCCGGCCAGGATGGCCTTGGTCTGCGGCGTGATCTTCGCCGCGGCCTTTTCCGGGTTGAGCGTGTGCTGCCAGTAGTCAATGTCCGCGAAGACCGGCGTGCCGCCGGCCAGCGTGACCGCGTGCTGCACCTGATGCCAGCCGTAGGGGGAGCAGATCACCTCGTCCCCCGGCCCGATGCCCAGCGCCTTCATCACCAGCAGCGTGCCCAGCGTGCCGCTGGACACCGCGACCGCGTGGGCGCGGCCGACGTAGGACGCGAAGGCGTCCTCGAAGGCCTGGGTCATGCGCCCGTCGCTGAGCCCGCCGGAGGTGAGGACGCGGCCCAGCACCTCCACCTCGACCTCCGAGATGTCGGGATCGACCAGCGGGATGTAGTCGGAAAGTTCTCCGCCATCCTCGATATCGTCCTCAATGTCGCTCATTCAGTCGTCCTCATCGCTTTGGGCGATCACGACGCCGGTCGCGCTGTCCGGCTTGTCGGTGATCAGCCAGCAATGGTTGTTGCCGTCGACCAGGTAGAGGTTGAAGCCGGGCTCTTCCCGGAAGGGCTCCTCCGCCATCACCGCGGCGTGGGCCCCGGTGACGTTGGACAGGTCCGGGTTCGCCTCCCGCACCGCCCGCACCACGGCGTCCAGCGAAGTGCCCTTGGCGAACAGGCCGCCGGCGAGCGCGGCGATGGCGTCGATCCGGTCCGGGGTGATCGCCATGGCCGTCACTCCGCGCCGCGCTTCTTGGCCTCGACGGTGATGGGCAGGCGGGTGTCCGCCGGCAGGTCCGGCAGGTCGAGCGTCCAGCCGTTGGCGACCTTGACCCAGCCGCCCCACAGGCCCGGCTTCTCCATCTCGACGATGGCCTCTTCCAGGTCCTTCTTGGCGACATAGATCGTGTACTGCTCGCCCGCCTTGCGCACCATCACCTTCATGTCAGTCTCCGCTTCGTCAGTTGTGTCGTTGAGCGTTATTGTTGTGTCAGCTTTTGTCGGATTTAGGCCGCCAGCCTTGCGTGCAGGGCCGGCAGTTCGGTGAGCACCGCGTCCACGTCGTCCTGCGTGGTGTAGCGGCTGAGCGAGAAGCGCAGGCTCGCCGCGGCCTCCGCCGCGGTCAGGCCCATGGCGGTCAGCACGTGGCTGGGCTCCTGCCCGCCGGACGCGCAGGCGGCCCCCATGGACACGGCGATGCCGGCCCTGTCGAGGCGCATCAGAAGCTCCTCCGCCTCCACCGGGCGCCCCTGGGCGTCGGCGAAGCGGATGTTGCTGGTGTTGGGCAGGCGCGCGGCGGCGCCCATTCCATTTATCGGGGCGCCGTTCACGCCGGCGCCCGGCCAGCGGGCCAGGATGCCCTGCTCCAGACGGTCGCGCAGGGCGGCGATGCCGCTGGTGTCCAGGACGGCGGCGCGGGCGAGGTCGGCGGCGACGCCGAAGCCGACGATGGCCGGCACGTTCTCCGTCCCGCCGCGCCGGTTGCGCTCCTGGTGGCCGTGGATCAGCGGGGCGAAGGGCGTGCCCTTGCGGATGTAGAGGGCGCCGACGCCCTTGGGGCCGTGCATCTTGTGGGCGGACAGGGTCAGCAGGTCGGCCCCCGCCGCGTCGACGCCGACCGGCAGCCGCCCGGCGGCCTGCACCGCGTCGGTGTGGAACAGCGCGCCGCGCGCCTTCGCGATCGCGGCGGCGGCGGCCACCGGCATCACCGCGCCCGTCTCGTTGTTCGCCCACATGACGGAAACCAACGCCGTCTCGTCGGTGACAGCGGCGGCGAGCGCGTCCAGGTCGATGGTGCCGGCCGCGTCCACCGGCAGGACGGTGACGCGCCAGCCCTGGCGCTCAAAGTCGCGGGCCAGGTCGCGGGCCAGCATCAGGGTGGAGGGGTGCTCGACCGCCGTCGTCACGAGGTGCCGTCGATCGGAGTCCTGGTCCGCCAGCGCGCGCAGCACGCCGAGCAGGGCGGTGTGGTTCGCCTCCGTCGCGCTGGCGGTGAACAGTATCTCGGCGCTGCGGGCGCCGATCAGGGCGGCGACCCGCCCGCGGGCCTCGCCGACCGCCTGTTTGGCGGCCATGCCGGCGGCGTGCGGGCTGGACGGGTTGCCGAACTGCCCGAACAGGTGCGGCAGCATGGCCTCCCGCACCTCCGGCGCCAGGGGGGTCGTCGCGTTGTTGTCCAGGTAGACCGTCATTCCATGACACCGGGGACGCCGCGGCGCTTGCCGTCGGCCGGCAGGATCTCCTCCTCCAGGCAGCCGACCACGACGCCCGCCGGGAACTCCACGAGGTAGACGGGGATGGTCGTGCCCTCCGCGTGGCCGATGCGGACGATGGTGCCGGGCGTGCCCTTGGGCACCAGCAGCGCGCCTTCGGCGGCGTGCGGGTGGCTGCCGTCGTTGAACAGGTCCTCCGTCGTCGAGACGCGCATGCCCCACTCGTAGAGCGGTTCGCGCGGCGGGATGAAGCCGGGCTTCTTCGCTTCCGTGACGGTGTCGCTCATCGCCTGCTCCTCGTGTTGGGCCGTGTTCAAAGGGACTGGGTTCAGGGGGAATGGGGTCACTGGGGATCGTTGGTGTGGGCGTCGACCAGTTCCAATTCCTTGGCGCGCATGCCGACGATGATGCGTTTCTCGTAAAAGTCGATCGCGTAGATGTAATACATCTGCAAGTACGTGCCGACCGACTTCACGTAGCCGACGTCGCCGGTGCGGATCAGGAAGTCGCCCATCGGCCGGCCGGGGTAGGTGCCGTCGTTGCGCACGTCCCGCAGCGCGCGGACCTTCTGGCCCTCCTCGAAGACCGGGCGGCTTTCCAGCTCGATGGGTTCGTTCGGGTCGCGGGCGCGTTCGCGCATTCGATGCTCCTCGGTATTTTTTCGTCAGTCGGCGGCGTCAGTCGGGGATAAGGTCGTTGGCGGCGGCTTGGCCGGCCCAGCGCTGCCGCGCCACGGAGCGGACCTCCTCCACCGGGTCGTGGGTCAGCGGCTCCAGATCGTCGGGGGCGACGCGGCTGGCGACGACGAAGCGCACGCACCAGTCCGGGTCCTTGACCAGGGCGCCCAGCTTCTCCGGCGGCAGGCGCTTGACGACCTCCAGGCGGACTCGGCTGCTGTCGTCCCAGGCCATGCTCATCAGCCATTCCAGGCCGATGCGGCGGGCCACCTCCAGCCGGACCTCCGGGTCCTCGTCGTGCATCATCGCCGGCAGCATGCCGTCCGGCACGCGCCGGGCGACGCGCAGCCGCACGGAATAGTCGGGATCGCGCATCAGCGGGGCGAGGTCGGCGTCCTCCAGCCGCACGGCCACGGCGATGCGCACCTCGCGGTCGGGGTCGTCGCGCAGCTTCAGCAGAAGGCGGCGGGGCAGGCGGCGCGCAGCGACGGCGCGGACGGTCTCGTCCGGATCCTCGGTCAGGCGCGGCAGCAGGAAAATCGGCGCCACGCGCGCGGCGTTGGCGCGGACCTCGAAATAGGGATGGTCGAGATGCTCGCCCGCCAGATCGCCGTTCCATTGGAAGAAGCGCTCGACGCGCTTGGCGTAGCGGTCGTGGACGCAGGCGCGCAGCGGCTCGCAGCGCCCGTCGGCCAGCCGGTCCTGGTGGGGGCAATCGCTGCAGGCGATTGGGCGGCCGAGCCAGTCCAGCGCCTTGTCGAGGTCATCGCTCATTCGTCGTCCTCCCGCCCGTACCCGTCGGCGTCATGGAGGTCGGCGACGGCCAGCAGGCGCGCGGCCCCCATCTTGTCCTTGGGGTCCAGTTCCGTGACCTTGGTGAGAACGTCGCGCCCTTCGGCGATGCGGCCGAGGCGCAGCAGCAGGTAGCCGACGGCGGTCAGCGCGAACAGGAAGAGCCGTGGGGCCGGGTCCAGCCCGGTGAAGTCGGCGTGGTCCGGACCGACGATGCGCCAGTCCGTGTGGTTCAGGCCGATGGCCGCCATGGCGTGGCCGAGCATCCGCTCGCCGTAGCCCAGCGCCTCGTCCAGGTTCGCCTTGTAGAAGTGGAACTTGTAATGGCCGAGATCGACCAGCCGGTGGCCCGGCGCGATGGCCGCGGCCTGGGCGAGGTAGCCGCGCGCGGCGTCGCCGTCGCCGTAGCTGGCGGCGGCAAGGTGCAGGAGCCGCTCCGCCTCGGGCGGCAGGTCGCCGCCGTAGTAACGGCGGTTGAGCCAGCCTTCGTCCACCTCGTCCAGCATGGCGCTTCGCTCCTCGGACACCCTCTCCCGCCCTGGGAGAGGGAGGGACCCGCCGAAGGCGGGAGGGTGAGGGCTGGGCGCGGAGAATGCGCTGATTCTCGGCGCTACCCTCACCCGGCCGCTTCGCGGCCACCCTCTCCCGGGACGGGAGAGGGGAACCCGCGGCCGCTACGTCGATCAGGCCGGGACGCAGCAGTCGGCCGGGCAGACCGAGGCGCACTGCGGGCTGGAGAACTGGCCCTTGCACTCGGTGCAGGTGGCCGGGTCGATGGCGTAGGCGCCCTTCTTGAAACTGATCGCGTTGTTCGGGCACTCAGCCTCGCAGGCGCCGCAGGCGGTGCAGTCGGAAGCCTTGATCTTGTAAGCCATCACTCTCTCCTCGGGTGGAAGGCGGCAGTTGCGGTGGGCCGCCGGTTGAAATCCGTGTTCGGTTGCGTCAGGCGCGCTTGGCGGTGAAGGCGCCCGTGCGGATGACCGCGTCCTGGCCGGCACGCGCGTTGACCGCACCTTGGCCCAGGCGCTCGGCATAGTCCTTGAAGTAGGTCAATGCCGACTCCTCGATGTACTCGAAGGCGAAGCGGTCCACCGGCTCGATGCCCGCGGCTTGCAGCTTCTTCGACGGGCAGCCGCCGACCTTCGCCACGAACACCGCGGTGCAATCGTTGATGGCGGACAGCACGGTGTCCAGCGCGTCCTCGTCGCCGGAGCCGCCCTCGCAATACTGGTCGACGCGGCGGTGGCCGACGAACTTGGCGCCCTTCGGGCCGACCTCGTAGATCTGGAATTCCTTGGCGTGGCCGAAGTGTTCGTTGATGCGCTCGCCGCCCTTGGTGGCGACGGCGATCAGGATGGGATCGACCGCGGTGCCGACCGTCTCCGCCACGTCCGCCTGCGCGGCGGCCTTGGAGGCGTGGCGCTCGGCGCGCTCCGCCTCGACATGCTCGCGGTAGGTGCGCGCGGCCTCGCGGTCGTAGTCGATCTCCTCCATCGCGTCGATGCGGTCGATGGTGAACTCCGACCCGCGGTCCTCGCCCAGCAGGCCGACGGCGTCGGCGCGGCACTGGCGGCAGTGGCGCATCAGCTTCGCGCCGCCCTCGCACTGGTCCTGGAGGACCTTCAGCTCCTGCGCGGTGGGGCCGCGCTGGCCGGTCAGGCCGAAGTGGGTGCCGTGCGCCGGGTCGGAGATCAGCGGCATGATGTTGTGCAGGAAGGCGCCGCGCGCCTTGACCGCCTTGTTCACGTCCATCAGGTGCTCGTCGTTGATCCCCGGGATCATGACGGAGTTCACCTTCACCAGGATGCCGCGCGACGTCAGCATCTCCAGCCCGAGCATCTGGCGCTCGTGCAGGATCTTGGCGGCGTCCAGCCCGGTCCAGCGCTTGTGGTCGTGGAAGATCCACGGGTAGATGTGCTGCCCGACCTCCGGATCGACCATGTTGATGGTGATGGTGACGTGGTCGATGTTGTACTGGGCGATGGTGTCCACATGGTCGGGCAGGGCCAGGCCGTTGGTGGACAGGCACAGCTTCAGGTCCGGCGCCTTCTTCTGCAGCATCTCGAACGTCTTGAAGGTGTTCTTGCCGCCGGCGGCCAGGCTGTCGCCGGGGCCGGCGATGCCGATGACGGAGAGCTGCGGGATTTCGGCGGACACCGCCATGATCTTGCGGATCGCCTGCTCGGGCGTCAGCTTCTCGGACACCACGCCCGGACGGCTCTCGTTCGAGCAGTCGTACTTGCGGTTGCAGTAGTTGCACTGGATGTTGCAGGCCGGGGCCACCGCCACATGCATGCGGGCGAAGTAATGGTGCGCCTCTTCCGAGTAGCAGGGATGGTTCTTCACCTTCTCCCACACCGCCGGATCCATGTCGGCCGGCCCGTCCGACGACCCGCAGGACGACGACGCACAGCCGGACGCCGCGGCGGGCGCTGGCGTGTCCGCGGGGGCCTTCAGCTCACCCAGGCCCAGGATGCTGTCGAGCGAAATCACGTTGCCCATCGTTCACTCCTTCCCTGCCGCGCCGCCGGCGCCGGTGCTCGGACCGGAAACAGCAATTTCGGGGCCAGTTCAGGAATTGCAGGAAAAACAACGGGTTGGGCCGGTTTGTCAGGTCGATGCCCTGTGTCGGCATTGCGACAATGGCGGGGTGGTGTCGGGGAATCGACACGCCGGGGCCGGGCCGCGGCCTCGCGCAATCATACCTGCATATGTTTGCCACTCCCGCAATTGCCGGTGTGACGTTTCAGCGATTGTAAAATGGGATGTGCTTGTCCATGGTGTGGCAACTCTGTCTTGCAGGCCGCAGGTCCCTTCATGCCCGAGGCGTTTCTCCGCTGGTTTCCGCTGCTGTGTCTTGCCGGCTTCGTCGCCACCACCCTGTGGCGGCTGCGCTGGCTGCGCCGGAACACCGGCGTGGACGCGATGGCCTTCGAGACGGGGGACGGGGCGCACGCCTTCCTGCTGCGGATGTTCCGGGTGATGGTCGGGCTGACCGGGCTCTATGTCGTGGCGCGGGCGATCTGGTGGCGCAGCCTGGACGCGGCGGTCGGCCGGATCGACGCCGTGGCGGCCGTGACCGAGGCGGCGGGGGGTGTCCTTCAGATGGTGGCGCTGGCCATGATGGCCGCCGGCGTGCTGGCGATGGTGGCCGGGCAGCGCTCCATGGGCCTGTCCTGGCGCATCGGCGTCGACCGGGAACGGCCGACCGACCTCGTCACCTCCGGCCTGTTCCGCTATTCGCGCAACCCCATCTTCGCCGGGGTCGGCGCCTATTTCATCGCCCTGTTCCTGGTGTCGCCGACCGCGCCCACCCTGGCCATCATGGCCGCCGGCCTTGTCGGCATGGCGGTGCAGGTGCGGCTGGAGGAGGAGCATCTGGGCAACCTGCACGGCCCCCATTACGAGGACTACCGCCGCCGCGTCCGCCGCTGGGTGTGATGGGCCGGACACCGTAGAGACACCGTAGAGACACCGTAGGTCGGGTGGAGGCGCAGCCGCAACCCGACATCGCCGCCATGGAGACGTGTGTTGGGTTGCGCTGGCGCTCCACCCAACCTACGGAGGATCTCAGGTCAGCTCGCCACGGAAGGCGACGACGTGGTCCTCGCCGGGGGTGCGCGGTTCGGCGCCGAAGCCGATCAGGCCGCTGCCGACCAGCTTCGTCGAATCGCGGCGCAGCACCACCGGCAGTGAATCGCCGGTGCGGATGAAGGTGCCGTTGGTCGAATGGTCGGTCAGGATGAAGCTCTCGCGGCTGAAGTCGATCACCGCGTGCTGGCGCGAGGTCTGGCGCGACAGGATGCGCAGGCCGCTGGTCTCCTCCCGCCCGACGGTCACCCGCGGCAGCAGGCAATTCATCGTCACGGTGGCGCCGCGGTAGTCCAGGTGCAGGGTCAGCATCCCGCGCTCGTCGGGCCGGTTCGACACGGTCAGCCCGACCGTGGTGCTCTCGATCGTTTCCTCCGCCTCGTCCGTCAGGCGGATCTGGAAGACGCGGATCGGCGTCGCCTTGCCCTTCACCGAAATGCTGTTCAGCAGCTTGGCCTTGCGGTGGAGCGGCGGGGACAGGCGCTGGACGAAGGTGTCGGTGGCCAGGACCTCGCCGGCGCGGGCGATGGCCTCCACGCGGGCGGCGACGTTGCAGGCGTCCCCGTACAGATCCTCCCGTCCCTGGATCACCGGGCCGAAATGAAGGCCGACGCGCAGGCGCAGGCCGTAGCCCCCCTGCTGCTCCATCATCGCCAGGGTGGAGACGGCGGCGTCGTCCGCGGTGGGGAAGGCGGCCAGCAGCCCGTCGCCCAGGCTCTTGATCACCCGGCCGGCGTTGGCCTCGATGATCAGGCGCAGGTGCGCCAGGACCCGCTGGGCCAGCGTGGCGGCCGGCACGTTGCCGATGCGCTCGTACAGCTGGGTGCTGTCGACGATGTCCACAAACAGGAGCGCGAGGGGCTTTTCCATCTCGTGCAAAGGCCCGGACCTGGATGTTGCGGGGTAGGGCCGGCCGTACAGCGTGCAGCCGGTATTCCCCCTTCATAGCACAACCAGCCATAGGCGTCACAGCAACCCGCGGACAAAAGGCCGCGGAGCGGTGTCCACCACTCAGAAGCGCTTGATCTCGATGTTGTACTTGCGCAGGGCGTAGCTGACCTGGCGGGTCGTCATGCCCAGCAGGCGCGCGGCCTTGGCCTGGACCCAGCCGGTCCGCTCCATCGCCCACAGCAGCCGGTCGCGCAGGCTTCCGGACTCCGGTTCGTCGAGCGGGACCTCCGCCGCGGATCCGGCGTTGGACGGGGCGCCGGCCGCGGCCATGGCCGACGACGGTTCCGGCAGGGGCAGCGGGATCAGCGGCGCCGGTGCGGCTGGCTGGGCGGCGCCGCAGCCCGGCGTGGGACCGGCGGCGCAGGAGGAGGCGCAGGCCGGCCAGGCGGCGCCCGCGGCGACCGGGTCGGGCAGGGGGGCCGGCATGGCCGACGGCGCCGCCGCCGATCCGACGCCGCCCGGCTGCGGCGCGAAGGCTTTGGCGGCGGAGGGCGTGCCGGCGGGTGCCGCCGCCGGATGCGCCGGGTTCACTGCCGCGCGCGCCATCGACGGGGCGAGCCCGCCCACCGACGCGCCCAGCGTCCGGTACTGGAAGAGGATCGACGAGTTGCAGAGGTTCATGCTGCAGGACAGCGCGTCGGGCCGGATCACGCCGTCGCGGCACTGGGTCGCCGCGCGCTCGATGCAGTTTTCCAGCTCGCGCACGTTGCCGGGCCAGGTGCAGCGGTTCAGCACCTCCAGCGCCTCGTCGTCGATGGCCAGGTTCATGCCGTTGTCCTTGCCGAACTTCGCGACGAAGTGGCGGGCCAGCGGGCCGATGTCCTGACGGCGTTCGCGGAGCGGCGGCAGGTGGATGGTGACGACGTTGATGCGGAAGTAGAGATCGGCGCGGAACTTGCCGTGGCCGACCGCCTCCTCCAGGTTCAGGTTGGTGGCGCAGATCAGGCGCACGTCGGTCTTGATGGTCTTCGACCCGCCGACGCGCTCGAACTCCTGCTCCTGCAGCACGCGCAGCAGCTTGGCCTGGAAGTTGGGGGAGATGTCGCCGATCTCGTCCAGGAACAGGGTGCCGCCCGACGCCAGCTCGAACCGGCCCTTGTGATCCTTCTGCGCGCCGGTGAAGGCGCCCTTCTCGTGGCCGAACAGCTCCGATTCCAGAAGCGATTCCGGCAGGGCGGCGCAGTTCACGCGGATGAAGGGCGCGTCCTTGCGCGGCGAGGTGTTGTGGATGGCCCGCGCGATCAGCTCCTTGCCGGTGCCGCTCTCGCCGCGGATCAGCACGGTCGACTTGAAGGGGGCGACCCGGTGCAGCTGGGCCATCACCTCCAGCATGTTGGGGCTGGTGCAGACCACGTCGTCGATGGGGGCGACGGTCGGCCGCAGCTCCTTCTGCATGCGGAAGGTTTCCCGCATCATGAAGCGGCGCTCCTCCGCCACGGTGCGGTGCAGGCGTACGGTCTGGCCGATCAGGTTGGCGACCATGGTCAGGAAGCGCACGTCGCTGCCGAAGTGGCCCTGCGGCCCTTCGTCGGAGATGCGGTCGATGGTCAGCACGCCGATCACCGTTCCCGCCGCCTTGATCGGCACGCCGACCAGGGAGGCCACCTGCTCCTCCAGGTCCTCGCGACCGCCGGTGCGGTTCAGGAACAGCGGCTCCTCCGCCAGGTTCGGCACCACGGCGGGCATGCCGGTCTTCAGGATGCGGCCGGTGATGCCCTCGCCCTCGCGGAACTCGGCCTGCGCCGCGGCCTCGTTGGACAGGCCGTTGCCGGCGACCAGCCGCAGCACGTTGTCCTCGCCCACCAGGTAGACGCGGCCCCGGTGCATCTGGAGCTGGTAGGCCAGCGCCCGCAGCACCTCGCGCAGGGTCTGTTGAAGATCAAGGGACGACCCGAGAATCTTGCTGACTTCGTAGATGGTCAGCAGTTCCAGGTTCGACGTGGACTGGCGCGTTGCACCCGGCATGTTCGACACCCCTTGCTCGACCGGGAATCCGGCTTGAAGCGCAATGGCTTGCGCCCTTCCGCAGGTCCCGGCACAGCGCCTCGAACCTTTCCTCCCGGGTGGAGTGCGCGCTCGTTCTCGCGGCGCCTTTGACCACCGGTCCGTCCGCCTGATGGCTCTCTGGTCGGCCCATTCGGCATGCGGATGGTGGAAAGTGTCTGAGACATTTCCCGGAAAGGCAAGCCCTTTTGCATAGATGATGCTGCGACGCACAATGACCTTCGGCTGTGGCGAAACGCCGCGACCGGCGTGGGTGCTGGCATTTTCAACCGACCTGTGTTACTAACTGACCAGTCAGTAATAAAAACTCATCCGTCCGTCTCCGCGCTGGTGGGGGCGCAGGGCATGGGAGGTCGCCATGACCGATGACGAGTCGTCGGTGCCGCGCTGGCGCCGCCGCAAGCAGGACCGCCCGCAGGAGATCGTGGACGCCGCCCTCGACGTGTTCGGGGAGCGGGGGTTCGCCGCGGCGCGCCTGGACGACGTCGCCGCCCGCGCCGGGGTCAGCAAGGGCACGCTCTACCTCTATTTCCCGAACAAGGAGGAGCTGTTCAAGGCGGTGGTGCGCAGCGCCATCGTCCCGAACCTGGAGATGGCGGAACGCCTGCTGGCCGGCGCCGAGGGGCCGAGCTTTGCCGTGCTGGAGGCGCTGCTCGGCCTGATGGCGACCCGCATCCTGCGCACCAAGGCCGGCGCCATCCCGAAGCTGATCATCGCGGAGGCCGGCAACTTCCCCGACCTCGCGCGCTTCTATTATGAAGAGGTGATCCGGCGCGCCTTCGCGCTGCTTTCCGCCGTGCTGGCGCGCGGGGTGGCGCGGGGGGAGTTCCGGCCCCTGGACATCGACGCCACCGTGCGCCTGATCGTCGCCCCCATGCTGATGAGCGCGCTGTGGCGCTCCACCTTCGAGGCTCTGGAGGGCCGCCCGCTGGACGTGCCGGCGCTGGTGCGCGCGCACCTCGACAACCTGCGCCGCGCGCTTGCCCCGGACGGTGAGGGCCCGGACGGTGGAACAGGAGGATCCGCATCATGAGCTGGATCACCGACGCGCTGGCGGCCGTGGCGGTCGCCCTGGGGCTCGGCGGGGCGGACGCGGTGCCGCTCGCCCACGGCTATGTGGAGGGGGAGTATCTGCGCGTCGCCGCCCCGTCGTCGGGGACGCTGGACAGCCTGTCGGTGGCGCGCGGCGGCCGGGTCGCGGCCGGGGCGCCGCTGTTCGCGTTGGACCTGACCACCGCGCGGGCGGAATGCGCGCGGCTCACCGCCGCCCTGGCCCAGGCCCGGGCGCAGCTGGCCGACCTGCGCAAGGGCAAGCGGCCGGACGAGTTGGCGGTCGTCGCCGCGCAGAAGGCGCAGGCGGAGGCGTCGCTGCGCTACTCCACCCTGGATTTGGAGCGGCAGCAGACTCTGGTGGCGCGCAAGGTCAGCTCGGACGACCGGCTGGACGCCGCCCGCGCCGCCTACGACCGCGATCGCGCGCGGCTCGCCGAGCTGACCGCGCAGCTGTCCGTGTCGAACCTGCCGGCCCGGCCCGACCAGCTGCGCGCCGCGGAGGAGGCGGTGGCCCAGGCGGAAGCCGCGCTGGCCCAGGCGAACCGGCGCCTCGCCGAACTGGCGCCCCTGGCCCCGGCCGACGCGCTGGTCGAGGACACGCTGTTCAACCCCGGCGAATGGGTCCCGGCGGGCTCCCCCGTGGTGACGCTTCTGCCGCCCGGCAACGTCAAGCTGGTCGTCTTCGTGCCGGAGCCGCTGATGAACCGGGTCACGCCGGGCGCGCCGCTGGCGGTGCGCTGCGACGGCTGCCCGCCCGGCCTGACCGCGCGGGTCAGCTACGTCGCGCCGCGCGCCGAATACACGCCGCCGGTCATCTACAGCGTCGGCAGCCGGGAGAAGCTGGTGTTCCGGGTGGAGGCGAAACCGGACGCCGGCGCCGCCCTCAATCCGGGGCTGCCGGTGGATGTGGAGTTGCGGCCGTGACCGGCAATGGTGAAGCCGCCATCGACGTCCACGGGCTGGTCAAGCGGTTCGGGGCCAAGACGGTGGTGGACGGCTTCTCGATCCGGGTGGCGGCGGGGCAGATCTACGGCTTCCTTGGGCCGAACGGGTCGGGCAAGACGACGACCATCCGCATGCTCTGCGGCCTGCTGACGCCGGACGCGGGGGAGGGGACTTGCCTCGGGCTCGACATTCGGACCCAGAGCGCCGCGATCAAGCGGCAGGTCGGCTACATGACCCAGAAGTTCAGCTTCTGGGAGGATCTGAGCATCGCGGAGAACCTGGACTTCGTCGCCCGCATGTACGGGCTGCCCGACCGCAAGCGACGCGTCGCCGGTGCGCTGGAGCGGCTGGGCCTCGCCAACCGGCGGACGCAGCTGGCGGGGGAACTGTCCGGCGGCTGGAAGCAACGGCTGGCGCTGGCCGCCTGCATCCTGCACGAGCCGAAGCTCCTGCTGCTCGACGAGCCGACGGCCGGCGTCGACCCCAAGGCGCGGCGCGAGTTCTGGGACGAAATCCACCGGCTGGCGCAGGACGGCCTGACCGTGCTGGTCAGCACCCATTTTATGGACGAGGCGGAGCGCTGCCACGCCATCGCCTACCTCGCCTATGGCAAGCTGATGGCCCAAGGGACGGTGGACGAGGTCGTCGCCCGCTCCGGCGTGCTGACCTATGAGGTGTCGGGCCCCGATCCGGGCCGCGTCGCGGCCGACCTGACGGGCAAGCCGGGGGTGGAGATGGTCGCCGCCTTCGGCGCCCGCCTGCACGTCACGGGCATCGACGCCGCGGCGCTGGAGGCGGCGCTGCGCCCCTGGGCGGACCAGCCCGGCCTGCGGGTCGCGCGCGCCGAGCCGACGCTGGAGGACGTGTTCATCCACCTGATGAACCGCAGCACGGACAACTTCTCATGACGAGCGCCCGGCCGCACCGCGCCCGCCCGAACCGCGCGCGCATGGACGGGCCCCCGCGCCGTCGTAGACACGGGGGCCGGGCGATGTCACTCGATGTTCGCGGAGGTCACGCCGGTGTTCTTGTTCCAGCGCAGCGTCAGCTTGGAAATTTGGCAGAGGTTCAGGTCTTGCCAGACCGCCGATTCGCCGTCGTCGTAGATCACCTTCATGTCCCACTTGCAGGTCTTTTCCGCCTTGGCGAAGCTCAGCTCGAAGGACTCGCCATTGTCCAGCATATCGCGGCCAAGCACATCCTCGTCCCATTTTTCGTTGTCGCTTTCGCTGACGTAGATGTGCTTCAGCGGATAGCCGGTCTTGTTGACGATGGTGAAGTCCTGCTGGCCGGCCTGGGCGGCGCCATGGAGGATGAACAGGGAAGCGGCGGCCACGGCAACCTTGGTGAGAATGGCTTTCACGGAATAACTCCTTGGGGAGGACATATGATGCGCGGATGGTTGCGGCAGAGTTAAATCGTCGTCAATTCGAATTTGCGCAAAAGTGGCACGAAATATTTTTCGTGATGTTTCCGATGGTAAATAATGTGTCTGGATTTAAACAATACACCCAAAGATTGGGCAGGATGACATGGTTCAATTCTCCGTCGCACGCTTCGTGGCGGTGATGGTGAAGGAGTTCATCCAGATGCGCCGCGACCGGCTGACCTTCGCCATGATGGTGGGGGTGCCGATCCTGCAGCTGATCCTGTTCGGCTTCGCCATCAACTCCGACCCCAAGCACCTGCCGACGGCGGTGCTGAGCGCCGACAACAGCCCGTTTTCCCGCACGCTGGTCGCCGCCATGGCGAATTCCGGCTATTTCGACGTGACCCGCGCGGTCGCGGGGGAGGCGGAGCTGGGACGGCTGCTGGCGGAAGGCACGGTGCAGTTCGCCGTGACCATCCCGGCGGAGTTCTCCCGCGACCTGCAGCGGGGCGCCCGGCCGGTGCTGCTGGTGGAGGCCGACGCCACCGACCCGGCGGCGACCAGCAACGCGCTGGCGGCCCTGACCACCATCGCGCGCCAGGCGCTCGACCCGGAGCTGAAGGGGCCGCTGCTGGCGCTGCGCTCCGCGCCCGACCCGGTGGAACTGCGCGTCCACCGCCGCTACAACCCGGAGGGCATCACCCAGTACAACGTCGTCCCCGGCCTGATGGGCGTGGTGCTGACCATGACCATGGTGATGATGACCGCGCTGGCCGTGACCCGCGAGCGGGAGCGCGGCACGATGGAGAACCTGCTGGCCATGCCCGTGCGCCCGTTCGAGGTGATGCTGGGCAAGATCGTGCCCTTCATCCTGGTCGGCTACATCCAGGTGGTGATCATCGTGCTGGCGGCGCGGGCGCTGTTCGGCGTGCCGATCATGGGCAGCCTCGCCCTGCTGTCGGCGGTGCTGGTCCTGTTCATCGCCGCCAACCTCGCCGTCGGCTTCACCTTCTCCACAGTGGCGAAGAACCAGCTGCAGGCCATGCAGATGTCCTTCTTCTTCTTTCTGCCGTCGATGCTGCTGTCGGGCTTCATGTTCCCGTTCCGCGGCATGCCCGGCTGGGCGCAGGCGGTGGGGGAGGTGCTGCCGCTGACCCACTTCCTGCGCATCGTCCGCGGCATCCTTCTGAAGGGAAACGGTGCGGCGGAGATCGCGTCGGAGGTGGTGCCCCTGCTGATCTTCCTGGTTGTGGTCACGATTGTCGCCCTGAAGCGCTACCGCCAGACATTGGATTGATCCGTACTGGCTTGATTTGCGGGCCGGCGATGGCGCCTCCACCCGAATCGCGCGCTCCACGGACGTGGCGTGAACTTGGCTGTAAAGTCCTTTGATGCGGTAAGTCAAACGCGGCTGTGACACCAGCGTGAGCCTCACTTTTCGTTAACCGTTATTCGATTTAATCTTTCCCCAATCACGGCCGATGGGGAAAGCGATGCGGCGCTTGGCGGTTGGTTTGCTGATGGCGGGCATGGTCGTCGTCGCCCTGACGGCCGCACTGACGGCCGATGCCGAGGCCGGGACGGCGAAGAGGAAGAAGCACGCGCCGCCGCCGCCCAACTCCATCGCCTGGAGCCAGGTGAACGGCCCCTCCTTCGGGCCGGCGCAGTCCATCGGCGGCTACGCCGCCGGCTGCATCACCGGGGCGCAGCCGCTGGCCGGCGAGGGCACCGGCTACCAGGTGATCCGCATGTCGCGCCAGCGCTACTACGGCCACCCGGAGCTGATCGACTACCTGAAGGATTTCGGGCGCAAGGTCGCCGCCGCCGGGCTGGGCAGCGCGCTGGTCGGCGACATGGGCCAGGCGCGCGGCGGACCGATGAGCTTCGGCCACGCCAGCCACCAGATGGGGCTGGACGCCGACGTCTGGCTGCGGCTCGACCTGCCGCCCATGGGCCGCAACGCGCGGGAGAGCGTCACCGAGGTCAAGTATGTCGATTACGGCCGGATGCGCGTCAACGCGGACTGGTCGGACCGCCAGGCCCAGATGATCCGGATCGCCGCCTCCGACCCGCGCGTCGCGCGCATCTTCATCAACCCGGCCATCAAGGCCGCCATGTGCCGGCACCCCTGGCCGAGCCGGGACTTCCTGCACAAGCTGCGGCCCTGGCACGGGCACGACGGGCACATGCACATCCGCCTGCACTGCCCGGCCGGAAGCCCCTTGTGCGAAGACCAGAAGGACGCGCCCGACGGCGACGGCTGCGGCGGGGAGCTGACCTCCTGGCTCGGCTCGGTCTATCCGCTGGTCGAGAGGCACGAGGGCAAGCCCCAGCCGCGCTACGTCAACATGCCGGCGGCCTGCCGGGCGGTGCTGCGCGCCGGCGGCACGCGGGTGGCGGCGGCGGATGGCCTGCCGTCGGGGGACGCGTCCTCCGAGAAGGCCGTGCGCTGAACCATCGCAGACTTTTACCCTTGCATGAAATTAATGCCCGATTAACTTGAGCATCGGCGATCATTCGAACGCCGGGCGAGGGTGCGGACGCGCCCTCAACCGGCGGACGGTGTCCTCCGCAAGGATCGGGGCAGGCGCAGGGTCATGACCGATAAGACCAACACCACCGCCCATACCACAGCCGACGACGCGGGCGCGCCCCGCCTCAACCTCAAGACCCGCCTCCACGCCTGGTGGGAGGGCTACGACCTGTCCGGGGTGAAGGGACGGAAGGGGGACGGAAGCGAGGAGCACGCCGTCCCGGCCGCGGCACCTCCGCCGCCCCCCTCTCCGTCCCATGGGCCGGGCGTCAACCGCTGGGGCAAGCCGCTGTGGACCGCCACCCGGATCGAGGTGGCGGAGAAGCTGTGGGGCGAGGGGTTCAACACGCCCGGCGGCCACGACCACATCCCCTATCTGGTGAAGCCGCTGGGCCTGAACCCGGCCATGAGCGTGCTCGACCTGTCCGCCGGGCTCGGCGGCACCAGCCGCGTGATGGCCAGCAAGTACGGCTGCTGGGTCACCGGGCTGGAGGCGTCGGAGGCGCTGGCGAAGGAGGGCATGGTCCGCTCCTTCAAGGTGGGGCTGGAGAAGAAGGCGCCCGTCGAGACCTACGACCCGGAGCGCTTCAGCTACCCCAAGCGCGTGGACGCCATCTTCTACAAGGAGGGCATGTTCTCCGTCGCCGACAAGGAGCAGATGTTCGACGGCATGGAGATGGCGCTGAAGCCGCGCGGCCACCTGTTGATGACCGACTATGTCGTCGACCCGTCGATGGCCGGTGCCCGCGCCGTCCAGCAATGGTGCGACAAGGAGCCGATGCAGCCGCACCTCTGGTCGAAGGAGCGCATGGCCGCCGCCTTCGCGCAGCGCAACCTCGACCTGCGAATTGCCGAGGACATCACCGACACCCACCGCACAGCCATCGTCGCGGCCATCCAGGGGCTGGTCGACCATCTGGAGCGCCACCACCTGGACCGCGACACCAAGATCGCCGTGATGGACGAGGTGGAGATGTGGGTCCGCCGCGTCGCCGCGCTGGAGGCCGGCATGAAGGTCTTCCGCTTCTACGCGCTGAAGCCCGCGGAATAGGCGGAAAAAGGACGTTTCCCGTCGCTTTCTCTATCCGTTGACACCGGGGATGCGCCGCACTATGGTGCGCGCCTTCGATCGAGCCGCCGACCGACCAGGATGAAGAATTATGAAGATCGTTAACTCGCTGAAGTCGATGAAGACGCGCCACAAGGCCTGCCGCGTGATCCGCCGCAAGGGCCGCGTCTACGTCATCAACAAGCAGAACCCGCGCTTCAAGGCCCGCCAGGGCTGATACCGGCGGCCGGGTCCGCCCGGCCGACGAGCACAGGTGTGATGCACGCGACGCCGCGCCGTTCCCCTGGGACGGCGCGGCGTCGCGTTTTTGCATTCACGATTCGCACGCGGTGGGCGAACAGGGTATAAGCTCCGGCCATTGAGGCGCGCTTTGACCGTTCGGAGCCTATCGATGACGCGAAGCCTGGACCTCGGCTGCGGTCCGCACCCGAAGAACCCCTTCTCGGCGAACGAGGTGTTCGGCATCGACGTGATGCCCCACGCGACGCCCAACATCCGGACGGCCGATCTGGCGGTCGAGCCCATTCCCTTCGACAGCGATTCCTTCGACTACGTCACCGCTTTCGACGTCATCGAGCATATTCCGCGCGTCGTCTATCTGCCGGCCCGGCGGAACAGCTTCATCGAACTGATGGACGAGATTCACCGGGTCCTGAAGGTCGGCGGGCTGTTCTTCGCCCAGACCCCGGCCTATCCGCACGCGGAGGCCTTTCAGGACCCGACCCACGTCAACATCATCACCGAGAACACCTTCCCCCTGTATTTCGACGACCGGCACCGCTGGGCCTCGTCCTACGGGTTCAAGGGGGCGTTCAAGGTGCTGTCCCAGGAATGGCGGGAGTTCCACCTGCTGACCACCCTCCAGAAGGTGCCGGCCCCGGCCTGACGGCCTGCCGCGTCCGGGGCAACGCCCTGGGCGAACGCGCCGCACAAGCGGGGGCTGGAATTGTGCGGTGATCCGGTGTTAGCTGTGGGACGGAACGCCGCGGGAACAATCCGGGCGACGGAACATGGGGGAGGAGGCCGGCCATGCGAATGCCCGAGCCCGACGCCGGCGTCATCGCGCGCCGGCGCGAGATCGTGTCCGCGCTGCGCGCGATCGTGCCCGGCGAGGGCGTGATCGTCGACGAGAGCGAGCTGCGCGCCTACGAGTGCGACGGGCTGACCGCCTATCGCCAGCTTCCCATGGTCGTCGTCCTGCCCAGCACGACCGAGCAGGTCAGCCAGGTGCTGCGGACCTGCAAGGAGATGGGGGTGAAGGTCGTGCCGCGCGGGGCCGGCACCTCGCTGTCCGGCGGGGCGCTGCCGCTGGCCGACGGCGTGCTGCTGGGCATGGGCAAGTTCAACCGCATCCTCGACCTCGACTTCGCGAATCGCTGCGCCGTGGTCCAGCCGGGGGTGACCAACCTCGGCATCTCCAACGCGGTGGCGCATGAGGGCTTCTATTACGCGCCCGATCCCTCAAGCCAGATCGCCTGCACCATCGGCGGCAACATCGCGGAGAATTCCGGCGGCGTGCATTGCCTGAAATACGGGCTGACCACCAACAACGTGCTTGGGCTGGAGATGGTGCTGATGGACGGCACCATCCTGCGGCTGGGCGGCCGGCACCTGGACGCCGGCGGCTACGACCTGATGGGCGTCATCACCGGCTCCGAAGGTCTGCTGGGGGTGGTGACGGAGGTCACCGTGCGCATCCTGAAGAAGCCGGCGACCGCGCGGGCCGTGCTGATCGGCTTCCCGACCAGCGAGCAGGGTGGCGACTGCGTGGCCGCCATCATCGCCGCGGGCATCATCCCCGGCGGCATGGAGATGATGGACAAGCCCGCCATCCACGCGGCGGAGGACTTCGTCCACGCCGGCTACCCGCTGGACGTCGAGGCGCTGCTGATCGTCGAACTCGACGGCCCGCCGGCCGAGGTGGACCACCTGATCGAGCGGGTGGAGGCCATCGCGCATTCCAAGGGCTGCTGCTACTCCCGCGTCTCGACGTCGGAGGAGGAGCGGCTGGCCTTCTGGGCCGGGCGCAAGGCGGCTTTCCCGGCGGTCGGGCGCATCAGCCCCGACTATTACTGCATGGACGGCACGATCCCGCGCAAGGCGCTGCCGCTGGTGCTCCAGCGCATGAACGAGATGTCGGAGAAGCACGGGCTGCGCGTCGCCAACGTCTTCCACGCCGGCGACGGCAACCTGCACCCGCTGATCCTCTACGACGCCAACAAGCCCGGCGAGCTGGAAAAGGCGGAGGAGTTCGGCAACGACATCCTGCGCCTGTGCGTGGAGGTCGGCGGCGTGCTGACCGGCGAGCATGGCGTGGGCGTGGAAAAGCGCGACCTGATGACCGACCAGTTCGCGCCCGTCGACCTGGAGCAGCAGCAGCGCCTGAAATGCGCCTTCGACCCCGACGGGCTGCTGAACCCCGGCAAGGTCTTCCCGACGCTGCACCGCTGCGCCGAGCTGGGCCGCCTGCACGTCCACAAGGGGGAGCTGCGCTTCCCCGACATTCCGCGTTTCTGAGGGGCCGCGCATGACCGTGACCACCTTCAAGCCCGAAACGGCCGAGCAGGCCGCCGAGGCCGTGCGCTGGGCCCTGTCCGAAGGGGAGCCGCTGGACGTCGCCGGCACCGGCTCCAAGCGCGAACTCGGGCGCCCGATGCAGACCGCCTACACGCTCGACCTCTCCGGCCTCAACGGCGTCGTGGCGTATGAGCCGGAGGAGCTGGTGCTGACCGCCAGGGCCGGCACGCCGATGGCGGTGATCCTGCCCATGCTGGCGGAAAAGCGCCAGCAGCTGGCCTTCGAGCCGCAGGACCCGGGGCCGCTGTTCGGCCGGCCGGCGGGGCAGGGGACGCTCGGCGGCGTGCTCGCCTGCGGGCTGGCGGGACCGCGCCGCATCTCCGCCGGCTCCGCCCGCGACCACGCGCTGGGCATGGAGGGGGTGAACGGCCGCGGCGAGGTCTACAAGGCCGGCGGCAAGGTCGTGAAGAACGTCACCGGCTACGACGTGCCCAAGCTGATGGCCGGCTCCTTCGGCACGCTGACCGCGCTGACCGAGGTGACCGTGAAGGTGCTGCCGGCACCGGAGGACACCCGCACGCTGCTCCTGGCCGGCCGCGACGATGCCGCCGCTGTCGAGGCGCTGACCCGCGCGATGCAGAGCCCCCACGAGGTCTCCGGCGCCGCCCACCTGCCGGCGGACGTCGCCGCGCGGTCGGGCGTGCGCGGGGTTTCCGGGATTGGGGGTGCGGTGACCCTGGTGCGGCTGGAAGGCTTCGGCCCCTCCGTCGCCGCGCGCGTCGCCGCCCTGAAGGAGGAGCTGGGGGCCGATGCGGTGCTCGACCGCGAGGAGTCGCTGGCGGTGTGGCGGGAGATCCGGGATGTGACGTTCTTCGGCCCCCTCCCTAACCCTCCCCCGCTTCGCAGGGGAGGGGACGAATCTCCCTCCCCTGCGTCAGCGGGGGAGGGTCGGGGTGGGGGCACGGGCGAGCACCTCCTCTGGAAACTCTCCGTCCCACCCGCCGATGGTGCCCGCATCGCCGGGGCGATCCGCGACCGGCTGGACGCCGCGCTCTACTTCGACTGGGCCGGCGGCCTGCTCTGGGTCGCCACGCCATCCCCCGACTCCGCGCCGGCGATCCGCGGCCTGCTCAACGGCTCCGGCCACGCCACGCTGGTGCGGGCGCCGGACGACCTGCGGGCGTCGGTGGAGGTGTTCCAGCCCCTGCCGGAACCGCTGATGGCGCTGACCCGGCGCGTCAAGGACGGTTTTGACCCCCGCGGCATTCTCAGCCCGGGCCGCATGTACGCAGGCGTGTAAGGGAACCTCATGCAGACGAACTTCACACTCGCCCAGCTCGCGGACGCCGACTATCGGGATTCCGAGTCGATCCTGCGCAAGTGCGTGCATTGCGGCTTCTGCACGGCGACCTGCCCGACCTACGTCCTGCTCGGCGACGAGCTGGACAGCCCGCGCGGCCGCATCTACCAGATCAAGGACATGCTGGAGAAGGGCGGGCCGCCCACCGACCAGCAGGTCAAGCATGTGGACCGCTGCCTGTCCTGCCTGTCCTGCATGACCACCTGCCCGTCGGGGGTGCATTACATGCACCTCGTCGACCATGCCCGCGCCCACATCGAGACGACCCACGCCCGCCACCCGGCCGACCGCGCGATCCGCGAACTGCTGGCCCGCGTGCTGCCGAACCCGCGGCTGTTCCGGCTGGCGCTGCTGGGCGCCTGGGCGGGCAAGCCCTTCGGCCGGATGCTGCCGGGCCGGCTGCGCGCGCTGATGGATCTTGCGCCCAAGTCCGTGCCGGGGCCGAGCTACAGCGACCGGCCGGGCGTGCACCCGGCGGAGGGGCCGCGCCGAAAGCGTGTCGCCATGCTGATCGGCTGCGCCCAGCAGGTGCTCGCCCCGCAGATCAACGAGGCGACCATCCGCCTGCTGAACCGCCACGGCGTGGAGGTGGTGGTGGCCAAGGGGGCGGACTGCTGCGGCGCGCTGACCCATCACATGGGCAAGACCGACCTCGGCCACGCGTCGGCGAAGAAGACCATCGACGCCTGGATCGGCGAGATGGACAAGTCCAATGGAGATGGGGGCGGCCTGGACGCCATCATCATCAACGCGTCCGGCTGCGGCACGGCCGTGAAGGACTATGGGCACGTCTTCCGCGAGGATCGGGAGTATGCGGTCAAGGCGATGCGCGTCGCCGCCATCGCCCGCGACGTGACGGAGTTCCTGGCGGAACTCGGCCTGACCGAGCCAGTGGTGGAGACAGGGCAGGCCATCGCCTACCACTCCGCCTGCTCCATGCAGCACGGCCAGCGCATCAAGGACCCGCCGCGCAACCTGCTGCGCGCCGCCGGCTTCCAAATCCGCGAGGTGCCGGAGGGGCACATCTGCTGCGGCTCCGCCGGCACCTACAACATGCTCCAGCCGGAGATCGCGGTGCAGCTGCGCGACCGCAAGGTCCGCAACATCGAGGCCACGAAGGCCGACGCCATCGCCGCCGGCAACCTGGGCTGCATCACCCAGATCGGCACGGGCACGGATTTGCCAATCGTCCACACCGTGGAGCTTCTGGACTGGGCGACCGGCGGCCCGATGCCCGACGCGCTGAAGGGCAACCCGGCCTTCACCGTGGCGCGGTCGCCTACGGGCACGGCGCGGGCGGCGGAGTAGGGGCTTCCTCCGCCGGACGGGTTTGATTCTCGGCTTGGAACCGCTAGGGTGACGCTGACGGAACAACGGGGCACCCGGTGGACAACAGGGTGAGCAGCAGGTTGAGCAGCGGTTACAAGGACGAGGTCTACCCGAACGGCGGTTACGGCATCCTGCGCCGCCTGTCCGCCTGGGGCGTGCACGCCTTCACGGCGAGCGGCGTGGTGCTGGGGCTGCTGGCGCTTCTCGCCGCGGTGGACGGCGACGCGAAGCTCTGCCTGGGCTGGCTCGGGCTGGCGCTGGTGGTGGACGGGGTGGACGGCACGCTGGCCCGCCGCGCCTCGGTGAAGGAGGTTCTGCCGGGCATCGACGGCTCGGTGCTGGACCTCGTCATCGACTATTTGACCTACGTGGTCGTGCCGGCGGTGCTGATGTACCGGTTCGGACTGTTCCCGACCGGGCTGGGCGTGCCGCTCGCCGCCTGGATCCTGATGACGTCGCTCTACTGCTTCTCCAACACCGGGATGAAGAGCGGCGACAACTATTTCGTCGGCTTCCCGGCGATCTGGAACGTGGTGGCGCTCTATCTCTGGACGCTGGATCTCAATCCCTGGATCAACACCGCCGTGGTGGTGGCGCTGGGCCTGCTGACCTTCACGACGGTGAAGTTCCTGCACCCCTTCCGCGTCCGCCGCTGGATGCGCGTGAACCTGGTGGTCAGCACGGCATGGCTGGCCTCCAGCGCCGCGCTGGTGGCGCTTCACCCGGCCCGGCCGGACGCGGTGTGGGTGATCTGGCTGGCCAGCAGCGCCTACTACGCCGCCATTTGCGCGTGGCGGACGCTGCGCGGGCCGGTTGAGGCGTAACGGTCGGTCGTTACGGCTTTTCCGCTTCCTTGATGTCCTGCTTGGCGTCGCGGGCCTTCTGCTGGATGGCCTCGCCGGCGTTCTGAAGCATCTGGCCGGCCTTGGCGGTGGCGTCCTTCGCCGCCTCCCCGGCGCGGTCGGCGGTCTGGTCCACCGTGCGCCCGATCTCCTGCCCGGTCTTTTCCGCCGACTGCTGGTCGTCGCACCCCGCCACCAGCGGCATCGTCAGCAGCGAGAGGGCCAGCGCGGCCGTGCGGATCGTGGGGGTGCGGATCGCGTGACGTCGAGCCATGAAACCTGTCTCCGTGGTTATCCCGTAGAGAGGTAACGGCCCAACGGGGCGTTGGTGCCCGTGATTCTTACAGGGCGATGGTCGTGCGGATCTCGTCGTAATCGGCGCGCAGGCCGCCGTCGTCGGTCCGGTTGATCAACCCGGCCGCCGTCAGCGTCTCCACATCCTCATGCACCCGCTTGTAATCCCGGCTCAGCGCGCGGGCCAGTTCGGCGATGCTCGCGGCCGGATTGCGGTGCAGGTGGCGGAGCAGTTCCAGGCGCTTGCCCGAGAGCGCCTTGGAAAGCCCTTCCCAGCTTTCGAAGGACAGGTGGTTTTCCTGAACCTCCTCACCCCGTTCGGCGCGATGCCACGCCGAGGCGACGCGGGCCGCCATGGCGTCGAAGCTCTCGCCAACGTGGATCGTCAGGTCGCCGCTCATATCGGTTCTCCTCGGACACGCCTTTATATCATCAAGCGCCACCAAGAAAAGGCGGAGCAATCGCTTGAATGCGACGCGCGGGGGGTGCAGGCAAGAATCGACACGGATGACACGGATCGACATCGGATTACACGGAACCGTCCGGTTCAACGCGTTCCATAGCGATGCAGCGGGCTCCTCGGACACGGCTTGATCCGTGTGATCCGTGCCAAAATCTGTGTCATCCGTGTTCTTTGTTGCCACCAAGGGCGCGGCCCAGCCCTCAAGCGATCACCTCAAAAGAAAAGGCCCTCCTCCCGATCGGAGGAGGGCCGTTCGTGACAGAAACGGTCAACCGCTCAGAACTGATCCTCGCTCAGCGCCATCACCGTCCGATGGGCGGTCAGGATGGGCAGCAGCAGGCCCGGGCCCTGGGCCAGGATCTGCTCGGCGTAGAAGCGGGCGGTGACCAGCTTGGCTTCCAGGAAGGGGGCGTTGGCGCCGGGCTGGCGCAGGCCCTCCAGGGCCTTGGCGGCCGACTTGGCCAGCATCCAGCCGCCAGCGACCGTGCCCCACAGTTTCAGGTAATTGGCGGCACCCGCGGCGGCGGCGCGCAGGTCGCCGTCGGTCTGGGTCTTCACCACCCAGGCCACCGCCTGCTCCAGCGCGTCGAGGCCGGCGGCGAGGTTGGTGCGGATCGCCTCCATGTCGTCGCCGGGGACGCTCTCCAGCTCCGCCACCGTGGCGCGCATCTCCGCGATGAAGGCGCGGGCCGACTCGCCGCCGTCGCGGCCGGTCTTGCGGAAGGTCAGGTCGTTGGCGTGGATGCCGTTGGTGCCCTCGTAGATCGGGGTGATGCGGGCGTCGCGGTAATGCTGGGCCGCCCCCGTTTCCTCGATGAAGCCCATGCCGCCGTGGATCTGCACGCCGGTGGAGGCGACGTCGCAGCCGATGTCGGTGCTCCAGGCCTTCACGATGGGCGTCAGGATGTCCACGCGGGCGGTGGCGGCGGCGCGAACCGCGGGGTCCTCGTGGTGGCGGGACACGTCCAGCTGCGTGCCGGCGTAGAGCGCCAGGGCGCGCGAGGCCTCCGTCTTGGCGCGCATGTCCAGCAGCATGCGGCGCACGTCCGGATGGCGGATGATCGGGGCCGGGGCGCCCTTAGGCTCCGCCAGATCCTTGCTCTGCACGCGGGTCTTGGCGTAGTCGCGGGCCTGCTGGTAGGCGCGCTCGGCGATCGCCACGCCCTGGATGCCGACGCCCAGGCGGGCGTTGTTCATCATGGTGAACATGTACTCGATGCCGCGGTTCTCCTGGCCGACCAGGAAGCCGACGGCGCCGCCGTTGTCGCCGAAGGCCATGACCGCGGTGGGGCTCGCCATGATGCCCAGCTTGTGTTCCAGGCTGGCGCAGCGCAGGTCGTTGCGTTCGCCGGGCGTGCCGTCCGCCTTGGGCAGGAACTTCGGCACGATGAACAGGCTGATGCCCTTGATGCCCGGAGGGGCGTCGGGCAGGCGCGCCAGGACCAGATGGACGATGTTCTCCGTCAGGTCATGCTCGCCGTAGGTGATGAAGATCTTCTGCCCGGTGATGCGGTAGGTGCCGTCGTCGGCGCGCACCGCGCGGGTCCGCACCGCGGCGAGGTCGGAGCCCGCCTGCGGCTCCGTCAGGTTCATGGTGCCGTTCCACTCGCCGGCGATCAGCTTCGGCAGGTAGAGCGCCTTCTGTTCCTCGCTGGCGTGCTCGGTCAGCAGGTCCACCGCACCCTGGGTCAGCAGCGGGCACAGGCCGAAGGACAGGTTGGCGGCCTGCCACATCTCGTTCACCGCGAAGGCCACCGTCCAGGGCAGGCCCTGGCCGCCGTATTCCGGCTCGAACGGCAGGCTGCCCCAGCCGCTCTCGGTGAACTGCGAGTAGGCTTCCTTCCAGCCGGTCGGCGTGCGGACGACGCCGTTCTCCAGCCGGGAGCCTTCCTGGTCGCCGACCCGGTTCAGCGGGGCCAGCACGCCGGAGGCGAACTTGCCGGCTTCCTCCAGCACGGCGTCCACCAGATCGGGGGCGGCCGATTCGCAATTCGGCAGGGCGGCGATCGTGTCGAGGCCGACGACCTCGTTCAGGACGAAGCGCAGGTCGTCAACCGGAGCGGTGTAGGGAATCATGGACGGTGCGGCCTCCCGGAGCCCATTGGTACAGAACCCATTTGTGCCGCCCCCATCCATGCAGCAATGGCGCGCGGCAATGGCTTACGTTGACGTCACCATACCGTACCGAATGGTGCAATGCGAGAGGGGCTTTTGCGGCTCGGTTCGGGCGGCTGGGTTGCGGTGCAAACAGCGCGGCTGGGACGCAGGGAACGGGGGCAAACTTGGCATTCCGGTTGCAAAGGATGGGCAGCACCGCTCACAGGGGGTTCCCCATGACCATCACCACCGCCTTCGCCCGTCAGGCCGAAGCCGCCACCCAAGCGGCGAATCAAGCCGCGGGACAGGCCGCGAAAACCCCGCGTGGCCCGGCCAACGTGGAGGCGGCGGTGCGCAACGCCAGCGCCAAGACGGGGGTCGATTTTTCCTACCTCATGGAAAAAGCTGCCGTGGAGAGCGGGTTCCGCACGGACGTGAAGTCCTCCTCCTCCTCCGCGACGGGGCTCTACCAGTTCATCGACAGCACGTGGCTGACCACGGTGCGCGACCACGGCGCCGACCACGGGCTCGGCAAATACGCCAACGCCATCCAGACGCGCGGCGACGGTCGCCCCTACGTCACCGATCCGGCGCTCAAGCAGGAGATCCTGAACCTGCGCAAGGACCCCAACGTCTCGGCCCTGATGGCGGCGGAGTTCACGCGCGACAACAAGGAGTATCTGGAGGACCAGGTCCAGGGAAAGGTCGGCTCCACCGAGCTGTACATGGCCCATTTCCTGGGGGCCGGCGGGGCGGCGAAGTTCCTGAACGCCATGAAGGGCGACCCCAACCGCGCCGCGAAGGAGCTGTTCCCCGACGCCGCCTCGGCCAACAAGGCCGTGTTCTTCGACAAGGAGACCGGCAAGGCCAAGTCGCTGAAGGACATCTACGACCGCTTCGCGTCGAAGTTCGCGGAGACCCCCTATTCCGACTTCGCCCCGGCGCAGACCGCTATGGACCGCGTGCGCAAGCAGGACATGCCGGACGGCTTCACCACCCAGGTGCCGAGCATCCCGCAGAAGGCGCTGAACGGCACGCCGCTGTCGATCTACCACGTGCTCGCGCTGAACGCGCTGGAGACCCCGGACGAGGTGGACAGCATCAGCGGCCGGCCCGCCAACGACCGCAACAAGAGCCACCACGACAAGGACCACAAGCGCGTCCGCGACGAGCCCGTGCGCACGGAGCAGACCGACCAGACCGGCCTGGGGCTCGGCCTCGGCCTGTCGAAGGCGGTCGGGCAGGGGACCGCCGCGGCGGCTTGATGACGGCGTTGGGGTGATCGCGTCAGGGCCGCAGGCGGGCGCAGGCCTCCCCGGCGATGTCCTCGAACACGCTCCGGTCGCCGGCCAGCAGCGCGTCGGCGGTCATGCGGCGCTGCACCTCGAAGCGCAACCCGGCGGCGCGCGCTTCCATGGCGGAGCCCCAGAAGGCCCCCGTCGCGACCGGGTGAAGGTCGAACCGCTCCCCGGGCACCCGCAGCCGCACCTCGCGCAGCACGTTCGACAGGTCGAAGTCGATGATGCAGCGCCGCCCATCGGGGCCGGTCAGGCGAATCCAGGCGTGGAAGGGGAAGGCCTCCGCCTCCTGCCGCTCCTGCGCCGGATCGGGAACGCGGACGTCGGCGCGCGCCGCCGGATAGCCGACCCAATACGGTCGTCCGTTGGGCCGTCCGCCGGGGCGACCTGCCCGGAAGGCCACCCGCCCCAGCGCCACCTCGGCCCGCCCGAGGCCGAGCGCTTCCAGCGCCATGGCCCCGGCGAAGGCGAAATACTGGCAGCCGCCCAGCCCGTGGACCTGGACCAGTTCCCGGTGCAGCGGATGATTGGTCACCGCCGTGTGCAGGGCGCGGCGGATGCGCTCCCGCTCCGGCGGCAGCGCGCCGGGCAGCGGCGAGGCGAGCGCCGGGGCGGCGGCCTCCGCCTCCCCCAGCATCAGGCGCATCCACGCCGACATCGCCAGCAGCATTCCGTGTTCCTCTCCGCGGCCCCATCCCTGGACTGAACAGGGTCGTTCCAGGAAGGTTGCGCGCGGGGAGGGCACGGCAATGCCGTGGGGGCGCCTCCCTTACGGCAGCATCTTGCCGGGGTTCAGCAGGCCGCGCGGGTCGAGCGCCGCCTTCATCGTGCGGAGCAGGTCGAACTCGACCGGGCTCTTGATCGCCGGCATGTCGTCCTTCTTGAAGCGGCCGACGCCGTGCTCCGCGGAGATCGAGCCGTCGAGCGTCAGGATCACCTCGTTCACCACGTGGGTGATCTCCTCCCAGCGGGCGAGGTAGGCGGCGGTGTCGGCCCCCACTGGCTGGCTGAGGTTGAAGTGGATGTTGCCGTCGCCGACATGGCCGAAGGGGGTCGGGCGGATGCCCGGGCAGGCGGCCTCCACCGCGGCCTCCGCCGTCTCGATGAACTCGGCGACACGCGAGACGGGGACGGAGACGTCGTTCTTGATGGAGCCGCCCTCGAACTTCTGCGCCTCCACGATGGCCTCGCGGATGAACCACAGCTGGTTGGCCTGCGTCTCCGACTGGGCCAGCGTGGCGTCGGTGGCGAGCCCCGCCTCGAAGGCTTCGCCCAGCGCCGCCTCGATGCCCTCGCGGAAGGCGTCGGACTGGGTGCCGGCGGTCAGCTCGGTCAGCACGTACCAGGGCGACGGCTCCGACAGCGGGTCGATGGTGCCGGCGACATGGCGAAGCGCGAACTCCAGGCAGCGGCGCGACATCAGCTCGAACGCCGCCACGGCGTCGCCCGACGCCTCGCGCAGGCGGGCCAGCAGCTCGATGGCCGCGGCGGGGGAGGGCACGGCGACGAAGGCCGTCTCCGCCTGGCGCGGGCGCGGGTAGAGCTTCAGCACCGCGGCGGTGACGATGCCCAGCGTGCCCTCCGCCCCGATGAACAGGTGCTTCAGGTCGTAGCCGGTGTTGTTCTTGCGCAAGGACCGCAGGCCGTTCCAGACGCGCCCGTCGGCCAGCACCACCTCCAGCCCCAGCACGAGGTCGCGCATGTTGCCGTAGCGCAGCACGTTGATGCCGCCGGCGTTGGTGGAGATCAGGCCGCCGATCTGGCAGGTGCCCTCGGCCCCCAGGCTCATGGGCAGCAGGCGGTCCTTGTCCTTGGCGGCCTCCTGCGCGGTCTTCAGCACGACGCCGGCTTCCGCCGTCATGGTGTAGTTCAGCGGGTCGATGGCGCGGATGCGGTTCATCCGCGACAGGCTGAGGACGACCTCCCGCCCCTCCTCATAGGGGATGGAGCCGCCGACGAGGCTGGTGTTGCCGCCCTGCGGGACGATGGGGATACCGGCGTCCGCGCAAATCTTCACGACCGCCGCGACCTCCTCCGTGCTGGCCGGCCGGACCACCGCCGGGCTGTTGCCCTTGAAGCGCCCGCGCCACTCCGCGAGGTACGGGGCCATGTCCGCCGGTTCGGTGAGAAGCCCGTTGGGGCCGACGATGGCGCGGATCTGGTCGAGGGCGGCGGCGATGGAGGCGGGGGCAGCGGCGGTCATGGGGCAGGGCGTCCGGGCTGGTGGGCGACATTGCCCCCACCCTAACCCTCCCCCGCTGGGCGGGGGAGGGGACTGCCGCAGGCTCCGCAAATCGCGACGCGGGAGGGTGGGGACGTTGGCGGATCTTCTACAATCTTGCGGGCCGGCTTTCTACCCCCGCGGCGCCGCCGCCCGCCGCAGACGGTCGTTGATGGCGACGCCCAGCCCCTCGTCCGGGATCGGCATCACGGCAATGGCGCGGGCACCCTCCTGGTCGAGCGACCGCAGGTGGGCGAACAGGTTGGCCGCCGCCTCGTCCAGGTCGCCCTGGGGGCTCAGGTTCAGGCGGGTCTTGCCGCCGCGGATGAAGCGATCGGGGCCGAAGGTCAGGAAGGCCTCGTCGTCTTCGGCACTCGTGGCGTTCAGGCGCACGGCGGCGTTGGGGGCGTAGTGGCTTTCCAGCTGGCCGGGCGACTTCGGCGCGTCCGCGCCGCTGGCGTGGCCGGAAAAGACCGCGATGGGGCCGATCAGCCGCTCGATCTCCTCGCGCAGGACGGCGCCGGGGCGCAGCAGCACCGGAGTTTCCCCGGTCAGGTCGAGCACGGTGGACTCCAGCCCGACCGGGCACTTGCCGCCGGCCACCACCATGCTCACCCGGTCGCCCAGGCTTTCAATGACGTGCTGCGGCGTGGTCGGGCTGACGGCGCCGGAGCGGTTGGCGCTGGGTGCTGCGATGGGCTTGCCGGCGGCCTTGAGCACCGCCTGCCCGACCGGGTGGCTGGGCGCGCGCACCGCGACGCTGTCGAGCCCGGCGGACACCAGCAGCGACAGCCCGGAGTCCGGACGGCGCGGCAGGACCAGGGTCAGCGGGCCGGGCCAGAACTGGTGGACCAGCTCCACCGCGCGCTCGTCGAAGACGGCGATGGCCTCGCCGGCCTCCAGGTCGGGGACGTGAACGATCAGCGGGTTGAACTGCGGCCGGCCCTTGGCGGCGTAGATCGCCGCGACCGCCCGGTCGTTGGTGGCGTCGGCGCCCAGGCCGTAGACCGTCTCGGTCGGGAAGGCGACGAGGTCGCCGCGGCTCAGCGCCTCGCCGGCGCGGGCGAGGCCCGCCGGGTTGGTCGGGATGATCTCGGGATGCTTGTCGGTCACGGGATGCTTTGTAATGGGTCCGCCGGTGAAGTCAATTCGCGCGGTTGCGCTGGCTCTGTCCAAGCCTTATGACGGGTATGCGCGATAAACAACCAAATGATGGGTGTGGGCATGGCGGGCAAGGTCTTCACCGTGGCGCAGCAGAAGGGCGGGGCCGGCAAGACCACCCTGGTCGCCCATTTGGCGATCGCCTGGATGCAGCTCGGCCGGTCCGTCGCCACGGTGGACATCGACCCGCAGGGCAGCCTGACCCGCTGGCACGAGGTGCGGCATGAGGCCACGGGCGGGCAGCCCGGCTTCACCCACGTGCAGATCACCGGCTGGCGCACCCAGACGGAGGTGGAGAAGCTGGCGCGCAGCCACGACGTGGTGCTGATCGACAGCCCGCCGCACGCCCAGACGGAGGCGCGCATCGCCGTGCGCGCCGCCAGCCTGGTCATCGCGCCCGTCCAGCCCAGCCCCATGGACCTGTGGGCGGTGCAGCCGACGCTGGACCTCGCCGCGCAGGAGAAGCGCCGCCTTCTGCTGGTGCTGAACCGCGTGCCGCCGCGTGCCCGCATCGCCGACGAGCTGATCGCCCGCGTGCGCGACCTCGTCGACCCGCCGGCCGTGGACATCGCGGAGGCGCAGATCGGCAACCGCACCGCCTACGCCGGCACGCTGCTGACGGGGCTTTCGGTGACCGAGGCCGCGCGCAAGACCCAGGCCGCCACGGAGATGCAGGCGCTGGCCGAGGAGATCCTCGGCCGCGCGGCGTGATCGGGCGGAAACGGCCTCAGCTGAACCAGATCTGGAACATCAGCCGGTCGCGGTCGGTCGGCGGCATGGCCCGGTGGTAGCAGGACGTGTCCTCCAGGAAGCCCGTCCCGGCCGGCCCCTCCACCACCATCAGCCGGTCGCGGCCGAAGTGGGCCAGCACCTCCTCCTCCGGCGCGTTGGCGGAGCCCAGCAGCATCCGGATCGACTTGCCGCGGTGCGACCCGCGGACGAGGGCGTGCGCCCCGGCCCCGGCGGTCACGTCGGTCAGGTAGAAGGACGCGGAGCAGAAGTGGAAGTCGTGCACGTCGTAGTGCCAGTCGATGGTCTGGCCCAGGCGCCGCCGCTCCTCGTCCGTCGCGTCGGTGACGAAGCTCCAGAACAGGCGCGGGATGGTCTTGGTCGGGGCGTAGCCCAGGAAGTCGGTCACGGCGGCCAGCAGGGCCGGGTCGCGGCAGACGCGGCGGATGGCCGCGCAGTCCGACGGTTGCGGCGCCATCGCCAGGACGACCGGCGTGCCGTCGGCCAGCCGCCCGCCCTGCACGTCCGACCGCCAGAACAGCCGCTCGTCGCCGCGCGTCCCGATCGGCGTGGTCTCCGCGAAATCAACGATGTCCCGCACGGTGTCGGCCGGCAGGTCGAAGCCGAAGGCGATGGAGTCCCGGCGCAGCGCGTCCCGTGCCTCGTGCGTCCGGACCAGGGGAAACAGCGTGTCCGGCAGGGTCATGTTCTGCGGGGGAGGCCAAGTGGCGTGGCGCGGCTTGGGCGCGATGCGCCGCAAGGCGCTGTAGCTTCGACGAACCGTTTCAAATCGACCGAGGGCATAATGCAGCTCACCGGCGGCGAGGCGCCGGGCAATATTGGCAACATTCATGGCGGAGCATCCTTCGTCGAGGCGGTCGGTGCGCGTCGTTTGAGGATCGAACTGCCGAACTTTATGATTATTTGTGCGTACCGGGAACAAATCTAACGTCGTACGCCGACGCGAAGGAGGAATAGCCCCGCCCGAGGGAGTCTTTCGGAGGAGGGGACGCGTGGGGTCACAGGGGCAAGGCTGGCTGGGCGTCCGTTTGCGAAAAGTCATTCCCCTTGAAGAGCAGGGGCTGCCCGAGGTCGAGCGCCAGCGCATAGGAGCAGCAGTCCCCCATGTTCAGCTTCGCCGGGTGATGACCCCGGCCAAACCGCTGGTGTGCGCCCACGGCCAATTCGGCAAGGTGGCGGGTCAGTGGCACGACGTCTACGGCAAAGGCGTCCAAGATCGCCACGGCCTGTTCGAAGCCGCGCGTTCCCAGGCGGGAGCGGGCCACGATGCCGATCTCAATCATCGACATCACACTCATGAAGCGGTTCGGCGCCGTCGCGATCACGTTCAGGAAGCGGTCGCGCTCCGGTTCCTTCAGCAGGATCGCCAGGATCGCGGAGCTATCGATCACCATCGAAGGCCCCGCTTTCATCGTATCCCAGGATGTCCTCGGGGCTTCGCTCGTCCAGCACCGGCAACCGGTCGATGTCGGCAACGATGGCGCGGACCTTGGCGAGCGTTGCCGCCGGATCGTCGAGCGGACGCGGTTCGGGGTGCACCGGACGTTCCATCCTTGCCCATTCCGTCCGCAAGGCGTTGAGCACGACGTCGTCGATCGCCAGCCCGCGACGGGACGCCAGGTCGTGGGCGATGCGCTCGGCTTCCGGGTTGCGGATGGTCAGCATGGGCACACGTCCGATGGCGGGAATAACCACAATCTACGACGCGTGCCCTGCCCAGGCAACCCGGCCCTGCGGTTAGAGGGCTTTCAGCGCCTTCAGCACCGCGTCGACGTGGCCGGTGACCTTCACCTTGCGCCAGACGTTGCGGACGATGCCGTCCTTGTCGATCAGGAAGGTGGCGCGCTCCAGCCCCATGTACTTGCGGCCGTACATGCTCTTCTCCACCCAGACGCCGTAGGCCTCGGCGACCTTCGTCTCCTTGTCGGAGGCGAGGATGAAGGGCAGCTCGTACTTGGCCTTGAACTTGTCGTGGCTGGCGACGCTGTCCTTGGACACGCCGATCACCACGGCGTCGGCCCCGCGGAAGTTCGGGAACTGGTCGCGGAAGCCGCAGGCCTCCGACGTGCAGCCGGAGGTGTCGTCCTTCGGATAGAAGTACAGGATCACCGGCGTGCCCTTCAGCGCGGACAGCGTGACGCTGCCGCCGCCGTCCGTCGGCATGGTGAAGTCGGGGGCGGCGGTGCTCGCTTCGATGGCGGGGGCCGTGGTTTGGTCGGCGGTCTGGTCGGCGGTCTGGTCGGTCATGGGAGTTTGACTTCTTCGTTGGTCTCTGGGGGAGGCAGCCTCGACGCCGGTTCCTCGACCAGGGCCACGAAATGGGCATGGGCGCGGGCGGCGATGGCCCGGATTCTGGCGTCCAGCGCGGCGAAGTCAACCGCCGGCTCCTCCTCTGGAAAGGCCGCGCGCGACAGCCCCTCCAGCAGGGTCGGCGACGCCTGCCCGGGTTCCAGCGTATCCTCCGTGGTCAGGCGCAGGAAGCCCTGCACCCGCCGCCACAGCGTCAGGGTGGACACCAGCTCCGCCCCGACCTCCGGCGCCAGCAGCCCGGCGGCGGTGGCGTTCTCCAGCGCCGTCGCCGTGCCGATGGACAGGATTTCCGGATGGTCGTGGCCGTGGCGGAGCTGGAGGTACTGCGCCGTGAACTCGATGTCGATCAGCCCGCCGCGCGCGTATTTCAGGTTCCACGGGTTGTCGGTGCCGAACTCCTTGTCGATGCGGCGGCGCATGTCGGCCACGTCCCACAGCACCTTGTCCGGGTCGCGCGGCCGGGTCAGCACGGCGCGGATCGCGGCCTCCACCTTGGCGGCGAGTTGCGAATCGCCGCCAATCACGCGGGCGCGGGTCAGGGCCATGTGCTCCCAGGTCCAGGCGTCCTTCGCCTGATAGCCGGTGAAGGCCTCCAGGGACGTGGCGAGCGGCCCGGCGTTGCCCGACGGGCGCAGCCGCATGTCGACCTCGTACAGCCGCCCGTCGGCCATCGGCGCGGTGATGGCGTTGGTCAGCCGCTGCGTCAGCTTGATGTAGTATTCGTTGGTGGCCAGCGGCTTGGCCCCGTCGGACATCCGCGCCTCGGGCGGTGCCTCATACACCACGATCAGGTCGATGTCGGAGGTGATGGTCAGCTGCCGGCTGCCCAGCTTGCCCATCGCCACCACCACCCAGGCGCCGCCCGGAACATGGCCGTGGCGGGCGGCGAACTCCTCCTCCACGCGGTGCGCCAGCTCCGGCACGACCACGTCGGCGAGGTCGGCCAGGAAGGGGCCGCAGCGGTCGCCGTCGGTGATGCCGCGCAGGATGTGCGCCCCGGCGCGGAAGCGCTGGTCGTTGGTCCAGCGCCGCGACAGGGTCAGCACATCCTCGAAGTCGCGGGCGCCGGCCAGCACGCGCCCGTACTCCGCCTCCAGCCCGGCGCGGTCGGGCAGCGGGTCGAAGAAGTCGGGCGAGATGACGGCGTCGAGCAGCGACGGGTTGCGCGACAGCGTCTCCGCCAGCCGGGGCGCGGTGCCCATGATCTCCGCCACCAGGGCCAGCAGCCAGGGGTTGGCGATGAACAGGGAGAACAGCCCGACGCCGGCCGGCAGCCGGCCGAGGAAGCCGTCGAACTTCACCAGCGCCTCGTCCGGCGCGGGCGTCTTGGCGAGGTCGTTGAGGATGGTCGGCACCAGCTCGGTCAGCAGCTCCCGCGCGCGGCCGGAGCGGGTGGAGCGGTAGCGGCCGCGGTGCCAGGTGGACACCACGGCAATCACCCGGCTGGGATCGCGGTAGCCCATGCCGCGCAGGGTCTCCACCGTGCCGGGGTCGTCGTCGGTGCCGGTGAAGACGAGGTTGCCGGGGCCGGACAGGGACGGCGCCTCCTCGAACAGCTCGGCGTAGCGGTCCTCCACGCGGCCGAGCCGGGACAGCAGGTCGGCGCGGAACTCCTCGACGTCATCGTAGCCGAGGAAGGTCGCCAAGTGCGCGACCCCGGCGTCGTCGGCGGGGATCTGGTGGGTCTGCCGGTCGTCGATCATCTGGATGCGGTGCTCGACCCGGCGCAGGAAGCGGTAGGCCTCCTCCAGTTCCTCCACCGCCACTGACGGTACGCGGCCGACGGCGCACAGCGCCTTGTTGGCCAGCAGGGTGGGGGCGATGCGCACGCGCGTGTCGCGCCCGCCGAAGATCAGCTGCTGGGTCTGGGCGAAGAACTCGATCTCGCGGATTCCGCCGCGCCCCACCTTGATGTCGTGGCCGTTGACGGTCACTTCTCGGTGGCCCTTGTGGGCGTTGATCTGACGCTTGATGGAATGGATGTCCTGAATGGCCGCGAAATCGAGGTTCCTCCGCCACACGAACGGTTCCAGGATGCGCAGGAACTGGCGGCCGGCCTCGGGATCGCCGGCGATCGGGCGGGCCTTGATCATGGCCGCGCGCTCCCAGTTCTGGCCGACGCTGCCGTAATAAATTTCGGCCGCCGAGACGGACACCGCGAGCGGCGTGGCCCCGGGATCGGGACGCAACCGCAGATCTGTACGGAAGACGTAGCCGTCCCTGGTCCGTTCATCCATAATGCGGACAAGATCGCGCGCGATACGAATGAACGTGCGGGCGAGCTTGTCCGGCTGGGGCGTTTGAACGACGGCATCGTCGTACAGGACGATCAGGTCGATATCGCTGGAATAGTTGAGCTCGCGCGCACCAAGTTTACCCATGGCAAGCACGATCAGCCCCGACCCGATCCACGGCCGCTGCGGCTCCGGCAGCGTCAGCGTGCCGGCCTCCGCCGCGCGGCGCAGCAGGTGGTTCGCCGCCATGCGCACCGACGTCTCCGCGATGTCGGACAGGGCGCCCGTGACCTGCTCCAGCGTCCAACGGTCGGTGATGTCCGCCAGCGCGATCAGCAGGGCCGCGCGCCGCTTGGCGATGCGCAGCGTGGTCATCAGCCGGTCGGTGTTGCGCTCCTCCGCGCTGTCCGCCTCGACGCCCCGCAGCAGGTCGGCGAAGGCCGCGTCAAACCCGTCCGTCAACGCCCGGCGCAGGAAGGGCAGCTCCCGCGTCAGACTCTGGCCCAGATACGGGCTGTTGCCGCACACCGCGTCGATCACCGCCCGCCCCTCGGCGCTGTCGGCGTACGCCTCCGCCCAGGCGCGCACCTCCTCGTCCGCGGCGCCGGCCGCCTCCTGGCGCCAGCGCTCCAGGCCGCGTTCGGCCAGGGCGGGATCGAAGGGTTTCGGGAGCGTGGTGGTCGGCATGGTGTCGGCTATCCCTGCACAAGAATCGGGCAGAAGGGTGCGCGGTTGTGTGGCTGCGGTCAACCACCCTCGTCATTCTTCCTCTTCCTTCGGGCGAGGGGGCAAGCGCGTCCCTCTCCCGCCCCGGGAGAGGGTGCCCGCGAAGCGGGCGGGTGAGGGTCATGCGAGGATCAACGCGCTGATCCTTGGCGGTACCCTCACCCTTCCCGCGCTTTGCGCGGGCCCCTTCCCTCTCCCGGGACGGGAGAGGGAATATCAGATGCGATTGCCCTGGCCCCCAGAGGGGAGAGGGAACAAGAGGCTCCGCCCGTGATTCGACGCACGGCAAAGATCCTGGCCTGGACGACGGCGGGTGCGGTCGCCGTGGTGGGGGCGGCCGGCGGGCTGCTCGCCTGGCGGCTGTCGCAGGGGCCGATCGCGCTTGCCCCGCTGACGCCCTATGTCGAACGCGCGCTCAGCGACCCGCAGGGGCGCTACGCGGTGGCGGTGGGCGACCTCGTGCTGTCCTGGGTGAACGAGGAGGGCGGCGGCGGGCTGACCCGGCTCGACCTGCGGGCGTTGCGCGTGCGCGCGGTCAACGCCGATGGGGCGGAGCTTGCGGCCGTGCCGGAGCTGGGCGTCGGCTTCTCGGTGCAGGCGCTGTTCCTCGGCAAGCTGTCGCCGACTCGGCTCGACGTGGTGCACCCGCGCCTGTCCATCCTGCGGCGCGCCGACGGCAACCTGGATTTCGACGTCCGTGCCAATCCCCGGCCCGGCGAGCCCGACAAGCCCGACGCGGAGGACGGCCCCGACTTCGCCGGGGAGCTGCTGGCCACGCTGCTCCAGCCGCCGACCATGGACCGGCCGCTGGGGCTGCTGCGGCAGCTGACCATCATCGGCGCCGACCTGTTGGTGGAAAACCGCATGCTGGGCCTGTCCTGGCACGCCAGCCGCGCCGACATCGTGCTGACCCGCAACGGGCAGGAAATCAATGGCGGCGCGCGCATTGCGCTCGACCTCGCGGGCACCAGCGCCGCGGTGGAGGCCTCCGGCACCTACCGCATGCGGGACGCGGTGACGGAGGGTGCGGTCCGCTTCGAAGGGATCGAGCCGGCGTCGCTGGCCCGCATCGGCCCGGCCCTGGCGCCGCTCGCCGCGGTGTCCGTGCCGCTGGGCGGGCGGGTGGACGCCACGCTGGACAGCCGGTTCGAGCCGGTGCGCGTCGGCTTCGACCTGCATGGCGGGGCCGGCGAGGTAGCACTGCCCGCCCTGCGGCCGGACCCCGTGCGGGTGGGCCGCGTGCAGGCGCGCGGGTCGCTGGACGTGCCGGGCCGGCGCGCCGTGCTGGACCAGCTGACGCTGGCGCTCGACGACCTCACCCTGTCCGGCCGCGGCTCCCTGACGGAAACGGACGACCGCCGCAGCGTCGACGCGCATCTGAGCCTGGTCCGGGGCGGCCGCACCGCCACGCTGGACCTCGACGGCACGCAGCGGATCGGGCAGGGCGCGGAGGTCGCGGCGCGGCTGTCCGGGCTGGAGCCCGCGCGCTTCGCCGACCTCGCCCCGGCGCTGGCCCCGCTGGCCGCCGCGCAGGTCCCCCTGTCCGGGACGGCCAGCGCGGTGCTCGACGGGGCGTGGCGGCCGCGCACCGGCCGCGCCGACCTGACCGCTGGCCCCGGCCGCGTCGAGCTGCCCAGCCGCTTCCCGGAACCGGTGACGGTCGCCTCCGCGTCGCTGTCCGCCGTGGCGGACCTCACAGAAGGGCGCGTGGACCTGGAGCGTCTGACGCTGGACCTCGGCGGGCCCACGGTGGAGGGCGCCGGCTGGGCGACCCTGCCGAAGGACCCCTTCACAAAAAGTGATGAACCGGGCGGCGATGCCGTCGTGGAGGTCGCGGTCACCGCGCGCGACGTGCCGGTGGACGAGCTGCGCCGGCTGTGGCCGCTCGACGTCGGCAAGAACGCGCGGGACTGGGTGACCAAGAACCTGTCGCACGGCGTCGTGCGGGAGGCGACCGCGACCGCCGGCTTGTCCGGGCCGCTCGATGGATCGCAGCCCATACAAGGCACCCACTTCGACGCGACCATCCGCGGCGAGGACATCACGGTGGACTATTTCCACCCGCTGCCCGTGGTGACCAACGCCGGGGTGGAGGCGACGACCGACGGCAAGACCTTCGCCATCCGCACTAGGGGCGGCCGCATCGACGACGTGCAGCTGGGCGATGGCAGCGTGCTCATCTCCGGCCTCGACGACGGCAACGAGTTCATGGAGGTGCAGATCCCCTTGCGCGGGCCGGTGCGCACCATCCTGACCGTGATCGACAGCCCGCCGCTGGGCTACCCCAGCCGCCTCGACCTCGACCCGAAGCGGACGCAGGGCATGGCGGACGCGCAGCTGCACATCCGTTTCCCGCTGCTGGTCGATTTGAAAGTGGAGGACCTGAACCTCGAAGTCGGGGCGAAGCTGCGCGGCGTCGGCATCGAAAAGGTGGCCGCCGGCCTGACCGCGACGGAGGGCGACCTGACCCTGGCGCTGGACATGAAGTCCATGGGGGTGAAGGGCACCACCAAGCTGGACGGCATCCCCGTCGCCATCGACTGGAAGGAGCAGTTCAGCTCCACCGCCAAGGGGCCGCGCACGCGCATCACGGTGAAGGGCGACGTGGACGCCAACGACCTGCGCAGCCACGGCATCGACCTGGCGGAGCATGTCGAGGGGCCGATGGGCGCCGACATCCTGTTCACCGTCGACCAGAAGCACAAGCTCGCCCTGTCCGCCGGCCTGAACCTGGAGAAGACCCGCCTGCGCATCGACGAGCTGGGCTGGGAGAAGAAGCCCGGCGTCCCCGGCTCCGGCAAGCTGGCGCTGGAGTTCCAGAAGGACCGGGTGACGCGCGTCACCGGCCTGAACATCGACGCCGGCGGCCTGCGCGCGCAGGCGGTGGTGGAACTGGCGCAGCCGACCATGGCGGTGTCCAAGGTGCAGGTCAGCCAGCTGTCCGTCGGCCAGACCGACCTGAAGGCCGACGTGACCGTGCGGCCGGCCCGGGACGGCGAGAAGCTGGGCTACGCCGGGACCATCACGGGCCAGAGCCTGGACGCCCGCGCCCTGATGGGCCGCAACAGCGGTCCTGACAAGAAGCCCGATCCGCCCGACGGGAAGGCGACCCCGCTGGACTTCAACCTTCGCCTGAACCGCGTCGTGTTCGGCGAGGGGCGCTTCCTGTCGGAGGTGGCCGGGCGGATGACGCGCAACGGGCGGGCCTGGACGGCGCTGGACCTGAACGCGCGGACGGGCGGCGACGGGACGGCGTCGGTGCGCTACCTGCCCAACCCGAAGGGCTTCTACGACGTCGCCGTCACGGCGAACAACATGGGCGACGCGCTGCGCGCGCTCGACCTCACCGACCGCATGCAGGGCGGCGCCCTCACCCTCACCGGCCGCACGGTGGAGCCGCGCGCCGACGCGCCCATCGAGGGCTCGCTGGAGCTTAGGGAATACACGCTGGTCGACCTTCCGGTCCTGGCGCGCATGCTGAACGCCATCTCCCCGTCGGGCTTCGCGGAGCTGATGGGCGGCGGCAAGGGCATCCACTTCGGCCGGCTGGCCGGCGACTACCGCAAGGAAGGGCGGCTGCTGACGCTGAAGGACCTGCGCACCTCCGGCTCGGCTCTCGGCCTGACGTTGGAAGGCGACGTGGACATCGACACCAGCACGGCCAACCTGAAGGGCACCATCGTGCCGCTCTACGGCCTGAACCGCCTGATCGGCCAGATCCCGCTGCTGGGCGACGCGCTGAGCGGCGGCGAGGGGCAGGGCATCTTCAGCGCCACCTGGCGCGTCCAGGGCCCGCTGGGCAACCCCGACGTGTCGGTCAACCCGCTCGCCGTCCTGGCGCCGGGCTTCCTGCGGAATTTGTTCTTCCTGGGGGACGGCAAGGCGGCGCCGGACAAGACGCCGACGCCGGAGTCGCACGCGAAGTAGGGGCCCCCTCCCTCCCACGCTCGCGCGTGGGTCCCTCCCTCCCCCGCTGCGCGGGAGAGGGGAGACTTGCAAAGCGGCGGCAGTCCCCTCTCCCGCGCAGCGGGGGAGGGTCAGGGAGGGGGGCGCCGCAGCCCCCTCACACCACCCGCACCAGCGCGTGCCGCTTCTTGCCCGCGCTCAGCTTGATGACGCCGTCCGCGTTCAGGTCCGCGGTGGTCGCCTTGGCGGCCTCGTCGGCGATGGCGGCGTCGTTCATCTTGGCGCCGGCGCCCTTGATCAGGCGGCGCGCCTCGCCCTTCGACGCGGCGAGGCCGGTGGAGACCAGCAGGTCGACCACGGGCAGCCCGGCCTCAAGCTCCGCGCGCGCCACGTCGATGCTCGGCAGGCCCTCGGCGGCGGCCCCCTGCTCGAAGGTGCGGCGGGCGGTCTCGGCGGCCTCCGTCGCGGCCTCCTCGCCGTGGGCGAGCTTGGTCACCTCGAAGGCCAGCACCTTCTTGGCCTCGTTGATCTCCGCACCCTGGAGCGATTCCAGCCGCGCCACCTCGTCCATCGGCAGCTCGGTGTAGAGGCGCAGGAAGCGGCCGACGTCCGCGTCCTCCGTGTTGCGCCAGTACTGCCAGAAATCGTAGGCGCTCAGCTTGTCGGCGGTCAGCCACACCGCGCCCGCCGCGGTCTTGCCCATCTTGGCGCCCGAGGAGGTCGTCAGCAGCGGCGTGGTCAGGCCGAACAGCTCCGCCCCGTCGGTGCGGCGTCCCAGCTCCACGCCGTTGATGATGTTGCCCCACTGGTCGGAGCCGCCCATCTGCAGCACGCATTTCTGGCGGCGGAACAGCTCCACGAAGTCGTAGGCCTGGAGGATCATGTAGTTGAACTCCAGGAACGTCAGCGGCTGCTCGCGGTCGAGCCGCAGCTTGACCGATTCGAAGGTCAGCATGCGGTTGATCGTGAAGTGCCGGCCGACGTCGCGCAGCAGCGGGATGTACTTCAGCTCGTCCAGCCAGTCGCCGTTGTTGACCATCACCGCGTCGGTCGGGCCATCGCCAAAGGTCAGGTAGCGGCCGAAGATGCGCTTGATGCCCGCCATGTTGGCGTTGATGACCTCGTCGGTCAGCAGCTGCCGCGCCTCGTCCTTGCCCGACGGGTCGCCGATCTTGGTGGTGCCGCCGCCCATCAGCACGATGGGCTTGTGGCCGGTCTTCTGCAGCCAGCGCAGCATCATGATCGGCAGCAGGCTGCCCACATGCAGGCTGTCCGCCGTGCAGTCGAAGCCGATATACGCGATGATCGGCCCCCTCGCCGCGCGCTCGTCGAGCCCGGCAAGGTCGGTGCACTGGTGGATGAAGCCGCGTTCCTGCAGCGTGCGAAGGAAATCCGATGTGAGCGTCGTCATGGCCGCGATCCGGCTGTCGTGATAAGGTCGAAGGTCGCGTCTGTTAGCATGGAACGGCCGGCCCCACAATTCTCCGGGGCCGCTTTTAGGCAAGGAAGCGGGTGGGAATGCAGACGGTTGTCGGGCTGATGAGCGGCACCTCCATGGACGGAATTGACGCGGCGCTGGTCCGCACCGACGGCGAGACGCGGGCGGAACCGCTGGCCTTCGTCACCATTCCCTACGAGGACGCCTTCCGCGGCGCCCTGCGCTCCTGCCTTGGCGGCAAGGGGCCGGCGGAGGCGCCAGTGGAGGAGGTGGAGCGCGCCCTGACCGACGCCCATGCCGACGCGGTCCGCCGCCTGCTGGAGGAGGCCGGCGTGGCGGCCGACGCGGTCGACCTGATCGGCTTCCACGGCCACACGATCTTCCACGCCCCGGACCAGCGGCGCACCTGGCAGATCGGCGACGGCGCCCGGCTTGCGCGGGCCACGGGGATCGCCGTGGTCAACGACTTCCGCACCGCCGACGTCGAGGCCGGCGGGCAGGGGGCCCCTCTGGTGCCGCTGTTCCACCGCGCGCTGGCCGACGCCTTGCCGCGCCCGCTCGCCGTGCTGAACATCGGCGGCGTGGCGAACGTCACCTGGATCGGGAATGGCGACGACGAGGTCATCGCCTGCGACACCGGGCCGGGCAACGCGCTGGTGGACGACTGGATCCTGAACCGGAACGGCGCGCGCTATGATGCCGGTGGCTCCCTTGCCGCCTCCGGCCGCGTGGACGAGGCCGCGCTGGCGGCACTGCTCGCCCACCCCTATTTCGACCAGCCCACGCCCAAGTCGCTCGACCGCGACGCCTTCGATCCGTCGCCCGTGCACGGCCTGTCGCCTGAGGATGGGGCCGCGACGCTGACCGCCTTCACCGCGGCGTCCGTCGCCCGCATCGTGCCGCACCTGCCGCAGGCGCCGCTGCGCTGGCTCGTCTGCGGCGGCGGGCGCCACAACGCCACGCTGATGGGCATGCTCGCCGACCGCCTCGGCGTGCCGGTCGATCCGGTGGAGGCGGTCGCATGGAACGGCGATGCGCTGGAGGCGGAGGCCTTCGCCTATCTGGCCGTGCGCAGCCGCAAGGGCCTGCCGCTCAGCCTGCCCACCACCACCGGCGCGCCCCGGCCAATGACCGGCGGGCGTTTTCACCCGGTGGCATAATCCTGCAAATTCCGTAGGTTGGGTGGAGCGAAGCGAAACCCAACAGCGTCGGCGGTGCGGCGTTTGTTGGGTTGCGCCTGCGGCTCCACCCAACCTACGGCGTCACGGCTGCGTCCGGCTGTTGTCGGTGCAGTTGTCGGCGCGCTTGCACCAGTTGCCGAAGCTGCGGGCGACCTGCTCCGACGAGCAGGCGGACAGCAGCAGGGCGGCCACGCCGCCGGCGAGAACGACGCGCAGGAAGGCCCTCATGTCGGTCACTCCGCCACAGCCGCGATCGGGTTGCCGAGCGCGCGGTCCAGGTAGTCGTCCACCTGCACGGCGAGGTCGTCGCTGCGGTTGGCGAAGAAGTGGTTGGCGCCGGGCACCACGCGGTGGTCGATGCGGATGTCCTTCTGGTGCGACAGCTTGGTCACCAGCTTGTTCACCGCCGCCTGCGGCACCAGCTCGTCCCGGTCGCCGTTGATGATCAGGCCCGAGGACGGGCAGGGCGCCAGGAAGGAGAAGTCGAACAGGTTCGCCGGCGGCGAGACGGAGACGAACCCGTCGATCTCCGGCCGGCGCATCAGAAGCTGCATGCCGATCCAGGCCCCGAAGGACACGCCGGCGATCCAGCACACCGGGGCGTTGGGGTTGTAGGTCTGCAGCCAGTCCAGCGCCGCCGCCGCGTCGGCCAGTTCCCCCTCGCCCTTGTCGTAGGTGCCCTGGCTGCGGCCCACGCCCCGGAAGTTGAAGCGCAGGGCCGAATAGCCGCGCTTCGTGAAGGACTGGAACAGGGTGAAGACCACCTTGTTGTTCATCGTCCCATTGTGATGCGGGTGCGGGTGAAGCAGCAGGGCGATCGGCGCGTTCGGGGCCGTGCCGTGGGTGTAGCGGCCTTCCAGCCGACCGGCCGGACCGTTGATCATCACTTCAGGCATGGGGGCGACGATCCTGACGCGAACAAAGGTTGATCCGGACCACCGGCGCGCCGGATTCCGGACGGCCCGGCAAGCGGACGTGGTTGCCCATGGACATCCCTGGAATTTTCGAACACAATTCTTGACCGTTTTGCTTGGTCATCATATATGCGTCGACAGGTCCATCAGGGCAACACGCGCGCCCGGCCAGGCACGGGTCGAAGGTTCTTGCGAAAGACTGTGTCTCCCGGCAAGAGGGCGGACTATACCACGGCGGGTGTTCTCGTGTTCAAGCATCTTCGCGAAGAGATCGACGGTATTATGGCGCGCGACCCCGCGGCGCGTTCGCGGGTCGAGGTCGCGCTGTGCTACCCGGGTCTCCACGCGATCGTCCTGCACCGCATCGCGCATTATTGCTGGCAACGCGGCTGGCGATTGGTCGGGCGGGTGGTGTCGCAGATCTCCCGCTCCCTGACCGGGATCGAAATCCACCCCGGTGCGACCATCGGTCGCCGCTTCTTCATCGATCACGGCATGGGCGTCGTCATCGGCGAGACGGCGGAGATCGGCGACGACGTCATGCTGTACCATGGGGTGACGCTGGGCGGCACGTCGCTGAACCCCGGCAAGCGCCATCCGACGCTGGGCGACGGCGTGATCGTCGGCGCCGGGGCCAAGGTGCTGGGCGCCATCACGATCGGGCAGGGCGCGCGCGTCGGGGCCAACGCGGTGGTGGTCGCGGACGTGGCGCCGGGGATCGCCGTCGTCGGCATCCCGGCCAAGGCCGTCGCCCCGCGCGACCGCGCGGACACGCAGAAGTTCATGCCCTACGGCACGCCGTGCGGCGACATCCCCGACCCCGTCGCGCGCGCGCTCAACGGGCTGCTCGACCAGGTGTCGGGCCTGCGCCAGCGGGTCGAGGAGCTGGAAGCGGAACGGGCGGCCACGCCGCACGACGTGCCCGCCGGGGCCAATGGCGGCTCCCGCGCCGACGCGCGCGAGGCGGTCCGGTAAGTGATGCCAACCATTCATAATCGCCAGACCTGGTCCGAACCCGCACAAGGGAGCGTCCGGCAACGGACAAGCCCTTGGCGGCCGGACCGGGATCAAGGAAGGGTAAGGAGAGACAGATGAGGCTCAGCACCAAGGGACGCTATGCCGTCATGGCCATGGTCGATCTCGCCGCCACCAGCCAGGGAAGCCCCGTCGCCCTTGCCGACATCGCGGAGCGGCAGGAAATCTCGCTCTCCTACCTGGAGCAGCTGTTCGCCAAGCTGCGCAAGGGCGGGCTGGTGAAGAGCGTGCGCGGCCCCGGCGGCGGCTACCTGCTGGCCCACCCGGCCGGCGCCACGCGCGTGTCGGACATCATCCTGGCGGTGGACGAGCCGATCCGGACGACCCGCTGCGCCAACGGCACGCCGCAGGGCTGCCGGACCAACCGCTCGCGCTGCCTGACCCACGACCTGTGGGAGGAACTGGGCAACCAGATCCACATGTATCTCAGCTCCGTGACCGTCGCCGACGTGGTGGAGCGCCGCATCATCGGCACCAGCAGCCTGACCATCCGCAGCCCGCAGGCCGACGAGGGCGCGGCGGTGGCAGCCGAATGATCCGGCGCCATTCGAGCCGGCTGGCCTGACATCGGATCGTTCCCTTGGTAACCCGCGTCTATCTCGACCACAACGCGTCGGCGCCCCTGAAGCCGGCGGTGAAGGCGGCGATGGTCCAGGCCCTGGACCTCGTCGGCAACCCGTCGTCGGTGCACGGCTTCGGCCGTGCGGTCCGCCGCGCGGTCGAGGACGCGCGCGCGCTGGTGGCCGCCCTGGCCGGCGTCCGCCCCGCGCAGGTCTTCTTCACCGGCAGCGGGACGGAGGCCAACAACCTGGCGCTCCGCGGCTTTCCCGGCCGGCGCGTCGTGGTGTCGGCCATCGAGCATGAGTCCGTCCTGGCGATCGCGCCCGACACCCCGCGCATCCCCGTGGACCGCGACGGCGTGGCCGACCTGGACGCGCTGGAACGCCTGTTGGCGGCGGGGGAGGGGCCGGCGCTCGTCTCCCTGATGCTCGCCAACAACGAGACGGGTGTGATCCAGCCGGTCGCGCAGGCGGCGGCCATCGCCCACGCCCACGGCGCGCTGCTGCACTGCGACGCGGTCCAGGCGGCCGGCCGGCTGCCGCTGGACCTGTCCGCGCTCGGGGCCGACCTGCTGACCATCTCCGCGCACAAGATCGGCGGTCCCGCCGGGGCCGGCGCGCTGGTCATCGCCGAGGGGCTGGAGCCGGAGGCACTGATCCGCGGCGGCGGCCAGGAGAAGCGCCGCCGCGCCGGGACGGAGAACGTCGTCGGGCTGGTCGGCTTCGGCGCCGCCGCGCGGCTGGCGCTGGAGGAGCTTCCCGACGCGGACCGCCTGACCGGCCTGCGCGACGCGCTGGAGGTGCAGGTGCGCGACGCCGTGCCGGAGGCGCTGGTGATGGGCGCCGCCGCGCCGCGGGTCGGCAACACCAGCTGCCTTCTCCTGCCCGGCGTGCCGGGCGAGACGCAGGTGATGGCGCTCGATCTGGCCGGGGTGGCGGTCAGCGCCGGCTCCGCCTGCTCCAGCGGCAAGGTGAAGCCCTCCCACGTCCTGGCCGCGATGGGCCAGGGGGCGGAGGACTTGCCTGTGGACTGGGCGGCCTCGGCCATCCGGGTCAGCCTGGGCTGGGACAGCGACGCGGCGGCGGTGGACCGCTTCGTCGCCGCCTACGCGGCCATGGCGCAGCGGCGCCGACGCGCGCCGGCCGCGTGACCACACACCATTCCGACGTTGCGCCGCGCGGCGCTTCTGGGTATGACGCGGCCGGATGCACGGCGATTCGCCGGTCCTGCGGCCTTTTGGTTCAGCGCTTCGACGGACGGCAGACATGACCACTTCCGACTCCGGCCCGCCCCGGTTCCCGGCGGGGAACGGCATCGCGGGCGCCATCGACGGCGACCTGGAGCCGTGCTGGCAGTGCGGACGGTCGGTCGCGGCGCGCGCCTTCTTCTGCCATTCCTGCGGTGCGGTGCAGCCGCCGCGCCCGTTGGACCATTTCACCCGCTTGGGCCTGGAGGCGCGCTTCGACATCGACCTGGAAACGCTGGCGCGCCAGCACGCCGGCTTCTCCCGCTCCCTGGATCCGGACCGCTTCGCGGCGCGCGGCGCGCGCCAGCAGGCGAACGCCCGCGCCCAGTCCGACGCGCTGACGGAGGCCTTCGAGACGCTGCGCGACCCGGTGCGCCGCGCGCGCTACCTGCTCGCCCTGACCGGTGCCACGCCGCCCCCCGGCTTGGAAGCCGCCGCTGACGAGGTCGCGGAGGACGAGGAGGTCGCCGCGTTGGCGCGGCAGCTCGACGCGGCGCAGGACGTCGCCGCCGTGGATCGGCTGGCCGCCGAGGTCGGGCAGCGCATCGAGTCCTGCATCAAGTATCTTGCCATCGCCTTCCGCAACGGGCAGACCGACAACGCCGTGCGCATCCTCGCGCGGCTGGAGCGGCTGGAGGCCCTGTGCGCCGACGCCCGCCGCCGGCGGGCGGGGCTGGCCCCGAACACACCGTAACGACCGAACCTTTTACCGACGCGATCACAACGACGCCTTTTTCAGGGCCTTTTTCCAGGAGAGTACCCCGATGCCCAAGATGACCTTCATCGAGCCGAACGGCACCCGCCACGAGGTGGACGCGCCGCTCGGCTTGTCCGTGCTGGAGATCGCGCACAAGAACAGCCTGGACCTGGAGGGCGCCTGCGAGGGTTCGCTCGCCTGCTCGACCTGCCACATCATCGTGGAGCCGGAGTGGTTCGACGTGCTGAACGAGGCGTCGGAGGACGAGGAGGACATGCTCGACCTCGCCTTCGGCCTGACCAAGACCTCGCGCCTGGGCTGCCAGATCATCATGAGCGAGGAGCTGGACGGCCTGACCGTGCGCCTGCCCGGCGGCTCCAACAACGCCATGCGGGGCTGAGCGAAGTCTCAGCGCTGTTTGGGATTCACCACCAAGGCACCAAGACACCAAGGGTCCATCCCGCGCCGGGTGCGGGGATTCTTGGTGACTTGGTGCCTTGGTGGTGAAAATTTTTTCGGACCAGCCCATATAGGGCGCCATGAATTCCCTCGGCATTTCCAAGCGTCCCCAGGACACCCGCGTGGTCGTCGCCATGTCCGGCGGCGTGGATTCCTCCGTCACCGCGGCCGTGCTGCGGGAGGAGGGCTACGACGTCGTCGGCATCACGCTGCAGCTCTACGACCACGGCATCGCGTTGCAGAAGCCGGGCGCCTGCTGCGCCGGCCAGGACATCTACGACGCCCGCCAAGTCGCCGACCGCATCGGCATCCCGCACTATGTGCTGGATTACGAGGGGAAATTCTCCCAGGACGTGATCGACGACTTCGCCGACAGCTACCTGCGCGGCGAGACGCCGATCCCCTGCGTGCGCTGCAACCAGCGGGTCAAGTTCCGCGACCTGCTGAACACCGCGCGCGACCTGGGCGCCGATGCGCTGGCGACCGGCCATTACGTCCGCCGCGTCCAGGGGCAGGGCGGGGCGGAACTGCACCGCGCCATCGACCCCGGCCGCGACCAGAGCTACTTCCTGTTCGCCACGACGCGCGACCAGTTGGACTTCCTGCGCTTCCCGCTCGGCGGCCTGACCAAGCCGGAAACCCGCGCCCTGGCCGAACGCCACGGGCTGGAGGTGGCGGCGAAGCCCGACAGCCAGGACATCTGCTTCGTCCCCAACGGCTCCTACGCCGACGTGGTGGCGAAGCTGCGCCCCGGCTCCGTGGAGCCCGGCGACATCGTCCATGTGGACGGCCGCGTCCTGGGCCGCCACCGCGGCGTGGTCCACTACACGGTCGGCCAGCGCAAGGGCCTGGGCATCGGCGGCATCCGGGGCGAGGAGGAGCCGCTGTTCGTCGTGCGGCTGGAGCCCGCCCAGCGCCGCGTCGTCGTCGGCCCGCGCCGCGACCTGGCGCGCAGCGTGGTGACCGTGCGCGAGGTGAACTGGCTCGGCCCCGACCTCGCCCCCGGCGACGGGGTGGAGGTGGAGGTGAAGCTCCGCTCCGCTCAGCCCCCCGCCGCGGCGACCTGGCGCCTCGGCCCGGACGGCACCGCGCAGGCCGAACTGCACGAGCCGCAACACGGCGTCGCCCCCGGCCAGGCCTGCGTCGTCTACCAGGGCGACCGGGTGCTGGGCGGCGGCTGGATCGCCGGCACGGCGGCCTGACGCAGGCCCCCTCAAAAAAGTGAAAATTCGGCGTTGACACCCCGATCCCGCTGGAATACATAAGCGGCCCCGGCACGAACCGAGACGGACCAAACCGAAACGATCCGCGCCGGACCATGATGGCCAAGGTCATGATGGTAACCACGATGGCAGCGTAGCTCAGTGGTAGAGCAGGGGAATCATAATCCCTTGGTCGGGGGTTCAAATCCCTCCGCTGCTACCATCACGAACCCCCTGGTTTCCTTACGGAGGCCGGGGGGTTTTGTTTTTGGGCCTCTTGCTCCCCGAGTACCCGCTCGCCAAGGCGCTCGCGCGTCGGTACCCTGGGCGGGAGCCATGCCAACTTGAGAGTGCCGCTGACGTCTATCCCAACTCCCGTTCCAACTGGTGAGCGATCTAGCCGTCCTGGGTCGGATCGTTAAAGAGGTGGTAATCCAAGTTTGCGACCGCTTTCTGCTCAGCTCGGCCGGCGAGACAAATGGTCCACCTCCACGAGTTGTGTTGTGCCGAGGTTTCTAGTGACATCCGATTTGCGGGTGCTTTTCATAAAATGCCGTCTCCAATAGCGTCTTGGCACCAAGCTGGGTCAATTTCTTCCTCAGTCTCAAAAGCCAAGCTCATAGCGCCTAAACCGTTGACGCCTATAGAAAAAGATCTATTTTTCGTTTCCCGTAGGCTGTAGAGGTAAGCCGGCGGGTGCTCTGGACGCTAGGCATCTAGCCACACACGTTGTTACACTGAACCAACATGGTGCCTGCTAGGTGGGCCTAGCAGCACGGTAGGGCGAGGAAGGTAATATGACGACTAAGCTTGAGGCGTTGATCGAGCAAGCGCGCTCTGTGCGCATGACATTGCGCGATAAGGAAGAGCAGCGCCGAAGCTTTGCCTATGGCAATACCCGCATAGAAAATCAGTATATCACGCGGGAGACTATTGATATCCAGGCTGAGCGCCTCAAGAAAATGGCGTAAATGGCTTGTGAGAACTGAGGGCGGGCGCGAGCCCGCCCAAAATTTTCTAGGGTGCACACATGACGGACGAGTCTGGTAAGCAGAGGCATAGTGTTGCGGACGAAGCTTATCTTATTCAGGACGAAAAGGCGCGTGCTGAAGCTGAAGCTCTAAATGGGCTTCGTCAGTTTGATGCAGCGGTACAGCTTATCGAGTCTCATCTGGACCCAGAGCATCCCAACCGCATCAATCCTGAGCGCCCTTTTAAGCTCCGTGTATCCCACATTTTGAGCCTACACCGAATAGCGCTTGATGGAATACATGCGTATGCTGGAAATTTTCGCCCTGCTGGGGTAGCTATATCTGGGAGCAAGCATGAGCCAATCGGCGCTCACATTGTACCTGATATGGTTGAGGAGTTGTGCGATTATGTGAATGATAATTGGAAAGAGAAAAGCCCTATTCATTTAGCCGCTTATGTTATGTGGCGCCTTAACTGGATTCATCCGTTTTCTGATGGAAATGGAAGAACATCCCGCGTCCTTTCATATGTTGTCTTGTGCTTGAGAGCCGCAGAGCGGTTTCCAGGCGACAATACAATTCCGGAACAAATCGAGAAGGACCGTCAGCCTTATTTTGATGCCTTGGACGCTGCAGACGCTGCTTATAAAGATGGGCATATCGACGTGGCAAAAATGGAAGAGCTTCTGGACTATCTGCTTTCCGAACAGTTGCTTAGTGCGCTGCATAAAGCTCGTGGTGCAGACGGCCAGTCGTAAGCGCGTTGATGCCGTATGTCTCGAGGGTTGCTCAAATTGGGCAGCCATTTATGGGTTGCGCTATATGGTTCATACCATCATCCGCAGCGACGCGTGGCCCAACAGCTTCTGAACGCACGCTGGCTGAAGCCCCATTTCGATCCAGAGGCTGACCGCCGTGTGGCGGAGGGTGTGGGAGCTGAAGTGGGGCTTGATGTCTTCCGTGATCAGGCCAGCCGAGGCCATGAGTGGCTTCCATCAGAGGCCGCCGAGATTGGTGTGCGACTAGACGGTTCCGATCCCGGCGGGGAGCATAAAATACAGTTCGGACACCAGAGCGTGGGCCAGCAACACCTGTAAAGTCTTGACAGTCTCCGAGCCGATCGAATCTGCGTCCGCTTCGCTCAGACTGTAAATTTGACGGTAGGACTGCATTTGCGATCGCCCTCCGCTGCTACAATCACGACCCCTTGGTTTTCCTACGGAGATCAAGGGGGGAGGTCTTTTGGCCGCGGTGCTGCGGCGGCCGTGGGTGCGGACCGCGGCACGCGGACGGCGCCGCCGTTCCGGACCTTCTCCCGCTCCCCCTCTTTGTGACAAAGTCCAGCTGGCGTTTGCGGGCTTTCGGGCCCCGGGCACGGAGGAGAGGGGCATGAAGGACTTTTCCGACCTCAGCGAGCGGGAGCTGATGGCGCTGGCCATCGCGCTCGAGGAGGAGGACAGCCGCATCTACGACGAGTTCGCCGAAGGCCTGCGCGAGAACTATCCCGACACGGCGAAGGTCTTCGCCGCCATGGCGGAGGAGGAGAACGGGCACCGGCACCGGCTGCTCGACCTGTTCCGCACCCGCTTCGGCAACCACATCCCGCTGATCCGCCGGCAGGACGTGCGCGGCTTCGTGGAGCGCAAGCCGGTGTGGCTGTCGCGGCCGCTGGGGCTCGACACCGTGCGCAAGCAGGCCGAGCTGATGGAGGCGGAGACCAAGCGCTTCTACATCCGCGCCGCGCGCCAGTCGCAGGACGTCGCCATCCGCCAGCTGCTGGGCGACCTTGCGGCGGAGGAGCGGCGGCACGAGGCGACCGCGGAGCGGCTGGAGGCGAAATACGTGCCCGAGGGGGTGCGCGAGAAGGAGCATGACGCCGAGCGCCGGCTGTTCCTCCTCCAGATCGTCCAGCCGGGGCTGGCCGGGCTGATGGACGGGTCGGTCTCCACCCTCGCCCCGCTGTTCGCGGCGGCCTTCGCCACCCATTCCACCAGCGAGACCTTCCTGGTCGGCCTGGCGGCGGCGGTCGGCGCCGGCATCTCCATGGGCTTCGCGGAGGCCTTGTCCGACAACGGCTCGCTCACTGGGCGCGGCAGCCCGTGGCTGCGCGGCGCCGTCTGCGGGCTGATGACCACGCTCGGCGGCATCGGCCACACGCTGCCCTACCTAATCCCCGATTTCTGGACCGCTACCGCGGTCGCCATCGCCGTTGTCCTGGCGGAGCTGGCGGTCATCGCCTGGATCCGCAACCGCTACATGGACACGCCGCTGCTGTCCGCCGCCTTCCAGGTGGTCGTCGGCGGCCTGCTGGTGTTCGGAACCGGCATCCTGATCGGGAGTTCCTGACAGCAGTTCCTGATTGCGGGGCCTCGCGTCCCGATTGGGCGGGAGGTCGCGGGCGTGATCAAGGCGGTGAGGCATCTGCGGCTGCGGCCGGCCCTGTCCACGGGGCTGGCGGTGATCGTCGTCGTCGTCGTCGCGATGGCGCAGTGGTTCCGCTGGACGACGGCGCTGCTCGTCGGCTGGGACGTCGGGCTGGTCGTCTACGCGGCCCTGGTCCTGGCCTTCTTCAGCCGCGCGACCGTCGCCTCCATGAAGGACCGCGCGCGGCTGCTCGACCGCGGCAAGTGGGTGGACCTGACCGTCGCCATGCTGGCGTCCCTGGCGTCGCTGGCCGCCATCGTGGCGGAGATGGTCGCGACGAAGGGAACGCCGACCGCCCCCTTCAGCGCGGCGCTGGCCGGCGTCACGGTTCTGCTGTCCTGGGCCTTCGTGCAGGTCTTCTTCGCCCAGCAATACGCGCACGACTACTGGCTCCAGGGGCGCGGGCTCGACTTTCCCGGCAACGACGCGCCGACCTATTCGGAATTCCTCTATTTCAGCTTCACCGTCGGCATGACCGCGCAGGTCTCCGACGTGACCACCCGCTCGGCGCCGATGCGCCGGCTGGTCCTGCTGCACGGGCTGCTGTCCTTCGTCTTCAACACGGCGGTGATCGCGCTCGGCGTCAACCTCGCCGCAGGCTTGGCGGGGTAGGAGGCCGCCAGCCGCGCCGATGCCGCATATCCGACCGTCGGGGCGGGGGATGGCACAAGCCGGGCGGTCCGGTGTTGACGTCAATGCCCCCGGCAAACTGTGGGTATTGCCTGGGTAACTGGCCGGGGCGTTGGAGGCGGTTTTGTTGAATCCCTTGATCACGGCCACCGCCGGCTGGTCCGCGGCGGTCGAGGAACGGGCCAAGCGCCTGTTGCGCTACCAGGTGGGGACCGATGGGCACGGATCCCCGGTGACGGTGCAGACGATGCTGGCGCGCTGCGGCTACGACCCGGTGGCGAGCGCCCGCTTCCTGATGACCATCCCGCCGCTGACGGCGGTGCGCGAGCTGACCAAGACGGTTGCCCGCTTCCGCATCGACGGGGAGCCCAGCCCCGACCCGGCGGCGACGGCCCGCGCGGCACTGTCCTTCGCCGGGCGTGCGGTGGCGGTGCACGAACTGCACCCGGAACGCCGGTTCGTCGCGGGCGTCGTCGCCTACCTCCTGGGGATTCCGCGCTCCACCCGCTAGCCGACGCGGCGGGGTGCGGCGTGCCGACACACGCCGAAAGCCATATGTCAATCGCCTGTGCGCGCGCGGGTTGCTAAACTGCGCTCCGGTTCGGCATGGGGGGTGCGCGCATGGTGGGCGACAGGTTCGGCGTGACGTTCCGGCTGGGCGCCGGACTCGTCGGCGTGGCCGGCCTGTCGGTCTTCACCACGGTGCTTGCCTTGCAGGCCGCCGGTCTGCTGCCCGCCGGCGCGCTGCCGGACGGCCTGCCGGTGTTGCTGGCCCCGGCCGGGATCGCCGCGACCGTCGGGCTGGGCATCGGGGTGATGCGGGGCCTCGCCCGCCGCATCGATCTGCTGCGCCGCAGCCTGCGCCACCTGGTCGACGAGGTGGCGGTGACCGTTCCCCTGGAGGACGCCGTCGCTGCCGGGGACGAGGCCGGACGGCGGCAACTGGCCGGCCCCGAAGGCGCGCTCTCCCGCATGGCGCGGGTGATGGACGCCGTGGCGCACGAGGTCCGCCACCGCGAACGGGCGCTGCGCACCAGCGAGGCGCGCTTCCGCGGGCTGATCGAGGGCTCCATCCAGGGCATCCTGATCCACCGGAACTTCAAGCCGCTGTTCGTCAACGACGCCTACGCCCGCATCTTCGGCTTCACCACGGCGGAGGAGGTGCTGGACCTTCCCGACCTCAACATCCTCGTGGCGCCCGAGGAGCAGGGGCGGGCCTGGCGGTCCTACGTCACGCTGATGCAGGGCCGGGTCCCGTCGGGGGTGCAGCGGCTGCGCAACCTGCGGCGCGACGGGCGGACCGTCTGGGTGGAGACGATCGACCGCGTGGTCGACTGGATGGGCGAACCCGCGGTGCAGACCACCGTCGTGGACGTCACCGACCGCGTGAAGGCCGAGGACCAGCTGCTGGAAACCGCGGCCCTGCTGCGCGCCGCCATCGAGGCGATGCCGAGCGGCATCCTGATGCTCGACCAGGAGGAGCGCATCGTCCTCTACAACCGCCGCTTCTGCGAGCTGTGGAACCTGACCCCGGCGGAGATCGACGCCTGTCCGACGATCGAGAGCTTCCTCGTCTACGGGCTGGAGCGCGGCGACTTCCCCGACGCCGACGCGGCCACCTTCGTCGCCGAACGGCTGGAGCGGCTGCGGGCCGGGCTGCCCTACACCTACGAGCGGCGCACCATGCAGGGCCGCGACCTGGAAATCCGCGGGCAGCAGCGGCGCGACGGCGGCTGGGTCATCACGGTCACCGACATCACCGACCGCACCCGCGCGCTGGAGGCGCTGCGCGACAGCGAGGCGCGCTTCCGCGACCTGGTGGAGGGATCGGTCCAGGGCATCGTGGTGATGCGCGACTTCAAGCCGCTGTTCATCAACCACGCCTACGCCGCCATGGCCGGCTACGACGACCCGACGGAGCTGATGGCCGGCTCGCTTCTCCAGCGGCTCGTCCCGCCGGAGGAGTACGGCAACCTGCTGGAATGGAACCGCCTGTTCAGCAGCGGCGCGCTGACCGAGGAGATGCGGCGGCGCACGCGCATGCTGCGGCACGACGGAACGCGCATCTGGGTGGACCTGTGCACCCGCGCCATCGACTGGATGGGCCAGCGGGCGATCCAGCTGATCTGCGTCGACATCACGCCCCAGGTGGAGGCGGAAGCGGCGCTGGCCGCCAAGTCGGCGCAGCTCCAGGCCCTGTTCGAGACCATGCCGACCGGCGTCTGCGTGTTCGACCGCGACGCCCGCGCGGTGCTGCACAACCGCCTGTACCGCGAGCTGTGGGACTATCCGGAGGAGCTGCTGGAGGTCCGGCCGACCCTGCTGGAGCTGATGAGCTTCAACGCGGTGCGCGGCGACTACGCCGAACGCGGCATGAACCGCGACGTGGAGGCGGCGGCGGAGCGGGCGGCCGCGACCATGCGCCGCGGCGAATCGGTCGATCTGGAAACGGTGATCCGCGACGGCATCGTGCTGGGGATTCGCGGCACCGCCATGCCCGACGGCGGCTATGTCTACACCTACGCCGACGTGACGGAGCGCCACCGCGCCGAGGCCGCGCTGCGTCAGGCGAAGGAGCACGCGGAGGAGGCGGCGCGCGCCAAGTCCACCTTCCTCGCGGCCATGAGCCACGAGATCCGCACCCCCATGAACGGCGTGCTCGGCATGCTGGAGGTGCTGGAGCGGACGCCGCTCGCCCCGGACCAGCGCGGCGTGCTGAGCGTGATCCGCGAATCCGCCTCGGCGCTGCTGACCATCATCGACGACATCCTGGACTTCTCGAAGATCGAGGCGGGGCGGCTGCGCCTGGAATCCGTGCCGACGTCCTTGCGCGACATCGCGGAGGGGGTGGTGGACCTGCTGGCGACCCGCGCGCGGGAAAAGCGGCTGGACCTGATCACCAGCGTCGCGGCGGACGCGGCGGAGCCGCGGCTCGGCGACCCGGTGCGGCTGCGCCAGATCATGCTGAACCTCGTCGGCAACGCCATCAAGTTCACCGAACGCGGCCACATCGCCCTGTCGGTGGTCTGCCGGGCCGAGGGGCTGTTGCGCATCACGGTGACCGACACCGGCATCGGCCTGGACGAGGAGCAGCAGGGCCGCCTGTTCCAGCCCTTCACCCAGGCCGACGCCTCGACCACGCGGCGCTTCGGCGGCACCGGACTCGGCCTGTCGATCTGCCGGCGGCTGGTGGAGATGATGGGCGGGACCATCGGCGTCGACTCCCGCCTGGGCGAGGGCTCGACCTTCTGGTTCGAGGTGCCGCTGCCTCTGGCGGGGGACTTGGCGGACAGCGCCGCGCCGCCGTTGCGCGCCGCGGAGCTTGCCGGCCTGCGGGTGCTGGTCGCCGACGACTGCGGCCCGCTGCGCGACGCCTTCGCCGCGGCCCTGTCCGGCGCCGGCGCCCAGGTGGCGGTCGCGGCGGACGCCGCGGGCGGTTTCGACGCGTTGCGCGGGGCCCTGCAGGCCGGCGCGCCCTTCGACGTCGCGGTGGTGGAGCACGACCCCGGGCGGCTGGACGGGCTGGGGCTGGCCGGCGCGCTGGCGCGCATGCCGGGGTTCGGCGAGACGCGGATCGTCATCGCCACCAACCATGATGAGGCCGGGGCCGGCGGGGCGGGCGTCGCCGCGGTGCTGCTGAAGCCGGTGCGCCAGTCCACGCTGCGCGCGGCGGTGGCCCGCGTCGCCGGCCGCCTGACGCCGGAGTCGGACGACAGCCTGCCGGAGGAGATCGGCACGGTCGAACCGCCCACGGTGGAGGAGGCGGAGGCCGCCGGCGCCCTGATCCTGGTGGCGGAGGACAACCCGACCAACCAGGTCGTCATCCGCAAGCAGCTGGAGCAGTTGGGCTTCGCGGCCCTGCTCGTCCCCGACGGCGCGCAGGCCTGGCGGATGCTGCGCGAACGCTCCTTCGGGCTGCTGCTGACCGACTGCCACATGCCGCAGCTCGACGGCTACGAGCTGGCCCAGCGCCTGCGCGCGGAGGAGCGCGACAGCGGCCGGCGCCTGCCGATCATCGCGCTGACCGCCAGCGCCCTGATCGGCGAGGCGGAGCGCTGCTTCGCCGCGGGCATGGACGACTACCTGTCGAAGCCGGTGAACATGCAGACGCTGTCGCGCACGCTCACGCGCTGGCTGCCGCAGGCCCTGCCGCTGCGCCGGCCGTCGCGGGGAAGCGCGCCGAAGCGCGCCGTCGGCATGGACAAGCGCGCGGACTCAGGCAAGGATGGTGGCAAGGATACGGGCGTGTGCGGTCCCGTTGGTGTTGCGGCGATCACGGGCGGTGGAACAGTGGGCGCTGAGGGCTTGGCCATCCTCGACCTGGACCATGTGGCGGCCACCTTCGGCAGCCTGGACGGCGCGCGCGACCTGCTGGGCTTCTTCCTGGAAACGACCGCCCCGATTCTCGACGAGGTGGAGCGCGGGCTCGGCCTCGGCGACGCGGAGGAGGGGCGGCGCGCCGCCCACGCGGCGGCCGGTGCGGCGCGCACCGCCGGGGCGAAGGAGCTGGCCAAACTGTGCTCCGACATCGAGATCCTGGCCGCCAAGGGGCGGGTCGACGCGGCGCGCGAACAGGTCGGCGCGATGCGCGCGGCATTTGGTCGCGTCGAATCCGTCATTCTGACGAAGTTGTAACCGTCCTAAGGTTGCTCCACAAAGCGTCAGGCTTTATCAGTGTTCTACAGATCGTATTTGCGTCTGAACGTTGACGAGAGCCGCCGCCGCGCTGGCTCGTCCGGAGGAGGGCTGCGATGGACAAGAAGGCCGTCGATTACGACCAGTACAGGATCCTCGTCATCGAGGATCAGCCCTTCGTCCGCCGCACCATCATGCAGATCCTGACGCAGATCGGCTTCCGCACCATCGCGGAGGCGGACAACGGCGAGACCGGCATGCAGGAATGCATCCGCTCCAACCCCGACATCATCGTCTGCGACATCGACATGAAGCCGGTCAGCGGCCTGCAGTTCCTGGCCAACCTGCGCGCCAGCGGCGAGGTGGGCAACAACCGCACGCCGGTGGTCTTCCTGACCAACCACACCGAGTCGGAGATCGTGAAGAAGGCGATGGCGCTGGGCGTCAACGGCTTCGTCGTCAAGCCGCCCTCCTTCGGCGCGCTGAAGGAACGCGTCGACCGGCTGCTGGCCGCACGCTGACCCGGCCAGCGGCAGGGGGCCGGCGGCGATGGCCGTGCAGCAGCAACTCGACGCCGTGCTGTCCGCGGTGGGGCAGGGCGTCCTCGTCCTCGATTCCGATTTCCGCGTCGTCCGGCTGAACGCGGCGGGGCACCGGCTGCTCGACATGCCCATGGCGCTGGCGGAGCCGGGCGTGCCGGCGCGCGACCTGGTGTGGCACTGCGCGGAGCGGGGCGACTTCGGCCCCGGCGACCCGGCCGAGCTGACGGCGGAATTCCTGGCCCTGCTGACGCTGCGCGAACCGCAAGCCTTCGAGCACCACCGGCCGGACCGGCGCCTGCTGACCGTGCGGTCGCAGCCGGTGGCGGGCGGCGGCGTCGTCCTGGCCTACAGCGACGAGACCGACTTCCGCCACGCGGTGGACGACCTGCACGCCGCCAACAGCACGCTGGAACGGTCGGTCGGGGACCATGCCCAGACCATCGCCCGCCTGTCGGCGGCGGTGGAGGCGGTGAACGGCCGCGTGGAGGAGGCGGTGCGCGACAAGGCGCGCACGCTGGATCTCGTCAACCACGCCCTGCGCGCCGCCGCCGGGTCGCTGCACGCCCCAGCGCGCGCCCTGCTGGCCGGGCCGCTCGGCCCGGTGGAGCGCGGCCATGTGGGCGACCTGCTGCGCTCGCTCGATTCGCTGCGCCTGATCCTGGACGACCTGGGCGACCTCGTCCGGCTCGAATCGGACGAGATCCGGCTGCTCGACAGCCCCTTCACGGTGGAGACGGTGGTCGGCAGCGCGCTGACCGCTCTGGGGGAGCAGGCGGAGGAGCGGGACATCACCCTGCTGGCGGAGATCGATCCGGCCGTCCCGGCGACCGTGGTCGGCGACGCCGCCTGGCTGCGGCACGTGCTGGTGGAGCTGGTTGGCCGCGCCGTGCGCGACAACCACGCGGTGGACATCACGCTGCGCGTCACCCCCGCCGGCCTGCCCGACGGGCGGCAGGGGCTGCGCTTCGCGGTGGGCGACGCCGGTCCGGACGCGGCGGAGGAGCTGCGCGCCTGGCTGACCCAGGGCGTGCCGCCGCTCGACGGCGCGCTGCGGCGGCAGGGGTGGCGCGGGCTGGGCCTGCACATCTGCCGTCGCCTCGTCGGGCTGATGGGCGGCGAGATCGGGGAGGAGCCGGGTCCCGATGGCACCCGCGTCCTCTGGTGCACGGCGGCGCTCCCCGCGCTGGCGGAGGAGCCCGCGGCGGTGGCGGAGCGGCCGCCGCTGACCATCCTGGTGGTCGAGGACAACCCGGTGAACCAGCGCGTGAACGCCTGGCTGCTGCGCAAGGACGGCCACCGCGTCGCCGTGGTCGGCGACGGGCGGGAGGCGGTGGACCTCGCCGCCCGGGGCGGTTTCGACGCCGTGCTGATGGACCTCGACATCCCCGGCCTGGACGGCATCGCGGCGACACGGGCGATCCGGGCGCTGCCGGCGCCGCAAGGGGCGGTGCCGATCATCGCCATCACCTCCAGCGCCCTGCCGGACGACATCGAGCGCTGCCGGGCGGCCGGCATGGACGACCACCTGCCGAAGCCGGTGAACCCCGCGGCGCTTGCCCGCGTGCTGGACCGGCTGACCGGCCCGGCGTCCGGCGCCGCCGCGGCGGGGGACGGGGCCGGCGGTGCGGCCGGCGACGGCACTGACGGTATGGAGGGCGGCTTCGACGGCGGCGTGCTGGGCGCGCTGGAGGCGGTCATCGGCCGCGGCAAGGTCCTGGAACTGGTCGGCGACTTCCTGGCCCACGCGCGGGACGTGGAGGGTCAGCTCGCCATGGCCCGCGACCTGATGGACCCGACCATCTTCGGCGCGGTGACCGGCGAGTTGAAGACCATGGCCGGCACGGTCGGGCTGACCGGCGTCTATCAGAGCGCCGTGGCGCTGGAACGCGCCGTGCGCAACGGCGACGAGGAGGCGATCGACGCCCAGGCCGCGCTTCTCGCCCGGCAGATGGCGGCGGGCGTGGAACGGCTGCGGGGGCAATGGGCACAGTGATGGGGGCGCAGTGATGGGGGGCGCTGTGATGGGGGCCGCTGTGAGCAAGGAAAGGATGCTGTTTCCGCTGGCGCTGGCGCCGTGCCTGCTGCTGGCCGCCTGCTCGGGCGAGCCGTCCGAATCGGACATGCGCACCCTGGTCGAGGCTCACACCCGCAAGGCGCTGGAGGCCAAGGGCCCCCCCGGCTTCCGCCAGTTCGACGAGTTCCGCAAGCAGGGCTGCGTGGACGCGAAGGCCAAGTCCACGGGTGCAACGGCTGGCGGGGCGCAGTACGACTGCTACTACGCCGCCACTTTCACACCCCAGCCCGGGCGACCGCCGCTCACCGTGAACGGCAAGGGCCGCTTCACGCGCACCGACAAGGGCCTGCTGTTCGAGGATCTGGGCGCGCAGCCAAGATGATGGGCCGAAATGACCGGCGGGCATCGTCCATGAAGACAATGGGAAGTCGTCGGTTCGCCGGAAAGCGAAACGGCCGGTCATGACCCAAGTCATGAACCGGCCGCGTCCGATGGTGGAAGGGGCTGGATTTGAACCAGCGTACGCTTACGCGGGCAGATTTACAGTCTGCTGCCTTTAACCACTCGGCCACCCTTCCGCTTCATCTCGACGCGGACATCGGAGCCCCGCCGTTCGGTAGGTCCAGGGGGCCTCCGTCGTGCGGGTGGCGATTACTAGCGGGTGGCGCGGCGGCGGTCAAGCTGCTTTGTGCACGGTTCGCCGGCGAAGTGCAGGCGCTGCTAAACCGCCTCGCGCCAGGACTGCTCCGGGCCGGCGACCGGCGGCAGGCCGGGGACGGGGCAGGGGCGTTCCCGCGGCAGGGCCAGCATGTTGATGGACGCGATGCCGGGGAAGGCGTCGACGGTGCTGCCCGCGGCGTTGGCCGGGTCGAACAGCGGCACGATGTGCCACCACAGGCGATAGCCGAAGCCCTGGATCAGCGCGATCAGCCCCGGCGAGCGGTCCGCCCGGTCGTTCTCCACATAGATCGCCGGGCGGCAGCGGGCGATGGTGCGGGCCGCCCCTTCCAGCGCCGCGGCCTCCATGCCCTCCACGTCGGCCTTCAACAGCGCCAGCCGGTCGAGGCCCAGGCCGTCGATGGTCTCCAGCGGCACCATCTCCCCGTCCAGGCCGCCGACACCGACGCCGCCGAAGTTGCCGGGGCTGGCGTAGTCCGGCACCGGGATGCCGACGGTGCCCGGCCGGTCGCCCACCGCGGCGTTGTGCAGCACCACGTTGCTCAGGCCGTTGGCGCGCAGGTTGTGGGCCAGCAGGTCGAACACCACGCGCTGCGGCTCGAAGGCGTGGACGAGGCCGGACGGGCCGACGGTGCGCGCCAGGGGCACGGTGTGGCTGCCGACGTTCGATCCCGCCTCCACCACCACGTCGCCGGGCGTCAGGACGCTGGCGGCCACCCGGTGCTCCGCCTCCGACCATTCGCCGTAGAGGCCGAGCGAGCGGCCGACGTAGCCGTCCAAAAGGAAGAAGCGCATCAGCCCGTGCCGGCAGGGCCGCTCCGCGATCACGGGGCCGCCGGGCTCGGCCGGAAGGCGCACGACCTCCGCCGGGACGGCGATCCGCGTCCGGTCGGGGGAGTCGCCGGCGACGATCTGCGCCTGGATCACCTTGGCGCCGACATGCGGCTCCCCGGCATCTTCCACCGTGGACGGAAAGGGCAGGCCGGCGCCGGGATGGACGCTGTCGTGCACCAGCACCCGGCCCTGGATGCGCGGCCACAGCCAGTCCGCCAGGAAGCGCTGGTCCTGCCATCGGTCGGCGTCGACGCGCGCCGCGGCGTCGACGGCGGGCCCGATCGGCGGCAGCAGGCCGGCCACGCCGCCCCACATCCCCGCCAGCACCAGGTCGGTGTGCCGGACATGGTCGCGCATGACGTGGAAGGGCAGGCCGGAGGCGATCCAGGCGTCCACCGCCGCCTTTTCCCGCGCGGTCGGGCGGGAATCCACGTCGCGGCAGAGGAAGCGGTCGACCGTGGGGTCGTCGGCGGCCAGGAAGCGCCAGAACAGCCCCTGCACCGGCCCGGACCCCGCGGGCATCGCCACCAGCTCGGCGCCGAGCGCCGCCAACTCCTCGCGCAGCGGCTGCGGCACGGAATCGTCGTGGTAGATGCGGCAGGTCCAGCCAGGGTAGCGGAGCGGCACCTCCCGCGCGTTGGCCAGCGCGCCCTGGCGGTAGATGTCCTTCGTGCCCCACAGGCTGAAAGCGACGACGTTGCGGGTCCGCGCGGCGCGCCCGCTCGGCTCGGCGGGCAAAGGAGGGAAGGCGTCGTGCGCCGCCGCGGCCCGGCGCTGCTTCACCGCCAGCGCGTCCGCCGACCACAGCGCGGCCTCCGCCGGGTCGCGGATTTCCAGCGCCAGCACCAGCGCGTCGCGCACGCCGGCATGGTCGGGGTCGAGGCGCGCGGCGCGGCGGAGCATGCCCAGCGCCTCCTCGGTGCGGCCGGCCTTGGTCAGGGCGATGCCCAGGTTGTGCAGGATGAAGGCGTCGCCGGGGTCCAGCGCCGCCGCCCGCCCGTACCCCTCCACCGCCGTCCCGAACCGGCCGGAATCGAGCTGCGCGGTGGCGAGCAGGAAGCGCAGCTCGGCGCTGTCCGGGCGCAGCCGGATGGCGCGGCGGGCGTCGGCCAGCGCCGCGGCGTGGCGGTTGCGGACCAGCGCCCCCTCCGCGCGCTGCTGGAGCAGCAGGACGAGGCGACCGGCGCTGTCCTCCCGTTCCGGCGCCAGGGCGCAGGCGTGGTCCAGCGCGGCGATGGCGGTGTCGGCGTCTTCGCCATGGTGCATGGCAAGCGCGAGCAGGTCCCAGGCGTCGGCGGAGTCCGGGGCCAGCGCCAGGACGGGGCGCAGGGCCGCCACCACCCCGGCCCAGTCCTCCAGCGCGGCCAGAGCCTTCGCGCGGTCGAACCGGTAGGCGGGGATGCCGCCGGCCGTGCGGATGGCGCGGGCGAAGAGGTCAAGCGAGTCGGCGCAGCGCCCCGTCTGGCAGAACAGCACCCCGGTCAGGTGCAGGGTCGGCGCGTGGTCCGGGGCCACCTCCAGGATGCGCCCGTAGATCGTCTCCGCCTCCGCCAGGCGGCCGGACGCGTGATGGTCGATGGCGATGGAGAGCGCCTCGTCGATGGTCGCCATGGTGACCTCTTTGGGGGACCTTGCGGGCGGCGAGTGTAGCAAAGGCGGACGCGATTACACGCGTCCGTTACGCCGCGCCCAATGCCTCCGGTCAGCGACCATCCCGGTCAGCGGCCCTTCAGGCCCTCCTCGGCCCGGACGGCGCGGGCGAGCGCGCTCAGCGGGTCGCCCTCCTCGCCGCCGAAGCAGGCCTCGAAATCCTCGCACACCTCGCAGTTCGGCGACTTGCACAGCAGCAGCCCCTCGCGTTCGCAGAGCGAGCGGTAGAAGAACTTCTTCCACTTCATGTCGGCGCTGTTGCGCTCGACCAGGGCGGGGAAGTGGCGGCGGAACATGGCGTTCAGCTCCCGCCGGCTGGCGAAGCCCATGTCCTGCCAGAGGTGGTTCGGCTCCAGGGACCGGCGGGCGACGATGGCCGCCAGCCAGACCTCCTCCTCGGCATCGCTGGCGCGGTGGTCGAGCAGGAAGGCGCGCAGGTCCTCCTCCTCGATGGCGTCCTCGCCGGTGTCGCCTCCGGTGTCGGCGGGCAGGCCGGACAGAAGCGGCGCGTGGTCCGGCGCGTGGCGCGCGACCAGCGCCGCCAGCGCGTCCCGCCCCAGCCCGAGCGCGTGGGTGAGCGGGCGAACCGGCTCCAGCGCGGCGAGGCCGAGGATGCGGCCGAACAGCAGGCGGTCCAACTCTTCGCCGGACAGCGTATCGAGCGGCGGTTCAAGCGTACCGGACTCCCCAACAATCATGGTGTCGGTCATGATCGGCGCGCTCCCCTGCGTGGGTGGTGGGAACGAAGGTCATAGGACCAAGCCATCATCGTGAACCAATTTTCCGCACCTGCGAAGGGGTTTTTGCGGCCGGCCGGTGGCGTTCTATCTTGTCCCGGATGTGCCTTCACCGATGAACCGTGCTACGGTTGCAGAGCATGAGTGCCGAACCCAACTTTCGCGAAGTCCGCCCGAGCGAGCGGCGCGACCTGCTGGCCCTCGTGGCGCGGGTCGACTCCGAAACCGACTTCCTGATGCGGGAGCTTGGCGAGCAGCCGCTGTGGGCGCGCGACCTTGCGGGCTTCCTGGCGACCGGCAACTCGACGATCCTCGTGGCGGAGGCCGGCGGCGCGCCGGTCGGCTTCCTCAGCGCCCACGGCGGGCGGTTCCGGCGCAACCGGGGCGTGGCGACGCTGGCCGTCGGAGTCCTGCGGGAGTGGAGCGGGCGCGGCGTTGCCACCGGCCTGTTCCGCGCGGCCGAGGACTGGGCGCGGGGCGCCGGCCTGCACCGGCTGGAGCTGACGGTGGCGGAGACGAACCCGCGGGCCCGCGCGCTCTACGACCGGCTGGGGTTCCAGGACGAGGGGCCGATGCGCGACACGCTGCGCGTCAAGGGCGCCTGGCGGAGCGAGCGGCTGATGGGAAAGTTCATCGGCGCCGACGCGGCGATGCCCGACTGGCCGCCCCTGGCCCTGGACGCCCTGCCGCCGGCACCGCTGGACGGGCTGGAGATCCGCCGGGCCGAGCCGGCCGACGCCGCGGCCTATTTCGCTTACGACCGCGCGGTGCGCGGCGAGACCCATTTCCTGATGCGCACCGCCGACGAGAGCCTTGCCGACGTCGCCGCGGCGCGCCGCTTCCTGGCCGAGCAGCGGATCGGCGACCGCAGCGCCACGCTGGTCGCGGCGGTGGACGGGGGCATTGCCGGGACGGTGTCCCTGTGGACAGGCGTCTACGCGCGCGCCGCGCACGAGGCCGGGCTGGGGCTCGCCGTGCGGCGGGAATACTGGGCGAGCGGGATCGGCGGCCGGCTGATGGAGGCCGCGGAGGCCTGGGTGCGGGCGCGCGGGCTGCACCGGCTGGCGCTCTGGGTCTTCGCCCACAACACGCGCGCCCGCGCCTTCTACCGCGCCCAGGGCTTCGAGGAGGAAGCGACCGCCCGCCGCTACGCACTGATCGACGGGCGGTACGCGGACCAGGTGCTGATGGCGAAGCTGTACCGGTATGATTGATCGGGAAGGCGTGGCGCCTCCCCTCGGCGCTCCCCCTCTCCACCGTCATCCCAGCGAAGGCTGGGATCCAGGAAACTCCGCCGTTAAGCGGCTGATGTGCCCTGGATTCCCGCCTTCGCGGGAATGACGGTTGAAAAAGGCACCTCTCCGAACGTCAGAATCCTCACGCCACCCCCACCGACCGCGCCCTGCCCGCGACGAGGTCGTCGTAGAGAGTCAGGTAACGGTCGCTCATGACCTCCAGGGAGTAGCGCGCGCGGGCGACGGCGCGGCAGGCGTCGGGGTCGATGGTCTCGCAGTCCTCGATGGCGCGGGCCATGGATGCTGCGTCCTCCACCAGGAAGCCGGTCACGCCCGGCTCCACGATGTCGGCGAGCGCGCCGGTCGGGAAGGCGACCACCGGCGTGCCGCAGGCCAGCGCCTCCAGCGCGGCCATCGCCGTCGGGTCCGGCGTCAGGCTGGGCGCCAGCAGGCAGCGCGCCGCCCCCAGCATCCAGCGCTTGCGGGCGAAGCCGATCTGCCCGAGGAAGCGGCGCTTGGTGTCGAGCCGCGGCCGGATCTCCTCCTGCAAATAGCGCTGCTCGTCGGGGCTGCGCGACAGCTCGCCGCCGAGAAGGAGCTGGATGTCCACCTCCCGCGCGGCGTCCAGGGCGATGTGGAAGCCGTGGTCCCGCTCGATGGTGCCGAGGCAGACGGCGAAGCGGCGCTTGGGCACGCGGATGTGCAGCCGGTCGACCGGCACCCCCACCTCGATGGGCGGCAGTAGGGCGATCCCCGGCGGTGCGGCGCGGGTTTGCTCGGCGGACACGCCCTGCAGGTGCGTGTGGGGACGCCGGGGCGCCAGGACGCCGTCCGGGTAGCGGTCCAGCGGCTCGTACAGGGTGACCAGCACCGGCACGCCCGGCGGCGGCAGCAACGCGGTGAAGTCGTGGACATGCAGGTGGACGAGGTCAACCGCGTGCCGCTCCACCGCGTCGGCCACCATGGCCGCGACACGGCGGAGCACGGCGGTCCGCGCGGCCTCGGTCGGTGCGGTTCCCTGCGCCGCGGCGTGGACGCGCGGCAGGGGCAGCAGCGTTCCGGCCACGGCCGACCCTTCCGGCGCCAGCACCAGCGAACGGTGGCCGGCGCGCAGGAGCGCCGCGTCGATGGCGGCGACCACCTGCTCGGCCGGGCCGTCGTTGTCGGTGCCAAGGGCGGTGAAGGGCGACGCGACGGACAGGACGGTCAGCCCGCCCGACGCGCCGCCCGCCGGTCCTCTGGGGGCAAGGGCGCCTGGGGATGGTAAATCTTCCATGGCCTTACTCCGCCGCCGCGTTGGACCGGACGGCGGAGGCGACGGGGCCGTAGCGCCGCACCATGTCCGCGCAGAACTGGGCGAATTCCTCCTTCACCTGCGGCGGGCTGGTGTGGTGGGGCTCGATGCCGCGGTGCTCCGGCGTGAAGCAGAAGGTGACCGTGACGTTGAAGTCGGCCAACGCCTCCATCTGCCGGTCGAACCAGTCCAGCGCCCCGTCGCGGTAACTGTCGGCCCAGCTCAGGCCGGTCCGCAGGTAGGTGACGCCCAGGTCCTTCATGCGCTGCACGCCCTCGTCCAGCCGGTGGTCCTGGAAATGGAACCACTGGCACAGGCCGAAGTCGGGTGCGGCCTTGCGGAAATGCTGGTAGGCCGGCTTCTCCGTCCCGTCCTCGCGGACCAGGCCCATGTAGAAGTGGCGGTAGTAGGACGACCCCTCCGCCTCGCGGTGGCGGGTGGTGGCGGGCCAGGCGCGCGGCAGGTCGAACAGGCTGTACCAGTGGGCGCGCGGCACGCGGCCGCGCAGCAGCTCCACGGTGCGCTCCAGCCCGAAGACCTGCACCTCCTCCGCCCCGAAGGTGGAGATGCCGACCTCCGACACCCACACGGGCAGGTCGGTGACCGCCTGGATTTCCTTCAGCTTGTCCGGCCAGTCGTTGATCTGCCAGTGGTTCCAGTCCAGCGGGAAGCCGTGCACGGCGACCGCGTCCAGATGGTCCAGCACGCCGCGGTTCTTCATGTTGGTCATGAAGACCGGGTCGATGGGCGAGATGCCGCCCAGCACCTTCGGCAGGGTCGGGTTGACCTCCGCGATCGCGTCCGCCGCGCCGATCACCATGTCGGCGAATTGGCTCCAGTCCGGGTCGATCTGAAAGTCCCAATGGGATTTGTTGTTCGGCTCGTTCCAGAGCATTACCGCTTCGATCATGCCTCGTCCCTTTATTGGTATTTATGATGAATTTTATTCTTTATTCCCTCTCCCCTCTGGGGAGAGGGTTAGGGTGAGGGGGTCTTGCATCTGCTGAATTTCCCGGTCCCCCGACATCCCCCTCACCCCGACCCTCTCCCCGCTTTCGGCGGACCTTTGGTCCGCCTGTCGCGTCAGCGCAAACTTCGTTTGCGCGTGAGCAGAGGGGAGAGGGGGATTGGGTCATCCCCGCGCCGGGTGCACCGTTTCCACGAAGTCCGACCGCCCCCCGCGGCGGCAGACGAACACCTCCTCCTCCGGATGTTCCAGGATGGTGAAGCCGGACGAGCGCAGCATGGCCTCCATGCCGGCCCGGTTCGGGATCCACCAGTTGGTCTCGTCGTTGCTGTACTTGTTTTCTACGAAAACCATCCGCGGGTAACCGGGGCGTTCGAAGTGTTCGGTCTCGCTGAAGGGATAGTCGTCCTGCACCGGGAAGACGACGTCCGGTCCGCGCAGCATGGACTGGAAGACCAGGATGTCCTTGGCGACGTGCTCCCAAATGAGATCGAGCGCCAAGAGGGGGTGGCGCAGGTGGTAGAGCACCCCCATGAAAAGGACGACATCGAACTTCTCCTTCAGGAGAGCAACGTCGTAGACGGACAGCTTGCGGAACTCGATGTCCGCCCCCATGACTTCGGCGGCGAAGCGCGCCTGGTTCAGGTAGACGTCGTCGAAATCCACGGCCACGACGCGGTCGGCGCCGCGCCGCTTCATCTCGATGGCGTAGAAGCCGCCGTTGCAGCCGATGTCCAGCACCGTCTTGCCGGACAGGTCCTCCGGGATGGCGTGCGCGAAGCGCCGCCACTTGATCGCCGGATAGTCGCCGAGGAAATGGTCCGGCGCCGTCCGCACGCCCTTCAGGTCGATGTTGTGGAACCAGCGGCCAAGCTCGCGGACACGTCGTTCAATGGCTTGGCGTTCAATGGCTTGGCGTTCGATGGTTTCTGGTGTCATTCCGCGGCCTCCCGTGCCGTGCCGTTCAGCAGCCCGTCGCTCAGCAGGTTCAGCGCGGCGCGGTAGCCGCGCACCGTCCCGACGTCGACGTAGGAGGTGCCGGCGCGCACGCCGACCGCCTCCCCGCCCTGGCCGATCCAGGCGTTGATCAGCGTTCCCATGAATTCGTCCCGGCGCTCCCGCGCCTCCCACAGGGCGTGCAGTTCGTGCAGCACGGCGCCTGGCATCTTGAAGGCGCCCCAGATCCAGCTGGACGTGGCCTGCGGGCTCTTCACCTGGATCTCCAGAACGCGCCCGCGGTCGTCGGTCACGACGGCGTCGAACAGCTCCGGCTGCTCCACGGGGAAGAGCAGGAAGGAGAGTTTGTCGTCGGGCAGGGCGGCCAGCGCGTCGTCGGGGAACCACACCGTGTCCGGCAGGCCGATTATCACCGGCTCCGACGGGTGGACCAGGTGGCGGGCGCGGAAGATGGCGTCGCACAGGCCGCCGGGCCGGGGCTGCACCACATAGGCCACGTCGGCGCCGTCCACCTCCCCGCCGTAGTACTGCAAAATGTCGAATTTGCCCGGCGCGATGACGAAGGCGATCTTGTCCGCCCCGCCCTTGACCATGCGGTCCACCAGATACTCGCTGACCGCGCGGGGGCGCTCGGTCCCGCCGTCCAGGCGGCTGCCGACGGGCAGCAGCTCCTTGGAGAAGGCGAGCGGCTGGATGCGCGTGCCGCTGCCCGCGGCCGGGATGATGCCCCACATGCTCAGTCGTCGCCTCCGCCTTTGATGTCCAGGATGGAGCGCAGCTCCCGCACGCGCCGTTCGGCCGTGTGCTCCTCCAGCGTCCGCTCCCGCGCGCGGCGGGCCAGCTGGGCGAGGTGGTCGCGCGGCAGCATCATCGCCGTGGTGACGTCGTCGGTCTCCCGCGCGACCAGGATGTCGCGGCCCGGCTCGAAGAAGGCCTCCAGCCCCTCCCAATGGTCGGAGATCAGCGGCACGCCGCAGGCCGCCGCCTCGAACAGGCGGCCGGACGGGCACCAGCCCATGCGCTTCATGGCGTCGCGCGTGACGTTCAGCGTCAGGGTGGAGGAGCAGAAGAAGGCCGGGTGTTCGGCCGGCGGCAGGTGCCGCACGAAGTGGATGTTGCTGGTCCAGGGGAAGCTGTCCGGATACTGCGCCCCGCCGATGACGAAGCGCCGCCGCGCCAGCCGCCGCGCCGGCTCGATGAACAGCGCCTCCAGCGCCGCCTGCCGGTCCTCCGCGTAGGTGCCGAGGTAGGACAGGTCGCCGAGGTAGGTCTTCACCGGGTCCACCGGCCGGTGCACCTCCGGGTCCACCCAGCCGTAGAGCGGGGCGACGTGCCGGGCGCCGAGCCTGGTCTTCAGCTCCTCCAGCGCCCGCCCGCCGGTGTAGCTCAGCACCGTGTCGAAGCCGCCCAGCCCCTCCGCCGGCAGGTAGGCCGGCCGCTCCCCCGCCTCCAGCCGCGCCAGGGTCACCGGCGTGTCGAGGTCGTAGAAGACCGTCCGCTGCGCTTTGGAGCCCAGCACCATGTGCGAGGCCGCCTCCCCATCCGGGCAGTAGGAGGTGACCATGGCCACGTCCGCCTCGTCGGCGTGGCGCTGGGCGTCGGCCGCGACGCTCTCCCAGTCGGAATAGAGCACCAGTTCCCCGCCGGGGATCTCCCACAGGTCGCGGTGCTCCGCGTAATAGGGGACGTCGCGCTCGAAGAAGACGACGCGGTTGCCGCGGCGCACCAGCGCCTTGACCAGCCCGCGCCACAGCGTGGCGTGCCCGTTGCCCCAGGAGGAGCTGATGGTGAGTCCGAAGATGACGATTTTCATGATGCCGGCGCCATGCTCCCATCGTCAGAACTGCCGTTGAGGCGCAGGACCTTCGGGGTCCAGCCGTCGATGGCTAGAACAGAAATCGAGGCCGGAGAGACCTCGATGCGCAGAAACAAATCGATGGGTACCCCGAGGTAGTAGGCCAGCGCCGCGCGGATCGCGTCGCCATGGCTGACCAGCACGTGGATGCCCCCAGGATCGTCGGCGCATAGCCGGTTGAGGAAGCCGACCATGCGGGCCTGCACCTCCAGCGTGGTCTCCCCGCCCGGCGCGCGGGCCAGGCTGCGGGCGCCATTCCACTGGCGCCAGGCCGGGTCGGCGTCCAGGTCGGGGAAGTCGCGGCCGGTCCAGGCGCCGAACTCCACCTCCAGCAGGGCGTCGGCGGTCTGGATGGGCAGGCCCAGCGCGCGGGCGATCGGCTCCGCCGTCTGCTGCGTGCGGGGCAGGGGGCTGGCCCACAGGCCCGTCACCTGTTGCCCGCCCGCCCACAGCCCGGCCGCCCGCTCCCGCGCGAACCAGCGGCCGAGCCGTTCGGCCTGCTGGCGCCCCGTGTCGTTCAAGGACGTGTCCATGCGGCCGGCGATGCCGCGGCCGATCCAGTCATGGTCGGCGTGGCGGACGAGGTAGAGGATGGTCATCGATCCGTTCCCCCCTCAGCAGGGGTCACCGGACTCGATGAAGCGTTCCGTGCGAAGCCGCGCCTCGTTGTCGGTGAACTGCACCGGCGGCGACTTCATGAAGTAGGAGCTTGGCCCCTCCAGCGGCCCGCCGATGCCACGGTCCAGCGCAAGCTTGGCGCAGCGCACCGCGTCGATGACCACACCCGCGGAGTTCGGGCTGTCCCACACCTCCAGCTTCAGCTCCAGGTTCAGGGGCACGCCGCCAAAGGCTTCCCCCTCCATGCGGATGTGGCAGAACTTGCGGTCGGCTAGCCAGGGCACATGGTCGCTGGGGCCGATGTGGCAATCCCCCGCGTCCATGGCGTGGCCGAGCTGGCTGGTGACGGCGCGGGTCTTGGAGATCTTCTTGGACTCCAGCCGCTCCCGTTCCAGCATGTTCAGGAAATCGGTGTTGCCGCCGAAGTTCAGCTGGTAGGTGCGCTCCAGCAGCACGCCGCGCTCGCGGAACAGGTTGGCGAGCACGCGGTGGATGATGGTGGCGCCGACCTGGCTCTTGATGTCGTCGCCGACGATCGGCACGCGCTTTTCCGTGAAGCGCCGCGCCCAGACGGGGTCGGAGGCGATGAAGACCGGGATGCAGTTGACGAAGGCGCAGCCGGCCTCCAGCGCGCGCTCCGCGTACCAGCGCGTCGCCTCCTCCGATCCCACGGGCAGGTAGGACACCAGCACGTCGGTCTTCGTGGCCTTCAGGATGGCGGTGACGTCGTCCTCGCCGATGTCGGCCTCTTCCACCACGCCGGTCAGGTAGCGGCCCAGCCCGTCCAGCGTCGGCCCGCGGTGCACCGGCACGCCGAGATGCGGCACCTCGGCGAAGCGGATGGTGTTGTTGGGTGCTGCCCCGATGGCCTCCGACAGGTCGCGGCCGACCTTGGCGGCCGACACGTCGAAGGCGGCGGAGAACGCGATGTCGCCGACATGGTACCCACCGAGCCGGACATGCATCAGGCCGGGCACGTCGGCATCGTCCTGGGCATCGCGGTAATACTGCACGCCTTGAACCAGCGACGACGCGCAGTTCCCCACCCCGACGATCGCCACCCGCACGGACTTTCCGGTCATCGTTCCCTCAGGATCCAGGACGCCGCTTGCGCGGCATTTGTCCGGAAAACGAGGTGTGTGCGAACGTGTTCCGAAACCGACGGTGGCGCGTACGGAGTGCCCAATTCCCTCCCGACCGAAATCGTCATCTTCGTAGGTTGGGTGGAGGCGCAGCCGCAACCCGACACCGGTCGCAAGGCGGCGCCTGTCGGGTTGCGCCGGCGCTCCACCCGACCTACGAAAAGGCGGTCACCAATAGGCCATCGCGTCGGCGTAGAGGCCGCGCAGGTCGTCCTCCGTCACCGGCCTCGGCGCGATGGTCAGCAGGCGCTGCTGGGCGATGGCCCCCCGAACGAGGCCGGGGATGTCCGCCTCGCTGTAGCCCAGCGCCGACAGGCCGTTCGGCAGGTGCGTCGCCTTCATCATGGCGATTAGCCGGGCCGCCAGGATCGCCCCGCCGTCGGCCGGGGAGACGTCGCGCACGTCGGCCCCCAGCGCGTCGGCGGCGCGGAGGTGGCGCTCCGGCGCCGCCGGGCCGGTGAAGCGGAAGGCCGCCGGGGCGTTCAGCACGACGGAGACGCCGTGCGGCACCATCGGCTCCGCCTTCTCATAGCCGATGGCGGTGAAGTTGTGGTTCATGCCGGCGACCGAGTAGGACATGGCGTGCGGGATGTGCACCCCGGCGTTGCCGAAGGCCAGGCCGGCCAGGGTCGCGGCGAACATCAGGGCGTCGCGCGCCTCCTCGTCGGACGGGTCGTTGACCGCGCGTTCCAGATACTGCCCGCCGAGCCGGATGGCCTGGAGGCTGCCGATGTCCGACCAGGGGTTGGCGCCCTGGTAGGGCGGGCGCGGGTTCGCCGCGTCGGGCCGCGGGCGGGTGCGGTAGGGGCGCGCCGTGTGGCTCTCGATCGCGTGGGTCAGCACGTCGAAGCCGGTGGAGGCGATCACCCCCGGCGGCAGGCTATCGATGGTCGCCGGGTCCACCACCGCGAGGTTGGGCCGCAGGTAGCGGGACGAAATGCCGGTCTTCACCTGTTTCTCGACATGGTCGAAGATGGCGACGCCGGTCGTCTCGCTGCCCGTGCCGCAGGTGGTCGGGCAGGCGATGTGCGGCTTGACCGGGCCGGGCACCGGGCGCCCCTCGCCCAGAGGCTTGTTGACGTAGGCCAGAAAGTCCGCCGGGTGGGTGGCGAAGAGGTTGGCGGCCTTGGCCGTGTCGATCACCGACCCGCCGCCGATGGAGATGTAGCCGTCGAAGCCGCCGTCCCGCGCGAAGGCGGCCGCGTCGAGGAAGGAGGCGCTGGTCGGCTCCACCCGGCAGCGGTCGTACACCACCACGTCGAGCCCCGCCGCCTTCAGCGACTCCAGCGCCGTGGCGAAGGGCGCGATGCCGGCCACCAGCGGGTCGGTGAACAGCGCGACGCGGCGCATGCCCATCCCCTTGGCGTCGTTGCCCAGCTCGGCCAGAACGCCGCGGCCGAACTTCATCGACGCGGCCTCCACCGTGAAGCCGGTGTCGCCGTCGGGCAGGATGGGGTGGGCGATGGAGTCGATCATGCGGCGTTCCTCCCGGGGTTGGCGCTTGTGCGCGATTCTTGGTTCGCTATCGGACCCTCGCGCGGGCCGCCTGTCAACCGGGCTGTTGGTGCATCAAACAGTCGGCTCGGGCGACGGAGGTGCCGCCGGCCCCTGCAAGCGGCGGTAGAGATACCCCACGCCGATCAGGCTGAAGCCCAGCCCCAGGAAGGACGCCACGCGGTAGAGCCCACCCAGCTGCCCCATGTCGCTGAGGAAGACCTTGGCGACCACCGCCAGCATCAACGCCAGCGCCACATGCCGCAGCCAGCCGAGCCGCATCCGCAGCGCCCCCACCAGCAGCAGAACCGCCAGCGCCAGGAACCCGGCGGAGTAGCTGTACCACTCCGCGTCCGACAGCTCCGGCCCCGACAGCACCGGCCCCTGGAAGGCGTGGCGGATCTCCAGCGCCAGATTCATGCCGAACAGCGCCAGCGGGAGCAGCGCGCCCCAGTGCCGCAGCCAGCCGGGCAGAGTCTCCATCCGCAGGTAGAGCAGGAACAGCAGGCCGGGCAGCCCGTAGGCCAGAAGCAGCGTGTTCGCCACCGGCCACGTGCCCACACCCTCCCAGCTGCCCAGCGGGTTCAGCGCCAGCAGGTGCAGCAGCACCGCCTGAAGCGCGGCCAGCCCCGCCAGCGCGCGCCGGCCCCAGACGGCGACTGGGCGCAGGCTCCAGCGCCGGTCGGCGGCGAGGACCAGCGCCAATGCCAACCAGGCCAGCGTGTGCAGCGCCACCTCCCGCAGCGTGTCGGGCGGGTCTTCCAGCGAACCGCGGGTCAGGTCCTGGATCTCCAGCGAGACGAGCAGCGTGGTGAAGACCAGGGCGCCGGCCTCCAGCAGGGCCACGACCTTGTCGTCCCCGCCGGCGCGCAGCCAGCGCGCCGCCAGGAAGAAACCGGCCGCCGGCAGCCCGTAGCCGTAGAGGATCCAGCCGAGCCCGCCGCCCTCATACTCCATCACAAAGGGGTTCAGCGCCAGCCGGCCCAGCACCACCAGCGCCACCAGCAGGATCACGCCGCGCAAGGAACGCAGGCCCATGCGCTGCTCCAGCCACGCCAGAACCGGCACCTGGAAGGCGATGGCGACCGACAGCCACGCCTCCCGCAGCATCATCGTGGCGCCGAGGCTGAGCGCACCGACCGCGCCCGCCGCGAAGGCGGCGAGGCCGAGGCTGACGCCCGGTTCGTGCCGGCGCCGGGCGAGCGGCGTGGTCGCGGCGACCAGCGCCGCCGCCAAGACGAGGCTCGCCACCGGCCACAGCGTGTCCGCCCTCGGCGGGTCGAGCCGCCAATAGGCCAGCGCCAGCAGCACCACCGGCACCCAGGCCGACAGCGACTACCACAGCGCCGCCCGCGCCGATCCCCACAGCGCGACGAAGCCGCCGATCCCGTACAGCGCCGCGTATCCGGCGACCGCCCACAGGAAGCGAAAGGCCATGGCCGGCAGCGCATCGCCCGGCGCGGGGACGATCGGGTTGCCCTCCGCGTTCACCACGGGCGGCGGGACCGGCCAGCCCGGCACCACCCAGCCGGACAGCGCCAGCAGCGTCGCCAACGCCGCCACCCAGGCGACGCCGGCCAGCCGCTCCACCCGCCGGCCCACCACCACAGTCAGCAGCCCGAACAGGCCCAGCATCACCAGCGACACCGTGCGGTGCCCGTCCGCGGCGGTGAGCAGTGCGGTCAGCAGCCCCAGCACCACCACCGCGGTCACGGCCAGCCGGTCCAGCGGCGGGCGCTTCCGCCAATTCCGCAGGCCCAGCGGAACCGGCTCCGCGCCGGGGTCGATCAGCGCCGCGGGCATCAGGAACAGCGCGGTGGTCGCCAGCAGGTAGAGCCCGACCGGCAGCGCGTCCCCCGGTTCCCACCCGCCGACGTACCAGACCGGCACCCAGACGGCGGCACCCACCAGCGTGCCGAGCCCCAGCCAGCGCCAGCGCCGCCACAGCACCACCGTCATGCCGCCGCCGGACAGGGCCAGCAGATAGGCGAACAGCCCCCAGGCGGACGGCGAGTCCGACGGCACCAGCAGCGGCGTCGTGAAGCCGCCCAGCAGGCCCAGCGCTGCGATGTAGGGACCTTGCAGAAGCGACAGCGCGATGGCCGTCAGCGCCAGCGCCGCGAGCAGCCCGAAGGCGACCAGCGGCGGAAACAGGTCATAAAGCGCGTAGCTGCCATAGACGCTGGCGAAGGCGGCGAACAGCCCGGCCGCGGTCAGGGCCGGCGGCACATGGTCGGGTCGAACGAGGTCCGGCGGAATCTGCGCGAGGCTGTGCCGGCGCACCCACTCGCCACCCACCATCAGCGCGGCGCCGGACAGCAGCCCCAGCGTGACCCGCACGCCCGGCCCCAGCCAGCCGCTGTCGATGGACAGCTTGATGAAGAAGGCCGCCGCCAGGGCGACCGTCGCCCCGCCCAGCCAAATCAACCAGCGCCCGGCCAGCGCCTCCTCCAGCGCGCGCAGCGTGGAGCGGGGCGAGGACTGCGCGGCCACGGGTTCCGGCGGCGCCATGGCGGGTGGTGGTTCCGGTTCCGGAACGGGCGCCGCGTCCATCGCCACCGGCGCGGCGTCAGGGATGGGCTCGGGCGGCGGTGCCGTTCCCTGGAGGCGTTGCAGCGCCTGACGCAACGCCGCGATCTCAGTCTCCTGCGCCTTCAGCCGGCGATTGAAGCGGTAGGCCAGGATGACGACCACCACCAACAGTATGACGTCCATGCGCGCCCGCTCCGGTTCGGCTGTCCCGACCGGTGACGATACCGCTCAGCCCGCGCGCCTGTCTCTCTCACCTGCGGATGGGTCCAAACGTCGGATCATCGTCAGGGCGTCATCGACCGCGTGGAACTCCGCCGTGTTGTCGAAGACGCACCAGACCGGCCGCTCCCGCGCCTCCTGGTGGAAGCGCCGCGCCAGCCGGTCGAGCACGTCCAGCGCGTAAGCGCTGCGGTACATGTGCGGGGAGCCGTGCAGGCGCCAGTAGCGCAATCCCGCCCAGCCCGCCGGTTCCGCCGCCTCCGGCACCGGGGCGGGATCGGCGGCGACGCGGGCGACGGCGTGCTCGACCAGCAACCGGTCCGGCGCGTCGGCGAACCAGCTGGGGTGGCGAGGCTCGCAGACGATGTCGCCGGCAAAGCGGGCGCGCAGCGCGGTGAAGAAGGCCTCCGCCACCGGCGCGTCATAGCGCAGGGTCGGCGGCAACTGCACCAGCAGCGGCCCCAGCCGGTCGCCGAGATGCCCGACCTCGAACAGGAACCGCTCCAGAAGGTCGGTCGCGTCCTTCAGACGGCGGTCGTGGGTGATCGTGCGCGGAAGCTTGGCGGCGAAGCGAAAGCCCGGCGGGGTGGAGGCGGCCCAGCGCGCCCAGGTCTCCGGCTTGTGCGGGCGGTAGAAGCTGCTGTTGACCTCCGCCATCGGGAAGACCCGCGCGTAGCGCTCCAGATGCGTGCCGTCTTCCGGGAAGGCGGGGGCGGAGAGCTTCGGGATGCTCCAGCCGGCGCAGCCGATCCGTATGTCGCCCATCATCCGGCGTGGGCCTGCGGCATCGCCGGCGTGCCGGTGGCCGCGCGGCGCAGGCGCATGGCCTCCGCCTCCACGAAGATGCGGCGGACCTGCGGGAACTGGCCGCGGATGCGGGTTTCCAGCGCCGCGACGGTGTCCTCCACCTCGTCGGCGGTCAGCTCGTCCTGGAACTCCGCGGACATGTTCAGCAGCACGTCGTCGGGGCCCATGTGCATGGTCAGCACGTCGATGGTGCGCTTGACCCGCCGCTCCTCGCCAACGATGCGGCGGATGCCCTCCACCACGCGGCGGTCGGCCGCCTCGCCGATCAGCAGCCCCTTGGACTCGTAGGCCAGCAGCGCCGCGACCACCGCCAGCACCGCCCCGATGCCGAGCGAGGCCCAGGCATCATAGACCGGGTTCCCGGTGATCTCCCCCGCCGCCAGCCCCGCCGCGGCCAGCAGCAGGCCGACCAGCGCCGCCGTGTCCTCGAACAGCACGACGAAGATGGAGGGGTTCTTGGACCGGTGCACGGCGGACAGCAGCCGCATTCCCTTGGTGGTGCGCCGGAACTCCTTCAGCGCCACCAACCAGGACCCGCCCTCGAACAGGGCGGCGAAGCCCAGCACGGTGAAGTTGACCCACGGCGTCTCCACCGGCTTGGGGTTCTTCAGCGCGAGCCACCCGTCATACAGCGACACCCCCGCCCCAAGGCCGAACAGCAGCACCGCGACGACGAAGGACCAGAAATAAACCTCGCGCCCGAAGCCGAAGGGATGCTCCGGCGTCGCCGGCCGGCGCGACCGCCGGATGCCGTAGAGCAGGAGCAGCTGGTTGCCGCTGTCCACCACGGAGTGGATCGCCTCGCTGAACATGGCGGCGCTGCCGGTCAACGCGCTGGCGACGAACTTCGTCACGGCGATGGCGAGATTGCCGGCCAGCGCTGCGACGACGACCTTCGTGGACCCTTCCGCCAAACGGCTCCTCCCGGCTGTGCGTGGTTCAAAGCTGCTCGACGGGAAACCACGCGCCGGGGGAGGGGGTTCCCGGGTCTTTGATCCCCACTCCCTACGGGAGTTACAGCAGCATCGGCTGCCGTTCGTCCCGCACCGGCGCGGGCGCCGGTTCGATCCGGTCCACCTCCGCGATCAGGCGTGCCATCTCGCGGCGGGCCTTTTCGGCTTCGTAGCCGGCGCGGTACTTGCCGATGAAGCCCTTCCGGCAGGCGCGGTGGAAGCGCTGGGACGCCGTCGCCCAGTCGTCGCCGGGGCGCAGCCAGCTGACGTAGGTCGTGCCGGTGCGCGGGTCGGTGCGGAGGTAGCGGCCGCGTCCCTTGTCCCCGCGCACCCACTGGCCGGGGTTCAGGTGCAGGGCGCCGCGCGACAGCAGCAGCGACACCTGCGGGGTCAGGTCGATGGTGGGGAAATACGGCATGGCAAAACCCTCCGGGCCGCCGCCCGAAGGCGCGGCCGAAAACGTGGTCCTCGTGGTTTTTGGTGTAGCTCCCATATGGGGATTTTCGGCCCGACGTTCAAGGTTTGTTCACGGTTTTCAAGGGTTTGCCCGGAGAATGTCGGTTGAGTTCCACAGCCGGTCCGTCCTAGGCTTCCCTTGGGGCTTCCCCCCAGATTTTCCCTTGCTGTCGATGAGCGCATGCGCCCCCTGCTGACCTTCTCCGCCCGCCTCCTGTTCGTCACCACGGTGCTTGCCGGCTGCCAGTCGGCGGGCACGCCGCCGATCGCCGCGACCCCGGCCGCCGCGGGGCAGGCGAGCACCGCCACCGCCTCCTCCGCCGCGGCGCTGCCCACCACGCCCGCCACCCCGGCGCCGCGCGTCAGCTACCAGGAATGGCTGCGCGGCCTGCGGACCGAAGCGCTCGGCCAGGGCATCCGGCCGCAGACCTTCGACCGCGCCTTCGCGTCGGTGAAGCTGTCCGACCGCGTGGTCGAGCTTGACCAGGCCCAGCCGGAGTTCACCCGCCAGCCCTGGCAGTATCTGGACAGCATGGTGTCCGACGCCCGCGTCCAGCAGGGCCGCCAGAAGATGCAGGAGAACGCCGCCCTGCTTCAGCGCATCACGCAGCGCACCGGCGTACCCGCGGAGATCCTCGTCGCCCATTGGGGGGCCGAGTCCGACTATGGCCGCGGCACCGGCTCCTTCTCCGTCCTCGACGCGCTGACCACGCTGGCCTACGAGGGCCGCCGCGCCTCCTACTTCCGCACGGAACTGCTGGCCGCTCTGCGCATCCTCGACAGCGGCGACATCGCGCCGGACCGGATGAGCGGTTCCTGGGCCGGGGCCATGGGCCAGACCCAGTTCATGCCCACCGTCTTCCTGAAGAACGCCCTGGACGAGGACGGTGACGGCCGCCGCGACATCTGGGGCAGCCTGCCGGACGTCTTCGCCTCCACCGCCAAGTTCGTCCAGGGCAACGGCTGGCGCGCCGGGGAGCGCTGGGGCGAGGAGGTTCGGCTCCCCGCCGGCTTCCCCTACGACCAAGCGGAGTACAACATCACCAAGCCGCTGGCGGAGTGGCGGAGCCTCGGCGTGCGCCCGCTGAACGGGGGCGAGCTGGCCGGCGACGGCAACGCCGCGGTTCTGGTGCTGGGCGGGCACACCGGGCCGGCCTTCCTGGTGCGCGAGAATTTCCGCACGATCATGCGCTACAACCCCTCCACCAGCTACGCGCTGGCGGTGGCTCTGCTGGCCGACCGCCTGTCCGGGCGCCCCGGCGTCCAGGGCAACTGGCCGCGCAACGAGCTGGCGCTGAGCAGGGACGAGCGGATCGAGCTGCAGCAGCGGCTGGCGTCCATCGGCATGGACCCGGGCGCCCAGGACGGCATCGTCGGCGCCAACACCCGCAACGCCGTGCGGCGCTTCCAGCAATCCATCGGCACCGTCCCCGACGGCTTCGCCACCAAGTCCCTGCTGGAACGCCTGCGCCGCTCCTCCAACCCCGTCCAGGCCGCGGGGTAAGCAAGGGTACCCGTAGCGTAAGCTGTAGGTTGGGTGGAGGCGTCAGCCGAAACCCAACATCGTTGCCATGCGACGTGTGTTGGGTTGCGCTGCGCTCCACCCAACCTACGCTTCTATTCCCCCAAAACGTGCAGCACGATCTGCCGGCCGTGGGGGCGGCGGCGGTGCTCGAACAGGTAGACGCCCTGCCAGGTGCCGAGCGCCATGCGCCCCTCCACCACCGGAATGGACAGCTGCACCGTGGTGAGGGCGGAGCGGATGTGGGCCGGCATGTCGTCCGGCCCCTCCAGCGTGTGGTCGTAAAGCGACGGGTCCTCCGCGACCAGCCGCTGGAAGAAGCGCTCCAGGTCGGTGCGCACGTCGGGGTCGGCGTTCTCCTGGATCACCAGAGAGGCCGAGGTGTGCCGGCAGAACACCGTCAAAAGGCCGGTCGCGATGCCCTGTCCGCCGAGCCAGCGGGCGATGGGCTCGGTCACTTCGACGAGCCCCTGGCCGTGCGTCTGGATGCTCAACGTGGTGACCGCCTGTCGAATGGGCTGTCTCATGGGGTGTTCCCGCCTGTTGTCCGTCTTGGAACCGGTCGTGACCTATACCAAATCGGAAAGCGTTTGGACCTTGAACAGGTGACCCCATGGAATTGAGCGGCCAGTACCGGATTCCGGCGGAGCGGGAGCGGGTGTTCGCGGCACTCTGCGATCCCGTCGTCCTGCAACGCTGCATCCCCGTGCTGGAGGAGATCGACCGCCTGTCGCCCACCGACTACGCCGCCCGCGTGCGCGCCACCGTGGGGCCGCTGAAGGCGCGCTTCAGCGGGCGCCTGCGCCTGGCGCCGGAGGACGCGCCGCGCTTCTACATCCTCTACGCCGAGGGCAGCGGCGGCCTCGCCGGGGCCGTGAAGGGGGAGGCGCGCATCACGCTGGAGGAGGTGGGGGGCCACACGCACCTGACCTACACGCTGGCGGCGGCGCTGGGCGGTGCGGTGGGGCGGCTGGCGGTGAAGCTGGTCCAGGCCAAGGCCGACCGGGTCATCGGCGGCTTCTTCGAGCGCTTCACAGCGGAAGTCCTGGAATCCTAAGCATTGCCGGTGGGCGGGGCGGCGGCTATCGTCGCGGCTCCGCTGATCTTGGAGTTCTCATGCCCACCGTGACCATCCGTCCGGCCGTCGAGGCCGACTGCGCCACCATTCTGCGCTTCGTCAAGGAATTGGCCGCGTTCGAGCGCGAGCCCGACGCGGTCAAGGCGACCGAGGAGGATTTCCGGCGCGACGGCTGGGGCGAGCGCCCGGTGTTCGACGCGCTGATCGCGGAACTGGACGGCGCGCCGGTCGGCTTCGCCCTGTGCTTCCGCAACTATTCGACCTGGGAAGGACGGGCCGGGATCTTCGTGGAGGACCTGTACGTGACGCCGGACGCGCGCCGCTTCGGCGTGGGCCGCAAGCTGCTGACCGCGGTCGCCAAGCGCGCGGTGGAGCAGGGCTGCCGGCGGGTGGACCTGAACGTTCTGGATTGGAACCCGGCGCGCGATTTCTACGACCGCATCGGGTTCAAGCAGATGGAGGAGTGGCTTCCCTATCGCCTCACCGGCGGGGCGCTGGCCGCGCTCGCCGCCCAGGCGGAGGATTGACTGGTCAGGACTGTCGGTGGGGATTGCGCCGCGTGCCGGGGCCGGAGACGCCCCGGCATCGTGCCACCCCGCGGACGTCCTATCAGGCCGCCTTCACCATCGAGGCGGCGTTCAGCAGGTCCAGGTAGCCGGCGCGCTCTTCGCGCAGCGTGGCGAGCAGGTCGTACAGGCTCTCGCGGAGGAACGGGTCGTTCTGGGCGTCGATCTTGTTCTGCGTCAGCTGGATGAACTCATCGACCAGGGCGATGTGGACGCGAGAGGAGGAGGTAACCTTTTCGGCGGTGGTGGCGACGATCATTTTAAAAACTCCGTTTTGACTTGTGTGTTCGTGATGGGTGTATTTGGCCAGATGCCGGTTAACGACTTACTAACGCGACCCTGGGTCCGGTGGTGTCTTGAGGGTTAATACTCCGCTTCGGGGAAGTATGAGGTTTATACCCCAAAGGAGTACCTCTTTTCTTTAGAGGCCGAACTGGGTCGGGCTGAGATTCAAGGATTCACAAAGGCTTCGCGCCTTTGTGGCCTGCGCTGGCGACAGGGCGTCGATGCCGCCGGCGGCGTTAAGACAGGCGCTGAAGACGCGTTTCGCCCCGTTAACGTCGCCCTTGGCTTGGCGGGCTACCCCCATCGCATCGGCCTCGCCGGCCGTCGCGTTGTCCTGGATGTGGCGGGCGTGGTCGTCGAAGGCGCGCAACGCGTCTGCGGGCAGCATCGCCTGGAGCCGCCCCCGCAGGGTGGAGGCGTCGGCGTCCCCGGCGGTGGCGAGCAGGGCGCAGCCGGCCGCGACGGCCGGGGCATCGTCGCCCGTCAGGTCGCCGTTGGGTTGCTCCAAGGAATCCATGCCGTTTCCCTCCGTCGGTGCGGATGGTCAACACACGGACGGTGAAACGGTTTCGTGTCTAAACGATATACCAGGAAAGGTGGCGCGCCGGAGGGGTTAAGCGCGACAGCGCCGTCTGCCGCTCAGGCCGCGCGGGCGATGGCGGCGTCCATGCGGTCGGCGCGTTCCAGCGCGCGGGCGATCATGTCGTCGAACAGGTCGTTCACCAGCGACGCCATGCGCACGGGGGCGCCGCCCAACTGCGGCCCTTCCATCAGAAGGGAGCCTTCCTCGCCGGGGCCGATGACGCGCCAGCCCCGCCCCTTCATCTCGGCGACGCGCGCCTTGGCAATGAACGCACGCACGTGGTCCGTCGCGAACTCGCTCATTCGATTCTCCCGGGGCTAAACGGTCGTTGCGGCCAACCGTAGCGCAGAGAAGCGAACGTAACAAGAACAATGTGCCGTCAGGCCGCGCTGCGCGGCAGCAATGCGCCGGGTTCCCCTTGCCGAGCGCGCGGCGCGCCAAAATTTTCTGTCCAAGAAGAGGCTTAGCGCCAGACGACCAAACCACGAGGACACGGCTATGACCGGCAAGACCGGCGTGCGCACCGAGACCGACAGCTTCGGCCCCATCGACGTTCCCGCCGACCGCTATTGGGGGGCGCAGACGCAGCGTTCCCTTCAGAACTTCCGCATCGGGGGCGAGCGCATGCCGGCGCCGCTGGTGCGCGCGCTGGGCATCCAGAAGAAGGCGTCGGCGCAGGCCAACATGGCGCTGGGGGTGCTGGACGAGCGGCTCGGCCGCGCCATCGTCGAGGCGGCGGAGGAGGTGATCGAGGGCACGCTGGCCGATCATTTCCCGCTGGTGGTCTGGCAGACCGGCTCCGGCACCCAGACGAACATGAACGCCAATGAGGTCATCTCCAACCGCGCCATCGAGAAGCTGGGCGGCGAGACGGGCTCCAAGAAGCCGGTCCACCCCAACGACCACGTCAACATGGGGCAATCGTCCAACGACAGCTTCCCCACCGCGATGCACATCGCCGCGGCCGAGCAGATCCACCACGAGCTCCTGCCGGCGCTGGAGCACCTGCACGCCGCACTCTCCGCCAAGGCCGACGCCTTCGCCGACATCGTGAAGATCGGCCGCACCCACCTCCAGGACGCGACGCCGCTGACCCTGGGGCAGGAGTTCTCCGGCTACGCCACCCAGATCCGCTACGGGATCGAGCGGGTGAAGGCGTCGCTGCCGCAGCTCTACCGGCTGGCCCAGGGCGGCACGGCGGTCGGCACCGGCCTGAACGCCAAGGCCGGCTTCGCCGAGGCCTTCGCGGAGGAGGTGGCGCGCATCACCGGGCTGCCCTTCGTCACGGCCGAGAACAAGTTCGAGGCGCTGGCCACCCACGACGCGCTGGTCGACGCGCACGGCAGCCTGAACACGCTGGCCGTGTCGCTGATGAAGATCGCCAACGACATCCGCCTGCTGGGCTCCGGCCCGCGCTGCGGCATCGGCGAGATTTCCCTGCCGGAGAACGAGCCCGGCTCCTCCATCATGCCCGGCAAGGTGAACCCGACCCAGTCGGAGGCGATGACCATGGTCTGCGCCCAGGTGATGGGTAACCAGACCACCGTCAGCATCGCCGGTGCCACCGGCCATTTCGAACTGAACGTCTTCAAGCCGGTGATCGCCTTCAACGTCCTGCAATCGATCCGCCTGCTGGCCGACGCCTGCGTCAGCTTCACCGACAACGCCGTCGTCGGCATCGAGGCCAACCGTGGCCGCATCGACCAGCTGCTGAACGAAAGCCTGATGCTGGTCACCGCGCTCAACCCGCACATCGGCTACGACAACGCCGCAAAGATCGCCAAGAAGGCCCACAAGGAGGGCACCACCCTGAAACAGGCCGGCATCGCGCTGGGCCTGCTGACCGAGGAACAGTTCGACCAGTGGGTCAAGCCCGAGGCGATGGTGAAGCCGCGGTAGGGTGCAGGACCATCGCATTTGAAGTCCCCTCTCCCCCCTGGGGAGAGGGTTAGGGTGAGGGGGTTGCGCTTTTGCCGGACGTCCCAAGGTGGCGGGACCCCCTCACCCTGCCCTCTCCCCAGAGGGGAGAGGGTTAAACGGCCAAACGCCGTTGCCCTGCGGTAAGGTGCTCGCGCTCTCTTCAGGTGTGTTGCATGTTCCCTTTCCTGTCTGACGCAGGCGTGGGAACATGCATTCCATCGGAAATGCCCGGTGCATCGCACGGGCAGAGTGGCGCGATGGCTTATGCAACCCAAACCCTATAGAAGTGACGCTCTTGCGGCGGTCCATCAAACAGCCTCCGAGCTGTACGAGATCGGGCTGATGGATCTGGCCAGCAAGGAGAAATTCGATCTCCTCTGTTTGCTTGGCGTGGAGGCGGTGTCCTCACACGACTCCGACGCCCCTCAGAGGCTTCCATGAAAAAGCGCTCGGTCCTCATCGCCGGTCACCCGACCAGCGTCTCCCTGGAAGAGGAGTTCTGGGAGGCGCTGAAGGCCATCGCGCAGACCCGCGGCACCTCGGTCAACGCCCTGATCGAGGAGATCGACACCACCCGCACCGGCAACCTGTCCAGCGCCATCCGTGTGTTCGTGCTGAACGCCGTGCAGGGCAGGGCGTAGAGCCGCCGGTCCAGGGCAATTGCACTTGAAATCCCTCTCCCGTCCCGGGAGAGGGAAGGGACCCGCGCGAAGCGTGGGAAGGGTGAGGGTCTTCCAAGGATCAGCG
>NZ_JAGINP010000015.1 GCF_017876155.1 Azospirillum rugosum
AGCACGGCGCCGTCCTCGTCGCGGGTGACGTAGCGGAACTGCGCGTGCGCGCCCGACAGGCGGCCGTCGCGGTCCCAGCGCACCAGGAATTCGTAAGCGTGCTTTTCCGTCTTCATAAGTGCCTCCAAGACGCGATGTGGATCAGGAAACGGCGGCGCCGTCGGGCCACCGCCAACCGGTGCCGTCGCTGACGGCCAGCCGCCGGTTCGCCGCGCCGTCGGAGACGTAGATCAGCCCGCGCGCCGTCGCCGTCGGCAGAGTGGCGATGGTGTAGCTCGGCAGAGCCGGGACGGAGCCGAACAGCACCCGCCCGCCGCCGTCCGGGTTCAGGTGCAGGTCGGCCACTGCGCCGGCCGCCGTCGCCCCTTGCAGGGCGGCAGCGTTGTATCGGCTGCCGATGAGAACGCGACCGGTGTTCCCGGCGTCGGTGCTGGTGATCTGCGCCACCCACCCGGCCGCGAGGTTGCCGGTCGCGGTCAGGGTGGTGACGGTGGCGGTGCTGGGCGCCGTCGCCCCGATCGGGGTGCCGTTGATCGACCCGCCGGTGACGGCGACGGCGTTGGCGTTCTGGGCCGACAGGCTGCCCAGCGCGGCCAGTTCCGAGTGGACGAAGGCGGTGGTGGCGAGCTGGGTGGTGTTGGTGCCGACGGGCGCGGTCGGCGCGGTCGGCGTGCCGCCGAGGACCGGCGAAACCAGCGGGGCCTTGGCGTTGAGCGCGCCTTGCAGGCCGTTCACATCGGCGACGGCGTGGCCGTGGACGGACGTGGCGAGACCCTGACGGATGGCGTCGACCGTGGTGCGGACGGTGGCGGTGCCGTCGTCGACCGGCACGATTTCCGCTCCCGTCAGGGCGCCCGCGGCGGGCAGCTGGTGGATGGCGATGTCGGGCATGGGACGGTCATCTCCGGATGAGGCGCAGCCCCGACCGCGTCACCAGCGGGCTTGCGAAACGGGTGGTCAGGAGCGTGGCGAGGCGCCGCGCCGCGCTCAGCAGGAGGCCGGTGCGGATCAGCATCACAGCATCTCCGACAGGTGGAGCGTGCCGTCGCCGGTGGCGCGGATGGCGGCCAGGGATTCGCCGGGCACGACGCGGAAATATTCCGGGGCGTCCGCCGGCAGATAGTGGCCGGCCTGGGTTGCGACCGGGCTGCGGCCCAGGACGAGGAAGCAGGGCGCCGTGGCGACGGCGCGCACCACCGTGGTGGTCGCCCCGAAGGGGGCGGAGGCGGTCGACGTGGCGGCGATGGCCACCGCCTGCGCGGTGCCCGGCCGAAGCGCCTGGATGTGGTGGCCATAGTCGTCCGTTGGCAAAAGCGGCATAAGCGCTTCTCCTTCCTGTCGGCAGGGTGTTGTCGGGATCGGCCCGGCCGGCGTGCGCGGCCGGAAAAAAGAAACCCCGCCACGGCGGGGGGCCGGGCGGGGATGCACGTCGGGTGTTGGCGAAAATATTCCTACATTAGGTGGCGTGCCCTGTCAAGCCGCCTCAAGCCGCCTCAAGCCGTCACCCGTCCCGTCCAGGCGGCGGCGGTGGCGGGATCGACCGGCGCGTCGTCGCCCCCCTGCATCCGCATCCGGTGCAGGGCGCCGATCGTCCCCAGGGCTTCCGCGGCCCGTTGCGCCGGGCTGTGGTGATCGCGGATCAGCGCCGCCAGCCGCTGCGCCCGCCTGTCCCGATCCTCGGGACGGGCCATGAGATCGGACACCGCGGCGGCAAGCTCGGCGGCGTCGGCACCGGTGGCGACGGCATCGCCGAACAGCTCCGCGACGGCCGGGGCGGGGCGGGTGACGACGAAGGCGCCGTCGGCCCCCGCCTCGAACAGGTCGAGCGGCAGGAAGCCATCGGCCGCATCGTCGGGGGAAAGGTCGACATAGACGGTCGCCGCGGACGCGCGCAGACGGTGCAGGTCCTCCCCCGCGATCCGCCGGCCTTCGACGCGGTCGAGCGGCGCCGTGCCGTCCCACCCCTCGCCGAAAAGGACGAGCGGCAGCCCGGCGGCCAACGCGTCGACGGCAATGCCGCGGTGCCCGGCGGGACGGTCGCCGACGAACAGGTGGGCGCCGGCGGTGGACCCGGATTGGGGCTCGCGGGGCCGGACCTCGGCGCAGGGGAGAAGCGGCGATGCCGGCAGTCCCGTCTCGGCCAACCGGCGCGCGCAGGCGGCGGAGGCGACGAAGACATGGTCGTAGCCGAGCATTTCCGCGCGCGACACCCGCCCGGGCTGGCCGGTCAGCCACAGGATGTTGATGTGTTCCGGCTGCGGCTCGTAGGCGTCGGGGCCGCGCAGCACGATCACGACGTCGTCCATGCGGTCCATCCGCCGCCATTCGGGCCGGCCGTCGATCCGCACGCGGTGGCCGTGCGCCCGCATGGCCTTCGCCAGGGCCTCGGCCATGCGGCGCTCGGGTCCGCCGGTCTCGCCGCTGCTCCCATTGCTGGCGCCTGGCGTCGGACCGGGCACCTTGAGGGCGATGCGCAGGCTGGTCTCCGCGTGCCGGCGCAGCTGGTCGAGCAGCGACCGGGCCCGCTGCCCGCAGTGGTGGCGCTCCCGCACCAGCGCCGCCAGCCGGGCCGCCAGGGCGTCGCGCTCGTCGGGATGGTCGAGGAAATGGGCGATCCGCCGGGCGAGGTCGTCGCGGTCCGACCAGACCGGCAGCAGCCCGTCGAATGCCTCCCGCGCGGCGGCCTCCGCGTTCGTCAGGACCAGGCGCCCGGCCGCCAGGGCGGCCAGCGTCCGCGGGCCCGCCACGCCCCACCGGCGCTCGTCCGCGCCGGCGCCGTCGACGACCAGGGAGGTCGAGGCGTGCAGGTCGGGCAGGCGGGCGTGGGGCTGGACGCCGCGCGCGCAGGCCGCAAGGCGCGGATCCTCGTCCCAGCCTTCCCCGAACAGGGCCAGCCGGCGGCCGGGCAGCAGCCGGGGGTCGAGCGCGTCGGCCACGGCCGGGCCGACGCGGTGGGCGGCGCCCGTCAGGCAGACGTCGGATTCCAGCTGCCGGTCGGGCCGGCCGGCCGCGTGGAGGTCGGGATCGACGGCGTTGGGAAAGGCCAGGACGGCCGGCCCGAACCGCTCGCCGAGGCGCTGCGCGAAGCTGGCGGAGGCGGACAGGTACAGGTCGTAGCGGTCGAACCAGTCCTGCTCCTCCCACCGCTCGAACCGGTCCTGGCACCAGGCGACGCACAGCAGGTCGGGGCCGGCGTTCACCACGGCGGTCAGGTCGTAGTCCCAGCGGGTGACGATCAGCAGGCTGAGGTCGGCAAGGTCGTACCAGTCCTGGTGCTCGTCCAGGAACACGACCTCGATGCCGGGATGCCGCAGCAGGGCGCGCCCCAGCTCCAGCGCCAGGGCGTGGTCCTCCGCCGTGGCCGCGGGGCCGCTTTCGCTGACCACGAAGCCGATGCGCAGCGGCTCCACGGTGTAGACGCGGTCCCGCGCGACCTGGCTTTCCCGGACCAGCCGCTTGACGGCGTAGCCGTAGCGCCGGGCCAGCAGGCGGTCGTTGTCCGCGTGCCGGCCGGCCACCGCCGGCTCCCGCCCGGTCAGCCGGGTGAAGCCGCGGTGGTGGAGCGCGGTCAGGTGGTTGGCCGTGATCACGCGCTTGCCGAGGCGCTGCCGGTACTTCAGGCAGAGATCGACGTCCTCGTAGCCGTAGACGTACGCCTCGCAGAAGCCGCCGGCGGCCAGGAACTCGTCGCGGCGCACCAGCATGATCGCGCCGGTGGTGGCCGCCGTCTCCTCCGCGACGTGGGCGCCGGCGGCCGACCAGGGCGAGAACTTCTCGTCGTAGGGGCTGTAGACCGGCCGGTCGCTGCCGCAGAACCGCACGCCCAGATGCTGGATCGGCGGGATGTCCAGTTCGGAATGCTTGTCCAGCGTGTCCAGCAGCTTGCAGCCGACCACGCCCACGCCGGGATCCTGGTCGAGGATCGCCGTCATCGGCGACAGGATGTCCTGGACGAGGATGACGTCGTTGTTGAGGAACAGCACGTGCCGCCCGCGCGCGAGCGCCGCCGCCCGGTTGTTCGAGGCGGAAAACGAGCCGTTGTGGTCCAGATAGGCCGTCACGATGGGAAGCCGCGCGCACCAGCCGTCGACGATGGCGCGGCTGCGGTCGGTCGAGTCATGGTCGACCAGGATGATCTCGTAGGTCCCCGCCTTGCACCAGCGCTGGATCGACCGGAAGAGCGGGTCGAGCAGGGCCTCCCCGTTGCGGTTGAGGATCACCAGGGAAACGGCGCAGGACTCCGCGTCGACGGTGACGGGCGGGGCGGGATCGGCGGGGAAGGCGCGGAAGAAGTCGGCGAGCGCCGGCGGCGTTCCGCCCAGGCGGCCGCGCTTGGGGAAGCTGACCCGGATCGGGCTGCCGTTCAGGGGATTGCCGCTGCCCACCACCCGGACCACGGCGTCGTGGGGCCGCCCGTCGCGCACGAAGGCCGGGGTGTCGATCCGGAAGCCGCAGTTGCCCGCCCTGGGATGGCCGCTCTTCACGTCGGGACGGAAGACGTTGGTGGTGAAGCGGCCGATCACCTTGCCGTCCACGACGAGTTCGAGATCGATGGGCCGCTCGGGCGCGTTGAGGTCGAGCGCCCAGCCGACGGCTTCCCAGCGGCGCAGGGAGTCGAAATAGCCGATGATGTGCTCCGGCGCCTCCGGCTGGCGGACCAGGGCCGGGGAGCGGGCAAGCTCGTACCCGGCGCCGACGACCTCCACGCGCACCATGGCGTCGGTGGCCAGCGGCGGTTCGAAGGGCAGGTGGAAGGCGAAGGCCGCGTCGGCGGTGCCGGCGTCCGTCACGTCGGTGCGCGGCGACAGCGCGGCGGTGGAGGCGATCGTCCGCCCGTCGATGGACGCGGCGACGCGGATGCGCCCGCCCGCGTCCTTCCCCTTCACGCCGATCCATCCGTCGATGCCGGACGGCGTGGCCGTCTCGACCACGCCGACGTAACGGCCGAAGCGCAGGCGGCGCTCGCCGTCCGCCAGCGGGGTTCCGGTCCCGGCGATGCGGACGGCCACCTCGTGCTCGAAGCCGTCGCGCAGGACCGCCGGCGTGCCGATCCGGAATCCGCAGGAGCCGCCCGGCGCCTTGCCGTCCTCGGTTGCCGCGGGCGCCGGCTCGGCGCGCTTCAGGGAGGCCCGGCCGCTGGCCGCCACCGCGCCGTCCACCAGCACCTCGACGACGGCGGGCGCGCCGGCGGCGTCGCCGAGCGCCCAGCCTTCGATGACGTGGGCGTCGAGGAACTCGACCGCCCCCTCGTTCCGTCGCGCCGCCCCGGCGTCGTCGCCGCCGGGAGCGACGGTGACGAGGACCGGGCTGTTGTCGAGTTCGCCGCCGCCGGCCACCCGGACGTGGATCCGCTTGGGCGTCCCGTCGGCCAGGCAGGCGGGCAGGCGGGCGTGAAAGCCATGGCGCCCGACGCCGCTCCCCCCGAAGAGGTTCGGCTCCGGTTCCGGGACGGTCTGGTCGGCCAGGCATTCGGCCACGACCGCGCCGTCCACGACCAGTTCCAGCGCCAGCGGCTCGTCCGGCCGGCGGTGGTCGAACGCCCAGCCGTACAGGCTGCGCGCGGTGACCGTGTCGATCTGCCCGGCCAGCGGCGGCTTGATCACGAAGTCGGTCGGACGCGGCAGGTCGGACCCGTCGGGGCAGACCGCCCGCAGCGTTGCGAAGGCGTCGGACGGCACGTCCGGCGGGATGTCGAAGACGAAGCTGTGCGCGCCGATTCCGCCGGCGTCGAGATCCGGGCGCGGCTGGTCGGCGCGCACCGACCCGATCGGCGTCCGTCCCAGGAGGATCGTCACCTCCACCACGTCGGACCGCTGGTCCGTCCGGACGACCCAGCCCCGGATGTGCCGTGGCCCGATGCCGTCGAGAAAGCCTTCGTAGGACAGGACGAAAGCATCGCTAACGGCGTCGGCGGGCAGCATGCAGCAACGTTCCCTGGTGAGCAGGGTGGCGAGGCCGGGCAAGGGCTCGTCCACCACGGGTTGGTGTCATCGGACCACATTCCCCGGAAAGAGTGGATGCCGGGTTAACGGGCCGGCCGGCGGCGCTGCGCCGGACTCTTCATCCCTTCTGCTCCGCTCCACGCGGAAAGGACCCGGCCAGGGAAATATCGGCAAGGCTTGGCAGAAGGTTCGCCGACGGTTGCATTGCAAACTTGTAACATTTATTTCCGAGGCGAAAGCCTCATCCTCTCCAGCGATCCGTCAGTGACATCAATGGGCGATGACAAATGATTGATCGCCCCGCCCGGACAGGCAAGCGTATGGGGATGATGTTGATCCTGCTTCCATCGCCGTGATATAGGTCTTCCGACCGAGTTACCCAAATTGGCTGAGCCAGCAGCCTTTCTTGCCGCAACCTGGCAGGGAAGCGCGGCGAGGGTTGCGTTGGTTCGCACGATGTCAGCCCGCCGGCGCAAGCCGTGGGGCGCAAATGCCGGAATGTCGCTGTGCTTGTAGATCCGCCTCCGGTGCTGGTGCCGGGTTTTCCGGACCCCCGAACGAATGATTCCGGAACCGAGCACACCGGCGGTCGCCCCTTCGCCACGGAACAGGCCTGGCTGGACAACGTCCGGAAAACCATCTGGCTGATCCGTCCCGACCTCCGCGATCACTGCGGACAGGATTGGGAGCGCTTCAACGCGTGGTTGCTGCTGAACGGCGCGGCGGAATACCGCGCCCTGGCCGAGATCAGCGAGGAGCAACGAGCCCGCGACCTGGAGTCGGAGCCGGCGGAGGAAGCCTTCCCCGACGTGCGGCCGCGCCTGACCCGCCTGATGAAGCAGGCCTGGTCGCTTCTGCCCGACCTGAAGACGGTGTTCGACCTCGCCACGCCCGAAGGGCAGCGCGACTTCGCCACCTGGCTGATCGTCCACGGCCGGCGCCAGTCGGATGGCTGGGCGGATCTGGCCCTGGCCGTGGCCCGGCCGCTGCTGTCGGAGCCGGCCCCGGAGGCCGTGCCGGGGCAGTATCCGGTGCTGACCAGATTCATGACGATGGTGCACCGGGCGCGGGCCGACCTGCCGAACGCCTTCAACCTCGCCACGCCCGAAGGGCAGCGGGACTTCGCCTGGTGGGTCTTCATCAACGGGCCGGGCGAACTCGGCCTCGCCCGCTACATCACCGACGAGCAGAAGCGCTTCCTGAACGAGCCGGACGAGAGCCTGCCGGCCGACACGCCCATCCCCATCAGCCGCCTGATGCGCCAGATCTGGCTCCGGCGGCCCGACCTTCAGGCGGCCTTTCCGCTCGACCAGGCCGGCGGCCGGGCCGGATTCCTGGCCTGGTACGTCGTCCACGGCGTCGGGGAGCTGCAGCTGGCCGAGGTGATCGACGCGCCGATGGCGGGGGAACTGCTGGCCCCGGCCGGCGAGGCGCTGCCCGTGCCGCGCGTCCTGTCGCTTCTGTGGACGGGTGACGTGGCGCTGCAGGAGCGCTTTCCCGATCCCGCCGCGCCGGACTTCCGCCTCTGGGCCGATGGCGAGGGCCGCGCGCGCTATCCCGTCCTGGCGCGCCTGGCCAAGCTGGCCGCGACGCCGGCCCAGGGGACGCCCGCCCCGGCGGTGCGCAACGGGCGGGGCGACCTGCCGTTCGGCGTCAACCTGATCGGCGCCGCGCGCGGCCAGTTCGGCATCGGCGAGGACGTGCGGATGGCCGCGCACGCCATGCGCGTCGCCGGCATCCCCTTCAGCATCTACAACGTCGATCCCGGGCCCAGCGTGTGCCAGGGCGACGACAGCGTCGAGGGGCTGATCGGCGACGGCCTGCCCTATGCGGTCAACATGATCTGCACCACCGGCATCGAGACGGCGCGCCTGGCGGCGTTCGAAGGCCGGCGCCTGTTCGACGGGCGGCCCGCCATCGGCTTCTGGCCATGGGAGCTGCCCGAATGGCCGCGGGAATGGCGGCACGCCTACGACCTCGTCGACGAGGTCTGGGCGTCGACCCGCTACACCTACCAGGCCTACGCGGCGAGCTGCCCCAGGACGGTGCGGCACATGCCCATGACCGTCACGGTGGACGCCAGCGACGGGCTCGGCCGGCGCGACTTCGGCCTGCCCGAGAACCGCTTCCTCTTCGTCTTCTCCTTCGACGCGCTGTCCAGCTTCTTCCGCAAGAACCCGGAGGCCTGCGTGCAGGCCTTCCGGATGGCCTTCCCGCGCGGCGACGAGCCGGTCGGGCTGGTGATCAAGGCGATGCGCGCGACGGGCGAGAACCCGGTGTGGCTGTCCATGCTCGACACGGCGGCGGCCGACCGGCGCATGACCATCATCGGGCGGACGCTGACCCGCGGAGCCGTGCTCGACCTCTACCGCGCCTGCGACTGCTTCGTCTCGCTGCACCGGGCCGAGGGCTTCGGGCGCGGGATCGCCGACGCGATGATGCTGGGCAAGCCGGTGATCGTCACCGGCCATTCCGGCAACCTCGACTTCACCACGCCGGGCTGCGCCGCCCTGGTGGACCACCGGCCGCGGCCGGTGGGAGCGGACGAATACCCGTTCGCCGCCGGCCAGATGTGGGTGGAGCCGAGCGTCGAGCACGCCGCCTGGTGGATGCGGCGCCTTTTCGAGGAGGCGCAGCTGCGCGAGCGGCTGGCCGAGCAGGGGCGGCGGCTGACGATGGCGACCTACGCGCCCGAGGTGGTGGGCGCCCATTACGCCGCGGTGCTTCGCCAGGTGATGTCCGGCCAGGGGATTTCCGGCCGGAGGACGTCCGAATGGCGCTGCCAGCCCGAGGCCGCGCAAACCGACCACGATTCCAATCAGCACCTAATCCGGGGCTTCCAGCGATGAAACACCTCTCCGATTCCGTGATCCGGTCGCGCGCCCCGTTGCGCCTGGGCTTTGCCGGCGGCGGAACCGAGATTTCGCCCTACGTCGACCGCTTCGGCGGCGTCGTGCTGAACGCGACGCTCGGCCTGCATGCCCTGACCAGCATCCAGCCCTCGCCGGACGGCCGCATCCATTTCCACGCCAAGGACATGGAACAGTCGATGTCGTTCGACCTGGCGGACGAACTGCCGACGGACAACGCGCTGCAGCTGCACTGCGCGGTCTACAACCGGATGATCCAGAGCTTCGGCGATGGCCGGGCGCTGCCCATCACGGTGACCACCCATTGCGACGCGCCTCCGGGATCGGGCCTCGGCTCGTCCTCGACCCTGACGGTCGCGATGATCAGCGCCTACGACCGCCTGCTGCGCGCCAGCCTCGACGAATACTCCATCGCGCGCGTCGCCTTCGAGATCGAGCGGATCAGCCTGGGGCTGCAGGGCGGCCACCAGGACCAGTACGCGGCCTCCTTCGGCGGCTTCAACCTGATCGAGTTCCTTCCCGACGGCGAGGTGGTGGTCAATTCGCTGAAGATCGCCCCGCGCATCATCCGCGAACTGGAAAGCTCCCTCGTTCTCTATTACACCGGCCGTTCGCGCTCGTCGGGCGACATCATCGCCAACCAGGCCAAGAACCTCGCCGAGCCGTCGTCGGAAGCGGTGGAGAGCATGCACCGGATCAAGGAGATGGTCGGCGACATGCGGCAGTGCCTGGTGGCCGGCGACATCGCCCGGCTGGGCCGCCTGCTGCATCAGAGCTGGGAAGCGAAGAAGCGCACGGCCAGCAGCGTCTCCAACAGCCACATCGACGATTTGTACGAGGCGGTGCTCAAGGCCGGGGCCATCGGCGGCAAGATCTCCGGCGCCGGCGGCGGCGGCTTCATGATGCTGGTCGTCGATCCGGTGCGGCGCCTCGACGTGATCCGCTCGCTGAGCCGGGACGGCGGCTTCGTCCTGCCGACCTCCTTCGTCCAGGAAGGGGTGCAATCCTGGCACGTCCCGCAGACGGACACCGCCTTCAACCGCCGCCGAGCCCTTATTCCCGCCTGAACCGGCGTTTGAAAGACATCGTCTAAGGATATCGCACCATGTGGCTTATCGTCGGTGCCTCCGGTTATCTCGGAAGCTACTTCCTCAAGAACATCCTCGAACACACCGACGACAGGATCGTTGCCACCTACTGCAGCACCCCCCCGGCCGACGATGCGGGCGGGCGGGTGTCCTGGCGTCCCCTCGACCTCGCCAAGCGTGAGCAGATCACCGCGCTGGGCGCGGAACTGGCCGGCGTGACGGAGCCGCTGCGCGTCATCGTGCTGTCGGCCATCCATCACCCCGACAAGGTGCGCGAGAACTTCGCCCAGGCCGCGGAGATCAACTTCATCGGCTTGACCGCGCTGCTCGGCGCTCTGCCGGCCGGGGCGCGGCTGTGGTACGTGTCCTCGGACGTGGTCTACGGCGAGAGCGTCGAGAAGCACTTCTTCCGCGAAACCGACCCGGTCGGGCCGGTGAACGCCTACGGGCGCCAGAAGGTGGTGGCGGAGCAGATCGTCCTGGCCTTCGGGCACAACGTGGCGCGCTGCTCCTTCCTGATCGGGCCCAGCCGGATCGGGCGCCCGCATTTCTACGACGTCATCGCCTCCACCCTGCGCCGGGGCGACGTCATGGAGATGCTGGCCGACCAGTACCGCTCGGCCATCGACTTCGACCAGGCGTCGGAACTCATCCTGCGGCTGATGCAGCGCTTCCCCCACGACCGCCTGGGGGTGGTCAACATCGGTTCCGACCAGCCGCTGTCCAAGTTCGAGGTGGCGCAGGCGATCGCCCGCGCCCACGATCTGCCGGAAAGCGGATTGAAGCCGGTCCTGTTCGGCGACAGCACCTTCTTCGCCGACCGGCGCGCCCGCGACATCCTGCTCGACAACAGCAAGCTCAAGCGCCTGCTCGGCCTCGACCGGGTCGTGTGCCGCTTCTGACGCCCGCCTTCAGAGAAAAAAAGGCCTCACAATGATCACGTTTCTAGAGCCGGAATTCACCCACGGGGACGAGCGCGGGTCCCTGCGTCAACTCGTCTCGGGGGGCTGGTCGCAGGTCAACGTCATCCAGTCCGCCGCCGGGACCGTCCGCGGCAACCATTGGCATGAGCAGACCCGCGAAATGTTCTTCTGCGTGTCCGGCGGATTCAAGCTGACGCTGGAAAAGAACGGCGAGAAGCAGGAGCACCAGATCGGTGCCGGCGCCTTCTTCCATATTGATCCCGGTGTGCGCCACACCTTCGCCTACGACCAGGACAGCGTGATCGTTGCGCTCTACGACCGCGGAGTCCAGTTGGAAGACGGCACGCTCGACATTCACAGCTGACGGCGCGCGTCGATCGTTCAACGGGAAGTCCGCTCATTGTTTGCTAAGAATTTAATGGCATTCAATCCGGCGTGATGCCCTTCCGGAAGCGGACCAGGGATACGCTGCGGGCTTCCCGACCAATACCTTTTCAAGCCTAAGGAGCTTTTTCGACGATGACCAAGGCGCGTGCGCTCATCACTGGCATCACCGGCATGGTCGGGTCGCATCTGGCCGACTACCTGCTCGAACACACGGACTGGGACGTTTACGGCTTGGCGCGTTGGCGCAGCCCGCTCGACAACATCCAGCACCTGATCCCGCGCATCAACAGCAAGGACCGGGTGTTCCTGGTCCATGGCGACCTGCGCGACAGCCTGTCGATGAACGCGGCCCTGGCGTCGGTCAAGCCGGACTACATCTTCCACCTCGCGGCGCAGAGCTTCCCGAAGGTCAGCTTCGACTCGCCCATCGAGACGGTCGACACCAACATCACCGGCACCGTGCGCCTGCTGGACGCCGCCCGCCAGTACTGCCCGAACGCCATCATCCACAACTGCGCCTCGTCCGAGGTGTTCGGCCGCGTCCCGCGCGAGAAGCTGCCGATCAACGAGGAATGCTCGTTCCACCCGGCCTCGCCCTACGCCATCTCCAAGGTGGGCACCGACCTGTTCGGGCGCTTCTACGCCGAAGCCTACGGCATGACGGTGATGAGCACCCGCATGTTCACGCACACCGGCCCGCGCCGCGGCGACGTGTTCGCGGAGTCCACCTTCGCCAAGCAGATCGCGCTGATCGAGCAGAACCGCATTCCGCCGGTCATCAAGGTCGGCAACCTGGATTCGCTGCGCACCTTCGCCGATGTGCGCGACGCCGTGCGCGCCTATTTCATGCTGGTGACGAAGAACCCGCAGGCGGGCGAGTACTACAACATCGGCGGCACCTACACCTGCACCATCGGCGAGATGCTGGACACCCTGCGCGGCATGTCGACCGTGAAGGACATCGCGGTCGAGACCGATCCGGAGCGCCTGCGCCCCATCGACGCGGACCTGCAGGTGCCGGACACGGCCAAGTTCAAGGCGCACACCGGTTGGGAGCCGGAGATCCCCTTCCAGACGACGATGTCCGACCTGCTCGAATACTGGCGGGAGCGCGTCCGGACCCACAAGGACTTCCTGACCCGCTGACCATCCGGGGCAGGGCCGGCGGACATCGGCCCTGCCCGTTTCCCTTGCCGTTTTTCAGTCAACGGACCGACCTCCGGGCGGATCGACTTCCGGAACGAGCGAGCCCAGAATCCATGGTGCATCAAGCCATCATTCTTGTCGGCGGGCGGGGAACGCGGCTTGGTCCGCTGACCGACGACACGCCCAAGCCCCTGCTGCCGGTGGGGGGGCGCCCGTTCCTCGGCTATCTCGTCGACACGCTGTTCCGGCACGGCTTCCGCGACATCGTCATGCTGGCCGGCTACCGCGGCGAGAGCGTCGCGCGCTTCTGCGAGGAGGCGCGGCGGCCCGGGCTCAGCCTGCGCTGCGTGATCGAGACGGAACCCGCCGGAACCGGCGGCGCGCTGCGTCCGGTGGCCGACCTTCTCGAACCGCAGTTCCTGCTGCTCAACGGCGACACGCTGTTCGACGTCAACTTCAACGACCTGACCGTTCCGCCCCTGCCGGAGGACGGGTCCCGGCTGGCCCGGCTGGCGCTGCGGCGGGTTCCCGACACCAGCCGCTACGGCGCCATCGCCGTCGACGGCGAGCGGATCGTCGCCATGCGCGAGAAGGCCGGGCAGGGCGAGGGGCTGATCAACGGCGGCATCTACCTGCTGGACAAGCGGGTGCTCGACCGGCTGCCGGCGTCGCCCTGCTCGATCGAAAGCGACCTGTTCCCCCGCCTGGTGGCGGAGGGCGCGATCGAGGGGCGGGCCTACGACGCCTTCTTCCTCGACATCGGGGTGCCCGCGGACTTCGCCCTGGCCCAGACCGTCATTCCCGCCCGGACCCGGCGCCCGGCCGCCTTCCTCGACCGCGACGGCGTGCTGAACGAGGACGTCGGCTACGCGCACCGTCCCGACCAGATCACCTGGGTGGCCGGCGCCAAGGCGGCGGTGAAGCGTTTGAACGACGCAGGCTTCTACGTCTTCGTCGTCACCAACCAGGCCGGCATCGCCCGCGGCTACTACGGCGAGGACGACGTCCGCGCGCTCCACGGCTGGATGCAGGACGAGCTGCGCGCCATCGGCGCGCATGTCGACGCCTTCTATCACTGCCCGCACCATCCGGACCACGGCGAGCCGCCCCTGCGCGCCGACTGCGCCTGCCGCAAGCCCGAACCGGGGATGCTGACGCAGGCCATGGCCGACTGGCCGGTCGATGCGGAACGCAGCTTCCTGGTCGGCGACAAGGACAGCGACCTTCTCGCCGCGCAGCGCGCGGGCGTCGCCGGCACGCTGTTCCGCGGTGGCGATCTCGACACCGTGGTCGCCGGCATCCTCGCCCGTTCCGGGAGTGAGCCGTTCCGCACCACCTGACTCCGTTCCAAAGACGCCGACCTGCGGACCGAGGGCACCGTTCCCGCTCGCTTGGCAAGCAAGCCTCAGGAGTATTCGAGCATGTCGACCCTAAACAGCTACTTGGCGGAAAGCGCTGAACTCTTCCGCAAGACCATCGAGCAGGATCTGTCCTCCGTCACGGACCAGGCTGTCGACGTCCTCGCCAAGGCCCTCGACCGCCGTCTTCCGGTTCTCGTCTGCGGCAACGGCGGGTCCTCCAGCGACGCCATGCACATCGCGGGCGAACTGGTCGGGCGCTTCCTGGTCGAGCGGCGGGCGCTGAACGTCATGGCGCTGTCGGCCAACACGTCGGTGCTGACGGCGTGGAGCAACGACTACGACTACAACAGCGTCTTCTCGCGCCAGGTGGAGGCCCACGGCCAGCCGGGCGGCGTCGTCTGGGGGATTTCGACCAGCGGCAACTCGGGCAACGTGATCGCCGCCTTCGAGAAGGCCAAGGCCATGTCGATGACGACGATCGCCCTGACCGGCGAAGGCGGCGGGCGGATGGCGGCGCTGTCCGACGTGCTGCTGGCCGTGCCGTCGCGGGTCACGCCGCGGATTCAAGAGCTGCACATTGCCCTCTACCATTTCATCTGCGCCAAGGTCGAAGAAGCCGTGGCCGGAAAGAATCTTTAAGGAGTGAAATGCCTATGGCTTCCCAAAGACACTTTGCGTTGATCGTAACTTGGCCGGACGTACACAACGCCGAGTATGAAGCCATCCTGCGCATTCAGCGGGCGGCCAAGACGATGGGCATCCAGTGCAGCCTCGTGAACAACGAGGGCTTTCTTCTGTCGACCCTCTCATCGGCCACGCCGCACCGTCTGCGCCCGCAGGACATCGACTTCGCCCTTTCGCTCCACTTCGAATCGCCCAAGCTGTTCGACGCCTACACCTACACCGCGCTGTGGAACCCGATCGAGTTCTACCCCGACTGGGGCTATGAGAAGTCGGTCAATCAGCTGATCTCCCACGACGACTTCGTCTATTCCGGCTCCGACCGGGCCCTGCGCCACGTCCAGCGGCTGCGCCCCCATTTCCCCCGCCTGCCGAACGACGCCGTCGAGTTCTACCCGTCGATCTCCGATTCCATCTTCGCGCCCACCTTGGGCGAGCGGAAGATCTTCTATTGCGGCATGAACTGGGAGAAGATCAGCAACCAGAAGGGCCGCCACCACGACCTCCTGCGGCTGCTCGACGAGTCGGGCAACCTGGCCCTGTACGGGCCGAAGGAATTCATGGGGGTGAAGGTCTGGGGCGACTACGAGAGCTATGTCCGCCCGATCGCCTTCGACGGCTGGTCGCTGATCCGCGAGATCAACAAGTGCGGCATCTGCCTGGCGCTGATGTCGGACGTCCACTTCCATTCGGGCATCGCCTCGTCGCGCCTGTATGAAGGCCTGTCGGCGGGTGCCCTGGTCATCACCGACGACCATCCCTTCTTCCGCGACCGCTACGGCGACAACCTTCTCTACATCTCGCCGCTGGCCGACGGCCGCAAGCGCTTCGAGCAGATCTCCGACCACCTGCTGTGGATCGAGCGCAACCCCGAGGCCGCCCTGGCCAAGGCGGCGGAGGCGCAGCGGATCTATCTTGAGCGCTTCGCCATGGACAAGCTGCTCGAGAACCTGTTCGCCGCCACGGAAACGCGCCGCGCCGCCATCGGCCGCAGCGTCCATGCCAGCAAGACCGACGACGCCATCGAGGTGATCATCCCCTTCGTGTCGGGCCCGGTGTCGGCGCTGCAGAAGATGCTCGCGTCGCTGGCCACCCAGACCTACCAGGCGGTCACCTTCACCCTGCTTCTGGACGAAGGCTTCTTCGCCCACATGGGCGACGAGGTGCGGGCGGTCGTTCCGGCGGGGCTCCGCGGCGAGGTCCTGACCTTCCCGTTCTACGAGAGCGACGGGGTCAGCGCCAGCGTCGGCCCGCGCCTCGTGCGCCTGGGCGAGGCCGTCGACCGCGCGCTGTCGCGCAGCCGCGCCGACTATTTCTGCTTCATGACCGCGGCGGAGAGCTGGTTCTCCGACCACCTCAGCCGTCTCAAGCGCGTGCTGGACGACGACCAGACCGCGCTGGGCGCCTATTCCGGCGCCATCTTCGAACACACGGAGCCGGCCGGGAAGGGTCGCCGCACGCTGGACTTCCTGCGCTTCGACCGGCTGTACCGCCAGCAGATGGCCCGCCTGCAGCGCCACCCCGGCCTGTTCCTGTTCCGCCGCGGCCTGTACGACGCCGAAACCACGCTGGCGCTGCGCGACCTCGACGGCATCGAGCATCTGCTGTTCGCCACGGCGGCCGAGCATCGCGGCGCCCTGAAGCCGACGACCAGCGCCACCTGCATCCGGCACCTTGAGAACGAGCGCCACATCCCGGTGCCCATGCTGGCGATCAGCCTGCAGCAGAGCTACCTGGAAGACCTGGGCTATCTCGACCGCATCGTCCGGCCGGAGGTGCAGCCCCTCGCCGACGGCGAGCTTCTGCTGACCCCGGCCGCGCGCGAAATGCGCGGCTTCCCGCGCGGCCTGGCGCCGTACCGCCAGCAGTCCGTGATCATCTTCGGCAAGAGCGGCAACCACGCCGACTATCTCGGCAAGGGGTGGAGCGTCACCGAGGACCACTGGGTCTGGATCGATGGCGTCCACGCCCAGGTGTGCATGCGCCAGCAGCTGGTCGATCCGCCCTCGAACTGCTTCCTGCGCTGCGACCTGGAGCCGCTGATCACCGGGAAGTTGCCGAGCCAGACGGTGACGCTGTCCGTCAACGGCACGGCGGTCGCCACGGTGACCCTGTCGAGGCCCGGACGGGCGATCATCACGGCGGCGGTTCCGGAGGGCGTGGTCCGCGCGGGCGAGCCGCTGACCATCGACATCGAGTGCGCCAACGCCTACCGCCCGCCGGGGGAAAGCCGCTACCTGTCGGTCCGTCTCTACGCGCTGATGCTGTCGACGGGCGAGGAGCATCCGGTTCCCGAACTCCTGTACCTCAACAGCGAGTTCAACGAGGACCGGTACCTGGCGCTGAACCCGGACGTCGCCGCGGCCAAGCAGGCGGGCGAGTTCAAGAACGGCTACGAGCACTTCTTCCGCCACGGCATCGGCGAGAAGCGCGGCTACTGACGCGGGTGTCGCCCGGCGGGAAACCCGCCGGGCGCCTGCAGCCCCGGCGGGGCGGGAGCGAAAGGGGAAGACGGGAATGACGTCGTGCACCTTGAGGACCCTGTCCCGCCGGCGCAGCGTGCAGGTGCGGTGCCCCAAGCGCTTTGAATGGCGGCGCTTCGAAGGAAATAGTGAAGAATTTGGAATCGGCCGGATCCGCAACATCAGAAGGCCGGTCGTCAAGTTGAAGCCGAATGCCGGCAATCGCGGGCGGCGCGGCCATCAGGAACTTCGGCTGGCCAACGTGCCCGATGCCAAGACGTTATTGTGGCGTTTCGTGCTTTCTGTTGACGGCAGGCTATGTGGATGGTAGAGGTGCGATTTTGGTTAACAAAAAGCGAGAAATGTCCACGGTCCATACTGTGCGTTGCCAAGCCGTTTATTGATGGCGTTGCCGGAATTTGGGCCGAGGATTTTGCAATAGGTCGACGACATAGGATTTGCCGCAGCCATGCGAGTCGAACGCACCCCTGATATATCCCGCATGAAGGCCGTCATTCTGGCCGGTGGATTGGGTTCCCGTTTGAGTGAGGAGACGGTCACCAAGCCAAAGCCGATGGTCGAGATCGGCGGGCGGCCTATCCTGTGGCACATCATGAAGATTTATTCCCACTTCGGTGTGCGGGATTTTGTGATTTGTCTGGGGTACAAGGGCTTTTACATTAAGGAATTCTTCGCCAACCTCAACCTGGCGGCATCCGACGTGACGATCGACGTGGCGCGGAACACGGTGTCCGTGCTGCAGAGCGAGATCGATCCCTGGCGGGTCACGCTGGTCGACACCGGGTTGGAGAGCATGACCGGCGGGCGCCTGAAGCGGATCCGGCGCTATCTCGACGACGACACCCCGTTCTTCATGACCTACGGCGACGGCGTCGCCGACGTCGACATCACCAAGCTGCTGGCCCATCACGTGGAAAAGGGGCGGCTGGCGACGGTGACGGCGGTTCGGCCGGTGGCCCGCTTCGGCGCGCTCGGCATCACGGAGGGCATCGTCACGCAGTTCGCCGAGAAGCCGATCGACGAAGGCGGCCTGATCAACGGCGGCTATTTCGTCCTGTCGCCGGAGACGCTCGACCTGGTCGACGGCGACGACACGATCTGGGAGCGGCAGCCCATGGAGCGGCTGGCGGAAGCGGGGCAGCTGGCGGCGTTCCAGCACCACGGCTTCTGGCACCCCATGGACACGCTGCGCGACCGCAACTACCTCGACCAGCTTTGCTCCACCGGGCGTGCGCCCTGGATGACGTGGGTGTGATCATGGCCGTGAACAAGGCATTCTGGCAGGGCCGGCGGGTTCTCGTCACCGGGCACACGGGCTTCAAGGGAAGCTGGATGAGCCTTTGGCTCGAACGGCTCGGCGCGCAGGTCTGGGGCCTGTCGCTGCCGCCCTACACGGAGCCCAACCATTTCGACCTGCTCGGCCTGGAGCGCCGCATGCAGCACCGCGTCGGCGACATCCGCGACCGCGCGCTGGTGCGGGACGTGGTCGCCGAGGCGGCGCCGGAGGTGATCTTCCACATGGCGGCCCAGCCGATCGTCGCGCTCGGCTGGCGCGATCCGCAGGGCACCTTCGCGACCAACGTCATGGGCACGATCCATGTCCTGGAAGCGGCGTTGGAATGCCCGTCGCTGCGCGCGGCGCTGGTGATCACCTCCGACAAGGTCTACGCCAACCCCAACGACGGCGTCGCCTTCACCGAGGATTCCCCGCTCGGCGGCGAGGATCCCTATTCCGCCTCGAAGGCGGCCACCGAAATGGCCGTGCGCGCCTTCCACGCCCCCTTCGCGGCGCGCGGGCTGGGGCTGGCCTCGGCGCGCGCCGGCAACGTGATCGGCGGCGGCGACTGGTCGGCGCACCGCATCGTCACCGACTTGGCGCGGGCGGCGGCGGCCGGGACCGTCCCGGTCCTGCGCCGGCCGAACTCCGTGCGGCCCTGGCAGCATGTGCTGGAACCCCTGTCGGGCTATCTGCGGTTCGCGGCCCGCCTCGTCGAGAAGCCGGACGGCGCGCCCGCCGCCCTGAACTTCGGCCCGCCTCCGGAGGATTGCCGGACGGTGGCCGAACTGGCCGAGGCCTTCGCCGCCCGCTATCCCTATTCTCCCGCCTGGCAGGACGGCGGCGAGTCGATCGGGCTGGAAGCGGGGCTCCTGACGATCGCCTCGGACGCGGCGCACCGGGAACTCGGCTGGTCGCCGCGGCTCGATTTCAAGGCGACGATCGACTGGACGGCGGAGTGGTACGCGGCCCACAACGCGGGGGCCGACATGCCCGCCCTTTCTCTCGCGCAACTTGAGCGTTTTGGCCTAGAGCCTTAGAAGTAATCCTGCCGGCAGGATGGCTGGCGCGGATTTCCTGACGAGGCCCGCTCCAGGGCGGGCTCCCTTCACCAGCGAGAAGACAGCACCAATGACGACCGACGAGACCGCGGACAGCTTGAAGCAGGAAATCCTTGCGAAGGTGCGCACCTATTACGAGGTGGCGCACCGCCGCAAGCCGTTCGTGCCGATGCAGACCCGCATCCCCTACGCGGGCCGCGTCTATGACGACCGCGAGCTGGTCAGTCTGGTCGATGCGTCCCTGGATTTCTGGCTGACCAGCGGCCCCTGGACCGAGAAGTTCGAGGATTCGATGCGCCGGATGTTCAAGGCGCGCGACTTCCTGATGGTCAATTCCGGCTCCTCGGCCAACCTGCTGATGATCTCGACGCTCTGCGCCCCGCAGATCGACGCGAACCTGGCCGACTCCCCGCTGCGCCGCCTGATGCCGGGCGACGAGGTGATCACCCCGGCGGTGACCTTCCCCACCACGCTGGCGCCGATCATCCAGAACAATCTGGTTCCGGTTTTCGTCGACTGCGAGGTCGGGACCTACAACGTCGATCCCAAGCAGCTTGAGAACGCCATCGGGCCGCGCACCCGGGCCATGTTCCTGCCGCACACGGTGGGCATGCCCTTCGACCTGGGAACGGTCGTGGAGCTGTGCGAGAAGCACAACCTGTGGCTCATCGAGGACGGCTGCGACGCGCTGGGCGCCACCTACGACGGAAAGCTGGTGGGCACCTTCGGCGCCCTGTCGTCGATCAGCTTCTATCCGGCCCACCACATGACCACCGGCGAAGGCGGCGGCGTGGTGGTCAACGACCGCCGGCTGAAGCGCACGGCGCTGTCGCTGCGCGACTGGGGCCGCGACTGCTGGTGCCCGTCGGGCGTGTCGGACACCTGCCAGAACCGCTTCGGCTGGCAGCTCGGCAACCTGCCGCAGGGCTACGACCACAAGTACACGTACTCCAACATCGGCTACAACCTGAAGGCCACCGACCTGCAGGCCGCCATCGGCGTCGTGCAGTTCGGCAAGCTCGACCAGTTCATCGCCGCCCGCCGCCGCAACTTCGACCGCTACATGAACGGTCTGGCCGACCTGGCGGACAAGCTGATCCTGCCGCGGGTCGACCCGCGCGCCGGCCTGTCGCCCTTCGGCTTCCCCATCACCGTGCGCGAGGGGATCGAGCGGCTGCGGTTCCAGAAGTGGCTGGAGGAAGGCAACATCGAGACGCGCCTCGTCTTCGGCGGCAACGTCCTGCGCCAGCCCGGCTTCATGAACATCGAGCACCGCGTCGCCGGCACGCTGGAGAACTCCGACCGCATCATGAACGACACCCTGTTCATCGGCGTGTACCCGGGTCTGACCGACGACATGATCGACTACGTCATCGAGCGGATTCACAAGTTCTTCCAGTAAAGCGTCTCGAAACGGAAGGGTGCTGGTCCCCATGCGCATACTGATTACCGGGGCGACCGGCTACATCGGTCAGCACGTCGCCATGGCCGCGGCGGAGCGGGGGTGGGACGTCCATGCCCTGGTTCGCCCCGGGTCGTCGACGGACCGGCTGGTCGCGGCCGTGCCGGGTGTGCACCTGCACACCGCCGAGCCGACCGCGGCATCCCTTGCCTTGGCCGTGGCGGCGGCGGCACCCGACGTCGCCTGCCATGTGGCGGCCGACTCCCGGGCCCAGGTGCCGGCGGCCGAAATGGCCGACCAGCTTGCGGCCAACGTCACCTACGGCACCCTGCTGGCCCAGGCCCTGATCGCGGCCGGTTGCCGCCGCTTCGTCAACACCGGGAGCTGGTGGGAATACGACGAGTTGGGAGGATACGCTCCCAACAGCCTGTACGCGGCGAGCAAGCGGGCTTTCCAGGATATCCTGGCCCATTACGCCCGCCAGCACGCGATGGCGATCGTGACCCTGGTGCCGTTCGACGTCTATGGTCCCGGGGATTGGCGCGGCAAGCTTCTGCCCAGCCTCGTCGCGGCGGCCCGTCGTGGCGAGACGATGGCCACCACCGCCGGCGAGCAGATGATGGATCTGGTCCACGTCGCCGACGTGGCGCAGGGGTTCGTGACGGCCGCCGAACGGACCGCCGCCCGGAACGCGGCGGGCCGCCACCAGGTCTTCGCCCTGTCCAGCGGGCGCCACACCTCGCTGCGGGATGTGGTCGGCATCCTGGAAGCGGCGTTCGGGCGTCCGATCGAGATGGGCTGGGGGCAGCGCCCCTATCCGCCGCACCAAGTGTTCCAGCCCACCGACCGCTTGCCGAATCTCCCCGGCTGGCAGGCCAGGCGCAGTCTGGAAGATGGCTTGGCCGAACTCGTCAACGCCCATGCCGAAGCTGCCGCACCGGGAGAGGCGATTGCGGAGAAAGGCCTGGGAACGAGCGGCGCCACGGAACGGCGGCCCGGAATTTTCTATTTCATCACATGGCACCAGGATCTTTCTTCCTTGGTGCGCATGCTTTACTATATCTATGACGAGCGTAATTATTATTACATTTCGATCGGCGGAAATTACAAGAGAGGGGAAGTCTCCCTCGATTGCATCCTGCAGGCTCCGAACATCACCGTGTACCATGGGCGTCCCGTGTCCTGGGGCGGGCCACGGCTGCTGTTCGACAATGTGCTGACCGCCATGCGGTTGTTCCTGGATTTGAAGCCTGAATGCCAATGGTTTCAGGTTCTCTGCAACCAGAGCTTTCCGTTGCTGAGCCAGAACGGCATCCGGTCCTTTCTGGTCGATTCCGACTGGATGGAGAGGCACAGCCGGCCGCCGGCCTGGAAGCCGGAATTTCTGGACGATCCGGATGGCCACGGGATGATGCCGCGGATGCTGCACGATGTTTTCAGCGCATGCAGCATCGATCCTGTGCTTCAGGCGCCGACCTTTCTGCCCTCCGATCCCGCGGCGAGCAACTTCAACTTCACCGCCGAGCCGCGCAGCTTGGATTCCAACGTCCGGGGCGCAAAGCAGCGCTACATGATCATGCCGCAATCGGCTGACATGCGTGGCCTTGCCTTCAACAAGTACATTGAGTTCCTGGACCTGACGGAAGAGGATCGCACCTATGTGCGGATGCTGTCGCCGCACGCCATGCGCTGGGTCCATTCCGTGTTCCGTCGCTATCCCCTCCACAGCGGCGATCCTTTCCTGACCGCCTGCCGCACCTTCGCCCGCTTCGTTCTGGAAGACGACCGCGCCCAGGAAATCCACGGGGCGATGTGCCATCAGTTCGGTCCGGAGATGAACTTCTTCGACACCATCAAGCACAACTTCCCGCCGGCCGAGCGTGGTTCCATGAGCCACAACGTCTGGAACGGGCAGGCGGGCAATCTGGCGGTGACGGAGGACGACATCGAGCCTTCGGAGAAGGCGGCGGCCAACTTCCGGCGAATGTTCATCCGCAAGGTGACGCGTCCGGCGGGCGTGGGGCTGGCGCGCCACTTCGGGGAGCGGATCGAGGCAGAGCGCCCCGAGGACGACCGGCGTTGGTCGCTGGCCTTGATACGGGAACCGGGCGCGGCGGGGCGGCGGGTCGAAACCTTTGCGCCGTTCGCCGGCAGCGTGTGGCGGCTGCGCACCCTGACCGGGGACGTGCTGGGCGAGTTGCGGCCGCAGAATGGGACGGACAACGGAAAGCTGTTGGACGGCTCCGGAGAGCCCGCCGGCCATTGGTGGCGCGTCGATGGCGCCATCCGCATCGCCCTGGCGGCCGAGAACGGCCGGGTCGAGTTCTACCGCCGCGCCTCGGCCAGCGGCGGCCGGCTCATCCTGGTGCCCGACGAAGTCGTGGGTGTCGGCAACGGCTGGGGGCGCTTCCTCGACCAGCCGCTGGAGGATGGCTTCGCCGCGGAACCGTCGCGGCCGGTCACGGTGAACATCGTCTGCCGCGACGGCACGCTCCACGGGGCCGAGGAGGTGGTGCGCGAGGGCAAGTCGGCGCTGGGGCTGGTGCTGGACGCCCACAGCGACGTGCCCGACGACCCCATGCTGGTGGTGACGCGCCACCGCGGCGTCCGCTGGGACGGCCTTGAGAGGGACGAAACCGGTGCGGTCCTGGCCCGGCTGACGCTGGGCGACACGCCGCAGCGTCTGGAACTGGCGCAGCTGTCGGTGTCGCCGGAGCGCAGCGTGCTGGTGTTCCGGCGTCCGGTCGCGGAGCGCCCGGAGAGGGTGCCGGTGCCGGCCGACGGTGCCGTGACGATCACGCTGGACGAGGCGGCGCTGTGCGAACGGCGCTGGGTGGTGACGAGCCGCCTCTTCTCCCGCGCCCGGCCGATCCACTTCCGGTCCGACCGGCGCGTCGAGGTGGAATGCGGCGGCGCCGTCGGCTACTGGCGCCTGGACGGCCATCGCCTGCTGCTGGCCGACGTGGCCGACTGGCGGCTGGGTGAACTCACCCAGTTCGTCCTCGACGAGGGCCGCTGGCGCATGGCCGGCTATGGCCAGTACGACCTCGCCGAGGACGATTGCCTCCACATCGTGGAGCGGGACGGGTTGTAGCCGCGGCCCGGCGCCGTCATTCCGACGGCGGGCGGAGCAACCGGTAGGTGGGGCCGCAGGGCTCGAAATGGGGGTTGTAGAAGGAGTCGTCGCGCAGCTGGTCGCCCCAGCGGGCGCGCAGCCGGTGGGCCTCCCCGGCCAGGCGCTCCATCTTCTCCGGCGTGTCGTCGGTCCCCCGGGTCTGGGTTTCCAGGTGGTACAGCCGCGCGTGCGGCGTCCACAGAACGCGCAGGCCCGCGTGCTGGAGCTTCAGGCAATAGTCCACGTCGGCGTAGGCCACGGGCAGGTTCACCATGTCGAAGCCGCCGACCGCGTCGAAGGCGGCCCGCGAGGTCAGCAGGCAGGCGCCGGTGACGGCCGAGACCGTCCGCGGCAGCACCGCCTGGCCGAGGTGGCCGGGCTCGTCGGCGCCCAGCCCGACGAAGGCATGCCCGGCGATGCCCTCCGCGCCCAGGACGATGCCCGCGTGCTGGACCGTGCCGTTGGGGTAGAGCAGCTTCGCCCCGACCGCCCCGACGCCGGGCCGCGCCAGCAGGGAAACCATTTCGGCCAGCCAGCCCGGCGCGATCGCGACGACGTCGTTGTTGAGGAAGCACAGCGCGTCGCCGCGGCAGGCGCCCACCGCGGCGTTGTTGATCGCGGCCCAGTTGAACGGCCCGTGGAAATCGACGACGCGCACCCGCGGGTCGCGCGCAAGGCTGTCGAAAAAGGGACGCGAGCGCGGGTCGGCACTGTCGTGATCGACCAGGACGATCTCGTAGTCCGGATAGTCGGTCTTCGCCAGCAGGCTCGACACGCAGTCGCGGACCAGGTCGACGGCGTCCTTGGTCGGGACGACGATGGACACCTTCGGCGCCGGGGCGGGCAGGGGGTAGCGGATGCGGGCGCTGAACAGCCCGCCGGAGCGGGCGTGCGTCTCGCGGTCGGCGGTCACGGCGGCGCGGCTGCCGATCCGGCCATGGTGTTCCGCCACCACGCGCTCAAGCCCGGCCAGCAGGGCGGCCGGGTCGCCATTGCCCGAGAGCGAGGCCGGGTTGATGCGCCAGTGATAGAGGATGCGGGGAACGTGCCGGATGCCGGCGGCGCCGACCCGTTCCAGCAGTCGCAGCACGAGGTCGTGGTCCTGGACGCCCTCGTACCCCTCGCGCAAGCCCCCGATCTCCAGCAGCAGCCGCCGTTCGGCCACCAGCAGGTGGCAGACGTAGTTCAGGGACGACAGAAGCTCGGGATCGAAGCCCGGCTTGAAGGCGGGCGCCACGTGCCGTCCGTCCGGGGCGATGCGGTCCTCGTCGCTGTAGAGCACCGGGACGGGCGCCCGCGCCAGCTCCTCGGCCATGACCAGCAGGGCGTCGGGGGCCAGCCGGTCGTCGTGGTCGAGGAAGGCCACATGGTCGCCCGACGCCAGCGACAGGGCGCGGTTGGTGTTCGCGCTCACCCCGCCGCGGGTTCCGCTGAACACCGCGCGGATGCGGGGATCGCGGGCGGCTTCCTGCCGGATCAGCAGGCGCACCGCGTCGTCCCGCGAGGCGTCGTCGGCGATGCACAGCTCCCAGTGGCCGTAGGCCTGGGCGCGCACGGACTCGATCGCCTCCGCCAGCATCCACAGCGGCGGGTCGCAGACGGGCATGACCACCGAGAAGAGCGGGCGCCGGTCCAGCCCCGCCGCGCGCGCCGACAGCCGCAGGCGGCGGGTGGCGGTGTCGGCGTAATGCTCGTCGAAATAGGCGGCGTAGTCGGCGACGGAGCGGGCGGCGGCGGCGCGGCGGCGCGGCATCTCAGCGCGGATGTCCTCCAGGATGCCGGCAAGCTCCTCCAGCCGGCCGGCCAGCGGGTCGTTCCGCCCGCCGTCCTGCTGGTCCAGCGTGATGGCGAGGGGGCCGAAAACGATCTCGCCGCTGCGCCGGTCACGCAGATGCAGGACCCGTCCCGACCGGACGGAGAGCAGGACCTCGAACCCGTGGTCGCAGGTGGAGAAGCGCGCCAGGAGGTCGCGGCGCTGCCGGTTCGCCGAGACGCCGGCCACGACGGCGTCGTCGACCAGGACGTCGATGTCCACCGCCTCCTGCTCGTCCTGCGTGTTGACCGCCCAGCCGACGACGCGCGGCCCCTCCACGCCGTCCACGTTGGCGACCACCGTGCGGGGGGCCTCGGGGATGGACGATCCGTTCTCCAGCAGGTGCCCGGTCGCGGCGACCCGCACGGCAATGGCCGTCCGCGACGGGTCGATGCCGGGGAAGAAAAGCGCCAGGTCGATGTCGAAGCCGCAGCGGACCGGCCGGCCGAGCAGGTGCGACAAGACACCGCTGTCGCGGTCCGGCACGATCGTGACGGAGGCCGGGCCGGCGGACAGGACGAGCGGGACGGGGGTGTCCGGGGCCGCCACCGACAGCGCCCAGCCGAACAGGCGCGTCCCGTCACGCCCCTCCAGCCGCCCGTAGAACGGCTCCGCCGCCGACCGCCGCCCCAGGTCGCCGGTGGTGGTGTCGGTGGGGGGTGATGACGTCGGGAAGGCGTTGGTCATGACGGGGTCCTGCAAAGGCGTGTGGCTGCGCGCGACCACCGCCGGCCGTTCGGCTGCAATCGGTTCGGGGCGTCCCTTGTCTCAGCCGCGGCGCGGCTCCGTCAAGGGGGGCTCCATTTGTCACCGTAAACGGAAGACGGGTGTATTGGCTGCTGTCCTCATACTCGATATCTCTCTTTTTTCGTATGATGGCGTCGATGGGAACTACCTCCAATCGGAGACTGGCTATAAGATAGTTAATCCCCTGGAGGCCTTCCAAAGTCCGAGGATTCACGGCGCGGGTGCCTTGAAAGAGAAAACGGAGAAGTTGTAATGAGTGTCGCCTATATCCAGCCAATTTTTGTTCCGGATGAAAGGCTTTTCCAGAAAAACATCAGATCAATCCGTTCTCTGAAAGAGTATGGGAATGTTTACAAAATTCCCGATCGGTTGATTTTTGGTGGATGGGGTGTTGATCAATATGTTTTTGAGATTGAAGAAGAAATAAAGAAGCTTTTTCCGGAGAGCGTCTGTGTAAAATATGAAAAGAATTTTGGTAAGGCACATATTGTAAATGATCTTTACAATAAATATATAAAGGATGACGAGAGTATAGAGTATTTGTTATTGTCTGATTCGGACATTGTTTATGACTTGAACATTCCGAATTTTGTTGAGCGTCTGATTGTCTCTGGAGAGACGCTATCAGAATGGCAGGGAAAGCCGTTTGGCTTGATTGCTCCCAATCAGGCTGAGGGAAGTTGCCATGCCTTGGAGAAGATTCTGGCGAACCGATACAATTTCGACACCGCCTCGCATCAAGAGTCCGTGACCTATCCGAATGAGCCAAGCGGGATCGCGGGCAGTTGCTGGCTGACGGCGCGGCGGGCGTGGGACGCCGTCGGCGGGTATCGCACTATGGGAGTCTATGCTGGTGAGGATGCCTATTACCTGATGGACTTGGATGCCCAAGGCTTTTCGTACAGCATGTGTGACTCAATCCACGTGATTCATCCGCCCGACACGGATCCCGATTACAACAAGTGGAAGTACGACACCTGTGTCAGGGACACGACGGGCCATGTCGTTGCGGACTTGGACGATAAAATCAAGGACGCGAATGACTTTTGGTCCAGTCGGAATCCGAACAAGGCGCCAAGCTGACCGATGAGCGGGGGCTCCGCCAGTCGCCCCTCACGTCAAGAGGCGCGACTGGCGTCGATGGCATCCACACTGGGAGTCGGTTCCGGGCTGTCGTTCGACAGATGATCGACGTAACGGCTCATTTCCTTCGCTTTGTCCGATGCCCCCCAGAAGTGCACGAAGCCAAGCCGCTGCTTTCCGCCGCAAAGGACGTCGGCGTCCACCCATCGGACCTTGTCGGACAGGAGGTCGAGATCGAAACTCGACGTCTTGAACGCCACGTAGTTCGCAATGGCTTGGTCGAAGTGCGAGAGTGCCCGCCGGTTGGACTTCGCCTGGGCGTACCGGTAGATCGTGTCCCGGATTTTCAGAAGCGTCCGTGCATGGTCGCTGATCGACGGAATGCCGATGATTCCGGAATTGAACCCGCGCTCGTCATCGGGCGGCTTGCAACCGGCCTCCTGCAAGAGCGTGGCTCCCACGGATGGCGCTGTTGCCAAAAATGAAAAATCTTCTCGCTGTGCCGTCATCTTGGCGCTCAAGGCGAGCGTCTGCATCAGATCCTGCACGCCTAAATCGAACAGCACGTCTGTGTCGACGTATAGGAAAGGCTGGAACCCCGCGACCTTGCGCCACAAGGGAATCATGTACCGGGCCGCGCAGAAATCGATGAAGTCGCAGGCCGGCAGATTCCACACGTGAATGCGAGGGCGCATTTCTTCGGGGGCGTGACGGTCGACGAAATCCTTGTCCTTGTCGCCGATCACCAACACGTCGCCGCGGTAGTCGGCCAAAAAATGAAGAGATTTCAGGCTGCTCTTCAGAAGATTAAACGATTTTTCTCCGAAAGCACAGTAATAGATGAGCGGCCGATAAAGGGAGAACTCCTCCGCTTGCCAGTTGTTCAGCCAAAACGAAAAGCCATTGAACACAGCTGGGTCATAGGAAGGCGGAGTGCCCAGCCCTTGGAAGGATTCCGAGGTTTTTCGGAAAGGAATCGGCAAATTATCTTTCATTAATATTTTATAAGGTCCGAATGATAAGCAGAATTCGGAAGAAAATTTGATTTCGCTTTTCTCGATTATCCGACCGTCGGATCGAGAAATCCAGTCGTTTGCGGTAATGAAGCAGATATTATCCAGTTCATCCCAGGACAAAATCAGGAAAGTTTCCCAAGGGTTTGCCTCTGTGCGGGATGCGTGGACGTTTCCATCGGGGTCTGCACACAGGAAGAGGCCGTTGAGGCGCAGATGGACAGCCCTTCCGCCTTCGGGGTTAACAATGTCAAAGGCGATTGGGGCTCCTTCCACAGATGAAAGAGTGCTCGCTCCAACATAAAATTGTGAAATATCGTTGCGGTCGTGAGTGTTGATCAATTTCCTATGAATGAACTTCTGATGTTTTTCATCATAGCAAACAAATGTTCCGAAAAAGGTAAGCAATACGTGGTATTTGTTATTATTCATCGCTGAAGCCTTTAAAATTAGCCGCATTTTTGCGGATCATAGACATTCGTGGTTAACAAAAAGTTGAGGGTTGTTTGGCGGTACTGCGCACTCATACCGGCGGCGCATGAACACTTCCAGTGAGCGCCGCCGGTAAAAGCCCGGCAGATCAATGCGATAGCATTGATCGAGAGGGTGATACGGACGACGCCTTCAGGCGCCGTCCGTATCATACATTGCCTTTGCGAAGGATTGGCGGATGCAAACCTCCCTTGTTCAGGCGGGATTGCCGGGATAAGCGGTGGCCGTTGGGGTCGTCAGGAATTCCGTGTGCGGCCCATAACCGAGAGGCCGGAGGGGCCGCATAGCGCACGACGCAAACAGCCCAGTATCCTTCTTGATCGACTGCCGCTCCAAGCGCAGCGAGTAGGCTTGGAGTGGCAGCGTCCATAGCTGCTTCTCCAGCGGGATCAAGGGCCGCCCGATCCGGGAATACAGGCCCTCAAAGGTCGGCGACATTACCTCCCGCGCTTCGTCTGCGATGGCCCGGATCGACCGCCCAAGCACAGCCCTTTCCCCGCGTCCTGTTAATGAAGGTCTGCCCAATTTCCATTTGCGTATACGCGAAGTTTATGAGTGGTTGAATCATGGTGCCGCGCAGGCAAAGAGGTTGACGCGCGTGGTGGAACCGCGCACTCATGCACCGCCTTTGCAAGGGGGTAGCGGATGCGGATCCTTTGTTCAGGCGGTGATGCTGGGAAGGCCGTGATGCCGTCACGGCCCCTCGGGCTGGAACCGCGTGGCTTGGAACAACGGCAGGATCACGGTCTCGCAAGCAGGAGCGCATGTTGAGCAAGGTTGCACTGATCACCGGCGTCACGGGGCAGGACGGCGCCTATCTGGCGGAACTGCTGCTGGCGAAGGGCTACACCGTCCACGGGGTCAAGCGGCGCTCGTCCTCCTTCAACACGGAGCGGGTGGAGCATCTGTACCGTGACATGCACGAGGACGACGTCCGTTTCCGCATGCATTACGGCGACCTGACCGACGCGACCAACCTGATCCGCATCGTCCAGGAGGTCCAGCCGGACGAGATCTACAACCTCGCCGCCCAGAGCCACGTGCAGGTGAGCTTCGAGACGCCGGAATACACGGCGAACGCCGACGGGCTCGGCACGCTGCGCCTGCTGGAGGCCGTCCGCATCCTCGGCATGGAGCGCCGGACGCGCTTCTACCAGGCCTCCACCTCGGAGCTGTACGGGCTGGTGCGGGAGACGCCGCAGACGGAGACCACGCCCTTCTACCCGCGCAGCCCCTACGCGGCCGCCAAGCTCTACGCCTACTGGATCACGGTGAACTACCGCGAGGCCTACGGCATCCACGCCTCCAACGGCATTCTCTTCAACCATGAGGGGCCGACCCGCGGCGAGACCTTCGTCACCCGCAAGGTCACCCGCGCGGTCGCCGCCATCCAGTTCGGCCTGCAGAAGACGCTGTACCTCGGCAACCTGGACGCCAAGCGCGACTGGGGCCACGCCCGCGACTATGTCGAGGGCATGTGGCGCATCGTCCAGCAGGACCAGCCGGACGACTATGTCCTCGCCACCGGCGAGACCCACTCCATCCGCGAGTTCGTGGAGCTGGCCTTCGGCCATGTGGGGCGCCGGATCGAATGGCGCGGAACGGGCGTGGACGAGAAGGGCATCGACGCCGACAGCGGCGACGTGCTGATCGAGGTCGATCCGCGCTACTTCCGCCCGACCGAGGTGGATCTGCTGCTGGGCGATCCGTCCAAGGCGCGGGCGCGGCTGGGCTGGACGCACACCACCAGCTTCCCCGATCTCGTCCGCGAGATGATGGACAGCGACCTTGCCCGCCTTGGCCGAAACGACCGTGCCCGCTTCGGGGAAGAGGCGGGACGCCGCGCCTGATCCGGAGGCCGTCCCGTTCCACGGAAGCCGGCCATCCGCGTGTTAAGGCTGTGAAGCCACCGATGGACGGAGTATACAGGCCGCCGTTCGGTTCGTTTCGTTTCGGAGTTCGCGTGGTGTTGTCCAGAGCCTCCTCGCCATGGCGGCGCAGGCTTGCCGTCGCCGTTCGCAACCAGGGTGCCCGCAATGACGAGTGAGAGCATGACCGGCGCCCTGTTCCACCGGCGGAGCGGGGACATCTACGACTCCGGCGACCGCAGCCAGTCGGAACGGGCCTGGGACGACCTGCTGGACGGCGGCCGGCGGTGGCGGCTGTGGAGCAAGCTCGGCTGGCACGACATCCGCAAGCGCTACCGCCGCTCGGTCCTGGGGCCGTTCTGGCTGACGCTCAGCATGGCGGTGATGGTGGCCAGCCTGGGGCTGATCTACGGGACGCTGTTCCGGCTCGACCTGGAGAACTATCTGCCCTTCCTGGCCATCGGCCTGGCGACCTGGAACTTCGTCGCGTCCTTCCTGAACGAGGGCTGCACGAGCTTCATCGACCTGGAACCGCTGATCAAGAACGTGCGCATCCCGATGTCGCTGCACATCCTGCGCGTGCTGTGGCGGAACCTCATCATCTACGCGCACAACATCGTCATCTTCGCGGTGGTGGCGGTCATCTTCGGGGTGTGGCCGGGGGTGACGGGCGTGCTGCTGGCCCTCGCCGGGCTCGGCCTCCTGCTGGTGAACGCCGGCTGGATCATGCTGTTGTGCGGCATGATCTGCACGCGCTTCCGCGACGTGCCGCCCATCGTCGCCAGCGTGATCCAGCTGCTGTTCTTCGTGACGCCGGTCATGTGGAAGCCGGAGCTGCTGGGCGACCGCCGCTACCTGATGGTGCTCAACCCCTTCTACCACCTGATCGAAGTGATCCGGGCGCCGCTGCTCGGCCAGACGCCCGGCTGGGAGAACTGGGCGGTCGGCCTGCTGTTCGCCGCGGCCGGCTGGGCGTTCACCTTCGCCGTCTTCGCCCGCTTCCGCAAACGCATCGCCTACTGGCTGTAATGGCTTCGATCCACCTGAACGACGTCTCGGTCGATTTCGTCCTGTACCAGGGAAGCGCGCGCTCCCTGAAGAAGACGCTGCTGCGCTCCTCCACCAGCGGCGTGCTGAAGCACGACGCCCATCACCGCGTCACCGTCAAGGCGCTGAGCAACTTCTCGCTCGGCCTGGAGCACGGCGACCGGGTCGGGCTGGTCGGGGGCAACGGCGCCGGCAAGACGACCCTTCTGCGCGTGCTCGCCGGCGTGTACGAGCCGACGGCCGGGCGGATCCGCGTCGAAGGGCGCGTCACGCCGCTGTTCGACCTCGGCCTCGGCCTCGACATGGACGCGTCGGGCTACGACAACATCCGGATGCGCGCCGCCTATTTCGGCATCGACGCCGACGAGGTGGAGCGGAAGATGGACGACATCGCCGCCTTCACGGAGCTTGGCGACTATCTGAACCTGCCGGTCCGCACCTATTCGGCGGGCATGACGCTGCGCCTCGCCTTCGCCGCGGCGACCTCGGTCGATCCGGAGATCCTGCTGATGGACGAATGGCTCGCCGTCAGCGACAAGAAGTTCCTCGAAAAGGCCCAGCGCCGGGCCGAGAGCTTCGTGAACCGCTCCAGCATCATGGTCATCGCCTCCCACGTCGAGGACGTGCTGCGGCGGCTGTGCAACAAGATCCTCTGGCTCGAACGGGGCACGGTGCTGCGTTTCGGGCCGGTCGACGATGTGCTGGACGAGTACAACGCACGGACCGGGAACGACGCTCCGCTCCGCTGAGGAGGCGGTCGCGGGCGGTTCCAGAGCGGAGGAACGGATGACGGCGGGCACGGAGTTTTCCCTGGAGGGCAAGCGCGTCTGGGTCGCGGGGCACCGCGGCATGGCGGGGGCGGCGATCGTGCGCCGGCTGGAACGGGAGCCGTGCGAGATCCTCACCGTGGGCCGCGACCGCGTCGACCTGCGCCGCCAGGCCGAGGTGGAGGACTGGATGGCCGAGGCGCGGCCCGACGTCGTCTTCCTCGCCGCCGCCCTGGTCGGCGGAATCCACGCCAACAACATCCGCCCGGCCGAGTTCATCTACGAGAACCTGGCGATCGAGACCAACGTCATCCACGCCGCCAAGACGGTCGGGGTGCGCAAGCTCGTCTTCCTGGGCTCCTCCTGCATCTACCCGCGGATGGCGCCGCAGCCGATCCCCGAGGACGCGCTGCTCACCGGCCCGCTGGAGCCCACCAACCAATGGTACGCGATCGCCAAGATCGCCGGCATCCGGATGTGCCAGGCCTACCGCCGGCAGTACGGCTGCGACTTCATCTCGGCGATGCCGACCAACCTGTACGGCTTCGGCGACAACTTCGACGTCGAGCAGGGGCACGTCGCGGCGGCCCTGATGGTCCGGATCCACCGCGCCAAGGAGGAGGGCGCCGACAGCGTCGTCCTGTGGGGCGACGGCAGCCCGCTGCGCGAGTTCCTGTTCGTCGAGGATCTGGCGGACGGGCTGGTCTTCCTGGCGAAACATTATTCGGACGAGCCGCACATCAACCTCGGCTCCGGCCATGAGATCTCCATCCGCGGCCTGGCCGAACTGCTGCGCGAGGTGATCGGCTACCGGGGCGACTTCCGCTTCGACACCTCCAAGCCGAACGGCCCGCCCCGCAAGATCATGGATTGCAGCCGGCTCCATGGCATGGGCTGGACCGCCCCGACGCCCCTGCGCGAGGGGTACGAGCGCACCTACCGCTGGTACGTGGACAATCTGGGATCGGGAGTCCTGAGGGGTCTCGGGCGGGGTATGGGCGAAGCCCGCTGAGAGGACCGCCCTGAAGACGAGCGCCGCCCAGCCGCCATGATGACGCGGCGGATTGTCAAGCATTCCAACAGTCGGTGCGGCGCGGTCCGGCCGGGATATATTTAAGACGCGGTACAGTGCAGGGGACGGCTTATGCTGTCGGACATCTGTGGGGATAACTATTAACCAAAGCCCCTATACCTTGCCTTGCGCAGACTCGCCCAAATTGAGCCATTCGAGTGTGCGCTTGTATCTCATAAGGGTGGTACAGTACAGTGCCGCCACCGGCAGAGCGACCGAGGCACAGAGGCCATATGCAGAGCACCACCTCCAACGATCCGCAAGGCGTCTCTCCGGAGGGCGCACGCACCACCAGCCTCCACGCGCTTGCCATTGTGGCGCGTCATCATGGCCTGCACCTCTCCGTTGAGCAGATGCGGCGCGATTACGCCGTCGAGGCCGGGGAACCGAACACCCGGCTGCTGATGAAGATCGCCGAGGACAGCGGCCTGACCGTCCGGTCGTCCAAGCTGTCCTGGAAGCATCTGTCCCGCCTTGGCAAGGCCCTGCCGCTCCTGCTCCGCCTGCGCGACGGCAGCACGATGGTGCTGGTCTCCTTCCGGAAGGACGGCGACACCCCGGCCGCGATGCTTCAGGATCCGCTGAGCCCGGACCAGGCCTGCATCGCCGTGGACGAAATCCGCCTCGCCTCCGTCTGGGACGGCGACGCGATCTTCGTGAAGCGCCGCTACCGCGTCACCGACGAGGAGCGGCCGTTCGGCTTCGCCTGGCTGATCGGCCAGATCCTGCGCGAGAAGAAGATCTTCCGCGACGTCGGCATCTCCGCCCTCGTCCTCAGCCTGTTCGCGCTGATCCCGCCGCTGGTCTTCATGGTCATCCTGGACCGCGTGCTGGTCCACCAGCGCCTGTCCACCCTCTACGTGCTGGTCGCCGGCATCGGCTTCATGCTGGTCTTCGACACCCTGTTCGGCTTCCTGCGGCGCCATCTGGTGGCGCTCGGCACGGCCAAGGTGGACGCCCGCATCAGCACCTACATCTTCGACAAGATGATCGGGCTGCCGATCGACTTCTTCGAGCGCACGCCGACCGGCGTCATCTCCTACCGGCTGAACGAGGTCTGGCGCATCCGCGGCTTCCTGACCGGGCAGCTGTTCGGGACGCTGCTCGACAGCCTGACGCTGGTCGTGCTGATCCCGGCGATGTTCGTGCTGAGCGCGCCGCTGGCCTTCATGGTGCTGGGCGTGGCCTCGATCATGTTCCTGGTCGTGGCGATCTACATCGGGCCGCTGGCCCGGGCCTACGGCAAGGTGGTCGAGGCGGAGACGCGCAAGGGCGCCTTCATGATCGAGGTGCTGCACGGCATGCGCACGGTCAAGTCGCTGGCCCTGGAAGGCCGCAAGCGGCTCGACTGGGACGTCCGCGTGGCCGAGGCGGTGCGCGCCAACACCGCGATGCAGTTCCTGTCCAACCAGCCGCAGACCATCCTGCAGCCGCTGGAAAAGGGCATCTACGCCGGCACCCTGGCGGTCGGCGCCTACCTCGCCATCGGCGAGGGGGCGATCGTCAACGGCGGCACGCTGGTCGCCTTCAGCATGATCGCCAGCCGCGCCACCCAGCCCTTCGTGCAGATCGCCGCCCTGCTGCAGCAGTTCCAGGAAGTCCGCGGCGCCGTCGCCCAGGTCGGCAAGGTCGTCAACCAGGAGTCCGAGCAGGGTCTGGGGCGCCAGGGCGTGCGCCCGGTGATCAAGGGCGACATCAGCTTCTCCGAGGTGCGCTTCCGCTATCCGGGCGCGCAGAACCCGGCGCTCGACAACACGACCTTCGGCATCAAGGCCGGCCAGGTCATCGGCATCATGGGGCGGTCCGGCTCGGGCAAGACGACGGTCACGCGCCTGCTGCAGGGCCTGCACCAGAACTACGACGGCCTGATCAAGATCGACGGCGTCGACCTGCGCGAGATCGACCTCAACCACCTGCGCTCGAACCTGGGCGTGGTGCTGCAGGACAACTTCCTGTTCAACGGCACGATCCGCGAGAACATCATGGCGGCCAAGCGCAGCGCCTCCCTGGAGGAGGTGATGCGGGCGGCCCGCCTCGCCGGCGCGGAGGAGTTCATCGAACGCCTGCCGCGCGGCTACGAGACGGTCATCGAGGAGGGGTCGAGCAACCTGTCGGGCGGCCAGCGGCAGCGCATCGCCATCGCCCGCGCCCTGCTCGTCGACCCCGCCGTCCTCATCCTGGACGAGGCCACCAGCGCGCTCGACCCGGACAGCGAAGCGATCATCAACAACAACCTGACGCGCATCGCCCAGGGCCGGACGATGATCGTCATCTCCCACCGCCTCGCCTCGCTGGTGAACTGCGACCAGATCATCGTGATGGAGCGCGGCAAGCTCTACGACATGGGCAAGCACGACGAACTCCTCCAGCGTTGCGACGTCTACCGGCACCTCTGGTTCCAGCAGAACCGCCACCTTTCCCCGGGAAGCACTCATGACCGCGCTCCTCTTACGTCGGCCGCAAACAGCTGATCGCTTCGCCGAGCAGGCGATCAACGATTTCCAGGGCGAGACCGCGGAAATCACCGGCCGTGCGGATCCGATCGCCGCGCGGGCCATGGTGTGGGCACTCACCGGCATGCTGGTCGTGTTCATCACGATGGCCTCGGTGATGAAGCTCGACCGCGTGGTCAGCGCCCAGGGGCGCGTCGTGTCCCAGGCGCCGACCATCGTCGTCCAGCCGCTGGAAACCTCGATCATCCGCAGCCTCAACGTGCGCGTCGGCCAGACCGTGAAGCGCGGACAGGTGCTGGCGACGCTCGACCCGACCTTCTCGTCGGCCGACGTCGCCCAGCTGGAGCGGCAGATGGCCAAGCTGTCGGCCGAGATCGCCCGGCTGAAGGCGGAAGCCAAGAACACGCCCTTCGCGGCGGGCGGGGACGATCCGGACATGGTCCTGCAGGAATCCATCTGGCGCTTCCGCCAGGCGGAGTACGCGGCCAAGCTGGTCAACTTCGACCAGCGCCTGGCCACCCTGCAGACGACGGTCAAGAACAACCAGACGGACGCCGAGCATTACCGCTCCCGCCTGAAGATCGTCGGCGAGATCGAGACGATGCGGCGGACGCTGGAGAAGAACCAGACCGGCAGCCGCCTCAACTCGCTGATCGCCAGCGACACCCGGGTGGAGACGGAGCGCAACCTCGGCAACAGCGAGAACACCATCCGCACCGCCACCCACGACATGGAAGCCCTGCGCGCCGAGCGCGAGGTCTACATCCAGCAGTGGCGCAGCACCCTGCTGACCGACCTGTCGACCCGCCAGGTCGACCTGGAGCGCGTCCGCGAGGAGCTGGCGAAGGCGCAGAAGCGCCGGGACCTGGTCGAACTGCGCGCGGTGGACGACGCCGTGGTGCTGGAGGTCGGGAAGTACTCCGTCGGGTCGGTGGTCGAGCAGGCCCAGCCGGTCTACACTCTGGTGCCGCTGAACGCGAAGCTGGAAGTGGAAGCGGAGATCGCCGGCATCGACCAGGGCTTCGTCAAGCCGGGCGACCCGGTGCAGGTCAAGCTCGACGCCTACCGCTACGTCGAGCACGGGATGGCCAAGGGCGTGGTCAAGACGATCAGCGAGGACTCCTTCACCAAGCGTGAGGACCAGACCCAGATGGCGCGCCCTTTCTTCCGCGCCCGCATCGAACTGACCGACGTGACGCTGCGTGACGTGCCGGCCGATTTCCGGCTGGTCCCCGGCATGCCGCTGACGGCCGACATCGTGGTCGGCGCACGGACCATCATGGCCTATCTTGTCGAAGGAGCCCTGAAGAACGGTTCCGAAGGCATGCGCGAGCCGTAAGGGCGAGGGCTGGCGAACCGCCGGCACCGGATCGCCGCAGGGCGGTCCGGCGCGGCCGTCGGCAGCCCCGGCGGCCAGGGATCGGTACGGTTAAGGAAAGGGTGTTGAGGCCGATGCGCAAGCTCATCAAGGCAGCCGGGCGGCTGTTCGGCGCCGCTTCGCCGGACGACGAATACGCCAGGGGCCTGAAGGCGCACGAGCGGGAGGACTACAAGGCGGCCCTGCAGGCCTGGCTTCCGGCCGCCCGGGCCGGGCACGCCGGCGCGCAGTACCAGATCGGCCGCCTCTACGACCTGGGCAAGGGCGTGGTGCGCAACGCGGTCGACGCGGTCGGCTGGTACCGCCAAGCGGCCGACAACGGCCATGGCGACGCGCAGGCGCGGCTGGCCGAGATCTACTATTACGGCTGCGACGCGCCGAAGGGCATCGCCCCGACCGACGAGGCCCTGTCGGTCCTCTTCCCCAACGGCCTGAAGATCGAGCAGGACTACACGGAAGCGCTGCGCTGGGCGCGCGCCGCCGCCGAACAGGGCGTGGTCGGCGCGCAGGCCATGCTCGGCTACATGCACGCGTCCGGCTTCGGGATCGCCCCCGATTACGCCGAGGCGGAGCGCTGGTACCGCGTCGCCGCCGAACAGGGCAACGCGGCGGCCCAGCTCGGGCTCGGGACGCTGCTCGCCGGCGGCTACGGCGGCGGGTCCGACCCCGCGGCCGCGCACCAGTGGTTCCGCAAGGCCGCCGACCAGAAGAACGTGATGGCCTGGTATTACCTCGGCACCCAGTACGCCTCCGGCATGGGGGTGGAGCCGGATCCCGCCGAGGCCGTCGCCTGCTTCCGCCGCGCCGCCGAGGCCGGCGCCGCCGCCGCCCAGCGGGCGCTCGGCCTGATGTACGCGCGCGGGGTCGGCGTGGCGGCCGACCCGCACACCGCCGAAACCTGGCTGCGCAAGGCGGCGGTCCAGGGCGACACCGAGGCGATGATGCAGCTCGGCCACCTGAACAGCCGGGGCGCGGGGATGCAGCCCAACCTGTTCGACGCCGCGGTCTGGTACCGGTCGGCGGCCGAGATGGGCCACCGCGAGGCCCAGAAGATCATCGCGCAGATGTATTTCGCCGGATCCGGCGTGCCGCGCGACGAGATGGAGGCGGTCCGCTGGCTGGAGCGCGCCGCCGGCCAGGGCGACCCGCAGGCCCAGCTGCGCATCGGCGCGCTGTACGCCGAGGGGCGCGGGGTGGCCCGCGACTACGACCGGGCGCTCGACTGGTTCCGCCGCGCCGCCGAGCAGGGCAACAGCGACGCGGTCTACAACATCGGCACGCTGCACAGCCTCGGCCTCGGCGTGCCGCGCGACCCGGCGAGCGCCCTGAGTTGGTACGAGCGGGCGGCCGAACAGGGCAGCGTGCTCGCCCAGTTCCGGCTCGGCACCATGCTCGCCGCCGGCGATGGCGTGCCGCAGGACTACGCCCGCGCCGCCTTCTGGTCGCAGAAGGCCGCCGAGCAGGGCCATGTCGGCGCCATGATCAACCTGGGGCGCTTCTGCATGCAGGGGCTGGGGGTGGAGCGCAACACCGGGGAGGCGCTCCGCTGGCTGACCGCCGCGGCGGAGCAGAAGGAGCCGTCGGCCATGACGGCGCTCGGCGAGCTGCACGGCCATTGGAGCGACCAGAAGGACTTCGCCCGCGCCCGCAACTGGCTGGAGCGCGCGGCCGCCCTCGGCGAGGAGCGGGCCAAGATGCTGCTGCAGCGCATCCCCGCGGAGCCGCGGGACGATGAAGCCCCCAACCAGCTCCGCGCGGCCGGCGAGGGCTGATCCGGCCACCGCCGATCGGGCCGCCAAGTCAAACCACCTCAGGTCAAACCACCAGGGTGACGACGCCGGTCCCCTCGGGCCGGCCCCTTGCGGGCAGGCCGAGGGCCATGCGGCGGTGGATCTCCCCCGTCTCGGGCAGCGCGACCGGCCCCAGGTCGGCGTAGCCCAACGCGCGGTAGAGCGCGAGGGCGCCGGCGTTGTGCGGCAGGACCGCCAGCTCCAGCCGTGCGCAGCGGCCGGCGGCCCAGCGGTGCGCGGCCAGCATGAGCGACCGGCCCAGCCCGAAGCCGCGGACGTCCGGATGCAGCTCGATGCCGAGGGCAAGGGCTCCCGAACCGGGCGGCGCCGGCCAGTCCGGGCCGATCCGGCAATGCCCGACGATGCGGTCCCCCCGTTCCGCGACCAGCCAGCAACGGTCGTCCCCGGCCAGCTCCCCGGGCAGCCCCCCGGCCACCCAGGCGCGGACGTCCGCCGCCTCGGGGACGGCGGTGGCGGGGATGCCGCCGTTCAGGCGCGCCATGTCGGCCAGGAACGCGCGCAGCCGCGCCAGATCCGCGTCCGTCGGGCGGAGCGCCCGCAGGGTGACGAGGCCGAGCGCGGCGATGGCCAGCCGCGGGGCGCCGCGCAGCCGGGCCTCGGGAAAGTCCGGCAGGCGCACGTCCACGGCATGCTCCCGCCCGGCCAGGGCGTCGGGCACCGGCACGACGAAGCCGCAGCGCCCATCCCCCTTGCCGGCGGCTTCCAGGTCGGGGCGGTGCCGGTCGGCCGGCGCCTCGATCCGCGTCTCGACCCGCATGGCCTCCCGCATCGAGGAACCGCCGAACAGGATCTCCACGCGCAGCCGCCGGCCCGGATCGGACGGCAGCCAGGCCCAGCCGGCCACCACGGGGCCGACCGCGTCGAGGAAGCCTTCCGGGACGGCCGGCGTCATGCCTCCCGCGCGACGAGCGGCTCGACCGTGCGCAGCAGGCCGAACTTCATCAGGTGGACAAGGCTGCGCAGCAGCAGGAGCTGGCGCTCCGGCGGCACCAGGGCGGCGAGGTCGTCCACCGTCCGGCCCGGCGGGTCCAGGGCGTCCAGTGCCAGGACGAGGTCGGCCGCCGGGGACAGGATGCCGCGCGCCGGGGAGTTCAGCGGGTCGGCCTGCAGCGCCGCCAGGGCGTTGCCGACGGCCGTCCGCGTGGCGCCGTCGGCGCGCACCAGCCGCAGCCCCGGCTCCAGCACGCGCGTCGGGTAGGCCTGGAACATCCGCAGCGGATCGGGGCGCAGCGGGTTGCCGTCCTTCCCCGGGGCGCAGGGCGCGCGCTCCGGCGCGTGGCGGCGGATGTCGGCCAGCTGGCGCCAGATCTCCAGATACTGCGGGATGATCGCCCGCCAGTCGAACAGGGCGGCGGCGCGGGCGCGGCCCGCCTCGCCCATCCGGCGGCGCAGGCCCTCGTCCGCGGCCAGCCGCGCGTAGGCCTCGGCCGCCGCCTGCACGTCCACCGCGGTGATCTGCGAGGTGCGGCCGATGTAGTGGTCGTAGCTGTCCAGCCCGGCGGCGTAGCGGTCGGCGAGGTCGGCGCCGGCGCCCGGCGGCGGCAGGACGGTCGGCACGCGGAAGCCGTCCACGCCGTGGCGCACCGTCTCGCGGTAGCCGTTCCAGTCCGTGACGACGCAGGGCAGGCCGGCGGCCATCGCCTCCACCGGGGTGATGCCGAAGGTTTCCTGCACGTTGTCCACCAGCGAGGTGAACAGGTCGGCCGCCGCCCAGACGCGGCTCCGCACCTCGGGCTTGCGGCCGTCCAGGAAGATCGCGTTGACGCTGGGGCAGTAGCGCCGGGCTCCTTCGGTGAAGGCGGCGGCGATGGCGTCGTTGCCGAACCAGCCGGCCTGGATCAGGTGGATCCGCTTGCCGGTCAGGCGGGCGGCCTGCTCCAGCGCCAGGTACATGGGAAGCGGGTGCGCCTTGGCGTGGAAGCTGAGGCGGCCCATGAACAGCACCGCCACCTCGCCCTCGCCGATGCCGAGCGCCGCGCGCTCCGCCGCGCGCACCGACGGGTCGAAGCGGAAGGCATCCGTGTCCACGCCCAGCGGCACCACCGGCAGGTTCGGCATCGGCACCTCGGCCGCCCCCAGCCGGTCGCGCAGATACTCCGCGTAGGGGCGCAGGACGGCCTCAACCGAGGAACGCGCCGCCTGGGAGGTGCAGATCACCGCGTCCCAGGGCTGGAGCGGCGCGGTCGCCAGGGCGCCCAGGTTGTCCGGGGATTCCGACGTGGTGTGGGTGACGCCGCACAGGCTGTAGCCGCGCTGGTCGCGGGAACGCCGGCGCCAGGCGAAATGGTCGATGCTCGGCCCCGGCACGAACAGGCAGCCGACGGCGGCCAGCTTCGACGGTTCGGACGTCGGGTAGAGCGCCACGCGCCGCCCCGGCGCGTGTCGGGCGGCGAGGTCCACGAACAGCGGCGCCAGGTCCGGATGGTCGACGTGGCAGGCGAAGCTGTCCAGGTTCGAATGCCGGAAGAAGCCGATGAGGAAGGATTCGCCCGCCACATGGCGGCCCTTCAGGTCGGTCCGCGCGGTCTCATAGCCTTCGGGGTGGAAATAAATGGCGGCGTTGGACACGGGCGGCGGACGTCCTGGGCGTTGTAATAGGGCGGGGCAACGGGGCGGGAATGCCGGCCGGAGAGTAGCGGGGCCGCCCGCCCTCGGCAACGCGCCTGAACGCCGCGCCGTTGGTTATCCCTGCAGCCAGAGCCCCAGGTAGCCGTTGCCCTGCACGGTGCCCGGCAGCGCCGCGACCGCGCCGACCGCCTTGCCGGCCAGCGTCAGGCTGGCGTCGATGCGCCCGTCGCCGTCGATGTCGATCTGGGCGGTGGCCCCCTGGTAGCCGGCGGCCCCGTTCATCTCCGCCCAGGACAGGGTCGACCGGTCGTCCTGCCAGCCCCAGACCGTCACCGTCTCGCCCGCCTCCAGGTCGGTCACGGTGGACCAGACCGGCTGTCCCGTGCGGCCGTCGACGAAGAAGGTGTCCTTGCCCGCCCCGCCGGTGAGGAAGTTGGAGCCCGTGCCGCCGTCCAGCACGTCGTCGCCGGCCCCGCCGTCGATGGCGTCGTCGCCGCCCAGGCCGTTGATGAAGTCGTTGCCGGCGCTGCCGGCGATCACCTCGCCGGCGCCGCTGCCGATCCATTGCCATTGCAGCGACGACAGGGGGCCGGAATAGGAGGAGGCCTCCTGCAGGATGCCCTTGCCGGTCGCGCCGTCGGCCACCGCGTAGAAGGTGGTGGGCACGGTCCCGGCCTGGGCGTTGGGGTCGAGGGCCAGGGTCATGTCGCCGAAGGACAGCCGCTCGATGCTGCGCAGGGTGACCGTGCCGCTTGAGCTGGCCACCACCACCTCGCCGGCGCCGTTGTGCATGATGCTGTAGGCCCCGGGCGGTTTTTCGAACAGGGCCGTGTCGATCCCGTCGCCGCCGTCCAGCGTGTCGTTGCCACCGCCGCCGGTCAGCGTGTCGTTGCCGGCGCCGCCGGCCAGGAGGTTGTCGCGCTCGCTGCCGATCAGCAGGTCGTCGCCCGACCCGCCGACCGCGTTCTCGATCCAGCAGTCGTAGGCGATGCCGAGGGTCCGCGGCTCCAACAGGAATCCCGACGACCAGGCGGGGCCTAAGTCGCTGTAATGGCCGGGGCGCAGGTCGATCCTGGCGGCGGCCGTCTGGTTGGCCCAGCTGATGGTGTCGTTGCCGCCGCCGTCCCAGATGGTTTCGAAGATCGCCTGGCCCGGCGCCCAGGAATAGACGGTGTCGCCGGCGTTGGTGGCCATGTTGGCGCCGTACAGGTACTGCATCGCCTGGATGTCGTCGATCATCGGCGTGGTGGCGAAGCGGTCCTGCCAATAGCCCGTCGTCGGCGAGGCCCCGGCGAAGGACTTGTAGCTCATCACGCTGTAGAGCTGGCTGTCGATGGCCGTGGGTGCGGCGGGAAAGGCGGCCCCGCCCTCCTCGTGCGTGTGCTTCAGGCCGAGCGCGTGCCCGACCTCGTGCAGGGCGGTGAGGTAGGCGTAGGTTCCGCCGCTCCAGGACAGGGACGGGTCGGCGAAGCTGGTGCCGAACCAGACGTCCCCCCCTTCGGGCAGGTCGGCCCCCGCCATGATCGTGTAGGCGACCCCCGGCGACGCGCTGCCGCCGATGCGCAGGTCGCCGCAGGAGGTGGCGGTGTCGGCGACCTCGGTGCAGCTGATGTTCGCCACCGCGCTCCAAGTGCCGATCGCTTGGCGGATCGCCGCCTGGGCCGTGCCGGACAAGGTCCAGACGCTGCTGGGATCCGGCGTGGCGTAGCCGTCGCGGTAGGCGGACAGCCCGGCCACGCCGAAGGAATAGGTCAGGGAAACGCCTGTGCCGGGGGTGCCGTCCGTCCCCCATTTGTAGCCCGACAACAAGGAATCGATGGTGATGTTGCCGCTCGCGGTAACCCCAGATACGGGATACGTGTAATCAATTGCGCTCATCACTCGATATTCCGAAATGAAGATGGGCCGCGAGGAGCGGATGCCTCTTCATTTCAGAATGATTGCGAGCCGAACAACTATTCGAGAGAACGGCTACCCGGAAGCAGTCGTTGCCAAAGAGAGGTGTTTGATGGGGTTTGTTTGTCGTTCTTTTGGAAAGGGCGGCAACGCGCGGGCGTAACTCAGCCGGATGCCGGAAGCCATGGGGGTGCGCCGGGTTGTCGGTGGGCACAACCGGCCGGGCATCGGGGCGCAAACGGGACAGCGGATCGGATGAGGCCGGCATGAAGGCGGCGCCCCGGTCGGGCCCGGGACGTCTCCTCATCCATCATCCGCTTGGCGGCCGCCCGAACTTTCGCGGCGCCGCCATCCTGCCCTTCGGCGATTGTCCCCGTGGCCTTGGGGTCAAAGCATTCCGGTGCGCCGCCAGGCGGGCAGCTTCCGGTCCAGCAGGTCCGGCAGCACCACGGCGAGCCGGTCCCGCATGGCCGCGGGATCGGTGATCGGGCTGCCGTCCTCGGCCAGCACGGACCGGCCGAAGCTCTTGAGCGTGTCCGCCACGAAACCGCCCAGCGCCTGGACATCCGGCACCTGAGAGTCCGGTGGCCCGTTCCGGTCGCCGGTCAGCAGGCCGGCCAGGACGAGGCGGTCCAGCGAGTCCGCCGCCACGCCCTGCCCGACGACCGGTGCCGCGAGATAGAACAGCGCTTCGTCGAGCCCCATGCGCCGGGCGATCGCCCGGTTCAGCCGGCCGGCCGCCGCGCGGCCCTCCTCCGACGGTTCCACCAGCGGGTGCGCCTGGTTGGAGGACACCAGCAGCGCCAGGAAGCGCGACAGCGTGCCGAAGTCGTGCCGGGCCATCTCCGGCATCGCGGCGATCTCGCCCAGGCTCGGCGCGCCGGCGGCGAGCGCGTCGAGGATCGGCAGGCCGAGCGACGGGTCGTGGCGCAGCTCGCCCAGCGGGACCGGGACGGCCAGGCTGGCGTCCTCGCGCGGGACCAGCAGGGTGAAGCGCAGCCGCTTCAGCGCCGCCTCCGTCTCCGCCGGCGGCATCGGCTCCGGGCCGCGGACGAAGACGTCGCGGCGGAACACCTGGTTCACCGCGAAGTCGCGCACCGTCTCGGCCAGCGTGGGGTCGGCGATCTCCGCCAGGATGGGGCGCAGCTCCGCGCGCACCGCGAGGTCGTCGAAGTTCTGCGGGATGGTCGCCGAGCCGGCGTAGCCGAGCTTGGCGCGCGCCAGATCCGTCGCCACCTGGGCGTGGCCCAGCGGCTCCCAATGGCTGTTCAGGTATTCGTGGCTGAGATAGCGGCGATCCTGCTTCGCCATCATGTCCAGATGCTGCCCGGCCGCGCCGTTCACCGCGAAATAGCCGGCCCCGGCCTCGTTCAGCCGGTTGAGGAAGCCCAGCGCCGCGTCGAACTGGCGGTCGCTGCGCGCCGGGTTGGCCGCCGCGTGGGCCAGGATCAGCTTCTGCAAGGGCATCAGCGGCGCCCAGCCCGGCTGGCTGTTGTAGCTGAGATAGACCAGCCCGCCCGGCTTCAGCATCCGTTCCAGGATGTCCACGACCGCCCGGCGGTTCTCCGGGCTGATCCAGCTGTAGACGCCGTGCAGGGCGATGAAATCGAACCCGTCCCCGGCGTCCTCGGCGGGCAATCCGTCGGCGGCGACCTGCTGGAAGCTGCGCTCGTGGAAGGCGACGTTGGGAAGCTCCGCCTCCTCGGCCAGCCGGCGGGCGCCCGCGATGTGCAGCGGGTTGAAGTCGATGCCGACGAAGCGCCCCTGCGGATGCGTCGCGGCCAGGATGTTCAGGGTCATCCCCTGGCCGCAGCCCAGCTCGCAATAGCGGAAGGGCCGGTCGGCGCGCGGCGGCCGGATGCCGTTCAGCAGGCAGACGTAGGAGAGATAGCCGGGGGCCAGCTCCCGGTAGGCGCCGTGGGTGTAGGCGATGTCGGCGTTGTAGCCGTCGCTCCACGCGCTCATGCCGGGGTCCTCTCGGCAAGCGTCCCCGTCGCCAACGTTCCCTGGGCCGGCGTCCGGCCGGCGATCAGGTCGTCGGTCAGGGCGAGGAAGCGGGGCAGGGTGACGGTGCGCAGGTCGTAGTTCTCCACCGCCGTCTGCCGCGCCCGGTCGCGCAGCGCCTGCATGCGGTCGGGATGCTCGAACACCTCGTCGATGCGGTCGGCCAGCCCGGCGCCGTCGAAGAAGTCGACCAGCAGCCCGTTCTGCCGGTCGCGCAGCACCTCCTCCACCGGGATGGTCGAGGAGCCGATGATCAGGCAGCCGGCCGCCATCGCCTCCAGGAAGGACCAGGACAGGACGAAGGGGTAGGTGAGGTAGACGTGGGCGGAGGAGACCCGCAGGATCGTCAGGAAGCTGGGATAGGGCACCTTGCCGAGGAAATGCACCCGCTCCCGGTCGATGCCGGCCCCGACCTCGTCCAGCAGGATGTCGCGGAAGCTCCGGCCGTCGGGGGCGGCCTGGCCGTAGCTGACCTCGTCGCCGCCGACAACCAGCACATGGGCCTTCGGGCGCCGCTTCAGGATGCCCGGCAGGGCGCGCATGAAGACGTGGAAGCCGCGGTAGGGCTCCAGGTTGCGGGCGACGTAGGTGATCACCTCGTCCTTGCGCGTCAGCGTCAGGCCCGATGGCAGGCGCAGCCAGGCGTCCGGCTCCGGCCGCACGATGGTGGTGTCCACGCCTTCGTGGACGACGCTGATGCGGGAGCGCATGTAGTCGGGGTAGAGCGACCACTGCCAGCCGGTCGGGGTGTGGCCCCAGTCGGCGGCGTCGAAGCCCAGCGTGTTGATCGCGTTCTTGGTCCGCACCCGCGGCCCGTCGTTCAGGTTGACCGGCAGCGACGGGTCGAAGCCGATGTCGGCCCCGGTCAGGTGGTAGAAGAACTCGAAGTAGGCGAGCAGCGGCACGTCCGGCCAGACGTCCTTCATGTACAGCGTCTCGCCCCAGCCGTTGTGGCCGATCATGATGTCGGGGCGGAAGCCCTCGGCCTTCAGCCGCCGGCAGACCTCGTAGACGCCCTGCCCGTAGATGACCGCCTGCTCCAGATCCTGGAGATAGTGGTGGGTCGAGGGCCGCGCGGCGCGGAAGGGCTGGTAGGTCGCGCGCTCCACCCCGGGAATCTGGAGGGGGTTGTCGTGCGAAATGAAGACCACGCGGTTGCCGGGCTGCGCCGCCAGATGCTGGACGACGTGCTGGTACTGGCCGGGGAAGTTCTGGTGGACGAAAAGGTAATTCATTGCACGTCGCCGATTCCGCAGGGGGCCCGCCGCGGGCCGTGTCGTCGTTGTTCCGTGGGCGCCGGGCCTGTCGGGCCAGAAGCCGTTGGGCCAAGAGCCGTTGGGCCGTGAGCCGTCAGGCCGGGGAGAAATCCTGGGCGATGCTGTCCGGCGGCGAGCCATCCGGGGCCGGGGTCCGGTACGCCCTGACCCGCAGCTCGTAGGCTTCGCCCCGGCGCCACATCGCGAAGCTTTCGAAGCCCGCGTCCTGCAACGCCTTGCCCAGCGTCCGCGGCGTGAAGCCGGTGCGGTGGGCCATGAAGCGGTTGCCGGCGGCAAGCGCCGGGCCATAGCCGTAGAGGACGTCCAGGGGGCGGACCGGCCCGGTGCCGGTCTCGTAGAGCGGCTCGTCGAGCTGGTCCGCCGCCACCAGCCGCGCCACCGCCTGGAGGTCGGGCACGGTCAGCAGCAACTGCCCGCCCGGCCGGAGAACCCGCCGGAACTCCAGCAAGGCCTGCGGCACCTCGTGCGGTTCGAGGTGCTCCAGGTTGTGCGACGACCACACGGCGTCCACCGACCCGTCCTCCACCTCCGGCATCCCGGTGATCGAGGCGGTGATGTCGGGGTCGACCGCCGGGTCGATGTCGAGCCGCAGTTCCCGCCACTCCTCGGCCGGAAAGGCGTCGCCGATGACGCTGAGGGCCCGCGGACCGCACCCGACGTTGAGCACGGTCTTGCGCGGAGCCGGGGCCGCCTCCGGAAGCGACTGGGGCATCAGCCTGCAATCCGCTCCGGATCAGAAGGAGCGCGGCTGGGCCAGGGCGCCCTGCTTCTCGACCAGGCGCAGCAGGATGCCTTCCAGCGGGTCGCCGATGGCGTCCGACCGGCAGGGGCTGCCGTTCTGGCCGGCGGGGGACCGGTAGCCGCTGACGAAGGCGCCTTCGTAGACGCACTCGAACCGCTCCGCCACGGCGCCGCGCAGGCGGATCGAGAAGCCGATCAGGGGCGTGCCGAGGCCGCGGCTGCCGCACATGTTGCCGCCGGTGATCCAGGGCGTCTCCCAGCCGTTGGCGGTCAGGCCCTTGTACTCGATGTCCTCGGGCGACAGGCCATCCACCGGGGTGATGGAGAAGGCTTCGATCCACAGCCGCTGCCCGACGGCGCCGGCCCAGTTGGAATCGGCGAAGCGCAGGTCGCCGTGGCGCTGGACGTGGGCCAGGATTTCGGCGCGCGGGGCGCGGGCGGCCCCGATCGGAGCGGACACGACCGGGGTGGCGACCGGAGCGGCGGCGACGGGAGCCGGAGCCACGGGGGCCGCGGCGGCGGGCGTTCCGACGGCGGGCGTTCCAACGGCGGGCGTTCCAACGGCGGGGGCCGCAGCCGCCGGCTGGGCGGCTCCGCCCGGCACGTCGTCGATGCGGGCGAACTGGAGCGACAGCAGCGCGTTCGTGCGGTCGATGTGCTTGTAGGAGCTGAGGATCAGGTTGGCGGTGCCGCCCGCGACCTTGATGATGATCGTGTCGCCCGGCTTGGCCAGCCAGTTGCCCGGGACGCTGGAGATCATCTCCACCGTGACGCCGGCCTGGCCGTTGGGCGCGGCGGCCAGCTGCACGCTCGGCAGCGGAAACTCGCCCGGCGCCGCGGCCGAACCGCCGCCCGTGACGATCAGGGAATAGAAGCCCGGCGCCAGAGGCAGGGTCTGCGCCGTGGCCTTGATCTGGCTGGACTGAGTGGCTTCTGCGGACGCAACGCTACCGATCATCGACGACCCCCCGCGGGCGTGAAAGGTTGAAAAATCGTGAACGGGCGCTTCCAAATCCGTCATAGGACCGGAAGGCCTGTTATCAGGCCGAAAGGAAGTAGGCCTTTCGATTGCTACGCCATGCACTGTGCGAGCGTCAAGGATACCCAGGAGCGTGTCGTTGATTGTCGCAGGGTCGAGTCCGAGTGGCAGCCGGTGGCCTCCACCCGCGCTCCGGATCCGCTCGCCCAGCGCCCCCAGGTCGAAGGCGGCGACCTCCAGCCCGGCGCGCCAGGCGGTGGACAGCGCGTAGCACCAGGTCTCCGGCGAGATGGAGGGCAGGAAGGCGAGATGGGCCTGCTGCGCCCGAACCAGGGCGACGGCTTCCTCTTCCGAAAAGCGGCCGGTCACGAAGATGCGCCCGGTCTCGAAGAGCGGCGGATCCTCCTCGCTGAAGCCGACGACCACGAACTCCAGCGGCAGGTCGCGCGCGGCGGCGTCCCGCGCACAGGCGAGCAGGACCTCGTAGCCCTTCTGGATGCCGACGGCGCCGATGGTGCAGACGCGCCAGCGTCCCCCCGGCGGGCGCTGCGGCCGGGCCCCGCGAGGCGGCTCCACCGCCTCCCAGGGGCGGACGTCGATGGGGCGCGGGGCCATATGGAGCAGGTCCGTGTGGCGGGCCAGGCGGGCGGCCACGTCCCGCGTCGGGACCGTCACCCGGCGGGCGCCGGCGACCAGGGCGCGCGTGCGCCGCCGCAGCGCGGTCACCGTCAGGTCCGGGTCGGCGCGGTCGTCCGGGTCGGCGGTGCAGCGCTCGCAGGCGGCCAGATCCGGCTCCCCGCAATAGCGCCCGGCGCCGTCCACCAGGTTCACGCGCGGGCAGATCAGCCCATAGTCGTGGACGGTGACGTCGTAGGGCACGCCGAGCCGTCCGGCGAGGTCGAGCACGGCGGGATCGTGGCCGAGCGTGTGGTGGATCTCCACCGCCGCCGTCCCGGCCTGCCGCAGCGCCGCCACCAGCTCGTCGAACTCGGCCCGCGTGCGGAACACCAGGTCGCGCAGGTCTGGCCGGTCCGTCACCTCGATCCGGCAGCGCCGTTCGGGCGGATCCGCCTTGGCGCCATCCTCCTCGTCCTCATCATCGGGCCCATCCTCATCGGGTGGCGCGTCCGGATCCTCGCCGGTCTCCGGGGACAGGCGCAGGACGCGCCAGCCCTCCGCGCGCAGCGCCGCGATGCGCTCGGCGACGAAGCGCGCGACGCCGCCCCGGCCGGACAGCGTGACCAGCAGGACGGCCGGCGGGCGCGGCGCGGCCTCCTCGGCGGCCCAGCGGGCGAGATCCAGGCGGCGCCGCGCCGCCAGCAGCGGGTCGGCGGCGATGAAGTCCTGCACCAGCGCGTCGTAGCCGGGGTGCAGCCGTTCCAGCAGGCGGCCGTTGCGCGCGGCCAGGATGGCCTTCTGCCGGCCGAAGGACCGGCCGCCGACATGGGCGACGAAGACGTCGGCCGCCCCCAGGTGGCGCCAGCCCAGGCGGCGGGCGCGCAGGCAGAAGTCGTTCTCCTCGCCGTAGCCGCGCCCGAACAGGCGTTCCTCGAAGGGGCCGGTCTCCTCCAGGCAGTCGCGGCGGATGTACAGGCAGAAGCCGACGCCCACCGGCAGCTCGGCCCGGACGCCGGTGTTCACCGCGCGGGCCGTCCGGTCGAGCCGCGCGGTCTCGTCGAGGGTCGGGGCGGGTGGGCGGACGGTGCCGGAGGGGTAGCTGAGGATGGTGGCGTCGTTGGACAGGGGCGTGACCGTGCCGGCGTCGTGCGAGCCGTGGGCGGCGGCGCGCAGGCGGGCCAGCCAGTCGCCGGCGACCAGCGTGTCGGCGTTCAGCAGGACCACGTCGCGGTCCGGATGCAGGCCGAGGCCACGGTTGACCGTCGCCGGGAAGCCGAGGTTGCGCTCGTTGCGCAGCAGGGTGATGCGCCCCGCGGCGGCAAGAGCCGCGAGGTCGCGGGCGAGGTCCGGCTCCGGGCCGGCGTCGTCGATGACGATGACCTCGTGCGGCGTGCGGTCCTCCCGCGCGGCGGCGAAGACCGAGCGCAGGCAGGCCAGCGTTTCCTCCCGGCCGCGGTAGACCGGGACGATGACGTCCACGATGGGAGAGGGAAGCCGGCCCTGCGGCCGGCGGGCCGGCGGGGGCTCGACCGGCGTCGGCCGGCGCTCTGGTGCCTTCTTGTCCCGGCCCGGCCCGGGCCAGGGCAGGGGGCTGCCGGCGAGCGGCACGTCCCCCGGCCCGGCGGTCACGCGCAAAAGGCCGGGTTCGAGCCCGCTGCCGTCCAGGTCGAGCGTGAAGGCATAGTCGCCGTCCTCGATCCCGAAGGCCTGGGCGGCCTCCATGGGCCGGTCGGTGGCCAGCGTGACGGAACGGCCGGCGGAGTCGCTGACCCGCACCGTCACCCGCTGCGGCGGGTCGCCCGGGCACCAGGCCCAGCCGGACAGGCGCGAGTTCCCATCCGCAGCGTCCTCGATGACCGCGCTGCCCTCGACGGCGGCGTGGCGGCGCGGGTGCAGCGGCGCGCCGAGCAAGGGGCGGCCGTCCAGCGTGACGGACAGCGTCTCACCCTCCGCCTCCGGTCCCAAAGGCAGGGTGAAGCGGATGACGCCGGCCGCCGGGTCGGGCTGGCCGTAACGGTGCAGGAAGGACGGGCCATCGAGGGCCAGGAGGGAGCCCCGGCCGGACTCCACGCGCAGGACGCTGCCCGCCCGGATCCGGTCCGGGTGCAGCGCGCCGACGATTCGCAGGCCGAGGTCGGCCGATGCCCATCCCGCGGCAGCACCCGACCGCAGGGCATGGTCGGCGAGATCCGCCAGCATGGGGGCCACGCCAACGGGGAAACGGTGCAGCAGCCGTTCGACGAGCGGGACGAAGCGGTCCATCGCGCCGAGCCGGGCCAGGGCTTGGCCGAGCACGATCGACGCGGTCGGGGTGGGGGCCCGCTCGGCCACCGATTCCAGCAAGGGCGGCACGTCGCCGGGGCGGTCCGCCGCGACCAGCAGGGCGGCGAAGAAGGCCTTGAGCGCGATGTCGTTGGGGGCGAAGCGGGCGCTGCGTTCGGCCCAGCGCAGGGCCTCGCCGAGATCGCCGCGGGCGATGGCGCAGCGGGCCAGCCCGGTGGCGCCGTGGCTGTGGCTGCGGTCGTCGCGCAGCAGGGCGCGGGCTTCGCGCTCCGCCTCGGCCCAGCGGCCGTCGGCGATGGCGCGTTCCAGGGGTCCTGGATCGGGTTTCGGCTTTTTCGAGGAACTCATGCTTGCGGATCACCCTTGCGGGCACGGGACGGGCCGCGCCTGCCATGCCCCCTCGGGGCGCCCCATGATGAGGAAGCCCGAGGGAAATGCACGGCATAAAAATGGACCTGCCGATTGCTCGGCAGGTCCATCAGGGTGCTGCAGGGGCCTTCTTATCAGACGGCGAAGTTGCTGGCGGTCAGGTTGGTGACGCCGGCAACCGTGATCTGCGTGCCGTCCGACAGGGCGATGACCGAGCTGCCGCCCGACACCGTGACCTTCGCCGCGACCTGGGCCGCGGTGAGGCCGTAGCCCTGGACCGCGATGAGGTCGGAGCCGGCGGTGAAGTCGCCGATGACGTGCTTGCCGCCGCCGAAGACGGTGCTGAACACGAAGATGTCGTTGCCGGTGCCGCCGAACAGCGTGTCGTTGCCGACGCCGCCGACCAGGGTGTCGTTGCCGGCGAAGCTGCCCAGGAGCGCGTTGCCGCTCTTGGAGGTGGCGCCGATCAGCAGGTCGTTGCCCGAACCGCCGGCGATCGTGGTGTTGCCCGAGCCGCCGAACAGGGTGTTGTTGCCGGCCGCGGCCGCGATGGTCGAGTTGCCCGAACCACCGATGACCATGTTGGAGCCGCCGACGACGTTGATCACGGCGTTGCCCGCACCGGCGCCGATGGTGGCGTTGCCGCCGCCCGCGATGACGGTGTCGTTGCCGGCCGCATAGACCTTGTTGTTGCCGCCGACGAGACCGATGAGGTTGTTGCCCTCACCGGCGGTCAGCACGTTGTCGCCGGCCGCGGCCACGACGGTGTCGGCGCCCGTGCCGCCGAGGATGGTGGCCGAACCGCCCGTGACGGTCGAGGTGCCCAGCAGCTGGCCGTTGGCGCCGCCGACGATGGTCTGGTTGGCGCCCGTGCCGGCCTGCAGGATCGTGCCGGCCTTGTCGTTGGCGACGAGGAGCTGGTTGTTGCCGGCGCCGCCGATCAGGGTGACCGGGGCCGTGTTGTCGGAGGCGATGACCGCGCCGCCCGAAACGGTGGACAGGGCGTAGGTGGCCCCGGACACCGTGGCGTTGACGATCGCGCCGCTGTTCAGCTTGGTGGAGTCCACCAGGCTGGTGTTCTTGAGAATCGCGCCCGCCAGCGTGGAGGGCGCGGTGGCGTTGGAGATACCACCCGTGACCGTGGTGACCGTCGACATATTCGAAACCCCCGCAAAAGCGAATAAAACTTATGCCTAAGGGTCGGATACCATTGGTAATCCTTTTTTGCAAGTGCGGAATGGAACATGTCGTTGGAGTGACCACCATGAGGTTACCCATGTCACAGGACAGTGCTCTCCGCGGATAATGTTTCATTTCAGAAACGTTAACGGGCGGTTGCGCGAACCCCTGATGAGGGCTGGGGACTCACGCCTTCGGGCATCCGGCGGTTCATGTCGGAATTGAAGTTTTGGGTTCCGGCGGCGCCGGAAGGTCTTTCCCGCCCCCGTCTTCGCATTTCGAGGGTTGCCCGGGCGGGTGATTCGTGTCGCTCGCCGGCCGGTCCCCGAAGCGGATCGCGATCCGCCCCGGGCCGCGTCCGTGGTTCCGGCCGCCGATCGGGGCAGCCCGCTTTCGCCGCCCCCTGGCCGGCCCGGCGCGGCGCGGCCATTCCGGTCAGGTTGACAGATCCGCCAATCCCGCCTAGCTCCGGACAACGCCGCCGGGGACGCCGGCCGGCGTTGTCCGGACGACACGGGATAAGGAAGTGCCCAGCATGCTCGACCAACCGGCGGCTCCGCGCCGCGTCCTGGTGACTGGAGGGGCCGGCTACATCGGCAGCCATGTCCTCCATGCCCTGACCGACGCCGGGATTCCCGCGGTGACCATCGACAACCTGTCGACCGGCCGGCGCGCCGCCGTGCCGGAGGCCGTGCCCCTGGTCGAAGGGGACGTCGGGTCGGCCGACCTGCTGGAGCAGGTGATTCGCGGGCACGGCGTCGACGCGGTCATGCATTTCGCCGGCTCCATCGTCGTGCCGGAGTCGGTCGAGAAGCCGCTCGCCTACTACCGGAACAACACCGTCAACAGCCTGACCCTGCTCGACGCCTGCGTGCGGCTGGGGGTGGACAAGGTGGTCTTCTCCTCCACCGCGGCCGTCTACGGCGCCACCGACCGCGTGCCGATCGACGAGGAGACGCCGACCGCCCCGATCAACCCCTACGGCGCCTCCAAGCTGATGACGGAGCAGATGCTGCGCGACGCCGGGCCCGCGCACGGCCTGCGCAGCGTCATCCTGCGCTATTTCAACGTGGCCGGCGCCGACCCGGCGGGGCGCACCGGCCAGGCGACCCCGACCGCGACCCACCTGATCAAGGTCGCCTGCCAGGCGCTGCTCGGCCGGCGGCCGGCCCTGTCGATCTTCGGCACCGACTACCCGACTCCGGACGGCACCTGCATCCGCGACTACATCCACGTCAGCGACCTGGCCGAGGCGCACGTCCTGGCGCTGCTCCATCTGCGCCGCGGCGGCGAAAGCCTGACGCTGAACTGCGGCTATGGGCGCGGCGCCTCGGTGCTGGAGGTCGTGCGCACGCTGGAGGAGGTCAGCGGCGAAAAGGTCCCCGCCACCTTCGCCGACCGGCGTGCCGGGGATCCGCCCCAGCTGGTCGCCGGGGCCGACCGGATCCGCGAGCGGCTCGGCTGGGTCCCCAAGCACGACCGGCTGGACGAGATCGTGCGCAGCGCGCTCGCCTGGGAGCGCTCACTCCCAGGCTAAAAGGCGCCGTTACAGCCGCCAGAGATCCACGCCGTCCGGCACCGCGCGGCGGTCGAGCAGGCCCTTGACGTCCATCACGAGGCCCCGGCCGTCCTTCAGAAGGCCGGTGACCAGCCCCCAGCCCTCGGCCCGGTAGGCGGCGTGCGGGACGGCCAGCACCACGGCGTCGGCCGGCGGCAGGTCGCCGCGCGGGGTCAGGGCGAGGCCGTATTCGTGCGCCACCTCGTCCGCCGCGGCGAGCGGGTCGTGCACCGCCACCTCCACGCCGAAGCTGCGCAGCTCCGCCACGATGTCCACGACGCGGGTGTTGCGGATGTCGGGCACGTCCTCCTTGAAGGTCAGGCCCAGCACCGTGGCGCGCAGCGGGCCGGGCTGGCCCCCGCGGGCGCGCAGCAGGCGCTTCACCGCCTCCTGCGCGACATATTGGCCCATGGTGTCGTTGATGCGCCGCCCGGCCAGGATGACTTCCGGGTTGTGGCCCAGCTGCTCGGCCCGGTGGGTCAGGTAGTAGGGGTCGACGCCGATGCAGTGGCCGCCGACCAGCCCCGGCTGGAACTTCAGGAAGTTCCACTTGGTGCCGGCGGCGGCCAGCACGTCGCGGGTGTCGATGCCCATGCGGTGGAAGATCACCGCCAGCTCGTTCATCAGCGCGATGTTGACGTCGCGCTGCGTGTTCTCGATCACCTTGGCGGCCTCCGCCACGGCGATGGAGGCGGCCGCGTGCACGCCGGCCTTCACCACGCTGCCGTAGACCGCGGCGACGAGGTCCCGCGTCGCCGGGTCGGAGCCGGAGACGACCTTGGTGATCGTCTCGAAGCGGTGCTCCTTGTCGCCGGGATTGATGCGCTCCGGCGAGTAGCCGACCGTGAAGTCCCGCCCGTAGACGAGGCCCGATTCCGCCTCCAGCACCGGCACGCAGTCCATCTCGGTGGCGCCGGGATAGACGGTGGACTCGTAGACCACCACGTCGCCGCGTTTCAGGTGCCGCCCGACGGTGCGGCTGGCGGCCAGCAGCGGGCGCAGATCCGGGCGCCGCGCGTCGTCGATCGGCGTCGGCACGGTGACGATGTGGAAGTCGGCCCGCGCGAGATCGGCCGGGTCGGCGGTCAGGTGCAGGTTCGCCGAGACCAGATCCGCGTCCGCCACCTCGCCCGTGTGGTCGTGCCCCTCCCGCAGCGCCTTGATGCGGCGCGCGTCGATGTCGAAGGCGACCACGGGCACGCCGGCGGGCACGCCCGTCCGGCCGAACGCGACGGCCACCGGCAGGCCGACGTAGCCGAGTCCGATCACCGAGATGCGGCGGGAATGGGTCATGGTGGCGAAGGTTCCTCACGGGGAAACAAGACGGCAAAGCGAGGGGGTTTATACACGCTCCTCCTTGTTGGAGGAGGGGTGAAGTGGGCGGTGGACGCGGCGCACGCTCGCCGCCCGTGCGCGGTCGCCCTTTGCAGGAAGCCGAAATGGCCGAGCGGGCCGGACGCTGCCTGAAGTGCGCCGGGCCCGGCACGGATCAGCCATGCCCGCCCGGCTTCTTCCCTCGCTTATCGCTTGGCTTCCCAAGCCATTTCGTTGCGCTTCAGGTCGGGATGGCTCACCACCAGATGCCAGACCACCGCCTGGAAGGCCTCGGTGTGCGGCGTCACCGTCGCGGCATCGACGGTGGGGACGATGACGACGGCGTCGCCCACCTGGGCGGTAAAGCCGCCGTCCCGGCCGACCACGCCCAGGATCCTGGCGCCGACGCCCTTTGCCAGCTTGAGGGCCTCGACGATGTTGATGCTGACCTTCTTCTCGGCGTTTCCGCCCCCCACCGAGAACACCAGGACGGCGTCCTGGGGACCGATGCGGCTTCCCTCCAGCCAGTTGCGGAACGAGCTGTCCCAGCCCTCGTCGTTGATGCGGGCCGTGAGTTCGGAGACGTTGTCGGTCGGAGCGTAGCTCTCGATCCCAACGATCTTGCGGAAATCATTGACCGCATGACCGGCGTTTCCGGCTCCCCCGCCGACCCCGAGGATGAAGAGCCGTCCCCCGGTTTCGCGGACGTTCGCCAGGATCCGAACCATGCGGTCGATCGCCGACCGATCAAGCCCCTGGAGGATGCGGATGGCGTCCTCGATATAGGCGGAGGTGTAAGTGGTCGTGTCCATCAGATCCTCATACATCCGAACGGTCGCCTTCAGGCGACGGGAGAAACGACGGCGGCCGTGCCCGGCTTCGGGCTTGCCACCGGAAGGAGCCTCCGCCGCATGATCTCTTCGGCCGCCTGTTCGGCGATAAGGCGGCTGAATTCGGCGGTGTAGTGGACGTTGTCGACATAAAGGGGGCGTTCCAGCTTTTCCTGCATGTCGGCAAGCCAGATGAAATGATCACCCTCCGGCTGTTCGGCGAGCTGCCGCTCCATCAGCCGATAACCGGTTCCGGAGCGGCCGTGCCCGCCAAGCCCGTAGTGCGGCTGCAGCGCCAGATGGTGCGCGAGGTTGTAGCGGTAACCCGGCACCGGCTGCCACAGGAATATGGGCTGGACCCCGTATTCGGAGGCGAGCAGCTCGATTTCCTTCTTGTTGTGGCGGTAGCGCCGGATGACGGCGAGCAGCGCGTCTTCGGATACATCGTCCGACCAGTAAGCAGGAGCCTTTTCATCCTCGCCCGCAACCATGCGGCGGGCGGCGATGTCCAGAGCCCGTGACAGCGGCAGGCTGGTGATGAAGCACGTCAGGCTGTGCCAGTCCGGAACCGCGCCGCGGCGGCCATGAAACTCCGCCCAATGCCGTTTTTGAAAATCCTCATATAAATTGGAGAACGTGCCATAGGTGCTGGGATTGTCGTCATAAAAGAAGAAGTCGTTGAGGCCATGCAGGAATACGGCGACATCCGGCCGGATTCCTTTGGACAGCAAACGGCTGAAAAGGATCATATCCTGGGTGGAGAAATAGGCCGGGCGCCCGAAATTGTACACGCGCACCGGACGGTCTTGCTTGCCGTCCAGCGCATCCTGCAAGTAGCCGGGTATGCTCGTCCAATCCGGACCCTGGTTGAACGCCGTCGATCCGCCGAAAAAGAAGATGTTGAGGCATTGCTCGTCGGGCGGCCACTCCCCCTGGCTCGGGAGCTTGCGGTAGCCGTCAGGGGACATGTTGTAGTATTTCCCCGAATAAGCCGCGAGCTTGTGGCCCGTGAAGGCCTCGTGGCGGATCGTGGTGGCCCCGAAATGAAGGGTTTCCGCCACGAAGTCAGACCATTCCTCCTCGCGCAGCCCGTACCACTCCGCCCGGTAGGCGGCGAGTTCCCCGTCGTAGCGGGAAAAGAGGTCGATCTGCAGGCGCTCGTTTTCCGTCAGAAGCAGGGTCGGCCGGATGCGGAACACAAGCCATGCCAGGCCATTCAGCCCGAGAAAAACCCCGATAAGAACAAATAGGAAGACAACAACGCTGTACATGGCGGCGACCCGTCATCTATTCCATGATGGTCCAGTAATAATCTCCGGTGTACCCGGCCTCGGCAAAGATGGAACGCCACCCGTCGGGATAGTCGTGGGTCCGGGCCGTCAGGACCCAGTCGAGGAAAACCGCCCGCTGCATTTCGTTGAAGTACGAATCGACCTGCACATAAGCGCGCCCCGGGGCCACTCGCTCGATTTCACGCAAGGCTTCGACACAGTCCGTGCGGTCCAGGTTGTGAAGGGTGTTGATGGAAATCACCGCGGCGAAACAACCGTCGGGGAACGGAAGCCGGAGGGCGTCGCCGCGGCACAGCCGTCCCGCTGCCGCCGCTTCGGCGTGCGTCAGGGCGTATTCGGAAATGTCCAGGCCGAACACCTCCAGCCCCGGGCAGACGGTCATCAAGTCCCTGACCAGGAAGCCCTTGGCGCAACCGATGTCGAGCACCCGGTCGCCGGCCTTGAGGCCGAAATGCTCGACCATGTCCTCGGCTATGGGAATCCAGCGCCCGTCGTAACGGTACCCACCATACCCCTGCTCGCGCGGGCCATCGAAATAGGCCTGCCCGAACCGGCAGGCGATGCGAATGTTCTCTTCGGTCTGGCCGGCGTGCCGAGCCGCAAGGTTCCTCTTCGCTTTCGGATAGCGGCGCAGCAGGTCGACCTCAGCCATGACCACGCCCCACCATTTCACCGTGGACGCGGGCGATGCCCGAGGCGATGTCCATGCAGTGGAAATCCGGGAAAGCCTTGATGGCGTCGGTCACGTCGAAATGGCGGTGGGTGATCGGGTTGGCCCGTGGCGTCGGGACGATGTCCACCGGCCGCTCGAAGCCGGACACGACCAGTTCCGCCACCTCGCGGAAGGACACCGAACGGCCGGTGGCGATGTTGAGCAGGCCGGAACTGCGCCGGGCGAGCACGCGCCAGGTCAGTTCGGCCACATCATCGACATGGACATGGTCGCGCCGCTCCTCGCCTCCGCCGAACAGGGTGATGGGTTCACCCTTGGCGGCCTGCCGGCGGAAGCGATTGGGTCCATAGCCGTTGTGCGTGTCGTCGATGCCATAGAGGAGGCTCGGCCGCAGCAGCGCCAGAGGGGCTTTCACGCCGGTGCGGAGGATCAGCTCGCGCGCCAGATGCATCATGCCGTGAAAGCTCGACGGTTCGCAGCAGGACCGTTCGGTGACGGGGTTGGCATCGTCGCGGTAGACCGCGTCCGAGCTGATGTAGACGAGGTGGGCCGGCACGACCTTGCCCACAGCCGCTCCCACCGCCTCGGCCATGCGGAGGTTGGCGAGCATGGTGCCCGCGTCGCGGCCGCGGTCGGGTGTCAGCGCGCTGACGAACACCACGGAGTCCTGCGGCCGCAGCAGCGCCGCAAGACGGTCGGCCGCGTCCGGCGCCAGGAGGCTGAGATCGGCGGAGGACAAGCCGACCGCCTCGCTCCCCCCTTCGGTCGCGCGCCGCAGGATGGCGCGGCCGACGAAGCCGGACGCCCCGAGCACGACGACGCGTTCAGGCCGGCTGTCGGCGGAAAGATGGTGCTCAAGCATCGGCTTCGGCTCCGAGCATGGAAAGGGGCGCTCCCAGGCGTATGTGGATCAGGCCGGCGTCGCGGCACGCCGCGGGATCCAGCACGCCATAGGGATCGACCACCGTCCGGCCGGCCAGACGGCCGGCGATGAGGGTTGGGTCGAGGTCGCGGAATTGGCGCCATGGGGTCATTATGACCAGGGCGTCGGCACCGTCGCAGGCATCGAGCGGATCGGCCGCCCCCACGGCCCGGGGCGCGTTCGCCGCCGAGGCCGGAACCACCGGATCATAGAGGCGCAGGTCCGTCCCGTGCAGATGCGCGATGAGGGCCAGCGACGGCGAGTTCTTGATCGACGCCGTGTCTTCCTTGTACGCCAAGCCAAGCACCGCAATCACGGGGTTGCGGCGACGCGACAGAACCTCGGCGTGCAGGACGCGCAGGGCCCAGTCGCGGCGGTGACGGCTGTTGTCGAGAAAGGCCCGGATGACACCGGCATCGGTGCCCTCACGCTCCGCCAGCCCGATCACCGTGGCCAGATCCCGCTCCAGGTTGCCCCCGGCGATGCCGAGCCCCGGCGCCAGGTAGGAATACGGGCCGATCCGCCGGTCCAAGCGCAACGCCGGCACGATCTCCTGCCACACGGCACCGACCCGTTCGCACAGTTCGGCCAGGGTGTTGGCGACGCTGACCGAGGCGACCAGGCAGACGTTGATCGAGATCTTGGCCAGCTCGGCGCTTTCGAAGCGCATCGGCAGGATTGGGCAGCCGAACGCCTCCAGAAAGCTGCGGTAGGCCGGCGCCAGCGGCTGTGCGGCGTCGGCGCAGCCGACGATGAAGCGTTCGGGCTGGGTGGCCCGTTCCACGGCGCGTCCGAAGATCAGGGTCTCGACCTGATAGTAAAGGCTCCGCCCGGATCGCTGACGGCTCCGGGTGAAGCCGGGGGGCACCTGGCTGAGGATGACCAGGGACGCGTCCGCCGCCAGGGCCGGCTCGACCCGGTCGAGCAACGCCCGAATCGGACCAAGATCGCTGGCGCCGCTGTCATCGGTCGGGACGTCCGGAGCGATGTAGACGACTCCGCACCCGGCCAACGCACCCGCGTCGGCGGTGAAGCGCAGACGCTCGCGGTTTTCGGCGAGCAGTTCGGGCAGGCCCGGCTCCACGACCGGCAGGTCGCCCCGCTCCAGGGTGGCGATGCGCTCGGGATCCGGATCGAAACACACCACGTCGAAGCCTTTCGACGCTGCGGCAATGCCCGACACCAAGCCGAGGTGGGTCATGCCGAGATAGGCGATGGTCGGTTTCATGGCATTCGCGCCCGATTCCCTGGGATAAAGGCCTTGGCCGAATGGCCGCCGGCCGACTGTGGCAAGCCCCGCTTACCGTTCTCTTAACTTGTCCCTTCGGGAATCTCCACATGCGACATCCGGGCGCGAGCGCGACGCTCCGCCCCGTCATGGCGATCCACCGTCAAGGAACAGTCCCCGCGTCTCAAACCCGTTCGGCGGCGTACAGCCAGTCCAGGCCGATGTCGTTGTCGGGCACCGGAACGGTGCGTGTCGACAGGATCGTCCCCGCAAAACCACGGGAGCGCAGTCCGCGGGCGATCACCTCGTCGTGCAGATAGGCGGTGATGACCACCGCCTCCACGCCATCGAGCGCTTCGGCGGACGGCAGGGCGATGGGAATGCGGTGAAAGGGGTCGAACAGGGCGAAGCCGGCAAGGCCCGGCGTGTCGTCGAGGGCGACGCAGAAGCGACGGCACCCGGCGACGGCGTTGACGAAGGCCTGCGCCTGCGCGGTCGCGCCATAGACGGCAACGGCGCCGCCGATGGCGGCGAGCCGGTTGCGGGCCGCCGCGATCCGGTCCTGAAAGCGTTGGCCGAGTTCCGGCCCGGCTATTCCCGCTTCCGGCCGGCCCACCGGGGACTCCCGCGGTTCGTCCGTGGTGAACAGAACGCCGAAGTCGTGCCCGTCCTTGATCCACTGATGCTTCACCGGGCGCAGGCCGGCACGCGCCGCCAGATGGCAGAAGCCTTCGAGCGAGAAGTACTGCACATGCTGAAGATGGATGTCCATGAACGCGGCGGTCCGCTCGACCCAGGCGCCGTTGGGCACTTCGAGATAAGCCGAGCCGCCGTCGCGCAGGGTGGCCCGGATGGCGCGCATCAAGGCATAGGGAGAGGACACATGCTCCAGCACCTGCCGGCAGATCACGAAATCCGCCGTTCCGGGGCGGCCTTCGGGCGGCAGGGGGGCCTGCACCAGCGTGATGTTCGCTTCGGGCAGCATGTCCGGCCGAAGCGAGCGGTTGGGCTCGTACACCGTCACCATGCGCGACCGCGGCGCCAGGATGCGGGCGAGATGGCCGGCTCCACAGCCGACCTCGACGACGTCGCCGCCCGCCTCCTCCAATCCCAACCAGCCGATGAGATCCTGCAGGCGGCCGATCATCGAAGGGTGCACGGGGACGTTGGTGAGCGGTCCGTCCCCATACAATGCGTCGGCCAGGGCATCGTCGAACCCGGCGTTGAACAGGTGGCCGCACGCCGTGCAGGCGACAAGGCTGAGGTCGATGAAGCGGTCGCCGGATCGGCCCGTCGATGAGTCGGGCTGGACCTCGGGCTGGACGTCGGCCGGTTCCAGCCGCCTGACGGTGCGGAGAGGGACCTGGGCGCGATGGACGGGGTGCATCCGCGAGGATGTGCAGACGGGGCATTGCTCAAGCATGGGGGTATGATACGGCCTTTCGCCTCAACGCACCATCCACTCGGCAGCCGGGCCACTCGGAAATCGCCCACCCGGCAAACGGGAATTCACATCTCATTAAGAATGAAGAAAAGATAATGGAGAAAATATTTTAGCTACCGCATCAACGCCTCTTGTACGGACAGGACGATTGAAGAGTCTCTTGAACCGCCTGTGGACGGGTGTTCTGTTCGTCACCGTGGTGCTGACGGCCGCCCTGATTGCCAGGCTCCTGGGGTGGGATCCGTTGCGTCTGAAGCGCGCACCGGCGGCCGCAACCTACTGGATCGACCGATCTTCCTCCCGCACGGCCGCCGACACGATGGCACGGCTTCATTGAACGACCGGACCGGCTCCATGCGCATTCTCGGCATCTCGGCCTATTATCACGACAGCGCCGCCGCTCTGGTCGATGACGGCCGCATCGTCGCCGCGGCGCAGGAAGAACGGTTCTCGCGCATCAAGCACGACCAGCGCTTTCCCCGCCAAGCCATCGATTATTGCCTGGCGGAGGCGGGAATCGGGCTTGCGCAGGTCGATCGCGTGGTCTTTTACGACAAGCCGCTGCTGAAGTTCGGGCGGCTCGCCGCCACCTACCTCGGCGTCGCGCCGCGGGGCCTGCGCTCCTTCAGCGAGGCCGCTCCGGCGTGGCTCGGCGACAAGCTGTTCCAGCGCCGAACCGTGTGCCGGGAATTGGCGCGTCTGGCCCCGGGGCGGGACTGGAAGCGCGACCTGCTGTTCACCGAGCACCATCTTAGCCACGCGGCATCGGCCTTTTTCCCGTCTCCCTTCGCGGAGGCGGCGATCCTGACCCTGGACGGGGTCGGGGAATGGACGACGACGTCGCTTGGCATCGGGCGCGGCAACGACATCACCCTGCTGAAGGAAATCCGCTTTCCCCATTCCCTGGGCCTGCTTTATTCGGCCTTCACCTATTATCTCGGCTTCAAGGTGAACTCGGGCGAATACAAGGTCATGGGGCTGGCCCCCTATGGCGAGCCGCGCTACGCATCGGCAATTCTCGACCATCTGATCGACGTCAAGCCGGACGGCTCCTTCTGGCTGGATCAAAGCTACTTTGACTACTGTGCCGGCCTGCGGATGACGAACGATCGGTTCGACACGCTGTTCGGAGGGCCGCGGCGACGGCCTGAGGAGCCTCTGACGCAACGCCACATGGATCTCGCCGCATCCGTCCAGGCGGTCACCGAGGAAGTCGTGCTGCGCCTGACCCGCACAGCGGCGGCGGAGACCGGGATGGAGAATCTCTGCCTCGCCGGCGGCGTCGCCCTCAACTGCGTGGCGAACGGCAAGGTGCTGCGCGACGGACGCTTCAAGCGCCTGTGGATCCAGCCGGCCGCCGGTGATGCCGGCGGGGCGCTCGGCGCGGCGTTGGCCGCCAGCCACATGCTCCACGGCCTGCCGCGCCGTCCGGAGGAAGACGGCGATGCCATGTCCGGGGCTTACCTTGGGCCGGCCTTCTCCGACGAGGATGCGATGACCCGCCTGTCGGCGGTCGGGGCCCGATTCGTGCGGCTGGACGACGAAGCCCTGCTCGCCCGCGCCGTGGACGACCTGACCGCCGGCAAGGCCCTCGGCTGGTTCCAGGGGCGCATGGAGTTCGGTCCGCGTGCGCTCGGCGCCCGCTCGATCATCGGTGACCCCCGCTCCCCGACGATGCAGAAGCTGCTCAACCTCAAGGTAAAGTACCGGGAGAGCTTCCGGCCCTTCGCCCCCTCGGTGCTGCGCGAGGATACGGCGGCGTGGTTCGAGCTGGATGTGGACAGCCCCTATATGCTGCTGGTCGCCAACGTCCGGCCGGAGCATCGGCGGGCCATGACCGCCGACGAGCAGGCCCTGTTCGGCATCGACAAGCTGAACGTGGTGCGTTCCGACATCCCGGCGGTGACCCACGTTGATTATTCGGCGCGCGTGCAGACCGTCCACGCCGGCACCAACCCGCGCTATCATGAGCTCCTGCGCCGCTTCAAGGAGCGGACGGGCTGCCCCGTGCTGGTCAACACAAGCTTCAACGTGCGTGGCGAGCCGATCGTCTGCACGCCGGAGGATGCCTTCCGGTGCTTCATGGGCACCGACATCGAGGCGCTCGTTCTCGGCAATCTCTATCTTGCCAAGGGCGACCAGGACTCCTCGCTGAAGCACAGCACGAAGGACCAGTTCGAGCTGGATTGATCCGGCTTGGAAAGGCCTTTCGCACCGCTGTACGGACCTCTCCTGACATGGCTCCCCGACATGGCTGAAATCCCTCATTCCACCATCCTGGTCGCCGGCGGCGCCGGGTTCGTCGGATCCAGCCTGTGCCTTCGGCTGAAGCGCGACCGGCCGCACAGCCGCGTGATCGCGTTTGACAACCTGCGCCGGCGCGGTGGGGAACTGGCACTGGACCGCCTCAGGGCGGGAGGCGTGACCTTCCGGCACGGCGACGTGCGCAATCCCGAGGATCTGGCGGAGGTCGGCCCTTTCGACCTGCTGATCGACTGCTCGGCCGAGCCGTCGGTGCACGCCGGCTACGGCGGCAGCCCGGCCTATGTCATCAACACCAACCTGATGGGCACGGTCCATTGCCTGGAAGCGGCGCGCCGGCACGGGGCCGACGTGGTCTTCCTGTCGACCAGCCGCATCTATCCCATCGCCGGCCTCCGCGCCCTGCCGTTGCAGCGTCGCGGCGACCGCTTGGCCGTATCAACCGGCGAGGCCGGTTCGGGCTGGTCGGCCCAGGGCATCACCACCGATTTTCCTCTGACCGGCAACCGGTCCATCTACGGCGCGACCAAGCTCGCTTCCGAACTTCTCATCGAAGAGTACCGGGCCATGTACGGCCTGCGCACCGTGGTGAACCGCTGCGGCGTGCTGACCGGTCCCTGGCAGATGGGCCGGGTCGACCAGGGGTTCGTGGTCTTGTGGGCGGCACGCCACCTCTACGGTGGTGGCCTCGGCTACAGCGGGTTCGGCGGCGAAGGCATCCAGGTGCGCGACATCCTGCATGTCGCCGACCTCTATGACCTCCTGACACGGCAACTGGCCGAGTTGGATCGCCACAGCGGCTGCGTCTACAACGTCGGCGGCGGCCTGGAGACCAGCGTCTCGCTGGCCGAGCTGACCGAGCATTGCGCACGTCGGACCGGACGGCGTCTTGTGATGGAACGCGACCCCGAAACACGGCCCGCCGACATTCCCTGGTACGTCACCGACAACACCGCCGTCAGCGCGGCCACCGGGTGGCGGCCGCAGCGTTCGGTGGACGTCATTCTCGACGAAGTCTTCGACTGGCTCGGCACTGAACGTGCCACGCTGGAATCCATCCTGGCAGGGTAAGGAGTGTCCCCATGTCCGTCGTCATCGTGACCGGATCGGCCGGCCTGATCGGCGCCGAAGCCGTCGGTTTCTTCGCGGAGAAGGGGTTCGATGTGGTCGGCGTCGACAACGACATGCGCCGTCATTTCTTCGGCGACGATGCCTCGACGGCGTGGAGCCGCGAGCGGCTGGAGCGGCGCTGGAAGAACTCCTACCGCCACGTCGCGGCCGACATCCGCGACCGGGACGCCATGGACGGCCTGTTCGCCCGCTACGGAAAGGCCGTGGCACTGGTCATCCACACCGCCGCCCAGCCATCCCACGACTGGGCGGTGCGCGACCCCTTCACCGACTTCGCCGTCAACGCCAACGGCACCCTGAACCTGCTGGAAGCGACGCGGGCCCATGCGCCCGATGCCCCCTTCATCTTCACTTCGACCAACAAGGTCTACGGGGATGCCCCGAACCGGCTGCCGCTGGTCGAGACCGGCACGCGCTGGGAACTGGCGCCCGACCATCCCTTCCATGCGCACGGCATCGACGAGACGATGAGCGTGGACCGGACGCTCCATTCCCTGTTCGGCGTTTCGAAGCTGTCGGCCGACGCGATGGTGCAGGAATACGGGCGCTACTTCGGCCTGCGCACCGCCTGTTTCCGCGGCGGCTGCCTGACCGGGCCCGGCCATTCCGGCGCCCAGCTCCACGGCTTTCTCGCCTATCTCATGAAATGCGCCGTCACCGGCACGCCCTACACCGTGTTCGGCTACAAGGGCAAGCAGGTGCGCGACAACATCCATTCCTTCGACCTGGTCAACGCCTTCTGGCATTTCTTCCAGGCGCCGCGGGCGGGTGAAGTCTACAACATGGGCGGTGGCCGGGCCGCCAACTGTTCGATGCTGGAAGCCATTGCGCTCGCCGGGCGGCTCACCGGACGGGAGATGTCCTGGACCTACAGCGAGACCAACCGCGTCGGCGATCACATCTGGTGGATCAGCGACACCCGCCGCTTCCAGGCCCATTACCCGGACTGGTCGCTGACCTACGGCATCGACCGCATCCTGACCGAAATGCACGGGGAAATGGCCGAACGGTGGGGCCGCGGCGTTTGCGATGCGGGTTCCGCCTGACGGATCAGCAGGCCCCGTCGCCCGGAAGGTTGTCGATCAGAAGGCGGGTCGATTCCGGATCGAAAATCTCGCCCAACAGATCCTTCCGTGCGCCCAGGAAGCACTGATAGCCGCGCCGCTCGTAATCCTCGTCCAGATATTGCCCATGCCATGCGTTGGGAGCGTTGACAAAGGCGACCAGCGTGTTGGGGGCGAAGGGAATGCGCTTGGCTTCGACACAGGAAATCCCAAGCGCCGAGGCGTATTGGGCTCTGTAGGGAGTGGGCAGCTCGGATGGCATCTTCGGACGGCCGGCACCCTGTTGGGCATAAAGACGGGTGCCGAGATGCTGGTGGTCGGCGTCGGAAGGCATGTAGATCAGTATGGTGATCAGCCCCAGAAGATTGTCGATGTGCGGGGCAAGATGGTGCGGGCTCCGGCGCGCCACCAGTTCGTCCTCCACCACCTCGAAGTCGGACATGGAGAAGACGTGCTCGCTCTTCGGCTCGCGGCTGTATTGGCGGGCACTGTCCGTGACCGCGTCACCCAGGCGAAGGAACACCCAGGGGTAAAGGTACGACTGCACGAAGTCCCGGAAGAAACCCCAGAATTCCCGCTGCCCGTCCGGCAAGCGGGCAATCTGGCCGGTCGCGTCGGCCGCCAGGGGCACAAATGGCTTGAAATACATGCCAAGGCATTTGTCGCTGCCTATCGGCGCAAAATGTTCGCTTGGCCAGTTTTCAATCAGCAAATTGTAATAATCATACGGGAAGACATTATGAAGATACAGATGCGGCGCGGGAAACGGGGTGCAAAACGTCTGGCTGAATCGCTCGTCGGCATGCGCGCGTAACTTCCGAAGATCGTAGACCATGGAACACCTCCGTTTCCCAAGTCGAAGGACCGTGCCGACGATGTCCGCATCAGGGGTCCTTCTGGTAGCACCCCTGACAGGCTTGCGGAATGTTGCCGTCGAGATGGGCGGCGCGGAACCGGCGGTAACTTTCGCCGGTCCAGGTTCCCGTGAAGTCGTCCGCATCTCCCAGATCGAGCACTTCGGGCGTGGCGATGGTGCAGCACGGGACGACGCGCTGGTCCGAGGAGACATAGGCGCGCTCGAACGGCCAGGGGCACAGGGTCTCGCGGGACCGCGTGCTGTACTTGCTGGTGACGGTCCAGAACGACACGGTGATGCCGAGCGCCCGCCCCCGTTCCAGCAGCCGGAAGCAGGTCTGGGTGTCCACACGCCCATCGACCCCGATCTCGGCGTTGCGCCGGCCCCACTCGGCCTGTCCCCAGTCGGTCAGCGTCAAGGACAGGGCCAAATCCTTGAACCCCATCGTCGCCGCCAAATCGACGAAGGCGTCGAGCTGGTGGACGTTGCCCGCCTGCACGACCACCCACATCTTGGTCCGCGACACCCCGATCTGGTCGCAGTACGCGTTGATCAGGCGGCAATTCTCCACGACGCGTTCGAACACCGAGCCGCGGCGTATCCCTTCGAAAACCTCCTTGGTGGCCCCGTCGATGGAGATCTGCACCTCGTTCGGGTCGGCGTCGATCAGCCGGCGGTAATTGTCGTGCAGGTGCAGCAGCGAGGCGTTGGTCGTCGTCCGCACCCATATGTGCGAGCGCCGCGCGTGGCGGATCATCTCGAAATAGTCGTCGCGCTGCAGCAGCGGCTCGCCCATGCCCTGAAGCTTGATTTCGACCAGCCCGTACTGCTCGTCGACAAGTCGCTTGAAGGCGTCGAGCGGGAGGTCGGCGGCGCGCCGGCCCTTCGGCCAGTCGCTGACCTGGCACATCACGCAGCGGAAGTTGCAGCGGCTGACGTTCTCGATGTCCAGCTTGATCGGCAGGTAGTCGAGGTCGACCTCGCCGCGGCGAGCGCGCTGGTATTTCTCATAATTTTCCCGGCGACGCGGATCGTGGGCCAAAGCCAGCTCCAGCTCGCGCCGGTATGCGGCCAGCCCCATCGAGGGCTGGGGCGTGGGAAGGCTGCCCGGACCATTGCCGGCTGTCGGTTGAAGCGGGGTGCCGGTCACGGTGGGAAAGCCTCCAGAGCGTCGCGGCCCAGGCGGCCGAGGACGCTGTTGAGCCAGATGTCCGTCTCGATGTTGTGGCGACCTTCGGCGCACAGTTCCTTGAAATGCTCGTACTCGATCGCCCAGGTCGGATCGGGCTGCACCAGCGTGACCGTCTCCTCGGGCGGACGGCCGCTGGGCAGAACGCGCCGGCGCATCGTGAAGGAGCTGGGCCCCCACTTGCACAGCGATTCGATGTGGGCGCTGCCTTTCTCGGCGAAGACGTCGGCGACGAAATGGTTGCGCCAGCTCACCAGCGACATTTCGACCTGAATGGGCAAATCGCCATTGCGGGCCAGGACGATGTGGTCGAAGGAGCGGTTCTCGAAACGGTCGGCGGCGATGACCCGAAACCCGTCCTCGCCGGCGGCCCCGATGCGCTCGCCGAACCAGAACAGCAGGGTGTCGAGCAGATGCGAGCCCAGATCGGGCAGAACCCCGGCACCTTCGTCCCGCCACACGGAATTGTACACGTCGCGCACCGTCCCGTTCCCATAGAACAGGCGCACGTGGAAAATCCGGCCGAGAACACCGGAGTCGAGCACCTCCTTCATGCGCACGAAATGCGGCTCGAAGCGGTGGTTGTACGCCGTGTAGCAGCTGGTCCGGCGCGCCACCGCCAGGTCCGCCAAGGCCTGCAGTTCACCCTCGTCGGCGGTCAGCGGCTTTTCGACAAGGACGTGCTTGCCATGCTCCAGCAGGTACCGGAGGATCTCCATCTTGGGAGCATCGGGCGTGCACACCAGAGCCGCATCGTAGGACTCCGGCGGCACCTCCTCGACCCTGCGGAAGTCGGCCGGGGCCACCGGATCGACGGTGGCCACCACGTCCGTACCGGCAACGGCCCGGCGCTTGCGCCCCTGGATGCCGAGGCCGACGACAATCGTGCGCATTTTCGCCCTCCCTCCTCAGGTTCAGGAATAGGCCGCCTGCCGTTCGAGCTTGGCAAGCTTCTCCATCACCTGTTCCGGTCCGACCGGGATGTTGCCGTCATGCTCGCACTCCACCGCTGCCGCCAGGGCGCCCAACACCGTGGCGACGACCTCGTTGCGGGTGGTGATCATGGCCAGGGTGGCATAGGCGAGCAGGGCATCGCCGGCGCCGACGGCATCGACGACGGTGTCGGCATGGGAATCGACGGCAAAGAAGGAACGGACGTCATCCACCTGCGGCCGGGTGCGGTAGGTGATGACCCCACGGTCGCCGAGCTTGAGCATCAGCGTCCGGCTCTCCGACCGCTGGAACAGCTCGTAGGCAAGCAGGCGGACGGTCAGATCCTGGTCGCCCAGGGCGAAGCGGGCTTCACGCTCGTTCGGCGTGATCAGGTCGAAACCCTTGAAATCAAGGATGTTGCCCCAACGGCTGGCGACCTGGCTGTCGGCGACGCGATAGACGCCCGCCGGCAGCCCCTTGATCAGGCTGGGAATGGTGTGCCGGTTGAAGATGCCGTGGCGGAAATCGCTGAAGACCACCGCGTCGACCGGCGTTTCGGCCATCTGCGCCAGAAGCTGGTTCAGGATTTTTTCGGAGATGGCCCGGTTGTCCAGCGTGTCGACCTTGAGAAGGCGATAGCCGCCGGCAATGAAGGCGTTCTTGTTCGTGGTCGGCCGCGTGGGGTCGATGATCGCCTTGCAGCGCACACCGGCCTTGGCGAGATCGTCCAGGACGAAGTCCTTGAGGGAATCGTCACCCAGCACGGTGGAGAAGGTGACGTCGGCGCCGGCCGCGCGCAGGTGCTTGGCCACCACGGCGGCGCCGCCGGTGAAGTCGATCCGACGTTCGTGCCGCACGCTGAAGGTCGGCGTCTTGGTGTTGCCGCCGATGAGCGTCGTGTGCGTGTGCGAATCCACGATGGTGTCGCCGACCACATGCACCCGGACGCCGGACAGCGCGTCCAGGGCCCGCCGCAGGTCGTCGAACCCCAGCCCCTCCGCCTCCATGACGCTGATGAGCTTGTCCACGGCGATGCTGGGAGGCGCCATCTCGATGAGCGCCGACGAGGAATAGACGATGTCGCCGGGCGTGAAGATCAACTCCCCGCCATAGCTCTCCAGAACCTTCAACTCCTCGCGGGTCCGCGGATGCAGACCGCCGTCGACGTATTCGTAGCCCTTCGCGAAATAGTCCGGCTGGATGCGCTCCAGGTTGCGCAGGGGAGTCGGGTCGCGGTCGATGATCACGTAGTCGACCGGCTCAAGGGCGGCCAGGTTCATCGCGCGCAGCTCTTCCGGAACGTAGGGCCGGAAATTGGCTTTGGCGATGTGGTCGTCGCAGGTCAGGCTGGCGATCAGGATGTCGCCCTTGCCCCGCGCATACATCAGGTGCCGAACATGGCCGGGATGCACCACGTCGAAGGTGCCGTGGCACATGATCACCTTCTTCTCGCGGGGACGGGCGCCGATGATGGCGCACAGTTCCTCGACCGTCTTGATCTTGCGGCGGTAGGTCGCTTCAGGCATCGGAATCCCTCCGGGGTTCGTCCGACAGCATCGCGAACCAGGTTCTGGTGGCGTCGGCGATGCTTTCCGGAGTCCACAGCGGCGCGGTGCGCCAGTCATCGATCGATGCGACGATCGTCGCCACGCCCTCCTCGAACGGCACCTTGGGCTGCCAACCGAGTTCCGTGGTGATCCGGGTGGTGTCGGCCCAGGTGCAGTCGGGTTCTCCCGGCCGCTTGGGGATGTAGGTCACCTCGCCGCCGAGCAGTTCGACGAGCCGGTTGACCGATTGCGGCCGGCCGGCGCCCACATTGTAGATCCGGCCCTCGCGCTCCGTCTCGGCGGCGGCGAGGAACGCCGCCGCAACGTCGCTGGCGTAGATGAAGTCGCGGGTCTGGCGGCCGTCGCCGACGACCGTGTACGGCTTGCCCGCCAGCTTCTGCCGCAGGAACACGCCGAACACCGCGCCGTATGCCCCGGTCGTGCGCGACCGCGTGCCGTAGGCGTTGAAGATCCGGATGCTGTTGACCGGCAGACGGTACACCTTGTGCCAATGGAACGCCGCCTGCTCGCCCTGGAATTTGCTCAGGGCGTATGGATACTGGGGCGCGATCGGATGGTCTTCGCGGGTCGGGGTTTCGGCAAGCCCGTAGCAGGACGACGAAGCCGCGTAGACGAACTTCCCGACTCCGGCGGCACGCGCGCACTCCAGCATGTGCACCGTGCCCATGACGTTGGTGGACATATACTCCACCGGCCGGTCGATCGAGGGAACGATGTCGCCGATCCCCGCGAAGTGGAAGACGTAGCGGCTTCCCCGGAACAGGGCATCGTCCGGCTGGAAGGACCGGATATCGCGCCGCTCCAGAACGACGTCCGGATTGCTGGCGTGGTGGGCGAGATTGCGCTCATGGCCGCCGACAAGATTGTCGATCACCCGAACGCCGAAGCCGCGCTGCACCAGCAGGTCGACCATGTGGCTGCCGATGAAGCCGGCGCCGCCGGTGACGATGGCGATCGGTTTCGTCATGCGACTTGCTGAGCCTTCATCGTGCGGACGTTGAAATAGCGGTCGTCGGTCAGGCTGTCGGGCAGCTTGCCGGCCTTGAACGCCTGGCAAAGGTCGCGCACCGCGTCCTCGACGGTGTGGCGCGGACGGTAGCCCAGAACCCGTGTGATCTTATCGGAGTTGATGTGGTAGGAGCGCAGGTCGTCGCTCGGAGTCGTCACGATGGTGATCGGCGCACGGTCCGGGAACTCCGTCTCGACCACCTGCTTGGCGATTTCGGCGATTTCACGGATTTTCAGGTTCTGGTAACCGCAGTTGAAGATCTCGCCGGCGATCTTTTCGTCGGGCGCCTCCAACAGGGTTTCGTAGGCCGTGACCATGTCCTGGATGTGCAGGTTGGGGCGCATCTGCTCGCCGCCGAACACCGTGATCTTGCCGTTGTTGACCGCGTGGTTGGTCAAGATATTCACCGAAAGGTCCAGCCGGGTGCGCGGGCTGTATCCGCACACCGTGGCGGGCCGGATGGTCACGCAGGTGAAGCCGGGAGCCTGATGCCGGAACAGCAACGGCTCGCACATGCCCTTGTATTTGTTGTAGTCGGTCAGCGGGACGAGGGGATGCTCCTCGGTGACGTTGGGCTGCTCGCTGACGCCGTAGACCGAACTGGACGAACAATAGACGAAGCGCCGCACGCCCGCGGCCTTGGCCGCGACGACCATGGGTTCGAAGCAATCGAAATTGATCGACTTGCTGAGCGCAGGATCGAGATCGAAGCTGGGGTCGTTGGCGATGCAGGCCAAATGCAGGACGGCGTCGATGCCCGTCATGCACCCGGCCAGCTTTGCGGTGTCCCGCACATCGCCTTCGACGATTCGAAGGTTGGGGTGTGCCGGCAGGATGCCTTGCCCAAAGTAGAAGATGTCGTAGACGAGGACGTTGTAGCCCGCCGCCAGCAGACGCGGCACCAGCACATTGCCGACATAACCGGCACCGCCGGTGATCAGGACGTTCTTGAGCATGATTTCCCCCTCATACAACCCCTACGGCGTCATCCTCTGCCGTACCCGTTGCCGAATTGTAAATGCTTGCAGGTCAGCGCCGACATGCGGGACGGTCATGCGACCGTAAGAACGTCCTGTTCGACGAGGTTGTATCCCGCCTTGCGGGCATCCTCGTAAAACATCCGCACCGTCTCCAGCGAGAATTGCGTCAGGTCCTTCCCGAACAGGGACATCTTGGCCAGGATGTCGGGAGTCGCGGTGATGATGTGGCAACCGCAGTCCTGCGCCTGAAGGACGTTGAGCACCTCGCGCGGGCTCGCCCACAGCAGCTTGGCATTGGGCAGGGGCTTCAGGATTTCGGCGGCCCGGGTCATCACCGGAACCGGGTCGCATCCAGTGTCGGCGATGCGCCCGGCGAAGACGGACACGATGGTCGAAGCCTGCGGGTTCACCGCGGCCGCCACGGCCTCCACCTGATCAAGCGTAAGAATCGCCGTCACATTGAGCGAGAACCCTTCGGCCGAAAGACGCGCGATCAAGGGAATGGCCGATTCGCCGCGCGTGTTGGTGATGGGGATTTTGACATAGGTGTTGCCGCCCCAGCTCCGGATGATGCGCGCCTCGCGCTCCATGGTGGGGAAGTCATCGGAAAACACTTCGAAGGAAATCGGCAAATCGGGAATTGCTGCGATGGCGGCGCGCGCGAACGCGGCGTAATCGGTGATGCCGGCCTTGCGCATGAGCGTCGGATTGGTTGTGAAGCCCTGCACGTTGCCAGAGGCGTAGGCCCGCTTCATGGCCTCAAGCTCCGCGCCGTCCTGGTATAATTCAATCATGCAAAGCCTCTCCCCATCCAACCATGCAAAACGAAGCCGGAGCATTTCTTGAAACCGAGGCGCCAAGCTAGCGCCGCCATCATTAAGCGTTGCTTAATCAGGCGCTCCTTGCAACCGGGGCCCTCGGCCGCCAGACAGAGGGGAAGCGGCACGAGGCCGCTTCCGCATCAGCGCCACTTTTCCATGGGAACGGGGTAGTCGCGACCGCCTTCCTTGACCTGCTGGGCCATCTGCATGGCCTGCTCGATGCAATCGTCGATGTCCAGGCCATAGCGGTAGCTGCCGGCGCGCCCGATGGAATAGACCCCCTCCGGCATCAGCTCGTAATACTTCCGCGCCCTCTCGATTTCGGACATGTACGGCAACGGATAGTGACGACCGTTGAAGGATGGGATTTCCATGCCGATCAGCGTGGTCGGCGACTGGTGTCGCGTGAACTTCTTGTATTCGACGAGGCGCGTGAATTTCTCGTCATTCGCGTAGTAGAGGAAATAGACGTCGTCGGGGAACACGTGTTCGGTCGGAAGAACGATCTTATGAAGATCGCGCCCGATGAAACCCAGTTCCCCATAACACTGCTCAAACAAAAGATCCGGGGAGATCGTGCTGACGATAAGGTCGAAGTGCAGCTTCTCGCCCTTCAGGACCACAGACTTGTTGGGAATGTCGTAGGAATCGATCTTGGTGTCGAGCAGGACGGTGGCGCCGGCCGTGGCGATGTCGAAATAGGCGTTGTAGCCGTCCGGCGCGTGGGGATAGGCGGAAATCGCCGTGTCCCAGGCAGCCCGCGGCCCCTCCTTGATCGCCACGCCCTTCGGCGACCAGTTGAAGGTGTCGATCAGCCGGTTGTCGTCGACCAGCCACATCTTCTTGTTATAGTTCTCGATGTATTTCTCGTAGAGGGTGCGGCCCACGGAGCCGATCCAGTATTCCTCCAGATTCTTGGCGTTGGCCACGCCTTTGACCTGCGCCAGTTCCTGATGGATGAAGTCGCGATCGGGCATGCGCTCGATGTCGTCCATGTGGATCGGGAAACTGTAGAACGCATTGTCCCGCTCCACATAGGTCAGGAACTCGTGCTCGTTGCACCGCCGCAGGGGCACCAGGGCGTCCAGGTAGCGGAACACGGCCTCGTTCTGGGTGAGGAAGTGACGCGGCCCGAATGTGTAGGGGTGGCCGCCGAACCAGAAGGTGCGGACACCGGCTCCGAGATAGGGGCCGGCCTCGACCAGGGTGACCGACCATCCGCCCGCCGCCATCAGTTGGTGCGTGGCGGCACAACCGGCGAAGCCGCCGCCGATCACTAGAGCTTTCTTCATGGCAAATTCCGTTCAAGACATGAAAGGCTTTGTTCCATTCCGCTCCCGTCCGCCCGCCTGGGCGATGCGGACGGTTGCGATGCGGACGGTCGCCTGGAAACCGCATCCGCCGGGCTTCACTGTTGGAAATGATGGAAGGAACCATTTCCCGACCCCATCAGAAGGGCCGCAGCAATCCCTCCATAGGGTAAAGCAGGGTGCCGTCCACGTCGATCGGAGCGCCGAGGATGCCGCCTTCGGCCACCTGAAGCCGTCCGTCCGTCCGGCGCTCGACCGCCAGCGGCACGCCGTCCAGCGTGGCGAGACGGGTCGGCGCGGCGTCCGCGAGATCATGGCGGCCGGCCACGACATGGGCGCGCAGCCAGGAACCGAGCCGGGCTTCGCCTCCCGAGCGCAGCGCCGACCGCAAATCCTCCCCAACGATCGCGGCCAAGGCAGCGTCGGTGGGCACCAGAACGGTGCAGGCGCCGCGGGGACGGCGCAGGATGTCCGAAGGGGCGAGGGTGTGGAGGGCCAGGGCCAGCACTTGCTTCGCCCTGCGGCAGCCGAGCGTCTCCAGCGCCGACCAGACCCGGTGCAGCATCCAAGTGCGCGTCACCGCGTCGAAGGTTGCCGCCGCGGCGCGACGGGCCTCCCGCCAATCCTCGGAGCCGGCCTCCGCGCCGGGCAAGGCCAGACGGGTGGTGACCCGTTGCAACCAGGGAGCCGCAGCAAACAGGTTGTGCGGATGCGCCGCCCACTTGGCGAGTTCCAACACCGTCGTCGGCTCCTCGATCACGAAAGCCGCGAAGTCCTTGGCCAGCGGTGCAAGGCTGAGAAAAGCGATGTCGGCGGCGTCGCGGACGACGTGGACATCCTCCAGCGTCGCGGCGTCCGCCAGAAGAAACTTATCGGTCAGCGCGCAACGCCGGGGATCGTAAGCCAGAACCTCGCGCGCGGATTGCCGGACCAGCAGCCCCTGGCCGGCCACCGCCCAAAGATGCTCGATCGCCGGACGGCCGTGCGGCGCCCCCGCCGCGGCGGCCCCGGACAGGGGGTGCCAATGGCGAAACGCCAGGGCCATGAGTTCCGCCGAATCCAGAACGGCCCCGCCGCCACGCTCCTCCAGTTCGGCAACACAGGTTTCGCTGATCACCCGGAGGCTGGGCGGGCTGAGCACCGCCCGCTTGCCCGTGCCGAAGATGGCGCAGAGGTTGGTGATGGCGCCGTCCGCCCAGATCACGTCGGGGGGAATGTTCGCGGCCACGGCATGGCGGGCCGCGGCATCCGCGCTGCTTCGTTCCCACCACGCAAGATGGTCGGCCGATGCAGGCGCATCGTTGTCGGCGGCGATGACGATGTCCACCGGCAGCAGCGCCTTGAGCCGCCCGATCCAGGGCAGGGCATCGATCACGCCGACGTCCGAAGGCCGGGTGAAGATCCGGATCCGGATGTCATGGGCAGCGCAGGCCGCCGGCAGGTTCCCAGGCGACATCAGGGTCGGCAGCATCGCACGGTTCATCATGCCGATGTGCCAAGCGCCCCAGACAGAGATCACGAAATCGAAGCGCATCGCGAAGCACCGGCGTCAAGAGGCGGAAGCGGCTGGGGCGAACATGGAGCGGAAGGCCCCGGCGACATCCAGATCGGTCTGGCTCGGCGTGTCCACGATGAACTCCGGCGCGTAGTAATGCACGGGTTCAGCGGCACGGTCAAACTGCTCCAGCGCCTCCTCGACGGTGCCGTGCGCCCATAGGAACCGGGCGACGCGCGCGTGCAGTTCGCCGAAATGCGTGCCTTCGGCCAGGGCCGCGCGGTAGTGGTCGAGCGCGGCACCGGTCTGCCCGGCCGCCTCCCGAATGAAGGCGAGGCGGAGGTGGGCGTGCGGATGGAAGCGGGCGTTGAACTTGGCGGCTTGCTCGTAATGATCGGCGGCCGCGCCATCGCCGCGCGCGTCCAGCAGACGCGCGAGGTTGAAATGCGCTTGGCCCAGCCCGGGGGCCAGGTTGAGCGCCGAGCGGTAATAGGCCTCGGCCCGCGCGGCCGGAGTCTCGGCGGGTCCTTGGAGATCGAAGAACGGCTCGATGGCGAGGGCCCGCGGGTCAAGGCCGACCATGCGCCCGAAGTCCCGCGACGCCGTCTGGAGAATGGCCATCCGATGGTAGTCGACCCCCTGCGCCAGCAGGAAATGGGCGGCGGTGCGTCGGAAGAAGCGATTGAAGACGATGATCCGATTGAGAAAGTACTGCCCGTTCAAGGCCCCCAGGACATCGCCGGTCTCCTGGTGGACGGTCTCGGCAAAGGCCATGGCGAAACGGCGGTACGCCTCGACGAAGCCTGCAGGATCGTCCGGAACCGACGAGACGCTGTCTGTCACCGACGGCTGGTCTACTGGCATTGGAACTCCGATCGGAAAAGCTGTTCGGTCCTGCGTTCCGAAACGCCGGTTGCGTTCTTAGCACAGGCCCCCATCCGCAGAAACCCGGAACTCTTACGCCGGGATCGGGGATGCATCGCTACCCATCGCCCGGGCTGGCGCCGCGTCCTGGCGCCGCAAATGATCGGCGATCATATCGGCAACCACCCGGTTCCCTTCGATGGACATGTGACCGAACTCGCCGTCATGGAACTGGAAGAGCTTGATGAAGGGAACCATGCCCTGCTTGTAGGTCCCGTGCACCAGGGGCCAAGTATCGACGAACTCGATGCCATCGGCGCGCAGCGCGTCGAGAAAGCGCGTCACCCAGCTGTAAGGCTTCTCATGCCGGCCCACGATGTGGAAGGCGCCGTACTGCATGACGAAGACCGTCCGGAAGCCGTGGCGTTCTCCCAGCCGGCGCAACCGGCGCAGCAGAAGCCGGGTCACCTCCACCGGATCGCTGTCGGTGCGCCGGGTCTCCTTGGCGGGGCCGCTCCATCCGGCGACGCCCAGCCGCTGCATCAGCCGGACGACCAGGTAGGAATGGCCGAGCACCGCCCGCAGCGCGCCCAGTTCGCCGGCCTCCGCCGATGTCGGCGGCACCGGGTTGTTGTGATGGACCAGCCGCCCCTCTTCCACCAGGAAATACGGCTTCGGCACGCCGGCGTAGGTGGCTGCCCCGGTGTCCCGGACCGATTCCACGGAACAGGAAACGATGACGGTTTTCGGCTTGAAGACAGGAACAAGCGCTTCCGCCCGGAGCACCGCCTGATCGGCGGCCCAGCCGCCGCAGGCCGCGTTGATCACCGGCTCGCCCAACGCCTGTTCCAGTTGCGCCGGCCAGCTTTCATGGTCCAGGACGTCGGACCCGAAGGTGAAGGAATCGCCGACCGCCAGAATTCCGCCTTCGACGACGCCCAGACGGTCGGGAGACGAGGCGCGGATGCCATGGGCACCGATGAGATTGGGCATCGTCGCCCGCTCGGCCGCGGTGGGCTCGGCCAGGGACCAGCCGAGCAGCGGGTCGTAACGCAGGAGGGTGCTGCTCTCCATCAGCGTGCGGTGGTCGCGGATGAAGTTCCTGAGCAGGCCCAACGGCACGCCGCAGGCCAGCCGGACCGCAGCCTCGCACGCCAGCACGAAGGCCAGGAGGATGAGCCCAAGAAGAGTGGTGCTTGTCGGATCCCAGTCGAACGTCATGGCGGCATCCCGGCGGTCGCACGATCGCCTGCCATCGGCATGAGAGCATCACCGCCGGAATCGGCAGACGTGCCACTCTGGCGCGGTCCGGTGAACGGCTGGTTAAAATTGCAAGCGTCCGTTGAGCGCCGGCATTCCCGGATGATATGATGACGTATATCCATCGCGATGCATGGAATTTCTGGGGAATTTCTCGGAGGGAATGGTGCGTGTGCTGGTGACGGGAGCCGGCGGCGTCTGCGGCAGCCGCGTGGTCGCCAAGTTGCTGGAACTCGGCCACGACGTGACCGCCGTGGCCGGGCGGAGCGGACTTGGCCGGCTCCCGGCCGGAGGGGAACGGTTGACCACGCTTGTCGGAGACCTGTGCGCCGACGACCTTCCGCTGCCGACGGAAGCCCAGGCCGTCGTTCATGCGGCGGCGCAGCTTCCCGACCCCGGCGTCGACGTGTCCGGCCTTGTCCGCAGCAACGTCCTGGCGACGCAGCGGCTCGTCGAGCGGGCGGTTTCCATGGGCGCGCACACCTTCATCTATTTTTCGAGTCTCTCGGTCTACGGGCGGATCACCGGGCCGCAGGTCGACGAGACGACGCCGATCCTCGATCCGGAGCCTTACGGTTTGACCAAGCTGCTGGGCGAGCGTCTGGTGGCCGACCGGGCCGACCGCCTCCGCTCGATGGCGTTGCGCCTGCCCGGCGTGATCGGTCCCGGTTCGCGGCGGAACTGGCTGAGCCGGGTGATGGAGACCGCCCGGAGGGGGGACGAGATCACCCTTTTCCAGCCCGAGGCGCCGTTCAACAACGCGGCTCATGTGGACGATGTCGCCCGTTTCGTCGGCACCCTGCTGGACGGCGACTGGACGGGCGCGGATGCCGTCACGCTGGCCGCCGCGGGGATGACCTCCATCGAGGGGGCCGCCCGCGCCGTGGTCGAGGGACTGGGCAGCCGCTCCCCCATCGCGGTGCGCGCCCATGCGGGGTCGAGCTTCACCGTGTCGAGCGCCCGGGCCACGCAGCGCTACGGCTACGCGCCCATGCCCATCGAGGCGATGCTTGCCCGCTTTGCCCGTGAGAATGCCGCCGGAAGCACCCAGGGAGCCGGCAGATGCGGCTGACGGAGACCGGCGCGCCCGGCGGCGGCGCCCTGCGCCCGGCCGTTTTCCTCGATCGCGACGGAACGATCAACGCGAACGTCTTCTATGACTGTTCCGGAAAATGGGAGGCACCACGCACCGTCGACCGGTTCACCCTGCTCCCGGGTGCGCTGGACGCCCTGGCCGCGCTCCAGGCGGCCGGCTTCGGACTCGTGCTCGTCTCCAACCAGCCGAACCATGCCCTCGGCAAAGCGTCCCCGGAGGACATGGCCGCCATCCACCGCCGCCTGGTCGCCGAGCTCGCCAGGGCCGGCATCCGGCTGACCGATGCCTTCTACTGCTACCACCACCCGAACGGACGGACGCCCGGGCTGTCCGGCCCCTGCGTCTGCCGCAAGCCAAGCCCCTACTACCTGCTCCGCGCCCGTGACCGCCACGGCATCGACATGGGACGGTCCTGGATGGTGGGGGACCGCGCCAGCGACATCCAGTGTGGCCGCGCCGCCGGCGTGCGCACCATCCTCGTCACGTCCCCCGGCCATGCGCCGCCGGGGGCGGACGAGCCCGCTCCCGACCATTGCGCCGCCAGTCTGAACGCCGCCGCCGCGATCATTCTGGCCGCGTGAGGGCGGAACAACCCAGACGATTGCGACTCACACGATCGCTCCAGGATGCCGACGGGATTTCCTCCCGGATCGTGTATGATCGGCGCCGGAGCCAAGCCGACGACTGTGGGCCGGAAGGAAACGAGGCAGTAATGAAGGTTTTGTTCAGCAACCCGCCGTGGTGGGTCAAGCGCTTCTCCTTCGCCGGGGAAGAGGCCCCCGCATCGGCATGGCTCAGCGGGGTGCGCGCGGGTTCCCGCTGGCCGCACACCAATCCCGCCCATTCTTCCCCCGGCAACTTCGTCTTCGGCGAGTACCTGCCTTATCCCTTTTTCATGGGCTATGCCGCCAGCTACACGGCCCGGGCGACGGGGGCCAAGGTGGTGTTCCGGGATTCCATCGCCCTGCGGGAATCCTACGCCGCCTACTTCGCCCACCTCGCCGAGGAACGCTACGACTACATCGTCCTGGAGACGGCCACCCCCTGCTGGGAGCAGGACCAGGAGATCGTCCGGCAGATCAAGGCGCGCGCTCCCGAGACCCGCATCGTGCTGACCGGCGCCCTGTCGGTCAAAGGCGAGACGCTGCTGGAGGAACATCCGGTCCACGCCGTGATCCAGGGCGAATACGAAAAAGGGGTCCTGCGGGTGCTGAACGGCGCCTCCGGCGTCATCCCGTATGACCTGCTGACCGTCGAGGAGATGAACGCCGCGCCCTACCCCTATTGGGACGAGGTCATCGCCCATCGCTACTGGGATCCCAACCCGGTCGGGCAAAAGGCGCCACAGCTTCAGGTTTGGGCCAGCCGCGGCTGCCCCTACAAGTGCATCTTTTGCGTGTGGCCGGCGACGATGACCGGCAACGATCCCGACGGCACCGGAAAACGGACCGTGCGCTTCTACAGCCCGGATTACATCGAGGGGATGCTGCGCGACCTCGTCGGGCGATACGGCTACAAATCGATCTATTTCGACGACGACACCTTCAATCTCAGCGACCGGCATGTGCTCGGCATCTGCGAGGTGATGGGTCGCCTGAACCTGCCGTGGTCGGCCATGTGCCGGGCCGACACGGTGTCCATGGACACGTGGCGGGCCATGCGCGAGTCCGGCTGCTTCGGCGTCAAGCTCGGCTTCGAGAGCGGCAACCAATGGGTCAACGACAACATCGTCAACAAGCGCCTGGATCTGGAACGGGCCCACACGGTGGTGCATGAGCTCAAGCGCCTGGGGATGACGGTGCACGGCACCTTCACCTATGGGCTGCCGGGCGAAACGCCCGCGCAGATGATGGACACCAAGCGCTACATCGCCCGGCTGCCGCTCGACACCTACCAGGAGACCGGCTGCGGCGAGATCGATGGAACGCCCCTGGCAACGCTGCGCGAGAAGGGCCAACTCGACCGCTACCAGGGAGCGGCCCTCGACGACCGCTACCTGTTCGTTCCCGACGGCGGCGAGAAGATGCGCCGCTTGGCCGAGTCCTCCGAGCTTGCCATCGGCATGGACCAGCCCAAGGACACCTCCGAGGTCCTGCAACGGCAATGGAGCCGGCTGGGCCGGGCCATTGCCGGCGCGGCGGCGGCGGGTCCGGTCGGCGCGTGGGGGATTGGCACCGACTTTCAGGAAGCGCTGCGCCGCACCCCCGAACTGTCCGCTCTGGTCGCCGCCGGCCGCGTCCGGCTCTACGATGGCGCACGCGCCGGGGAAACGCTTGGCGGCATGACCATCCACAGCCCGTCCGCCCTGCCCGCGTCCCATGAAGCGGTTTTCCTCACCGCGCGCATGCTGGCTTCACGGAACAGCATGCAGCAGGAAGCAAGGCGCCTGGGCGTGGCTGCGGAGCGCCTGCGCGACGTCTATGACGAGGACGCCTGCGATGAGGATGGCGGGCCCTCCCCGCTTCCACAGGATTAAGGGTTTTTTAAATTGATTGGGAGGAGCATTCCACCACTCCCATCCTTTTTCCCCGGCCCGGCATGGCCGACCGCCTGTGGAGATCTCCACAAGACGGCCGCATGGCAACCCGCCGCACCGATGATGGCTTCATGAACATACTTGGCCTGTCCTTCGATTATCATGATGCCGCCGCGGCGTTGCTGTCCAATGGTCGAATCATCGCCGCGGTTCACGAGGAACGTTTTTCCCGCAAGAAGAACGACTCCGGCTTTCCCGGCCAGGCCGTCGCCTGCTGCCTGGAAAAGGCCGGACTGACGGCGGCGGATCTCGACTGGGTCGTGCATTACGAACGGCCCGCCCTGAAATTCGACCGCGTCCTGCGAACGGCCATGACGCAGCCCCGGCACGCCTTCGGCCGGCTTCGGGAAACTGCGGTCGACTGGCTGCGCGACGGCAAGTTCGAGGTGCGCGAGCGGATCTGCCGGTCGCTCGGCGTGGCCCGGGAGCGCGTCGTCTTCGCCGAGCATCACCGTGCCCATGCCGCCGCGGCCTTCTTCTGTTCGCCCTTCGAGGAGGCGGCCGTCGTCACCATCGACGGAGTCGGCGAATTCGCCACGGCCAGCATCGCCCACGGCCGGGGCCGGGACATCCGGCCGCTGATGTCGGTCCGCTACCCCCACTCGCTCGGTCTCTTCTACAGCGCCTTCACCGCCTATCTCGGGTTCGAGGTCAACGAGGGCGAGTACAAGGTGATGGGGATGGCAAGCTACGGCACGCCGCGCCTGGGGCGCGAAATGCTGGAGCTGTTCGACCTGCGCCCCGACGGCGGATTCCGGCTGCGCCAGGAGCTGTTCGACTTTCGCTGGCCGGAGGACATGCCCTTCACGCAACGTCTGATCGACTGGTTGGGACCGCCGCGGTCGCCGGAAAGCCCGTTCCGGCCCATCGGGGACGATGCCGATCCGGACGTCCGCCGCTCCCGGCATTACGCCGACGTGGCGGCCAGCGTGCAGTTCTGCACCGAGGAGGTGATCCTCCATATGGTGCGGCATGCCATGGAGCGTTGCGGCTGCCGGCAGGTCTGCCTCGCCGGCGGCGTGGCGCTCAACTCCGTGGCCAACGGGCGCATCCAGCGGGAATTGGGGTGCGACCTGTTCGTTCAGCCCGCCGCGGGGGATGCGGGATCGGCGCTCGGGGCGGCGCTGCTGCAATGGCACGCCACGCCGGGCCATCCGCGCACGCCCCCCCTGACCACCGCCCACCTCGGCGCCGAATTCGGCGAGGCTGACATCCTGGCGGCGATCGAAGAGGCCTTTCTCATCCCGGCCCGCATCTTCGACACGACGGAGGAGCTTTACGACGGCGTGGCGGAGCGCCTGGCCGAGGGGTCGGTCATCGGCTGGTTCCAGGGCCGGGCGGAATGGGGGCCCAGGGCGCTTGGCGCGCGGAGCATCCTCGCCGATCCCCGGCGGATCGACATGAAGACGATCGTCAACGAGAAGATCAAGTTCCGCGAGCCGTTCCGGCCCTTCGCCCCGTCGGTTCTGGCCGAGCGGGCGACGGAATATTTCGAGCTGGACCCCGGCGGCGGCCCGTCCTCCCCGGAGCGTTTCATGCTGTCGGTGTGCCGGGTGCGGCCGGACAAAGCCGCGGAGGTGCCGGCGATCACCCATGTCGACGGAACGGCGCGCGTGCATCTGGTCGAACGCGCGGCCAACCCCGCCTATTACGACCTCATCGCCGCCTTCGCCGCGCGGACCGGCACGCCGATGCTTCTCAACACCTCGTTCAACCTGCGCGGCGAACCGATCGTCAACGCCCCGGCCAACGCGATCCGCACTTTCCAGTGGAGCGGCATGGACGCCCTGGTGATGGGGCGGTGCCTGCTGGAAAAAGGAGAAGCCCTTTGAAGATCCTGATTCTTCCCGATCGGCAGTCCCTCGACCGCCCAGGGGCGGCGCGCATGGTCCAGGCGGTGCGCTCGCGGTTCGGGCAGGATGCGGAGCTGGTGTTCGGGACGACGCCGGAACAGGCCGCAGCCTTCCCCGACCTGCCGGCCACGCGTCTGCCGCGCGACACCGCGATCGGCGACTCCTCCTTCACGCACTGGGTGCTGGCGCTGAGCATCCTGCCGGTCTTCGAAGGCTGGGAGTCGGTCGATCTGCCGGGAGACGCCGCCACCCGCGAGGGCAAGGCCCTGTTCATGATGGAGCCCGACGGCTTCCTGCACCCCCTGTACTTCGATGCCTCCGGCCGGCCGTCCACCCCGATAACCGCGGCGGAAAACCCGCACATCGAACAGAACATCTTCATCAGGATGGCTCCGCGCACGGAACGCGGCTCAAGCTACTTCTTTCCGTACGCCACCTACTTCAGCCTGATGCCGTCCGCCTTCGGGCCGGTGAACGAATTCGGGCTGCGCCTGAACGTCGATCTCCGCAGCCTGGAAACGCGCGATCCGGACCACCGGGTCGTCGTCGTCCTGGGCGGCTCCTCGGCTTGGAGCCCGTGCTGCCTTCACGAGGAGATGTTCCCCTCCCTCCTGGAAGAGCGGCTGAACGCGCACAGCCGGGACCGCGGGCTCGGCACCCGCTTCACCGTGCTCAACATGGCGCTGCCAGGCAACACGGTGCTCAACCAGATCATCACCTACGTTCTGTTCTGCCACCGCCTGAACCCGGACATCGTCCTGACCTACGACGGGTTCAACGACTTGGCCAACGGGATCCAGACCGACCCGCATCTCCTCAACCAGCACGACATCACGTACCTTCCCGAATGGGAAAGCTGGGCCAAGGCCCTGATGGGCGCCAAGCACGTGTCGCCCCTGCAGCCCACGACGGCCGACGAACCGATCCGCGTGCTCAACGGACCGGAAGCGACGGTCCGCGCCTTTCTTGCCCGCAAGCGCCAGCTCATGCGGATGGTGCGCGATGCCGGGGCCGCCTTCGTCTGGGGCATCCAGCCGTCCTGGTTCGGCAAGGAGCCGTCCCCCCAGGAACACGCCATGTTCGAGCGAATCCGCAAGCTCTGGCCGCGGGCGCTGCCGCTGTATGCGGCCATGCCCAGGCTTTACGAACTCGTGCGCAAGCACCAGAATGTCCCGGATGACGGCAATCTCGTGGACGTGCACGCGCATTTCGGCGGCTATGGCGCCGACGCGACACTGTTCGTCGACCATGCCCACCTCACCCCCGCCGGCGACCGCATCGTTGCCGACCTCTTCTTCACCTGCATCGCCGAACGAATCCTGCCGAACCTCGGTCCACGGAGGGCCTCGTGACGACAGCCCCCACGACGGCCGGCAAGGAAGCCTCCGACCAGGACAAGCTGCGCGCCGAGCGCCGGCGCATCCTTGGCATCGCCTGGCGCATCCTGGTCGAGGAACGGCGGCCCCTCGTCGCGCTCTACCTTGTGCTCGACCTGCGCCAGCTGGCGCCGCTGGCCGTGGCGGCCCGCACCGAGCCGCCCAAGCGCGAGCGCTCCCCTTTCATCTACGACATGCGCTGACCGGAGCGGGGGCGCGATGACGCAACAGACCTGGGCCAATCCGGACGTCTTCGACTTCTACCGGGCCATGCCGTTCAACATGACCGCGGGGCCGGAGGCGATGGCCGACGAGCTGCGGCACCGCAACCCGGTCGAGGAATACCCCCCGCTCGGCAAGCTTCTCTTTCCTGGCCGGACCGTCCTGGAAGTCGGCTGCGGCACGGGATGGATGAGCAACGGCATCGCCGCCCACTGCCGCTGCGCCGTAACCGGCATCGACTTCAATCCGGTCGCCATCGACTTCGCGCGCCGTCTGGCCCAGGATCTGGGAACGTCCGCCCGCTTCGAAGCCGCGGACCTCTTCACCTATCGCCCGGCAGCGCCCGCCGACGTCGTGATCTCGCTCGGCGTGCTGCACCATACGGACAACTGCCACGAGGCTCTGCGACGGGTCTGCCGGGAGATGGTCCGTCCGGGCGGATTTCTGCTGGTCGGCCTTTATCATGCCGGGGGAAGAAGGCCATTCCTGGAACACTTCGCCGGCCTGCGCGCCGCCGGAGCCTCGGACGATGAGCTGTACGGCGAGTTCCGCACGCTTTTCGGGGCACAGAGGATCGACGAGGCTCACCTGCGCTCCTGGTTCCGCGACCAGGTCTGCCACCCCCACGAGACGCAGCACACGCTGGCCGACATCCTCCCGGTGCTGGAAGACAGCGGCATGACGCTCGCCGCGACCTCAGTCAACGACTACCGCCCGATCCGCGTGCTGGCCGATGTGATGGCGGCGGAAGCCACCCTGGAGGCGACCGCGCGTGAGCGCCTGGCACAACGCGCCTACTTCCCCGGCTTCTTCACGGTGCTGGCGCGCCGACGGTCCTGACCCCAATTCCGTCCGATCACGCCCATGGGCCTCCTCCACGAGGTCCGGCCGGCGCGGCGGTCGGGTCGGTCGCCGACCGCATCACCCCAGGGCGCGGACGATGCCGTAGGCGACCGCGCCCTGGAGCAGAACGGCTGTGGCCAGAAGGGCCATGCGCAGCCGCCGTATCCGCCGAGGCCCTTGCGTCCGGGCGCGCTCTTCGGCGGCCAGCACCCCTTCGATCCAGGGATAGGCGTTGATGACACGGGGAAACCGCGAGCGGTCCAGTGACCCGGCGATCTCCCGCCAGTGCTGGCTGGCGATGACCACCACCGCGCCTTCGGCGAGGGGCGTGGCGACCTGAGCGGGGTTGAGAATGGGCAGGCCGCCCACGGTGCCGGTCTTGTGACTGTCGAGGAAGGCCGCCACCCGTGCCCCGCTCCGGCCATCGAGAGCGTGCTTCAGGATGTGCCCGCCACGCCCGGCGCCGTAGATGTAAAGCGGAACGCCGACGGGCAGAGCGGTGGGCGTGTCCATGGTCTCCATCGCGGACCCCCGGTGTTTTCAGACGGCCGCGAGCGCCGCTCCGGCGACGCGCGGGCGAGAGACGGCGAGATCGGCCAAGGCGGCGGCGTAGTCGTCGAACCATGCGGCCCCGACCGGTGTGCGCAAACAGGCTGCGCAGAAGGTCCGGTGGGTGTCGAGAATTCGCACCATCCAGTCCTGCAGGGCGGCAATCCGGGCCTGCGCCCCGAGGCCGAGGGCGTCGTTGATGACCAGGCTGCCGGCCAGTGCCTCCACCGCTTCGGCGAAGCGAACGCCGTCGTAGAGCATCGACAGGCGACTGTGGCCCCCGAAACGGAAGCTTTCGCGCAGGTACCAGAAAATCGTCGTCTTGATCCGCGTGTGCACGATCGGCCCCTTGCCGAGCGTCGCGGCCAGGCTGTCCTCGATCGCGGCCAGCACCCGTTCCAGGCGGCTGCCGTCATCGCCGAACGCGCGCGGATCGGTTCGTTCCGGCACACGCCCGTGCGGGGCCAGGGCGCGCAGGTAATCTCCAGGAAACGGCAGGGACAGGTGTTCGTGCAGCCCGTCCAGAAGGCCCCGGCTGTCTCCCTGGACGATGTAGGGCAGAACGATGCGGAAAAGATAGATCTCGGGAATCCGTCCGACCTCGCGTGGCGTGTCGGGAACCCTGGCCTCCAGGTCGGCCGGGGAGGGAAACAGGGGATGCTCGAGCGCGCGGGCCAGGGTGCGGGCCAGCTCGATGCCTTCCCGATCCGCCTGCCCCTCGTCCACCCGGACACCATCCCGCAGCCGCGCACGCGCCATGGCGGCGATGTCGGCCGGAGGCGTGGGATGGCCGCCCAGGTTGAAATAGTCGATCAGCGGCCGGTCGTCGCCGAACGCATATTCCGGATTGAAGATCCGGTTGCGGATCCCGGCCGCGTCCGGGCCAGCCGGCAGATGGTCCCGCAGGGCACACCCCACCGCGGCAGCCAGACGCTGGTGGCCCGCCGCCGCCAGGTGGCAATGATCGATGAAGTCGTCATCCGTGGCGATGTCGGCAACGTCGATCAGGCCGATGCCGCGCCTTGCGGCGACATCGCTCACCGCTTCCCGGTAGGCGGCCTTGACCCGGTACATGGCGATGTCCAGTTCGGCCGAACGTTCAAGCGCCTCCTCGGCCTCGGCGGTGCGCCCGGCTTCCCGCAGCAGACGGGCGAGGTTGTACTGGACGATCTCAGGCCGGCATCGAGGTTCGGCGAGCAATTCGCGCAGCCGTTCGATTCCTTCCGTCGTGCGTCCGAGCCGGTGCAGCAGCAGGGCAATGTTGTGCCGCGCCACGAAGGCCAGTTCCGGATTGCGCGCGCTGGACGACGCAAGCAGCCGGTCGTAGATGACGAGCGCGTCTTCCAGGCGCCCTTCCTCTTCCTCCCGCATGGCGGCGACGAGGAGCGCCGGGGTGTCGGCGAGCTGTGCGGAGAAGGGCTCCCGAAACCCCAGAGTCCGGTAGAAGAGAAAGTTCCCCTTGCCCAACCCGGCCGGAAAGTCCTTGTGGGCGAGCGGGTTGATCATCATGACCCCGCTTCCCCGACGCTGCGCGTCCGCAGCGATCCGCTCGATGTTGTAGGCGAAATCCCTGGGGTTTTCCGGCTGCTCGCGCGACAGGTCGAAATCCCGGACGAAGGCCATCTGGCGCAGGCGGTTGCGCATCGCCGGCCGGCGGCGCCGCGCCTTCAGCGTATCGAGGGCGAAGCTTTTCCAGGGGGTGAAGCGCCCCTTGGGCAGTTCGGTCCCGCAGGCATCGCAATTGCCGAGGGACAGAATGACCAGGTCCGGCTGGCCGACCTCCTGCAGGAAGCGAAAATAGTACCGGCAGGCATCGGCGGCCGTGAAGCCGGCGATCGACGCGTTCCAAAAGATCGTTTCCGGCGGATAAGCGGGCACCGAGGCGACCAGAAAGGGCCACGCATGCCGTTCCAGGCCGATGGTGGTGCTTGTCGAATCGCCAAGGATCAGGACGGAAGGCACGGACTTACCACAGCGGATAGATGTCGTTTGGATTGCTGTTCTTAAGCCGTCGCGCCCGCCGCACGAAGTAGAACAGAGCCACGACCACCAAAGCCAGGACTGATGCAACGATCATGAGTGTCAAGGCAATACTCCCGCAGAGCTTTTGATTTGCGGCCTCTCCCGGCCTTCAGATAAAAATCCATGCTTTCGACCTCAGCCGAAGACAAAGTACCGGCATCTGCCCAAGGGCGTCAACGGTCATTGCTTGTTGTTTCGACTTGAATCAGGATTTTGATCTTGTATATATCCTTGCTGCAGGCTCACAAAGGAAATAAAGCCTGACTCCATCAATTTCGGCATGGCGTGTCCGGATCGCGGGCCGGCACCACCATCAAACGCCCGTCCTCCACCATGCCGAGAAGGCGATCCCGATGCGCCCCGAGATTCACCGCGAACGCCGCGGCGTTGAGGGCGCCGGTTATGCCGTGCGCACTCAGAAGCCGCGCGATATCCCAGACATAGGACGAGGTGACCACGACCTGATCGCCGGGCCGGCACCCGCACGCCGCGTAGTCCGCCAGCCGGTGAACCGGCAATCCGTCGACGTCCCCCGAAAGGCGGCTGTCGATGAAGGCCGAGGCCGGCCGCCCGACAATCTCGAGATAGCGCCGGAAGGCCTGACCGGCGCTGCCGCATCCGAACAGCACGACCCGGCAGCCGATCGGGATATCGTCAATGTGGCGGAAGGGCTTCAGAACCATGGAACAAGCGTCCTACAGGTCGTTCAGATCGCGCATGATCTGCTCGGCCCGATGCCGGCAGGTGTGCCGCGCCAGGATTTTGCGCTGCCCGGCCCGCCGCATCCGTTCGAGCGCCTGGCGGTCCCTCAGCATGCGCCGGGCGTCCTCGACGAAGGATTCCGGCGTGTAATCGACGAAGTCCACGCCGGCCTCGAACTCTTCATAGAAGAAACGCCGGGCTTCCGGATGATGGACCCGGTTGATCATGGCCGCCCCGCCGCACCCCAGGCAATCGATGACGCGGAAGTGCAGCGGCCAGATGCCGCTGTGCACGTTGAGGGCCGAGCCGCGATAGACGGCCGCCAGTTCCCGGGGCGTGTTGAGGAAGCCGTGGTAATACGGGGCAAGGCGCCGCCATTGGCTCCATCCCCCACTGCCGTACAGGCGCACGTCGGGGGAAACGGCCAGCATGCGCTCGGCAATCTGGATGCGCTCCTTGATCCGGATGAGGAACTCGTCGAACAGGTAACGCCGGTCGGCCGGAACGTCGGCAATGGCAAAATCGACACCGAAACGGCGGAAATAACTGCTGAGAAACGCGTGGAAGCTGGCCAGGCTGAAGTGTCCGGCCTCGAAGTCCGAAACCAAAAAGGCATCGATCAGTTCCGACAGACGTCCGCATTCGACGCCGCCGACCATCAGGGTGGCGGCCATGGCGGCATCGGGAGGCGGCGCGTACATATGGCCGATGAAGCTGAGCGCGCACAGCGGATCGCTGCCTGGCCCATCGCCGTCCGAGGCAGCGCCGCCCGGCATGGCGGCGCGGTCGCCGGTGGCCGTGTTGAAGCCGGGCCAGAGATGGCGCCATGCCGGCGACCGGCTGAGATCGACGCCGAACATGTCCGGCGGAACCATCAGGTACGTCAGCCCGCTGCCGCCCAGATCCGCCAGCAAGTCGTGGCCGCCGTATTGGAAATCCTGCAACCAGCACAGATGCAGGAAATCCTCGTCGCAGTCCTTGATGTGATCGCGGCTGCGGTTGATCTCCAGCACCGCGTCGGGACGGTAATTGGCAAGGAACGACGGCAGGACATTGCCGGGCAGCGGCGGCCAGCCGGCATGGACGTCCACCCCCAACTCCTCGAAGCCTGCCTTCAGGCCCATCACCGTGTTGACGAAGAGCGGCGACGGTTCGGCGAAGATGGCGATGCGGCGAAGCTTGGCGTGCATGACGGTGGATCCCCCGAGCGCTTGCCGGTCAGCCCGGCAGCGCCAGCCCGATCCGCTGGTAGGCCGCCTGGAACAGGGGTTTGGCCCACGGGCGCAGGGTCGCGTGATACCACAGCCAATCGACCTGCAAATCCACCGCCTTGCGGTGGGCGGCATCGGCGTCGTCCCGGCGGCCCGCCGCCTCCAGGGTCAAACCATAGGACGTGTGGTACCACGCGCCTTCCGCATCGAGCGCCAGAGCCTGGCGATGCGCCTCCAGTGCCTCCGCGATCCGTCCCCGGGAATGGTGAAGAAGGGCCAAACAACTCCACGCCCACGCGGAATCGGCCGTCGTGCCCGTGATCTTCTGGTAGATTTGCAGCGCCCGCTCGACCTCGCCCTGAGCCTCCCAGGCCAGCCCCAGGCCGATGGCGTGACGGACGTCCTTGGGATCGGCCGCCCTGGCCTGTTCCAGACACCCCAGTGCCTGGCCGGGATTCCCGCGGGCGATTTCGCTCATCCCGCGCCGCCAGTTGAGTTCGTGGGCGCTGTAGCCGAGGCGGGCGAGGCGATCGAGCGTCCGCAAGGCGTCGTCAAAGCGGCAGAGGCATTGCTGGACGTCGCTGACCAGCAGGTAATGCTTGGACTGATGAGGCTCCAAGGCGATGGCCCGCTCCATCGGCACCAGCGGCTGGTTCTGGATATGGCTCGGCAGGCGGCACAGGCTCCAGCTCAGATAATGGAACGCATCCGCCTCCAGATAACCGCGACGGATCGCCGTCCGGAAATGGTCCTTTGCCTTCTCCATCGCGGCCGATTGGAAATGGTAGAGGCAGTAGGCGTACTGGTAGTGCGCCTCGGCCAGTTCGGGCGCGCGCGCGACCGCTTCCTCGAACAGAGGCAGCGCGGCCTCGGTGTTCGACCGGTCGAGGTGTTCCAGCCCGATGTGCAGGAAGGCTTCGGCTTCGTACCGCGGATTCAGCGCCAACGCACGCTGGTGCAGGTCTTCGCTCGCCGTTTCATCACCGGCGGCCAGCAGCAGCTTGCGCAAGCGGAACACCGCCTCGGGGGAGGCGGGGTTCAACGCCAGGGCCTTCCGATAGCTCTCGATGGCTTGAGCCGGTTCGCCGGACCGGGCGAGGGCAACGCCCATGGAATAATGATAGTTGGCGAAGGTCTCCGTCCGAATACGCTGGCGCCATGCCTCGATGTCATCGGGGGTGAGCGCCGATCCCTTGTCCTGGACTGCGTACTGGCTCGACATACCCGTTCAGCTTTCCTTGGCTTTCCGGTGGGCATGGCCGCACCGGGGTTCGGTCAATAGGGGCCTTTGAAGTCATCGGCCGGATCGATGCCGCCGAGCGGGCCCGCGGTGCGCCTGAGCATGGACAGCACCGCCGTGGCGATGGTCGAGGCCTTGGGGTAGAAGGCGGCCTCCAACGGCGCCGACACCGGCGCCGGGCAATTGGCCAGGGCAAGACGGCGTACCGGCCCCTTCAGGTCGGCGAAGGCCCGCTCCGCGGCAAGGGCGGCGACTTCGCTCGACACCCCGTACAGCTCCCAACTCGTGTCCGCCACCAGAAGCCGCCCGGTCTTGCGCACCGACGCCAGGATCGTCGCCTCGTCGAGCGGACGGACGCTGCGGATGTCCACCACCTCCACCGACACCCCTTCCTTCTCCAGCTCGGCGGCCGCGCGCAACGCTTCGACGACCATCAGCGAGGCGGCGACCACGGTGACGTCCGTTCCCGCCCGGACCACGTTGGCAACGCCGAGCGGCGTGGGCACCGGCTCTTCCGGAACCGGGCCCGACAGTCCGAACAGGGAACGGTGCTCCAGGATCACCACCGGCCCGTCGTCCTGCAGAGCCGCCAGCGTCAGTCCCTTGGCGTCGGCGGGAAGGGCCGGCAGCACGACCTTCAGGCCGGGGAAATGGGCGAGGGTCGCGTGCAGGCTTTGCGAGTGGGTGGCGCCTTGCCCCCAGCCCTTGCCGACCACCGCGCGCACCACGACCGGCACCCGCCCGGCCCGGCCGCCGTACATGTAGCGCCATTTGGCGGCGAGGTTGATGAGCTGGTCGAACGCAAGGAACATGAAATCGTTGCGCGGATGCACGACGACCGGCCGCTTGCCCATGGCCGCAGCACCGATGGCGATGCCGGTCAGGGCGTTCTCCATGGCCGGCGCGTCGAACACCCGCGACGGCCCGAACCGCCGGAGCGCTTCCACCGTCGTGCCGAAAATACCCGAGGAATAGTCGACGGCGATGCCGGTGACGAAGATCGCCGGGTCCTGTTCCATCGCCTGGACCAGCCCCTCGGACAGGGCCTCCGCGTAAGTCAGATTGCGCATGGTTGATCCTCAGTCTTGGCGGGTCCGGAAGCCAGGTCAATACACGTTGTCGAAGAGGGATTCCGGTTCAGGCCAGGAGCCGGCCTTGGCCCGAGCGACCGCCTCCTCCACCTCGTGATCGACGTCCACCCGCCAAGCCTCGAGTTCGTCCCGGGTCGCCGCCCCTTGCGCCAGCAACGCGTCGCCGGCCCGGCGCAACGGGCATCGCTCCATCCACGCCTCCAGTTCCTCCCGGCTCCGATAGCTGCGGTTCATCTCATGATCGAAGCACGGCCCCACATGCTCGAGCCACCGGTAGGTCATGCATTCCAGAAAGGCCGGCCCCCGGCCCTGCCGCACGCCGTCGAGCAGCCTCGACGCAGCTTGGTGGACGGCGAAGACATCGTTGCCGTCCACCTGCTCGGCCCGCAGCTTGAAGGCGGCGGCCCGCTCGCACAGCTGCGTGCCGGAAGGCTGGCGCACCTGCAGCGGGCTCTCGGTGGAGTAGAGGTTGTTCTCGCACACCAGCAGCACCGGCAGGCCATGCGTCGCCGCGTAGTTCAGGCTCTCGTAGAAAATCCCTTCCTCGCAGGCGGCGTCGCCGAAAAAGGCCACCGCGACGCGCGGCACGCCGTCCATCTTGAAGGCAAGCGCGCTGCCCGTCGCAACGGCGATGGTCTGCCCGAGGATGGCGCTGCTGATCATGAAGCCATGATCCGGCCCCGTCAGATGGACCGAGCCGCCGCGACCGCGGGAACAGCCCTCGTCGCGCCCGTACAGTTCGGCGGCAAGCGCAAAGACGGACCCTCCACGCGCCAGATAGTGGTTGTGGCAACGATGATGGCTGTAGACGACGTCCTGCGCGTCGAGCGCCTCGCACACGCCGGCGGCCACCGCCTCCTGGCCGACGCCGAAATGGGTGGGCGTGCGCATTTCCTGGTCGCGGTAGAGCGCAGCCAGCCGCTCCTCGGTCCGCCGCAGCCGCAGAACGGATTGGTAAAGTCGGCGCCTCGTCTCGATTGTCGGGCTGTGCATACGAATTCTCCGGCCGCCGCGGTTCCTGAAGCAACGCGGCAAGATTTAGTTAAGGGGAGTTAATAACTTCATAATGCGCCGGGCCGGCTGCGATGCGGGGATCCCACACGGGGAACCCACACGGGGATCCGGGCCGCCACGCGACGATTGACGCCCGGCTTTGCAAGATCGTACTCCTTCCTGACGGACGCAGGCCCCGGATTCATGGCCTGAATCCAGGCGGAAGCAACGCAATGCCGGATATGGGTTGTTACCTTGTGACCGCGCTGTGGGGCGATTGGCACACGCGCGTCTTCACTGAAATGAACTTGCGGACGTTGCTGGCCGAACGCAACCTGCCCCTGTTCGCGCGGGAGGTCCGCTGCACGTACCTCGTCTACACCCGCGCAACGGACGCCGGGTGGATCGCTTCCAGTGCGGCTTGGCAAGCGTTGGCGCGGATCATGCCGGTCCACATCGAGGTGCTGCCGGACTCCGCCTTCACCAACCCCATCGACACCCATGTGGCGATCTGGCACGCCGGGGCCGACCGGGCGCGGAACGACGGGGCCTACATGCTCACCATCCCGGCCGACTTCGCCTGGGCCGACGGCGCCTTCGCGACCATCGCCGGGCATCTCGCCGCCGGCAAGCGGGCGATCTACTACATGTGCATCCGCGTCGTCCACGAGACCTTCGCGGAGGATTTCGCCGCGGCCGCACGCCCCGGAGAACTGGCGGTCCGCTTCACGCCGCGCCAACTCATGGCGCTCACCATGCGCCACCTGCATCCGCTGCATGCCGCCTACACGCGGGACTGCGCCCATTTCGCGCATCACATGGAATACAGCATCTGGCCGGTGGAGGGGGAGGGGTTCATCATGCGGCTGCTCGTCGGCAGCGTGCTGTGCTACGACCCGCGGCGCTTCGACCTCGATCCGAAATTTTCCCTGGCGCAGGCCGAATCCGTGGAGGATGTCGCCGTCATCGACGACTCCGACGACATGTACAGCGTGAGCCTCACCCCCCTCCTGAAGGATCGCAACTGGTACTTCACCCGCCGCCGCACCGATCCGGACGAGGTCGGTGGCTGGTGGCTGCAGTATGACGGCGCATTCCAGTGGCCGCTCGCCCAGCGGTGGCTGCGGTTCCACACCGGCGACATGACGCCGGACGCCTGGCGGCGGGTCGGACGCCAGTCGGACTTCTTTGTGGTCCAGGCCCTGCTCGCCCGCGAGATGATCCGCATCGGCCGGGTGATGGCCGGCATCGGCCTGCACAAGGCGGCCGATTGCCTGGCGGTGGCGCTTTACGGCAACCGCCTGCGCCGGCGCTGGACGTGGCGCGGCCCCGTCACGGTGTTCTGCCCGGTGGACGATGCATTCGCCGTCCTGGGCGGGCTGGAGTCCCTGCTCGCCGAGGAGGGGCAGGACGCCCTGTTCGCCCTCGTCAAGGCCCATGTCGCACTGGGCCCCGTCGAGCTGCCGGTCCTGCCCGACGAGGGCGGCGCCTTCGCCGGCCACGGCACGGTGACCAGCCTCGCCGACGACGTGCTGCCGGTCACGGTGGAAGGCGGAACGACCCGGGTTGGCGGCTGCCGCGTGCTCGACCGCCTCCACCTTCCGCACGGCAACACGCTCTACGTGATCGACGGGCTCCTGGGCCGGGCCGCCGCCCCGCCCACGGCCGCGCAATGAACGGACAGGCTTGCCCGCCATGACGCTTCCCCCACCGGACACGATCCCGCCCCCCGCCCCGCCCCCCGCCCCGCCCCCCGCCCTGCCGGACGTCCCGGCCGACCCCGTTGCGGCGCAGCTGCGGGGCCACGCCGACGCGCTGTTCGCGTCGGCGCTGGAGATGGGCAAGCTCCTGCTCGAAACGGCCGTGATGCAGGAGGTGCTCGAACACACGCTCCGGCGGCTCGGCGTACCGGTGGACTCCCAGGCGGTCATGCAGCGGCTGCGCGCCGGCGCAGCGCGTTCGCAAGCCTTGCCGCAGGCCTGCGAACGGCTGGCCGCCGCCGCCTCGGTGCGTCCCGAGGATTTCCGGAGCCACTTCTGGCACGGGTTGAGTTGCCTGAAGCAGGGCGACGAGGCCGGAGCGCTGGAAGGATTCGGCCGTGCCGCCGGCTGGTTCGCCGGTGCCGCGTCCGCCCTGCACTACGCGGCGGAAATCCTGGAACGCCAACGGCAGGACGAGCGGGCGACACGCTGTTATGCCGCCGCGGTCGCTGCGGCGCCCAACCTCAACGCCGCCCGCCGCCGCCTGGCCGAGCGGCTGCGGCCCCGGCACCCCGAAGCGGCGGCGCGGCATTTCCGCCAGATCCTCGGGCAGGCGCCGTGTCCACTCTATGGACGGTCACTGGCCATGGCGCGCACGGAAGCTGCCGAGAAGCGCCGACAGGGTTGGGGACGCGGCGGGGAAGCCGGCCTCCTGGAAGCGACGCTCGACGGTGCGGCGGAGGTCCTGACGGATCCGCCGGATGTCGCCTTCGATCCGGACACGATCCTTGTCCTGATCGACAGCCATCGGGGATTCCATGTGGTCCGCTGGCGGGACCGCTACGCGGCGGTATCCTGGCATCTGCCGGCAGGCTACAAGGCGCTGCTCTGCCCCTGGATCGAAGCCGGCGGGGGCATGGTCGACGGCAACCAGCCCATTCTCGTCGCCGGGTCCCTTGCCGAGCTCGAACGGAAGATGGACGACTGGCACAAGGGCCGGCCTTCGCCCGAGACGTGCTGAGACAGCGACCGGCACAGCGCTCGACGATGCCTGTTCGCCCGTGGTGAAGGCGACTACAATGGCCGATGACACCGTTCGTTTCCCGGTCCCTCCCCCGGCCTTCATCGCTTTGACGGAATCCCAAATGCTCCGATCGGTTGGGCGCGACGGTAGCGCGCTCCTGTCCGCAGCCACAACGGTGGTGGACGTCCACTGGGTGACCGACATCCCGGGCCGGGAACCGGTCCATGTCTATGGGGCCGGCCAGGGCGGAGCCGTCATGCTGCGGGAGCTGGCCGCGGCCGGGATTCCGATCGCCGGGGTCGTCGACACCGAGCGTTCCGGCCGCTTGGGCGAACACCGGCTGCTCTGCCTGGAGGAGTTTCTGGCCGAAGCCGACGATCGGACGAGGGTGGTGGTCGCCAGCCAGTTCCACACCGAGATCGTCGCCCGGCTGAGCGGCCGATTCGGGGGAACGGTGTTCAACGCCCATCCCTTGATCCAGCGGATCGCATCGCAGGAGGAGGCCCTGGCCGATGCCGCCCGCCGGGCGCCCAAGGCGGCGACGCACCGGCCGGCACTGCTGGCCGGCCTTCTCTGCGTGGGGCTGGCGGCCGGAGAAGTGCTGCTGCCGATCGAACAACTCACCTATCTGCTGATGGTGTCGGCCCTGGTCGTCGTCGGGGCGGAGATGCTGGTGCGGCTTCTGTGCGGCACCCCGCAGGGCTTCTTCATCTGGCGGCCCTACCTGTCGGTGCGCTTCCCACCCGACGAGAAGGCGACGCCGGGCGTGCACGGCAGCGGGCGCTTCCTCACCAACCGCTACGGCATGCGATCCGCCGATCCGCCGCGTCGGCCTTCCCGGACGGTCTACGTGCTGGGCGGCAGCACGGTTGCCGACTACTATCTCGACCAGGATCGCGCCTGGGTGCAGCGCCTTGAAGCCAAACTCCGGCAGCGGCTGGACTCGCCGACGGTGTGGACCGGCAATCTTGGCCGTCCCGCCAACTTCACCGACAACCACCTGCTCGTCTTCAAGCACCTGCTGCCGGAACTCCCGAAGCCGGATCTGATCGTCATCCTGGCCGGCGTGAACGATCTGCAATTCGCCCTGGGTTCGAGCTATCCGCGCGACATGAGCGAACGAACCATGCTGGAGTGGACCTTTTCGGAGATGCCGGGAAAGGGGAACCTCGCCGAGCGGCTCGCCCTGACCGCGTTCTGCGTCCGGGTCCAGGGCTGGCTGTCGCGTCGCTTCACCCCCGACGCGGTGGAAGGCGTCTATCCGCCGAATGGCTTCACCATGTGGCGGAACGCCCGGCGCACCGCTCCCCCCGACCGGATGGTCGATCGCCTGCCGGACCTCGCCGGGTCGCTGGCGCGCTACCGCGGCAACCTGCTCCGCCTGATCGACGCGTCCCGGAAGGCCGCCGGCATTCCGATCGTGCTGCTCACACAGCCCGTGCTGTGGAGCGCGGATATGACGCCGGAGGAGGAAGCCCTCCTCTATGCCGGCGGGGTCGGCCCCAACGACGAATGGGTCGACGTGCAGCGCTACTACACCGCCGCCGCACTGACCGACGGCATGGACCAGTTCAACGAGGTCATGCGCGACGTGTGCCGGCAACGGGCCGTCCACTGCGTGGATCTCGCGGCCCTGGTGCCGAAGAGCGGACGCTATTTCTACGACGACATGCATTTTTCCGACGCCGGAGCCGATCTGGTGGCCGACCTCGTCGCCTCCCGGATTGCGCCGTTGCTGGCCGAGCCGATGAAGGGCCCCCCTGCCTCGCATCCCGTTGATGCCGGCGCGACACGATGAAGACGATCAACGACCTGCGGGAACTGCCGAAGGATCGGCCGCTCTACATCTACGGCGCAGGCACCGCCGGTCGCGTGGTGAAGAACGGGATGCGGCGCTTCACGCGCCGATGCCTCGTCGGCTTCGTCGATTCCACGAAGACCGGCACCCTGGACGGGTTTCCTATTCTGCCGGCCGAGCGGTTCTGCGTGGAGCGGCCGGACCGGGCGGTCGTGATCATCGCCAGCCATGCCTGGGAGGACATCGCCGGCCGGCTTGCCGCAGCGGGCATCCCGCACGTCTACAACGCCTATCCCTATGTCGAACGCCGTCTTGCCGCCGCGAACCACCCCTCTTCGTCGCTGCGCCGGACAGCCGCCCGCCTCATCCTGCCGGGGGAGTTGCTGGCGAGCGCCGCCGGCTTCGGCTTGGCGGCGACGGCTTCCGACATCTCCGCCGTTCCGCTGCTCGCCATGGGGGCGGCCGCACTGGCCGATGCCCTGGGGGGCATCTGGCACCTGGCCGAGCGCGGGCAGGACTTTTACAGCGCGCCGAAGAACACGGGAACCGGCGGGGTCGCCGCTCCCTATCAACTGCGCCTCGCCGTCTTCAATCCCTACTTCGGGTACACCCACGCTCCGAACGCCCGCTACCCGTTTACCACCAACAACTTCGGCTTCAAGGTCTGGGCGCCGTTGCTCGACCAAGCTCCCGGCGCCTGGGACTACCCTTATCCCCGGCGTGACGGCGATCTGCTGGTGGGCATATTCGGCGGCTCGGTGGCGCAGGGCTTCGCGGAAGCCGCCGCGCGGCTTCCGGACCTCGTCGAGCGTCTGGCAGCCTTGCCGCCGTTTCGCAAGCGCAAGGTCCGAATCCTCAACTTCGCGCTGTCGGGCTGCAAGCAGCCGCAGCAGTTGGCCATCCTCTCCTATTTCCTTGCCCTCGGGCAGAATTTCGACGTCGTGATCAACATCGATGGCTTCAACGAGGGAGCCTCCGGCTTCACCAATTGGCGCGCCGGTGTCGAACCGAGCTTTCCCGCCGAAAACGCCTGGAGCGAGCTTGGCCGCATCATCGAGGGAGAGGGCAGCCGCCTTTCCTCCCTGGAGGATGTCCGGCGCGCCTATCACAAGCTCTCGGCCAGGCATTCGGCGGAGCGCGCCGCCGCCGCGGGGACAGCCGCGTCCTTCCTGTGCCATCGCCTGCGCCAGCTCCATCACGAGCGGCACGCAAACACCCCGGCCGGCCGGCCGGATGCCGCGCAGACCACGCCCGAAACCTTGTTTCCCTCAGCGCTGAAACGGCCGCTCCCCACGACCGACGCCCTGTTCGACGGGATCGCCGATCAATGGCAGGCCGCGTCGTCCGCCATGAAGGACCTCGTGCACCGGCGAGGAGGGATTTACCTGCACGTCCTTCAGCCGAACCAATGGTACGAGCCCTGCGGCCCGTACGTGCCGCGCGACGCGAACCATGGGTTTGCATGGATCGCCGAAACGGTCAACGGAAGCTATCCACGGTTTCTCGGCCGCATGCCGCGGCTGCGCGCCGACGGCGTCCATGTGCTCGACGCCTCCCGGGTCTTCGACGGACATCTCGCGGAAGCCTACATCGACGATGTCTGCCATTACACGGATTGGGGCTATCAGCGGCTGTTCGCCGCGGTCGGTGCCGAGATGGAGGGCATCGTCACCGAGCCATGAGCCCGGCGGCAAGCCGACGCGGAGCGGCGGCATCGTGATCGCTGCGCAAGAGGACTTGGGATTATGCCAGGAACCCCGCCAGCCTTCCCCACCCGCTTTCCGGCGTGTCGGCGCGCTTGCGTCCGAACCAGACGGCGGGGGCATGCAGGGTCTCGCCGGTGCGGGTGACGAAGTTCGGGTTCTCCGCGCCGGCGGCGCCGGTCGTCACGAAGCGGTCGAGCGTTGCGTCGCTGAGCGACAGGTCGGGCGGTCCCGACAGGTCCAGCCCCGTCGCGGCGAAGGCCTCGCCCAGCGCGTCGGCTTGGGCGGCGGACAGGCCCGGCACACCCGTGCGGTCGTTCAAAAGCACCTCCGCCGAGAAGGCCAGCACGCCGCCCGGCGCCAGCCGCCGGTCGATCCAGGCAAGCGCCTCCGCGGCCTTTCCCTCCGCCGCCAGGCGCGGCAGCGTGTTCTGCGGCAGGATGGCGACGTCCCAGGGCGTGCCGGCGAACAGGTCCGGTCCGGGGTCGCCGTGGTGGATGGCAATCCGGTCGCGGCGGAAGCGGCGCGGCTTGGCGAGCCAGGGGTCGAGGTCGCCGCGCGCCACCCGCTCGGCGTGGCGGGGAGCATCGGCCCCGACGTCCAACACCCCGACCGCGCGGGCCAGTTCGGTCAGCAACAGGTAGAAGCCGTCGATCTCCGCGCTGACCACGAGGGCGCGCGGCTCCCGCTCCAGCAGGCCCAGCCGGTCGAGCCCGTAGAGATACTGCGCGCGCTCCCAGGCGCCGCGGCTGCGCTTGAAGAAATTGTCGATGCTGTTGCGGGCGTCCTCGTCGCGGCGGCGTTCGGCGTCGGCATCGTCGATGTAGGGCACCTGGAAGGTCGCGACGTTGGTCCGCACCCGCACCACCCAGGGGCGCCATGAGGGATCGTCCCAGTCCTCCGCGGCGGCGAGCTTGCTGAGCGCCGGCGGGCCGGCGGGGCGCGGCCGGGCGGGCAGCGCGATCTCCGGGCGCAGCCGGGCGGCGTTGCGATGGCGCGCCGCCACACCCTTCAGCGCGGCGACGCGCTCCGCCGGCACGCCGTCCACGCCGGTCAGGCCCGGCCAGTCGAGTGCCGCCACCAGCGGCTCCGTCCAGCGGCGTGGGTCGCCCGCCGCCGGATCCTCCGCGGCCAGCAGGGCGGCCAAGTCGCGGCGCAGCAAATGGGCTTCCCGCGGGGCGATGGGAAGCGGGCGGCCGAGGCGCGCGGTCAGGAAATCCTCCAGCGTCGTCTCCGCCGGGGCGGCCTTCTCCTCCGGCCGCAGGAGGGCGCGGATCACCGCCGCCAGGCGCGGGGCGACCCCTTGCAGCGAGAAGCGCTCCAGCGCCACCCGGTGAGCCTCCTCGGCGACGCCGCGCCGGAAGGCGTCGTCGCCGATCAGGCGCGCGAGTGCGGCGGAGTAGCCCTCCATCCCCTCGGCCAGCAGGCCGGAGACGCCGTCCTCCAGGCAGTGCGTCACCTCGCCGACCGGCGTGGCGCAGACCGCCACCTTGGCCAGCAGGAACTCGAACATCTTGGTCGGGCTCTTGGCCACGTTGAATTCGTTCTGCGAGTAGGGCAGCACGCCGATGTCCATCTCGCGCAGCACGGCCGGGATCTCGGCCGGCGGAATGAACTCGTGCAGTTCGATGTTCGGCAGGTCCGGATAGCGTTCCCGCACGCGGAGCTTCAGCTCCCCCCAGGCGCGGCCGAAGCCGATGATGTGGAAGCAGGCCCGGTCGCGGACGGCGCGCGGCACCAGCGCGAAGGCGTCCACCGCGAACAGCACGTCCTTCATGGGGATGTCGCCCCAGAAGTCGCCGGAATAGAGGATGTTCACCCGACCGTTCACTTGGCCGCCGAAGCGGCGGCGCGGCGCCTCGCGCCCGTCGGCCGTGAACAGGTCCTGGTCGGCGACGGTGTGGACCAGATGCGTGTTCGGGTTCAGCGGCGCCAGCAGGTCCTGCAGCCGGTGGCTGGCGGCGATGCAGGCGCCCGCCCGGTTGGCGACCGTGGGGAAGAGCTGGTCGGGCCGCAGGCTGGGGAACCAGGGCTCCAGCCGGCGGTAGGGCTGCATGTCAAGCTCGTAGTCGTCGTAGTCCAGCACGATGCGGTTGCCGCCGCGCTCCGCCGCCAATGCCGCCGCCAGCGTGTGGTAGCCGACCTTCTGCACATAGAGCACCGCCCGCGGGTTGCGGGCCAGGATGCGGTGGGCCTCCAGGTTCAGGCGGATCTTCTCTTCCTCGGGAATCGTGGACAGCGCGCCGCCCTGGTCGGGGGCGCCCAGATGGTCGAAGAAGGACAGCACCTCGGCGCGCAGCCCCTGCTGGCGCAGCGCCTTGGCGAAGTTGTAGCAGCGCACCCGCGCCGACGGCTGCCGGAACCCGTCCTGCGCCAGGAAGATGACGTCGGCCGCCTCGAAACGGGCAAGGGCATCCTCATCGAAGGGCAACGGCTGGGTCATGGATCGGGCTCGGCTCAGGGAAGGCAGGAAGGCGGGGTGCCGGAGAGGCGGTGCCATTTACCGCCGGTTTGCAGAACCCGACAAGCCTTCCCGCAACCGGCGCACAGGGCCGCCCTTGCCGCCCGCCGTGACCGCCCGCCGTGACCGCCCGCCGTGACCAATGGCCCCCTGTGGCCATTTTGGGACCCTTGTCACACATCCAATCGATAGTGGTATGCCAATTTTGGGGCACGAGAGGTTGGCCCGCAACCTTTCGGATCGAGCGCTTCGACGCTCCCACGCCCCGGGTTGATGATGGCCGCCTCCACCGACAAGATCCTCACTCTTCCCATCGTCGTGAACGCCTGGGGCGTGTCCGCCGGCCAGGCGCCGCATTTCAAGCTGCTGGTCGACGACATGGTGGTGGGCGAGGCCTGGGTGGCCGCCACCACCAGCGCCGCCTACAGCTTCCAGGTCGCGGTCAACCCCGACGAGGGGCACCGCATCACGGTCTGGTACGACAACGACAACGCGAACCGCGATCTGTTCGTCGGCTCCATCCTGGTCGGCGGGCAGGAGATCAAGGCCACCGACCCGCGCGTCACCTACGACAAGGGCGCCTACGACGGCAAGGACGTGGTCCGGGGGCAGGAGGGGCTGTACTGGGGCGGCGCCCTGTCCTTCGGGCTCGGCGAGGAGGTCTTCGGCGGGCCGATGGTCAAGCCGCCCCCCGCCCCGGAACCGGTCATCACCCGGACGGTGCCGATCACCGTCCGGGCCGCCCTCTCCCCCTCCACCGCCGGCACGGCGGCGCGCTTCAAGGTTCTGGTGGACGGCGTCCTGGTCGGCGAGGGCGAGGCCACGGGGACCACCCCCAAGCCCTTCACCTTTGCGGCGACCCTGGACCCGTCCGTCGCCCACACGGTGCAGGTGCTGCCGGCCGACGGCACGGCGGCGAACGCGCTCGCCGTCACTGGCCTGTCGGTGAACGGCCGCAGCCTCGCCGCCACACCCGCCGCGGACGGCTCCATCACCCGGACGGTGGCGGCCCCGGTCTTCCAGGGCACGGCCTCCCAAGCGGAGGCACCTCCGGAGGCGCCCTCAGGGAACGCCTACTATGTCGCGAAGAACGGCAAGGACAGCTGGTCGGGCCGGCTGGCCGAGCCGAACGCCGACGGCACCGACGGGCCCTTCGCCAGCCTGGAGCGGGCGCAGGCGGCCATGCGCGGCAGCACCGTCAAGACCACCTATGTCCGCGAAGGCACCTACCAGCTGTCGCAGACGCTGGAGCTGACCAGCGCGGACAGCGGCGTGCGCATCCTGGGCTATCCCGGGGAGCAGGTGGTGATCAGCGGCGGCCGGACGGTCGGCGGCTTCATCAGCGAGGGCAACGGCGTCTGGTCCGCCGCCCTGGCCGCCGCACCCGGCTTCGACGTCACGGTCGACGGGGTGCGCTACACGCTGGCCTCCAAGGCGGCCTACGACCCCGGCGACCCGACGACCGGCTGGTACGTCGCCGATGCGGCGACAGCCGGGGCCAGCGGCCGGTCGCTGCGCTACCACGCCGGCGACGTCACGGCCGCCGACCTCGTCCCCGGCCTGCGCATCCAGGTCTTCGACACGGAGCGGCTGCAGGACGCCATCCTGACGGTGGCGGGCATCGACACCACGACGCGGACGATCACCTTCACGTCGGACGCGCCCTTCAGCTTGCGCGACGGCTCCACCTTCCGGCTGCTCGGCAACGCCGCCCATGTGGACCAAGCCGGCGAGTTCGCCTACCGGGCCGCGGACGGGCGGCTGGTCATCGATGTGGGGGCCGGGGCCAACTTCGATGGGACGGGCGTCTCGGTGGCGCGGCTCGGGACGCTGCTGCGCCTGAACGGGGCGGCCGGCGTCACCGTCCAGGGGCTGACCTTTACCGACACGACGACCGACGGCTACGCGCTCGACGTGGTCGGCGGCGGCGTGAACCGGATCGTCGGCAACAGCTTCGTGAACGTCGGCACCGGCATCCACGTCACGCAAGCCTCCGACCGCAACCTGATCAGCGGCAACTACCTGGACCATCTGGGCATCAGCGGCGTCCTGCTGGACGGCCAGTCCGACGGCAACACGGTGACCGGCAACCGCATCCAGCACATCGGCGAGGTCCGCTCCTACGCCGGCGGCATCATGGGTGCCGGCATCAACGACACGGTCATTTCCTACAACGACATCGACCACAGCTCCCGCTACGGCATTTCCATCAAGAACTGGAACGCCGCCACCGTCAGCCTGAACAATTCCATCCTCTACAACCGCGTCCGCAACACCGGCGAGAAGACGGCCGATTCCGGCGCCATCGAGCTGCTCGGCCGGTCGGGCCTGATCACCAACACGCTGATCAAGGGCAACCGGATCGAGCACGCCGGCGGCATCGCCACCACCAGCACCGGCGCTTGGCTGCGCGACTACAAGGGCTTCGGCGTCTATCTGGACGACATGACCAGCGGCGTGACCGTGCAGGACAACTTCCTGAAGGACACGTCCTGGGCCAGCGTGATGATCCACGGCGGCCACGACAACACGGTGACCAACAACATCGGCGTGCTGGGATCGAACAGCGAGAGCTTCCTGCGCATCGAGTGGGTGACCTCGGGCAGCAGCCCGGTCATTCCCGCCAACAACACCATCACCCGCAACATCATCGAAGGCGTCGTCCCGCTGGGCAGCTACGTCACGCTGCTGTCCGCCGGCGCCAACGCCATCGACTACAATTTCGTGCACCGCGTCACGGCCTACGGCGCCCACGACCTGACCGGCGACCCGCTGTTCGCCGATCCCTACGACAACGACTACAGCCTGCTCGCCCCGTCGCCGGCGCTCACCGCCGGCATCCACGACCTGGCCTGGATGCTGATGGGGATGCCCCCGGGCAGCACGCCGGTGCCCGACCCGTCCGGCGGCGGGAGCGCGTTGCCGCCCGCGGTTCCCGAGGCCACCGTGCCTCCGGCGCCGATCCCTGTGCCGGAGTCCCCCCCTACTCCATCGGCGCCCGTCCCGGATCCGGCGCCGGTGTCCGCCCCGCCGCTCACGGCGCCGGCGCGCCCGTCCGTCCAGCTCAGCCGGATCGAGAACGGCGTCGCGGGGGAGGCGACGGCCTACGCCTACGACGGGCCGATCGCGTCGCTGACGTGGAGCTTCCTGGGCAACGACCGCAACGAGGTCGTCCGGGGGTCGGGGGACAGCGACTTCCTGAACCTGCTCGGCGGCGACGACGCAGCGGACGGTGCGGCGGGCGACGACGTGCTGGACGGCGGCGCGGGATCGAACTTCCTGACCGGCGGGGCAGGCAAGGACACCTTCTTCGTCGACGCGCGCGGCGGGCAGACGACTTGGTCCACCGTCACCGACCTGGAGACGGGGGAATGGGCGACGCTGTGGGGCTACCGGCCGGGCACGTCCCGGCTGACCTGGGAGGAGATGGGGGGAACCGCCGGCTTCAAGGGGGCCACGGTGCATGTGGACATCGACGGCAACGGCAGCGTCGACGCCAGCATGACCTTCACCGGCAAGGCCGTGGGCGCCATGACCGTCACCGCCGGCACCAGCGGCGCCGACAGCTACCTCGCCTTCATCTCGCTGTAAGGCCTTAGGACCGCGACCGCGGTCCCGGACGCCCATGCGTCCGAAGCCCGGCCGGCAAGTGAGGCCATTTGAATCTGAAGCGGATGGAAATCCGCTTCAGGTGTTTTTGGGAGTCGGCTTCTTGGCCGGCTGGGGGACGACGCTGTTCCGGACCGGGGCGGCGGCCTTGGCGGGCTGCGTGGGGGGCTTCGCGGCGACGGCGAGGGGCTGGGTTTCCACCGCGGGCGGCTGGATCGCGGGGGTTTGGGCGAGCCGCGCCTGCGTGCCGGCCTTGGACGGGAAGGCGAGCGGCAGGAACATGGCGGTGAAGGTGAGCACGGCGACGAGCGTCTTCGCCGCCTCCCACACGAAGACCGGGCCGCCGGAGCGGGCGCGGGCGGGCTCCGCCGGGGCGGCCAGGGTTGGGCCAGACAGAGACGGGCCAGCCAGGGACGGGGCTTCGGTCAGGGACATGGCGGTCGCTCGCGTGTGAAGGGGCGCCGGAGTGGCGGAACCCATCAGGCAAGGCCTATGCCAGAAGGCCGGAAGCGGTCCATTCGTTCAAAAATCGGCTCAAAATCAATACACCTTTAACGATTCGCCGCTCCCCGAAATTCCCGCTCCGGGTTTCAATCCAAGCTTGAACTGGGCAAATTCGTCCCGGTGCCCGGCGGTTTCTGCCGCCTTGCCGGGGAAATTCTGCCGTACGGAGTGTGGGCTTTCCCGGCGGGCGCCGCGTCAGCGCCCGGCCATCTCCCCAGCCATCTCGTGGATCAGCGCAATCTGCCGGTCCAGGCAGCGGGCGAGGTCGAAGCGCTCCACCGCCGTCTCGCGCGCCGCGCGGCCGAGAGGAGCGAAGGCGCCGGGATCGGCCAGCACGGCGATCGCCTGGTCGGCGATGGCCCGGGGCGAGAAGAAGTCGACCAGCAGCCCGTTCTCCCCGTGCTGCAGGACCTCGCGGACCGGCGGGGTGTCGGATCCGATCATCACGCAGCCGAGCGCCATCGCCTCCGTCATCGACCAGGACAGGACGAAGGGATAGGTGAGGTAGACGTGCGCCCGCGACACCTTCAGCGCGGCCAGATAGCGGTCGTAGGGCAGATGCCCCAGGAAATGGACGCGCGCCGGGTCGACCGGCACCTCGGCCAGCATGGCCTCGCGCCAGGTCTTGCCCTGGGTTTCCCCTGGGGGCGGCGGCGCGCCGTAGCTGACCTCGTCGCCGCCGACGATCAGCACATGGCACCTGGGCCGGGCCTCCAGGATCGCGGGCAGCGCCCGCATGAAGCTGGGGAAGCCGCGGTAGGGCTCCAGGTTGCGCACGGCGTAGGTCAGCACCTCGTCGTCGCGCGTCAGGACCGTGCCGTCCGGCAGCTCGAACCGGGCGGCGGGGTCGGCCCGCAGGGCCCCGGTGTCGATGCCGTCGTGGATGACGGCGATCTTGGACCGGAACGCCTCCGGATGGCTGTCGCGCTGCCAGACGGTCGGCGAGATGCCGCGGTCGCAGGCCTCCAGCGCCAGCAGCAGCGGCGTGCTGCGCATGCGCAGCCGCAGCACCGTGTCGATGTTGACCGGGGCGGCCGGGTCGAAGCCCACGTCCAGCCCCTGCGCGCGGTAGAAGAACTCGCAGTAGTTCAGGTAGGGAACGGCGGGGAAGGCGTCCTTGACGAACAGCGTCTCGCCCCAGCCCGGATGCCCGACGATGATGTCCGGCACGAAGCCCTCCCCGCGCAGCCCCATCAGCAGACGGGCCACGCCCTGCCCGTGCAGGACGGCGCTCTCGGTCGAGACCAGGTAGGGGTGGGCGTCCTTCCGCACCGCCCGGCTGGGCTGGTAGGTCAGGCGGCGGACGTTCGTGATCTCCCGGTCCGTCCGCTTGGTGATGAAGACGACCCGGTTCGCCGGGTCCGCGGCGAGCCGTGCGGCCAGATGCTTGTACTGGCCGGGCATGTTCTGGTGGATGAAGACGATGTTCATGCGTGTTCCGGGTGGATGTGCCGGCCTCAGGAACGCCCGAGGCCGCATTTGCCCCACAGCTTCGGCCCGACCTTCGGCAGGGCGGTCGCCAGCACCAGCAAGGTGGCGCCGACCACGGTCGGCACGATCCAGTCGGGCTTGCCGGCGATCGCGTGGTCGCCGGCGGCGCCGAACTGGACGAAGGCGATGGTCATCGGCAGCTGGCCCACCAGCGAGCCGAAGGCGTAGGCGCCGAGCCGGACGCGCGTCAGGCCGAGCGCGTAGTTGACCCCCGAGTGCGGCAGCACCGGGATCAGCCGCAGCGTGGCGACCGCCTTCCACCCGCCCTGCTCGATCCGCCGCAGGGTGTCGCCCCAGCGCGCCATCATGTCGGCGGGAACGAAGCCGTCGCTGATGTAGCGGGCGATCAGGAAGCCGGTCGAGGCGCCGATCACGCTGCCGGCCGCGGCCAGGACGCCGCCCCACCAAGTCCCGAACACGAGCCCGGCCACCATGGCCATGACGGAGCGCGGGAAGAACAGCAGGCTGGCCAGGATGTGGACCAGCAGGAACAGGACGGGCGCGGCGGGATGGTGGCGGAGCATGTCCTGCAGCGCCTCGATCCCGAAGGTGCCGTGCCACGTCCACCAGGCGGCCCCGCCGCCGAGCAGCAGCACCACGAGCAGAATGCGCCCCAGGGTGCGGAGGGAGGACAGGGAAGGCAGGCGGCGCTCGCCCATGGGTTCGGTCCCGGATGGCATCATATGGAATCAAATCTCCATAACATGGGAGCCTTCGCGCCGCGAGTGACGATGTCGCGAGGGCTCCAGGCCCCTGGAGCAAGGCAGGTCTTCGGCCGCCGATCCGAGCTGGCCCACAGAACCTGGCCCGCGGAATCCGGGCAAAGAGAATCCGGGCAAAGAAAAAGGCCGCAGCCAGTGCGGCGCGGCCTTCAAGTCTAGGGAGGAAACGCCCAAAGGGCATCCGAAGGACAATTTATGCTGCGTTGCAGCAAAGGTCAAGCCCCCCTCCGCGCCATTTTGGTTGGGTCCAGCGGGACGGCCCTAACCGCAGCCCCCGACGGCAAGCGCGGTGGCAAGCGCGCGGTGGCCGGAAAAAAGAAAAGGCTGCAGCCAGGACGGCGCAGCCTAGTTTTGGGAGGGAGGAAACCAAGAAAACTTGGTGAGGTCCGTTATGGGCTCATTTGCTTAACATCATGTAAACAAGCCCAACGCCCAAAAGACATACCCAATTTTTGAAGTGCTTCGACGGGACAAGAGGCCTGGAATACTCAAGCTCAAGGTTGGGTTCGGGAAACGGCGGCAAACGAAGTCTGGAGGTGCAGCGCACCCAGGAGGGAGGCGCGCCCCACCCTCTTTCACCGCCGTGCCGCCCGCCCCGACCTGACCGCCCGACGACCACGCCCTCCGCGTCCTGAAGACGGCGGCGCCCATGAATCGAAATGCCCGTGACTGGTATTACCAATCACGGGCAAAAAAATGCCGCGTCCAGACCCGAGGTCGACGCGGCAGCCTAATGCTCTTGGAGCATTATGATGTTGTTGGTTTCCTCCCCAGACCTCAAGGCCTTTGTTTTGTGAGAGGAAAGTTCCACAGACGGCCAACCGAAGTCAATTGTATTGAGCGGGTTATAACTTTAAGCCTATCGACCTCTTCCGATGCGCCAAGGTTGGCGCATTCCCGCTCTTCGGGCACACCGTTCCGGCCGAACGCAAAAAACTTGAGCGTGGGGGCAAACAGGGGCTTGCATTGCACCGCCCGCCTGGGGTATCTCCCTGCCTCCTTCGTTGGAGCGGCGCGGGCGTAGCTCAGGGGTAGAGCACAACCTTGCCAAGGTTGGGGTCGAGGGTTCGAATCCCTTCGCCCGCTCCAGTCTCACGAAGCGCAAACTCCCCCATCACATTCGGTCGTCAGCCCATTCCCTTGTGCGGTGGGCGTCCTTGCGGCTTTTATTGGCTCTGCGCCAAGGCCGAAGACAAGCGACGTTGGGAGGGGACAGCATGGAGCGGGTGGACTGCGTGGTGGTCGGGGCCGGGGTGGTCGGGCTGGCGATCGCCCGGCGGCTGGCCCGCGCCGGCCGCGAGGTGGTGATCCTGGAAGCGGCGGACGCCATCGGCACCGGCACCAGTTCGCGCAATTCCGAAGTCATCCACGCCGGCATCTACTACCCCACGGGCAGCCTGCGCGCGCGGCTGTGCGTCGCCGGGCGGGACGCGCTGTACGCCTATTGCCGGGAGCATGGGGTCGCGCACAGCCGCATCGGCAAGCTGATCGTCGCCACGGAGGAGGCGCAGCTGCCCCGGCTGGACGCCATCCGGGCCCAGGCGGCCGCCAACGGGGTCGACGACCTGCGCGCCATCCCCGCCGCCGAGGCCATGGCGATGGAGCCCGCGCTGCGCTGCGTCGGCGCGCTGCTGTCGCCGTCGACCGGAATCATCGACAGCCACGGGCTGATGCTGGCCCTGCAGGGCGACGCGGAGGAGGCCGGCGCCATGCTGGCCCTGCTGAGCCCGCTGGAGCGCACCCGCCGGACCAGCAACAGCTCCATGGGCGGCTTCGAGCTGGAGGTCGGCGGGGCGGAGCCGATGCGGATCGCCTGCGCCACCCTGGTCAACGCCGCCGGCTTGGGTGCCTGGGCCGTGGCGCGCGGGCTGGAGGGCTTCCCAGCCGACCTGATCCCGCCGCGGGTGCTGGCCAAGGGCAACTACTACGCGCTGGGCCAGGGCCGCTCGCCCTTCTCCCGGCTGGTCTACCCGGTCCCGGTGGAGGGGGGCCTGGGCGTCCACCTGACGCTCGACCTCGCCGGGCAGGCCCGCTTCGGGCCGGACGTCGAATGGCTGGCGCCGGAATCCTACGACCGAATTGACTACGCGGTCGATCCCCGGCGGGCCGACGCCTTCTACGGCGAGGTGCGGCGCTATTGGCCGGCCCTGCCCGACGGCGCGCTGGTCCCCGCCTACGCCGGCGTCCGGCCCAAGCTGAGCGGGCCGGGCCAGCCGCAGGCCGACTTCCTGATCCAGGGGCCGGAGGCGCACGGCCTGCCCGGCCTTGTCAACCTGTTCGGGATGGAATCGCCGGGCCTGACCTCCTGCCTCGCCATCGCCGACGCGGTGGCAGCGCATCTGTCCTGACCCCGCATACCGTTTCCAAAATCTTAACCGACTGATAGGGGTATCGGGCTAAGGTCCATCGGATTGGCCTTGAAAAACGACAGGTGCGACCGCCGTGACCATGCCGCGCGACCGTATGAGTGAAACGCCGACCGGGGTCCCGCAAGCCGGCTTCGACCTGCTGGACGGCCGTTCCATCCTGGTCACCGGCGGCACCGGCTCCTTCGGGCGCCGCTTCGTGGAGACGGTGCTGCGCCGCGCCAAGCCGCGCCGGGTCATCGTCTTCTCCCGCGACGAGTTCAAGCAGTACGAGATGCAGCAGCAGCTCGGCCCCGATTGGGCCTCGACGCTGCGCTTCTTCATCGGCGACGTGCGCGACCGCGAACGGCTGGAGCTGGCCATGCGCGAGGTGGACGTGTGCGTCCACGCCGCCGCCCTGAAGCATGTGCCGGCCGCCGAATACAACCCCATGGAATGCATCCACACCAACGTCTATGGGGCGGAGAACGTGGTGCGCGCCGCGCTGAACACGGGCGTGCAGCGCGTCGTCGCGCTGTCCACCGACAAGGCGGCCAACCCGGTCAACCTGTACGGCGCCAGCAAGCTGGCGTCGGACAAGATCTTCATCGCCGCCAACAACCTGTCGGGCTCGCTCGGCACGCGCTTCTCGGTGGTGCGCTACGGCAACGTGGTGGGCTCGCGCGGGTCGGTGATCCCGCTGTACCGCAAGATGGTCGCGGAAGGGGCGGCCTTCCTGCCGGTCACCGACGAGCGGATGACCCGCTTCTGGATCACGCTGCAGCACGGCGTGGACTTCGTCGCGTCCTGCGTGGCGATGATGCAGGGCGGCGAGATCTTCGTGCCCAAGATCCCCAGCATGCGCGTCGTCGACGTGGCGCGCGCCCTGGCGCCCGGCCTGCCGCACAAGCTGATCGGCATCCGGCCGGGGGAGAAGCTGCACGAGGTGATGATCACCGAGGACGACTCCCGCCAGACCTTCGAGCTGCCCGACCGCTACGTGATCGAGCCGACCTTCGCCTTCTGGACGCATGAGCCCTACCAGCGCCTGGGCGCCCGGCCGGTGGCCGACGGGTTCCGCTACGCCAGCGACATCAACGACGACTGGCTGGACAGCGAGGGGCTGGTCCGCCTGATCGCCGAGGCCCCGTGAAGGCGCACCGATGAGCGCGCTTCCCTTCCTACCTTACGGCCGGCAGGACGTCGACCAAGCCGACATCGACGCGGTGACCGCGGTGCTGCGCGGCGACTGGCTGACCCAGGGCCCGACGGTCGAGGCCTTCGAGCAGGCCCTGGCCGAACGCACTCAGGCGGTCCACGCCGTCGCCTGCGCCAACGGCACCGCCGCCCTGCACCTGGCCTGCCTGGCGCTCGGCCTCGGTCCGGGCGACGCGGTGGTGGTGCCGAGCGTCACCTTCCTGGCCACCGCCAACGCCGCGCGCTACGTCGGGGCGGAGGTCGCCTTCGCCGACGTCGACCCCGCCACCGGCCTGATGGGGCCGGAGCAGGCGGAAGCTGCGATCGCGCGCGCCGAGGCCGCCGGCTGGCGGGTGCGCGCCCTGGCGCCGGTGCATTTCGCCGGGCAGACCGCCGACCGGGCGGCGCTGGGCGCGCTCGCCGCGGCCCGCGGCCTCGCCGTCATCGAGGACGCCTGCCACGCCATCGGCAGCGAGGACGTTGTGACGGATGGCCGAATTGTGCCGGTCGGATCCGGATCCGGCGCCTTCGGCGCGATGACCGCCTTCTCCTTCCACCCTGTGAAGACCATCGCGGCCGGCGAGGGCGGGGCGGTGACCACCGACGACCCGGATCTGGCCGCCCGCCTGCGCCGCTTCCGCAACCACGGGATGGAGCGCGACCCGGCCCAATTCGAAGACCAGGAGGCCGCCTTCGACGAGACCGGGACCGCCAACCCCTGGTACTACGAGATGGCCGAGCCGGGCTTCAATTACCGGCTGACCGACATCCACTCGGCCCTGGCGCTCAGCCAACTGGCGCGGCTGGACGCCTTCGTGGCGCGCCGCCGGCACCTGATGGACCTGTACGCGGCGCGGCTGGCCCCGCTCTCGCCCCTGGTCCGGCCCGCCGCCCGCGTGCCCTGGTGCCGGCCGGCCTGGCACCTGTGCGCGGTCCGCATCGACTTCGCCGCCGCCGGCCGCCCGCGGGCGCGGGTCATGGCGGATCTCAGGGCGCGCGGCATCGGCACGCAGGTCCATTACATCCCGGTGCACCGCCAGCCCTACTGGCGGCGGCGCTACGGCGCGCTGCCCCTGCCCGGCGCCGAGGAGCATTACGCGCAGACCCTGTCGCTGCCGCTGTTCCCGGCGATGGCCGACGCCGACGTGGAGCGCGTGGTGGCCGCCCTGGCCGAGGCGCTGGGTTAGGCGCTGGGCCTGCCCCGCCCGCTGTAGGCGCGGATGACGCGCGCGCGTTACGGGATAGGTTTCCTCCCTGGCGAAAATGCGCTATTCCAGCGGCATCTGGAACGCTTCGGAGCAGAGTCATGGCCGAGGGTACTGTGGACTATTACGCAATGGTCGAAGAGGCCTGGCAGCTGAGCGACGCGGCCCGCGACTACGTCAAGAACGCCGGCCGCGACGTGGACAACGCCGAGCTTTGGGACAAGCTGTTCGCCTCGTCCCCGCTGATCGACCTGGAGCGCACCCGCGCCGAAGGCGGGCAGCCGCTCCAGAAGATCTTCTTCAAGAATCCCTACGGCCTGCAGTACCGCGCCGACCACAAGGACTGGATCCCCTTCCGCCACGGCGCCCTGGATCCGGCCTACCTCCAGGCGATCTGACGCACGCGGCCAGCCGGCGGGATGGGGCCGGCGTGATGGCGCCCCGGAGCAGGCCGGGGCGCCCTTTCAACCAAGAAACCGGTTCATAAGAAAGCCTTCCGATGAAGAAGCCCGTGCGCAAGGTGGTGTTTCCCGTTGCCGGTCTCGGCACGCGCTTCCTGCCGGCGACCAAGGCGATCCCGAAGGAGATGCTGCCGCTGGTCGACCGTCCGCTCCTGCAGCACGCCGTGGAAGAGGCGCGGGCCGCCGGCATCGAGGACTTCGTCTTCGTCACCGGCCGCAGCAAGCGCGCCATCGAGGATCACTTCGACGCCGACGCCGAACTGAACCGCACGCTGGAGGAGCGCGGCAAGGCCGACGCCCTGGAGGTGGTGCGCGACAGCGAGATCGCCCCCGGGCGCTGCTTCTACACCCGCCAGCAGGTGCCGCTCGGCCTCGGCCACGCGGTGTGGTGCGCGCGCGCGGTGATCGGCAACGACCCCTTCGCCATCGTGCTGCCCGACGACTTCGTGCAGGCCGACACGCCCTGCCTGAAGCAGATGGTCGAGGCCTACGACGAGGTCGGCGGCAACGTCGTCGCCGTCGTCGACGTGCCGCGCGAGCGGACCAGCAGCTACGGCATCCTGGACGTGGAGAAGGACGACGGCCGCCTGGCGACGGTGCGTGGGCTGGTGGAGAAGCCCAAGCCGGAGGAGGCGCCCTCGACGCTGTCGATCATCGGCCGCTACATCCTGCAGCCGGAGGTGTTCGACCACCTGGAAAAGCAGCAGCGCGGCGCCGGCAACGAGATCCAGCTGACCGACGCGATGGCCAAGCTGATCGGCAACCAGCCCTTCCACGGTCTGCGCTTCGAGGGCACCCGCTTCGACTGCGGCGACAAGGTCGGCTTCATCGAGGCCACGCTGGCCCACGCGCTGAAGCGGCCGGACATGGCCGACAAGGTCCGCGAGATGCTTCGGAAGTATTCCTGACGCACCTCGACCGGGGTACGACCCGCACGCCCGCCGTTCCCGTTGACCCCGGGGCGGCGGGCGTTGAAGTTTCAGGGGCGTTCCAAACCAAAGGACAAGACATCCATGAGCGATGCGCACATCTTCCACCCGACCGTCCTGCGGGAATATGACATCCGCGGCATCGTCGGCGAGACGCTCACCCCCGCCGATGCCCGCGCCGTCGGCCGTGCCTTCGGCACCATGGTCGCCCGAGGCGGCGGGAAGACCGTGTGCGTGGGCTATGACGGCCGCCTGTCCTCGCCGGATCTGGAGGCGGCCCTGGTCGACGGGCTGGTCGCCTGCGGGCTGCATGTCCTGCGCATCGGGCTGGGGCCCACGCCGATGCTGTACTTCGCCACCCGCGACCGCGAGGCGGCGGCCGGCGTCATGATCACCGGCTCGCACAACCCGCCGGAATACAACGGCATCAAGATGATGCTGGGCAAGGGCCCGGTCTACGGCCAGCAGATCCTCGACCTCGGCACCATCGCGGCCAAGGCCGACTACGCGTCGGGTCCGGGCTCGTCCGAGCGGATCGACGTTCAGGACGCCTATGTGGAGCGCCTGCTGAAGGACTATGACGGGGTGCGCGACCTGAAGGTCGCCTGGGACGCCGGCAACGGCGCTACGGGCGAGATCCTGCGCCGCCTGACCGCGAAACTGCCGGGCACGCACATCCGCCTGTTCGACGAGATCGACGGCACCTTCCCCAACCACCATCCCGACCCGACGGTCGAGCGGAATCTGGTGGACCTGAAGAAGGCGGTGGCGGAGCACGGCTGCGACATCGGCATCGGCTTCGACGGCGACGGCGACCGCATCGGCGCAATCGACCACCAGGGCCGCGTGGTGTGGGGCGACCAGCTGGTGGCGATCTACGCCGGCGACGTGCTGAAGAGCCACCCCGGCGCCACCATCATCGCCGACGTGAAGGCCAGCCAGACGCTGTTCGACGAGATCGCGCGGCAGGGCGGCAAGCCGCTGATGTGGAAGACCGGCCACTCGCTGCTGAAAGCCAAGATGGCCGAGGTGGGCTCCCCGCTCGCCGGCGAGATGTCCGGGCACATCTTCTTTGCCGACAAGTGGTACGGCTTCGACGACGCGCTGTACTGCGCGGTGCGCCTGATCGGGCTGGTCAGCAAGCTGGGCGTGACGCTGGCGAGCCTGCGCGACCGCCTGCCGCCGGTGGTCAACACGCCGGAAACCCGCTTCCAGGTGAGCGAGGAGCGCAAGTTCCAGGTCGTGCAGGAGGTGAAGGAGCGCCTGAGCGCCGCGGGCGCCACCGTCAACGCCATCGACGGCGTGCGCGTGAACACGCCGGACGGCTGGTGGCTGTTGCGCGCCTCCAACACCCAGGACGTGCTGGTCGCCCGCGCGGAGTCCGGCACGCCCGAGGGGCTGGAGCGGCTGAAGGCCATGGTCGTCGAGCAGTTGGAAAAGTCCGGCCTGCCCGCCCCCTCCTTCGAGGACGGTGGCAGCGTGCACTGATACCGGCAGCACAAACGAAAAAGCCCTCTCCCACGGCCGGTGGGAGAGGGCTTTTTGTTGGCCTCGGGCTGGTGAGAATTCTCACCGTTCCTCACTGCCCATCCAAACGGTGAGAATTCTCACCGTCCACCGTCCACCGTCCACCGTCAGGCCGGCTCCTCGTCGAGGATCGCGTCGATGGCAGAGCGCAGGTCGCGCAGCACCTCGCGGTCCACATCCTCCAGGCGCTTGGGCTTTTCCTGGAAGGCGTGCAGAGCCTCCCGCGTGCGCAGGATGTTGCGCGACACCCGCAGGCTGAAGGCGCTCAGCACCGCCTCGGGCTCGTCCCTCGGGGCCGTGGCGCGGGCCGAACCGGACGCCGGGGCAGGGGCTCCGGCCGCGGGCCGGTCGGAGGACAGCGCCTCCCACAGGCGCATCTGCTCCTCGGGCTCATCAAGGGCGGCGATCTGGTAGAGCTTGTAGCGCGCGACCTTCTTGGGCGTGCCCTCATAACACTCCCGCACCGCGGCCGAGACCTTGGTCAGCGCGATCGTCTTGGTGATCTCCGCCCGGTCGCGCCCCATGATCTGGGCGAGGTCGGCGTGGGAGTAGTTGTGCTTCTCGACCAGCGCCACGAAGGCGTCGGCCTCTTCAAACGGCGTCAGGTCGGCGCGCAGCACGTTCTCGACAACGGCGACCTCGGCCGTGTCCACCCCGTCGGGCACCAGGATGCAGGGCACCGTCTGCTGGCCGAGCGCGCGGACCGCGCGCAGGCGCCGCTCCCCGAACACCAGCTGGAAGCGGCTCGGCCCCAGCTCCCGCACGCCGATCGGCTGTTGCAGGCCGTATTTGCGGATGGACTCCGTCAGCGCCTCCAGCTCCGCCGGGTCGAAGCGGCGGCGCGGCTGGTCGGGGTTGGCCTCGATCCAGTCCACGTCCGGATAGACCATGCGCACGCCCTGCTCCGGCTCCGCGAAGACGGCGAGCGCGCCGCGGCTCATGGCGTTCAGCCGGGCGAGGTTCCCGGTCCCGAGCTTACGCGACATGGGCCACCTCCACGCGCTTGCGGCGTTCCGCGGCGATGGCGTCGGCGAGCGCGCGGTAGGACGCCGCCCCCGGCGCGTCCGGCACCGCCTCCAGCGCTGCCCGGCCGGCAAGCGCCGCGTCGCCGTAGATCGTCGCCCGCGGCACCGGCGGGAAGATGCGCAGCGTGCTGCCGAGCGCCGAATGCAGCTGCTCCAGCGTCACCTGGTGCTGGTTCAGGCGGGCGTTGTGCATGGTCGGCAGGATGCCCAGCACGGCGAGGCTGGGGTGGCAGCGCCGCTTCAGCTTGTTGATCGTCTTCAGCAAGTGGTTCACGCCGATGGAGGACAGGTATTCGGTCTGGCAGGGGATGACGATGACGTCCGACGCCACCAGCCCGTTGGCGGTGCACTGGCCGAGGTTCGGCGGGCAGTCGACGAAGATGAAGTCGTAGGCCTGCCGCGCCTCCTGCAACCGCTCGCGCAGCGCCATCGGGCCGCTGGGGTCGGCGGTCAGCTCCACCTCGACGGAGGCCAGCTCGATGCTGGACGGGGCGATCTCCAGGCCGATGTCGCCGACCGGGACGGTGATGTCCTCGATGGCGACCTCCTCGCGCAGCACGTGGGCGAGCGACTTGCGGCGCCCCTCCTCATACTCGATCAGGTCGATGCCGAGATGGGCGGTGGCGTTCGCCTGCGGGTCGGCGTCGATGATCAGCACGCGGTAGCCTTCGCGGGCCAGGATGCTGGCGGTGTTGACCGTGCAGGTGGTCTTGCCCACGCCGCCCTTCTGGTTGGCGAGGCAGACGACAAGCGCCGGGCCGTGCCGGCCGTCCACGACCGCCGTCTCCTTCAGCAGGAAGCGCACGACCGCGTCGGGGATCTTCTCGCTGTTGCTTTCCCAACGGGAAATCTTGGACCGGTCGTAGCGCCGCTCCAGCCGCTCGTTCAGCCAGGCCGCGAAATCCGGCTGTGAGAGTTTGCGCTCCTCACGCAGGAGCCTCATGTCTTCGCCACGCACGATCAACCTCCACAGCGAATGCGCTTGCCGTGTTCAACCGATACGATGGACGCCCGACTCGGTCAAGGTTGACGGTCCTGCATGGTGCATCAACACCGATCATCAACAGCGGGGTGATGCAAAAAGGCCTCCGGCATCCTGCAAAAAGGCCTCCGGCCCGGGGCATGGCGTCCCCGGACCGGAGGTTTGGCAGGCTTGATGGAGGCTGTTCAGAGGCTCAGAGGTTGATGAAGGCGATGTAGTTGTTGCCGTCCGAGTTGCCGGTGGTGAAGGTCATGGCGCCCACGCTCTTGCCGGTGAAGGTCATGCTGGCGTCGATGCTGCCGTTGCCGTCGATGTCGACGTGGGCCGTGGCGCCCTTGTAGCCGTCGGCGCCGCCCATCTCTTCCCAGGTCAGCTTGGACGTGCCGGGGTTGTAGCCCCACAGGGTCGCCCATTCGCCCTTGTCCAGGTCGGTGACGGTGGACCAGGTGGTCAGCCCGCCGCGCGCATCGACGAAGAAGGTGTCGCTGCCCGCACCGCCGGTCAGGAAGTTGGAGCCCGCACCGCCGTCCAGCACGTCGTCGCCCGACTGGCCGTTGGCCGCGTCGTCGCCGCCGAGCATGTTGATGAAGTCGTTGTCGGCCGACCCGCTCAGGGCCTCGCCGCGGTCGTCGCCCATGAAGCTCCACTTCAGGGACGAGACCGGCCCGCTGTAGGCACTGGCCTTCACCGTCTCGGCGACGCCGCCCACCGTGCGCTGCATGTCGGTGGACGGGGTGGTGGTCGGCGGGGTGGTGGTGGGAGGCGTGGTGGTGGGCGGAGTGGTGTCCGGCGGCGTGGTCGTCGGCGGAGTCGTGGTCGGAGGCGTGGTGTCCGGCGGCGTGGTGGTCGGGGCGGTCACCAGCGTGACGGTGTCGCCGCTCACCTGGAACTGGCCCGCCGTGAAGCTGCCGGCGAAGCGCAGCGTGACGTCGCCGCCGGCCGTCGCGTCCGTGCCGATGTGCAGCAGGGTGACGCCGTTCACCGTCTCCGCCTGGGCCTGCCCGGCGGTCAGGGTCGACCCGTTGCCGGAGCCGACGGTGCCGCTCATCGTGGCGCCGACGATCTTGAAGGCGTCGCCGACGCGGGCGCCGGAAACACCCTCGGTGAAGCCGTTCGCCTGTGCCCCGGTCATGGTGACGGTGTGGAAGGGCGTGCCGACCAGATCCAGCCGCTCGACGCTGGTCAGCCTCATGCCGGAGATGTCGATCGCCGGCGTGGCGACGGTGTTGAGCTTGGGCTGCGGGTTGTTCGTGTCGTAGATTACCGATTCCGGATCCGTGACGGTGACCGAGCTGATGCGCAGCGTGTCGGTGCCCGTCCCGCCGTCGAAGGTGACGGTGCCCGCGTCGCTCTGGCCGGCGATGATGTAGGTGTCGTTGCCGGCCCCGCCGGAGATGCTGTCGGCCTCGTCGTAGGCGGTGCCGGACGCGCGGTCGGTGTGCTCACCGGAATAGAAGGTGTCGTCGCCGTCGCCGCCGATCATCGTGTCGGCGTCCCAGTCGCCGATCAGCGTGTCGTTGCCGGCACCGCCCTCCATGGAGTCCGCGCCGCCGCCACCGGCCATCAGGTCGTCGCCGGCATCGCCGAACAGCGTGTCCAGGTCCGCACGGCCGAAGACGTGGTCGTTGCCGGCCCCGCCGTAAATGGTGTCGTTGCCGTCACCGCTCTCCAGCGTATCGTTGCCGGTCCCGCCGTATTCCAGGTCGTCGCCGCCGTGGCCCCAGAACCAGACGGCGTCGTTGCCGGCGACCATCGTGTCGTTGAAGGCGCCGCCGATCCAATGCTCGACGTTGGTGAAGGTGTCGCCGGCCGCCTCGCCGGTGCTGGTGGCCGGGTTCAGCAGGTCGAGCCGGATCGCGGTCGTGGCGTCCTCGTAGGTGACGGAGTCGAAGTCGTCGCCGCCGTCCATCTGGTCGGCGCCGAGGCCGCCGTTCAGCGTGTCGTTGCCACCGCCGCCGATCAGCGTGTCGTTGCCGGCCCCGCCGACCAGCGAGTCCGCGTCGGCCGCGCTGGTCAGGGTGTCATTGCCGGGCGTGCCCGGCACGACCGCCAGGACGTGCGCCCAGGTCTCCGCCCCGACGAAGGGGGAGGCCGCCAGGACCGGCGCCGTCCGCACGTCGAGCTGCCAGGAACCGCCCTGCTCGGCAGGACCGACCGGCCGCGACGAGGCGGCGACGGTGGCGCCGGTGGCCGCCGCGAGGCGGTTCAGGAACGCCCGGCCGGTCTCGCCGTCGGCGACGCGGCAGGCGTGGATGTGGATCTCGGTGCCCTGCGCGTCCGGCCAGGACCGGTCGAGGAGCGAACCGGCGTCCAGCGGCGTGGCGCCCAACCGGATCCGTCCGGGTTCGCCATGGGCCACCAGATGCACGGCCGTCGGCCGGTCGGCCAGCACCGCGGCCAGGACGGCGTGGGCGTCCTCGGTGGCGGAGACCAGCAGGGTACGAAGCTCCGGACGCCCGTGGCCGAGCAGTTGGTCGAGATCCTCAAGCCCGGCATCCGCGATGATGACTTCGGTCAAGGGAAACACTCCTTGGGTTGTTTTATGCCTTGGGTCGTTTTGCATCTGAGATGTGCAAGTGATCGAGATGTCTTGCGGTCGTTGGCGGCACCCGGTCGCATCGTTCGCGGCCATGAGGAAGCCTGCGACCCCCGTTACATGATATTTCTAGGCACTCGCCCGCAATTGCCTAAGAAGAAATAACCCGGCATGCGGCAGATGACTTTCGCATCAGGTAAAGAGAGCTTATAAAAGGTGATTTCTTCAGGCTTATACTTTTGTCTTCATTTACGTCTTTGGGATAGTTGCCATGACCGACAAGGGCAGGCGGTATCCCTACTCCGAATTTTCGAAGGTGGTATGGTAGCGTATGGCTGAGATCCGGACGGGGTGCCGACCCGTTCGTGGTACACCGCGCTCCGTTCGAAAGCGCGTTCCGGAGGCACTGCGAAGGCCGCAGCCCCAAGGATGCCCCGCTTTCATCCCATCCGTCGTCACAACCGGTGGCAAAAGGGGGGCGGATGCACTTTTCGGTGTTTTCAACGCGAAAGCCGCGCTTAGGGTTCCCGACGGCTTGAACAAAGCCGCCGACGAGAGCCGCAAGTCATCATGCGTGATGACTCCGGAAACGAGCGATGTCACCGGCAAGTCTGGTGATACTCGTACCCAGGTAATCGGCTGAAATGTTTGGAGACATCTCATGGCTATCAACTTCGCAACTGAGACGCTGAAGACCATCATTTCGAAGGGCGCGATTTTCGCAGCCTCCGACGTGACGACGTCCGACAGCGCAGTCGCCAAGTTCAAGGCCCAGGATACGCAGACCCCGACGAAGACCCAGACCACCGACGGCCAAGACACCCATCCCCAGGGCACCGGCGGATCCCACGCCACGTCCGGCTCCACGACCGCCCCCGCCTTCCCCTCGCTGCCGAACGGCACCCTTTCCGACAGCGCCCTCACTGAGCTGAAGGCCGCCTACACCGAGGTGAAGACGGCGCTCGACGATGCCGGCACCGACCTGACGCCGCACGGTACGGTGGGGCACGGCACGGTGGGGCACGGCACGGTGGGGCACGGCGCAGGAACGGGCCAGGGCGGCAGCCCGCTGGTCAAGGCCCTGACCGAAGCCACCGGCGAGGCCGCCGGCGCCGTCCGCGAGGTGCTGCAGCAGGTTCACGCCGTGCTGCGCCAGGAGCACACGGCGCAATCCGGCAATCAGGCCGGCGATCACACCAACGGCGGCCAGACCAACAGCACGCAGACCAACAGCACGGGCACCTTCTGGCACGATCGCTTGGCCCAGCAGGACCACACCGCGACCGACACGACCGCCGCGACGAAGATCACGGCGGGGACCGGAACCGAAACCGGCACCACCACGCAGACGGCCGCGGGCACCGACGCGAAGGCGTCCGTGGGCTCGGCGACGGACACCACCGCCACCGATGCCAAGGCCGACACGGCCAAGGATGAGGCCGGCACGAACAACACCGGCAAAGACACGGATGCCGGCCACAAGATGGCGGACGGCCATCTGTGGCACGACCGACTGGCCCAGCAGGACGGCGCGACGACCAGCGACGGCACGGCCGCCGAATGGCATCGCCTCGTCACCCACGACGACCATCAGCCGGGTGCGGACCAGGGCGCGACGGCTCCGGCCCTGACCACGGAGCTGACCTCCGCGGTCGACCACTTCGTGCAGACCCTGGACGACCTCCACATTGGCCAGGCTCACGGCCACGCGGCGGACCAGGCGGCGCAAACGGCCGCGTAACGCCACCCGCGACGGACCGGGAAAGGGGCTGGCCTCCCATGGAGGCCGGCCTTTTTTCATGCCCGCACCGACCGGAACCGCCCCTTGGCCCCGGTCTTTGCCAAAAATGATACCAAAGCCGGCATTCGCTGCCGGAACCGGGCGTCTGTTGATGACGCTTCCGGCCTGTCCTTGCCGGGCGGATCCCGGCTTCGCGCGGCTTCCGCCCTGGAGCGGCTGTGAAGTTGCCCTCATCCCTTGACTGGCCATGTTTCGCCGTCGTTCGGCGGCCGCTTTTGAGGAATATCAAAGGCTTGGCCGGGGCGTTGGTCAGCAAATCCCTTTTCTGATGTCAGGCAAACGGTTGACTGGCGGACGCCCCGTCCACCGTGCAGGAATCCTGGTTTTCTGCGCCTTTCGGGGGTGCGGGATGGCGCTACACTCCTCTTCCATCTCAGTGTCGACGGCCGGGCATCGCGGGGCTCGGGCGCCCGGTGGCATCCGTCCGGCCCGCGCCGTTTTCGCGCGCCGATGTTTTCCGTTGGTTCGTAACCGCCCGGTTGTGCCTCTGCGCAAGGCTTGAAAATGACCGGGGGTGGCGGTACGGCTTTCGCGGTGGTCCGGCTTCATGAGCGAACTCAGGGCCGACCACGCCCCGTGGACAGGAAAAGGCAGGGCCCATGGCGCTCATCGGCTACGCGCGCGTCTCCACCGAGGACCAGTCGACCGAAGCGCAGATCCTCGACCTCAAGAAGTTCGGCTGCAGCGCGATCTTCCGCGAGAACGCCTCGGGCGCCGACCGCGAGCGCCCGCAGCTCAAGGCCGTGCTGACCCGGGTCAAAAAGGGCGACACGCTGGTGGTGGTGCGCATCGACCGCCTGGCCCGCTCGCTCGCCCACCTGCTCGAGGTCATCGACACGCTGGAGCGCAAGGGCGTCGCCTTCAAGTCGCTCGGCGACCCAATCGACACCGGCAGCCCGCAGGGCAAGTTCTCCCTGCAGATCCTCGGCGCGGTGGCGGAGTTCGAACGCTCGCTGATCCGCGAGCGGACACGGGCCGGCGTGCGGACGGCCAAGGCGATCGGCAAGCAGCCGGGCAACCCCGGCCTGGTCGCCAAAGACCCGCTCGCCCGCCGGCGGGTCGCCCGGGCGCGGGACGATCGCCTGAGCGAGCGGGTGGCCGCTGCCGCCAGTGAGTTCCTGCCCGTCGTGCGCCGCCTGCGGCCGGCCCAGCCCTGGGACCGCGTCGTCGACGTCCTCAACAGCGCGGTGAAGAAGCGCCCGGGCGACAACCCGGCGCCGTGGACGCGCGACGCGCTGATCCGCGCGGTGCGTCGTCTGGTCGCCGACGGCTTGGCCGATCCCGCCCTGCTGAAGGCGGCGCCGCGCCGCTCCCAAAAGGCGGTGGCGCAGGACAAGCGCCTGGTGGAGCTGGTGGCGACCATCCACAACGCCGCCGACGGCGACAAGCCGACGCTCGCCCGCATCGGCCGGCAGCTGGAGCGCCAGGGCGTGCTCACCAAGACCGGAGCCCGGACCTGGGCGCCGTCGAGCGTCAAGGCGCTGCTCGACCGCGCCCGCGAGCAAGGTCTGCTCGACCAGGAGGGCAGCCCCGCGGTGGAGTAGCGCCGTCACGCCGGTCACCGTGATCCGGCTCCTCGCGTGGTGAGACTTCGGCGCACGGCATCGGCTTCGGGGTCGAGCACGGGGAGCGGGTCACGTCCATCCAGTCGGTCAGAACCGATCAGGCCCGTTCCAGCGCAAGCGCCGCGGTCCGCATTCGGCGGAGCTTGAACCGGGGTGTCCATCCCACTAACGCCGGGGCATGCAGGTCATGACCTGAGAATCAGCGCCGGCTCAGGACCTCTTGTTACCGTCTGACTACCCCCGGAACTGCTCACCCGAGGTTAAATGGATCAAGAGCTTGCGACGGATGACCCCTTGCTGGCAGAGGGTCATGGGACTGCGCTGATTCACACCCAAGTCGGGCCATGCAGGCTGGCCGCACAGCGGTCGGCAGGTTCGGGCGCACACCGCAGGAGCACCACGTCGGCCAGCAACAGGGGCTTTCTTCCGCACAACGGCGGAGCATGGTTTCGTGTCCGCCGCATGCCCGTCGTTTTTGGGAATCGTGGTACCACCGACGTCGGCGACCAACATCCCGAATACTCTCCAAACGCCGTCTTGAACACCGGCGCGCGTTGGAGCAAATCGGTGCTCGGCACATCGGCTTAACCACAGCGGCCCAACGTCGCGCAGGCCGCTGACATGCAGGGCCAACGTCGAATGCTCAGAGCCGCGCACGACCCAACCATTCGCCAGCTTCTGGCCGGCATCAAGGGATTCCGCGCCCGCTACTACGAACGCCGGCCCGACAGTATGCGCCAATTGGTGGAGGAGGGGCAGAAGCCCCAGGTGCTGATGATCGGCTGTTCCGACAGCCGCGTTGATCCGGCTCTGCTGACGCAGGCGGAACCTGGCGAGTTGTTCGTGGTGCGCAACGTCGCCAACCTCGTGCCGCCCTACCAGCCCGACGGCGCCTACCATGGCACCTCGGCGGCCATTGAGTACGCTGTCCGCGTCCTGAACGTCGGGCACGTCATCGTGCTGGGCCACGCCTTCTGCGGCGGCATCCAGGGACTGATCCGCCTGCGCGCCGGCAATCCCGACGGCAACGACTTCGTAGCGCCCTGGGTGTCGATTGCCAGCGCGGCACTCGCCCCCTACGTTTCTCCTTCCGACGCAAATGCGGACTTGGAGCGGTTGCTGCAGCGGCCCGCGGTGGTGGAGCGCGCCGCGGTGCAAACGTCGGTCGATAACCTGATGACGTTCCCCTTCGTCCGCGACCGGGTGGAAGCCGGCACTTTGCAACTCCACGGCTGGTGGTTTGACCTCGAGACGGGCGATCTCTGGGCGATTGACCCGCAAACCGCGACCTTCCGGCCGGTCGAATAGGTGTATCCATCATCGGCGCCCCACGTTGCGGCGAGCTTCACCCGGGGGGATCGGGGGAGAGCCATAACCTCAGCTGATGGTGACCACGGACACGTCGCCGGTGCGAACCGGCACGCTGGCCACGACTTGGTTTCCATAGCGCCGGATCAGCAGATCGATGCTGGCGCCGTTCAGTTGCACTTGGCGCAGACAAACCTCGTCGAGAAAGCCGGGAAGGTACGGGCGGTCAAGCCGGACGCGGCCCTGCCAGGGGTCGAAACCAAGCCCCAGCGAGGCCTGGAGCAGCGCCAGAGGCGTTGCCGCCGCCCAAGCCTGCGGGGAGCAGGCCACCGGATAAGCGGTCGGGCCGTTGCCGCGTCGCCGGGGAAAACCGCAGAACAACTCCGGCAATCGCCGCAGATCCATGTACTCCGAGGCGGCGAACAGGCCCTCGAAGAGCCGCGTCACCGCGTCCTTGTGCCCGTAGCGCGACAGGCCCAACGCGATCAGCGCGTTGTCGTGCGGCCAGACCGAGCCGTTGTGGTAGGACATCGGGTTGTAGCGCGCCTCGGTGTTGGCGATGGTTCGCACGCCCCAGCCGGAGAAGGAGGGGGTATCCATCAGGTGTCGTGCGACACGCTCCGCCCGTTCGGGGGCGGCGATCCCGCAGAACAGAGCATGGCCGGCGTTCGACGACCGTACACGGCACGCCCGCTTTTCGCCATCGAGGGCCAGAGCGTAAGTGCCGAGGTCCTCGCACCAGAAGGCGTTCTCGAAACGCTCTCGCAATGTTTCGGCCTCGCGCTCCAGCGTTCCCTGTCGTTCCAGATCGCCAAGGTGGGCGGCGATGGCCGCCGCGGCCCGTTTCGCCGCGTAGACGTAGCCCTGCACCTCACAGAGCGCGATTGGACCGGTAGCAAGGCCGCCGTCGGCGTGGAAGATGGAGTCGTGACTGTCCTTCCAGCCTTGATTGGCCAGCCCTTCCTCCGTTTTGCGGCCGTACTCGACGAAGCCGTCGCCGTCGCGGTCGCCATAGTGGTCGATCCAAGCCAGCGCCGCGGCGATGTTCGGCCACAGCGCGCGGACCGTGGCGAGATCGCCCGTGCGCTCCAGATAAGCGCCGGCCAGCATCACAAAGAGCGGTGTCGAATCGACGCTGCCGTAGTAGCGGCGGAACGGCACCTCGCCCAGTTCGGCCATCTCGCCGGCGCGCACCTCGTGCAAGATCTTGCCGGGCTCGGCGTCGGCGGCGGGGTCCTCCGCCATGGCCTGATGCTCGGCCAGGTACCACAGCACCCCGCGCGCCACCTCCGGGTCCATCCAGAGCATCAGGTAGGCGGTGATGATGGCATCGCGCCCGAACGCGGTGCTGAACCACGGAATGCCGGCGTACGGGTATGGTCCGCCCGCCTTGTCGGTCATCAGCATGTAGAGGTCGGCGACGGAACGGCGCACCGCCTCGTTGAAGATCTCGTTCGAGGTGGCGACCGAGGCCGCGCGCGATGACGACCGCCGCAGCGCCCGGCGCGCGTCACGGATCGCCAGCATGAACGCTTTACGGACAGGTTGTTGTGGAGCCTCCTCCGTACAGGTGACCTCGACGTGCACCGAGCACCGGCGACGCCGCGGCAGGTCCAGGTCGAAGACCGCGGTGTCGGCCGTCAGGCTGGCCGGTGCCGGATCGAAGCGCAGCCGCGTGGCGCGGCGGGCGCCGTCCAGGCCGGTGTAGGCCAGCAGCACCGTGTCCGCCCCGATTTCGGCGACGTGAAGCGCCCCGCGTTGCGGACGCACGGCGCCGCGGACCTCGAACAGGTCGGCGAAGTCGGCGGCAAAGCGGAGTTCCAGGCGCAGGCGCTGCCGCTGGTCCGAGAAGTTGCGGATCGCCAGCCGCTCGTAACAGCAGCGGTCCCAGAGGAACTTGGAGCGCCGGATGTGGATCAGGTCGCGTTCCAGGACCATGCGCTCGCCCTGGAAGAGGTCGGGGTTTGTCAGGTCGCAGGTCAGGACCGCGTTGTCGTCGCGCAGCGTTGAGCTGAGCAGCATCGGCCGGACGCCGCCAAGCGTCAGGTCGAGATGCGATAGGTGACGGGTGTCCCGGTGGAACAGGCCTTCCGGACTGCCCGCGCCGGAGAGGATGTCACCGTTGTGGTCGAAGACGGCGAAGGTGTCGCCGTGCTTGAGCGTTCGCGGCCGGCGCTCCTGCAGCGATGCCGTGGCGGGGATGTAGAATTGGGGCAGGCCCACGCCGACCGGATCGGGCCGCGGCGTGGAGAGGGGAAGAGCGTTACCGTCCTGCATATGCTTTCACCCGGTGAATCGGACGGGCGCGGGTCCTGTCGCCCGCGCCCGCGTGGATCAGGCGGCTTCGCGCAAGGCGACGTTGCGGTTGCCGGTCGGGCGCGGCGGCAGCGGCAGCACGCGGTGGTCACCGAGGCTGCGGTAAATCTCGACATAGTCACGCGCCATGCGCTCGACTGTGAAGCGTTCCTCGAACTGACGGCGGACATCGGCGCGGTCGAGGTCGTCGAGGTGGTCGAGGGCGGCGACCGCCTCGTCCAGGTCATCGACGATAAAACCGCTCACCCCATGGTCGATGACCTCCGGCACCGAGCCGCCGCGGAAGGCGATCACCGGGGTGCCGCAGGCCATGGCCTCGATCATGACCAGACCGAACGGCTCCGGCCAGTCGATCGGGAACAGCAGAGCCCGCGCGTTGCCGAGAAAGCGTGCCTTCTGCGCCTCGTTGATCTCGCCGACGAACTCCACGTTGGGCGTGTTGCGGATCATCGGCTCGACCACTCTCACCCAGTAATCCTGGTCGGCCGTGTCGACCTTAGCCGCGATCTTCAGCGGCACGCCGGTGCGCCGGGCAATCTCGATGGCGCGATCGGGCCGCTTCTCCGGCGAGATGCGGCCGAGGAAGGCGAGATAGCCGCCCTCCGGCGTGGCGGTGAAGGGCAGCAGGTCGGTGGGAAGGCCGTGGTGCACCGTGCCCGCCCAGTTGACCGGCGGCATCGGGCGGCGCTGGGCGTCGGAGATGGACACCAGCGGCAGGTCGGGGAACTTCCGGTACAGCGGCGGCAGGTCGGGCAGGTCGAGGCGGCCGTGCAGCGTCGTCACGGTGCGCTCCGCCATGTCCCGGAACAGGGGGAAATGCAGGTAATCGATGTGGAAGTGAAGGACGTCGAACTCGTCGGCCCGCAGGCGGACCTCGTCCAGCATGATGGTGAGATGGGGCAGCGGGTCGTGGACGTGCTGGTTCAAGCGCAGTGCCGCGTCGGAGCAGGGAACCAGTTTGGCCGATGTGACGGAATCGCCGCTCGCGAAGAGCGTGACCTCGTGCCCCTGCCGGACCAGTTCCTCGGTCAGGTAGGACACGATGCGCTCGGTCCCCCCATAGAAGCGGGGCGGGACGCGTTCGATGAGCGGTGCGATCTGAGCGATCTTCATCAGCAACACTCCTCGTTCAAGCAAGCATCGGCAATGAAGAAAAACCCGGCACCCCCGGGGCGGGCGGCAGCTCCGGGCGAGGCATAGATAGGCGAGCCTCTTGCGGAGACAAGAGGCGGGCGTGCACAGTCCGGAGCTGTCTCCATTACAAAAATATCGGGAACATCTGGCGGCACAACGCAGTTTAACGCTCTATTGGGCCTATGCGCGGTGGTATCTGGGAGCGTGCCAGAAAGGCACCGCACCACTTGACGCCCAATCTCTCTTGACTACATCGACTCATGCCGGACGCTTCATGCCGAGGTCCGGCGACGCATCGGTGCGATCCGCGCCCGATCCCGTCGATGGGCGCGGTGTTCGCCAAGGTCTCGCTCTACGGAGGATGCCATGCGCAGGACACTGTTCCGCTGCTTTGGCGCCGCTTGCCAGCTGCCAGAGCCCGTTTTGACGACGCCTGCCTCGCTTCGGCCCACCGTCCGGAAGGAGGTGCGGCCATGACCCTTCCCATCCATCTTCATCTCGTCAATTTCGCGGTCGCCAACGCGGCGCGGCAGACCAGCCGCGAGGACACCGCCGCCGCGATCCTGTCCGCCCTGCGCGGCATCCGCTCGGCGGTGCGGGACAGGGACGACTTTGCCAGCCTGTGCGCGCTGGACGACGGCATCCGCGACCATGTGCTTGCCCAGCACCTCCGCCAACGCCGGTTCGGCGGAGCCGACCGTCCGGCTCAAGCCCTTCCGCAACCCTCCTTGACCCGCAACCGCCGGGTCGCCACGGCCATTCTGGACGAGGCCGTCTCCTTCATCATGGCGGCGAACGGGCCGGTACCGGCCGGCCTTCTGGCCGGGGAGGTGGTGCATGGCCTGCTCGGTCACCTGACCGCGTGCCTGGGCGGGCCGCCTTGTGCGGAAGACCTGCTCGCCGCCCTGCGCGGCCCGGAGGACGGACGGGTCGAGCCGGGCGAGGCGGAACGGCCGGACATCGCCCGCGTGCACTGAGCCGTCGTGCCGCACAGGGGCGCGAGGGACCGTATTTCCAGTGCGCCCCTGTGTGGTTTCGCACCAAGCGCAACCTTTTTGCATCGCCGATGGAGGAAGCGATGGAGAGGGATCGTGACCGCCTGATCCGGGAACGTGCCTACCTGATTTGGGAGCGCGAAGGGCGTCCGGAGGGCCGGGCGGATGCTCATTGGTTCCAGGCTCTACGGGAACTTCAGGCCGAGGGTCAGCTGTCCAGACGTCCCGTGATGGGGGGCCATGCCGGCGGGTTTGCTCCGGTCAAGGCCCGGTCATCCATGCCGAGCTGGGGGCGCCGCCATTGGTGCCACTTGGCGCAACGCGCGGCCTGATGGAGAGAGCCGTGCGTGACGGGGGCGCTTTGCTTCAATTGGCCACCGTGGGCTGGCTGATCGGTCCGGCGCCCTTCTTCTGGGCGCCGCCGCTGTGGATCGTTGCCTTGATGGCACCATCCTGCCAGCCCAGTCGTCGCACGCAGCACACGCCGAGCGCGCGGCGCCCCACACGCCGCGTGGCCCCGCCCGCTCAGAGGCGGCGCGCGATGTCGGAGCGCTCGGCCATAATGGCTATGCTCACGTCCGAATAGCCGATTGATCGGTTCGGCCTTTGCTTCCTAATGTAGATCGTTCCGGAGAACCGGCGATGCGCGCAACGGATAGAGGCCTCATGCGTGAAAAGCAGAAAAACCTTCGCCGGCGTGCCGAAGAACTGCTCGTAGCGCAACGCTCGCTCGTCGATACGACGGGCAAGAGCGCCGACGAACTGCTCCAGGAATTGCTGATCTATCAAGCGGAATTGGAGATCCAGAACCAGGAGCTGATCGAGGCCGAACAGGAACTGGAGGCCTCGCGGCTGCAGTACCTGGAGCTGTTCCGGTCGCTTCCGCTGGCCTGCTTCACGCTCACCGAGCGCGGCATCATCGGCGAGGCCAATCCGGCGGCGGAACGCCTGTTCGGCCTTCCCGATGACCGACTCCGCGGCTATCCCATCACACTCCTGGTGCACCCCGACGACCATTCCCGTTTCTTCACGGCATTGGGGCGGTTGCGGCGCGGCGACGAGTGGACCGCGCGCGAGTTTGCCTACACCGGAGCCGCGGGGGTGATCGACGGCCGGACCGATTGCCGTCGGGTGCATCTGCCGCGCGCGGAAGCCGGTGACGTGCTCGTCACCATCCTCGACGTGAGCCAACGCAAGAAGCTGGAACGGGAACTGCGGGTTGCGCTGCGCACCAAGGAGCGCTTCCTGGCGGCCACCAGCCATGATCTACGCCAGCCGGTGCAGGCGCTGCTGCTTCTGGTGGATCGGCTCGCCCGCCACGCTTTGGACCCATCCGCGCGCGACGTTGTCGGCCAGATGATGGGCTCCGTTGGTGCGCTGGCCGCCATGCTCGACAGCTTGCTGGACATGTCGCGCCTGGACGCCGGCGTGCTCAAGCCCGCCATGGCACCGGTCCCACTCGCTCCGATGATGCGGCGGCTGCACAACGAATTCGCGCCGCTGGCCGAGCAGAAGGGGCTCCGTCTGACGACGCTGCCGTCCGGCATGATCGGCAGCGCCGATCCCGTCATGCTGGAGCGCATCTGCCGCAACCTCCTGTCGAACGCGATCCGCTACACCCGCCAGGGCCGGATCGTCTTCGGCGCGCGGCGGCAAGAACAAGCCGTGCGACTTGAGGTCTGGGACACGGGCATCGGCATCAAGGCCGGCGACATCGACCGCATGTTCGAGGATTTCGCCCAGGTCGGTGATCACGCCCGCAATCCGCACGAAGGGCTCGGCCTCGGGTTGGCCATCAGCAAGCGCCTGATCGAGGCACTCGGCGGAACGATTTCCGTTCGCTCGCGCGTCGGCAAGGGATCGTGTTTCGCCATTACCTTGCCGATGGCCACATCCGAGGCGCCGCTTCGGACGGACCATGCCGAGAACCCCTGTGTCTCAGAGCGGCCCACCACACTTCCAGGGCGGCACATTCTGCTCGTGGAGGACGAGGCGATCATCCGCGTGGGGCTCGAGAGCTGCCTGTCCGATTGGGGCTATCTGGTCGCCTCCTACGAGTCCGGCGACGAGGCGCTTGCCGCGGTAACGGCCGGGCTCACGCCCGATCTGCTGCTCACCGACTACCGGCTTCCCGGTGGCTTCACCGGCCTTGACCTTATCGACGCCGTGCGGGCACGGGTCGGGTCGGTGATGCCAGGGATCATCCTGAGTGGCGACACCGAGCTGGGCCGCCTTCTCGCCATGACGGCGAGCGGCTGCCACCTTCTGCACAAGCCGTTCATGCCGGACAAGCTGCGTGCCGCCATCGAAGCGGCATTCGCGAGCAAGCCGGTCGGCTCCGTCTCATCACCATGTTCTGCACCGTAATCGCACCAGCCCTTCAGGCCGGCCGGGCCACACCAGCACATGGTCGCGACCGCCTGAGGCCGTAACCGGGCAGACCAGGAAACGCACGATGGCTGTGTGGCAACCGATCCTCAATCCCAGCGGCCTTGCGAGTGGGGGCGCTTGGACGCGGCTTGGAACGTGGCGCGCGGAGGTCTTCCATGCCGCCGAGCCGCCGGAAGATTGGGCCTGGGAGGCGGTGCACGACGGCGACCGCCGCACCATCACGGGATGGGCCGGCACGCGGGAGGCGGCACAGGCCGCCGAGCGGGCCATCCTCTTGCAGGACCAGTAGGGGGCCCCCCACTGCGGAGCGGCTGGCCTCCTGCGACCAGCCGCTCCTCACCGCCGAAGTCAGGGTTAGAACTCCATGTCCCCCATGCCGGCGCCGGGGACGGCCGGGGCCGGCTCCTTCTTGGGCTTCTCCGCGATCATCGCCTCCGTCGTGATCAGCAGGCCGGCCACGGAGGCCGCGTCTTGCAACGCGACGCGCACGACCTTGGTGGGATCGACGATGCCGAAGGCGAACATGTCACCGTACTGGTCACTCTGGGCATCATAACCCCAGTGCGCCTCACCCCGGTCCAGCAGCTTGCCGACCACGATCGAGCCGTCCACCCCGGCGTTGGTCGCGATCTGACGCACCGGCGCCTGGAGGGCGCGACGGACGATGTCGACGCCGATCCGCTGGTCGTCGTTTTCCGGTTTGACCGATTGCAGCGCCTGGGTGGCGTAGAGGAGGGCGGCGCCGCCGCCGGGCAGGATGCCTTCCTCGACCGCCGCCCGGGTGGCGTGCATGGCGTCCTCGACCCGGTCCTTGCGCTCCTTCACCTCGACCTCGGTGGCGCCGCCGACCCGCACGACCGCCACGCCGCCGGCCAGCTTCGCCAGCCGCTCCTGCAGCTTCTCGCGATCGTAGTCGGAGGTGGTCTCCTCGATCTGCGCGCGGATCTGCGCGGTGCGGGCCTGAATGTCCTCCTTGCGCCCGGCGCCGTCGATGATGGTGGTGTTCTCCTTTTCGATGCGGACGCGCTTGGCCCGGCCGAGCATGTCGATGGTGACGCTTTCCAGCTTGATGCCAAGCTCCTCGGAGATGACCTGACCGCCGGTCAGCACGGCGATGTCCTCCAGCATCGCCTTGCGACGATCGCCGAAGCCCGGGGCCTTCACGGCGGCGACCTTCAGACCACCGCGCAGCTTGTTGACGACGAGCGTCGCCAGGGCCTCGCCCTCGACGTCCTCGGCGACGATCAGCAGCGGCTTGCCGGACTGCACGACCTGCTCGAGAACCGGCAGCAGGGCCTGCAAGCCCGACAGCTTTTTCTCGTGCAGCAGGATGTAGGCGTCCTCCAGCTCGGCGATCATCTTGTCGGGGTTGGTGACGAAGTAGGGCGACAGATAGCCGCGGTCGAACTGCATGCCTTCGACGACGTCGAGCTCGGTGCCCAGGCTTTTGGCCTCCTCGACCGTGATGACGCCCTCGTTGCCGACCCGCTGCATCGCCTGGGCCAGCATATCGCCGATCTCGCGGTCGCCGTTGGCCGAGATGGTGCCGACCTGGGCGATCTCCTCGTTGGTCGTGATCATCCGGGCTCGCGCCTTGAGGTCGGCGACCACCGCGTCCACGGCCAGATCAATACCGCGCTTCAGGTCCATCGGGTTCACGCCGGCGGCCACCGCCTTCGCCCCCTCGCGCACCATGGCCTGGGCGAGCACGGTCGCGGTGGTGGTGCCGTCGCCGGCCTCGGTGCTGGTCTTGCTCGCCACCTCGCGCACCATCTGGGCGCCCATGTTCTCGAACTTGTCGGGCAGCTCGATCTCCTTGGCGACGGTGACCCCATCCTTGGTGATGCGGGGGGCGCCGAACGCCTTGTCGATGACGACGTTGCGCCCCTTGGGGCCGAGGGTGACCTTCACCGCGTCGGCCAGAATGTCCACCCCGCGCAGCATCTTCTCGCGCGCCGATGTGGAGAACTTGACCTCTTTGGCAGCCATTGTCCGATCCTCCCTTTCTTCGTGCAGTCGCTTGGACGGTCAGGCGGTGATGACCGCCATGATGTCGGACTCCTTCATGATCACGTAGTCCTCACCTTCGATCTTCACCTCGGTGCCCGCCCATTTGCCGAACAGCACGCGGTCGCCCGGCTTGACGTCGAGCGGCTGCAGGCGGCCTTGCTCGTCGCGGGCACCGGGGCCGACCGCCACCACGTCGCCCTGCATCGGCTTTTCCTTGGCGGTGTCGGGAATGAGGATGCCGCCGGCGGTCCGGGCTTCCTCCTCGACGCGGCGGATCACGACACGATCATGCAGCGGACGGAATCGCATGGTTGATCCTCCCTATGATCATGGTTCACGATCTTGCGGCGGGTTCGACGCGTGTGGTGACGCTGCGCTGGGTTCCATTCCGCTGCAACATCAGCTCCACGCGGTCGCCGACCCGCTTCAGCCCGACGCGGTTGCGCACTTGCGTCGCGCTGCGGACGGGACTGCCGTCGATGGCGACGATGATATCGCCCCGGCGTATTCCGGCGCGGTCCGCCGGCGAACCCTGCTCGACCTGGGCGACCACGGCTCCTTCGACCTCCTTCACCCCCATCGCGGAAGCCACCTCCGGCGTCAGATCCTGGACGGCGACGCCGATGCGGCCGCGCCGGATCTCGCCGTACTGGAGGATCTGGTCCATCACTTGGCGGGCCATGTTGATCGGCACGGCGAAGCCGATGCCGATGTTGCCGCCGCTGGGCGCGAGAATCGCCGTGTTGATGCCGACCAGTCGGCCGCGCAGATCGACCAGCGCCCCGCCGGAGTTGCCGGGGTTGATCGAGGCGTCGGTCTGGATGAAGTCCTCGTAGCCCTCGCTGAGGCCGCTGCGTCCGAGCGCGCTGACGATCCCCGAGGTCACCGTCTGGCCCAGGCCGAAGGGGTTGCCGATGGCGACGACATAGTCCCCGACCTCCAGCCGGTCGCTGTCGCCCAGCGGCACGGCGGTCAGGCCGCTCGCCTCGATCTTCAGGACGGCGATTTCCGTCTGCGGGTCCCGCCCCAGGAGCTTGGCGCGGAACTGGCGCTTGTCCTTGGTCGTCACCTCGATCACCTCGGCGTTCTCGACGACGTGGTTGTTGGTGAGGATGTAGCCGTTGCGCGCGTCCACGATGACCCCGGACCCGGCGGCCCTGGTCTCGCGCTGCAGACGCTCCGGCAGGTCGAAGAAACGGCGGAAAAAGGGATCGCGCAGAAGCGGGTTGTCCATCTCCGTGCGCCCGCGCACCGCAATGTTCACCACGCCGGGTGTGACGGCGCTCAGCATCGGGGCGAGGCTGGGAAGGGAGAGTTCCTGCGCGGACACGCGCGATGACACGGTGGCCGGAGTTGCGCAGGCGAGCAGAACGAACAGGAGGGTGAAGCGGGACAGGGATCGCAGCATGGCGGCACTCCCTTCAACGGCCTTCTTCAACGGCTTTGACGCCGGGCGCGTCCGCATTGTCGGACGCACCCGGCGGGCAGGTGGCGTCACGCGGTCAGCCGCGGCGGATTGCGGTGGAAGTACCAGCCCACGGCCGCCGACAGCACGGCCACCGCCAAGCCCACGACCACATGGCTCCACATGGCCGAGGTATGGCCGGCGAAGCCGAGGACCCAGGGCGCCACGACCGCCCACAGGCCGACCACGAGGTTCACCCATTCCTCCCACTCGGCGAAGGAGAAGATCGCCGCCGCCGCCAGGACGATCATCACCGCTCCGGTGATCCAGGCGTTCCACGCCGCCGTCGTCTGGTCCATGAAGCCGTACAGCCACGGTCCGAGGAACAGAGCGGCGCCGAGCAGCAGGTTCACCATGTCAACGATGCCCTTGTCTTTCCTATCCTTCCACGTCGCGTAGGTCATAGCTTCCCTCCATCGATAATGCCCGGCCCCCTGAAATCCAGAACCGGGGGCCGGATCACGCCCCGACCGCCGAAGGGGTGGACGACCGGGACGGAACGGGTGGGTTGGGGACATCGCCGACCAGCGCCCGCAAGTCGGCTTCGTCCAGCGTTTCCTTCTCCAGCAGCCGCGCGGCCGTGCGTTCCAGGTCGTCGCGGCGGCGCGTCAGGATGTCCACGGCGCGGGCGAAGGCCGCGTCCACGATGCCGCGCACCGCGCGGTCGATGTCGCGCGCCGTCTCGTCGCTGTAGCGACGCTCCACCATGCCGCCGCCGGGAACCGGCCCGAGCAGGGGAGAGGAGCGGTCCGTCTCGTAGGCGACGTGCCCCAAGCCATCCGACATGCCGTACCGCACCACCATGCCGCGCGCGATGTCCGTGACCTTGGCGAGGTCGTCGGCGGCGCCGGTGGAGAGATGGCCGAACACGATGTGCTCCGCCGCCCGGCCGCCGAGCAGCACGGCCATCTTGTTTTCCAGCTCCTCGCGGGTCATCAGGAAGCGGTCCTCGGTCGGCCGCTGGATGGTGTAGCCAAGCGCGCCGACGCCGCGCGGGATGATCGACACCTTGTGCACGGGATCGGTGCCGGCCAGCGACATGGCGACCAGCGCGTGGCCCATTTCATGATACGCCACCACCTTGCGCTCGAACGGGTTGAGCAGGCGGTTGCGGCGCTCCAGCCCGGCGACGATGCGCTCCACCGCGGCGGTGAAGTCGGCCATGGTCACCGTCTCGCCGCCGCGGCGTGTCGCGATGATCGCCGCCTCGTTCACCAGGTTGGCGAGGTCGGCGCCGCTGAAGCCGGGCGTCAGGGCAGCCAGCCGCTCCACGTCCACTTCGGTGGCGACCTTGGTTTTCTTCAGGTGCACGCGCAGGATCGCGACCCGCCCCGCCTTGTCCGGCCGGTCCACCAGGACCTGTCGGTCGAAGCGCCCGGCGCGCAGCAGCGCGGAGTCGAGGATCTCCGGCCGGTTGGTCGCGGCCAGCAGCACGAGGCCGGTGCGCGGGTCGAAGCCGTCCATCTCGACCAGGAGCTGGTTGAGCGTGGTCTCCTTCTCGTCGTGGCCGCCGACATAGGCGCCGCGGGCGCGGCCCAGCGCGTCCAGCTCGTCGATGAAGATGATGGCCGGCGCCTTGGCCCGGGCCTGCTCGAACAGGTCGCGCACGCGCGCGGCGCCCACGCCGACGAACATCTCGACGAACTCCGAGCCGCTGATCGAGAAGAAGGGCACGCCAGCCTCGCCGGCCACCGCGCGAGCGAGCAGCGTCTTGCCGGTGCCGGGTGGCCCAACCAGCAGGACGCCCTTGGGTGTGCGCGCGCCGAGCCGGCCGTAGGTCGCCGGGTTTTTGAGAAAGCTGACGATCTCGCGCAGCTCCTCCTTCGCCTCATCGATGCCGGCCACATCGTCGAAGGTCACCTTGGTGTCGGTCTCGACGTAGATCTTGGCCTTGCTCTTGCCGATCTGCATGAAGCCGCCGCCGAGGCCGGAGTTGGCGAAGCGGCGCATCAGCAACGCCCACAGCCCGAAGAACAGCAGGACCGGGAGCACCCAGGACAGCACCCGGCCGATGAGCGTCTCCTCGGTGGCACCGATCACCGTGACGCCTTCCGCGGCCAGTTCCTGTGCCAGAACCGGCGGCTCCACCTTGCGGGTGATGACGTGGGACTGGCCGTTGGGCAGCGGCTCCTTCAGCCGGCCCTGGATGTGGTTCTCGGTGACCACCACTTCGGCGACCTTGTCCTCGCGCACGAGTTGCTGGAACTGGCTGTAGGGGATGGGGGCGACGGTGCGCGCGGTGTTCCAGGCGTGCTGAAAGGCCAGCACACCGAAGAAGGCGGCGATCACGAACCAGATGTTGAACTGGGTCTTCTTGTCCATGGCGCCTCCAACGTCCGATGTCTCAGCTCACGGCGCCGCCCGCGAGGAGTCGCGCCACCACCAGTCCCGGCCGCAACGAGGGGGCGAGCAAAGCCAGAAGACCAAGAGCGGCCGAAGCCGCCGCTTCGTCCCACAGGGTGAAGTGCGCTGCGAAGACGGGCTCTTCGCGCAGCTCCGCGGCGGTGGCGGCCGCGATGGCCCCCATGAGCAAAAGCACGCCCAGCATGGGCATCAGCTCGGCGGGGTAAAGAGAGGCGACGAACAGGCAAAAGGCCACGGTGAGGCCCCAGCGGATCAGATGCTCCTCATTGCGGCTGAGGGGCTTGTCGTCCTCGGGGCCTTTCCACCCGCGCCAATCCCAGGGGTCGGGCATCCACATGGCCGGCCTCCCTCACGCGACCCTGGCTCCGTCGGGAGCGGACTCTTCGGGAGCCGGGACGACATTGGTGTTGGCGGCAGCCGGAGGCATCGAACCCGCGTCGAGCGCGCGCAGGGCCGCCCGCACCTCCTCCAGGCGCGACGGCTCGCCGTCCAGCCAGGACTCGTCCCGGGTCGCTTCGATGCGCAGCGCGTCCCATTCCCAGGAGGTCAGGATGCAGCGCTTTTCCGTGCGCGTCAGCGCCGGATGGAACACCACATCTTGCGGATCGTGGAACACGCGCGAGGGATCGAGGATGGCCCGCTCCACCTCCGCGGCCGTCCACCGCAGGCCGCCACCGCGGACCGGATCGAGGCAGTCCAGCATCCAGTCGGACCACAGCACGGTCGGGGGGCCTACTTGCTCAACACCCACACGCCGGTCGGGCGGCGCATGATCGACTTCGTAGGGGATGCCATGACGTACCGCGAAGCGTTCCGCCGCCTCCCGGGTGGGGAAGCGCAGTTCGACATGGCGCAGGGGATCGCCGCCGCCGCACCAGCCCATGAGCGGCTCGATGAACTGGGCCGAGCAGGGCTGGAAGCTCAGCACCCAATCATGCGCGCGGGCCTTGCCGGACGTCATCACGGTGCGTCCAGGCTTGCGGATGATGGCCGTCGTATCCGGCGGAAGGGGGGGTGATGGGGACGCCGGAGCACGGTCGTTGGCGGTCAGCGGCCGTGCCCAGGGCATGGCCGGCGCGGGGGCAACGGACCAACCCAGTGGATTCAATGACGGAAGGTTCGACTCACCCTGGTTCTTCTCCAGCCACATGACATCCTCCCTGACCCGGACGATGCCGGCGCGCCGTCCGCCGGACCGGACGGGCGGCGCGCTGATGGACGATTGCCGTCTTACTTCGCGTTCACCGGAATGCGCTTGACCTTGCCCTCCACCTCGGGCGACTTGGGCAGCACGACCGTGAGGACGCCGTTCTTGAACGAGGCGCTGACCTTGCCCTCATCCACGTCCGGGCCCACGGCGATGGATCGCTGGAAGCGGCCGTGATAGCGCTCGCTGTAGCGTGCGCCGTCGCCTTCGTGCTCCACCTTCTTTTCGCCCTTCAGGGTCAGCACGCCGTCCTGGAAGGTGAGGTCGATGTCCTTGTCCTCCAGGCCGGGCAGTTCCGCCGTCACCCGGTACTCCTTGTCGGTCTCGACGACATCGGTGTGCGGCCAGCCGCCAAAGCCGGTGCCGCCAAATCCCGAACCTCCGAATGCGACCGACGGCAGGCGGCCTTCGAGGCCGCGGAACACGTCGTCGAACAGGCGGTTCATTTCGCGCTGCAGGGACAGGAAGGGGTCCATGACCTCGCCACCCCGCACGCTGGGGGTCCGCTCGCGGCCCCAGGGAATGAGATCACGCACGCTCATGTCATCCTCCTTTCTTGATCGTGACCGCTCCTTTCGTTGAGGCATTGGCGCACGACGGCGCCGGCCCGCCGCAACGGGCCGGCGACCGCCTTTTCGTCAGGCGATCACGCGGCCTTCTGGGAGCCGGACGGCTGGGCCTCGATGGTCGTGGGCTGCGAGGCGCCGCCGATCTGGATGGTCCGCGGCTTCATCATCTCCGGCAGCTCACGGGCGAGCTCGACGGACAGCAGCCCGTTCTCCAGATTGGCACCCTTCACCTGGACATAGTCGGCCAGCTCGAACCGGCGCTCGAAAGCACGCATGGCAAGACCGTGGTGCAGGTACTGGACATGGTCACGCCCCGGCTTGCGGCCGGCGACCACCAGCAGGTTGGGCTGCGCGGTGATGGAGATGTCCTCGGGCGCGAAGCCGGCCACCGCCATGGTGATGCGGTAGGCGTCCTCGCCGGTCTTCTCGATGTTGTAGGGCGGGTAGTTGTCCGCCGGCTCGTAGCGCATGGCGTCGTCGAGCAGGTCGGACAGCCGATCGAAACCAACGGTCGATCGGAACAGCGGTGTGAAGTCGATCATGCCCATAGCCACATCCTCCTCAAGAGCAACATGGATACGAGCGCGCCCTGGCAGGGCGCGTTGACGGTGTCAGGTCCCACAGAGAGCCCCTGACGACGTTGGATCTAAGCAAACCTGTTTGCGCGTCAAGAGGAGGATGAAAGCTCACAAAAGTAGGATGTTGGCGGGCGACCTCCGGCCGATGAGTTGCCGGTGCAGGACGAAAGCTGGAAGGCGATACATGCCCCGGTCATCCACACAGAACTTCCAAGAGCCTCCCGGCGGTGGTCATCTATAACGCCTTCTCCATCGGCGGCTACCGAGGCCAGCTCGGCGGGGAGGCGGCTGCTCAGCCGCGACACGGGCCGCCACGCTCTGCCCCGTGCCAAGGCGGCGGGGTAAACCCATGGCCACATGCCTCGACAACGGCTCCGGCGGAGGCGATAATCTCGCCGAGAACCTCATCGCGGTCCCGCCTCAAGGGCCCGGCGTGCGGCGGCCATGAGCCGCCCTGTCCATTCCCGACGAGGTCGTTGTCGCAAGCGGGGCATCTCCACCGCGATGACGGCCTCGGCCAGCGCCAGAAACTCCCGATGAGGGCGCAACATGAGCAAGCTCTCCGGCTTCCCCTCTCGTTGTCTGGCGCTGTCTGGACTGGAGCATCGGCTGCCCGTCGCCATGGCAGTGTGAGGAGGCAGGGTGACATCCGACCGACCCGTGGTTGGCTTTGTATTCGGCGATGTCTGAGCCCGGGCTTGCCACGAGCGCCGGTAGGCCCGGTGTTGAGCGTACTTCTCGCCCACAGCCCGATGAGCGGCACGGAAATTGTCCCGCACCGCCGGCAGCCACCCCTTGGCGTCGCTCAACAGGCCTTGTGCCTCCGAGGGCGAGAGAATGAACAGGAGAGCTTCGGTGGCCGGCGCAGAGCTTAGGTCCCTTGCGCGCGTCCAGAGAACATCATCAATGATGGCGAGGACGGTCCCGAGCAAAAACTGACGCAAGAACGGTGACTCTATCTCATTGAAGCCATTCGGAAGTCCGGCGAGCGAACGACCTAAGAACCGTTGGGTGTCGACGGTCCCCCAGAACTCGACAATCGCCGACCTGCCTCGCCAGCCAGCTCCCCGCGGCGGTGGTCGGCTGAGCCAACCGAGGAGGCCCTCAATCGTCCGGAACATCGGTGGGCCCAACGACGGGTCACCCAGGATCGCCGCAAGCCGCTGAGCGTTTTGCACCCCACCTTCCAGTGCGGCGACTGTCGCCGCATCGTGCTCGGCATCGGGAACGATGTTCGTCAGGGACTTTGCACGACAACGTCCTGCCTCGCGCCCCAAGACTTCCGGTGGCGCACAGTCGAGCGGAAACTTACAGGCTCCGCAGACGATCCGGGTCCGTCCATCCTGGAACAAGAACTCATGCTGTACCGACGCATGGCAGTCCGGGCAGGACCGGACCAACAGTTCACGGTGCACCGGGCAGACGGTTTCGAAGGCCAAGGCCCAGGTGTGACGCAGATAGCAGACACCCGTGGATCGCCAGTCGTTGTTCAGGCATTTCCAACAGTGGGGGACGGGACGGCCATGAATTCCGGTCACCCAACAGGTCCGCAGGTGCGGAAATCGGTGGCCGAGCGTCAGAGCGCTCAAACGGTGTGCGTCGATGCGTCCGACATGCGCCAAAGCGGCGAGCTCAGCGGAAGCCGGTGCCATGTTCAGTTCATCCCACACTGGCGCGGTCGTCACGCCGCACGCGTGGGCTAGACGGCGCCGGAACGCGTCGGCGGGCACGGCGTACAAGGCGGCCAGGCGCCCCAGCCAGGAGCTCAGGAGTTCGTCCTCCAGCGGCTGAACCGTGAGGGGCAGCGGCCCCCACTCCAGCGATGGCGGTCGGACCACGGTGCGCGACGAGGCTCCGGTCACGCCATCGCCTTTCCGCGCGCCGCGGTCATGGACAGCAAAGGCATGATCAATCCGTCCGCCGACAGGCTCGCCTCGTCGATACGCTCGTCGCCGCTGTCGATCGCCTGGATGGTCAAGGTCTCGATCAGCTTGAAGATGCGGTTGGTGTGTCCGGCGGTCATCTCGATGATCAGCCGCCGGGCACGCGGGCCCGACAGGCTGGACGGACGGCGAAGGGGCAAGATGCTCGACAGGCGCAGCAACAGCTGTTCCAATCCCGGACCGCTGGTCCATTTCGGCAAGGCCAGATGCTCGAAGCGTTCGGCGAGCTGATCGTCGAGCCGGATCAGCAGCTCGGCCCGCGCCGTGCCGGCGCAGACGAGCGGGATGTGCAGCTTGTTGGTGAGATAGCGCAGGGCATTCAGCACGACCCGCTGCTGGCGGGGGCCGGCGGCATCCCCGATGTTGTGAATCTCGTCGAACATCAGCAGGCGGCAGCCCATCCGCTGCAGCACCTTGACCGCGGTCGCCAGATCGCGCACCGGATCACCGGCGCCGTAGGCGGCCCCGATCGCCTGGAGAATCTCCGAATACATGTCATCGGCCGAGGGCTCCGGCGGCGTCTCCACGAAGAGGACCGGCTGGCTGGTGATGCCGGTGCCCTCGTTGTAGGCTTCGGGATGGCCGCGGGCGAACTTCTCCAGGATCTTGCTCTTGCCCATGCCGGTGTCGCCCGTGATCAGCAGGCAGGGCATGCGGCTGCGCTTGGGGTAATGCAGCAGCCCGTCGAGACGGGCCAGGGCGAGGTCGCCGATCGGGTAGCTGATCCAGCGGTCGGAGCGCACCCAGTCCTTGCGCTGCTCATCGGGGAGCAGGGCATAGGGGCGATACTCGGGGCTCAGGTGCTCCAGGGCGTCGGTCATGACCACTCCTCGATGTCGCCGGGGTTCAAGGGCACGAGCCGATCCGGCGGGTCCGGCTCGGCGGGTGTGGACGGAACCGGGGGCAGCGCTGCCGGAGCGAACCGCCGGAGGTCCTCGACGGCGGAGATGGTTGTCTGCACGTGCTTACGGGCGGCGGCCGTGCGATGGGCCGAACTCGCCACCAGCGCGCGTTGCTCGCGGACCGTCTGGAAGATGATCGCCTCGTTGCGTTCGCGGTGGCCCTGCTCCCGCTTCTGGCCGAGCGCGGCCTTGTGCTCCCAATAGGTGATCGGTCCATCACTCCAGCCTTGCAGCGCCAAAGGCCAGTAATCACCATCCTCATAGAGCCACGCCGTGGAGATGTCGCGGGGATCGAAGCGCACGACCAGCTTGTCGGGCCGCAGGCCGATCCAGGGGCGCAAGACGTCCCCCCAGTACCGTTCGCCGAACAGGCGGATGCCGGTCGGCTGGAGCGTGCGGCGTTCCAAGGGCAAGAAGTCGCGGATGAAGGTCCCGGCGTTCAGCGTGTGAACGTCGCGCGCGGTGTCCCCGATCTCGTCGCGCCACACCGCCAGCGGTGGCCGTTTCAGGGAGCTGTGCCGATCCTGGTGATAAACACCGGCAATCTGCAGCGCCAACCAGCGCTCCAGTTCGCGCAACGTCATGCAGGCGGTTTTCGCCGGATCATAGGCCGCCCGCTGCTCGATGCTGGAGAAGGTCGTGCCGGGAAGCAGATGCACTTCCCCCATCAAGGTGCCGATCAGCCGTTCGACATGCCCACCGAAGTGTGGCGTGCGGACGGGGCGGTACAAGGGTTCGATGCGATGCTTGCGGCAGCCCCAGATCAGCCCTTCCGCTTTGAACTCCTTGGCGTTGTCGAAATGCAGAGCCCGCATCCGACCTGAAACCAAGGAGTCGGCGGGGAGCTGCCAGGTGTCGAGCCAGGCCTTCTTGGGCAGCACCGCGTGTGCCAGTGCGTAGGCAACGGACGCCAGCGACGGGCTTTGCAGGGTGAGAAAGAAACCGAGCACCACGCGCGTGCGCACGTCGATGGCGACGGTCAGCCAGGGGCGTATCAGCGGGCGCCGGAAGATGTCATCGACAATGATGACGTCGACCAGGGTGTGATCGACTTGAACAATCGCCAGAGGCTCGGCCGCTTCCAGACGGCCAGGTTTGGCGCCATGCCGTTGGCGCGCCACCTGGGCGCCTTCCCGATCGCGGGTGAGACGGTGCTGGTCCAGTCGGGCGACGCGGGTTTGAATGCTGTTGCGGGTCGGTCGGGCGGAAAGTCCCTCGCGGTCGAGCGCTTCATGGATCGCCCGCACGAGTTGGCTGAGCTTGGGCCGCTGCTTCGTCGCGTAGAACTTGTCGATGGTGGCCGTGATGATGGCTTCAACGGCATCGGGCAAGCGGAGCGTTCCGGACGCGCGCCCGGGTTTGCCCGGCAGCATGGCCTCGATGTGGGGGTTCTTGCGATAACGGCGGATCAGGCCATAGAGAACGGTGTGACTGATGCCGAGGGCTTTGGCTTCGGCATCGACCATGGCTCGTGTCCGGCTCGGACAGGCGAGCAGGCGTTCGACCGCATTGAGGCGCTCCCGCGCCTGCTGCCACTGGTCGGCGGACACGGCGAGCAGGGGGATGTCGGTGTTGCTGCCTGAAGGCATTGGAGGAAGCCGGTCCGAGCCAGGAAACCCATTGCCTGACCATGGCCCAGCGCAATAAACCTATTATGAAGCAAAGGTGATGGTTGCGTGAATGGCAATAAGCCGTTTCAGATCAAACTCATAGGCTTGAAAAATGACGGCCTATAATGAACGCCGACTTCGGTGTTGCTGCTGCGCCATGACACGCGAATGAACCGACCGATGCCGGTCAACCCTTTTCCTGACAACAGCCCATCCCAGTCAACCCATTAAGGATCAAAACTGAGCGCGCGATTGCCGTTTTGTACTACTGCGTCAAACGCTTAAGTCAGTCAAGGGATTCACTGAAATTCACAGCGGCCGCCTCTTTGCAGACCGGAGATGTTTGGAAGAGCGTGAATCGGTTTGGAACCGAGCCTTTCCCCCGCCTTCAGCGGCCTCCGTCCGGCGTGATGAACGCCCAGGGCGCAGCAGCTCCCGGTGTTTTGCCCCCGCTTGGCGGGCGGTGACACCGGTGTGCGCCGGCCTGTCCAAACGGACTGTACAGGCGGCCAAACGATCGTTTTCTCAAAACGGATTGAACTGTACAGTGGGACGTTTTCCACTTTTCTGAACGGATCCCATGGCCCTGATCGGCTACGCGCGCGTCTCCACCGAGGACCAGGCCACCTTCAGCCAGCTCGACGAGCTGAGGGCGGCCGGCTGCGCGGTGATCTTCGAGGAGACGGCGTCGGGCGGCAGCCGGGCGCGGCCGGAGTTGGCTAAGGCGATCGCCCAGGTGAAACGCGGCGACATCCTGGTGGTGGCGCGCATCGACCGCCTGGCCCGTTCGCTCTCCCACCTGCTCGACGTGATCGAGAGGCTGGAGGCGGTCGGCGCCCACTTCAAGTCGCTGCGCGACCCGATCGACACCGCCACGCCGCAGGGCAAGTTCGCTCTCCAGGTGCTGGGCGCCGCCGCCGAACTGGAGCGCGCGCTGATCCGTGAACGCACCAAGGCCGGATTGCGGGCGGCCAAGGCGCGCGGACGGGTGGGGGGCAACCCCGCGCTCAAGCGCCGCGATCCCGGGGCCATCGCCCAGCTCTCCGCCATCCGTGACCGGCGGTACATGGCGGATCTCCTGGCCACCATGGACGCCTGGATGCCCAAGGTGCGGGCTCAGCGCCCGGGGAATTCCTGGGCCACGGTGGCCAGGGCGCTCGGCCGGCTCGGCTCGCCCGACCGGCCCTGGACCGCCGACCGGCTGTCGCGGGCGGTCCACCGCCTCGTCGCGGAAGGGCTGGCCGAGCCGGACCTGATCGCGCCGGCCCCGCGCAAGCCGCCCAAGGACGACCTCCTGCTGGTCATCGCCGGCATCAAAGGCGCCAACCCCGACATCAGCCTGCGCGCCATCGCCGCACGTCTGGAAGAGATGCGCATCCGCACGCCGCGCCGCGGCACGACCTGGTCGGCGTCTTCGGTCAAAGCGCTGCTCGATCGCGCCGAGCGGCTTGGCCTCGTGGCGCCGAAGTCCAACCGCTGACCCGCCGGCACCGTGAAAACATGGGGTCGTTTTGTCCGCTCATGACGGGCCGGCGCGAGGCGTGGCTCGGGCGCTCGCCCTCCGAATTTTCCCACCCGGTCACGAATGAACCTGATTTTGATAATAATTGAGTCGAAGGTGGAAACAAATTTTCCCTAAGCCGATACCACTTTGTCGCCATTGCCGGCAGGCCACCCCGATCGATAAGTTTGGATCACAAACAATGGCGATCAAAAGTGGCATCGTCGAATATCACCCACCCGCAAATCGCTTTTCCAACGCCTAAATCTGGTTCATTGACCAAGGAAACAGGCTATGGTTAAAGTCAAAACGACACTCTTCTTGTTTGTGATACTATCAGCCAACACAGCAATTCCAGCGCTTTCGGGACAAATCGTTTATCGGCCGGTCAACCCGTCTTTCGGTGGCGATCCGCTCAACAGCGCTCATTTGCTTGGCATCGCGAACGCCATCGACAAGTACAAAGACCCCAACGCCATTGACCCGTTCAGCCTGCTGAACCAACAAAGCCCGCAGGCCGCGCTGAACGATCAGCTGCAGCAGCAGGTGATGCAGGGCGTCAACGGCAACGCCATCGACACGGTCCTGTCGCAGAATTCCGGCAACTACACGCTTGGAAGTTCCAAGGTTGCCATCAGCCCGAACGCCGACGGGCAGACGCGGCGGATCGTTCTTCAGAACATCGACACCGGCACGCAGACCATCTACGACGTCCCCCTCGCCAGCACAGGCCTGAACACCGCCGGCGCCCCGCCAAACGTGGAGTAGGGGCCCGGCCCGGTTCCACGGCGCCGATCATCGGCAGCCACTCCCGACCGATCGATCGTGATCACGACGCTGGTGGGCGACCGCCTCTCTGCCACCGGAACACGCCTTTTTCGGCCGTGCCGCCGCGCGTTGTGTCGCCAGAGGCCGGAGCCCCGTGACCGCGCGTGGCGCGGCAGAAGCCCCAATCCCCGCTGAGAGATTCCGACCATGCGTGTCCTTCGCAAGCTTCTGCTGGCCGCCGCCGGCACGGCCGCCCTCACGGCCTGCGCCGGCGGCCCCGGCGCCAACCGCCCGGAACTGGCGTTTTCCGAAGTTCCCCAGCAGGAGTACAAGACCCCGTCCTTGGACGAACTTCAGGCCCTGCCGGCCCCGGCGCGCAAAATCGCCGTCGCCGTGTACCGGTTCGAGGACCAGACCGGCCAGAACAAGCCGAACGAAAAGTTCAGCGAGTATTCCCGCGCCGTCACCCAGGGCGGCACGGCGATCCTGATCAACGCTCTGGAACGGGCGGGAAACCGGGCGTGGTTCAAAACGGTTGAGCGGTCGGCGCTCCCCTCCCTCCTTCAGGAGCGGCAGCTGATCCGGGTGACGCGGGACCAGTACGGCGGCAACACTCTGCCCCCGCTGCCCCCGCTGACCTACGCCGGGATCATGCTGGAAGGCGGCATCATCGGCTACGACAGCAACACCCTGACGGGCGGCTTCGGAGCCCGCTTCCTCGGCATCGGCGGCAACGTGGACTACCGCCGCGACACGGTCTCGGTCTTCCTGAGAGCCGTTTCGACGCAGTCCGGCGAAGTCCTGAAGTCGGTCAACGTGTCCAAAACCATCTATTCGGCCGGATTGCAGGGCGGCGCCTTCCGCTACGTCGGATTCAAGGACCTGCTGGAAATCGAAACCGGCCTCACCACCAACGAACCGGTGACGCTGGCGGTCAAGTCGGCGGTCGAGAAGGCCGTGCACAGCCTGATCATCGAGGGCCTGATCGACGGCTACTGGCAGCTCCAGGACATGAGCCTCGCCCAGCCGCTGATCGAGAAATACTGGCAGGAGCGGGACGGCGTCTACAACGTCAAGACCGTCAAGGCCACGGCGGAGGACATCCAGGTCGCGCCACCGCCGCGTCAGGCGCCGCTCACCGGGACCGCGGGCGAGGAGACGCTGGCGCCGTCAGCCCCGCAGCCCCCGGCCCCCGGCCCGACCTACATCGTCCCCGGCGGGCAGAACCCGCTGCCCGGACAGCGGCCGGTCCTGCCACAGACCTTGCCCATGACCCCGTCCGCCGCCCCGGCACCGGACGCCAAGGCGCCGGCATCGCAGGCGGTCCAAGCCCCGGCCGCCGCCAAGTTCGCGTCGTAGGCGGCGACCGCCAAAACACTGAAAGCCGAAACACCGGAACGCTCCGGAGGACCGCAGGCGTCCTCCGGCCAATTTCAAAGTATTCGTTAGGACATTTACTTCCTTGTCCGCTTTGAACCGATCTCCATACTTTGCATGAAAGGCTAAAATCACAATGCGCACCATTCTTTTCGCGTCCGTCGCCCTTATCGCTCTGTGCAACGCGGCTCTGGCCGGGTCGAACAACGACGCCTACATCCTCCAGGTCGGTGCCGACAACACGGCCGAACAGACCCAGGGGGGGCTGATCAGCACCGGCAACAGCGCCTCCGCTTTCCAGGCCGGCAAGGGCAACAGCGCCACCCAGGAGCAGTCGGGCATCACCAACACGGGCTCGTCCTACCAGTTCGGCCGCGACAACTCCGTCCAGCAGAAGCAGTCCGGCCTGCTGAACAACGCCATCGCCGGCCAGGCCGGCAAGGGCAACAGGGCCGAGCAGACCCAGGCGCACCTGTCCAGCGGCAACCTCGCCACCATCGGACAGGTCGGAACGGGCAACACCGCCACGCAGACCCAGGGCATTGAGGCCAAAATCGGCTTCCTCAAGATCCCGGTCCCCAGCGTCGCCTCCACCGCCACCATCGTCCAGGTCGGCAAGGGCAACGGCGCCGAGCAGACCCAGAGCGGCATCGGCAACTCGGCCGTCGGCATGCAGTTCGGCAAGGACAACACGGCCTCGCAGACCCAGGCGGGTTCCGGCAATGATGCGGCGGCCCTCCAGGTCGGCTACAAGAACGACGCCACGCAGACCCAGGCGGAAAAATCCAAGGACAACACGGCCTCGGCCAAGCAGTTCGGCGTGAAGAACACCGCCTCGCAGACCCAGGAGGGCTCGGACAGCGACGCCTCGATCCTCCAGGTCGGCTACAAGAACGGCGCCGCGCAGAAGCAGAAGGAAAACTCCAAGGACAACACGGCGTCGGCCAAGCAGTTCGGCGCGAAGAACACTGCCTCGCAGACCCAGGGCGGCGTGGGCGGCCACGAGGCCAGCATCCTTCAGGTCGGCTATGGGAACGACGCGGCGCAGACCCAGAGCAACGGCAAGGGCGAGAAGGCGAACACGGCGTCGACCAAGCAGTTCGGCAAGGGCAACACGGCCTCGCAGAACCAGAACGGCGGCGATCTGGAAGCGGCGATCCTCCAGGGCGGCTCGTCCAACTGGGCCAAGCAGACCCAGACCGGCACCGGCAACGAGGCGTCGATCCTGCAGGTCGGTCTGAACAACCATGCCGACCAGACCCAGGGCAAGTCGGGCAACTTCGCCTCGGCGAAGCAGTTCGGGGCCGGCAACACGGCGATGCAGAGCCAGTACGGCACGAGCGGCGAGCTGTACGCCTTCCAGGTCGGCAAGGGCAACACCGCCACCCAGACGCAGGATGCCTCGGCGTCCTCCAGCGTCGCCACGGCGGTCCAGTTCGGCCGCGGCAACACCGCCAAGCAGACGCAGCGGTAATCCCATGGAGCCGGGAGGCGGTGCGTCGAACCGCCTCCCGGCCGTCGGTCCGCTTCCCCTCATCCGGATCAAGACGCGAAGGTATCCGCCCATGCGCAGCATTCTTCTCGCGACCGCCACCGTCCTCGCCCTGTCCACCTCGGCCATGGCGGCGTCGGACAACGACGCCTACATCCTCCAGGTCGGCGCTTCGAACGAGGCCGCCCAGACCCAGGCCTACGGCAGCGGCAGCCACGCCGGCGCCCTCCAGTTCGGCCGGGGCAACAAGGCCGACATGACTCAGTCGGGCCAGGGCCGGCACACCGGCCACGTCGTTCAGGCCGGCGAGAAAAACAACGCCACGATGAACCAGTGGGGCGGCGGCGACCACGAGGCCCTGACCCTGCAGTTCGGCGCGGGCAACGCGTCCCGCCTGACGCAGAACAGCGGCGACAAGCACGATGCCCTCATCGTCCAGGGCGGCAAGGACAACCTGTCCGTCGCCAAGCAGGACGGCGGCGCGGGGAATGCCGTTTCGGCCTTCCAGTTCGGCACGCGCAACAACGCCAACCAGGAGCAGAAGGGCAGCCACAACGACGCCCTGATCCTCCAGGTCGGCGAGGACAACACCGTCGGCGCGTTCAAGACGAGCGGGAGCCGGAACTGGTGGGATCTCAAGGAGGGCGCCGGCCAGATTCAGGACGGCAGCAACCTGACCGCGACCGTGATGCAGGTCGGGAAGGGCAACACCGCGTCCCAGTCGCAGACCGGGGCGTGGCACGAGGCGAGCATCGTCCAGGCCGGCCGCGGAAACACCGGCACGCAGACGCAGTCCGGCACCGCGCTGGGCAACGAGGCCTCCATCCTGCAGGTCGGCTTCAAGAACGACGCCACGCAGACCCAGGCAGGGTCGGGCAACACGGCGTCGGCCGTCCAGGCGGGGGCCGGCAACACGGTCACGCAAACGCAGGAAGCGACCGCCGCGTCCAGCGTAGCCACGGCGGTGCAGGTCGGCCGCGGCAACGTCGCGCGCCAGACTCAGCGGTGATGCGGTTGGGTGGAGGGCGCGCAATCCTCCGCCCACGCCCGCCCGACGAGCCGTGCACGCTCAACATTTCCCCAGATCGTTGCGGAACCGGTGGGAGCCGCCCCCTGGGGGTCATAAGGGATGCCCGTCATGCGCCGCATCGTCGCCTCCACCCGCGCCGCCTGCCTTCTGGTCCAGGGGCTGGTCGCCGTCCCGGCCCTGGCCGACGAGGGCTCCATTCTTCGGGCCACCATCGCCAGCGAACTGAGCGCCAAGCCCAATGAGGGAAATGCCGCGGCCCCCCCGCAGGCGGGCATCGCCAACGAGGCCTTGCCCCTCCAGAACGGAAACGGCGTCGGCGTGATTTCGCAGACCGGCCACGGCAACGCCGCGTCCCAGACGCAGATCGGCCGAAACAGAGCCATTTCGGTCCAAGTGGGCCTGGCGAACACCGCCGTGGTTTCGCAGAACGGAACAGGCAATCTCAGCAGAACCGACCAGTACGGCACCGGCAATTACAGCTCGGCCTCGCAGCAGGGGGCCTACAACCTGTCGGTCGTGGAGCAGGGCGGGGGGCAGGCGTCCTGGGTTTTCCAGCAAGGCGCCTTGAACAGGCTGACCCCCGACCAGATCCCGGACACTCCGGCGGTCATTCTGCAAAAAGGCATCGACGCGGATCCCAAGGTTTTCCCGCTGAAGCGCCGCTGAAGCGGGAAGCACAGCGCCGTTGAAGCGGGAAGCACGGCGCCGGACCGGCAAGGTCGATCGCGGTGCCGACCCGGGGGCCGGGGCCCCCGGCCTCTGCGCGCCGTCCGTATCAGTCATGACCTCAGCCAACCGTGCCCGGCCAACCTTGCCCGGCGGGGAGGGGCACCACCAATCCGAACCACGGAACCAACACGCATGCATCCCGAACGGACGTGGCACGTTGATTTCGCAAACGCGACGGCGTCGTCCGACGCCGGCACCGTGTGTTTTGCAAAGTCCGGCGGCGTGTACCGCATCACGCGGACCGCCATAAAAAGCAGGTTCAAAGGTTTGCACGTCCGGCTCTGCCATCAGGCGCTGGGCGCCATCAAGGCGTCGGAACACGAAGAGCGGATGAACGCGACCCACAGAGTGCAGGATCAAGCACCATCAAGCCAACCCAAGGCCGTCGTTTGGGACCTCCAGCCTGAGCGCCCGAAAAGCATCGGCTTATAGCGATGCGCGCGACGTCTCACCGACGATGATGAGCCGCACGGGATTCCCCGATCTGGCGTTCATGAAAGACAAGCCGTGGCGCGCCGGGCGGCGGCCAGAAGGGATTCGGGCGCAGATACAGGTAGCGCTCCAGCCGCTTCCGCCGCTCCTCATAGGATGACGGCCCTGCGGTGTCCAACCCGTAAGAAGGAAAACCGTAGCCGTATCCTCCATCCCCCATCGTTTCCATGGGCGAGGTCTGCGGCAGCGTGGACAGGGAAAGATCCCCGCACGCCTTTTTGTTGCCGAACTCGCACTCCTTCGCCGCGTTCGGCGTGTAGTAGAACTCTGGCGACCATGCCCAGTTGGGCTGCGCGGCCTGCGCGGCCATCGTTGAACCCAGAACCGCCACCACGCTTACGAGCGTCCGCATGGTCACCCTCCAGAGCCGATCCCGACGGGTAAACACCGGCCGCGCGGATTCGGCCAGACCTTGCCCGCCAGACCTTGCCCGCCAGACTTTGCCCGACGTCCCGATCCGCGCGCAGAGCGCCGCACGGTGTCTGGTGACAAAGCAGATCGCCCCCCCGCACACACCTCGACCTGTGGAATAGACCTCTGGTAGTGTCACCATCCCGATATGGGTAAGACACCGGGCATGCGATACCCGGATGTCGTCTCACGCGCACGTCAACAGCAAGCAAAGTCGGTTCCAGATGGCCTTGATCATTTCCAACGCGTTGAGCGCCTCAGGATCGCCTGAAGCGGAAAGCCAGCCTTCGGGTGTTCTCTCGAGCGTTGAGCGGTGGATCGAGGAAGGCAGCCTGGTGGTGGCTTGCCAGCGGCTGTCCGCTTGCCTGGAAGCGGGGCAGCCTGTCCGGGACGAGGATCGGGAAGCCCTCATCCTCCTGCTCAACGCCGTTTCCGTGGCGCTGTCCACGCCGCACCGGCAGACCCTGGACCGGCAGACCCCGGACCGGCAGATCCTCGACCCGGAATGGGCGTTCGACGGGCGGGCCTTCCAGGTCTTTGCCGACATGGTCGACGTCCTGCGGGTTCAGAACCAGCAGATCGTCGAGGTCATGGCCATCGCGCACGAGGTCCGGTGACGGGACGCCCACCGCACCGACGCTTTCGACCACCGGAACCAAACGCTCACCGGAACCAAATCCATGGCGCAGATTCTTGTTTTCGCGATCGACTGGACGCCTGAGGCGGGGGATGTCGGAACCGGCGGCGGGCTGCGGTCCCGGCAGGTCGCCGACATGCTGCGCGACGCGGGGCACCGGGTCGCCGTCGCCGTGCCGGCGGCCAGCAAGACCGTGGCGCTCCTGCGCCGGCAGGATCCGGCCCGCCTCGACGGCGTGCTTCTCTACGACGGCGCCAACCAGCTCGAGATCATCCGGCGGGTCCGTCCCGACGTCATCGTCTGGCAGTGGCCGACCATGCGGGCGGTCCCGATGAGCGGGCTCGGGGACGTGGTGCAGATCTGCGACCTCAACGGCTTGCAGGACCACGAGATCGCCCACGGCATTCCCGGACTCCTGCCCTTGGCCGAGGGGAAGGTGCTGGCCGCCGCCGTCGGGGCGGACCTCGTCCTGACCGGCTCCGAAGAGCAGAACGGCTATTGGATCGCCAAGTTCGGGACGAAGCTCGACGGCGTGCCGACGGCCGTCGTGCCCTACAGCGCTCCGCGCCCGCTCCTGCCTCCGCGGGGGCAAGAAGGAAAGGCGGGGGAGGGGGGGCTGCAAAAGCGCCTCTGCCTGGCCGGAACCGTCTATCCCTGGAATTCCTCGCTCAGCCATCTCGACGGGATCGTCGCCTGGGCGGAACGGCGCGGCGACGTCCGGATCGACGTCGTCGCGACCATCGACCCGGCGAGCCGCGACCATCTCGCCATCCGCGGGCAGCTTGAGCGCCTCCGGCGGTCCCCGTGCGTGTCCCTGTCCTTCGGGCAGAGCGTCGGGGAGCTGTTCCAGTGGCTCGGCGCCGGGGGCTTCGCGCTCGACCTCTACCCGCCCACGATCGAGCGGCGGCTGGCCGTGCCCATCCGCACCGTCAACGCCCTGGCTTGCGGGCTTCCGATCCTGTGCAACCTGCCGACCCAGCTGAACCGCCGGCTGGTCGAGGCCGGATGCGCCCGCATGGTCGCGCTGGAGGATGGCGAGCTGGGGGGCGACCTGGAGGCCGGGCCGGGGCCGGCCCTCGTGGAGGCGCTCGACGCCGCGATGGACCTCGACCCGGTCCGCTACGCCGGCATGCGCGCCGCCGCCAGGGCCCAGGCCGAGGAGGGGCCCTTCCGCTGGGAAGCAGCGGCGGAACGCCTGGCGGAGGGCGTGGACCAGGCGCTGCGGCGGCTTCGCCGGAAGGTCGCCTGGAGGCCGGGCCGGAAGCATGGGACCGCGCCGGCGCTCGGCCATGCCCTCGTCCTGTCCGACGAGCCGGAAAACCTTCAGGAACTGCGGCTGCACGCTCCGTTCGGCGAGTTGTACCGGCAGGGCGAGATCGGCGGCTACACCGTGGTGTCGCGCAACCGCGTGGTCATGAGCACCCTCAACGACCCGGAGGCCACGCCGGTGGACGCGATCTGGCTGCAACGCCGGCCGTCCTCCGCCACCGTCCTGGCCCTGCACGCCATCGACCGTCCCTACCTGCTCGATTTGGACGACCATCTGCTGGTGTCTCCCACCTACCGGGCCGCCTTCCCGCCCGAGCACATGCAGATGGGGAGAATGCTGGTGCGCCAGTGCGCCGTCCTGTCCTGCTCCACGGCGCGCCTGGCCGCCCAGCTCGGCCGCTACGCCGCGGCGGACGTGGTGTCCAAGGCCATCGTCACGCCGAACCTGGCGCAGGGCGCCGCCGCACCGCGGCCATCCGGGCCGCCCACCGCCGTGGTCTGGGTGTCCAGCGACATGCCGGCGCTCAGCGTGTCCACCATTCCGGTCCTGCGGGCCCTGCGCGACTTCTGCCTCGCCTTCGACCTCGACCTCGTGTGCGTGGGGCACACGCCGCCCACCCTGCTGACGGAAAGCGACGTGCGCATCCGCAAGCTGCCCCTGCAGCGCTATGCGGACTACCTGCGGCTGCTGTCCTCGCAGGCCCCGGCCATCCTCTTCTGCCCGCTGGAGACCCACGCCGACCCGGCCACCCAGGACTTCATCGACGGGAAGAGCGACATCAAGATGCTGGAGTGCCTGGCGACCGGGCTGGTCGGCGTCTTCAGCGCCGCGGCCCCCTTCGCCGACAGCACCCTGCGCGCCGGCCCCGTGTGCGACAACACCTACGAGTCCTGGTACGACGGCCTGTGCGAAGCGCGCGAGACGCTCCTGGCCGGCGGCGGCGATCCCGCGATTCCAGACGACCGCCAGATCGGCCGCCGCGGCCTCGCCCCGTGGCTGGAAGCCTTGCGGGCGGCGCGGCTCGACGCGCCGTTCCCCCTGCGGATGCTGAAGGATGCCTACGTCTTCGTCTACAACCACCTGACGCGGCGCATGCTGACCAAGGACGAGTTCGACGAGGCCGCCTACCTGGAATCCAACAAGGACGTCGACCGGGCGGTCCGCAACGGCACCTTCCAGAGCGCGTACGAGCATTACAAGCTCTACGGCTTCTTCGAAAGCCAGATCGGACACCGGGCGCACGGCGTCGGCGGGGAGGAATCCGACAGCATGCAGCTGTTCGCCAACCTGCTCGGCACCTTGAGCGATCTGCGCACCACGACCGACAACAGGGCTCCGCAGATCGAGCATCTGAAGGCGGCGCGCGCCGCCCGTGCGGTGGCCTTCCGCCGGCGGGGTGAGCGGTGATCGCCTGGACCGACCCGCAAACCGATGCGGGCTCCGCTTCGGAACCGACACGGCGGCACGTCTGCCCGGTCTGCGGCACGGACGGCGCCCACGACGTGGTGCTGACAGTGACCGAGGCGCACAGGACCCACATCCTGCTGCGCTGCGGAGCCTGCACGGCGCATGTCTACGAGGACCGCACCCCTCCCTCCTACGCGGACGAGCCCTCGGACGACTACACGGCCTATTACGCGGAACAGGGGGCGGACGTCTGGGGCATGACCCAGACGCTGTCGCGGCTGCGCGCGCACGGCCCGGCGAGCCTGCTGGACGTCGGCTGCGGCTTCGGCTTCACCGTGGACATGGCGGCCCGCTGCCTCGGCTGGCGGGCGGTGGGCGTCGATCCCTGCGGCCTCGCCCAGGACGGGGCCCGGCTGCTCCAGGCGCCGATCGTCAACCGCTACCTGGACCGCGACAGCGACATCGGCGAGCCGTTCGACATCGTGCACTCGTCGGAGGTGATCGAGCACATCGACGCCCCCTACGGCTTCCTCGACGTCATGCGCTGCCATCTGGCGCCCGGCGGCGTCGTGGTGCTGAAGACGCCGAACGCCGCGGTGCTGGCGCCGTCCCTGGCCGGCGGCATGATGCAGGCCATCCTGGCGCCGGGATCCCACCTCATCCTCTACACGGCCCGGTCGATCGAGCATGCCCTGCGCAAGGCCGGCTTCGCCCATGTCCTGGTCGAGGCCAACGGATCGAACCTGACGGCCTTCGCGTCCGATGCGCCGATCACCCTGCTCCCCGACGACGGCGAGCACGCGCGCTGCTACAGCCGCTATCTCGAAGACCACACGCGCGTCTCGCCGAAGGGCGAGCCGGTGTGGAATGGCGCGGCCGCCCGTCTGTTCCGGCACCGCGTCTTCAGCGGCGACCTGATGGGCGCGCTGGAGGTCTACGACGAGCTGGCCAGGGTGTATGAAGACCGCTTCGGCCTCGACCTGCTGCGCCCCCACCGGATTCCCCGGGGCGCCTGCGATCCGGCCATCCGGCCGGGGCGGGCGCGCCGCGCGCCGTACAACATCGCCAACGTCCTCTACACGCGCGCGATGCTGACGCGGCATCTGCCGGCGCAGGATCCGCTGGCGACCCTGACGTTGCTGAGAACCGCGGAGGCCCTGGCGGTGGAGATCGGCGGCGCGTTGCAGGCCGGCGGGCTGTTCGACGGCGACCTGGAGAACACCGCTTTCCTGGCCCGGTGCGACGCGGTCGACGTGCTCTGGCGGATCGACCAGGACGCCGCCGTCGACGCCCTGGCCGCGCTTGGCCGGGTGACGGGAAGCCGCTACGACGCCCACATGGTCGTGCCGCACGCGTTGCGCCTGGCCAAGAGCGCCGAGCTGTTCGTGCGGCTGGTCCATGGCGGCGACTACCGGCTGGCCGTCCGGCTCGCCGACCTGTTCGACGACCTCGATCTGGCGGAACGGACGCTGCCGCAGGACGGAAGCCTGCTTCACCTGGTCTTCTGCCTGGCCGTTCTCGACCTCAACGTCTTCGGGCGGCATGGCCGCGCCCTTGAGCGGCTCCGGCGTTTGCAGCGCCTCGCGGAACGGCTCGAAGCGGTGCCCGAGCATGGGGAGGTGGCCCGCCACATGGCGTCGGTCGCCGCGGAGCACATCACCAGGATTCCCGGGGCCAGGATTCCCGGGGAGTCCTGAAAAGGCGGGCGGGTTGTGGGGCGGTTCACAGCCGGTGTGGCGGGGTTTGGGTAGGGTTTGGGCATCGACGAACGCCGCGGCGGAGAGCCCCGGCCCCCCAAAGCCCCCACCCAGCCCCCAGGAGACCACCATGATCCGCACCTCGCTGCTCGCCGGTTTCGCCACGCTCGCCCTGCTGTCGGCGCCGGCCATGGCGCAGAACATCACCAGCCTGAACAACACGGCGGCCGGGATCGGCAACGTGGCCAAGCAGAACGCCTTCACGATGCAGCGGGGCGGCGGGTTCCTCGGCGGTCCGAACGTGGTGACGATGGGCAACACGGCGGCCGGCGTCGGCAACCTGGCGGTTCAGAACGGCACGGTTCTGCAGAAGACGCCGCGGGTCGGCCCGCTGGGCGCGCCGGTCGGCGGGCCGAACATGTTCGACGCCAACAACCTGGCCGCCGGCGTCGGCAACTTCGCCAAGCAGAACGCCTACGGCATCCAGAAGTAAGACGGCCCCCGGCCCCCTCATCCCCATCCATCGTCCAGACCCCCGGCCGGACCCCTCCGGCCGGGGGTCGCCGCGTGCAGAGAACAGCCGCGCCGTCACGGCGCTTCACCGGTCATCCCTTTATGCCGTCGCCTGTGAGGCGGGCCACAGCGGCCGGGCGCCGGCCCGACTAGCGTGGGGCGCATGAACCAAGCTGGAGCATCGGGCTCCGGCCGCACAAGGAGGTTTCGCATGCTCCACCGTTCCCTGGGCGCCGCCGTCGCCGCGCTTGCCCTGCTGTCGGCCCCGGCCATGGCCCAGAACATCCCCAACGGTCTGGTCGGCACCAACGTGACCAATTCCATGAACATGGCCGCCGGCATCGGCAACACCGCCAAGCAGAAGACCACGAGCCTGCAGGCGTCGCCGTTCGGGTCGCTGGTCAACACCAATGTGGCCAACTCCACCAACGTCGCCGCCGGCATCGGCAACACCGCCAAGCAGAAGACCACCGGCATCCAAAGCAATGGCGTCCATGTCGGGCTGAACTTCACGGGCCGCGGGCCCCTGGTCAGCACCGACGTGAGCACCGCCGCCAACGTCGCCGCCGGCATCGGCAACACCGCCAAGCAGCGGAGCCTCGGCGTCCAGCGCTGACCTCCCGGCAGATGGCCGACCGGTCCCGGGCCAAGGGGCCGGTCGCCGCGCTAGTCTTGTTCCTATCCCGAACCAGGAGGCGTCCATGCCCAGGATTGCCGCTCTCCTTCCCGTCGTCGCCGCTGTGCTGCTGCTGTCGTCCGGCGCCCATGCCGAAAGCCTGAGCTGCCAGACGGTCAACGGCCAGACCATGTGCATGCGCGGCTCAGGGTCGCTGAGCTGCCAGACGGTGAACGGCCAGACCATCTGCCAGCAAGGGTCCGGCTCCCTGACCTGCCAGACCGTCAACAAGCGCACCGTCTGCTCGTCCGACCCCAAGGCCGTTCCGGGACCGGAGGCGATGCCCCAACTTCCGCCCGATCTGAAGGGCAGCCTCGATCAGGACGTCACCGTGGAGCAGGACGGCGGCAAGCTCCGCGTCCGCGCCGGAGGCGTCGACGTGCGCATCGAATAGGTCACGGGCGGGGAATCCGGTTTTCAAGCGCCGGCTTCCACCGACCTGTCCGGGGATGAAGAATGCTCAAGCGTGGCTTCGCCAGGGAAACTGGCGGAGCCATAAGGCTTTTGGGGCATCCTGTCCGGTCGGGCCGCGGCCGTTTTCCGCACAACTTCTCCGCACAAGCTTCCCGCACGCGGCAACCCCCGGCCGGAGGGTGTCCGGCCGGGGGGTCTGGAAGATGGATGGGGATGAGGGGGCCGGGGGCCGTCTTACTTCTGGATGCCGAAGGCGTTCTGCTTGGCGAAGTTGCCGACGCCGGCGGCCAGGTTGTTGGCGTCGAACATGTTCGGCCCGCCGACCGGCGCGCCCAGCGGGCCGACCCGCGGCGTCTTCTGCAGCACCGTGCCGTTCTGCACCGCCAGGTTGCCGACGCCCGCCGCCGTGTTGCCCATCGTCACCACGTTCGGCCCGCCGAGGAACCCGCCGCCCTTCTGCATCGTGAAGGCGTTCTGCTTGGCCACGTTGCCGATCCCGGCCGCCGTGTTGTTCAGGCTGGTGATGTTCTGCGCCATGGCCGGCGCCGACAGCAGGGCGAGCGTGGCGAAACCGGCGAGCAGCGAGGTGCGGATCATGGTGGTCTCCTGGGGCTGGGTGGGGGCTTTGGGGGGCCGGGGCTCTCCGCCGCGGCGTTCGTCGATGACCAAACCCTACCCAAACCCCGCCACACCGGCTGTGAACCGCCCCACACCAGCCCGCGCTTTCCAAACAGCCCGGTCACGAAACCGGCGTCATCCGACCCAACGCCATCAGGACCGATGCGGGATCAGGTCCGCGGGACGGGCCAGGGAAAAGATGCCGTCCACGAACTCGAAGCGGTCGCGGTGGCCGACATAGCCATGTGACCATCAAGTCGAAATGGCAGGGAGCAGGTAGAACCGAGATTGATTGCCCACCCACCAGTCAGCTAGCTTCTTCTCCGAAGACGCTCGACCGGGCACCTGGTATCCACACCGCGATACAGTTTCAATGACAAACGCGTCCGTCATGCCGCTCACCGTTACGGGCCGTCTCGCCATCTCCGCACCGAGCGCCGCCCCTCCAGCCATGCGGTCGACAGGGGTGTAAGCCAAGCCCCGCCGCCACGGTGTGGCCGCCACGCCAGAAATCGACGCAAAAACATCGGATGTCAATATTGCGAATTCCTAAGATATACACCGCTCTGTCGATTGCATTCATTCCGGCAATACTGATAATTCTTGATGTCTTTGGCCCATTTCTGACAAACCCTCTGTACCTGTACAGCGGTCTCGGCATTGGTGTCGGCTCAGCGCTGCTGCCCGGATTGCCCACGATCGACCCGAACGTCGGCACGACGTCGCTTTCGCTGGGCGCGCGAGCCGCGTTCGACGTGCTGTCCGGCCGCCTGCCGCTTTGGAATCACTTCGAGGGGCTGGGGGCGCCGCTGCTGGGTGAAATGCAGTCGGCCGCCCTTTTTCCGCCGACGTGGCTGCTGGCCTTGCCGCACGGGCAGGTGATCGAGCACGCGTTGCTGCAGGCGTTGGCCGGAACCGGCACCTACCTGTTCCTGCGGGCGTTCGGCCTGCGCAGGGGGGCCGCTCTGGCCGCCGCCCTTCTGTTCGAGGTGAACGGCGTTTTCGCGTGGCTGCGCAACGCGGTCTTCAATCCGGTGGCGTTCCTGCCCTGGCTGTTCCTCACCATCGAATCCCTGCGGGCCGCCGCCATCGCCGAGGCCCCCCTGTCCGGGCGCCTGCCGCCGGTCTGCCTGGGCGCCGCCATGGCCGCCATGGCGCTGTATGCCGGCTTTCCGGAACAGGTGTATCTCTACGCGATCCTGCTGATCGGCTGGGTGGTGTTCCGCAGCGCCGGCATGGACGCCCGGCAGATCCGGCGCTTCGTCCTGGACCTGCTGCTGACGGCCCTTCTGGCGGCCGCCCTCAGCGCACCGCTTCTTCTGGCTTTTGCCGAATTCCTGACCGAAGCCGCCTTGTCGGGACACAGCGAGCACGGCTTCTACGGAGTCTGGCTCCCCTCCGCCGCGCTTCTGCACTATGTGATGCCGTACGTCTACGGGCCGATTTTCGACTCTCCGGTCCCCGTCATCAGGTCCGTGTGGTCGGCCATCGGCGGATACATCGGCTTCATGCCGGTGGTCCTGGCTTTCGCCGGGGTGTTCCTGGCCGACCGGCGGCCGGTGAAGGTGCTGCTGGTGGCGTGGATCGTCATCGCCGTCGGGGTAAGCCACGGCTTGCCGGGGGTCTACCAGGCCTTCATGGCCTTGCCCCTGGCGAGGATCGCCGCGTCGTTCCGCTACCTGAATCCGAGTTGGATTTTCTGCTTCGCCGTCCTCGCCGCCTTGTTCCTCGACCGGGTTCCGGATCTGCCGCGGCCGGTCTTGAGGCGGGTCATGGCCGGGGCGGTCGCCGCCGCCCTGCTGTCGGTCGCCCTGGCCGCGGTGCCGGCCTTTCCGGCGATCGGCGATCTCTGGAAGATCGCGACCGACGTGCAGGCGGGTTTCCTCATCGGCGCGTTCGTCGCCGTGGCGCTGCTCTCCGGCGCAACCTTGTGGGCCTCGCGCCGTGCGGAGACGGGACGGGTCGCCATCCTGCTCTCGGCGCTTCTCATAGGGGAGGCGACGGCGTGGTTCCTGGTTCCCTATCTGTCTTACCCGCGCACGGGCACGCTCGACGCTGACGCCGTTGCCTTCCTGAAGGCGAACATCGGCTTCCAACGGGTCGCCGAGACGGCCGGGCACCGCCTGGGGCCGAATTACGGAAGCCTTTTCGGCATCGCGACGCTTCATTACGACGATCTTCCGGCGCCGCAGCGCACGGCCGACCACATCCGGAATCACCTGGACCCTTATGCCAACCCGACGGTCTTCCAGCCCTGGTTCCCCTATCTGGAACCGGAGCAGCGCGCCGACCGGGAGACGCTGTTCCGCGAACGCCTTCCCCGCTACGCCCAGGCCGGCGTGAAGTACGTGCTCGGCGGGCCAGACATCGGCGCCGAAACGGCCGTCCGCCTGGAACCGCAGGGGCACACGCCCCACGCCGTCGCGGCGGGCGAGTGGGTCGAGATGACCGGCCGCCTGCCGTCCGGACGCGCCATGGACGTGTCGGAGGTCTCCCTGCTGGTCGCGACCTACGGCAACACGGCGGACGGTTGGGCGAAGGTGACGCTCTGCGTGCACGGCGACTGCGCCGACGGGGTGTCGGACATCGGCCAGGCGCAGGACAACAGCCCGCTGACCGTCGGGCTGTCCCGCCCGGTGCGCATCGCCGCCGGCCAGGACTACACCGTGCGCTTCGAAAAGCTGGACGGCGAACGGCCCCTGGCGCTGTGGATCCGGCCGAAGGCCGACGCCACGCCCTTTTCGGCCGCCGGGCCGGGCGGCCCCCTCAAGGACGGCTACGCGCCGGAGGTGCGGTTCACCACCCACACCGGCCTGACGCCCGTCCATCGAAGCCCGACCATGGTCGTCTACGAGATTCCGGGGGTACGGGATTACGTCTCGGCCGAAGGCTGCACGCTGACCCCAGTGACGCGGGATCGCGTCGACACCGTTTGCACGCGCCCATCCACGCTGGTCCGCCTGGAGGTGCACATGCACGGCTGGCGGGCGACCGTCAACGGGACGCCCGTGCCGATCGGATTGTCCGACGACACGTTCCAGACCATTGAACTGCCGGCGGGGGCCGCGCGGGTGGACTTCACCTACGCGCCGACGGGAATGAACGCCGCTCTCGCCGCGGCGGCGGCCGCCCTGCTTCTGATCCTCGCCGTCCTGGCCCGCAGCCTCGGCGCCCGTCTTGCCGCAGCGATCCGGGGACGGCCGGAGCGGGCGGCCGCGCCGGGCGGGGCGACGCGGTGAGCGGATGCGCTATTTCGCCGTCCCGGACGCGGCTTCCCCACCCGGATCCCGCGGGGGCGGCGCCAGGAACCGCTCCATCGGCAGCTGGATCACGTCGGCCTGCGGCGAGCCCGGCGCCGGCAGGCCGGGCACGATCTGGACATGGGCGTAGCGGTTGAAGAGCTGGTTGAAGGCGGCGTCGCCCATCTCCGGGAAGTAGGGCCGGAAGAAGCCCAGCGCGGGCGCGATCTGGACATGCTGGAGCGACCGGTAGCCCAACCCCTGCATCAGCGCCCCCGGCAGCATGCCGCCGCGCAGGACCCAGCCCTGGGGGTGGGCGGCGGCGCTCTCGGCGAAGGCCGCGGTCACCGGCGTGGCCGGCCGGTGGAAGATCGGCCAGGCGGACTGGATCGGGTTGAAGCCGCCGAAGCCGACCGCGTTGACGGCCAGGGCGCAGAGGATCAGGGCGAAGCCGCCCTGCGCCGCGGGCAGCATCCCGCGCGCGCCCAGCCAGACCACGACGGCGAGCGGCGGCAGGATGGCGAGGTCGGTGAGGTTGTTCGCCAGCCGGCCCGCGAGGTTGTCCAGGCCGCCGTTCGCCGCCGCCCAGGCCAGCCCCACGGTCAGCGCCGCGACGGCGAAGCGCCCCCAGGACAGCCGCACCGCTGCGGCCCGCAGCAGCACGAGCGCGAGGACGAGCAGAAGCAGGCCCGCGGCGAAGACCATGCGGTTGCCCGGCACCTTGTCCCACAGCAGGACACGCCCCCAGCCGCTCGGGACCGGGGCCAGCATCCAGACCGACATCAGCGCGAAGGCGGCCAGCGGCAGGGCAAGCTGGCGCAGCAGCGCCGTGCGCGCAGGCCCGCCCTGGCGCAGGACCGTCCCGAGCCGGCCATAGTCGAGGAACACCAGCGCCAGCAGCAGAAGGTAACTTCCCCCCGTCGCCACCTCGCAGATGTTCAGGCCGAGCAGATCCCGGTAGTCGTCCGTGCTGACCAGGAACGGAAGGAACTGGGCGAGGTAGAGCGGCAGCGGCACGCCGCCGCCGCCCAGCGAGCGCGAGCCGGGATAGACCGTCGCCGCCATGGCCCGGATCGGCTCATGCAGGTAGAGCCCGGTCAGCCCGATGCCGACCGCGGCCCCGAGCAGGCAGGGCAGAAGCCTGCGCGGGCGCAGGGCGTCGGGCCGGAAGGCGAGCAGCAGCGCCCCGCCGGCGAAGGCCAGCGGAATGACGACGGGGGGATACAGGTGGCTGAGCAGCCAGAAGGCCGTCACATAGGCCATCAGCGCCGCGTGCAGATGCCAGGGCAGCCGGGCGAGGGCGGCCAGAAGCAGCCAGGGGAAGATCGCCAGGAGCGGCCCCGTCGTCGTCCACCAGAACTGGGCGTAGCTGGTGAAGAACAGCGCGCAGGACGCCGCCGCCGACCAGGCCCGGCCGAAGCCGAAGGCGACGAACAGGCGATGGTAGCCGGCCAGGAACAGGACGATGAAGACGGCGTGCGAGAAGGAGAAGGCCCAGGCCGGGTCGACCGCGAAGAAGGGCCAGAACTGCGGCTTGAACGCCAGCCCCCAGTCGAGCAGCGGCAGGGCGTTGAAGTTGCGCAGGTCCTCGGCGTAGGGAGACAGCGCGTTGAAACGTCCGAAGCCGTTGTTGACCGCGATCTGGACGAAGGGCGTCCACACCGCCCATTCGTCGGACCGGATCGGCTTCGGCGTGCCGGCCACCAGCCCCTCGCCCGGCGCCCCGATCCCGCCGAGCGCCACCCCGTAGGACGACGGGGTCCAGCCGAGCGCCGTGTAGACCAGGCCGGCCAGGACGACGGCCAGGACGAAGACGTCCGGCCAGGACCGGCTCCGCTCCCGGCCGGGGAAAGCCACCGCAACCGTTGCAAGAATTCGGGACAGGCGTTCCATGGTCGTATCGGCCGTTTCGATCGGGCTTAAGTCGGTGCGGAGCCTGCTTATCCCAGCGTCACCGTGGCGTCATGGGGAAAAGTTGTTCACTTCCTCATTCGGGCCCTCATTCCCGCGAACTCTCGGTGCGCATCCGGGCGGCGCTTCGGACGGGCGGGGCGGGCGGGCGAAGCCGGCGCCCCGGATGCTGTACTTTCCCCTCTTCCCATGCTACAAGGCCGAAAAGGTCTTGGCCGCAGACGCCGGACGGTCTTGGAACGTATAGTTTAGATCATTCGATGAAAGATCCTTGGGCTGTACCATGTACTCTCTAATAATTCCGGTCTATAAAAACGAAGGATCAATTCCGGAACTTATTATTGCTATCGATGATCTGAATCGGGATCTTGGTCATCAGCTGGAAGCCGTGTTCGTTGTCGACGGCAGCCCGGACAACTCGTACCGTGAGCTGGCGGACCGCCTGGCCAAGGCGACGTTCCGGTCCACCGTCATCTGCCTTTCCCGCAACTTCGGCTCCTTTGCGGCGATCCGGACCGGCCTGGCCGCGGCGACCGGCCCGCTGTTTGCCGTCATGGCCGCCGATCTCCAGGAACCGCCGGAGCTCGTGCGGGACATGTTCATCGCCTTGCGCGACGAGGGGATCGACGTCGCGCTGGGCGTTCGGGCCTCACGCGGGGATCCCGGGCTCAGCAAGCTGTTCTCGTCCCTGTTCTGGACCGTCTATTGCCGCTTCATCCAGCGCGAGATGCCGCAGGGCGGGGTGGACATGTTCGGGTGCAACCAGAAGGTTCGGGACTGCCTGCTGGCGCTGGAGGAGTCCAACAGCACCCTGGTCGGGCTGCTGCTCTGGATCGGCTTCAAGCGCCGGGAGATCCCCTACCATCGCCGCGCACGGGCCGTCGGAAAGAGCGGGTGGACCTTCCGCCGCAAGTTCCGCTACATGACCGACAGCATGTTCGCCTTCTCCAATCTGCCGATCATCACGCTGAACGTCGTCGGGTTCCTCGGCGTCGTGGCCTCGATCCTGATCGGAAGCGTCGTCCTTCTGTTCTGGGCGTTCGGCCTGATCGACGTCTCCGGCTACACGCCGATCATGCTCAGCATCATGTTCTTCGGCGCTTTGAACATCTTCGGCCTCGGCCTGCTCGGTTCGTACATCTGGCGAACCTTCGAGAACACCAAGCGCCGGCCGAACTTCATCGAAATGTCACGCGAGCACTTTCTAGGTGGCCCCCCGCAATGAGCGTCTTCGTCCATCCCCAGGGCTTGTGCGAGTCCGAAACCATCGGTGACGGAACCCGGATCTGGGCGTTTGCCCATGTCCTGCCGGGAGCCCGGATCGGCCGCGACTGCAACATCTGCGACCATGTGTTCATCGAGAACGACGTGGTGGTCGGTGACCGCGTGACGATCAAGTGCGGCGTCCAGCTGTGGGACGGCGTGCGCCTGGAGGACGACGTCTTCGTCGGGCCCAACGTCACCTTCACCAACGACCCGTTTCCGCGCAGCAAGATCTATCCCGAACGCTTCGCGCAGACGGTCGTCGCGCGCGGCGCCTCGATCGGGGCCAACGCCACCATCCTGCCCGGCGTGCGGATCGGCGCCAACGCCATGGTCGGGGCGGGGGCGGTCGTGACGCGGGACGTCCCGGCCAACGCGGTCATCGTCGGCAACCCCGCGACCATCGTGAACTACGCGAACGCGGTCCACGACACCCCCGCCACCTTCAACACGACCCAGCAGGTCGGGGTGCGGGAGTGCTCGGTGCCCGGCGTGACCGTGCACACCTTCCCCCTGGTGGGCGACATGCGCGGCAAGCTGACGGTGGGCGAGTTCACCGACCAGGTGCCGTTCGTTCCCAAGCGCTTCTTCATGGTCTTCGACGTGCCCGGGCGCAACGTCCGCGGCCAGCACGCGCACAAGGTCTGCCACCAGTTCCTGATCTGCACGCACGGGTCCTGCTCGGTCATGGTCGACGACGGCACCCGGCGCGAGGAGATCCGGCTCGACTCCCCCAACCTGGCGGTCTACATGCCGCCGATGATCTGGGGCGTGCAGTACAAATATTCGCCCGACGCCGTCCTGCTGGTGTTCGCGTCCGATCCCTACGATGCGAACGACTATGTCCGGGACTACGACGAGTTCCTGGCCCTCCTCGCCAAGGACCCGCCGGCGCGTCCCTGACGCCCCTTTCACCCGCCCCGCAAGGACTCCTCACAAGAGGGTTATCGCTCCCGATGACGAACACGGTCATTCCCCAGACGGATCCCAAGGCCGCCTATCTGGAGCAGCGCTCCGCCATCGACCAGGCGATCACGCGCGTGCTGGAAAGCGGATGGTACATCCTGGGACGCGAGGTTTCCGCGTTCGAGCAGGAGTTCGCCGCCTTCAACGGGGCCGCGCACGGCATCGGCGTGGCCAACGGCACGGACGCCCTGGTGCTCGGCCTGCGCGCCCTCGGCGTGGGGCCGGGAGACGCAGTGGTGACCGTCTCGCACACCGCCGTCGCCACGGTCGCCGCCGTCGAGCTGACGGGCGCCTTGCCCGTCCTGGTCGACGTCGACGCCTGCCACGGCATGGACCCCGACCAGCTGGAGGAGGTGCTGAACGGGCGCCTGGCCGGCGGTGCCCGCCTGTCCTCGCCCGTCAAGGCGATCGTCCCGGTCCATCTGTACGGCCATCCCGTCGCCCTGGACCGCATCATGGACATCGCGGCGCGCTTCGGCGTGCCGGTGCTGGAGGACTGCTCCCAGGCCCACGGCGCCACGTTCGACGGCCGGATCGTCGGCACCTTCGGCGCCATCGCCGCCTTCAGCCTCTACCCCACCAAGAATCTGGGCGCGCTCGGCGACGGCGGCGTCCTGGTGACGAACGACGCGGCCCTGGCGGAGCGGCTCCGCCACCTGCGGGAATACGGCTGGAAGGAGCGCTACATCAGCCACGACGCCGGGCACAACAGCCGGCTCGACGAACTCCAGGCGGCCATCCTGCGCGTGAAGCTGGAAAGGCTGGGCGCGCACAACGCCCGCCGGCAGGCCATCGCGGAGGCCTACGACCGCGGTCTGGACGGCCTGCCGCTCGACCTTCCGCGCCGGCGCCCGAACACCGTTCCCGTCTTCCACCAGTATGTCGTGACGACGCCGAACCGCGACGCCCTACGCACGGCGCTGCAGGCGCGCGGCGTCATGACCAACATCCATTACCCGGCACCCGTCCATCTCCAGCCCGCCTATCGGGACCGCCTTCCCCTCGGCCCGGGAGGGCTGCCGCAGACGGAGCGCATGGCGGGCCTGGTCCTCAGCCTGCCCATGTACCCCCAGCTCGGCGACGAGGCGGTTGCGTCCGTCGTCGCGGCGCTGCGCGACGTCGCGCCTACCCTGTAATGTGCGATGCGCCGCCGCAAGACGAGTCCATGATCGGCCCGACCGGAGCGTGACGTGAGCCAGACCGCCTTCCTTCGGCCTTCCAGCCCCGGCGCGCGCGCGGATCTTGCGGCCGCCAGGCTGGACAACCCGGCCTGGCACGGCCTCGCCGCGGCCGTGGTGCTGTTCGGGCTGAACGTGGCGCTCTTCCCCGGGCATTGGTCGGGGGTGACGTCGTTCACCTTCGACTTCTTCATGCACTACTACGCCGTCGCAGCCTATTGGATGGCGTCGGTCGGCGCCGGCGAATGGCCGCACTGGGTCCCGTACCAGTCCTACGGCTACCCCTTGGCGATGAACCTCCAGGCGGGGATACACTACCCTCCCTTCTGGTTCTTCCCGGCCAGCGGCATCCCGTACGACCTGCACGCGGCGAACATCGTCCAGCTCCTGCATGTCTATGCCGGCGCGCTGGGGATGTACCGGCTCACGCGGGTCCAGTTCCGGTCGAGCCTCATCGCGTTCCTGGCCGCGGTCTGCTACCACCTCTACGGCGGCTTCTTCACCAACGCCGAGCATCCGGACATCGTCCGGGCGTTCGCGCTGTTCCCCTGGCTGTTCTGGGCCTTCCTGCTGGCGGACCGTCCGGGGGTCCCGCTGCGCCTGAAGGGGTTCGCCTACACGTCGACGCTGCGGTGGCGCAGCCTGCTCATCCCGCCGCTCCTGTACCTGTTCATCGTCGGCAGCTATCCCGGCTGCATGATCGCCGGCCTGCTCTGCCTGTCGGTGTTCGTCCTGGTCCAGGTCGCCACGGCGGTGGCGCGGCGCCAGGGCAGCGGCGTCCTGCTGGATGCGGCCGTGCTCGGCGGGCTGACCCTGATCGGCGTCGCCATGGCCGCGGCCTACCTTCTGCCCGGCTTCCGGCTGAGCGGCGAGCTGGTGCGCTCCGCCGTCACGCAGCAGCTCGCCCGCCAGCATCTGAGCCCGGAGCAGCTCGGCAGCCTCCTCTACTCGTCGGCCGGCCTCGGGCCCGACATGTCGATGCTCGGCATGCAGATTCCGGTGGTCGTCGCGATCTTCCTGCCGTTCCTGCGGCCGTCCGACCTGCTCCGCCATCTTTCCTTCCTGGCGGTCGGCGCGGTGGCGGCGGTGATGTGCCTCAGCACCCTGGCGCCGCTCTCCTCGGCGCTGGTGGCCCTCGTCCCTCCGCTCGGCTATTCCCGCTTTGCGGCCGGCGATTACCGGACCCTGCTCTACATGGCGGTGCTCTTCCTGGCGCTGTCCGGGTTCGACAACCTGCGCCGCTCGCCCGAGCCGCTGTCCCGGCAGCGCCTGATCGTGCTGGCGGGAACGGCCTTCGCCGTCGTGCTGGGCGGCGTCCTGTGCCTGATCCTCGTGGTTCCGGACGCCTGGGCCCCCTTCTTCCGCTCCGCGCTCATGATGCAGGCCGCCGTCCTGGCCGTGACGCTGGCGGTGCTGGCGTGGATGCGGCGATGGCCCCGGCCGCGGCTTGCCCTGTCCCTGATCGTGCCGGTGCTGGCGGCCGTGTCCGCTTGGCCCGTCCTGGACTCCATGTCGTCCTACTGGAAGACCCCGCTTCCGATCGGCATGTACGAGGCGAACGGGATCCGCGACCGCCTGGGGAACGAGCCGGGCAACGCCGGCCTCTTCCGGAAGCCACTGGCTGAGCGGCCGGCCCGCCTGGCGGTGCCGAGGTTGCTGGACCTGTCCTGGCGCGGCTATTTCACCGGCGACTTCATGACGGCGGATCTGACTGGATCGCTGCCCAAGAATTACGCGGTCGTGGAGAGCGATCCGGCGCTGAAGAGCTTCATGATGCAGCCGAGCCGCCTCCTGGCCTTCGATTGCGCCCGCGTGGCCTGCGACCAGCCGGCCGTGGACGGCGTCGACCTGAACGACGCAACCGGTTCCGCCGAGGCGGACGTCTCCCTGCGCACGCTGTCCTTCGCGCGCAACGGCATCGTCCACGACATCGCTCTGCCCCGGCGGATGCTGGTGGTGGAGAACGAGGCCTTCGCACCGGGATGGACGGCCAAGATCAGCGGCGCCGGCAATCGGCTGGAGCCCGTGCGGGTCAATGGCGCGCTGCGCGGCTGGGTCCTGCCGGCCGGGCATTACCAGCTTTCCACCTCCTACCAGACCCCTCTTTTCCGGTGGGGCATGGGGATTTCCCTGGCCATGCTGGCGGCGTGGCTGCTGGCCGTGGGCGTCTACGCCCGCGCGCGCCGGTCCGCGCGGACGGTGCGCGCTCCGGCGGCGCAGACAGCCGCCGCCTGAAGCCAGCCCGCTCCAGCCGCAGACACGACACGACGACACGCAGGCGCACATGTTTCACTACGCAGCACTCGGGATATCGATCCTTCTCGGCGTCGGGGGGCAGATCCTGCTCAAGAAGGGAGCGATGGAGAGCGCGACCTTCGCACGGCAGCTGTTCCACCTCCCGACGCTGATGGGCTTGTCCCTGTACGTCGCCTCGGCGTTGCTTTACCTGATCGCCCTGCGCCGGCTGCCGGTGTCCATCGCCTTTCCAAGCGTGTCCCTGTCGTACGTGGCCGTCGCGGTGCTCGGCAACCTGGCCTTCCAGGAGCCGCTGGGGGCCCAGCAGCTGCTGGGCATCGCCGTGATCGTCAGCGGCGTCGTCCTGCTGTCCTGGAGCTGATACGGCCGGATTACATCCCGTCCCTTCTGGAAATCTCTTTTTCGTATTCCAAGAACACCCTCTCGAACTCTCCGTTGGCCGTGTCGAAGGTCAGGTAGCAGGGGGTGTTCTGGCCGTAATCCTGCAGCCCGATCTGGACCGCCGGGACGCGCCCTTCGAACTGCTCCGCCCAGGCCGAAACGGCCAGGAGCAGCGCAACCACGGCAAGCGAGGCAAGGGCCCGGCGTATGGGAAGGGTCTCCTCGCCGCGCACGATGGCCCAGCCGTACCCCGCCGCCAAACAGGCCAGGATCGCCATCGGGATCGCGGCAAAGCGCGTTTCCACGGCGGTCACGGCGTTGAGGATGCAGGAACCCAGGAAGACGGCCACGACGAAGGTGACCGGCAAGGCCCACGCCCGCGCCTGCGCCGGCCATGCCCTTCGGAGAAGGGAGAGCATGCGCCACAGGCCAAAGACCAGGATGGAGAAGACCGCCGCCCGGTGCAGCCAAGCGTATGAAGGCCACAGATCGTAAATGTAGGTGAACGGCGTTCGCGCGTTGAATCCCATGAAGACATGGCCGAGCAGGGTGGCCGCGCCCTGGACCGGGTGGGCAAGGTACCACTCCAGCCACCCCCCGGCCGGCAGCGGCGGGGTGAAGAACGGATTGATCGTGTTCCAGGGGGCGGGCAAATTCCAACGCGCCGTTCCGCCGGACACGGTCATGATGGTGTCGTACTTCCACACCAATATCCCATACGCGCCCTGGAAGGCCCCCAGGCGGCAGGCGGGCAGGATCGCCCATTCGCCGACCGACCGGGCCGCATAGGCCGCCTGCGGCCCCCAGACGAGCAGCCCGGCGCCGACGAAGGAGAGGATGGCGCAAGCCGCAAGCCGCCGCCGGACGCCGGACCAAGCCGGCGAGACCACCAGGGCGAGGGCCACAGCGAGGTGCCAGCCGATGGTGACCGGCAGGTTCCCGGGACGGACCATCAGCGCAAGGGCGGCCAGCATGGCCCCGGCGACGAGGGCCGCTTCGCTCCACACCGGGCGATAGCGCCCCGATGCCTGCACGGCCAGGGCGGCCAGGGCGACCGCGATCGGCAGGGAAAGCCCTTCCGTGAGGACGTCCGTGACCAGGGCCAGCCCGAGCGGAAGGAGGAGGAGGCCGCTTACGGCTCCGAGCGCGGCGGCTTCGCCGACACGCCGCAATGCGGCGCCCAGCCACAAGGTGGCGCCGGCGTAGAGGATCCACTGCACGCCCCCCGCCACGGCGGCCAGCCGATCGAACGACCATCCGGAAAGAAAGCTGAGAGCGTACAGGAATAGGGGGTAGCCGTATGTCCGGATGGTCCCGAAGTCATGCATCACCCCGTCTATCCGAAAGCGGAACGCCAGGAACCTGTACACCACGGAGTCGGCAGAAGAAGGATATAGCGCGTACTTATAAATAAAAAGAACTGAAGATATCGCCGATACCACCAGAATGGCCGATAAACACTTTCTGTAATTCATTTCAAGTCCATAACTGGATGGATGGTATGGATCGGGGCACTCCATCTCCGCAAGCTGGTCAATGGGCGGGCCTACACCACGTCGGCGAAGGCCTTGCGGGTCTTCATGAACCAGGCGAAGCCGAGCCAGGCGATCCCATAGGCGACCGCGGTGGACAGCAGCCACTCCAGGGGGTTCGGCACCGTGCCCCAGAACAGCACGTCGCGCGCGCCCTCCAGCAGCAGCGTCAACGGGTTCAGCTGGATGATCGGCCGATACGCCTCGGGGATCGCCGACACCGGGTAGAAGATCGGGCTGATGAACATCAGGATGGTCACCAGGACGCTGACCATCTGCTTGATGTCGCGCAGGAACACGCCCAGCGACGACAGGAACCACGTGACGCCCAGCGCGAACAGGCACAGCGGAAGCAGGATGAGCGGAAAGAGCAGGATGGTCAGGGGCGGCAGGCCGAACACCGCCAGGGCGAAGGCCTCCAGGATGATGAAGCCGATGGTCGCGTTGGCGAGCGCCACCAGCAGGATCACCGCCGGCAGGATCTCCAGCGGAAAGACCACCTTCTTGATGTAGCTGACATTCTCGAGCATCAGCCCGGGCGCCCGGGCCAGGCATTCCGAGAAGATGGTGAACAGCACCAGCCCCGAGAACAGCAGCAGGGCAAACTCCGCCTTGCTTCCCGTGGAGGCTCCCCAGCGGGCCTGGAAGACGACGGTGAAGACGAAGGTGTAGACGGTCATCATCAGGAGCGGCGTCAGCACCGCCCAGACCAGGCCCAGCAGCGACCCCCGGTAGCGCGCCTCCAGGTCGCGCTGCGCCAGACGCAGGATCAGGCGGCGGTGCTGCCAGAGGGATGCCAGGGGAGCCGCGGCCCCCGGGAGGCCGCGGGAGGCGGAGGCCGTGCGTGGTGGCGTGGCGATCACTTCGGAGGGCCTTTTTCAAACGGAACCGAGCAAACCGGACGAGTCCCCGCCGGCTCCCCGACCGGGAGGCGCACTCTAGAATCCCGCTCCCGCAAAGGCAACACACCCCCATCCCCGGCCCCATCCCGGCACAGCCACCGGGCGGGGGCCGCCGGGCAGGATCATTCCGGCGCCGCGACCAACCCCCTGGCGCCGAGAAGGCCCAGCTCCTCCTTCAGGGTCCTGATCTTCTCCTGCGCCTCCCGCCACTGCCGCCGGTTCTCCTCGGCACCGGGTCCGTAGGACTGGACGGTGTTGGAGCCGTCGATGCGCCAGTAGTAGGTGCCGACGAAGCGGTCCAGCCCCTCGAAATCGGCCGGGTACTTGGCGCAGGTGCGCAGCAGGAAGTCGTAGTCCTCCAGCCGCGTCATGGTTTCGTCGAAGCGCAGGTCCTCCGCCGCGATCTTGCTGCGGTCGAGCACGAAGCTGTGGATCGGGCAGAAGTTGTCGAGGAACAGGTCGCTCAGCCCGGACCCTTTGAAGTTGTTGCGCGTGGTGGCCAGCACGAACTCGTAATGCTTCAGGGGCATGACGTGCTTCACCGCGATGCGCCCGAAGGCAATGGCCGCCTCCGACGCCTGCAGGCGGCCGATCAGGTGCGTGTAGGCGTGGGAATAGATGACGTCGTCGTAGTCGAGGATGGCGATGTAGCGCCCCGTCCCGATCCGGAACCCCTCGTTGATGAGGCGCGAGCGGTGGTCGCCCGGCGCCGGCGGAACGTAGTTGTGGACGATCGGCCGACGGTGCCTCTCGTTCCAGGCGAAGCGCGACACCAGCCGCTCCACGGCCTGCACGTCGTCATTGGAGAAGCCCTGCAGCACCAGGATCGGCTGCACGGCCGGATGGGTCTGCCCGTGGAGGCAGAAGAGCGCGCGCAGCAGCGTCTCGCCCTTGCTGGCGTCGTGGAAGCGGACGATGACGTCGATGGTGTGGTTGTCGTTCGGCATGGGGGCGCGGCGGTTCTTCACCAACGGGTAAGGGCAAAGCTGAAGGCGTGGTCGAAGTCGGGAATGTCCCCCGGCGCCTCGATCACGGGCAGGCTTTCCAGGTCGGGCAACTCGGCGGGGCTGCTCGCCACGCCGTTGCTGACCAGCAGCTGTTCGGTGTACTCGCGGAAGGCCGGGTTGCCCCACTTGCGCGCCAGATAACGGCCGGCCAGCAGCATCTCCTTGAAGCGCCACGGTTCATGCCCGCGGTCGGAGACGTCGTGGTGGAAGATGGCGGTCGGGCAGATGCGCGTGCGGAAGCCGGCCAGCCGGACCCGCCAGGAGAGATCCACGTCCTCGCAGTACAGGAACATGTGCTCGTCGAAGCCCTGGGTCGCCTCGAAGATGGCGCGCGGCATCAGGAAGCAGGCGCCCGACACCCAGGGCGTGTCGAACGTGTCCGGCTCGTACCACTTCGGATGCTCCTCGGGAAACTGGATGGCTTCCAACAGGCTTTCGCCCTGGTCGGCCACCGCCATGCGCAGCAGCTGCACCAGGCAGTCCGGGTGCAGCAGGCCGTCCGGGTTGACCCCCAGGTAGAAGTCGGCGCCCGCCTGGAAAGCGCGGCGCATCAGCGCGTTGTGGCCCTTGCCGAAGCCCAGGTTGGCGTCGGGCTTTTCGTAATGCACGGCCTCGGGCAGGGCAGCGGGGTCGAAGGGAGCGCCGCCGTTGTCGAGCAGCGCCACGTCCACCGTGATTCCGTCCGGCAGGGCCGAGGCCGCGAGGCGGATCGAGCCCACAAGCTCGGCGATCTGAGGGGCCTCGTTGTCGTACAGCACGATCCCCGCGGTCAGCCGCAACGGCCCCTTCAGCTCGGTCCCCACACCGAGCGCCGCCGCCACCACCGTCTCATCCACCGTGCCGGGCAGGCAGAAGCCCTTCACCGGACCCTTGGTCAGGTAATGCAGCAGCGGGTTGTCCACCCCGTCCGGCGTGATCTGCGCGTACAGCCTCATGTCGAAGCGCGGGTTCGGGTTGCGCAGTTCGGCGGCGCCGGACTCGATGAAATGCACCAGGGGATTGGCGCCGGACGCCGCCACGTCGGGGTTGGTGCTGAGATAGTAGACGCTGTCGAACAGCGGGTGCGGATCGCGGTTCGCCCAAGCGCCAATGGTCAGGTAGTGCACGAGCGGGTTGACTCCGCTGGCCACCACACCGGGGTTGGTCCGCAGATAGTAGGCGCTGTCGAACAGCGGGTGCGGGTTGCGCCCCTCCCAGGCCCCGTGCTCCAGATAATGCACGAGCGGGTTGGCCCCGCCGGCCGCCACGTCGGGGTTGGTGCGCAGGTAATAGGCGCTGTCGAACAGAAGATGCGGATTGCGCTTCTCCCAGGCCCCATGCGCCAGATAATGGACCAGCGGATCCATGCCGGTCGCCGCCACGTCGGGGTTGGTGCGCAGGTAGTAGGCGCTGTCGAACAGCGGGTGCGGGTTGCGCCCCTCCCGCGCGCCGTGCGCGATGTAGTGGAGCAGCGGATGAGCCCCGCCGGCCGCCACGTCGGGGCTGGTGCGCAGGTAGTAGGCGCTGTCGAACAGCGGGTGCGGGTTCCGGCCTCCCCAGGCACCGACGGCCAGGTAATGCACCAGGGGATTGGCGCCGCTGGCGGTCACATCGGGGTTGGTGCGCAGGTAATGGGCGCTGTCGAACAGCGGGTGCGGGTTGCACCCTTCCCACGCGCCGTGCGTGATGTAGTGGAGCAGGGGGTTGATCCCGTCGGCCGCCACGCTGGGGTTGGTGCGCAGGTAGTGGGCGCTGTCGAACAGCGGGTGCGGGTTGCACCCTTCCCGCGCGCCGCGCTCCAGATAATGGAGCAGGGGGTTGGTCCCGTCGGCCGCCACGTCGGGGTTGGTGCTGAGATAGTAGGCGCTGTCGAACAGCGGGTGCGGGTCCCGCTTCTCCGAGGCGCCGACGGCCAGGTAATGCGCCAGGGGGGTGGTCCCGTCCGCCGCCACCTCGGCCGCCGCGCCGGGGTTGGCGCGCAGGTAATGGGCGCCGTCGAACAGCGGGTGCGGGTTGCGCCCCTCCCGCGCGCCTTGTTCGATGTAATGCACCAGGGGATTGGCACCGCCGGCCGCCACGTCGGGGTTGGCGCGCAGGTAATAGGCGCTGTCGAACAGCGGGTGCGGGTTCCGGTTCTCCCAGGCACCGATGGTCAGATAGTGCACCAGGGGATTGACGCCGGCCGCGGCCACGTCGGGGTTGGTGCGCAGGTAATAGGCGCTGTCGAACAGCGGATGCGGGTTCCGGTTCTCCCAGGCGCCGACGGCCAGATAGTGCCCCAGGGGGTTGACGCCGGCCGCCGCCACGTCGGGGTTGGTGCGCAGGTAATAGGCGCTGTCGAACAGCGGATGGCTCGTACCACCCTCCCGCAAGCCGTGCCACAGCTGCCGCAGCGACGACGACGGGTTGCAGCGCACGATTTCGGCCCAGAGGATCAGGCGGTCGCTCTGCCTTGTCCAGCCGCTCCGGCGCAGCCGTGCGGCAGCCCTGCCCATGCGAAGGGCGGCGGCGTCGTTCCAGCGGCGCTTCGGCAACACCGGCGTGACGGCACCCCTTGAGGCGCCGCTGGACGCTGGGACCCGGCCCGACCCGGCATGTCCGGCTTCGGCGACGAACGCGCGCAGGCGGTCGATTTCCCTCTTGGCGACGAGAAGCACCTCGTGGGTTTCCGCCAGGGCGGCCAGCTCCCGGTCCTTCGCGGCAATGCTTCCGTTCAGCGCCTTGATGCTGGTGTCGCGCTGCTCCAACGTGTGGTTCAGGGCGTCGACGTCGCCGTTGCGCGCGATCAGCGATTGGGTGAGCGTGGCGATGTCGTTGTCGCGCTGTTGCAGGACGGCGGTCAGATGCTCGGCCTGCTCGGTCAGATGGCGCAGGCGCAGCTGGTCGTTCAGCGGCGCGCCGAACCGCGCGAAGATCCGGCGGACGCTGTCGAGGCGCTCCGGATCCTGGGCGGCCTCCATCAGGCGTTTGAAAGGCTCCGGCAGATTCCGGCCGACGGCGAGCACGCCCAGCCCGTTGGAATGCAGGAACAGGAAACCCGGATGGTTCCGGCTGACCTCGTCCCAGAATTGCCAGACGCCGAAGCCGCGTTCGCGCACGTTGGTGTCGTGGAACAGGACCACGGCGCGGTCGCTCAGCTTGGGAAGCCACGTCTCGAAGTCGTGGCGGACCGCCTCGTAGGTGTGCAGCCCGTCGATGTGCAGCAGGTCGACGCTGCCATCGGCGAACTGCGGCAGCGCCTCGTCGAAGGTCGTGCGGACCAGACGCGAAAAGCGGCCGTATCGCGGGTTGTGATAGGCCGACAGCCTTTGATAGATGGCGTCGGCGTAGAAGCCGGCGTGCTCGTCGCCCTGCCACGTGTCCACCGCGTAGCAGGCGGTTTCCACCCCAAGCGCGTCCACCGCCTGACAGAAGGCGAGGTAGGAATTGCCGGTGTGCGTGCCGAGTTCGACGAGCGTGCGCGGACGCAGCGCATCGATGGCCCAGAAGGCGAAGGGGATGTGCCCCACCCAGGCGTCCGGATCGCTCAGGCGCTCCGGAAACCAGAAGCAGGGATCGGACAGCAGGCTGTGAAGATCCCCGCCTTCCGCGCGGTCGGTTTCGGGCAGGGCGGGGGTTTCAGGCATTCTCGGCAAACCCTGACTGATGGTCCGGCTGGTGGACGACGAGGTCGATGGCGTGCATCGGCAGGCCGACGAGGCCGCGCGACACGTGGCTCGACACGACCTTGAGGAACAGGGCCTCGTCGATCCAGTGGTGCTGGACGTGATCGTCCCGCGTGCCGGCCGCGATGGCCACGCTCATGGCGTAGTCGCCGGCCGGCAGGTAGGGGAACTGGAACTGGAAGCTGGCGGAGAAGCCCTGCCCGGCGCGCACCGTGACGGGCGTCTCGCGGAAGGTGATGTAGGTGTTGTCGCCGAACAGCGTCTGCCCCAGCCGGTCCTTGACGACGAAGCCGACGATCGGGCTGTCGATGTCCGTGTGCGCGGCGGCGTCCACGCGCAGGATCACCTCCTCGCCGCCGTAGAGCGCGTCCAGCCTGGCGCCGGCGGGATCCTGGAGGCGCACGCCTTCGATGGTGGCGCCGCGGCTGCCGAACCAGGGGGCGTCCGGGTTGAAGTCGAAAAGCTCGATCTCGTTGCGGGCCGTGGATTCCTTGAGGACGTCGTGCCGCACGTCGGGCTTCGCCCTGACCGGCCCCTCCGGCGGGCGGCGGCTGCCGCCGATGCGGAAGGAGGTGTCGTCCTGCTCGCTGTACAGCGCGGCGAGGTAGCTGTGGCAGACCTCCTTGGCCGGTCCCGTCTCGCGCAGGAAGCCGCGGTCGATCCACACCGCGCGGTCGCACAGGTTGATGACGCTGGAGGCGTCGTGGGAGACGAACAGCAGGGTGCCGCGCTCCTTGAACTGCCGGATGAAGCGCATGCACTTCTGCGTGAAGGCGACGTCGCCGACCGACAGGATCTCGTCCACGATCAGGATGTCGGCGTCCACATGGGCGGCCACCGCGAAGGCGAGCCGGGCGTACATGCCGCTGGAGTAGAGCTTGACCGGCTGGTCGATGAAATCGCCGATGCCGGCGAAGGCCTCGATGGCGGCGTAGCGCTCGTCGATCTGGCTGCGCTCCAACCCCAGCACGGAGGCGGCGAGATAGACGTTCTCGCGGCCGGTGAATTCCGGGTTGAAGCCGGCGCCGAGTTCCAGCAGGGCGGCGATGCGCCCCGTCACCGCCACCTCGCCACGGGTCGGGGTCAGCGTGCCGCAGACCATCTGCAGGAAGGTGGACTTGCCCGACCCGTTGCGGCCGATGATGCCGACCGTTTCGCCGCGCCGGATCTCCAGATCAACGCCCTGCAGTGCCCAATACTCGTCGTAGAACTTGCGACGGTTGCGCCAGAGCATCTGCTTGATGCGGTCTTCGGGCTTCTTGTAGATGGTGTACGCCTTGCCCAAGCCCTTGACGCTGATCGCGATGTCAGACGGCATCCAAAAGGTCCGATTGTGGCGGGGTCGCGGCGGGCGGCCGACGGGTTCGATCCATGGCGTTCGCACATTTATCGAAGCTTGCCTGCCAAGTCCACTCCGGATCATCCAGTCCGGATCACGGGGCAAGGCCGGCCCCCCTTCCACGTCGCGACACCCGCGCCCCGCCGGGGCGCGGGCGCTCGGGATCAGGCCGACCTGATCCAATAGACACCGATTCCGTCGATGTCCTTGATGCTGTCCTCGATGCCGCGGGCGGCGCGGAAATCGTGCACCGCCTGCTTGCAGGCGGCCACCGCCCCGTAGTCGTCCACGATGATCACGCCACCGGGCGACACCTTGTCGTACAGGGCCTCGAAGGTCTCGATGGTGGACTGGTACATGTCGCCGTCGAGGCGCAGCACCGCCAGCCGCTCGATCGGCGCGCCCGGCAGGGTGTCCTTGAACCAGCCCTTGAGGAAGCGGACCTGGTCGTCGAGGAGGCCATACTTGCTGAAGTTGGACTTCACCTCGTCCAGGGACACCGCCAGTTCGGAGAAGGTGCTGTGCACGTCCCCTTCATCGACGGGATAGTGTTCCGGGTCGGGCGGCGGCAGGCCTTCGAAGGAATCCGCCGCCCAGACGAGGCGGTCCGTGACGCCGTAGGCCTTCAGGATGGCCCGCATGAAGATCGTGGTGCCGCCCCGCCAGACGCCGGTCTCGATGAGGTCGCCCGGAACACCGTGCTTGAGCACATGCTCGACGGCGGTGCGCACGTTGTTCATGCGCAGTTCCCCGATCATCGAATGGGCCTTCAGCGGCCAATCGAGGCCACCCCGGCGCCGTTCCGGAGCAAATGTGGGTTCGGACCAGGGATCGTGCGAAGGATCCTCATAGATGGCGCCAACCAGGCACCGGACCATCAGATCCAGGTACAGCGAACGACTCTCGTCCATCATGCGCTCTTTCAGCCGGCAATGTCGGGCAAACGCCCATTCATGGTCTCAGTTGGCGGCACGTTAGCCCGAACGCTTGTCTTTGGTAAGGCCTGAAACGGCGTCCGCAAGCCGGGAACGGACGCGGTCCTCACCGGCCGGGCCGATGCTTCCCATGCACGCGCGTGCGAAGGGTCGCCCTTGTGGAACGCCCCCTCGCACGGCTGTCTCCGTTGGGTTCTTGGCAAGCCGGTCCTGACGAATGCGGCGGCCCGCGCCGTCCCTATTCGGTCAGGCTCAGCAGGTAGCGGCCGTACTCGTTCTTCTTCAGCGGCTCGGCGAGGCGGCGCACCTGCTCGGCGTCGATCCAGCCGGAGATGAAGGCGATCTCCTCCGGGCAGGCGATCTGCAGGCCCTGCCGGTGCTGGATGGTGCGGACGAACTCGGCCGCCTCCAGCAGGCTGTCGTGGGTGCCGGTGTCGAACCAGCCGTAGCCGCGGCCCATCTGCTCGACCGACAGGCGGCCGGCCTCCAGGTAGGCGGCGTTGACCGAGGTGATCTCCAGCTCGCCGCGCGGCGACGGCTTCACCGCCGCGGCGATGTCCAGCACGTCGTTGTCGTAGAAATAGAGCCCGGTGACCGCCCACTTGGAGCGCGGGTTGACCGGCTTCTCCTCGATGCTGAGCGCGCGGCCCTGCTCGTCGAACTCGACCACGCCGTAGCGTTCCGGGTCGCGGACGCCGTAGGCGAAGACGCGGGCGCCCTGGGTGTTCTCGCCGGCGGCGCGCAGCAGGTTGGTCAGGCCGTGGCCGTAGAAGATGTTGTCGCCCAGCACGAGCGCGCAGCTGTCGTTGCCGACGAACTCGCGGCCGATGATGAAGGCCTGGGCCAGCCCGTCGGGCGAGGGCTGCACCGCGTAGGTCAGGTTGATGCCCCACTGCGCGCCGTCGCCGAGCACGGCCTGGAACAGCGCCTGGTCGTGCGGCGTGGTGATGATCAGGATGTCCTGAATCCCCGCCAGCATCAGCGTGCTGAGCGGGAAATAGATCATCGGCTTGTCGTAGATCGGCAGGAGCTGCTTGCTGACCGCCCGCGTCACCGGATAAAGCCGGGTGCCGGACCCGCCGGCCAGGATGATGCCCTTCATGATCGCGCCGCCTGTCGTGAAGTCTTCTTAGGATGCCGGGGAGGAGAGCAGCTCGTCGAGCACGCGGTCCAGGCTGTCTTCCCAGCGCGGGGCCTCGATGCCGAACGCGGTCCGGATGCGCGCGCAGTCCAGCCGGGAGTTGGCCGGGCGGCGGGCGGGAGTGGGATACTCGGCCGTGGTGATGGCCAGCAGCCGCGGACGCCGGCCGGTGGCCGCCTCCAGCCGCTGGAAGACGCGCTCGGCGAAGCCGTGCCAGGTCGTCTCGCCGGTGCCGGTGAAGTGGTAGGTGCCCCAGGGAACGTCGCGTCCGGGGTCCTTGGCGGCGGCGATGCGCCCGGCGATGGCCACGATCGCGGCGGCGATGTCGGACGCCGCCGTCGGCGCGCCGTGCTGGTCGGCGACCACGCGCATCTCCTCGCGCTCGCGCCCGAAGCGCAGCATGGTCTTGACGAAGTTGGCCCCGTGCGCGGCGTAGACCCAGGAGGTGCGCAGGATCACGTGGCACGGGCAGGCCGCGCGCACCGCCGCCTCGCCGGCCTCCTTGCTGGCGCCGTAGGCGCCGAGCGGGGCGACCGGGTCGTCCTCCGTGTAGGGCGCCGGCTTGGTGCCGTCGAACACGTAGTCGGTGGAGATGTGGACCAGCGGCACGCCGCGCGCGGCGCAGGCCGCGGCCAGCCGGGCCGGGCCGTCGCGGTTGACGGCGAAGGCCGCGTCGCGGTCGCTCTCGGCCTTGTCCACGGCGGTGTAGGCGGTGGCGTTGACGACGAGGTCGGGGGCGTGCGCCGCCACCGCCGCGTCCACCGTCTCCGGCCGGGCCATGTCGACGTCCGGACGGGCCAGCCCGACCAGTTCCGTGCCCGGCGGCCAGGCGGCCCGCATCAGCTCGGTGCCGACCTGCCCGCTGGTGCCGAGGACGAGGATCTTCATGCCGCGTCGAGCCCCAGCCGCTCGCCGCGGTAGGAGCCGTTCAGGATGGCTTCCCACCAGGACCGGTTCTCCAGGTACCATTCGACCGTCTTGCGCAGGCCGGTCTCGAAGGTCTCCTGCGGCTTCCAGCCCAGCTCGCGCGTGATCTTGGAGGCGTCGATGGCGTAGCGCTTGTCATGGCCCGGGCGGTCGGCGACGAAGGTGATCAGCCGGTCGTGCGGCGCGCCGGCCGGGGCCAGCTCGTCCAGCAGCGCGCACAGGGTGCGCACCACGTCCAGGTTGGTGCGCTCGTTGTAGCCGCCGATGTTGTAGCTCTCGCCGATCACGCCCTTCTCCAGCACCAGCCGCAGGGCGCGGGCGTGGTCCTCGACGTAGAGCCAGTCGCGGACGTTGTCGCCCTTGCCGTAGACCGGCAGCGGTTCCCCCTTCAGACCCTTCAGGATCATCAGCGGGATCAGCTTTTCCGGGAAATGGTAGGGGCCGTAGTTGTTCGAGCAGTTGGTCAGGACCACCGGCAGGCCGTAGGTCTCGTGCCAGGCCCGGACGAGATGGTCGGAGGACGCCTTGCTGGCCGAATAGGGCGAGTTCGGGCTGTAGGCCGTCGTCTCGGTGAAGAAGCCCTCGTCGCCCAGCGTGCCGAACACCTCGTCGGTGGAGATGTGGTGGAAGCGGAAGGCCGCGCGCTCCTCGGCCGGCAGCCCCATCCAGTAGCCGCGCACCGCCTCCAGCAGGCGGAAGGTGCCCACGACGTTGGTCTGGATGAACTCGCCCGGCCCGTCGATGGAGCGGTCCACGTGGGACTCCGCGGCCAGGTGCATGACGGCGTCCGGCCGGTGCTCCGCGAAGACGCGGCGCAGCTCCTCCCCGTCGCAGATGTCGACCTTCTCGAAGGCGTAGCGGGGGTTTTCCGCAGCGCCCGGCAGCGAGGACAGGTTGGCGGCGTAGGTCAGCTTGTCGACGTTGACGACGAAGGCGTCGGTCTCGGCCAGAAGTTGACGCACGACGGCCGAACCGATGAAACCGGCTCCACCCGTGACGAGGATACGCTTCATCAAGACACCTGCCCCCTTTACCAACAAGTCGTCAACACCGCGTCAGAAACACTCGCCCAGTTCCGCCAGCCGCGGATGCTTGAGATCCTTGTCCGACAGCAGGGCCTTGTCCGTCGCGACCGGCCAATCGATGCCCAGATCCGGATCGTTCCACAGCAGACCCCGGTCATGCGCGGCCGAATAGAAGTTCGTGACCTTGTATACCACTTCGGTATTAGGTTCCAGTGTGCAAAATCCGTGCGCAAAGCCGATGGGAACGAAAATCTGGTTCCATTCCTCGGCGCTGATGACCGCGCTGACGTGCTGGCCGAAGGTGGGCGAGCCCCGGCGGATGTCCACCGCCACGTCCAGGATGGCGCCCCGGACGACGCGCACCAGCTTGTCCTGCGCGAAGGGCGGCAGCTGGAAATGCAGGCCGCGCACCGTGCCCACCTCCGCCGAGAGGGACTGGTTGTCCTGCACGAAGTCGTAATGCAGCCCGGCCGCCTCGAACGCCTTCTTGCTGTAGGTCTCCGAGAAGAAGCCGCGATGGTCACCGAACTTCTTCGGCCGGATGATCTTCACGTCGGGGATGGCGAGAGCGGTGACATCCATGGGTCAGGTGCTTTCCTTGTCGAGCCAGGGCTTGAGGACGCGGGGAGGAAAGGCCAGTCCGAAATCCTCGGCGTCCAAGGACAAATTTGGGTTGTAATACGGATCCTGCGCCAGACGATCGCCCCAGCGCCGGCGCATGTAATTGACCTCGCTCATAAAGCGCTGAACTTTGTCGGGCGCCGTGTCGGGACCGCGCGACGCGGATTCCAGATGGTACAGCTCGGCGAAGGGCGTCCAGACGACCAGATAGCCCCGGTCGCGGATGCGCAGGCAGAAGTCCACGTCGTTGAAGGCGACGGCCAGGTTCGCCTCGTCCAGGCCGTCGACCTCCTCGAACACGGCCCGGCGCATGATCAGGCAGGCCGCGGTGACGCAGGACAGGTTCTGCGTCAGCTGGGCGCGGCTGAAATAGCCGTGGGCGTCGCGGGCCAGCCCCTTGTGCCCATGCCCGGCCACGCCGCAGATCCCGGTGACGACGCCGGCGTGCTGGACCGTCCCGTCCGCATAGTAGAGCTTGGCGCCGACGGCCCCCACCTCGGGGCGCAGCGCGTGGCTCACCATCTCCTTCAGCCAGTCGGCCCCGATCACCTCGATGTCGTTGTTGATCAGGCCGATCACCGAGCCGGTCGCCTGCGCCACGGCGAAGTTGTTGATGGAGGAGTAGTTGAAGGGCGCCTCGTAGCGCAGGATCCGCACCCGCGGCTCGTCCTTCAGCGTGTCGAAGTAGGCGAAGGTCTTCGCCTCCTCGCTGTTGTTGTCCACGATGATGATTTCGAGGTCGGGGTAGTCGGTGCGCTGGAGCAGCCCGTCCACGCAGCCCTTCAGCAGGCCGACCTTGTCGCGCGTCGGCACGATCAGCGACACGCGGGGCAGCGGGTCGGGCAGGGCGTAGCGGATGCGGGTGAAGCGGTGGGTGGAGGGCGAGGTCTCGACGCTGGCCTGGACGCCGCGCCGCTGGAAATGCTCGGTCAGCGCGCGGTGGGCCGCCGCCGTGGCGCGCGGCAGGTCGACCGTGGAGAAGGCGGCGGACTCCGCGAAGACCCGCCAGTGGTACAGGATCGCCGGGATGTGGCGGATGCGGGCCGGCGTGGTGGCCTCCACCGCACGCAGGGTCAGGTCGTAGTCCTGGCTGCCCTCGAACCCCTCGCGGAAGCCGCCGATCCGCTCGATCAGCGAGCGGCGGAACACGCCGAGGTGGTTGACCATGTTCTGGCCGTGCAGCAGGTCGAGGTTGAAGTCCGACTTGAAATGCGGGTCGTGGCGCCGCCCCCTGGCGTCGATCTTGTCCTCGTCGGAATAGAGGATGTCGGCGTCGGGATGGCGGTTCAGCTCGACCGCGACCATGTAGAGCGCGTGCGGGGTCAGGCGGTCGTCGTGGTCCATCAGGGCCACGAACTCCCCGGTCGCCAGCTCCAGGGCGCTGTTGCTGGCGGCCGAGATGTGGCCGTTCGCTGCCCGCCGGACCACCTTGATGCGACGGTCCCGGGCCTGGTACTCGGCGAGCAGCGGGGCGATGTGCGGCGCCGTGGAGGCGTCGTCGGCGATGCACAGCTCCCAGTCGGGATAGAGCTGCGCCAGCACGGAGTCCAGCGCCTCGCGCAGGTAGGCTTCCGGCGTGTTGTAGACCGGCATGACCACGGAGATCAGCGGACGCCGCGCCAGCCGCGCCGCGTCGGCCCGGATCGCCGCAAGCTCCTCGGGATCCAGCGTGTCGTACAGCCGCACCCAGGTCTCGTAATCGGCCGCCCGGTCGCCCGGCAGCAGATCCTGGGCGACCTGCTGCTTGGTCGCCTGCCAGCCGTGCCGCACCAGATGCGCCAGCAGGCGCCGCGGGTTGCGCCGGGCGTAATCCAGCAGCAGGTGGGTCCGCCCGATCTCGCGGATCGTGAAATCGGCGATCTCGAAGGACATCGGCCGGGTGGCGGGGTCGAAGCGCAGCGCGAGGGTCTTCGGCGGCAGCAGGGCGAGCTGGTTGACCTCCCCGATGGTGTCGACCGGCAGGCGGATCGCCGTCCGCTCGTCGAAGCCCTGTCCGCCGTCGGCGTAGAGAAGGGGCGTCAGCGGGGCGGACGCGCGCAGCACCTTGTAGGAGATGACGCACCAGCGGCTGGGCAGCCGCCCGCGGCTGGACTGCAGCAGGAAGGCGGGGTCGCCGCCGGTGCTCTCGTAGCCTCCGCCGTCGGCGGGCTTGATGTCGCTGTGCGGCACCAGGGTCATCCGGTGGACGCAGCGGCGGTAGGCACGGTTCACCTCCTGGTAGACGCGGCCGCATTGGCGCACGGGGGCCGACAGCCTCCAGGAGGTCGAGGAGAGGAGGGAGCCGATCTGGTACTCGCGCTGCGCCAGGAGGTCGCGCAACTCGTCGGTCGTCCGCTTCTGCACGGCCAGCTCCAGATCCTGCCGGCGCAGGCGATCCTCGGCATCGGCCAGGGCGCGGGCGCGGTCGGCGGCCTCCGTGTCCAGATGCCGCAGCCGCTCTTCCAGCTCCTGGACGGCCTCGGCCTGGACCGCGCCTTCGCCCAGCCGCTCGAACAGGCGCCGCACCGTGTCCAGCGCTTCGCCGCCCTCCGCCTGCACCGCGAACAGCGCGCGCACCGCGTCGGGCACGTCCTCGCCGAGGCCGAGCACGCCGAGCCCGTGGGCGTGCAGGAAGGCGAAGGACGGATGCGCCGCCGACACGTCCTCCCACAGCCGCCACACGCCGGCATCGCCCCGTCGCTCCGCGATGCCGTGGAACAGCACCACGCCGCGGCGGCTCATCTTCGGCCGCCAGGTCTCGAAGTCGTGGCGCACCGCGTCGTAGCTGTGCCGCCCATCGATGTGCAGCAGGTCGATCGAGCCGTCGTCGAATTCCGAAACGGCCTCGTCGAAGGTCATCCGCATCAGGCGCGAGAAGGCGCCGTAGCGGGGGTCATGGTGCGCGGCGAAGGTCCGGTAGACCTCCTCGCCGCCATGGCCGGCCTGCGGGTCGCCGGTCCAAGCGTCGTTGGCCCAGGCGTCGTCAGCCCAGGTATCGACCGCGGCGCAAGCCGTCGGCAGGCCAAGATGCCGCACCGCCTGGCAAAAGGCGGCGTAGGAGTTTCCGCTGTGCGTTCCAAGCTCGACGAAGCGCGCCGGGCGCAGCGCGTCCATGATCCAGAAAGCAAAAGGCGTATGACCAAGCCAAGGCGGCGGGGCAGTAACGAGTTCCGGGGAGAGCAGGCTGATCGACCGGAACAAGCGGCCCGGAGCATCGGAAGCCGGAGCCTTCACACGCAAATCCACAGTCGCCTCTTGTTCTGCCCTGCCCCACACGGCAAACGGAGCCCTTGCGGTCTCTGATGGGTATGACGATCACATATCCTGTATTGAAAGGTGCGCTGTCAAACCCGATCGCCTGCCCCTTGCGTCTTCCCGCAGCGGCCGGCGGCAGACATACGCTGACACTCAGGGGAATGCAAGGCGGTGGTCCGCACCCTTGCTGCGATGCGGCATCCGGCCGGCTCAGCCCCCGTTCCCGCCCCGCGAGGCCGCGTCCCGCAAGGCGTCGGCCAGCTGCGGCGCGGTGACGGAAAGCGCGTAGCGGTCTTCCACCAGCCGCCGGCCGGCGGCGCCCATGCGGGCGCGCAGTTCCGGATCGGCGGCCAGCCGGCCAAGCGCGTCGGCCCAGGCGTCCTCGCCCTCGGCCAGGAAGCCGTTCACGCCATGCCGCACCAGGCTGGTGTTGACGCCGACCGGGGAGGCGACGACCGGCCGGCCGGCCGCCATGTACTGGATCAGCTTGTAGCCGCACTTGCCGCGTTCCCACGGGCTGTCCGGCAGGGGCATGATGCCGATGTCGAGGCGGCCCAGCTCCTCGGTCTCGCTCTCCTCGCGCCACGGCACGCAGACCGCCGGCACCGGCATGATGGGGGGCAGGGCGGCCTCGGACGCCCCGATGACCCGCAGCCGCACGGCCGGCCCGAGCCGGGCGAGCGCATCCCCGACCATGCCGAGATAGCGCGCCGTGGACGGCGAACCGATCCACCCCACGGTCGCCGGGCCGTCAGACGTGCCGGGGAAGGGAAGCAGCGGGTAGCGCGCGGGATCCACCACCGTCGGCAACAGGCGGACGTCGGGGCAGCCGGCGCCGCGCGCCCAGTCGGCCAGATAGGGGTTGCCGGCCAGCACGACCCGCGCCTTGCGGGCGAGCGTCGCGAACTTGCCGCCGAGCACAGCCCGCACCGGCGCCAGCCGGTGGCCGGCGTAGCGTTCGAACCAAGCGTCGTCGATGTCCATGACGTAGGGAACGCGGCCGAGCCCCGCCGCCGCTTCGGCCGCGAAGGGCAGCCAGGGCAGGGCTTCCTTCTCCAGCCAGACCAGGTCGTGGCGCCGCGACGCCCGCAGCGCCGTGATGCGCCGGGCGTAGGCGGCGGCGATCCGGCGCCGGTCGGCCGGCCCCCCGCTGTAGAGCCTGCGCAGGTAATCGTCGTCGAGCAGCGGGGCTTCGGTCACCTGGAAACCCGCGTCGCGCAAGGCCGGCAGGTAGGCGAGGAAGCGCAGCCGGCTGCTCGCCCCCAGCCGGCTGTAGCGGGTCAGCATCAGGATCGATGGACCGGTCACCGCGGGCGGTTCCCGTGCCGTCCGTTCCGTTGCAAACCGCGCTTGGTCATCATGGGGGACCGGGTGGAGTTTCTGTTGGAAAGGGCGGTTCGATCGGGCCGTCTGGGGCGGGCCGCCTGGAATGTTGTCGCGACCGGACGGGGGGAGCGCTTGGAGTCTTGTCGCGTCCCCCCGCGGTGGCGGTCAGCGCATCAGTTGCGCCATCTTGCGCTCCGGAATCGGCGGGGGCGAGGGGTGCAGGAGAAGCCCGTGCTCCTCCACGTCGACCCGCGCGTCGGGGTAGACGGCAAGGGCCAGTTGCAGAGCCTCGATGAAGCGCTTCCGGAAATCGCGCAGCCGGGCGTAGCCGGCGCCGAACTGCTCGAACACCGCCGGCCAGGTGATGGTCGTCGACTTGCTCAGGCTGTGCAGCCGGTAGGCCAGCCAGATGTAGATGTCGATGCTCGTGCTGTTGTTCTGGATGTGCCGCAGCGCCGGTTCCCAAATGGGCACCGGATGAGCCTTCAGTTCGCGGAAGAAGGCTTCGGAGAGCAGGACGCGGTCTTCCCACAGCGTGCCTTGCGGGGAATTGTGCTCCGACGAGAAATGGATGCCGCCCTTGACGATCGAGTCCTTCTCGAAGCCCAGGCTGTTGGCGTCCTCCCAGGCGAAGGTCAGGTTGCAGGCGGCGATGCGCGAGGCCTGTTCCCGGATGTCCCGGTAGGTCTGGCCGCCCACGGACAGGCCCATGCGGTCCAGCCAGTCGTGCATGCTGCGGCCCAGCTCGACCTCGCGGCTGTCGGTCTGGAGGGCGCGGGTCTGCAGGTAAAGCAGGATCATCCGCGCACGGCTTCCATAAGGAACGCCGTAGAGCTTGAAGCCGCCGCCGCGAACCGGCAGTCGACCGGGCTCGATCAGCAGACGAATCCGGTGGCCTCGCCTTTCCCAAGGCTGGTCGTCCGGCAGGCGGCGGTGCGGAAGAGCGGTCAAGGCAAAGCCTGAATAGGTAATGCCAAGCTCTTGCCGTTCTTCCTCCAAGACCGCCGCAGCGATGTCGATCAGCGAGCGCTGCTCCGGATCGGTCTGGAGTGCTTTCGCCTGCTCGCGACCCACCTGACTGATCAGGCGATGCAACTGGCCCATAGCGCGCTGTTCTCGCCGTTTGTTCCAGGTCAACTTAGGTTTCGATCCATAACACGGCAGGTAGACGGCGGCAATTTGGAATCTTGTCGCGCAGACTATTTGTAAGGTTACTAGATTCACCTATTTGTTTGAGCGACAAGACTCCAGTAGAGAATCGCGAGTCGCGCGACAAGAGTCCAGGAATCCCGCGACAACACTCCAGGGGATAACCCGTTCCACCTGTGGAAGCTTGGGGTGACGCGACAAAACTCCAGATTTAGCCTTGCGAATCGCGGGTTTGCGGCGACTCGGCCGCTCCGGCGATTCGCCGCGCGACTCGCCGGAGCGGCCGGCGGGCCGCGCGGCGGCCCTGTCTGGCGCGGATTTACCGCGGCAGCGGTCCGGCCGGGCGGGGGAGACGGGGGCGGGGGCGCGACAAGACTCCAACCCTCTCCGCCTCCCCGGGGCCTGCGGCGGCGTCTGGTTTCAGGCGAAGAAGCGGCGGCGGAAATCGGCGATCGTGCGCGCCAGCCCCTCGCGCAGCGGCACCGTCGGCTCCCAGTCCAGCAGGGCCTTGGCCTTGGTGATGTCCGGGCGGCGCTGCCGGGGGTCGTCCTGGGGCAGCGGGCGGTGTTCGATGGCCGAGCGCGAGCCGGTCAGCGCGATCACCTGCTCGGCCAGCTCCAGCATGGTGAATTCGCCGGGGTTGCCGATGTTGATGGGGCCGGTGATCGCCGGATCGCTGTCCATCAGCCGCACCATGCCGTCGATCAGGTCGTCGACGTAGCAGAAGGAGCGGGTCTGCGCGCCGTCGCCGTAGACGGTGATCGGCTCGCCCCGCAGCGCCTGCATGATGAAGTTGGAGACGACGCGGCCGTCGTTGGGGTGCATGCGCGGCCCGTAGGTGTTGAAGATGCGCATCACCTTGATCGCCAGCCGGTGCTGGCGGTGGTAGTCGAAGAACAGCGTCTCGGCGCAGCGCTTGCCCTCGTCGTAGCAGGACCGCGGGCCGATCGGGTTGACGTTGCCCCAGTATTCCTCCGGCTGCGGGTGGACGACGGGGTCGCCGTAGACCTCGCTGGTCGAGGCCTGGAGGATGCGCGCGTTCAGCCGCTTGGCCAGCCCCAGCATGTTGATGGCGCCGTGCACGCTGGTCTTGGTCGTCTGCACCGGGTCGTGCTGGTAATGCACCGGCGAGGCGGGGCAGGCGAGGTTGTAGATCTCGTCCACCTCCACATAGAGCGGGAAGGTGACGTCGTGCCGGATCGCCTCGAAGTGCGGGTTGCCCAGCAGGTGCGTGATGTTGCTCCGCGACCCGGTGAAGTAGTTGTCGGCGCACACCACCTCGTCGCCGCGCGCCAGCAGGCGCTCGCACAGGTGCGAGCCGAGGAAGCCGGCCCCGCCGGTCACCAGGACGCGTCGATTGTAGCTGCGAATTCCGGCCATGGGGCCCCTCTCGGCAACGGTTTGGACCATTCCGGCCGCGCCGTCGTCGGGGACGGCGGCCGGGACTCCGAGGGGGAGGAATGCGCGCGCCGGCGGCCGGATGTCCAGATGTTTGGGCCGCGATATTTTGCGGCGGGATCAGGCGCCGGGGATGCCCCCGGGGATGTCGTCGAGGATGCCCCGGGCGCGCAGGTCCTCCACCACCCGCAGGGCGAGCGCGTCGGCGTCCTCCGCCGTGGTATCGAGCCGCAGGTCGGGCGCGTCCGGCCGCTCGTAGGGGGAGTCGACGCCGGTGAAGTTGCGCAAGGCGCCGGACCGCGCCTTGGCGTAAAGCCCCTTGGGGTCGCGCCGCACGCACTCCTCCAGCGGCGTGTCCACGAACACCTCCAGGAACAGGCCGTCGGGGAACAGGGCGCGCAGGGCCTCCCGCTCGGCCCGGAAGGGGGCGATGAAGGCGCAGAGCACGATCAGCCCGGCCTCCGTCATCAGCTTCGCCACCTCGCCCACGCGCCGGATGTTCTCGACCCGGTCGGCATCGGTGAAGCCCAGATCGCGGTTCAGCCCCAGCCGGACGTTGTCGCCGTCCAGCATCATCGTGTGGTGGCCGAGCGCGTGCAGCCGCCGCTCCACCCGGTTGGCGACGGTGGACTTGCCGGCGCCGGACAGGCCGGTGAACCACAGGACCGCCGGGCGCTGCCGCTTGGCCGCGGCGCGTTCCGCCGACGACACGGCCAGTTCCTGGCGGTGCAGGTTGGCGGCGCGGCGCAGCGGGTGCAGGATCATCCCGGCGCCGACCGTCCGGTTGGAGAAGCGGTCCACCAGGATGAAGGAGCCGGTGTGGCGGTTCGCCGCATAGGCGTCGAAGGCGATCGGCGCCGCCGTGGACAGGTTGCACAGCCCGACCGCGTTCATCACCAGCGTCGCGGCGGCGGTGTGCTCCAGCGACTCCACGTTCACCGCGTGGCGGAGCGCGGTGACGGTCGCCGGCACCCAGCGGGCCCCGGCCCGCAGCAGGTAGGAGCGGCCGGGGATCAGCGGCTCCTCCGCCATCCACAGCAGGTGCGCGGCGAACTGGTCGGCCACCTCCGGGCCTTCTTCAGGGCCGCTCAGCAGGTCGCCGCGCGCGGCGTCCACCGCCTCCTCCAGCGTCACGGTCACCGCGTCGCCGGCCCGGGCCAGGGGCACGTCGCCGTCGAAGGTGACGATGCGGGCGACGCGCGCGCGGCGACCCGACGGCCACACCGCCACCGCGTCGCCGGGCGCCAGGTGGCCCGACAGCACCGTCCCGGACAGGCCGCGGAAGTCCGGATCCGGACGGTTCACCCACTCCACCAGGAAGCGCAGCGGCCCGGCGGCACCGTCCGCGCCCTCGCCCTCCACCGCCGCCGTCTCCAGATGCTCCAGCAGGGCAGGGCCCTGATGCCAGGGCATGGCGACGGAACGCCGGACGACGTTGTCGCCGCGCCGCGCCGACAGGGGGATCGCCGTCACCGCGGCGAAGCCGAGCGGAGCGGCGAAGGCCGCGAAGTCCCGCGCGATGGCGGCGAAGACCGCCTCGTCGAAGCCGACCAGGTCCATCTTGTTGACCGCCAGAACGACGTGGCGGATGCCCATCAGGGAACAGACGACGGCGTGCCGCCGCGTCTGGGTCAGCAGGCCCTTCCGGGCGTCGACCAGCAGCACCGCGAGCGCCGCGTTGGAGGCGGCGGTGGCCATGTTGCGGGTGTACTGCTCGTGCCCCGGCGCGTCGGCGACGATGAAGCTGCGCCGGTCGGTGGCGAAGAAGCGGTGGGCGACATCGATGGTGATGCCCTGCTCGCGCTCGGCCTCCAGCCCGTCCACCAGCAGCGAGAAGTCGATCCCGCCCTCCTCGTCGGCGCGGCCGCGGCTGTCGCGCCGGGCCTGCGCCAGCTGGTCGTCGGGCACCAGCCCGGCGTCGTGCAGCAGCCGGCCGATCAGCGTGGACTTGCCGTCGTCCACCGACCCGCAGGTGAGGAAGCGCAGCAGCCCCCGTTCGGGAATGGGCGCGGCGGCGGAGTTGGAACCGGCCGTCATCAGAAATAGCCCTCCCGCTTCTTGCGCTCCATGGAGGCCGGCTCGTCGCCGTCGATCAGGCGCCCCTGACGTTCGGAGGTCCGCGACGCGCGCATCTCCGCGATGATGTCCTCCACCGTCGCGGCGTCGGACTCGATGGCCCCGCTCAGCGGGTAGCAGCCGAGCGTGCGGAAGCGGACCCGGCGCATCTCCGGCACCTCGCCGGGGTTCAGCGGCAGGCGGTCGTCGTCCACCATGATCAGCGTGCCCGCGCGGTGGACCACCGGGCGCTCCGCCGCGAAGTAGAGCGGCACCACCGGCAGCCCCTCCGCGGCGACGTAGCGCCAGACGTCCATCTCCGTCCAGTTGGACAGCGGGAAGACGCGGACCGACTCCCCCGGCCGGAGGCGCGTGTTCCACAGGCTCCACAGCTCCGGCCGCTGGTCGCGCGGGTCCCAGGCGTGGGCGGCGGTGCGGACGGAGAAGACGCGCTCCTTGGCGCGGCTCTTCTCCTCGTCGCGGCGCGCGCCGCCGATGGCCGCGTCGAAGCCGTGCCGGTCGAGCGCCTGGCGCAGCGCCTCCGTCTTCATGACGCGGGTGTGGACGGCGGAGCCGGAGCGGATCGGGTCGATCCCCCGCGCCACCCCGTCCTCGTTCCTGTGGACGATCAGGTTCAGCCCCAGCCGGCGCGCCGTCTCGTCGCGGAAGGCGATCATCTCGCGGAACTTCCACCCGGTGTCCACGTGCAGCAGCGGGAAGGGCACCGGCCCGGGGTGGAAGGCCTTGCGCGCCAGGTGCAGCAGCACGCCGCTGTCCTTGCCGATGGAATAGAGCAGGACCGGCCGGGCGAAGGCCGCCGCGACCTCGCGCAGGATGGCGATCGATTCCGCTTCGAGCAGCCGGAGGTCGTTTGGCAGGGTCGGCATCGCGTTCCCGCATTCCAAGGGGCAACCCGGCGGCGAACCGGGACGCGTGTGGGCTTACCGCAACCCCGGCCCTCCTGCCAAGGCCCCCGGCGGGGTGCTCAGCTTTGTTCTCGGGCCGGGCCGGTGCGGTCGGACGGCGGCGGGTGCAGCCGGGCCAGAAGGCCCGTCAGCCGCCCGATGGCGAGGCCGGTGAAGAGGCGCGCGGCGACTCCGCGGAAGGCCCGGCCGCGCGGCCCGCGCCGGACCAGGGCGGCCAGCAGGCGGCGGCCAGGGTGCGGGCCGGGCAGGAAGGTGGCCGTCGCCGCAGCTGTCGCCGTGACCGCGGCCGTGCCGCAGGGCGGGACGCGCCGGCGCAGCGTCTCGGCGAAGGCGGCGCGGCAGACCAGCTCGGCATCGGGCAGGCCGATCAGCAGGTGCAGCGGCCCGGCCAGCCGCCGGCGGGCCGTCGCCGACTGGGCCGCGAGCGCCAGGGCCGGGGCAAGCGCGAGCGAGGCCGCCAGCTTGGCCGCCAGCCGCAGGCCGGGCCGCCGCCGGTAGCCCAGGCTGTTCGACCCGTGCTGGACATAGTCGCCCAGCGACTGCGGCAGGTAGGCGATCCTGCCCTCCGCCGCGGCGCAGCAGGCGATCCAGTGGTCGTGGTAGGCGATCCGGCCGAGCGCCGGGAAGGGCAAGGCCAGCCGCAGCAGCGAGGCCCGGAACAGGCAGGCGCAGCCGGTGACGGCGTTGGCCATCAGAAGCGCGTCGAGGCTGTCGTGGCGGCTGTCCAGGCCGGGCCAGAAGGTTTCCGACACGACCCGGCCCGCGCCGTCCACCACCCGCATGTTGCCGAAGGCCAGGACGGCGCCCCCTTGCCCACCATCATCCTTCAGGGCGCCGATCAGGGCGGCGATCCGGCCGGGCGCCCAGCGGTCGTCCTGGTCGGCCAGGGCGACGAACTCCGCCTCCGCCGGGACGCGGCCCAGCGCGCGCTCGAAGTTGCGGTAGAAGCCGAGGTTGACCGTGTTGCGCACCGGGCGGAAGCGGCCGTCGCCGGAGGTCGCCTCCAGGATGTCCCGCCAGTGGGCGTCGTCGGAGCCGTCGTCTTCGATCAGGCAGACCCAGCGTTCATGCGTCTGGGCGCGAATGGAGTCGACCTGCGCCCGGAACAGCGCCGGGTCGGGGTTGTAGGTGGCCATGGCGATGGCGACGAGCGGGCCGTCGCCGTGTGGCAGTGCGTCACTGGAAGCCGTCGCCGCGGGCTCCTCCACGGCGACCGTTCCCGCCGGCCACTCCTCGCGCGCGCCGTCCGTCCACTCCAGAACCAGGGTGGGCCGCAGCGCCTCCCCCGCGCGTGTCCCTGGGAGCGTGGGCGGGAGCGTGGCCAGCCCCCAGAAGCCGCAGGCGAGATCCGGGGCCAGCCCGTGGCGGCTCTGCGCGGCCTCGGCGTCGAGGCGGACGGTGTTCAGCCCCGTGGCCGGGAAGCGCGTCCCGCCGACCGTCACCGCGGCCGCGCGCAGCCGGGCACCCGGACGGGAGGCCCAGCCGGAAAAGCCCCAGATCAGATCATGGGGCGGTGAAATGCGGGGAGGCAGGCCGGGATCGAGATGCAGGAGGGTGGCGGGCATTCCTCGGCCTTTGGCCTTCGGCGGGACCGGTGCGGCGTTGACGGGGTGGACGGGGCGCGCACTGTAACAGCCCTCCGGGAGCGTGGCGAGGACGCTTCGCCATTCCGTCATTCCACCATTCCCAAGGCAGCCCGCCTTGTGGTTCTGTCCGCCGTGGCCCGCCCCGGATCGCGGCCGCCCCACGGAAAAACGGAACAGGGATCGGCGGATGTCCAGCCGTAAGCTCATCGGCCGCGGCTTTGTCGAGCGGGTCTCCATGGCGCCCGCCGGCGCGGCCTTCCGGCTGGAGCCGATCCTGATCGCGGTGCTGGCCGTCGCCTACTTTGCGCTGTTCGGCGGGCTGCTCCTGGCGCGGACGCCGCCCTTCGCCGCCCAGGACGAGGCCTTCCACTGGCAGCGCGTCCTGCAGATCGCCGACGGCCATCTGCTGGCGCAGACGCTGGGCCCCAATTCCTGGGGCGGGCCGATCGACCGGGCCGGCTATCTCCAGATGCTCTACCACATCGACCGCATCCAGAAGCACGGGCCGGTCGACCCGGTGGAGGCCCACGCCCTGTCCGACCACCTCGCCGCCCAGCCGCCGGCCGTCGAGGTGGTGTCCTTCCCCAGCTCGGCCAGCTTCGCGCCGCTCGCCTACCTGCCGCAGGCGGCGGCCGTCGCCGCGGCGCGCGCCGCCGGGCTGGGGCCGCTCGGCCAGATGCAGGCGGGGCGCGTCGGCAACCTGGCCGTCTACGGCCTGATGGTCGCCGCGATCCTGCGGGCGCTGCCGGCCGGGCGGGTGGCCGTCCTGGCCCTGGCGCTGTCGCCGGTGGCGCTGCAGAGCGCCTGCTCGCTGAGCGCCGATCCCCTGAACCTGACGCTGCCCGTCCTGATGCTGGCCCTGGTCTGGCGTCTGCGCGACCGCGGCATGCCGCTCGGCCGGGGGGAAGGGGCGGGGCTGGTCGCCCTGTCGGCGGCGCTCGGCCTGCTCAAGCTCACCATGGCGCCCTTCGCCGGCGCGGTGCTCTACCTGCCCGCGGCGGTCGCGGGGGGCAGCTGGCGGTCGCGTGTCACGTTGGGCGGCCTCTGCCTTGTGGTGGCGGTGGGCATCGCCGTCCTGTGGAACGCGGCCTATCCCTTCGTCCCCGGGCCCTACTGGGGCACCGGCGCCGACCCGGCGGCGCAGCTCGCCCGGCTGCGGGCCGACCCGACGGAGGCCCTGCGGGTGTTCGCCGCCACGGTGCGCGACTGGGCGGTGATGTGGTGGCGCGACGGCTACGGGCGCTACGGCGGCCACCCCCCGCCCTGGCACGGCTACGCGTCCGACCGCTGGGTGCTGCCGGCTTTCTGGGTGCTGATGGGCTTGGCGCTGTGCGACGGCCCATCCCGGCGGGACGCCGGCGACAGACCATCCCGGCGCGACGCCGGCTTCGCGGCCGGCTGCCTTGTCCCGGCGCCGGCCTACGCGCTGCTGGTCCTGGCGGCCTTCTGGGTCGGTTTCACGCCGGTGGGCTCCGCCACCGTGGACGGCGTCCAGGGCCGCTATTTCCTGCCCATGCACGCGCTGGTCCTGCTGGGGCTCGCCGCCGCGGCCGGCGCCTGGCGCCCCGCCGGGCTGCGCCGGGGCCTGCGGCTCGCCCTCTTCGCCGCCGCCCTGGCCCTGGGCGGCGCCGTGCTGGCGGAGGTCCTGGACGTCTGGAAGGGGCTGTGGCCTGTTGGCGGCTGAGGGCGGCGGCCGGCCCCAGTGGCTGACCTCCGGCGGGGACTGCTTCGAAAGGCGGTGGAAAATCGATCTCCGCGGGCATCCTGCGGCGGCGGGTGACGTCAGCGCGGTTGCCTGTCCGGCGATTATTCTGCTATTGCGGCGGTACTTTCCCCGCCGTCCGACACGATCGCCGGCCGGCCCCTTTTCAGGTTGTGAGCAGGATGCACATCGACTGGACCACCAGCAGCGCCGCGACCATCGACGCGGTTTGTCCCGCCTGCACCGATGCCAGCCCGAAGTCCGTCCGCCTGAACGTCCACTCGGCCGTTCCGCCCAACCCGCTGCTGCCCCTGGCCCTGTGCGGCCGCTGCGGCACCGCCTTCTTCCCGACGCTCCAGCAGCCGGAGTATGAGAGCGCGCAGGCGACCGACGCGGCGCTCGCCTTCTACCTGGAGCAGGGTGCGGGCATCGACGTGATGGCCGAGCCGCTGGCCGCCATCGACCCGTCCAAGGTCCGGCGCTACCTGGAGATCGGCTGCGGCTTCGGCTTCTCGCTCGACGTCGCGCGCACGGTCTTCGGCTGGTCGGTCCAGGGCATCGACCCCGGCTTCGCCGCCCGCGCCGGGCGCGAGCTTCTGGGGCTGGACATCTCGTCCATCTACCTGCGCACCCCGGCCGACGCCGGGCCCGAGCCGTTCGACCTCGTCCTCTGCTCCGAGGTGGTCGAGCACATCTTCGAGCCGCTGGGCTTCCTGTCCATTCTGCGCGGCGTCCTGGCGCCGGGCGGCACGCTGCTGCTGACCACGCCCAACGCCGGCGAGATCAAGCCCGAGACCTCGGCCGGCGTCCTGGTGCCGCTGCTCAGCCCCGGCTACCACGTGACCCTCTACAGCCGCGAGGGCTTCGAGGCGCTGCTGCGCCGGGCCGGCTTCACCGCCGTCTCGGTGGTCGAGCACGGGCCGACGCTGCGCGCGACCGCCTCGATGACGGAGGGGACGGCGGACCTGTCGCGCCGGCTCGACCGGGCGCGCTACCTCGACTACCTCGCCGAACGGTCGCGGACCGTCGCCGCCGACACCCCCCTGGGCCTCGGGCTGCGCTACCGCCGCTTCAAGGAGCTGACCCACGCCGGGCGCTTCGCCGAGGCACGGGAGGCGGCGGTCCCGGTGATCGAGGCGTGCCGCGCGCGCTGGGGCCTGGAGCTGGACAAGCCGGACGCCCTGCCGTCCATGGCCGACTGGCCGGCCGACATCGCGGGCTTCCACGACCGTGCCCCGTTCAGCCTGTGCGGCATCCTGTATTGCCTGGGCATGGCCGCATGGCTGCACGACGACGATCGCGAGCGGGCGCGCCTCTACTTCCAGGCGGCGGGAGAGGCCGGCGAGCGGGCGCGCGCCGCGTTGCAGGCGGCCGGCGCCGACGACGGCGAGACCGACGACCTCGCCTGGCGCGCCCGCGGCTACGCCGCCGGGATCCTGGCCTGGAGCGACCCGCTGGCGGCGGCCGGCGGCATCGAGCGGCTGGAGCGCGAGCCCAGCCCCGTTCTGGGCGAGCGCATTCCGCCCGCCATCCTGGGTGGCCTGCGCCGGCAGACCTTCACGGATCTGGTCAATCTGGGGCAATACGCCGCAGCCGACCGGCTCGCCCTGGGCGTCGAGGACGACCTCGTCCAGTGCGGACCGGAGGAAACGGCCTCGGCGGCCTTCGCGCTCGCCATCCTGTCCGTCAACCACCGCAAGGCGCTGAAGACGGCCGCCGGCTGGTTCGGAAAGGCCGCCGAGGCGAGCCGGGAGCGGGGCGGCCCGCTGCTGTGGCCGGCGCTCTACCACCAGGCCGAGGCCCTGGCCGCAGCCGGGCAGAAGCCGGCGGCGGCCGACGCGCTGCGCGGCCTCCTCTCCCCCGCGGCCGGCCTGCCGGCGGTGCCGGCCGACCTGCGCGCCCGCGCGGAGAAGCTGGCCCGCTCCCAACGGCTTTCCCTTTGACCACGCCCCCGTTTGGCCCCGTCCCCGTTTCTGTTCCCGTTTGACCGCGCCCCCCGTCTGATAGCGCCAAGGATGGCACCGTCCCGATGACAAGCACTCTGGTCCGCCTTCTTGTGCGTCTGCGCATCGGCTGCTTCTGGCTGGTCGCACAGATCAAGCTGCTGGGGGGCTGGTTCTCCTACGCGGCCAGCTTCTTCCGCAAGGAAAGCTACGTCCGCGAGCGCTGGGACGGGCACCGGCCGCTGGCCGGCGCGCGGCGGGTGGCGGTGTTCGTCCATTACGACCGCCAGGGCGTGGTGCACGACTTCGTGCGGCATTACCTGCGCCAGCTCCACGACATCGGCTTCGCCATCGTCTTCGTGAGCAACGCGCCGCGGCTGGTCCAGGTCGAGGCCTTGCAGGAGATCTGCGCCCTGGTCATCCGGCGCGACAACGTCGGCTACGACTTCGGCGCCTACAAGGAAGGGATCGCGGCCATTCCCGAGCTGGGCGCCCTGGACGCGCTGCTGCTCGCCAACGACAGCGTCTACGGCCCCTTGTACCATCTGGCCGGCCTGCTGGACCGGATGAGCCCGGAGGAGGCGGATGTCTGGGGCGCGTCCGACAGCTGGGAGCGGTCCTTCCATCTGCAAAGCTATTTCCTGCTGTTCCACAAGGCGGCCCTGACCGCGCCGTCCTTCGCCGCCTTCTGGCGCCAGCTGCGCTACGTGCAGTCCAAGATGTGGATCGTGCGCAAGTACGAGATCGGGCTGACCCGCGCCCTGCGGCGGTCCGGCCTGCACTGCCGGGCCGCCTTCCCCTACCGGCAGGCCGCCGCCGCCCTGATCGAGGCGGTGGTGGAAGGCGACGTCACGGGCGATGCCCTGAAGGACCCCGTGCGCAAGCGCTTCATCCAGCAGGTCTTCCATACGATCAACGCGGGCGTGCCGCTGAACGGGACGCATTTCTTCTGGGACTACCTGATCGCCCGGATGGAGTTCCCGTTCATCAAGCGCGACCTGCTGCAGAAGAACCCGGCGCGCATCCCGCTGCTGAACTACTGGGAGCGGGTGGTCCGGACCTCCACCGACTACGACACCGACCTCATCCTGCGGCATCTCGAGATGTCGTTGAAGAACCGCAGCGTCTGATACCGAAGGTGTTTGATGGCTTCCATCAAACACCTTCGGTTCAAACCCGGCAGCACATGGCGCAGCCATGTGCGAAAGGGGCATACGGCCGGCCGATCATGGAACTGTTCATGCGCCGGCCGTATGATACGGCCGGACACGGATCGTTTCCGTTGGGATCGTTTGCGTTGGTTTTGGTCATGCCGACGGAACCTTCCGGTCCGCCGTTTGTGGGGAGGGCGCCGATGGGGAACCCATTTTGGCCAAGTTGACAGGGTTCCGGCGCCTCCTTTAGTCACCAAGGGTTGCCGTGCGGGAAGCCGGGCGGCAACCTTTTCCGACGCACACGATCGGCGGCCATGACCAACGCTCCGCAGAACGCCCGCATCTTCCCCGTCATCCTGTCCGGCGGCTCCGGGGTCAGGCTCTGGCCGATGTCGCGGGAACAGTATCCCAAGCAGTTCCTGCCGCTGTGTTCGGAACGCTCCATGCTGCAGGAAACGGCCCTGCGGGTCGCCGACCCGGCGCGCTTCGCGCCGCCGCTGGTCGTCTGCAACCAGGAGCACCGCTTCGTCATCGCCGAGCAGATGCGCCAGATCGGTCAGGGGGGCAATCAGGGGGCCGTGCCGGGCGGGGCGCGGATCGTGCTGGAGCCGGTCGGCCGGAACACCGCCGCCGCCGCCGCCATCGCGGCGCTGATCGTCGCGGAGCAGGACCCCGACGGGCGCCTGCTGCTGCTGCCGGCCGACCACGTCATTCAGGACCGGACGGCCTTCCTGGAGGCGGTGTCCGTCGCCGCCCGGGCCGCGGACGCCGGATGCCTCGCCACCTTCGGGATCGTGCCGACCGCGCCGGAGACCGGCTACGGCTACATCCGCCGGGGCCTGCCCCTGGACGGACCCGTGGACGGTCCGGAGGGCGCCTACCGCGTCGCCGCCTTCGTGGAGAAGCCGCCGCGCGCGGAGGCCGAGCGGTATCTGGCCGAGGGGAACGTCTTCTGGAACAGCGGCATGTTCCTGCTGCCCGCGCGCCGCTACCTGGAGGAGCTGGAGCGCTGGGAACCGGCCGTGCTCGCCGCCTGCCGCGCCGCGCTCGCCGGGGGGCGCGCCGACCTCGACTTCTTCCGGCTGGAGGAGGAGGCCTTCGCCGCCGCCCCGTCCATCTCCATCGACCACGCCGTGATGGAGCGCACCGACGCCGCCGCCGTGGTGCCCTGCGCCATCGGCTGGACCGACGTCGGCGCCTGGTCGGCGCTGTGGGAGATCGGCGCCAAGGACGAGGGCGGGAACGTCTGCCACGGCGACGCGATCGCCTGGGACAGCCGGAACTGCTACGTCCGCAGCGAGGACGGGGCGCTCGTCGCCCTGCTCGGCATGGAGGACGCGGTGGTCGTCGCCACCGAGGACGCCGTCCTGGTCGCCGCCAAGGACCGGGCGCAGGACATCAAGCCGCTGGTCGAGCATCTGAAGGCGCAGGGGCGCGACGAGCCGCGCCAGCACCGCCGCGTCCACCGGCCCTGGGGCTACTACCAGTCGCTGCACGCCGGCGACCGCTTCCAGGTGAAGCGGCTGACGGTGGCGCCCGGCGCCCGCCTGTCGCTGCAGAAGCACTTTCACCGCGCCGAGCACTGGGTCGTGGTGAACGGAACCGCCCTGGTCACCCGCGGCGAGGAGCAGATCCTGCTGCGCGAGAACGAGTCCGTCTACATCCCGCTGGGCACGCTGCACCGGCTGGAAAACCCGGGAAAGGTGCCGCTGAACCTGATCGAGGTGCAGTCCGGCGCCTATCTGGGCGAGGACGACATCGTCCGCGTCGACGACCGTTACGGCCGCCCCTGAGGTCGTCGTTCGATTTTTGCAGCGATTTTTTAACGCCGAGGCCCCATAGGATGGGTCTTCCGCCACGGAAGGCCCGTCCAGAAGCCCCGGCATGCGTCCGACACCGATCAGCCCGCCCGACGATTCCGCCATCCTGACCCTGACCTCGCCGGCCTTCGACGCCGCCTACCCGCGCGTGGTCAACAAGGAGCTGATTCCCCAGCCGATTCTGCAATCGATGGAATGGGCGTGGAACACCCCGCGCTTTCCGGAGCGCCCGGTCCGCGTCCTGCGCCTGGCCGATGTGTGGGTGGCCAAGGAAGGGCTGGTCTTCGACCGGGAGGGAAACCTCTACCGCGAGACCATCACCCAGCATTCCGAGGCGGAGGTCGACCAGGCCCACGCGGCCGTGCTGGAGGTGATCGGGCGGGGCGAGGAGGCCGATGCGGGCGGGCCGGTCCTGCTGTGCAAGAAGCGCGGCATCGGCAACTACGGCCACTGGATGATGGAGATGCTGCCCAAGGCGCAACTCGTCCACCGCCACCTGCCGGACCTCGACGCGCGCTTCCTCGTCGCCCACGCGCCGGGACATCTGAACGACAGCATGGCCCAGTCGCTGTCCATGCTGGGGATCGACCTGGCCCGGACCATCGTCGCCGACGACACGCCCCGGCGCTTCGCCGACCTGCTGGTGGTGGACGGTTTGAGCGAGCATGGCGGCTACATGTCGCCGCTCGTCCTCGACAGCGTGGACGCTCTGGTTGCCTGCGTTCCGGCGGCGGGGGCGGAGCGGCTGTTCGTCACCCGCCGGACGGCCGGCTTCCGCCGCGTCGTCGGCGAGGACGCGCTGATCGCCCAGGCCCAGGCGCACGGCTATACGCTGGTCGATCCCGGCACCCTGACGCTGCCCCAGCAGGTGTCCCTGTTCAAGGGGGCCACGCGGATCGTCGGCGTCATGGGGGCGGCGATGACCAACATCGCCTTCGCCGCGCCCGGCGCGCGGGTCGTGACCCTGACGCCCGCCGGCATGCCCGACACCTTCTTCTGGTTCATCGCGACGCTGCGCGGCCTCGACTACACCGAGGTCCGCTGCCCGCAGAGCGGTCCCGTGCGGGGCGTCATGCCCTGGGACACCGACCTGGTCCTGTCCGCGCAAGACCAGGACCGGATTTTCGCGGACTGAGGACGGGGTGGGACGGGAGCATGATGCGATGACCACGCGCGGGACCTTCGCCTTTTTCATCGAGCGCATCGAGGTCGGCGCCGAGCTGCGGGTCGAGGGCTGGGCGTTCCACGACCGGCACGGTCCCTGCGGCTTCGACGTGGTGATCGACGGCGGCCGCCGCCCGCCGGCCATCCACGTCCAGCGGGGCATCGGCCGCCGCGACGTCGCCCTGGCCCGCGGCACGCCGATGGCGGAGCGGTCGGGCTTCGTGGTCGTGGCGGCGCTGCCCCCCGGCACCTCCGCCGTCGTCCTGCGGCTGACCGCCGGGGACGAGCAGGAGGTCGTCCCGCTGATGCTGCGCACCGGCCTGTCGCTGCGCAGCTGGGAGGTGGGCTGCGAGCATTCGGTGCCGGCGGTGGAGCACCGCTTCCTGACCGAGCGCGGCCTGCGCTACGCCACCGCCCTGCCGGCACCGCTGGCGCGGGCGCGCGCTGCGCTCGGCCTGTTCGCCGAAACGCCGCCCGCCGTTCCCCCGCTCACGGCGCCCGTCTCCATCGTCGTGCCGGTCTACGGCGGCAAGCGCTTCCTGACGCCGCTCGTCCACGCCCTGCTGGAGACGGTGGAGCCGCGGCACCGCATCGTCTTCGTCGACGACGGCAACCCGGACCGCAGCATCACGGCCTTCCTGGTGGGGCTCGGCGTCTCGCACGACCATGTGACGGTCGTGGCCAAGCCGCGCAACGAGGGCTACCTGAAGGCGGTCATCGACGGGGTGGAGACGGCGACCCGGCTCAACCCCGACGGCCACGTCGTCCTGCTGAACACCGACGTCGAGGTGCCGGCTGGCTGGCTGGAGCGGCTGGTCGGGCCGATCGAGCGCACGCCGTCGATCGCCAGCACCACCCCCTTCACCAACGCCGGGACCATCTGCGGCTTTCCCGCGATGCCGGAGGACAACGCGCCCTTCCTCGACGCTCCGGTCGGGGAGATCGACGCCGCCTTCGCCGCCCTGGCCGGCGTGGTCCCGGTCGAGGCGCCGACCGGCGTCGGCTTCTGCATGGCCCTGAACCGCCGGGCGCTGCGGGAGATCGGCTTCTTCGACCAGGCGGCCTTCGGGCGCGGCTACGGCGAGGAGGTGGACTGGTGCCGGCGGGCCATGCGGCATGGCTTCACCAACGTGATCGTGCCCAACCTCTACGTCCACCACCGCCACGGCGGCAGCTTCCCGAGCGCCGAGAAGGCGGCGCTGGTCGAGGCGTCCGGCGCCGTCATCCGGCAGCGCTACCCGGAGTTCGACGCGGAGGTGCAGGACTTCATCCGCGCCGACCCGCTGCGCCCCGTCCGGGCCGCGGCGGCCGTCCGCATCCTGGGAACGCGGGGGGCCGGGGGCCGGCCGCGGACGGTGCTGCTGTTCGACCATCCGGGCACGGGCGGGGCCGCCACCTTCCGCGCCAAGGAGATCGCGCGCCTGCAGGCGCAGGGGCTGGCCGTCCTGCTGGTGCGGCCGACGGTGCAGCCGGTCCTCGGCATGCCCGAGGCCGCGCTCGACGTCGAGCTGCTGCACCGCGATGCGGCTTCCCACACCGCCGTCCGCTTCCCGGCCAACGGCCTGGACGATCTGGCCGCCCTGGTCGCCGCGCTGCCGCTGGCGGAGGTCGTGGTCAGTTCCCTGGTCGGCTACGCCGACACGGGCGCGGTCATGGCCTTCGTCCGGGGGCTCCGGCAAGGCGGCGGGGACGGGCGGGGCGTGCTGCTGCGGTTGCTGCACCACGACTATTTCCCGGTCTGCCCGTCCCTGAACCTGATCGACGCGGAGGACCGCTTCTGCGGCGTGCCGCCGCTGGAGCGCTGCCGGGCCTGCGCCCCGGCGAACCCGCATTTCCGCTGGCGGGAGGGGAGCGCCGCCGGAACGGAGTCCGCGGCGGCGGATTCCGCGGCGGTCCCCGGCGTCGACGTCGCCGCCCACCGCCGGTCATGGCAGGCGCTGTTCGACCTGGCCGACCGCCATGTCGTCTTCTCGCGCAGCGCGCTCGCCGTCCTGCGCCGGGCCTTCGCGCTGCGCGACGACCGGGTGCGGATCATCCCGCACCTGGCCGATCATGTGGCCGTGGCGCCGCTGCCGCCGGCGCCGCCGGGCCCCGTCGCCCGCGTGGCCGTCGTGGGCGGGATCAACGTGGCCAAGGGAGCGCGGATCCTGGAAGCCATGGTGCGCCTGGCCGAGGCGCACCGGCTGCCGGTCCAGTTCGAGCTGTTTGGCAACATCGACCGGCTCCTGGACTCGGCGCACTTCCACGACAACGGCTCCTACGAGCCGGAGCGGCTTCCCCGGCTCCTGGCCGAGCGGGGCTGCCACGCGGTCTTCCTGCCCTCGATCTGGCCGGAAACCTACTGCTACGTGCTGGACGAGGTGGTCGGGCTGGGGCTGCCGGTCGTCGCGTTCGACATCGGCGCGCCGGCCGAGCGCCTGCGGTGCTGGTCGAACGGTGTCCTCGTCGCTCCGACCACGCCGGAGGCCGCCCTGTCCGCCCTGCTGCGCGTCACCGGCGCCGTCGTCCGGGGAACTCCGGGACCGCAGCTCGCGCAGATCGATGGATAATCAAGCATTCCGGACCGCAAATAAATAGCGCATTTTTCGATTTCGAAACAATCATGTATTCTTGATAACAAAGCAGCCGGCATCGGCCGGGCCGTTAGGAAGGCGTTGACATCAGAAGGTGAATAGAGCACTGATCTGCCGGTCATGCGCGAGAATTGATACGCCTGCTGAGTGCCGAATATTCTTATATTTCTGAAAATAATTTGGGGTCATTTCCGATGATCCAGCGAGGAATAGTTCGTGATCAGGCGCAGCAGATTTGGGGGAACCCCCAACCGTTGCTGAAATTGATCCCGTTTCCCCTGTCTTCTCGCTTGGCCTCTCGCTGATGCTTATTTGTTTCAAATTCTTCTCGCATTTCGATATTATAAGGAAATTTCGCCCGCTCGGATTTGGGGATTGTCAGATGGGGGCTTTGTCTTGAGGCGTGAGGCTGGCATTGCAGCGATTTCTTCGGAGGTCCCGCTCTGCCTGGCTTGTCTCCCTAAGGTTGTGGCGCCGGCGCTCCCGCGGCTGGCCAGCGTGCGTTGCGGCTAAGACGGCATCTTTGAACAGGGTCAAAGGCATATGGCACGGAAGACGATTGGCAGCCTCGATGCGGTCAACATCAACAAGGGCTTCGGCTTCGTCCTGTCCGGCTGGGCCATCGACATCGGAAACCCCGACACGAAGGTCGGCATCGGCGTCGTCATCGACGGCCAGTGCGTCACGACATCCTGGGCCCGCTATTTCAACCGCGACCTGTTCGCCAGCGGGCGGGGCGGCGGGTTCAACGCCTTCTCCGTCCTGGTGCCGCTGGAGCATTTCTCCCAGGACGTCCGCACCGTCCATGTGGTCGGCAACGGCGAACTGATCGGCAGCGCGTCCATCCGGCTGCCGGAGGACGGCCGCCCGGTCGGCCTGGCCGAGGCCGGCGCGCAGCCGGAGGACATGCCGGTCGACGTCATCGGCGACGTGGCGATGCTGCGCGGCGGCGGCATCTTCGACGCCCATTGGTACGAGCAGGTCTATCCGGGCGTCCTCGACTGGTGCCGCGAGACCGGATCCTCGCCCTACCACCACTACCTGCTCCTCGGCCGCCCCCGGAACCTCCTGCCGCACGTCCCCATGAACGGGACCTGGTACCTGGAGCGCTACGGCGCCATCATCCGCAGCATGCGCGGGGTCGATTGCCGGAGCCTGATCGACCATTACTACAACGCCGGCAGCATCTTCGGCTTCGACGCCGTTCCGGGCTTCGACGAGCAGACCTACCTGCACATCAACGACGACGTCCGCGCCTCGGTGGAGGAGCGCCTGCTGGTCAGCGGCTACCGCCATTACCTGATGTACGGCGCCGCGGAACAGCGCCAGGCGCCGCCGGGCGGCGCGCTGCCGCCGCTGCCCGCCCATGCGTTGCTGGAACGCCCCGAACTGGTGGCTCTCTTCGAGGGCACCGGCCCGCTGCCCGGCCCGACCGGCCGCAACTGGGCGGAGGTCAACGCCCGGCGCTTCCCGCCCCAGACGCCGTCCGACGCCTTCGCCGAGGATCTGTACCGCGCGCTCCGCCCCGACGTGAGCAGCGCGGTCTCCAGCCGCCACATCGCCTCGGCCTGCGAGCACTGGGTGACGTACGGCGTGACGGAGGACATGGCGGGCACCGCCCCGCGCCTGACCGGCTATTGCGAGCACCGCTACCTCGTCAACAACCCGGACGTCTCGGCGGCGGTCGACCGCCGCGCGATCCCGTCCGGCTATCACCATTTCCTCAGCCACGGCCATCGGGAAGGGCGCAAGGGCGGCCTGGACCTCGGCGAGCCGCCCGCGCGGACCATCGCGTCCAACGACATCCTGAAGCGCATCGCGGAGCGGGACCGCTGGCCGACCATCTCCATCGTCATGCCGGTCTACCAGACGCCGGAGCGGTGGCTGCGGGCGACGGTCGAGTCCGTCCTGGGCCAGCTCTACCCGTTCTGGGAACTCTGCATCGTCGACGACGCCTCGCCCAGCCCGCACGTCCGGGAACTGCTGGCCGAGTTCGCGGCGCGCGACGGCCGCATCCGCGTGGCGAGCCTGCCGGCCAACGGCGGCATTTCCGCCGCGTCGAACGCCGCGCTGTCGCTGGCGAAGGGCGAGTGGATCGCGCTGCTCGACCACGACGACCAGCTGACGGCGGACGCGCTGTACGAGATCGCCGCCGCCATCGTCGAGCAGGACCCGGACGTGGTCTATTCCGACGAAGACAAGATGACCGTCGACGGCCGGTTCTACGACGCGACCTGCAAGCCCGGCTGGTCGCCCGACCTGCTGCGCAGCACCATGTACATCGGGCACCTAACCTGCTACCGCGCCTCCGTCGTCCGCTCGGTCGGCGGCTTCCGGAGCGAATGCGACGGGACGCAGGACTACGACCTGGCGCTCCGCGTCGCCGCGGTGACCGAGCGCTTCGTCCACGTCCCGAAGATCCTCTACCACTGGATCGCCATCCCGGGATCGACCGCCGAGGTCCTGTCGGCCAAGAGCTACGCGATCGAGCGGCAGAAGACGGCCATCGAGGGCGCCCTCGCGCCGGGCGCGGCCACGCCCTTCGAGGTGCGGCCCCACTGGTCCACGGGCAACTGGCGGGTCGTCTACGCCCCGCCGTCCCCGGCCCCGCTGGTCAGCGTCGTCATCCCCAGCGCCGGCCGGATGGGCGAGGTCTTCGGGATGCAGGTCGACATCCTGAAGAACTGCGTCGCCAGCCTGTTCGGCAGCGAGTGCTACGAGAACTTCGAGGTCGTCGTCGTGCACAACGGCGAGCTGGAGGCCTCGACCCTGCGCTTCCTGCGCGCCTTCCCGAACGTGCGCGACGTCAATGCCCAGCGGACGAGCTTCAACTTCTCCGACCGCGTCAACCTGGGCGTGGAGCACGCGCGCGGCGACTACGTGCTTCTGCTCAACGACGACATCCAGGCCATCTCGAAGCATTTCCTGCGCGACATGGTCGGGCTGGCCAGCCAGCCGGGCGTCGGCATCGTCGGCCCGCGGCTGCTGTTCGCCAACGGCACGATCCAGCACGTCGGCATCCTGCTGCTGAACGGCTCGCCGACCCACGCCCTGATCGGCGAGCACCGCCTGACGCCGGGCCCGCAGGGGATCGGCCAGCTGGTGCACAACGCGGCCGCGGCCACCGCCGCCTGCATGCTGGTGTCCCGCAAGCTCTACCAGGAGGTCGGCGGCTTCGACACCGGCCTCTGGCTCAACTACAACGACGTCGATTTCTGCAACAAGGTCCGGGCCAGGGGCCTGCGCATCGTCATCGACCCGGCGATCGAGCTTTACCATTTCGAATCCCTGTCGAAGGAAGGCACCTTCAACTGGGAGCTTCAGAACTTCATCCGGCGCTGGGGCATTCCGGCGGATCCCTACGTCAACCCGGCCTACGCGGCCGACAGTCCCTTCTACGAGATCGACCGCTCCCCCGCCGCCCGCCCGGTGCGCGACGTCCAGGAGCAGATCATGGCGCGCATCGCCGCGTCGCGGACCCGGCCGCCGGTGGAGGAGTCGATCCGCTTCTCCTTCTTCATGAGCACCTACAAGCAGCCCATCCGGTTCCTGCGCGAGATCGAGAAGACGATCCTGAACCAGTTCTACCGGAACTTCGAATGGGTGATCGTCAGCGACGGCGACCACCGGCCGGAGCTGCTCGACTGGCTGCGCGAGGTGTCGGCCCACGAGAACGTCACGGTGATCGTCGCCCCGGAGAACCAGGGCATCATGGCGGGCTACGGCCTGGCCTTCCGGGCCACGTCCGGCGACTACGTCCTGCCGGTGGACGCCGACGACTTCCTGACGCTGGACGCCCTCCAGGTGATGGCGGAGCATATCCACGCCCATGGCCGCCCGGCGGTGCTGTATTCCGACGAGTTCAAGAGCAACCCCGAATCCCGGCTGTTCTCGCCCTTCCACAAGCCGGAGTTCGACTGGGTCCTGCACATGAACATCTGCTTCACCTGCCATCTCTGCGCCCTGCGCCGGGACGTGGCGGTGCAGATCGGCGCCTACACGGACCTGAAGGCGACCTGGAGCCACGACTGGGACACCTTCACGCGCGTCGAGCGGGCCGGCCACGCGATCGTCCACGTTCCGCACCTGCTGTACGCCTGGCGGATCAACCCCGGCTCGACGGCGTCGGTCGAGAGCAGCATGAAGCCGGAGGCCCTGCACAGCCAGCGGCACGTCCTGGAGCAGCACCTGGCCCTGACCGGCCGGGACCGGGCCCTGTCCGTGGCCGAGAACACCCTGTTCCCCCATCCCGGCATCTGGCGGCTGGCGCCGGAAGCCGGGGAGCCCCGCCGCGTGGCGATGGTGATCGCAGGCGGCGCGCTGCGCGGGGAGGCCAGGGCCGCGGCGGTGGCCGCCGTGCTGACGCAGCGCGGCCGGACGGCCCAGTCGGTCCGGATCCAGCTGGCGCCGGGCGACGGGGCGGCGTTCCAGGAAGCCCTGGAGCGGCTGGTGGTGGGCTACCACGCCCTGTCCGGCGTGACGCTGCACGACGCCCCCCTCGCGGTCCTGCTCGCGGATGCCGGCGCGGAGGCCGACCAGGTGGTCTTCGTGCAGGCCGACTGCGTGCCGGAGCAGGCCGGCGGCGTGGCGGAACTCACCGGGCTGCTGGGCGGCGTGGACGAGGCGGTGGCCATCGGCGGGCGTGTCCTGGACACCGGCGACCGGGTCGCCTGGGCGGGCGGATTCTTCGGGATCGGCGGCTTCCTGGCCACCGCCGACTATGGCCGCGAGGCCGGCGACAGCGGCTACCACGGCATGCTCTTCTGCCAGAGGTTCGTGGACGGCGTGTCGCCCAGCCACTGGGCGGCCCGCAGCGGCTTCCTGCGCGATCTGCTGAAGACCGTCGGGCCGGACGTCTCGGCGGCGCAGATCGCAACCGCCATCGCGCTGCGCGCCCACGCCGACGGCAAGCGCGTGCTCTACACGCCCTTCAGCCTGTGGCGCCTGACGGAGCGGGCCAACGTCCAGCCGCCGCCGCCGTCCGACGCGCTGCTCGCAAGCCTAGGGGTCGAGGTGCCACGGGAAAGCCGCTGGTACAGCCCCCGCCTTTACCCCGTGGCGGCGTTCAGCTACCAGCCCCGCGGCTACGCCACCGGAGCCGTTCGGGCCTCTTAAAGTAGATTGCGATCCGCTTTGGACCGCGACCGCAGGCCCGGTCGCGGCCGGCCCGTCGCCGTGGATGCGCCGTGCGGTGCGACGGCCGGCAAATTGGGATTGCTGACATCTGCAAACAGAGATAGCGTGCCTCCGGCGATATCGGCGGGGATAACTTGAGCATTTTGCTAAAATACAACTTTCTTAAAGCCTTTCGTGCTTCGGCTTTCGACCGTCGATTGTCCGAAAAACGATAGAGTTTGAACAATAAATTCTGCTGAAAGAGGCAGTCGGACAAGGGTGGAGTCTGTTGTGGCTCTTGAGCTTCCCAATTCAATCTTTTTCCACGTTGGCCGCACGGCGGGACATTGGGTGCGCCACGTCATCCGGCAAATGGACATCCCCGTGCGGGAGGTCGGTGGCTTCCACGATTGGCCGTCGCGGATCGCCATGGTCGAGGAGCAGCAGAGAAAGCTGAAATTCTGCTTCATCCGCCATCCTCTGGAGTGGCTGCGCTCGCTGTGGATGCACGAGATGTATTTCGGGTGGGAGGACAACCACTTCTCCCGTTCGACCGCCTCCGACAATTTCGCGGAGTTTCTGCGGAACGCGATCCGTGCCTTTCCGGAGGGGCCGGTGTCGGCGGCTTACGCCCCGTTCCTCAAGGAATGCGATGCCGTGGGCCGGCAGGAAAACCTGATCGGCGACATGCTGACCATCCTGGGGCGTGCGCGCGAGGATTTCGTCCCCGGCGTCCTGTACCGGACGGGGAATGTGGGCATCGGGATCCCGGAGGAGTTCCGGCGCGCCGCCGTGGCTCCGGAAGATCTCCTGCGGGAGGTTCTTGCCAGCGATGCAGCGCTCTGCAAAGCCTGGGGCTACGACGGCGTCCCAAGCGCGATGATCGGCGAGCCGGCGACGATGACCGCCGCCTACGTGCCGCTGGTGCCGTGCCCCAGCGCGCCGGCGGTGGACGCCGGTGATGGGATGGCCGGTGATTCGGCCGAGTTGGCGGACGGGCCGACGTTCGACAACGCCTTCCGCATCGGGGACCGGCTCGTGCCGGGCCGGAAGGAGTTCCGCCGAACCACGAAGATCCTGCGCGATTTCCTCGATACCCTCGACTTCACCGGCCGGACGGTTCTCGACACCGCCTGCGGCGACGGTGTCTTCGCTCAATACGCCGCCGGACGGGGAGCGGAGCGGGTGGTCGCCATCGACCGGACGGTCAAGGAGGCCGCGGTCACGCTCGACCGCCTGATCGGTCGCGGCGTCGCGCTTCGTGAGGAAGGGCTCTACGGGCTCGACGCCGTCCTCGGCGAACGGTTCGACGTGGTGTTCTGCTTCAGGCAGCTTGAGACGCTGCGCTACCCGTTCCTGGCCCTGCGCGCCCTGAGCCGCCTGGTCAAGGAAGGGGGAACCCTGGTCCTCGAATGCGGCTACCTGGACGCGATGGCGGACAAGCCGTTGCTGATGTGCCCCCTGGGCAGCGAGGCCCCGGCCTCCGCCCTGGAGTGCAGCTATTTCAACAGGAAAGGGCTGCTCGACAGCCTTGCCTCGTTCGGCTTCACCGACATTGGGGTCGTCAGCACGTTCCAGCACGGGCTGGATCCCGGCCGGGACTTTTCCGCTCTGAATTTCGAAAACAAGGCGGAATGGAACGACTCCGAAACGGTGATCGGCCGGCTGCTGCTGACCTGCCGGTGGGAGCCGGGCAAGGCCGAGGCCGATCCGCGTCTGAAGCATGAGACGGAGCGGCTGCCCCTCCTGCTCGACCGCTGGGACAGCCAGCTGCCGTTCGGCGGAGTGCCCGCCCACACCGTGGACCCGCAGCTCGTTCGGGAGCTGTATGGAGCCATCTTCGCCCTGCAGGAAGAGGTCAAGACGTGCAAGGCCCAGGTCCAGGGGCTGGAGGTCGGGATCAAGGACCGTGAACGCGACCTTCAGGAGGCGTGGATGCAGCGCGATGCCCTGGGCCGCGACCTCGTCGAGCGGACCGAGGAGCTGGTGGCGACGCGCGAGGAACTCCGCGACCGGACCCTGCGCCTGGAGCAGGCCCTGACGGCCCTGGAGGAGCTGCGCCGGCCGACCGGGGAGCCACCGGCGTCCGACGCGTGAGGGCCATGCGTGAAAGCGCGGGCGGTGTCCGTTCCCGGCACCACCCGCGATCGCGCCTCTTACGGGGTGCCGGCCAATCGGGCGGCCAGTGCGTCGCGCTCCGCCAGGGCGGCGGTCAGCGTCTGGTCGAGGATGTCGGACAGCGGGAAGCCGTCCGCCCCGGCCACCGCCACCGGTTCGGCCGCGCCGATGA
>NZ_JAGINP010000016.1 GCF_017876155.1 Azospirillum rugosum
CCGCTCACACTCGTCCACGCCTCCCCCCCCCCCCCCCCCCCCCCCCCCCCCGCCCCCCCCCCCGCGGCGGGGGGGGGGGGGGGGGGGGCGGCCCCCCCCCCCCGGCTCTTGCCGGACGTACCAAAGTGGCGGGGCCCCCTCACCCCGACCCTCTCCCCAGAGGGGAGAGGGAGAAAGTGCCCCCTCACGCCGCCTGGGGCCGCGCCGACGGGGCGATCTCGCCCTTGCGGTTCAGGGCCTTGGCCAGCGCGTCCAGGCGCCGCTGCACGGCTTCCCCGGCGGGGACGCTGTTGTCGTCCGGCAGGGTCAGCGTCAGCCGTTCGCCGGCCACCTTCAGGGTCGTGCGCTGCAACAGCGCCGTCGCTCCCCCGGTCAGCGTGTGCGCCAGCCGCAGCGCCAGGCCCAGCACCGTCGCCTTCAGCGCCTGCGCCTCGTTCAGCAGGGAGCGCGGGCCGACCGTCGCCGGCCCGTCGATGGTGCCGGCGTAGCGGGCGTAGACGGCCAGGGCCAGGAACGCCCGCTCGTCGTGGTCCACGCCGGGGAAGGGATAGCGCAGGATGCGCAGGCAGGCGTGCTCGGCGCGGTAGTCCGGGTGTTCCCCCCAGCCCACGTCGCTCAGCAGGCAGGCGGCCTGACGCAGCCGCTGCGCCGCGTCGTCCTCGCCGGCGAACAGGCCGCTGGTCCAGGACACCAGCAGGGCCGGGTCGCCCATCCGGCCGAAGCGCTGCGCCCAGTCGTCGGCCGCCGCGATCAGCGGGTCCTGGCGCTGCACCTCCGGGCGCAGCAGAGAGAACAGATGCCCTTCGCGCAGCCCGAAGGCCGAGAACACGACCGTCGAGGGCTGGGCCGCCCGCAGCAGGCGTTCGAACACCAGGGCGGCGTAGGGCAGCGTGTCGACCCGGCGGCGGGAGCCGGACATCTTCTCCAGCGACGACCGGCTCTGCTTGGCGATCAGCCCGGCGAAGTCGCGCGCCTCGCCGCAAGGGACGGCGTAGTGGTGGATGATGTGCAGCGGGTGCTTGACCTGCTCCATGTGCAGCTTGGCGAGCGCGCGCCAGCCGCCGCCCACCGGGTAGAACGGCTTTCCCTTCACGCGCGGCAGCCAGTCCAGCTTTTCCAGATGCTGGTCGATCACCCGGTTCAGCCCGTTCTGCTTGCCGCTGGCCGATTCCATCAGCCGCAGGGGGCCGAGCGGCATGGTCACATGCTCGCCGATCACGCCGCGGTCGAGCCGGACCAGCTCCAGGCTGCCGCCGCCCAGGTCGCCGACCAGCCCGTCGGCGGCGGGCGTGCCGGACAGCACGCCGAGCGCGGACAGCCGCGCCTCCTCCTCGCCGCTGATGACGCGGACCTCCAGGCCCGTGCGCGCCTTCACGGCATCGACGAAGGCCTCCCCGTCGCTGGCGTCGCGCACGGCGGCCGTGGCGATGATGTCCAGCCGGCCGACGCGCATGCCGGCGGCCAGCACGCTGAACCGCTCCAGCGCGTCCAGCGCCTGGGCCACGCCCTCCGGGTTGAGGCGGCCGGTCTTCTCCACGCCGCGCCCCAGCCCGCACAGGACCTTCTCGTTGAAGACCGGCAGCGGCGACCGTTTCAGCGCGTCATAGACAACGAGCCGGATGGAGTTGGACCCGATGTCGATCACCGCGACGCGCTCCACCCGGTCGAGAACACCGTTCTCGACAACGCCAGTGTTCGGCGAGCCGGCCCCGTTTTCCTGCGCAGACGTCATGGGAATCCGTCACTCCTTGCTTCAGGTCACCGTACGGAGCTTCAACCGCGGCGGCGTCCGTTTGCTGCTCAGCGCGCTGCCCCGGCCCGACAGGCTGGGGTTGGTCATGAAGTAGTTGTGGGCGCTGAAGCCGTCCGGGCCGGCTTCCACACGGTGGTACACGCCGTCGGGGCCGAGCGTCCAGCTGTTCGCCTCGTCCTTCAGGTTGGCGACCATGATCTGGTCCAGCACCTGCTCGTGCACGGTGGGGTTCTCGATGGGCACCAGCGTCTCGATTCGGCGGTCCAGGTTGCGCGGCATCCAGTCGGCCGAGGAGATGTACAGCTTGGCCTGCGGGCTCGGCAGCGCGTGGCCGTTGCCGAAGCAGATGACGCGCCCATGCTCCAGGAAGCGGCCGACGATGCTGCGCACGCGGATGTTCTCCGACAGGCCCTTCACGCCCGGCCGCAGGCAGCAGATGCCGCGGATGACCATGTCGATCTGCACGCCCTTCTGGGAGGCCTTGTAAAGCTTGTCGATGATCTCCGAATCGACCAGCGAGTTCAGCTTCACCCAGATGTGCGCCGGCTTGCCGGCGGCGGCGTGGGCGATCTCCGCGTCGATCAGCTCGCCCAGCCGCTGGCGCAGCGTGATCGGCGCGATGGCGATCTTCTCCAGCACCTTCGGCGTGGCGTAGCCGGTCATGAAGTTGAACATCACCGCCGCGTCGTGGCACAGCGCCGGGTCGCAGGTGAAAAAGGACAGGTCGGTGTAGATCTTGGCGGTGATCGGGTGGTAGTTGCCGGTCCCGAAATGGACGTAGCTGCGCAGCGCCTTGTTCTCGCGCCGCACGACCAGCGACACCTTGGCGTGCGTCTTCAGATCGACGAAGCCGTAGACCACCTGCGCGCCGGCACGCTCCAGGTCGCGAGCCCAGCGGATGTTGGCCTCCTCGTCGAATCGGGCCTTCAGCTCGACCAGGGCGGTGACCGACTTGCCGGCCTCCGCCGCCTCGATCAATGCCGCGACGATGGGGCTGTCCTTGCTGGTGCGGTAGAGCGTCTGCTTGATGGCGACCACCTGCGGGTCGCGCGCAGCCTGCCGGATGAACTGCACCACCACGTCGAAGGACTCGTAAGGGTGGTGGACGACGATGTCCTTGTCGCGGATCGCCGCGAAGCAGTCGCCGCCGAAGTCGCGGATGCGCTCCGGGAAGCGCGCGTTGAAGGGCCGGAAGACCAGGTCCGGCCGCTCGTCCACGATCAGGTGCTTGGTGTCGGTCAAGCCGATCAGCCCGTCCAGGATGAACACGTCGTCGTTCGACACGTTCAGCTCGTGGCGCAGGAACTCGCGGAGATCCGCGGCCATGCCCGCGTCGGTGGCCAGCCGGATGACGCTGCCGCGGCGACGGCGCTTCAGCGCGCTTTCGAAGGTGCGGACCAGATCTTCCGCCTCCTCCTCGATTTCGATCTCGCTGTCGCGCAGCACGCGGAAGACTCCGTGCGCCTTCACCTGGAACGGGGGGAACAGGCGGTCGATGAACAGCATCACCACCTTTTCCAGCTGGATGAAGCGGATGTCCGACCCCGGCAGGCGGATGAAGCGGTCGAGCTGCGCCGGCAGCGGCACCAGCGCGTCGAGGTGCCGTCCCTTGGCCGAATCGTGCAGCTGCAGCGCCAGCGAGAAGCCCAGGTTCGGCAGGAACGGGAACGGGTGCGCCGGGTCCACCGCGATGGGGGTCAGGATGGGGAAGATGTCGTCCAGGAACTTCGCTTCCAGCCAGTCCTTCTCGCCATCGGTCAGCTCGTCGGCGTCGACCACGGCGATCCCGGCCTCGCGCAGGTCCACCTTCAGGCTGCGCCACATGGCCTGCTGGGCGTTCATCAGCTCGATGATGCGCTGGTTGGTGGCGGCCAGCTGCTGGGCGGGGGTCAGGTTCTCCGGGCTCGGCGCCTTCACGCCGGCGGCCACCTGCCCCTTCAGGCCGGCGACGCGGACCATGTAGAATTCGTCCAGGTTGCTGGCCGAGATCGACAGGAAGCGCAGCCGCTCCAGCAACGGGTGGTTGGGGTTCGACGCCTCCTCCAGGACCCGCTGGTTGAAAGCCAGCCACGACAGTTCGCGGTTGATGAAGCGCTCCGGCGCGTTCGCTTCGATGCAATACGCTTCCAGGTCCTGAAGGTTCGTCACAGCAGCCTCGGGCTTTCGCGTGGATCACGGGGCCGGTAGAGTCCGGCGGGTACGGTCGGGGCGGGCAGTCTACCCCATGTCGGTTACGGTTTCGGGTCAATCAACGTGATTCAACGATAGACCCGCGCCTAAAACAGGTTCAAGAGCGGCCAATCACGCCGGGAGGGGCAATCCGCCATGAAAACCCTATACCTTCTGCGCCACGGCAAGTCGTCCTGGGACGATCCGTCCGTCGACGACCACGACCGCCCCCTGGCGCCGCGCGGGCAGAAGGCCAGCCGGCGGGTCGGCGCCTACCTGAAGGACCGCAAGGCGCACATCGACCTCGCCCTCTGCTCCACCGCGGTCCGCGCCGAGGACACGCTGCGCCGCGTCCTCGCCGCCATGGACGCGCCGGACCTGCCCGTGGAGTTCGAGCGCGGCCTGTATCTCTGCGGCGCGCGGGTCCTGCTGGAGCGGCTGCGCGACGCGCCGGACTCGGCGGCGTCGCTGCTGCTGGTCGCCCACAACCCCGACCTCCACGACCTCGCGCGGGAGCTGACAGGCTCCGGCGACGACGGGCACCGCCGGGCGCTGGAGGAGAAGTTTCCGACCGGCGCCTGCGCGGTTCTGCTGTTCGAAGCGGCCCACTGGCGCGACCTCGACCTCGGCGCCGGGCGGCTCGCCGATTTCGTCCTGCCGCGCAAACTCTCTTAACGCCCTTCCCCGGTTGGGGTATTTCAGGCCTGCACCATTCCGGCCAGCCCTGTCAGGGAGTTCCGCCCCTTGCCGACCGCTCCCCCGACCGCCGCCGTCCCTGTGCCGTCTGCTGCGCCGTCCGCCGTGCGCGAGGTGGAGATGAAGCTCCACCTCGACCCGCGCGACCTCGGCCGCGTGCCGGCGCTGCCCGCCCTGCGGGAGCATGCGGACGGCGAGCCGGTGGTCCGCGATCTGCACACGGTCTATTTCGACACGCCCGACCTGCGGCTGTACGCCAACGGCGTGGCCCTGCGCGTGCGGCGGGAGGACGGCCGCTTCATCCAGACGCTGAAGACGGTCAACTCCGCCACCTCCGGCGATTCGGCCGCCGTCGCCGTCCGCAAGGAATGGGACTGGACCATCGCCGGCCCCGAGCCGGACCTCGCCCCGCTGGAGGCGGAGGGCGTGGCGCTGCTCGTCCCGGCGGACGCGCGCGGCGCGCTGGCCCCTCTCTTCACGACGGAGTTCCGGCGCACCACCCTCCTCCTCCGCCCCGACGCGCTGACCGCGATCGAACTCGCCGTGGACGAAGGGCGGATCACCGCCGGCAACGCCTGCGCGCCCATCAGCGAAGTCGAGCTTGAGCTGAAGTCCGGGCGCGTCGGCCGCCTGTTCGACACCGCATTGGCACTCCAGCGCAGCGTGCCCGCCCGCATTGGGACGGAAAGCAAGGCGGAGGTCGGCTACCGCCTCGTCACCGGCCGCCTCCCCGCCCCCGTCCTGCCGGAGCCGCTGGGCCTGTCCCCCGTCACCACGGTGGCGGAGGCATACCGGCACATCGTCCGCCACTGCCTGCGCCAGCTTCTCGCCAACGAGGCCTGCGCGCTGGCCGGCGGCGACGTGGAAGGCCTGCACCAGATGCGCGTCGCCCTGCGCCGGCTGCGCACCGCGATCCGCCTGTTCCGCCCCCTGGTCGGCAAGCCGGAGGCCTGCCGCGCCGACAACGGCATAGATAAAACCAGCGGCGACGGCATCCGCTGGTTCATCGGCCAGCTCGGCCCGGCGCGGGAATGGGACGTGCTGCTGTCCGGCGTGATCGCCCCCTTCGCCGCAACGGACAAGGCGCCCGACGGCCTGCCCGCCCTGGCCGACGCGGTGCGCCAGGCGCGGCGCGACCCGGCCGAGGCCGCCGTGCGGGCCATCCAGTCGCCGCGCTGCACGGGGCTGATCCTGGCGCTCGGCGCGTGGCTGGAGGACGGACGCTGGCACAGCGGGGCCGACCCGGCGTTGCGCGCCCAGCTCGACCGCCCGATGGCCAGCCTGTCCGGCGCGTGGCTGGCCGTCCAGCACGCCAAGGCGCTGAAGGCCGGAAAGGAACTCTCCGATCGGGACGGCGACGAGGTTGGAGGCGCCGCGCGCGACCGGCTGCGCCGGCGCCTGCGCAAGCTGCGCTACACGGCGGAGTTCTTCCGCGGCCTCTACGCCGAATCCGCGACCGTCCCCTTCATCGGCGCGCTGGAGGCCATGCTGGACGCCCTGGACGCCGACCACGACGCGGTCGTCGCGCGGGCCCTGCTGCGCCGGCTGAGCGACGAGGATCGGGCCCGCCGCTCCGCCGCCGACGCGGCGGCCAAATGGCTGGCGAAGCGCGCCGGCAGACGGCGCAAGCAGTCGGTCGACCTATGGAAGACGTTCCGTGACACGCCGGTCTTCTGGCAGGCGTGACCGGCACGTTCCGCGTGACGAAACTTCTTTGTACGCAAACAACCCAAACGTGTAACGTTTCGCCGCACCCCTTGACTTCAGGTTCCAAAATCGCCCCCGATCGCGGAAACATTGTGCCCCGTGAAGCGGCCCGGCGCCGCCCCGCACAAGAACGAGAACCCTGGGGGCTACGCGATGCGAAAGATTCTACTCGGCCTGTCGATGGTGTTCGCGCTGACCGGCGCTGCCTCCGCGCAGACCTTCAAGATCCACACCGGGATCATCCCGCCCTACATCAACGAGGCGGAAGGCGGCAAAGGCAGCGGCGTGATCCTGGAGATCATGACGGGCGCCCTGTCGGCCGCGAACCTGAACTATGAGATCATCAGCGCCGTGCCGTGGAAGCGCGCCCAGTCCGACGCCATCGGCGAGCCGGGCAGCCTCGTGTCGCCCTTCGCCCGCACCCCGGTGCGCGAGCCCGACTGGACCTGGGTGGCGAAGATCCTGGAAGAGAAGATGTACGTCTACGTCCCGGCCGGCGCCGCCAAGCCCGCCAACAAGGACGAACTGCTCCAGGTCGCGTCGCTCGGCGTGCTGTCCGGCGGCGCGCCCGAGAGCGTGGCGAAGGAACTGAACCTGGAAGGCGTCATGCAGGGCGTCGCCGCCGAGTCCATGAACGCCAAGAAGCTCGTCGCCGGCCGTCTCAACGCCTGGATGTCGCAGGGCTACATGGCCACCGCCGGCATGCGCGAGGCGGAAGTCCCGGCCGGCCAGATCGAGCGCAAGTTCGAACTGCGCGACCTGCCCCTGTGGGTGGCGACCTCCAAGTCGACCCCGCCGGACCACGTCGCCCTGCTCCAGGCCGCGTTCGAAAACTTCCTGAAGACCCCGGCCTACACGGCCATCCTCGCCAAGTACCAGTGAGCGGAATCCCCTGACACCACTCTGCCACTCCCGAAGGCGTGTTCGTCGGGTGCGAAGCCCTTCTCCCCTTGTGGGAGAAGGGTTTGGGTTGAGGGGTATTTACGCCCGGATGGGCGGATATGAATGCCCGTCCGGCCATCGCCAGCGTTTCCCCCTCACCCCACCCCCTCTCCCACAAGGGGAGAGGGGCTCGCGGCTGCCTCCGAGTTCCACGCCATAGACAGGAGGCCTCCCACCGTCACAGCGTCCCCGGATAAGCCCCGCCGTCCAGCAGCACGTTCTGCCCGGTCATGAAACCGGACTGCGCGGAGCACAGGAAGGCGCACATCGCCCCGAATTCCGCCGGATCGCCGAAGCGGCCGGACGGGTTGGTGGCGCGGCGGGCGGCCATCTCGTCGTCGACGCTTCGGTTGTTGGCCTTGGCGGCCCCTTCCATGGTGGTGCGCAGGCGGTCGGTCTCGAAGGGGCCGGGCAGCAGGTTGTTGATGGTCACGTTGTGGCGGACCGTCTGCCGCGACAGGCCGGCGACGAAGCCGGTCAGGCCGGCGCGCGCGCCGTTCGACAGGCCCAGGTTGGAGATCGGCGCCTTCACCGCGCCCGAGGTGACGTTCACGATCCGCCCGAACTTGCGGGCGATCATGCCGTCCACCGTCGCCTTGATCAGGAAGATCGGGGCCAGCATGTTGGCCTCCACCGCGCGGATCCAGTGCTCGCGCTCCCACTCGCGGAAGTCGCCCGGCGGCGGGCCGCCGGCGTTGTTCACCAGGATGTCGGGCTCCGGGCAGGCGGCCAGGGCCGCGGCGCGCCCCTCCTCCGTCGCGATGTCGCCCACGGCGGTGGTCACGGTGACGCCGGTCGCCTTGCGGATATCCTCCGCCGTCGCTTCCAGCAGGTCGCGGCTGCGCGCGGTGATGGTGACGTGAACGCCTTCCTGCGCCAGCGCCAGCGCGCAGGCCTTACCCAGCCCCTTGCTGGCTGCGCACACGATGGCGCGGCGACCGGCGATTCCCAGATCCATCGTCCTTACCTCCCGTTTCGTGGTCCAGCTCGGCCAGCACCTCGCGGGCGAGCGGGACGGTCAACGGACGGTGTGCGGCCAACGACGCCCGGTCAAGGGCGGCGACCACCCGGCGCGCGGCGTCGAGCGAGCGCTCCATCCGCGTCAGCAGGTAGGTGAGGAGATCCATGCCCGGCCGCAACTGGCGGTCGGCGAACAGCTTCACCAGCACAGCGGCCAGCAGGGCGTCGTCGGGTGCCTCCACCCCCACCGCGGGCGCCGCCTTGATGCGCGACCGCAGGTCCGGCAGCTTCACGCGCCAGCGCGCCGGCGGCTTGCGCGACAGCAGCAGCAGATGGCCGCCCGAGTCGCGCGCAAGGTTGTAGAGATGGAACAGCGCCTCCTCCCGCGCGGGCGCGCCGGCCACCCGGTCGGCGTCCTCCACCACCACGGCGTTGGCGCGGCCGAGCAAGGCCGGCAGGTCGGCCGAATCCAGCGCATCCCCGCTGACGATCGGCGCGTGGCTGCGCGCCCGCCAGACGTGGCCCAGATGCGTCTTGCCGCAACCCGCCGGCCCGTAGACCGCCAGGGCGGGCGCCGGCCAGGATGGCCAGCGGTCGAGCCACGCTACGGCGTCGGCGTTGCTGGGCGCGACCAGGAAATCCTCGCTCCCGATGGCCACGCGGTGGCCGAGGTCGAGCGGAAGCTGCGCCGCGATGGTCATGGCCGCCCCGCCGTCATGGCGCCGCACCGCCCCGATAATAGGGGCTCTGCAGGTAGCGGCCGAGCGCGAAGCGCGTCAGGACGCCGATCACCGCCGCCACCGGCACGGCCAGCAGCACGCCCACGAAGCCGAACAGCGTTCCGCCCGCCAGAAGGGCGAAAATGACCCACACGGCGTGCAGCCCGACCTTATCCCCCACCAGCTTCGGCGTCAGGACGTTGCCCTCCACCGCCTGGCCGAACAGGAAGATCCCCACCACCACGCCGACCCGCCACAGTTCGTCGAACTGCAACAGGGCCAGCCCGGTGCTCGACACGAAGCCGAACAGGGTGCCGACATAGGGGATGAAGGACAGAAGGCCCGCCAGCAGCCCGATGACCAGCCCGAAATCGAGGCCCGCCACCGACAGCCCCACCGCGTAGAACAGCCCCAGCACCAGGCAGACCAGCGCCTGCCCGCGCACAAAGCCGGCCAGCGTCATGTCCACCTGCCGCGCCTGCTCCCGAATCGTCTCGGCGTGGTCCAGCGGCAGCCAGCTGTTCACCTTGGCGACCAGCAGGTCCCAGTCGCGCATCAGGTAGAAGGCGACGATCGGCGTGATGAACAGCACCGACAGCACATCGAACAGCGCCAGCCCGCCCGACAGGATCCCGGACAGCACCCGGCCGACCCAGCCGACCATCTCTCCCGCGTAGTTCCCGGCGGCCCCGCGCAGCCGCTCCACGTCCTCCGGCGACAGGCGGTGCACCAGCCGGTCGATCATCGGGAGCACCCGCTCCTTCATCGCGGTGGCGTAGTTGGGCAGCACCTCGATCAGGTGGGCCACCTGCGCCTGCACCAGCGGCAACAGAAGCAGGCTCAGCAGCACGAGGACGACGACGAAGGACAGCAGCACCAGCGTCGTGGCCAGCCAGCGCGGCAGGCGCCAGCGCTCCAGCCGGTCCACCACCGGATCCAGCAGGTAGGCGACGGCCAGCCCGACCACGAAGGGCAGCAGCATGCCGGACAGCAGCCACAGGGCCAGGACGAACAGCCCCAGCCCGATCAGCCAGAAACGCAGCTGACGGTTCGTTGCTGGCGGGTCCGACAGGCGCTGGTCCGGCATCAGGGCACGCCCCCATGCCGGTTGAACAGCAGGCCGCCCCGGTAGACGTAGGCCAGCCCGGACAGCACCGTCGTCACGGCGCAGGCCCAGATCAGCAGGGGAAGGACGCCCATCCCGAACAGCTGGAATTCCGGAAGCCCCAGCCCGGCCGGGGCGAGCGCCGCCGCGGCGAGCGCCAGCTGCACCGCCGTGTTGATCTTGCTGATGTAGAGCGGCTGCATCGCCAGCGACTCCTTCAGCGTGTACAGCAGCATCACGCCGCCGACGATCATCACGTCGCGGAACACCACCAGGATCACCAGCCACAGCGGCAGCACGTCCATGTGCCCCAAGGAGACATAGACGCTGACCAGCAGCGCCTTGTCGGCGATGGGGTCGAGATAGGCGCCCAGCACCGTGCGTGCGCGGAACATGCGCGCGACCGCCCCGTCCAGCCCGTCCGACACGGCGGCGCCGACGAACAGCCAGAAGGCCACGCCCAGCTCGCCCGCCAGGATGAAGTAGACGGCGACGGGAACGATCAGGATACGCAGGAAGGTGATGATGTTCGGAATGCTCACCGCGGACTCTTTCGCCGTTGCGACACTTTGAAACAGGCCAGGCTCAATAACGAGTCGGCCCGGTCGCGGGCAAGGTCCCCAGAACGCGCGGCGGCGCCCCCGGCGCCACGCCGCCAGTGACGGCCCCGCCGACCGGCGCCGGCGCGGCACCGGACAGCGGCGCGGGCGCGGCAACGGCCGGCTGGACCGGCGCGGTCGACAGCAGGTCGGCCCCGGCGCCGCGCGGCAGCACCTGCAACTGCCAGTCGGCGACCGGCTGCGCCACCGGCGGCATCCCCGGCTGGACCGGCTGGACCGGAGCCGCCACGGCGCCGGTGCGGGACAGGCCGAGGTCGCGGCGGGCCATCTGCTGGCGCAACCGCTCCACGTCGCCGCGGTGGGTCAGCGCGACCACCGCCTCATACCGGCTCAGCGACACCACGTCGGTGCGGGTGATGCCCTGCACGCCGCCCAGACGCTTGCGGGTCTCCACCCAGTCGGTCAGGCTCGACAGCGGCACGCGCACCAGGGTGGACTGCTCCGGCCCGGTCGGCATGGTGTTCTCCCGGCGCCAGGATTCGTCCACCGCCGCGGTGACGAAGGTGACGGCGCGGCCCAGGAAGTCGGCGGTGCGGTCCGACACGTCGGCCTTCACATTGACCGCCTGCTGGTCCTTCGACCCGTCCGGCGCGTAGCGGGTGACCTCCACCGTCAGCGGCCGGCCGAGGTCCGGCCCGCCGCTCGGCAGCTCCGTCTTGGCGACGATCACGCCCGCGGCGTTGTAGCGCTGGGCGATGCGGGCCAGCGCCTCCGGCGTGCCGGCCAGCGCCTCGTTCACGCCGATGGCGGAGATGTCCGACAGCTCGCCGTCCGGCACGACCAGCGGCACCAGCGTCCCGCCGGCCGGCCGGCCCTCCCAGGCCTCGCGCCAGGCGGTGCGGTCCTCCCACAGGACCGGGCGCCCGTCGGTCACGGTGACCGGCAGCACGACGAAGGGCCGGGCCGGCGGCTCCACATACTGCTGCGCGGCGCCGCCCAGCATGTCGCGCACCGCGTTGGGGCGGAATCGCACGGTGATGCTGCCGAGGTAGCGGGTGGCCGACACCTTCTCGTCGTCGATCTCGAAGCCCTGCACCAGCCGGGCGAGGTCGTTGTCCGACACCTTCGGCGCCGTCGTGGCGTTGGGGACCAGCCGCTTGTACATCTCGGCCCAGGCCTTGACCTGCGCTTCGCGGATCGCCTGGTCGCGCGCGGCGTTGGCGTTGGCCGCGCTGACGTCCACCTTGACGCCCTGGACCGTGTAGCCGTCCGCCGCCAGCGCCGCGGACGGCGCCAAACCTGGAGCGGCCACCGGAGCGGCCACCGGAGCGGCGGGCGGGGCGGCCCCCGGCGCTTGCGCCCGGGCGGACCCGGCGGGAACGGCCAGCGTCAGGAGGGCGGCGGCCACGATGACGGGGGCGAAGCCCGCAAACAGCGGCGCGTGGCGGCGGTGGAGCATTGCAATGCCTTCCGATTCGAGTATGTTCGGCCCGTTCCGGCGACCCGGCCGAATTGGCCCAGGTATATAGCTCAGCCCAAGCGAGGATACCATCAGCACCCAGTCTAATAACACGTCCGACGCCTACAAGCAGGCCGGCGTGGACATTGACGCGGGCAACGCGCTCGTTGACGCGATCAAGCCGCTCGCCCGATCCACCGCGCGCCCGGGCTCCGACGCCGGGCTGGGCGGCTTCGGTGCCCTGTTCGACCTCCGCGCGGCCGGGTACCGGGATCCGCTCCTGGTCGCCACCACGGACGGCGTCGGCACGAAGCTGAAGGTCGCCATCCTGGCGAAGAAGCACGACACGGTCGGCATCGACCTCGTGGCGATGTGCGTAAACGACCTCGTCGTGCAGGGCGCGGAGCCGCTGCTGTTCCTCGACTATTACGCCATGGGCAAGCTGGACGTAGCCGCCGGCCGCGCCATCGTCGCCGGCATCGCCGAGGGCTGTCGCCAGGCGGGCTGCGCGCTGGTGGGCGGCGAGACGGCGGAGATGCCCGGCATGTACGCGGCCGACGACTACGACCTCGCCGGCTTCTCCGTGGGTGCTGTGGAGCGCGAGAACGCGCTGACCGGCTCGAAGGTGCAGGCGGGCGACGTGCTGCTGGGCCTCGCCTCCTCCGGCGTGCACTCCAACGGCTACTCGCTGGTGCGCAAGCTGGTGGAAAAGTCCGGCCTCGGCTACGACTCGCCCTGCCCCTGGGACGCCGGAAAGACGCTGGGCGAGGCGCTGCTGGTCCCGACGCGCATCTATGTGAAGAGCACGCTGGCCGCCATCCGCGCCGGCACCGTGAACGCCATGGCGCACATCACCGGCGGCGGCCTGATCGAGAACATCCCGCGCGTCCTGCCGGACGGGCTGGGCGTGACGCTGGACGCGGCCAAGTGGCCGCTGCCGCCGGTCTTCTCCTGGCTGATGAAGACGGGCGGGCTGACGCCGCTGGACATGGCGCGCACCTTCAACACCGGCCTCGGCATGGTCGTCGCGGTCCCGGCGGAGAAGGCGCAGCAGGCGGCCGAGATCCTGGCCCAGGGAGGCGAGACGGTCTTCACCGTCGGCACGGTCCACGCCATCCAGGACGGCGAGGCCCGCGTGACCGTCAGCGGGATGGACACGGAATGGCGCGCCTAACGCCATCTCCATTGAGGGTCGGCGTCCTGATCTCCGGGCGTGGCAGCAACCTGCAGGCGTTGCTCGACGCCTGCGCCGCCCCGGATTTCCCGGCCGAGATCGCGCTGGTCCTGTCCAACAAGGCCGACGCCTACGGGCTGGAACGCGCGGCCTCCGCCGGCGTTCCGACCGCCGTGGTCAGCCACCGCGACTTCCCCGGCGACAAGCGGGCGTTCGAGGAGGCGATGGACGCCCGCCTGCGTGCGGCCGGGGTCGAGCTGGTCTGCCTCGCCGGCTTCATGCGCCTGCTGTCGCCCTGGTTCGTGGACACGTGGCGCGACCGGCTGATCAACATCCACCCGTCGCTGCTGCCCTCCTTCAAGGGTCTGGACACGCACGGGCGGGCGCTGGCCGCCGGGGTGCGCTTCCACGGCTGCACGGTCCACTACGTGCGTCCGGAGATGGACGAGGGGCCCATCATCGCCCAGGCGGCGGTCCCCGTGCTGCCCGGCGACGACGCCCACACGCTCGCCGACCGGGTCCTTGAGTCGGAACACCGGATCTACCCGCAGGCCGTCCGCCTGATCGCCGAGGGGCGCACCCGGGTGGAGGGCGACCGCGTCCTGCTCAGCGGCGACATGCCCGCCCTGCCCGCGCTGATCAACCCGCCGGCCTAAGCTGATCGTTGGCCACGCCAGCGGAACCCTTGCCGGAACCGTTGGCACCCCTTACATTTTCCGCCGAATAAGGCGCAATCAACGGGGGGACGACATGGCGGTTACCGAACACACCCACAACGAGGTCAGCGACGAGCTGGTCCGCGAGCACGCGGCCGGCTGGCACGCCTTCACGCGCTTCCTCACCATCGGCACCGTCGCCGTGGTGGTGCTGCTGATCCTGATGGCGATCTTCCTGCTGTAGCAGAAGCACCGTAGGTTGGGTGGAGCGCAGCGCAACCCAACATCGTCCGTGTGGCGACGTGTGTTGGGTTGCGCTGCGCTCCACCCAACCTACGGAAACTGCCTCACTGCCCCGGCAGGCGGCCCAGCAGCAGGTCGCGCATGTCGCCGACCAGCGCGTCCACCTGCTGTTCCCAGGCGTCCTGGCCGCCCTGGATGGCGTGCATGACGTGGGTCGCCAGATGGATCAGCCCGGCCCGGACGCAATCCTCCGGCGCGAAGTCCAGGTCCAGCGCGTCGCGCAGGAACACGCCGAGCTGGTCGGCGGAGTTCCAGGGGTGCACCACCACCGTGTCGAAGCCGCTCGTCCCCAGGAACACCGCGTTCAGCGCCGTCGCCTGGCCGTTGATGGCGTCGATGGCGGTGTCCAGGTCCAGCTCTTCACCCAGCACCTGCTGGAAGGCCGACAGGCACTGGTCCACGTAGCCGCGCACCAGCAGCTCGACCACGCCGGGCTCGCCCAGGTCGTTTCGCCCCGCCGTGAGCTGGGGCAGCGGCTCCAGAAGGGAGGCGACGATCGGCTTGCTGTCCTGGCTTTCCATGGGGGTACTCCTGACGGTTGCCACCCCGAATACTCGAACTCGCCCCGCCTGTCCACGGGGCTTTGCCCGCGCCGCGAGACAAGTTCGTGACGGGGAACGCAAAAAGGCCGCCCTGATGGGGCGGCCCTTCGGCGATCCTCATGAACCGGTGGCTGGAATCAGCCGACCAGCTCGATGCCGGCGAAGAAGAAGGCGATCTCCTGCGCGGCGGTCTCCGGGGCGTCGGAGCCGTGCACCGAGTTGGCCTCGATCGACTCGGCGAACTCCTTGCGGATGGTGCCCTCGGCGGCGTTGGCCGGGTTGGTGGCGCCCATGATCTCGCGGTTGCGGGCGATGGCGTTCTCGCCTTCCAGCACCTGCAGGACGACCGGGCCGGAGATCATGAAGGAGACGAGGTCGTTGAAGAACGGGCGCTCGCGGTGCACGCCGTAGAACTGCTCGGCCTGGGCCTTCGACAGCTGGACGCGCTTCTGCGCGACGATGCGCAGGCCGCCGTCCTCGAACTTGGCGTTGATCTTGCCGGTCAGGTTGCGGCGGGTGGCATCGGGCTTGATGATCGAGAGGGTCCGTTCGACGGCCATGGCGGTGGGCTCCTGCTGGAAAGGCATTATGGGGCGCCACCTGTTGCCCGGGGCGCCGGTTGCGCGGGGTTATATAGGCGCTTTTCGATCACGGCAACCGCTTCGTGGAGGCTGCCATGATCGACGCTTGTCACCCGTTCCGCTTCAAATATGGTGCGGCCTCGTGGTACACCGACCCGGCCATGCTGCACATCAACGATCTGACGTTCCGCTTCGGCGGACGGGTGCTGTTCGACCGCGCGACCGCGGTCGTGTCGAAGGGCCACCGCGTGGCCCTGGTCGGCCGCAACGGCACCGGAAAGTCCACCCTGCTGAAGCTCATCGCCGGCCAGCTCCAGACGGACGCCGGGGCGATCTCCGTGCCGACGGGCACGAAGATCGGCATGGTCGCGCAGGAGGCGCCGAGCGGCTCCACCAGCCTGATCGACGCCGTTCTCGCCGCCGACACGGAGCGCACCGCCCTGCTGGCGGAGGCGGAGACGGCGACCGACCCCATGCGCATCGGCGAGATCCATTCCCGCCTGGCCGACATCGAGGCGCACTCCGCCCCCTCGCGCGCCGCACAGGTGCTGTCGGGCCTGGGCTTCGACGCCGACGCGCAAGCCCGCCCCTGCTCCGACTTTTCCGGCGGCTGGCGGATGCGCGTGGCGTTGGCCGGCGTGCTGTTCGCGCGGCCGGATCTGCTGCTGCTCGACGAGCCGACGAACCACCTCGACCTGGAAGCCACACTGTGGCTGGAGAGCTACCTTAAGAATTACCCGCACACCATCCTGCTGGTCAGCCATGACCGCGACCTCTTGAACTCGGTCCCGACCACGACCATCCATGTGGACCACGGGAAGCTGGTGACCTACGCCGGCAACTACGACCAGTTCCTGAAGCAGCGCCGCGCCAACCAGGAGCGGCTGCAAGCCATGGCAACCAAGCAGGAGGCCAAGCGCAAGCACATGATGGCCTTCGTCGAACGCTTCCGCTACAAGGCCACCAAGGCCCGCCAGGCGCAGAGCCGCCTGAAGGCGCTGGAGAAGCTGGAGACCATCACGCTGATGGAGGACGACGCCGAGGTCGTCTTCAACTTCCCCCAGCCGGACGAGATGGCCCCGCCGCTGATCGCGCTGGAGAACGTCACCATCGGCTATGGCGAGCGCGCCATCCTCCGCCGCGTCAACCTGCGCATCGACATGGACGACCGCATCGCCCTGCTGGGCGCCAACGGCAACGGCAAGTCCACGCTGGTGAAGCTGCTGGCCGGCCGGCTGGACGCCATGGGCGGCGACGTGCGGCGGCCGAACAAGCTGCGCGTCGGCTATTTCGCCCAGCACCAGCAGGACGAGCTTGACCTGTCGCTGACCCCCATCCAGCAGACCCAGCGCATCATGCCGCTGGCGCCGGAGGAGAAGGTGCGCGCTCATCTCGGCCGCTTCGGCTTCCAGCAGAGCAAGGCGGAAACCCGCATTTCCGACCTCTCGGGCGGCGAGAAGGCACGCCTTCTGCTCGCGCTGATGAGCCGCGAGACGCCGCACATCCTGATGCTCGACGAGCCGACGAACCATTTGGACGTCGACAGCCGCGAGGCGCTGATCGAGGCGATCAACGGCTTCGAGGGCGCGGTGATCCTCATCAGTCACGACCCGCACCTGATCGAGCTGACCGCCGACCGGCTGTTGCTGGTCGCCGACGGCACCGTTTCCGCCTACGACGGCGACCTGGACGACTACCGCCGCTTCCTGCTCGACCGGGCGAAGGCGGAGCGCGCCGTCGCCAAGGGCGATGCCGCGGACGCGGGGCCCAGCCGCAAGGACCAGCGCCGCGCCGCCGCCGAGGCGCGCGCGACGCTCGCGCCTTTGAAGAAGAAGGCGACCGACGCCGAATCGCTCGTCAACAAGCTGAGCGAGGAGAAGCGGAAGATCGAGGCGAAGCTCGCCGACCCCGCCCTTTACAGCGGGCCCAGCGACAAGTTGCAGAAGCTGCAGATCGACCTGGGCCTGGTCGAAAAGAAGCTCGCCACCGCCGAGGAGAGCTGGTTGGAATTCCTGGAAGCCTACGAGTCCGCCGCCGCGGAGGCCGGCGTATGAGCGCGTCCCGCGACGTGCCCTACACCGGAACGGCCACCGGCGAAGAAACCGAGGAGCGCACCTCCGACGTCCTCGCCGCCTTCCGCGCGAACCTGCCGGAAGGCCGGGTCTCGCTTGGCGACCTCGTCCGCGCGTTGGGCGACCGCTCGCTCGGCACCATCCTGCTGGCGCTGGCGCTGCCGACCGTGGCGCCGGTGCCGCTCGGCGTGTCCTGCCTGTTCGACCTGCCGATCCTGCTGTTCTCCGCGCGCATGGCCTTCGGCCGGACCGGCACGGCCCTGCCCGACTGGCTGCTGCGCCGGTCGGTCAGCCGGACCCTCGCCGGGCGCATGATCGACGCGGCGATGCCGCGCCTGACGGGGATCGAGCGCATGCTGAAGCCCCGCTTCCCGCGCTTCGCCCACATCGACGGGGAGCGCTGGTTCGGCGTTCTGATCCTGTTGCTGTCGCTGACCTGCGTGGTGCCGCTGCCGCTGACCGGCTGGCTGCCGGGCTTCGCGCTGGTGCTGCTGTCGCTCGGCCTGATCGAGCGCGACGGTGCGGCGATCGCGGGCGCGCTGGGCCTCACAGTCGCCTCCCTGGTCTTCTTCGCGCTGGTCGCCAGCGGCCTGTCCTACGCAGGGCAGGAGCTTTTGCGCTAGCACCATCGTCATACCGGCCGGGCTTTCCCGCGGGTTGCAGGGGGGTGGCGGATCGGACATAAGTGCTTAACGGAAACTAACGTTCGGGACCCCCTGCGGCTCTTGCTTGTTTAGCCCCGGGGTTAAAACGCTCAACAGCCAACGGCGAAAGGCCGACCATGACACCAACGGAAATCACCGTCGCCGAAAAGCAAAAAAGCGGCAAGACGCCGCCGGCCGCGTGGCTTTTCTTCCAGCGTTGGTTGGCAAATCCCCTGTCCATGGGCTCCGTTACACCGTCCTCCGGTGCCTTGTGCAAACTGATCCGTCAGCATGTCGTCTGCGGCCCCGACCAGATCGTCGTTGAATTCGGCGGCGGCACCGGCGCGATCACCAAGGCCCTGCTGCAATCCGGCATCCCCGGCGAGCGCATCTTCACCTTCGAGATCGACGACCACCTCAGCCACTTCCTGCGCGGCCACTACCCGGACGTGAACGTCATCCACGACGACTGCCGCAAGGCGGCGGACCGGCTCGGCCCCAACCTCGTCGGCAAGGTCGGCACGGTGGTCATCGGCATCCCCATGCTGAACCTGCCGATGCGCGTCCAGAAGGAGGTGGTCGAGGCCTGCTTCCGCATTCTTCCCGAGGGCGGACGCTTCGTGCTCTACACCTACGGCGTCGGCTCCCCCCTGAACCAGCGCGCGCTCGGCCTGAAAGGCAAGCGCCTGGGCTTCACCCCCCTGAACGTCCCACCCGCGTCGGTCTGGGGCTATTCCAAGGCGTAGCCGGACCGTTGGGTTCCGCTGCGCTTCACCCAACCTACGCCCCTACGCCCCCCGCCATCGCGACACCCGTAGGTTGGGTGGAGGCGAAGCCGCAACCCAACATCACTGGGACTGTTTTCCCGCATCGCAAAGTTCCTGCGTTGGGCCCCCACCCAACCCTCCCCCACTTCGCGGGGGAGGGCTTTCAGGGACGCGTGGCGGCAGTCCCCTCCCCCGTCGAAGATGGGGGAGGGTTAGGGTGGGGGCCCAACGCGACACCCCCCCTCACCCCTTCCGCGGCGCCTGCCGCAGCAGCGCGTCCGTCCACCTCGCCGGCAGCGCCGCCATCAGCCAGACCGCCGCAACCATCGGCCAGGGGAAGGAAATCCGGCCCCGGTTCCGCGCCAGACCGCGCCGGATGACCTGCGCCGCGCGGTCCGTCTCCATCAGGAAGGGCATGGGGAAGCGGTTCACCGCGGTCATGCGGCTCTTCACGAAGCCGGGGCAGATCACCGACACGCCGATCCCCTGCCCGGCCAGATCCCCGCGCAGCGATTCGCCGTAGACCCGCACCGCCGCCTTGCTGGCGCAGTAGGCCGGCGCTCCCGGCATGCCGCGGAAGCCGGCCAGCGACGCCATCAGCGCGATCTGCCCGCGCCGCCGCGCCTGCATACCCGGCAGCAGCGGGTGCACGGTGTTCAGGACGCCGTCCAGGTTCACCTGGAAGATGCGCCGCGCCTGCTCCTCGCTTTCCGTGCCGTTGCCCGTCCCGGCCGACACGCCGGCGTTGGCGATCACCAGATCCACCGGCGCCCGCCGGTCCAGCCCGGACAGCCAGTCCGCCATCGCCGCCCAGTCGGCCGCGTCGATCACCACGTCCTCGACCTCCGCCCCTAAACCCCGGCACCGTTCGGCCACCGCCGCCAGCCGCCCCGCGTCACGCCCGGTGAGCGCCAGCCGGACGCCCGGTGCCGCGTAGGCATAGGCCAGTTCCTCCCCGATGCCGCTCGACGCCCCGGTGATGACGATGGAGCGCGGATCGCGCATGTTCCCTCCCTCTCCTTAGCCTTGTTGCCTCGGCGTCGCGACGCTATAACTTGAGCCCCGAGATCCCACAAATTGTAGTCGAGGCTGTTTTGTCCGCCCAACGCCCCGCTGTATCCAGCATGACCGGCTTCGCACGCGTGGACGGACACGCCGACGGCTATTCCTGGACCTTTGAGGCGAAGAGCGTCAATGGGCGCAACCTCGACATCCGCTGCCGCCAGCCCACGGGCTTCGACACGCTGGAGGCCGCCGCCCGCGCGGAAATCCCCAAGCGGCTGGCCCGCGGCAGCGTCAACGTGAACCTGACCGTGAACCGCAGCCAGGCTGTGACGCAACTCCGCATCAACCGCGAGCTGCTGGCCCAGGTTCTGGAACTGGCGCGCGAGATCGAAGGCGCCGGGGCCGCCCCGCCGCGGCTCGATTCGCTGCTGTCCGTGCGCGGCATCATCGAACCGGTCGAGGAGGACGAGAGCGAGGCGCGGGAGCGCGTGGAGACGGCGCTGAAGGCCGACCTCGGCCGCCTGATCGACCAGCTCGCCGCCGCGCGCCTGTCCGAGGGCGCGCGACTCGTCACCGTCCTGAACGGCCACCTGGACGAGATCGAGCGGCTGGTCGCCGCCGCCTCGGCCTGCGCCAGCACCCAGCCGGAGGCGCTGCGCGACCGCCTGCGCAACCAGGTCGCCGCCCTGCTCGACGCGTCCCCCGCCCTGCCGGAGGAGCGGCTGGCCCAGGAGGCCGCCATCCTCATCGCCAAGGCCGACGTGCGGGAGGAGCTTGACCGCCTGCGCGCCCATATCCAGGCCGCCCGCGACATGCTGAAGGAGGGCGGCGCCATCGGCCGCCGCTTCGACTTCCTGTGCCAGGAGTTCAACCGCGAGGCCAACACGCTCTGCTCCAAGTCATCCGACGTCGAGCTGACCCGGATCGGCCTGTCGCTGAAGGCCTCCATCGAACAGCTGCGCGAGCAGGTCCAGAACATCGAATAAGTCAGACACGGCACCGCACCCATGATCGCCAAGCCCATTTCCAGGCGCGGCCTGATGCTCGTCCTGTCCTCCCCTTCCGGGGCGGGCAAGACCACCATCTCCCGACGCCTTCTGGACATCGACCCGAACATCACCATGTCGGTGTCAGTCACCACCCGGCCGATGCGCCCCGGCGAGAAGCCGGGCGTGGACTACTACTTCGTCGACATGCCGGAATTCGACCGCATGGCCGAGTCCGGCGACCTGCTGGAACACGCCCGCGTCTTCGGCAACTGCTACGGCACGCCGCGCAGCACGGTGGAGCAGGCGCTGGGCGCCGGCCGCGACGTCCTGTTCGACATCGACTGGCAGGGCACGCAGCAGCTCGCCGCCAACGCCCGCGCCGACCTCGTCAGCGTCTTCGTCCTGCCGCCCTCCGGCGCCGAGCTGGAACGCCGCCTGCACACCCGCGCCCAGGATTCGGCCGAGGTGATCGCCCAGCGCATGGCCAAGGCGTCGGACGAGATCAGCCACTGGGCCGAGTACGACTACGTCATCGTCAACAACGACGTGGACGAGAGCGTGGCCGCCGTGCAGGCCATCCTGCGCGCCGAACGCCTGCGCCGCACCCGCCAGGTCGGCCTTCCGGCCTTCGTGCAGAGCATCCAGGCGGCACTTTAATTCCCTCTCCCGTCCCGGGAGAGGGTGGCCGCTGAAAGCGGCCGGGTGAGGGTAGAACCAAGAATCAGCGCCGGATTCTCGCGCGACCCTCACCCTGCGCCTTACGGCGCTTCCCTCTCCCGGGGCGGGAGAGGGATGTTCGCCCGGTACGCCCGCGCCAGCGCCGCGAACTTCGCGACGCTCACCTCTTCCGCCCGCGCAGTCGGCTCGATGCCGGCCGCAGCCAGCAGGGCCTCGGCGTCGCCCAGGCTCTTCAGGCTCTGGCGCAGCATCTTGCGGCGCTGGCCGAAGGCGGCGGCGGTGACCTGCTCCAGCGCCTTCCACTCCGCCGGCTCCGGGTTGGCGCGCGGGGTCAGGTGCACGACGGTGGAGGCGACCTTCGGCGGCGGGGTGAAGGCTTTGGCCGGCAGGTTGAACAGCACCCGGGCGTCCGCCCGCCACTGCGTGATGACCGACAGGCGCCCATAGGCCTTGCTGCCCGGCTTGGCGACCAGCCGGTCGGCGACCTCCTTCTGGAACATCAGCGTCAGGCTGACGAACTCCTCGATCCGCGCCAACCAGCCGATCAGCAGCGGGGTCGCCACGTTGTAGGGCAGGTTCGCCACGATGGCACGCGGGGCGGGGGCGATTGCGATGGGATCGACCTCCAACGCGTCGCCCTCCACGATGGCGAGCCGCCCGTTCGCCGCCTGCACCACGTCCTGCAAGGCCTCGATGAAGCGGTGGTCGCGCTCGATGGCGATGACCTGACGCGCCTTGGTGGCGAGCAGGGCGCGGGTCAGCCCACCGGGGCCGGGCCCGACCTCCACCGCCGTCACGCCGGTCATGTCCCCGGCGGAGCGCGCGATGCGCCCCGTCAGGTTGAGGTCGAGCAGGAAGTTCTGCCCCAGCGCCTTGCGGGCGTCGAGCCCGAAGCGGGCGATCACCTCGCGCAGCGGCGGCAGTGCCTGCGGGTCGAACGGAGCGGCGGAGTCGTTGGTCGGGGCAGCGTCGGTCATGCCGACCTTATAAGGCCGCCAGTTTCAATCGTCACCCCTCCAGCAGGAAGCCGCGCACCGCCGCGATCTGGTCCTCGGTCATCAGGGCCGGGGCGTGGCCGGTGTTGGCGAACTCCACGACGCGCGCCCTGGGGCCGCGCCGGGTCATCTCCTCCGCCGTCTCGCGCAGCAGGATGTCCGACGTCGCCCCGCGCAGCACCAGCACCGGGCATTGGATGCGGTCCCAGAAGGCCCAGAGGTCGACGTCCTGCATCGGCTGCGCCTTGAACGCCTCCGCGATGCCGGGATCGTAGGCGAGGCCGTAGCGCCCGTCCGGCCGCGTCCGCGCGCTGTGCTCCGCCATGTGCCGCCACGCCTCGTCGGGCAGGCGGCCGAAGCCCATCAGGACGAAGCGCAGGTAGGACTCGACCGCGGCGATGTCCTCGAAAACCGGATCCTTGCCGACATAGTCGGCGATCCGCTGCAGCCCGATCTTGGAGACGAAGGGCCCGACGTCGTTGATGACCAGGCGGCGGATCGGGCTGTTCGGCTGCGCCGCCAGCATCAACCCGATCAGCCCGCCCATGGAGGTGCCGACCCAGTCCACCTGCTCGACGCCCAGCCGCGCGACCAGCGCCGCCATGTCCGCGCAATATTGCGGGTAGCCGTAGAGCGCCGGGTTGGCGAGCCACCCGCTCTTGCCGCGCCCGACCACGTCCGGGCAGGCCACCCGCCAGCCGTCGGCCAGATCCAGCGCCAGCGCGTCGAAGTCGCGCCCGTTGCGGGTCAGCCCATGCACGCAGACCGCCGTGCGCGGCGCGTCGTCGCGGCCCCACTGGGTGTAGGCCACCTTGTGGAAGCCGGCCGCGCTGAGGCCGAGAAAGCTGCGTTCGGACATCGGCACGGTGCGCGTCTCCCCTGTTCCTGAGCGGAAAATCAACCTTTGTTCGGCCGCGCCAGTTCGGCCGCCTGCCGGGTCACCAGCGGCGACGGCTCCGCCACGGCCGCGTCGAACGGGTGCCGCGGCGCGTCGTACAGGCGGCGGATGGCGCGCACGTAGTTCCGCGTCTCGTCGTAGGGCGGAACGCCCTTGTAGCGGTCCACGGCCCGTTCCCCCGCGTTGTAGCCGGCCAGCGCCAGCGTAACGTCCCCTTGGAAATAGGCCAAGAGCCAGCGCAGGTACTTGATGCCCCCCTTGATGTTTTCGGCGGGGCTGAAGACGTCGGCGACGCCGAACCGCTCCGCCGTGTCGGGGATCAGCTGCATCAGCCCGGCCGCCTCCTTCGGCGACACCGCGTCGGAGCGGTAGGCGCTCTCCACCTGGATCACCGCCAGCACCAGCGCGGGGTCGAGCCCGTATTTCGGCGCCTGCTCCCGCACCATGGCGACGATCTGCGGGGGCGGCGGCCCGATCTCCCGCAAAGGGGCGGCACCCGGCCGGCACCAGGGGCGGACATGCCCCATGCGGCCCGGCACATAGGCAACCAGCCGGCGCGCGTCCGGATGCCCGCGCGAGGCGGCGGCGCGCAGCCAGGCCGTGCCGACGCGCTGGTCACGCCGCACGCCCACGCCGAACAGGAAGTGGCGCGCGACCCGGTAGGCGGCTGCGGCGTCACCCTTCTCCGCGGCTTCGCAGTCGGCGGAGAAGGCCACCCGCTGCGCCGGGCCGCCCCGCGCCACGCCCGGCTTGGCCTTCGTCGCGGCCTCCCCGACGGCGGGCGCCGTCACCGCGACCAGACCGGCCAAAGCCCCAAGCAAGGCCAACGATAATGCGCGCACGGCCACCCCTAAGCGTCGGTTCGAGCCGGCAGCTATATGCGAGCCGTCCCCCGAATCGGCAAGCTTTCGGCCCAACTACCCCCTATTCGCCAGGCGCAGGGCCCACCCGCGCAGGTTCCGCAGCATGCCGTGCGCCGCGTCCTTCACCCGCGCGGCGAGGCGCTTGACCGCCACCCAGGGCGGCAGCGCGTTCAGCCAGTCGAGCCAGCGCACCACGCGGACGTAGCACCAGGCGAAGGCCGGGATGGTCAGCAGCTTGTCCCGGCTGATGCGGAACAACCGCTCCACCAGGGTGATCTTGATGATCTCGGCCGCCGCGATGATCGCCCCGCCCTCCAACGGATGGCCGGTGCCCATAAGGTAAAGCCCGACGGGCTTCAGCGGCTCCAGAACGACCAGGGGAACGACGAACAGCGCCAGCGTCGGGTAGGGGCCAAGGCGCCCGATCCAGGCGGCGATGCGCGCGACGATCTTCAGCCGGCCGATCCAGGCGGCGACGGGACGCAACGCCGCGAAGACCAGGGCGTCGACCAGAAAATACAGCACGGCCGCCACGGTCAGCAGCGGGCGCAGCAGTGCTTGCCTCACCCATTGTCCGGGCGTTCGGGGCATCGCTCCTCCGTTCAGTGTAGTCAATACGTCCTTCGGCCGCCGCCATGGTCCCGTTCGTCGGATTGGGCCGGTTCGGGAATTCCCCTATGTAACACTCCGGCGCTTCGACGTCCCCGGAGTCTTGCGCGCCGTCGTTCCCCGTCCTGATGGTGCTCACCCATCGTGCCTGGCCATTACGATCCGTTTCTCGTCGCCCTGTCCGTCGTCGTCGCTGCCTTCGGCGGGTATGTGGCGCTCGACCTCGCATCACACGCGCGGGAGGCGCGCAGCGGGCGCAACGCGTGGCTCGCCGCCGCCGCGGTCGCCCTGGGGGCCGGGATTTGGTCCATGCACTTCATCGGCATGCTGGCCTTCCGCGCGCCGGCCCCGGTGGCCTACGACCTTGCCCTGACGGCGCTGTCCTTCCTGCTGGCCGTCGGGGTGTCGGGGGCCGGACTGTTCGCCGTCGCCCGCGCCCCGCAGCGCCGCCTCGCCCTGGCGATGGCCGGCGCGCTGACCGGGCTCGGCATCGTGTCGATGCACTATGTCAGGATGGCCGGCATGCGCATGCCGGCGCGCATGACCTACGACCCGGCGCTGGTCGCGCTGTCGGTCGCCATCGCGCTGGCCGCCTCCACGGCGGCGCTCTGGCTCGCCTTCCGCACCGCCAGCCTGAGGCAGCGGCTGGCCGGCGCGCTGGTCCTGGGCTTCGCGGTGGTCAGCATGCACTACACCGGCATGGCCGCCGCCAGCTTCGGCGAGTCCCACGCCGCCACGCCGCACGAACCCCTCCCCGGCGAAACCGCGCTGTCCGATCCGCTGCTCGCCGTGGGGACCGGGGCGGCCACGCTGCTGATCCTGTCGCTGGCGCTCGCCTCCGCCCTTCTCGACCGGCGCCGCGAGGCGGAACGCGCGGCCGAGCAGGAGGCCCGCTACCGCTCCATCGTCGACACGGCGGTCGACCCCATCGTGGTGATCGACGAGACGGGCACCATCCAGTCCTTCAACCGCGCCGCGGTGACGACCTTCGGCTACACGGTGGAGGAGGCGGTGGGCGCCAACGTCCGCCTGCTGATGCCGGACGACCACCGCGACGCCCACGACGGCTTCCTCGCGCGCTACCGTGAGACGGGGGAGAAGCGGGTCATCGGCATCGGGCGGGAGGTCGAGGGGCGGCGCAAGGACGGCTCCACCTTTCCCCTGGAACTGTCGGTCGCCGAATGGCAGGGCGGGCGCAAGCGCTTCTTCACCGGCATCATGCGCGACATCACCGCCCGCAAGGCGGCGGAGTCCGCGCTGCGCCGCGCCAAGGAGGACGCGGAGCGCGCCGACCTCGCCAAGACCAAGTTCCTGGCGGCGGCGAGCCACGACCTGCGCCAGCCGCTGCAATCGCTGTTCTTCTTCGCCCACGCCCTGTCCGACCGGCTGCACGGGCACCCCGCCTCGCCCCTGCTGGCGAGCATGAGCGAGTCCCTGACCGGCCTGCGCCTGCTGCTCGACAGCCTCCTGGACGTGTCGCGGCTCGACGCCGGGGTGGTCAACCCCGCGGTGACGCAGTTCGCGCTCGGCGCCCTGCTGGAGCGGCTGGCCAACGAATACCGACCGCGCGCCGCCGAGGCCGGGATCGAGCTGCGCTATCGGCCGACCAGCGGCTGGACGGTCAGCGACCCGGCGCTGCTGGAACGCATCCTGCGCAACATCATCGAGAACGCGATCCGCTACACCGAACGCGGCCGCATCGTCATCGGCTGCCGCCGGGTCGGTGCGACCCTGCGGATCGAGGTGCTGGACACCGGCATCGGCATCCCCGCCGACGAGCAGAAGGCGATCTTCGAGGAGTTCACGCAGCTCGCCAACCCGGAACGCGACCGGCGCAAGGGCCTGGGCCTCGGCCTCGCCATCGTGCGGCGTCTGGCCGGCTTGCTCGACCACAGCCTGTCCCTGCGGTCGGAGCCGGGGCGCGGCAGCGCCTTCTGCATCGCCGTCCCGTCCGTCGCCTCCCGCCCCGTGCCGAAGACCTGCCGGCCCAACGGGCAGCCGGCGAACAGCAAGGGCCTCGTGGTGCTGGTGGACGACGACGCCATCATCCTGCTCAGCATGCGCACCATGCTGGAGGGCTGGGGCTACGAGGTTGTCGCCGCCATGTCGGCGGACGAGGCCATCGGCACGCTGACCAGCCTGGGCCAGACGCCGAGCATGATCGTCGCCGACTACCGCCTGCGCGAAGGGCGGACCGGCCTCCAGGCCATCCGCGACATCTTCGGCGTCTGCGGCATCCGCGTGCCCGCCCTGGTCCTGACCGGCGACACCGACCCCGCCCGCATCGCCGAGGTGCAGCAGAGCGGCTACCGCGTCCTGCACAAGCCGGTGTCCGCCGCCGTCCTGCGCGACGCCCTGTCCTCCGCGGCGTAGGCGCCACGCGCATTGCACACCATGTGTTAGCGGGAGGTGGTCGCGTCGGGCCCCCCTCCCAACCTCCCCCCACTTCGCGGGGGGAGGGGCTTGTCCGCGGAGCGGCGGCAGTCCCCTCCCCCGTCGAAGATGGGGGAGGGTTAGGGTGGGGGCCCAGCGCAACCACTCCACCACGCGCCGCAACACCCCCCGGGAACCGGAGCCCGCATGATCCGCCGCGTCCTCGTCGTCGTGCTCGCCGTGCTGGCTTTGGTCGTCCTGGTTCCGGCCGTCGGCGCGGGCGGCTTCCTGCTGTGGATGCGGGAGCAGGCGCCGGCCTACAGCGGCAGCGCCTCCGTGCCCGGCCTGGACCGCCCGGTGGAGATCCTGCGCGACCGCCACGCCATTCCCCACATCTTCGCCGCCACCGAACGCGACGCCTATTTCGCGCTGGGCTATGTCCACGCCCAGGACCGGCTGTGGCAGATGGAAACCATGCGCCGCGGCGGCGCCGGCCGCCTGTCGGAGCTGGTCGGCACCCGCTTCGGCGACTGGGCGCTGCGCCTCGACCGCTCCATGCGCACGCTCGGCGTCTACCGCCGGGCGGAGGCGATCTACGAGGACATGCCGCCGGACGTGCGCGGCGCCTTCGACTCCTACGCGGCCGGCGTGAACGCCTGGCTGGAGACGCACACGGAGGCGCTGCCCATCGAATTCCAGCTGCTCCGCCACACGCCGGAGCCCTGGCGCCCCGCCGACAGCGTCGTGTGGGGCAAGCTGATGGCCTTGCAACTGTCCGGCAACATGTACGACGAGCTGTTCCGCGCCCGCGCGCTGCAAAGCCTGTCGCCGCAGCAGGTGCAGGACCTCTTCCCCGCCGACCCTCCCGGCGCGCCGGTCACCCTGGCAGCCGAGTTGCAGGGAATGGACCTCAAGCGCGCCCTGGCCGCCCTGCCCGACCTCGGCTTCGACACCGCCTCCAACGAATGGGTGTTGACCGGCAAGCGCACGACGACCGGCAAGCCGATCCTCGCCAACGACCCGCACCTGGGGCTGGAGGCGCCGATCCTCTGGTACCTCGCGCGCATCGACACGCCCAACCACAGCGTCGCCGGCGCCACGATCCCCGGCGTACCGCTGACCATCCTGGGGCACAACCGCACCGTCGCCTGGGGCTTCACCACCACCCACAGCGACACAGAGGACCTGTTCATCGAGAAGATCGACCCGCAGGACCCCACCCGCTACATCACCCCGGACGGACCAAAGCCCTTCGACACCCGCACCGAGACGATCAAGGTCGCCGGCCAGCCGGACGAGACTCTGACCGTGCGCGAGACGCGGCACGGCCCCGTGCTCACCTCTCCCGACCTGGCCGGCGTCGCGCCGGAGGGGCATGTGCTGGCGCTGGCCTTCCCCGGCCTGACCGCGCGCGACACCTCGCCGGAGGCGCTGTACCGGCTGAACCACGCCGCCGACGCCGAGGCGGTGCGCGAGGCGTTGTTCCTGCACGTCGCCCCGCAGCAGAACGTCGTCTACGCCGACACCGGCGGCACGGTCGGCTTCCTGTCCCCGGCGCTGGTGCCGGTGCGGCGGGCGGGCGACGGGCGGGTGCCGGTGCCGGGCTGGACCGGGGAATACGACTGGGTCGGCTACATCCCCTTCGACGCGCTGCCCCAGGCGATCGACCCGCCCGCGGGGCAGTTCGTCAACGCCAACAACGCGGTGGTCGGCCCCAACTACCCCTACCTGCTCGGCAGCGACTGGCCCGACCCGGCGCGCGCCCAGCGGATCGGGCAGATGCTGGAGAAGGACCGCTTCTCGGTCGAGGACGTCGTCTCCCAGCAGATGGACACGCTGTCGCTGCCGGCGCGCGAGCTGCTTCCCCTCCTGTTGACCGTCCCGCCGGACGGCAAGCAGATGGCCGAAGCCCTGGACCTCTTGAAGGGCTGGGACGGCCGCATGGTCCGCGACCGGCCGGAGCCGCTGATCTTCGACTGGTGGCAGCGGGAGCTGGTGCGCACCCTGTTCGCCGACAAGCTCGGCACCCTGTTCCTGCCCTATTGGGACCTGCGCCCGCGCGCCGTCCAGCATGTGCTGACGGAGGCGCCGCAGTGGTGCGACGACATCACCACCCCCGCCAAGGAAAGCTGCGCGGTGGCGCTGGCCGGGGCGCTGAAATCGGCGCTGGCCCAGATCGAACGCCGGCACGGACCCACGATGGCATCCTGGCGCTGGGGCAACGAGCACAAGGCCGACCTGACCCACCGCCTGCTCGGCCGCATCCCGCTGCTGAACCAGATGTTCGACCTGACCATCGAGACGGACGGCGGCGCCTTCACCGTCAACCGCGGCACGACCCGCGTGCGCGACCCCCAGAACCCCTTCGCCCATGTGCACGGGGCCGGGCTGCGGGCGGTCTACGACCTGTCCGACCTCGACAACTCCCGCTTCATGATCGCCACCGGTCAGTCGGGCAACCCCTTCTCGCCCCACTGGGGCGACCTTGTGAGCCGCTGGCGCGACGGCGGGACGCTGCGCCTGTCCGGCGACCGCGGCGCGCTGGCCGCCGACGGCGCCCGGCTTTTCACCCTCGTTCCCCGCGACCCTGGAAAATCGTCATGAGCACGCCGTCTTCCAACACTGTGGCCGACTCCGCCCCGCTTGCCATCTCCATCGATGACGTGCGCGCCGCCGCCGACCGCCTCCGCGGCCTGCTTCCGGTCACCCCCGCGGAAGCCTCGCCGCGCCTGTCGGAGCTGGCCGGCTGCACCATCGTCCTGAAGCTGGAGAACCAGCACTACACCGGCTCCTTCAAGGAACGCGGGGCGCTGAACAAGCTGCTGTCGCTGGGCGAGGCGGAGCGGCGGGCCGGGGTGATCGCCATGTCCGCCGGCAACCACGCCCAGGCCGTGGCCTGCCACGCCAGCCGGCTCGGCATCCGTTCCACCATCGTCATGCCCAGCTTCACCCCCTTCACCAAGGTGGAGCGGACGGAGGCGCTGGGCGCCCGCGTGGAGCTGCACGGCGACACGCTCAGCGACGCGGCGGCCTACGCCCAGGACCTCGCGGCAAAGGAGGGGTTGACCTTCGTGCACCCCTACGACGATCCCCTGATCGCCGCCGGCCAGGGCACCGCGGCGCTGGAGTTCCTGGAGGCCGCGCCCGACCTCGACGTCCTGGTCGTCCCCATCGGCGGCGGCGGGCTGATCGGCGGCATGGCGGTGGCGGCCAAGGCGCTGAAGCCGGGCATCCAGGTGATCGGCGTGCAGTGCGCCATGTACCCGGCGATGCGCCAGGCGCTGGCCGGGCAGGACATCGCCTGCGGCGGCGCCACCATCGCGGAGGGCATCGCGGTCAAGGCGCCGGGCGCGGTCACCCTGCCGCTGGTCCGCCGCTGCGTGGACGACGTGGTCATGGTCGGCGAGCCGCGCCTGGAGGAGGCCGTCTACCGCCTCGCCACGCTCCAGAAGCTGGTCGCCGAGGGGGCCGGCGCCGCGGCGCTCGCCGCCGTGCTGGACGACCCGGCGCGCTTTTCCGGGAAGAAGGTCGGCGTCGTCGTGTCCGGCGGCAACATCGACGCCCGCATCCTGGCCCAGGTGCTGATGCGCGGCCTCGTCGACGAGGGGCGCATGGTGCGCCTGCGCATCGGCATCACCGACGCGCCCGGCGCGCTGGCCCGCGTCGCCCGCCTGCTGGGCGAAGCCGGCGCCAACATCGTGGAGGTGCACCACCAGCGCCTGTTCCACAACGTGCCCGTGCGCATGGCGGAGATCGACGTCGTGCTGGAGACGCGCGACCGCAACCATGTCCAGCAGCTGATCGCCCGGATGCAGGACTCCGGCTTCCCGACGGAGCTGATGACGGAGATTTCGTAAGGTCGCCCTTACGCGAGCTTCTGATACCCGCCGCGGAAATACAGGAGCGGCTGGCCGCTCTCCGACCCCTTCAACCGACGGACACGGCCGACGATGATCACGTGGTCGCCGCCGTCGTAGAGGTGTTCCCGGTCGCATTCCAGGTTGGCGAGGCAGCCCGTGAGGATCGGCACGCCGGTGTCCCAGCGCTCCACGCCCAGCCCCTCCCAGCGCTCCTGCAGGTCGCGGCGGGAGAAGCGCGCCGACAGCTCCGCCTGGTCCTCCGCCAGGATGTTCACGGCGAAGGACGGGGCGGTCGTGAAGGCCTCGAACGACATGGCCGCGCGGCCCAGGCAGAACTGCACCAGCGGCGGCTCCAGCGACACCGACGAGAAGGAGTTCACGGTCACGCCGATCTTCTCCCCGTCCGGGGCGATGGTGGTGACGACGGCGATGCCGGTGGCGAAGCATCCGAGGGCGTTGCGGTAGGCCCGAGAATCAAAAGTCATGGCGGCCTTTGTTCGGCTCGACGAAAGGGCGGTTGCCGGGGCTTAACCCAGCCGGCCCGCCGGCGCAAGCCGGAACTGCCGCGGCAAAAGTCCCCGGCGACCCGGCGTACGCTCCGCTCCATTAAATGGATCTTAAGGATGAGGGACCAACCTTCGGACGCTCGACGAATCCACAAGGTCCGACCCGCCCGCCATGTCCGCGAACCCCGGCGGCACCGAACAGCCGATCATCATCAAGAAGAAGAAGGGCGGGCACGGCGGCCATCACGGCGGCGCGTGGAAGGTGGCCTACGCCGACTTCGTGACGGCGATGATGGCCTTCTTCCTGCTGCTGTGGCTGCTGAACGTCACCACCTCGGACCAGCGCAAGGGCATCGCCGACTATTTCTCGCCCGCAGCGGTCAGCCGGGAGCAGTCGGGCTCCGGCGGCATGCTGGGCGGCCGCACCATCACCGCGCCGGGCGCGCAGATGTCGCCCTCCTCCCCCATGTCGGCCGACGTGCCCGTCTCCGGCCCGCCCGGCTACGCGACGCAGGACGGCGACGAGTCCGCCGACCCGACCGAAGCGGCGTCCAACCAGTCGTCCTCCCCGACGGAGCAGAAGCCCAACGAGTCGCGGATGGACTACCAGAAGCGGCTGGAGGAGCAGGCCAAGCAGCTGGGCATCCCCGGCCAGAAGCCGGGGGAGAAGCTGTCCGACTTCGCCGACCGCGTGAAGGAGGGCGGCGAGAAGCTGGTGGAGGCCCAGAAGGAGGCCCGGCAGTTCCAGCAAGCGGCCACGGAGATCCGCCAGGCCATCCAGTCCGTGCCGGAGCTGGAGCCGCTGGCCCAGAACATGATGATCGACCAGACGCCGGAAGGCCTGCGCATCCAGATCGTCGACCAGGACCGCGTGTCGATGTTCCCCGGCGGCTCCGGCCAGATGTACCCGCAGACCCGGCAGCTGGTCATGCAGGTGGCCAAGGCGCTGGCGAAGCTGCCCAACAAGCTGTCGATCAGCGGCCACACCGACGGCACGCCCTTCCCCTCCGGCTCGGGGCGCGACAACTGGGACCTCTCGGCGGAGCGCGCCAACGCCACGCGCCGCGCGCTCGTCCAGGGCGGCATCGCGGAGGACCGCATCCAGGAGGTGACCGGCCGCGCCGACCGCGACCTGCTGGTCCCCGACCAGCCCGGCAGCCCGCGAAACCGCCGCATCAGCATGGTCCTGATGCGCGAATCCCAAACCGGCGCCGCCTCCCCCGCGACCGGCGGGGCGTCCGCTGCACCGGCTGATACCAAAGCCGCAACGCCGCCGGCACCTAAGCGTTAGCTTCTTTCTTTCCGCTATACCACTTCTTGTTCTGTCATTGCGTCGCACAACGCCCGGAACGTTTGCCCCTGTTCAAAACGCGAAACGTTGGTCCATACTTCCTCTCGGACACCATTGCCATTCGGCATCGGTCAATTGAGAGCAGAAGCTGCGGGGGAGTCTGTGAGCGTACCCGAGGGCAAACCGACCGACCTTCTGTCATCCTACGATCCGGGCCTGTACCACGACGAGCTGTTCGGCGGCCGTGACCGCCCGGCCGATCACGCGGCGCTGATACGGCAGCGGCTGGCCGGGCTGAATTTCGAGGAGCTGCTGCGGCGCTCCCAGGACGCCGAACGGGAGTTGTACAACCTCGGCATCACCTTCCTGGTCTATTCGAACAAGGACGCGGTGGACCGCATCCTGCCGTTCGACATCATTCCCCGGGTCATCTCGGCCAAGGAATGGGCGCATCTGGAGGCCGGGATCAACCAGCGCGTCGCCGCGCTGAACCTGTTCCTCCACGACATCTACCACGACCAGAAGATCCTGAAGGACGGGGTGGTCCCGGCGGACCTGGTGCTGGGCAACAACTGCTTCCGGCCGCAGATGGTCGGGCTGGACGTGCCCTTCGACACCTACATCCACATCATGGGCGTGGATCTGGTGCGCGACCGCGAGGGCACCTTCCGCGTGCTGGAGGACAACGGGCGCGTGCCGTCCGGCGTGTCCTACGTGGTGGAAAACCGCCACATGATGCAGCGCGTCTTCCCCGACCTGATGCAGGACATCGGCATCCGCCCGGTGGACAACTACGGCCACAAGCTGCTGGACGCGATGATGGAGATCGCGCCGCAGGACGTGGGCGATCCCCAGGTCGTGCTGCTGTCGCCGGGCTCCTACAACTCGGCCTATTTCGAGCACATCTTCCTGGCGCGCGAGATGGGCGTGCCGCTGGTCGAGGGCCGCGACCTGGTGGTCGAGAACGACCGCGTCTACATGAAGACGACCAACGGGCTGGCGCGGGTGGACTCGATCTACCGCCGCATCGACGACGCCTTCCTCGACCCCAAGGCCTTCAACCCCGACAGCATGCTGGGCGTGCCCGGCATCCTGGAGGCCTACCGCAAGGGCAACGTGGCGCTCGCCAACGCCATCGGCACCGGTGTCGCCGACGACAAGGCGATCTACTGCTACGTGCCGCGGATGATCAAATACTACCTGGACCAGGACGCGATCATCCCCAACGTCGACACGCGCATCTGCCGCGAGGCGGATTCGCTCCGGTACACGCTGGACAACCTGGACAAGCTGGTGGTCAAGCCGGTCGGCGAGGCCGGCGGCTACGGCATCACAATCGGCCCCCGCGCCAGCAAGGAGCAGCTGGCGGAATGCCGGGACAAGCTGCTGGCCGACCCGGCGAACTACATCAGCCAGCCGGTCGTCGACCTGTCGGTCTGCCCCACCGTGACGGAGGACGGGATCGAGCCGCGCCACGTCGACCTCCGCCCCTTCGCCATCACCGGCAAGAACACCTGGGTCCTGCCCGGCGGCCTGACCCGCGTCGCGCTGAAGAAGGGCACGCTGATCGTCAACTCGTCGCAGGGCGGCGGCTCGAAGGACACCTGGGTTCTCCAGGATGGTGTCGGGGTTCAGGAAGGGGGCGCGTCGTGAATCTTCTGGCCCGTTACGCCGAGTGCATCTTCTGGATGGCCCGCTATATGGAGCGGGCGGAGAACCTCGCCCGCATCCTGGACGTGCACGAGACCTTCGCCCGCGACACGCGCGGCATGACGAACTGGTTCTCCATCGTCCAGCTGAACGCCGACGAGAAGGACTTCTTCAGCCGCCACGACCGGCCGACGGCCGAAGCGGTGGTGCGCTACTACATGTTCGACACCCAGCACCCGAACTCGCTGGTGTCGATGCTGCGCATGGCGCGTGAGAACGCGCGCGTCCTGCGCCCCTGGATCTCGACCGAGATGTGGACGCAGATAAACGTGTTCCACAACAAGCTGGTGGAGATGAGCGGCAAGGACGTACCCATTCCCAACCTGTCCAAGGTCTGCACCTGGATCAAGGAGGAATGCCAGACCCACACCGGCATTACCGAGGGCACCTTCTACCGGGACCAGGGCTGGTATTTCTACCAATTGGGCAAGTACATCGAGCGGGCCGACCAGACGACTCGGCTGCTCGACATCAAGTACCACACGCTGCTGCCCTCCCCGCTCGACATCGGCTCGACCCTGGACATGAGCCAGTGGACCACCGTGCTGCGGTCGGCCGCCGGCTATCACGCCTTCCGGCGTGTCTACCCGCGGGGCATGACGCCCACCACGGTCGCCGGCTTCATGATGTACAACGAAGGTTTCCCGCGATCGGTTGTGATGTGTGTGCGACAGATCGACGGCCTCTTGACCCGCATGAAGTCGCGCTACACCTTGCGCGGTGGCAGCGAGGCGATGGAGAAGGTGGACGAACTGCTGGGTGCGCTGTTGGCGCGTCCGATCGAGGAGGTGATCCACGGCGGCCTGCACGAGTATCTGGACTGGGTGCAGGGCCAGCTGAACGGCATCACCAACGAGATCGGGCTTGCATTCTTCGGCCGGGAACCCGTCGCAGCCACCCAAATCCAGAGCCAATAGGCCCCAAAGCCAATAGGCTGCCAAGCCAACAGGCCCAGACCCCAACAGCCGGTTTCCATGTCGGTCATCCAGCCGCAGCACCGCCCGCTCCAGCAGTTCTTCCGGTCCGGGCCGATGCCCTGCCCCTATCTGCCCGGGCGGGTGGAGCGGAAGCTGTTCACCCGGCTGTTGGGTCCCTATTCGGCGGAGGTCAACTCCACCCTGTCCCGCGCGGGCTTCCGCCGCAGCCACGACATCGTCTACCGCCCGGTCTGCCCGAACTGCCAGGCCTGCGTGCCGGTGCGCATTCCCGTGGCGACCTTCGAGGCGAGCCGGTCGCAGAAGCGCGTGGCCCGCATCAACCAGGATCTCCGTCTCAACGAGGCGCCGGCCGTCGCCACGGGGGAGCAGTACCGGCTGTTCGCCACCTACCAGAATTCCCGCCACGGCGAGTCCGACATGGCCCGCATGGCCATGGCCGATTTCGCCGCGATGATCGACGAGGGGCGCGCCGACACCAGCCTGTTCGAAGCCCGCGACGCGCACGGCCGGCTGGTCGGCTGCATGCTGACGGACCGGCTGACCGACGGCTTCTCCGCCGTCTACAGCTTCTACGACGCGCGGCAGGACCGGCGCAGCCTGGGCACCCACATGATCCTGAGCCTGATCGAGCGCGCCCAGGCGGAGGGGCTCCCCTACGTCTACCTGGGCTACTGGATCGAGCAGAGCCGCAAAATGGCCTACAAGGCAAAGTTTCGCCCGCTGGAGGCCCTTGGCCGCGATGGTTGGTACCGGCTGCCCGAAGACGCGAACCGCTGAGCGTTTAGCCACCGATCGGGCGGGCTTTTCGCTCGCTCTTATTGCGGCAATCCCGTAAGTACCCTTCCAAGCTCTTGCAAAATGCTAGTCGCCTGCGGAATATTGCCGCAGACGACACCCATTGGTGTTACCTTTTAAGATTGGGCCATCGTCGTCGGCGCGCCGCCTACGGCTTCGGTCAACGGACAACAAAAAGGGACAGAGCGGGGCGCGCCCCGCTTCTTGCACAGGGAGGCTCTCCGTTGAGGTTCCTGCTCCGAATCAGCGGGCTCATCGATGCTGTCAACGACGGAATCGGCAAGCTCGTCTACTGGCTGGTGCTGGCCGCCGTCGTGGTCAGCTCCGTCAACGCGGTGGTCCGCTACAGCATCAACTACAGCTCGAACGCGTGGCTGGAGCTGCAGTGGTACCTGTTCGCCGCCATTTTCCTGTTGTGCTCGGGCTACACGTTCCTGCGCAACGAACACATCCGCATCGACATCATTCTCGGCCGCTTTTCCAAGCGGGTCCAGGCGGCGGTCGACATCTTTGGCATCCTCGTTTTCCTGTTCCCGATGGCGATCCTGATCATGTGGCTGTCCTGGCCCATGTTCCGCGACAGCTTCGTCACCAACGAGATGTCGAGCGACGCCGGCGGGCTGATCCGCTGGCCGGCCAAGCTTCTGGTTCCCGTCGGCTTCTTCCTGCTCACCGCGCAGGGCCTGTCGGAGCTGATCAAGCGCATCGCCTTCCTCGCCGGGGTCATCGACCAGCCGGGCGAGAAGATGCACAGCCACTAAAGCACCGGGAACCCGACCATGGCTGAATTCCTCGTCGCCAACATGGCGCCACTGATGTTCGTGGCGCTGATCTTCTTCCTTCTGATGGGCTTCCCGGTCGCCTTCGCGCTGGCCGCCAACGGCCTCCTGTTCGGCCTGATCGGGGTGGAGCTTGGGCTGTTGACCCCGGCGCTGTTCCAGGCTCTGCCGGAACGCGTGTTCGGCATCATGCGCAACGACACGTTGCTGGCGATCCCCTTCTTCACCTTCATGGGCCTGATCCTCGAACGATCCGGCATGGCGGAGGACCTGCTCGACACCATCGGGCAGCTGTTCGGCCCCCTGCGCGGCGGTCTGGCCTACGCGGTGATCTTCGTCGGCGCCCTGCTCGCCGCGACGACCGGCGTGGTCGCCGCGTCGGTCATCTCCATGGGCCTGATCTCGCTGCCGATCATGCTGCGCTACGGCTATGACCGGCGGCTGGCGTCGGGCGTCATCGCGGCGTCGGGCACGCTGGCCCAGATCATCCCGCCGTCGCTGGTGCTGATCGTTCTGGCCGACCAGCTCGGCCGCTCGGTCGGCGACATGTACGCCGGCGCCCTGGTCCCGGGCCTGGTGCTGACCGGCCTGTACACCGGCTACATCCTGATCACGACCATCGTGCGGCCCGACTTCGCGCCGGCCCTGCCGCCGGAAGCGCGCAGTTTGCGCGGCTTCAAGCTGCTGCTGCGCGTGCTGACCTCGCTGGTGCCGCCGCTGGTGCTGATCTTCCTGGTGCTGGGCACCATCTTCCTCGGCGTCGCGACACCGACGGAAGGCGGCGCCATGGGTGCCGCGGGGGCCATCCTGCTGGCGCTGGCCAAGCGGAAGCTGGGGCTGAGCCTGCTGCGGCAGGCGATGGACACGACGGCCAAGCTGTCGTCCTTCGTGATCTTCATCCTGATCGGCTCGACCGTGTTCGGCCTCGTCTTCCGCGCGGTGAACGGCGACCTGTGGGTGGAGCACCTGCTGACCAGCCTGCCGGGTGGCGAGCTGGGCTTCCTGATCGTCGTCAACCTGATGGTCTTCCTGCTGGCCTTCTTCCTCGACTTCTTCGAGCTGGCCTTCATCATCGTGCCGCTGCTCGGGCCGGTCGCGGAAAAGCTGGGCATCGACCTGATCTGGTTCGGCGTGCTGCTGGGCGTGAACATGCAGACCTCCTTCATGCACCCGCCCTTCGGCTTCGCCCTGTTCTTCCTGCGCAGCGTCGCGCCGCGCGAGGATTACAAGGACAAGATCACCGGCAAGATCATCGCGAAGATCACCACCGGCCAGATCTACTGGGGTGCGGTGCCCTTCGTCTGCATCCAGCTGATCATGGTGGCGTTGGTCATCATCTTCCCCGAGCTGGTCTTCTCCGGCCTGGACCGCGGCGAGAAGATCGACCTCGACAAGGTGAAGATCGAGATCCCGCAGTTCGACACCAACGAACCGCCCCCGCCCTTCGGCACGCCCGACCAGCCGGCCGACGATCCGAACGCGGACATCATGAAGCAGTTGCAGGGCAAGTAAACGCAGCCAAAGCCCCTCTCCCGCCCCCGGCGGGAGAGGGAGGGACCCACGAAGTGGCAGCCCTTCGTAGGTTGGGTGGAGGCGTAGCCGAAACCCAACATTGCCGGCATCGCGACGTGTGTCGGGTTCCGCTGGCGCTCCACCCAACCTACGCATCGAACGGAGACTTCGTAGGTTGGGTGGAGGCGTAGCCGAAACCCAACATCGCCGGCATCGCGACGTGTGTTGGGTTCCGCTGGCGCTCCACCCAACCTACGGATCCACAAATCCCGGTCCGGCAACAAAAAAGCCCCGCTTTCGCGGGGCTTTTTCTTGTGCAGCCTTCTCAGCCCTTCGTCTTGGGCGGCGGGGCGCCGAAGACGAAGTTGTCGAAGGTGTTTTCGGCGACGCGGAACCACAGGTATTCCTCGTCGCGGAACTTGCGCCACTGCTCGTAGACCTTCTTGAACTTCTCGTTCCGGGCGGCCTCTTCCTCATAGACCTCGAAGCTCGCTTGGTAGCAGGCTTGCAGCATCTCGCGCGGGAAGGGCTTCAGGATGGTGCCGGCGCCGACCAGCCGCTTCAGGGCGCGCATGTTTTGGACGTCGTACTTGCCGAGCATGTCCAGCGTGGCGTCGGAGCAGGCGGCCTCGAAAACCGCCTTGTAGTGCTTCGGCAGCTGTTCCCACTGCGGCAGGCTGACCAGCATCGACACCTGCGGGCCGCCTTCCCACCAGCCGGGGTAGTAGTAGTACTTGGCGACCTTGTTGAAGCCCAGCTTCTCGTCGTCGTAGGGGCCGACGAACTCGGCGGCGTCGATGGTGCCCTTTTCAAGCGCCGGGTAGATGTCGCCGCCGGCGATCTGCTGCGGCACGACGCCCAGCTTGGTCAGGATGGTGCCGGCGTAGCCGCCGATGCGGAACTTAAGGCCCTTCAGGTCCTCAATGGTCTTCAGCTCCTTGCGAAACCAGCCACCCATCTGCGTGCCGGTGTTGCCGGCGCCGAACTGGATGATGTTGTAGCCCTTGTAGAACTCCCGCATCAGGTCCATGCCGCCGCCGTGGGTCATCCAGGCGTTCTGCTGGCGGGCGTTCAGGCCGAAGGGCATCGCCGAATCGAAGGCGAAGGTCGGGTCCTTGCCGACATAGTAGTAGGAGACGGTGTGGCCGCACTCCACGGTGCCGTCCTTGACGGCGTCGAGCACCTGCAGGCCGGGCACGATCTCGCCGGCGGCGAAGGTGCGGATCTGGAACTTGCCGTCCGTCATTTCGGCGACGCGCTTGCCGACGAACTCGGCACCACCATAGATGGTGTCCAGGCTCTTCGGGAAGCTGGAGGCGCAGCGCCACTTGATCTCGGGGTTGCTCTGCGCGATGGCCGGGGCGGCCAGGGTGCTGGCGGCGACACCGACACCGGCGGTGGTCAGGAATGCACGGCGTTTCATCAAAGTCTCCCTGAGTCCCTTCCTTGGAGCGCCCGTGCACGCCGTCGTTCCGGCCCCCGAACGGGAGCCCGGCCTGCAAGGCGGGAAGGTGTTGCGTGAGTGATTGGCAGCGCCAGGGCGCCCATTACCGCGTGGGCTACGGCCGACGCATAACGGTCTCGTTTGCCGGTGCGCGGTCACACGGAGTGGCGGAGCCCATGCGTTTGCCTCCCTGCGGTCCGGAGCTTGGCCATTCCGGGGTAACCCCAGGGACAAACCGCTCCGGCTCCATTTGATGGAACGACTATGCCGGAAACGCGGGTCAGAGTTCAAGTCAAAGCATGGCTTGGCCGTCGCGGAATCGAAATTTTGTGCGCGAACAAGCGTCGAAAGTGAAACGGGAGGCCGAAGCCTCCCGTTCCCTTGTGCGTCAGGTGAAGCGGTTCACCTTGGGGAAGCCGTTGGGCGGCATCTTGCCGACACCGGCCCGGTTGCCGAGCCAGCCGGTCAGGTTGGTCACGTTGAACTGCCGCTCGCCGTGCTTCCAGCTCAGGCCCTCGGCCAGGGTGAAGACCTTCAGGTCGGACAGGCTGCCGTCCTTGTACTTCTGCAGCTGCACGCCCTTGCCGCGCGCCATCACCGGCACCTGGTCCAGCGGGAAGACCAGCAGCAGGCGGTTGTTGCCGATGACCGCGACGTGGTCGCCTTCCGCCGGGATGCAGATCTTGGCTTCCTTGTTGTCGTCCGGGTTCAGCACCTGCTTGCCGGCGCGGGTCTGGGCGACGACCTCCGTCTCCTCGACCTGGAAGCCGCGCCCGTCCTCCGACGCGACCAGCAGCTTGCGGCCGGGCTGGTGCTTGAACAGCGCGAGGATGTCCACGTCGTTGCCAAGCTCGATCATCAGCCGCACCGGCTCGCCGAAGCCGCGGCCGCGCGGCAGCTTGTCGGCCGACAGCGTGTAGAACTTGCCGTTGGTGCCGAAGACCAGCAGCTTGTCGGTCGTCTCGCAATGGACCCAGAAGCCCTCCGCGTCGCCGTCCTTGTACTTCACGTCGGCGCGCTCGGCCTCGTTCAGGTGGTTGCGCACCGCGCGGATCCAGCCCTTCTTGGAGCAGAGCACGGTCAGCGCCTCGCGCTCCACCATGGCGTCGACGGGGATGTCGATCACCGCGGCGGCCTCGGCCACCTGGGTGCGGCGGTCCTCGCCGAAGCGCTTGCGCGTCTCCTCCGTCTCCTTGCCGATGGACTTCCAGCGCAGGGACTCGTCCGCCAGCAGCTCGACCAGCCCCGCCTTCTCGGCGCTGAGCTTCTCGTTCTCCTTGCGGATTTCCATCTCCTCCAGCCGGCGCAGGTTGCGCAACCGCATGTTGAGGATGGCTTCCGCCTGCACCTCGGTCAGCCCGAAGGCGCGCATCAGCTCCGGCTTTGGCTCGTCGGCCTCGCGGATGATACGGATGACCTCGTCCAGGTTCAGGAAGGCGATGAGGTAGCCGCCCAGCACCTCCAGCCGGTGGTCGATCTGCGCCAGCCGGTGGCGGCTGCGGCGGACCAGCACCTCGTGCCGGTGGTCGAGGAAGGCGTCCAGCACCTCGAACAGGTTCATCACGCGCGGGACGTTGTCCTTGTCCAGCACGTTCATGTTCATGGCGAAGCGGATCTCCAGGTCGGTCGCCTGGAACAGCGAGGCCATCAGGACCTCGGGGTCGACGTTGCGGCTCTTGGGCACCAGCACCAGTCGGACATCCTCCGCCGACTCGTCGCGCACGTCTTCCAGCAGCAGCAGCTTCCGGTTGGCCAGCAGCTCCGCGATCTTCTCGACCAGCCGGGCCTTCTGCACCTGGTAGGGCATCTCGGTGACGACGACCTGCCAGGTCCCCTGGCCGAGCTTCTCCACCTCCCACTTGGCGCGCAGGCGGAACGATCCGCGTCCGGTTCGATACGCTTCGACAACGTTCGCCCGCGGCTCCACCAGCACGCCGCCGGTGGGGAAGTCGGGGCCGGAGATCAGCGTGACCAGATCCTCGATCTTCGTCGGCGCCGGCTTCTCCTTGCCGGCGAGAACCGCCTTCACGCAGTCCTGCTTGTATTTCAGGACCAGCCGCAGGGCGGAGCAGATCTGGGCGACGTTGTGCGGCGGGATGTTGGTCGCCATGCCCACGGCGATGCCGCTGGAGCCGTTGGCCAGCAGGTTGGGGAAGTTGGCCGGCAGCACCGCCGGCTCCTCCCCGTCGCCGTCGTAGGTCGCCCGGAAATCGACGGCGTCCTCGTCGATGCCCTCCAGCAGGGCCTTGGCGACCTCGGTCAGGCGGGCTTCCGTGTACCGCATGGCCGCGGCGTTGTCGCCGTCGATGTTGCCGAAGTTGCCCTGCCCGTCGATCAGCGGGTAGCGCACGGCGAAGTCCTGCGCCAGGCGGACCAGCGCGTCGTAGACCGCGGTGTCGCCGTGCGGGTGGAACTTGCCGATCACGTCGCCGACGACGCGGGCCGACTTCTTCGGCGGCGTCGACGGGTCCAGCCGCAGCTGGCTCATGGCGAAGAGCAGCCGCCGGTGCACCGGCTTCAGGCCGTCGCGCACGTCGGGCAGCGACCGCGCCATGATCGTGGACAGGGCGTAGCTCAGGTACCGCTCGCTGAGGGCTTCGCGGAGCGGCTTGTCCGAAATGTCGAGGACGGGGTCTTGGGACGTCATGCCTTTTCTACTACCAAATCTAGCTGCGGCGCGCCACCGCGTTCGCGTAACGTTCTCTTAATCGTTCACGGGCCGGCGGCACGGGGCCGCTCAGCACGTGGCGTTCCAGGAAGTGGCCGGTCAGCCGCAAGCCCTCCTCCACCTCGCGCGGGCCGCCGCCGCTGAGGCCGATCAGGAAGCCCGGCAGGGGCAGCAGCCGGTCGCGGTACGGCTCGCCGACGGCCGCCGACACGGCGCGGCCGGTCCGCGGGCTGACATAGGCCAGATAGTCGTTGGTGCCGGTCACTGCGCAGCGGTCGAGGTCCAGCCCGAAGCCCAGCTCGCCCAGCAGCCCGACCTCCCACCGCACGTAGGTCTCGGCCCAGGCGTCGGTGCCCAGCAGGCCGAACAGGGCCAGCAGGCCGTCGAACAGGGCGGTGTGCGGCTCATGCTCCGGGATCGCCGCCTCGACCAGCGCGCAGGCGGCGGTCAGCGCGGCCAGCCGCAGCGGGTCGTCCAGGAAGGCCGCTGCGTAGCCGTGCGCCGTCTCCAGCGAGAAGTTGCCGAGATGCTCGGGCAGCCGGCCGCGCCAGCGCGCCGCGACCAGCGTGCCGGGTTCCAGACTGCCGCGCTGCCGACTGGACCGGCCGCCCATCACCATCCCGGCGTGGCGCCCGTGCTCCCGCGTCAGCAGGCTGGCGACCGCCGACGTTTCGCCATGGGGGCGCGTCGACAGCACGATGCCCTGATCGGACCATTCCATGCCCATGCTCTACCAAGTTGTCCGCGGGCCCGCAATTCGTCCGACGGTTCCCGGCGGCCGCCGCCTGCGCGTCAAAGACGTTTCGTCGGCGCGGAAGAAAGTTCGTAAGGGCACGAACTTCACCTCTCCTTCACCATTCCGGCACTATGGTGGCCGCCGGCGTGCGGACGTTGCGGGGGTCAGGCGGCGGCACGGTCACCGCGGGTTCATGAGGGGGGTCTTGAGCAGCACGATCGACCGTTACCTGTTGGCCGAGAAAGCCGGCTCCGAGGGCGTTTGGGACTGGGACCTGCGCAACGACACGATGTTCCTGTCCCCGCGCTTCAAGGAATTTCTCGGACTGCCGCCGGGCGACTCGAACCGCCCGGAGGATTGGCTCGACCGCGTCCACCCCGAGGACATCGACTGGCTCTACGCCTCCTTCGAAGGTCAAATGGTGGGTGTTTCGGTCCCTTTCCAGATCGAACACCGCGTGCTGCGCGCCGATTGCGACTCCACGGACGACCCGGGCGCGAACCCAGGCGCGAACGGCGGCTGGCGCTGGCTGGTGTGCCGGGGCATGGCCGTTATGGACGAATCGGGCGACCCGGCCCGCCTCGTCGGGTCGGTCGCCGACATCACCGACCGCAAGAACGCCGAGCGTGACCTGCGCCGCAGCGAGGAACGCTACGCCCTGGCCGCCGCGGCCAGCAACGACGGGCTGTTCGACTGGGACCTCGCCGCGGGCACCGTCTATTACTCCCCGCGCTGGACGGCGCTGCTGGGATTCGCGGACAAGACGATCGGCAACAGCCCGGAGGAGTGGCTGGGCCGCGTCCTGCCCGACGACCGCGCCGCCCTGCGCGCGGCGCTGGACGCGCTGGGGACCGACAACACCCTGTTCCAGATCGAATACCGGATGCGCGACGCGGCGGACGGAGTCCGCTGGATGTCCTGCCGCGGCATCGCCGTGCTCGACGCCCACGGCACGCCGGTCCGGCTGGTCGGCAGCCAGGCCGACGTCACCGACCGCAAGACCGCCGAACAGCGCCTGCGCCAGAGCGAGGAGCGCTACGCCCTGGCCGCCGCCGGCGCCAACGACGGTCTGTGGGACTGGCGGATCGGCACGGGCGAGGTCTACTACTCGCCCCGTTGCGCGTCCCTGCTCGGCCTCGACGCGGCCACCCCGCCCAACACGATCGAAGCCTGGTTCAATCGCATCCTGCCCGACGACCGGGAGGGGCTGAAGACCGCTATCGACCTGCATCTGGCCGGCGAGCGCGACCACGTCGAGCACGAATTCCGCATCCACGCCGCCGACGGCGGGACATCCTGGCTGCTGGTGCGCGGCCTCGCTGTCCGCGAAGGCGGGCGCGAAGGCGGGCGCGCGGTGCGCATCGCCGGCTCCATGACCGACATCACCGCGCGCAAGAGGGCGGAGCAGCAGGTACTGTTCGACGCCTTCCACGACGGCATGACCGGCCTGCCGAACCGCACGCTCCTGCTCGACCGCGTCGGGCAGGCGCTGGACCGCAACCGGCGCGCGGGGGGCAAGCCCTTCGCCGTGCTGCTGATCGACCTCGACCGCTTCAAGGCGATCAACGACGCGCTGGGGCCGGCGGCCGGCGACACGCTGCTGAAGATCATCGCGGAACGGCTCGATTCCATCCGCCGGATGGGCGACACGCTGGCCCGGCTGTCGGTGGACGAGTTCGCCATGCTGCTGGACGACGTCGCCGACGTGGGCAGCGCCCTTGCGGCGGCGGAGCGGATGGCCGCGACCATCAGCCGCCCACTGGCGCTGGACGGGCACGAGTTGGCCCTGACCGCCTCCATCGGGATCGCGCTCAGCGCCACCGGCTACGACCGGGCGGAGGACATGCTGCGCGACGCCGGGCTCGCCATGTACCGGGCAAAATCGGGGGGCCGGGCGCGCATCGACGTGTTCGACAGCAACCTGCGCCGGCAGGCGATGACGCGCATCCGCACGGAAACCGACCTGCGCACGGCGTTGGAGCAGAACCAGCTCTGCCTCTTCTACCAGCCGATCATCGCTGTGTCGGCCGGGCGCATCGCCGGCTTCGAGGCGCTGATGCGCTGGCGCCACCCGGAACGCGGGCTGGTCCCGCCCGGCGAGTTCATCCCGCTGGCCGAGGACTCGGGCCTGATCGTCCCCATGGGCCGCTGGGCCCTGCGCGAGGCAACGCGGCAGCTCAGCCTGTGGCAGCGCGGCTTCCCGCGCCGGACGCCCCTGTTCATGAGCGTCAACGTCTCCTCCCGCCAGTTCCGCGACGACGACCTCGTCGGGCTGGTGCAGGAGGTGCTGATTGAGAACGGCGTCCCACCCTCCAGCCTGAAGCTGGAGATCACGGAAAGCCTGCTGATGCAGGACCCGGCCAAATGCCGGGAGCTGATGCAGATGATCCGCGACATGGACGTCCGCCTGTCCATCGACGATTTCGGCACCGGCTATTCGTCGCTGTCCTACCTGCACAAGTTCCCGGCCGACACGCTGAAGATCGACCGCAGCTTCGTCCAGGCGGTGTCCACGGGCGAGGGCAACGCCGCCATCGTGCAGGTCATCACCACGCTGGCCACCATCCTGGGCATGGACGCCGTCGCCGAGGGCGTGGAGACGGAGGAAGAGGCCGAGTTCCTGCGCGACATCATGTGCAAATACGCGCAAGGCTACCTCTACGCCCGCCCCGCCCCGCCCGAGGAGATCGAGCGGCTGCTGGTCAAGGAACTGGCCGAACCGCTGGCCGACGGCATCGCCTGACCGCCGGCCTATCCTTGACCCAACGGGGACTTCCCCCGGGACCCGCTCTGTGCGAGTGTCCGCGCTCGCCACCAGGACATAGAGGAATTGGGGTTATGGCCGACCGCACCTGCGGAGAGTGCACGCTGTGCTGCAAACTGATGGGCGTGCCCGAGCTGAAGAAGCCGTCGGCCAAATGGTGCGTGTCCTGCGACCAGGGCAAGGGCTGCACCGTCTATGAGGAGCGCCCGCCCTCCTGCCGGAACTTCCAGTGCTTCTGGCTGATGGACGAGAACTTCCCCGACGAGTTCCGCCCCGACCGCATCCACGCGCTGGCCGCCTTCAACGACACCAAGGACAGCTGCGTCCTCCACGTCGACCCGGCCAAGCCCCGCGCCATGTCCAGCCCGGAAGTCAACGCGCTGATCGACGCCCTGCTGAAGGCCTACAAGAAGGTCTTCATCCTCTCCGGCAAGGAAAGCGCCCTGATCCAGCGGTGAGATTTGCGTGTTGGGTTGCGTTAGCGCTCCACCCAACCTACGAACCACGAAACCGTAGGTTGGGTGAAGCGCAGCGCAACCCAACAGACCACAGCTACCGCCGAACCACCGCCATGCACGTCGCCAGGAACGCGCCGAACACGATCAGCGCGTTCGCCGCGTGCGCCCATTCCCATCGGCGGCGCAGCGCCTCCCAGTTCTCCGGCTGCCGGGTCCAGTTCGCGGTTTCCTGGTTGGCCGGGAAAATCCAGGCGAAGAACACGACAAGGCTCAGGAGAACCAACAGGGCCGCCACCCCGGCCCAGCGCGCAGCCGCGCGATCACGGCGACGCTCCAGAACCGCCAGGGCACCGTTCGCGAAAACCGCAACGATGATCGGAACGCCGAACAGGGCCCAGCCGGCGTAAACGCCCTGGACCACGAAATAGGGCTCCCGCTCCATCCCGATCTTGGCCGGCAACTCGAAGAGGTGAGCGCCGCTCGGGACGAGGATGATCGCCATGACGGCGATGGTGAACAGCCGCAGCATGGTCATGGGGGACATCGTCTTGCGCAAAATCCCTCTCCCGTCCCGGGAGAGGGAAGGGGCCCGCGCACGAGCGCGGGAAGGGTGAGGGTCCATCCAAGCATCAGCGATCGATCCTCGGCCTTACCCTCACCCGGCCCTTCGGGCCACCCTCTCCCGGGTCGGGAGAGGGGACAGAGCAAACCGTCGGCGTCGATCCTCACCCCGCCAAACTGCGCCCCGCCGACCCAAGATCCGCAAACGCCTCGTCCAGGCGGGCGGCGACGCCCTTCTCGCCGACCCGCAGCCACTTGCGGGGATCGTAGAGCTTCTTCTGCGGGGCGCCGGTCGCCGGGTCGATCTGGTGCGTGAAGGCGACGGGGTTCGCGTTCACATAGCCGCCGATGGCCGAGGCGAAGGCGAACTGGGTGTCCGTGTCGATGTTCATCTTGAACACGCCGTAGGACACCGCGTCGCGGATCTTGTCCTTCTCCGACCCGGACCCGCCGTGGAAGACGAGGCTGAGCGGCTTGTCGCCGCCCGTCCGTACCGCGACCGCCTCTTGCGAGGCCTTCAGGATTTCCGGACGCAGCTTCACGTTGCCCGGCGCGTAGACGCCGTGGACGTTGCCGAAGGACGCCGCGATGGTCACGTGGCCGATGGGCGACAGCGCGTCCCAGGCGCGCAGCACGTCCTCCGGCTGGGTGTAGAGGTGCGCGTTGTCCGCCGATTCCTCCAGGTCATGGCCGATGCCGTCCTCCTCGCCGCCGGTCACGCCCAGCTCGATCTCCAGGCTCATTCCCAGCGGAGCCAGCCGTTTCAGCACCTTGGCGCATTCGGCGATGTTGGTCTCCAGCGGCTCCGCCGACAGGTCGATCATGTGGGAGGAGAAGAGCGGCTTGCCGGTGCGGGCCATGAAGGCCTCGCCGTGGTCGATCATGCCGTTCACCCAGGGCAGCAGGGACCGGTCGGCGTGGTCGGTGTGCATGATGACGCAGACGCCGTAGGCCTCGGCGAGCAGATGGACGTGCTGCGCGGCGGAGACGGCGCCGAGGACGCGGGCGGTGTGGGCGTCCGGGCATCCCTCGCCGGCGAAGAAGCGCGCGCCGCCGTTGGACAGTTGGATGATCACATCCGACTTGTTGCGGGCGGCCGCTTCCAGCACCGCGTTGATGCTGTTGGTGCCGATCACGTTCACCGCCGGCAGGGCATAGCCGCCGGTCCGGCAGGCGTCCAGCAGGGCCAGGTAATCCGCCCCCGTGACCACGCCCGGCGCCAGCTTCGGACGCTGCCGGAGTTCCTGATCAGACATTCGTTCCTCCCAACCTTCATTGATCGCCGGCGCAGAATGCCCCGGACGGTCCGGACCTGTCGAGCGTCGCGACACCGCACCGCTCGACAGGTCGCCCCCCTTCAACACGGTCGCCCCGCCTTCCACGCAAAAACCTTTCATTAACCATAACCCCCCACCCTGCCGGCGCCCCTTCACCAGCGGACCGCCGGACGATGACCGCATTTCTCCGCCTCCTCCTGGCCCGCCTTCTCCTGGCCCGCCTCCTCCTGGCCATCGCGCTCTCCACCCTGCCTTCCCTGCCCTTGGCCGGTCTCGCCCTGGCGGACGGCCCCCTGGCCTTCGGCAACGATGGCGGGGAGGCCTGGACCTTCCGCAAGACCGTGGAGGGCACCGTCGCGCCGGGCGCCTGCGACCGCGTGGAGGTCGACTCGCCGCTCGGCTCCGCAGTGGCGGAGGTCGACGGCACGCGCTTCATCGCGACGGTTCCACTGGCGTCGGGCGCCAACGATCTCCGCGCCGTCTGCCTGCGCGATGGCCGCCCCTCGGCCACCGACGCGCAGCGCTGGACGGTCCGGCTTCCCGACGGGCCGAAGGCCTGGGTGCGCGCCGTCGCCACCGCCGACGGCCTGATCCTCGACGCCGGCCGCAGCGAGCCCGCCGAAGGCCACCCAAGCGTCATTGCGAAGGCGGAATGGCGTGCCGCGCCCGGCAATCCGGCACCGCTCCCGTCATTGCCCAGCACCGAAAAGCGCCTGACCCTGCCCACGCCGCCGGCCGACGGCGACTACCGCGTCACGCTGCGGGTGACCGACGCGCTCGGCCGGACCGACGAGAGCACGGCCTTGTTCCGGGTCCGCAACGGCCGCGCGGAAGCCATCGACCCGCAGCGCCACCGCCCCTCCTGGATGGCCGGGGCGGTCGTCTACGGCGTCGTCCCGCACCTGTTCGGCCCGCGCGGCCTCGCCGACGTCACCGCGCGCCTGGACGACATCGCCGCGCTGGGCGCAACCGCCCTGTGGCTGTCGCCGCTGACGGAGGCGCCGGGGCTCGATTTCGGCTATGCGGTGACCGACCATTTCCGCGTCCGCGCCCGTTTCGGCCGCGAGGACGACCTGAAGGCGCTGGTCGCCGCTGCCCACGCTCGCGGCCTGCGCGTGCTGATGGACTTCGTCCCCAACCATCTCGACGAGCATCACCCCTACCACGCCGACGCCGCGGCGCACGGCCCGGCCTCGCCCTATTACCGCTTCTTCGACCGCAAGCCGGACGGGGCCGTGTCCAGCTACTTCACCTGGACCAACCTGAAGAATCTCAACTACGACAACCTAGAGGTGCGGCGCTACATGACCGCGGCCTTCGCCCATTGGGTGCGCGATTTGGGCATCGACGGGTTCCGGGTGGACGCCAGTTGGGCGGTGAAGGAGCGCGCGCCGGAGTTCTGGCCGAGCCTCCGCGCGGAGCTGCGCCGCATCAACCCCGACCTTCTGCTGTTGGCCGAGGCCTCGGCCCGCGATCCCTGGTATGTGGAGAACGGCTTCGACGCCGCCTACGACTGGACCGACCAGCTCGGGCAATGGGCGTGGCAGGATGCCTTTGGCGACGGCGCCTTCGACAATGGCGCCTTCGACAACGGCGCGCCCACCGCCGCCCGCCTGCGCGCGGCGCTGTCAGCCTCGGCGCCCGGCACGCCGGTCTTCCGCTTCCTCAACAACAACGACACGGGCGCCCGCTTCATCACGCGCCACGGTCTGGCCCGCACGAAGGTCGCCGCCGCCCTGCTGATGACCCTGCCCGGCATCCCCGGGCTCTACACCGGCGACGAGGTCGGCGCCGCCTACGAGCCCTATGGCGAGCCGAAGCCGATCGCCTGGGACGACCCGCAGGGCCTGCGCCCCGTCTACACCCGCCTGACCGAACTCCGCCGCAGCGAACCCGCCTTGCAGGGACCGGCGCTGGAGTGGCTGGACACCGCCAGCCCCGACACTGTCCTGGCCTACCGCCGTCCCGGCCCGGAGCCGGTCACCGTCGTGCTGAACTTCGGCGCGGAGCCGGCCAACCCGCCCCGCTTCGCCGGCCCGATGCGCGACCTGCTGACCGGCGCCGTCCTACCGCCCGGCGCGGCGCTGCCCCCTACCACCGCCTGGGTGCTGAAGCCCGCCAACGCGCAGATGTGAATTGCGAAAAGGACCACTTTCCTATAGGATCACACCCATCGTCGCCCGGCCGGCGGCGGATGAAACATCACGCGAAAACACGTCGCACGGTGTTTCATAGCGTTTCATCCGGGGCCACCAGCGCGTCGCCCCAGTCCAGCCGGCGCGCAGCCTTGAAGAGCGCGCCGTCGCGCTTGCCCAGCACCCGCTCCGACGCGCCGCCGTCCCGGCCGCAGAGCTTGAAGCCGATGCGGCCGTTCCCGGCCGACCAGGGCGGGGCGATGATCCGGGCCTCCGACCGGGCCCCGGGATGGCGGGAGGCGGCCACATAGGCGTACTTCTCGTCCTCCCACGGCACCTCGGCCCCCTTGGCCAGCCGGTGCAGCCGGGACCGCGCCACCCGGCGGGAGAAATGGCACCAGTCCGGCGCCGCCAGCGGGCAGGCCGCGCTGTGGACGCAAGGCGCCAGGATGTGGGCGCCGGCCTCCGCCAGCCGCCGCCGCGCCCGCAGGATGCGGCCCCACCCCGCCGGGGTGCCCGGCTCCACGATTAGCAGCGTGTCCGCGGTCAGCGCCCACAGCCGGTCGACCAGCCGGTCCCGCGCCTCCTCCGACAGCTCGTCCAGGACATAGGCCAGCGTGACCAGATCGCGCGGCTCCCCCTCCGGCAGGGCCGAGGCCACGTCGCCCGCCCGCCACTCGATCCGGGCCGGCGCCGCCTCCCGCGCCAGCGCCTCGCCCACCGCGCGGATCGCCGGGCTTCCCTCGACCAGAAGGACATCGTCCAGGCTCGCCCAGCAGTCCGCCGCCGCCCACAGCGCCGTCCCCGGCCCCGCCCCGACATCCAGCCCCGTCACCGGCGCAAAGTCCGGCCGCACCTCCGCCACTGCGCCCATGCTGGCGCGCACCGCGGCGTAGGTGGCCGGCAGCCGGGTCGCCAGATAGGCCCGCGCGGCCAAGTCGTCCGACAGGTGGAAGCGCCCATCCCGCACCTCCGCCCGGTACCGCTGCGAGAGCCGGTCCGCGGCGCGCTTCAGATCGGACAGCGCGATGCCATCCAGCGCGCGGTCCACCGCGCGGCGCAGCGTGGGGGGAAGGTCCATGGCCGTGGGTTCAGAGGTGGGAGGTCAGGCGTTGTCCGCCTTTTTACAGCCCGGCCGCGCCGCCACCGGCCAGCGCCACGCAGACACGGTCCTTGCCTTCCAGGCTGCCGCAACCACCGCTGCGCTGGGACACGAAGCGGATGACCACCCGCTCCCCCTTGGCAGCGGCGTTCGGCGGCAGGAGCGCTTCGGCGACCATCGTCTCGACGGAATGCTCCCCGGGCTTGGCCGCGACGGCCCGCGCATTCGCTGAACTGCTGCGATCGGCGGCGGCGACGAACTCCAGGACGGGCTTGGCGCTGGACCGCCCCTTCGGCTCGACCGAGCGCGGCGGAGGCGGTTCCAGAGCGGCGACCGCCACGGAGGGAGCGGCGGGGGCCGGCGTGCCCGGCTCAAGCCGCGGCTCCGGCTTGGGTGCCTCCGCGACCACCACGCTGGGGGTTGGCTGCGGAGCGGGCTGCGGCGCGGTTGCCGGAACGACGGCCACCTCGATGGCGGTGGCGCCCGCCGACTGCGAGGCCGTGCGCGGTTCGACGCCCCGGAGCACCGGCGTCAGCGCCGCCAGATACATCTTGGTCTCGCGCGGCAGCTTCTGCTTCTTGGCAAGGACCGCCGCATAGCAGGCCGGGCCGCAGTTGTAGGCCGCCAGGAACCCCGGCGCGCCGAACAGGTCGTACATCTCGCGCAGGTAGGCGGTGCCAGCCAGGATGTTGTCCCGCGGGTTCGACGGGTCCGCACCCAGCCCGTACTGCCAGCGCATCATATCGTAGGTGCCCGGCATCACCTGCATCAGGCCGATGGCGCCGGCCGAGCTGGTGATGGTGCGCCCATTGACGACGGAGCGCCCGCCGCTCTCCCGCATCATCACCGCGCGGATCCACTTCTCCGGCACGTCGAACCGTTCCGACGCCTCGCGGATGTGCGGCACCCAGGGGGCCAGCGGATCATTCGGGTCGATGGGATTGGCCGCCACCTCCACCGGTGCAATGGGGGTCGTCGCGGTTTCCGGAGCGTTCGAGGCGCAGCCCGCCAGACCGATGGCGACAATCAGGGCAACACCGGCGGCACGGGCCGCTTTGAGGTCTCGATAAGCCACAAGGAAGGGTCCGTGCTGGTGGCGCAAAGTCGAAGGCGTTACCCCCTCTTTGCGATGTATAGAAGGCCGCTGTCAAGCATCAACGCGGGTGTAATGGCCGGATTCGACGGCATTTAGCTTTTTTCATCTCCGTATGGAATGGATTCGCCGCAAAAGCCGTTCATCCACTTTCCGTCTTCCCTGGCGAACGGCGTAGCCGGATTTGCCGAAGCCCGTCCACGGGAAACGCGCTGTTTTGTCACGCCTTCCGCGCGTGGCGTTTGGGCGGAAAAAGGCTGACAAAGCCTTGACGTCTATACGGTCGATGCTTATTGAATGAGTGTTCATTTAGTTCTGAGCCGACATGCCCGACGCCGCCCCGCCGTCCGCCACACGCCGATCCCGCCGCAAGGAAGCCCGCCCGGCCGAGGTCATCGAGGCCGCGCGCGACCTGTTCATGTCGCGCGGATACGCCGCGACGAAGCTGGAGGATGTCGCCCGCAAGGCCGGGGTCAGCGTCGGCCTGCCCTACCTCTATTTCGAGAACAAGGAAGGGCTGTTCAAAGCCGTCGTCCGCGAATCGATCTTGCCCCAGTTCCGCATGGGGGAAGAGATGCTGGACAGCTTCACCGGCAGCAGCGAGGAGTTCCTCCGCTTCCTGGCCCACAAGTTCTGGGAGATGGAGCAGAGCCCCAACGCCGGCCTGTCGAAGCTGGTGATCGCGGAGGCCGGCAACTTCCCCGACATCGCCCGCTTCTACATGGAGGAAGTCGTGCTGCGCGGCCGCCGCTTCTTCGCGCGCATCCTCCATCGCGGCATCGACCGGGGAGAGTTCCGCCCGATGGACGTGGAGCAGATGGCCCGCGTCGCGGCGGCCCCGCTGACGATGCTGTCACTGTGGAACCGCTCCCTGCGGCCCTACGAGCCCGACCCGGCCCACGCCGCCGGCGAACCCTACATCGACGCCTACCTCGACCTCATCCTGCACGGGCTGAGGGCCGCACCCAAGGACGCACAGCGCCATGATTGACGCCAACCCCGGCACTCTCGATCAATCCAGGGGGGACCACCCCGTGGGCCCGCGCCGCAGCTGGCTGCGCCGCTTGGCTCTGCCGGTGCTGATCGTCGCCACGTTGGCGGCGGGCGGGGCAGCCTGGAAGGCCCACACCGCCGGCGAGGCCGCGGCCGTGCCGACCCATGTCCCGCTGCCGGCGGAGCGGCCGGTCGAACTGGCGGCGGTCGAGATCACCCGCGCCGCGCCGCGTACCCTCGTGGAGACCGTCCGGGTCAGCGGGTCGGTGCAGCCGCTGGAACAGTCGCTCGTGAAGTCGGAGGTCGCGGCGCGGCTGGTCGAGGTGCCGGTGCGCGAGGGGCAGGCGGTGCGCAAGGGGCAGGTGCTCGCCCGCTTCGACACCGTGGAGCTGACCGCCAAGCTGAACGAGAAGCTGAGCAACCTGGAAGGCGCCAAGGCGCAGCTGGTGCTGGCCGAGAAGACGCGGGCGAAGAATTTCGCCCTGCGGCAGAAGGACATCGTGTCCGAGACCAACATGGACCAGGCGCAGAGCACCTTCCGGTTCCAGCAGGCCGCCGTGTCGGCGCTGGAGGCGCAGGTGGAGCTGAGCCGCAAGGCGCTGCGCGACGCCACCGTACTCAGCCCGATCGACGGCACCGTGGCGGAGCGCGCGATCAACCCCGGCGAGACGCTGGCGGTCAACGCCAAGATGTTCTCGGTCGTGGACCTCAGCCGCGTGGAGGTCGAGGCGACCGTGCCGGCCGACGACGTGGCCCGGCTGAAGCCCGGCCAGACCGTGCGGCTGCGCGTCGAGGGCTTCGGCGCGCGGGAATTCGTGGGGGAGATCGCGCGCATCAACCCCATGGCCCGCGCCGGCACCCGCGCCATCCCGGTCTATGTCAGCCTCGACAACGCCGACGGCAGTTTGCGCGGCGGCATGTTCGCGGCCGGCGACGCGGTGGTCGCCCAGGCCGACCGCGCCTTCGCCCTGCCCCCCGCCGCCGTGCGCCACGACGCCGAGGGCGACTTCGCCCTGGTCGTCGCCAAGGACCGTGTGGAGCGCCGCAAGGTGCAGGTCCTGGGGACCTGGTCGCGCGGCGACCTCGTGCAGGTTGACGGACTCGCGGAGGGCGACGTGGTGGTGACCGCCCCGCTGCCCGGCCTTGCCGCCGGGCGGGCGGTGAAGGTCGTGGGGAGCTGAAGTTTTTTAAAGATTGAGGGGGCCGATGCCCATCACCCGCATCAGCGTCGACAACCCCGTCTTCGCCACCATGATGATGGTGGCGCTGATGGTGCTGGGCCTGTTCTCCTACCAGCGGCTGGGCGTCGACCAGTTTCCCGACGTCGACTTCCCGCTGGTCGTCGTCTCGACCGAATATCCCGGCGCCAGCCCGGAGTCGGTGGAGACGGACGTCACCCGCCCCATCGAGGACGCGGTCAACACCATCGCCGGCATCAAGACGCTGACCTCCCGCTCCTACGAGAGCCGGTCGGTGGTGATCGCCGAATTCGACCTGAAGACCGCCTCCACCCAGGCGCTCCAGGACGTGCGCGAGAAGGTCTCGGCGCTCCGCCCGTCCTTCCGGGACGAGGTGAAGGACCCACAGATCACCCGCTTCAACCCGGACGATCAGCCCATCCTGTCGATCGCGGTCAAGTCGGACATCCGCACGCTGCGCGACCTGACGACGATGACCGACCAGATCGTGCTGAAACGGTTGCAGAACGTGCGCGGCGTCGGCCGGGCGACCATCGCCGGCGGCGTCAAGCGGCAGATCCAGGTGCGGCTGCGGCCGGAGCGGCTGGAGGCGCTGAACGTCGGCGTCGACCAGGTCATCAAGGCGATCAAGGACGAGAACCAGGACCTGCCCGCCGGCACCGTGTCGGGCGGCGGGGCGGAGCGCGTGGTCCAGGTGGACGGGCGGGTGATCGACCCGCGCCAGCTTCTCGACCTGATCGTGGCGCGGCGCGGCGGCGAGCCGGTCCGGCTGCGCCAGGTGGCCGAGGTGCTGGACGGGCAGGAGGAGCAGGAGTCCGTCGCCCTCTTCAACGGCGCACCGGCGCTGGCCGTGGACGTGGTCAAGATTCAGGGCTCCAACACGGTGGAGGTCGCCCGCGGCCTGTACAAGGCGCTCGACGAGTTGCGCCGCGACGGCTCCCTGCCCAGCGACGTGGCGCTGGAGGTGGTCCGCGACACCTCGCGCGGGATCACCAACTCGCTCAGCAACGTGCAGCGGACGCTGGTCGAGGGCGGCGTGCTGACCGTCTTCATCGTCATGATCTTCCTGGGATCCTGGCGCAGCACCGTGATCACCGCGCTGACGCTGCCGGTGGCAGTCATGGGCACCTTCGGGGTGCTGGCGGCCTTCGGCTTCACGCTGAACGTCATGACGCTGATGGCGCTGTCGCTGGCGATCGGCATCCTGATCGACGACGCCATCGTGGTGCGCGAGAACATCATGCGCCACCTGGGCAAGGGCCAGGGGCACCGACAGGCGGCGCTGGACGGTACCAAGGAGATCGGGCTGGCGGTTCTGGCCACCACGCTGACCATCGTGGCCGTCTTCCTGCCCGTCGCCTTCATGGGCGGCATCATCGGGCGCTTCTTCCTGCAGTTCGGCATCACCGTTTCCGCAGCGGTCCTGATCTCCCTGTTCGTGTCCTTCACGCTGGATCCGATGCTGTCGAGCCTGTGGTACGACCCGGCGGCGCACGGGCGGCACGGGCGCGGCCTGTTCGGCCGCTTTGCCGGCGGCTTCCAGCGCGGCTTCGACGCCATCGCGCGGGTCTATGGCCGGCTGCTGGGCTGGGCGCTGCGCTGGCGCTGGCTGGTGCTGCTGATGGCTTTTGCCATCTTCGTCGGCAGCTTCTTCCTGGTGCCGCGCATCGGCGTCGAGTTCGTGCCGGCCGCGGATCTGGGCGAGTCGGTCGTGGACGTGGAGACACCGGTCGGCTCCTCCCTCGACTACACCGCGGCCAAGCTGCGGCAGGCGGAAGCGGCGATCCGCGAGTTTCCGGAGGTCGCCTACACCTACGGAACGGTCAACACCGGCGCCGCCGTCGGCAAGAACCGCGGCAGTATCTACGTCCGGCTGGTGCCGATCGACCAGCGCAAGCGCTCCCCCAACGACCTCGCCCCGGCGATCCGCGAGCGGCTGGCGGCCATCCCCGGCATCAGCGTCGGCATTGGCATCCCCGGCGTGGGCGGCGTGCAGAAGCAGATCCAGGTGTCCGTCCAGGGCCGCGACATCGCGGAGCTGGACCGCATCGCCCAGCAGGTGACCGCCGCCATGGGCCGCATTCCCGGCTTCGTGGACGTGGACAGCAGCCTGAAAGCGGCCAAGCCGACCCTGTCCGTCCGGCTGGAGCGGGAGATCGCCAGCGATCTGGGCGTCGGCACCGCGCAGGTCGCCAACACGCTGCGCCCCCTCTTCGCCGGCGACACCGTGTCGACCTGGAAGGCGCCGGACGGCGAGAGCTACGACGTGCTGGTCCGCCTGCCGGAGGGCGACCGGGTCGGCCGGGCCGACCTGGACCGCATCTACCTGACCGGCACGAACGACGACAACGGCATGCCGCGCATGGTGCCGCTGTCGCAGGTCAGCCGCGTCTCCACCACGCTCGGCGCCTCCCAGATCAACCGCCGCGACCTGTCACGGGAGGTCAACGTCGCCGCCAACGTCCAGGGCCGCGCGGCCGGCGACGCCGGAAAGGAGCTTCAGGCGGCCATTGCCGACATCAAGCTGCCGCCCGGCTACCGCATCGTCTTCGGCGGTTCCACCAAGGACATCGCGGAGACGACCGGCTACGCCGCGCAGGCGCTGCTGCTGGCGGTGATCCTGATCTACCTGATCCTGGCCTCCCAGTTCGGCAGCTTCCTCCAGCCCGTGGCCATCATGGTCTCCCTGCCGCTGTCGCTGGTCGGCGTGTTCCTGGGCCTGCTGGTCGCGGGGTCCACCCTGAACATTTTCAGCGCCATCGGCTTCATCATGCTGATGGGGCTGGTGACCAAGAACGCCATTCTGCTGGTGGACTTCGCCAACCAGGCCCGCGCCCGCGGCGTGGAGTTGCGCGATGCGGTCGTCGAGGCCGGCGTGATCCGCCTGCGCCCCATCGTCATGACCACCATGGCGATGATCTTCGGCATGATCCCGCTGGCGCTCGGCCTCGGGGAAGGCGCGCAGCAGCGGGCACCCATGGCCCACGCGGTGATCGGCGGGCTGATCAGCTCCACCCTGCTGACCCTGCTGGTAGTCCCCGTGATCCTGACCTACCTCGACGCCGTTTCACGGCGTTTCAAGCGCTGGTTCGGCCGCAAGGATCCGGACGCCGTGGCGCACGGTGTGGCGGCGGAATGACACCGCGTCACACGTTCGTGTCCTCGGACAAGGCGAAGGACGTGTGGCGCACGCGCAGTGTGTCGCAGGTCAGTTCCAGGCCGTACATGTAGAAGGTGAACAGCCGCTCGGCCAGGAAGCCCATGGCGCGGGACTGGTAAGGATCGTCCGGGATCACGATGCGGGCCGCGACGCGCTCCAGGACCGGCATCGACATCGACATGTAGTCGTCGAACAGTTCCGCCCGCAGGACGAACAGGTTGCCGAAATAGTCCCAGTACTGCTGGAACGGCGTCAGCGGGCGGAGGCGCGCGAAGAACGGTTCCTTCAGCATCTCCTCCATCAGGACGTCGAAATGCTCCCGCACATGGGCGCCGGCATAATGTTCATCTGGGGGCACGTTGCGCCCCGTGCGGTAGGGCAGGATGGCGTCGTGGGCGCCCGCGACCGCGCGCAGCCGCTCCACCTCCCCACTGGTCAGCGCGTTCAGGGCGCGCAGGCAGGACAGGAAGCTTTCGCGGTCGATGGTCAGCGCCTGGAAGGACGAATAGCGCACCGTTTCGGCGTGAAGCTGCCGCAGCACCGGGTCAGGGTTGGTGAAGTTCCCGGTCGGCCAGATCATCACCCGGCGGTAATGCTGGAACCCGACATAATCGAACCGGTGCAGCAGGTTCTTCCAGACGTAATGGTGTCCGCGAATCTCGCAATAGGACGCGCGTTCCAGAATATGCTCGGGACGCTCCACCGGCAGGCGCGGACAGGCGACGGAGGGCGCGCGCTGCATGTGAAGAGCGTAGAACGGCCCGTTATCGAGTGGGATCACCGGATCCTTATGATACAATGTGAAGATACCAAGCCGCACGTTTCACCTTCACCGTGAACGATCTGTCCGGCAGGGTATCACGCCGGGAATCCCCCAGCATCGGGAATGTCGAACGGGAATTTGGGGCGTGGACTGGAGCGGCTTTCCCATCGTGATCGTCGGCGCCGGCTTTTTCGGCGCCACTATCGCCGAACGCGTGGCGATGGTCCTGGATCGTCCGGTCCTGCTGCTCGACCGGCGCACGCACGCCGGCGGCAACAGCTTTTCCCGGCCCCACCCCGGCACCGGGATCGAGCAGCACCTTTACGGAACGCACGTCTTCCACACCTCCAACGCAGAGGTGTGAGGGTATGTCAGCCGCTTCTCCCGCTTCAACAACTACCGCCACAGGGTCTTCACCCGGCGCCGGGGGCGCGTCTTTTCCCTCCCCATCAACCTGAGCGCGACCTCCGGCCGGCGACCGTGGTCATGCGCGAATATTCGCGCGGCGCCGGCCGCGGGGACGAGCCCTACTACCCCATCGGCACGCCCCGCGACCGGGCCCTGTACGACGCTTATCGCGATCTGGCCCGGCGGGAGGAGCGGGTGATCTTCGGCGGTCGCCTGGGAAGCTACCGCTACCTCGACATGGATCAGGCCATCGGTGCCGCCCTGACATGCTTCGACCGCGACGTCCGCCCGCGCCTGACGGGGGAGATGCCCATGGGACCGAAGGCGTAGGGTTCCCCTACTCCCCGCCCGGCACGGGATGGCCGGCGTCGGGGGCCACCGCGGGGCGGCGCTTCAGCAGGCGGGCGACGGCGTTGCCGGCGCTGTCCATGTAGAGGTAGAGGACCGGCGTGATGTAGAGCGTCAGGATCTGCGACACGCACAGGCCGCCGACCACGGCGAGGCCCAGCGGCTGGCGCAGTTCCGCCGCGGCGCCGTGAGCGATGGCGATGGGCAGGGTGCCCATGACCGCGGCCATGGTCGTCATCATGATCGGGCGGAAGCGCAGCAGGCAGGCCTGCTCGATCGCCTCGCGCGCGGTCATGCCCTGGTTGCGCTGCGCATCCACCGCGAAGTCGATCATCATGATCGCGTTCTTCTTCACGATGCCGATCAGCATCAGGATGCCGATGATCGCGATCATGCTGAGTTCCTGCCCGAACACCATCAGCGTGGCGAGCGCGCCGATGGCCGCCGAGGGCAGGCCCGACAGGATGGTCAGCGGGTGTATGAAGCTTTCGTAGAGGACGCCCAGCACGATGTAGATCACCAGCACCGCGGCCAGCAGCAGCAGGCCCTGGCCCGCCTGGGCGTCCTGGAAGACCTGGGCGGTGCCGGCGAAGCCGGTGGTGATGGTCGGGGGCAGCGCCATCTCCTGCTCCACGGTGCGGATCGCGGCCACCGCGTCGCCCAGCGCGGCGCCGGGGGCGAGGTTGAAGGACAGCGTCACCGCCGGAAGCTGGCCCTGGTGGTTGACCGTCAGCGGCCCCGCGGTGCGCCGCACGCTGGCGAAGGCGTCCAGCGGCACCAGCTTGCCGGTGGTGGAGCGGACGTAGATGCGCGACAGGGCGTCGTCGCCCACCTGGTACTTCGGCGCCAGTTCGATCAGCACCTGGTAGTCGTTGCTGGGCGTGTAGATGGTGGACACCTGGCGCTGGCCGAAGGCGCTGTAGAGGGTGGAGCGCACCTGGTCCACGCCGATGCCCAGCGTCGCCGCCTTCTCGCGGTCCACATGCACGTAGGCCTGCGGGCTGTTGAGCTGGAGGTCGCTGGTCACGTCCTGCAGGATCGGGATGTCGTGCAGCGCGCGTTCCAGCCGGCCCGACCACTGGTACAGCTCGTCCAGGTCCAGGCCCTGGATGGTGTACTGGTAGAGGCTTTTCGACTGGCGGCCGCCGATGCGCAGGTTCTGCACCGGCTGCATGAAGACCGCCATGCCGGGGATGCCGGCCAGCTGGCGGCGCAGCTGCTGGATCACCTCGCCGGCGCCGGGGCGCTCCTCGCGCGGCTTCAGCACGACGAACATGCGGCCGGAATTGATGGAGTTGCCGCCGATCGCGACGGAGGAGGTGACGTCCTCCACCGCCGGGTGGGCCTTGATGATCGCGGCGGCCTTCTGCTGCCGCTCCGCCATCGCCGGGAAGGAGATGTCGGGGGCGGCCTCCGTCGTCACCTGGATCTGGCCGATGTCCTCCGTCGGGAAGAATCCCTTCGGGATGGCCTGGAACAGGATGGCGGAGCCGATCACCGTCCCGATCATGACGATGCCCATGATCGGCCGGTATTTCAGCGCCAGCCGCAGGGTCGAGCCGTAACCCCGCAGCAGGGCGTCGAAGCCGCCTTCCAGGATGCGGCCGAACGGGCCCTCCTTCGCGCCGTGCGGCTCGTGCGTCAGCATGCGGGAGCACATCATCGGCGTCAGCGTCAGCGCCACGAAGGCCGACGCGGCGATGGACATGGTCACCACAAGCGCGAATTCGTGGAACACGCGGCCGACCACGCCGCCCATCATCAGGATGGGGATGAAGACCGCCACCAGCGACAGCGTGATCGACACGATGGTGAAGCCGATCTCGCGCGATCCCTTGATGGCCGCCTCGTAGGGGCGCATGCCCTCTTCGACGTAGCGGACGATGTTCTCCATCATCACGATGGCGTCGTCGACCACGAGGCCCACCGCCAGCGTCAGCGCCATCAGCGAGATGTTGTCGATCGAGAAGCCCATCACATGCATGCCGCCGGCCGTGGCGATCAGCGAGATGGGCACGGTCAGCGCCGGGATCAGGGTCGCCGACAGGCGGCGCAGGAACAGGAAGATCACCATCACGACCAGCGCAATGGTCAGGCCGAGCGTGAACTGCACGTCCTCCACCGCCTGGCGGATCGAGGTGGAACGGTCGTTCATCACCTCCACCTTGGCGCTGGGCGGCAGCTGGGCGCGGAAGGTCGGCAGCAGGGCCCTCACCCGGTCCACCACCTCCACCGTGTTGGCGTCGGGCTGGCGCTGGACGGCCAGCACGATGGCGCGCGTGCCGTTGTGCCAGCTGGCGGTGCGGACGTTCTCCACGCTGTCCAGCACGGCGCCGACGTCGCCCAGCCGCACCGGCGCGCCGTTGCGCCAAGCGATGATCAGGTCGCGGAAGGCCGCGGCGTTGGGCAGCTGCGGGTTGGCGGCGATGACCAGCTGCTGCTTCTCGCCGGACAGGGTGCCGACCGGCGTGTTGGCGTTGGCGGCGGCCAGCGCCTTTTGCAGCTCGTCGATGCCGATGCCGCGCACCGACAGGGCGTTGGGGTCGACCTGGACGCGGACCGCGTATTTCTGCGAGCCGTAGATCTGCACCTGCGCGATGCCCGGCAGGGTGGCGACCTTCGGCTGCACCGCCGTTTCCGCGAAGTCGTTCAGCTGCGACAGCGGCAGCGTCGGGGAACTGAGCGACAGCAGCAGGATCGGCGCGTCGGCCGGGTTGACCTTGCGGTAGCTGGGCGGGGTCGTCATCTCCGCCGGCAGGCGGCGCTGGGTGCGGGCGATGGCCGCCTGCACGTCCTGGGCGGCGGCGTCGATGTCCCGTTCCAGCACGAACTGGATGGTGATCGAGGTGTTGCCGAGGCTGGAGGTGGAGGTCAGCGTGTCGATGCCGGCGATGGTGGAGAACTCGCGCTCCAGCGGGCTGGCCACCGACGCGGCCATGGTTTCCGGGCTGGCGCCGGGCAGCGTGGCGGAGACGTTGATGACCGGGAAATCCACCCGCGGCAGTGCGGCGACCGGCAGCTGGCGGTAGGCCGCGAGGCCCCCCAGCACGAGCGCCGCCGTCAGCAGGATGGTCATCACCGGACGGCGGATGCAAAGCTCCGAAATGCTCACGACGCACCTCTCAAAGGAAACCCGCCCCTGCCAGCGTGGATTTCACGCGATCGAACGACACGTGCCAAGGTTTGTTGTGTGGCCGCAACGGTTCCCAGTCGCCCAGGGTCTCGCCGACGACGCAGCCGTACCGCGCGCCGCGCAGGTTCGCGATGCGCCGGAACAGCCAGTTCAGGTACAGATCCATCTGGAGTTCGCAGACGGAAACGGACGGATCGCAGTAGACCAGGTTCGTCAGCCCGGCCCCGTGGGCGGCGACGATGTGGGTCGCCTCGGCGAAGCGCTGGGCCTGCTCCCGCAGCGGCATGCCGTCGGTGTCCAGGATCTCGTAGCCGGCGGCCGCCAGCAGGCCGATGATCGCCTCCTCGTTCACCAGCTTGCGGTTTTCCGCGTTCCGGCGGGTGACGTAGAGGCGGCGGTGCGGCGGCCGGGTGGGTACGCCGGACAGCACGCGGCCGAAGACGGACAGCTGCTCCGGGCGCGGGCGCGCCCCGAACTCCCCGATGTTGGGGATGAGGATCAGCTCGTCCAACTCGACTGTTTCGCAGTTCGGGACCGCCTGGACCCGCATCGCACGGTCGCCGGCCACGGAGGCCAGCATGTCCCAGTGGTAGGGCTGCGGCAACGGCGGCACCAGGAACAGGTCGTCGAAGCAGGCGTCGGGCAGCACGGAAAGCCGCGACACGACGTCCATGGTCCAGTGGTAGTAATTGCGCGACCCGCCGCCGGCCAGAAGATGCACGGCGCGCCCCGGCAGCCGGCTTTTCCCGTTGGTCTGCAAGGAAATGAGGCCGCTGTCGGTGTGGAACTCGATGCCATGCTCCTTGGGCACGAGGTACTGGAGCGTCTCGTCCAGGAGGAGGAACCAGCCCTCGTCGGAGTCGCGCCGGAACGCCTTCACCATGACGATGCCGCAGTCCGAATGGACCGCCGCGCCGCGCAGGCGGTAGAGGCGCACCGGGTCCACCCTGTAGCGCTCCTCCCTCCAGGCGCCCTCGTAGGGTCGCTCGAACACCGGGCGGGCGGAGAAGTCGCGGTCGCCGAAGGCGAGCGGAGCGATGGACACCTCGCGGGACGGCAACAGTTCGACCGACTCCACGACCGGGCGCCCGTCCTCGGTCACCAGATCCAGCGCCTCAAGCTCCGGCAGCGGCAGGCTCCCACGGGTGGTCATGTCAGGCGGCTCCGCGCGTCACGATGCACCTCCGGGGGACGCGGGGGCGAGGTCGCTCTTCTTCTTCTCGTCGGTCTTCTCGGGGCCGCGGGCGCTGACCTTGGCGCCGGGGAAGAGGCGGGATTGGCCGTCGACCACCACCCGCTCTCCGGCCTGGAGGCCGTTGGCGATGACGGCGAGGCCGTCCTGGCTGCGCGACACGGTCACCGGGCGGACCTCCACGGTCTCGTCCCCCTTCACGACGTAGACGAAGCGGCCCTGCTGGCCGGTCTGCACCGACTCGTCGGGCAGGGTCAGGGCCTGCGGCTCGACGCGCAGGGTCAGCACGACGTCCACGAACTGGCCGGGCCACAGGCGGGTGTCGGTGTTGGGGAACTGGCCCTTCACCAGGATGGTGCCGGACTGCTGGTCCACCTGGCTGTCCACGAAGGACAGGACGCCTTCCTCCGGCGCGCGGCTGTCGCCGGGGATGCCGGCGGTGACCGGCAGCTTGCCCGTCTCCATCGCCTTGCGGATGGTCGGCAGGTGGCGCTCCGGCACGTTGAAGGCGACGGTGATCGGCCGCAGCTGGGTCAGGGTGACCAGCGGCGTGGCGTCGGCCGCGCGCACCATGGTGCCGGCCTTGGCGTTGACGGCGCCGGTGCGGCCGTCCATCGGCGCGGTGATGCGGGTGAAGGACAGCGCGACCCGCGCCGCCTCGATTGCCGCGTTGTCGGCCTTCACCGTGCCTTCCAGCGCGTCCGCCGTGGCGGTGGCGGCGTCGAGCTGCTGGCGCGAGATGGCGTTGGAGCGCACCAACTCGCTGTAGCGCCGCACGTCGCCGCGCGCCTTCTCCAGGTTGGCCTTGTCGCGTTCCAGGTTGGCCTGGGCCTGGCGGAGCTGGGCGTCGAGCGCGCGGGCGTCGAGCGAGAACAGCAGGTCGCCGGCCTTCACCTCCTGCCCTTCGGTGAAGTGGACGGTGTCCACCACCGTGTCGACGCGCGCCTTGATGGCGATCGCCGCCAGAGGTTGGACCGATCCAATGGTGCCGAGCCGTTCCGGGACCGCGCGAACCTCCACCGGCTTCACCACCACGGGCACCGCGCGTGGGGCGCTGGCCGGGGCAGCGGCCTTGGCAACCTCCGCCCCGCCGGTCTTCAGGCTGTACCAGTACCCGCCGCCGGCCAGCGCGGCCACCAGCAGGACCGGAAACACTATGCGTCTCGTCACGTCGAACTCCCGGCGCGGTGGCCTTGATCAGCCAAGGCTTCGGCCCTGGCCACGGTGGTGGCGTCTGTTATGGTGGTGCCTGCGGTCACGAAGTCGAGGACGGCGCGCTCCAGCCGCTCGCGCGGGCGCTCGCCCAGCCCCATGACGCCGCCGCGCACCATGCCGATGATCAGCATCGGCGTGATGTCGGTGTCGAGCGCGCGGAACTGGCCGGCGGCGATCCCGTCCTCCAGCACCGTCCGCAGGACCGCAGCCATGTGGGCGTTGCGGTGGCGGATCAGGCGGCGGCCCTGCTCCGCCAGGTCGGACTGGTGGCCGCCCAGCAGCTTCAGCGTGGGCAGCTGTTCTCCGAAGATGTCGATCAGCGCCGACACCCAGGCGCACAGCCGGCTGCGCGGGTCGGAGCCGACCGGCGCCAGGGCCGACATCCGGCCTTCCAACTCATCGAGTGCGCGGGCCAACGATTCGAGGTACAAATCCTCCTTCGACGGGAAATAGCGGTAGAGCGTCGCCTTCCCCACCCCCGCCAGCTTCGCCACCTCGTCCACCTGGACCGCGGCGTAGCTGCGCTGCGCGAACAGGGTCGAGGCGGCCGCGAGGATCGCTTCGCGTCGCTTCAGGCGCCAGCCGGGCGCCGCGTCGCCGGGTGCCACGTCAAAGGGCATCGATCCGGATACCTCGAATGTCCGATGAAGAAAAAATGAAACTCGCCGGTTTCAAAAACTGAAAATACCTGAGCGCCGTACGCTGTCAAGCCGCATGGTTCGCGTACGTCTGCATACGGGGTAATTCGGCGGCCCCTTGCGCGCGGGGCGGCGACATCGGAAGATCGGCCCGACATCATCGAACCCACACCCAAACGGTCACATAACAGGGGGGCACCCACAACATGACCGCGATCAGCCTGCGTTCCACCCTTATCGGGGCGACCGTCGCCCTGGGCCTGTCCACCCCGGTCGCGGCCTTCGCCGAGACCTGGGACATGCCGACGCCCTACCCCGACACGAACCTGCACACCATCGTGGTGCGCCAGTTCGCCGACGACGTGAAGGCGGCCACCAACGGCAAGATCCAGATCACCGTCCATTCCAACGGCTCCCTCATCAAGCATCCGGAGATCAAGCGCGCCGTGCAGTCCGGCCAGGCGCAGCTGGGCGAGGTGCTGATCAGCTCCTGGGCGAACGAGGACCCGCTGTACGGCCTCGATTCGGTGCCGTTCCTGGCGACCGACTTCGCCTCGTCGAAGAAGCTCTATCAGGTCTCCAAGCCGTATCTGGAGAAGAAGCTGGAGCGCCAGCGCCTGAAGCTGCTCTACTCGATCCCCTGGCCGCCGCAGGGCCTGTACGTGAAGGAGGACATCAGCTCCGTCGCCGACCTGAAGGGCCAGAAGTTCCGCGCCTACAACCCGGCCACCACCCGCATCGCCGAACTGGCCGGCGCCGTCCCGACCAAGATCGAGGCCGCGGAGGTCGCGCAGGCCTTCGGCACCGGCATCGTCACCGCGATGATCACCTCGGCCGCGACCGGCGTGGACACCAAGGCCTGGGACTTCGTGAAGGACTATTACGACATCCAGGCCTGGCTGCCCCGCAACATGGTCTTCGTCAGCGCCGAGGTCTGGAAGGGCCTGGACGCCGCCACCCAGAAGGCCGTCCAGGACGCCGCCGCCAAGGCCGAGGCCACGGGCTGGGCCGAGTGGGAGAAGAAGACCGCCGACCTGAACAAGACGCTGGCCGACAACGGCATGAAGGTGCTGGCCCCGACGCCCGCCATCAAGGACGGCTTCGCCGCCATCGGCAAGACCATGACCGACGAGTGGATGAAGGCCGCCGGCGCGGACGGCGAGGCGATCATCGCGGCGTATAAGAAGTAAGGGCAGCGGCCCCCTCCCTCCCACGCTTACGCGCGGGTCCCTCCCTCCCCCGCTTTCAGCGGTGGAGGGGAAAGAACCGGCAGTCCCCTCTCCCGCGAAGCGGGGGAGGGTTAGGGAGGGGGCATCGGCCCACACAACAACAACTCCCCGCCCGATTTCCGGAGGTGGTTGCGCCATGCGCACCGCATTGTCCTTCCTTTACCGCGCCGCCGAGTTCCTGGGCGCGGTGTTCCTGGTGCTGATCGGCGTGCTGATCGTCAGCCAGGTGTTCGCGCGTCTGGTCGGGCGCATGGTGCCGGGGGCCGACGAGCTGGCCGGCTACTGCATGGCCGCGTCCTTCTTCCTGATGCTGGGGCCGGCGCTGCGCCGCGGCGCGCACATCCGCGTCGGCGTGCTGGTGGACCGCCTGCACGGCGCCCCACGGCGCGTGTTCGAGGTGGTCTGCCTGGGCTTCGCCAGCGCGCTCAGCCTCTATTTCGCCTTCTACTGGGTGCGCATGACCTACGATTCCTACGATTTCGGCGACCTGAGCCAGGGCGTGCTGCCGATCCCGCTGTGGATCCCGCAGGCGGCCATGACCGCCGGGCTGGTCGTGCTCGTCGTGGCGCTGCTCGACGACCTTGTCGCCGTTCTGATGGGGCGCGAGGCGTCCTACCAGAGCGCCGGCCTGCAGAGCGAGGGCTGAGCCATGGACCAGTCAACCGCCTCCATCATCGTCATGGTGACGATGTTCGTGATGCTGGGCGCCGGCATCTGGGTCGCACTCGCGCTGGCCGGCGTCGGCTTCGTCGCCATGGCCCTGTTCACGTCGCGCCCCATCGGGCTGGTCATGGCGACCAACGTCTGGGGGGCCAGCACCAGCTGGACGCTGACCGCCCTGCCGCTGTTCATCTGGATGGGCGAGATCCTGTTCCGCACGCGCATCTCGTCCGACATGTTCAAGGGCCTAGCCCCCTGGATGGGCTGGCTGCCCGGCCGGCTGATGCACGTGAACATCGTCGGCTGCTCCATCTTCGCCGCCGTCTCCGGCTCGTCGGCCGCGACGGCCGCCACCATCGGGCGCATGACCATCCCGGAGCTGACCCGGCGCGGTTATGACCCGATGATGATCGTGGGATCGCTGGCCGGCGCCGGCACGCTGGGCCTGCTGATCCCCCCGTCAATCATCATGATCGTCTACGGTGTCGCCGCCGACGTCTCCATCGCCCGGCTGTTCATCGCCGGAGTCATCCCCGGCATCCTGCTGACCGGCCTGTTCATGGCCTATGTCGGTGGCTGGTCGCTGTTGAACCCCCGCCGCGTGCCGCCGCCGGAACCGCCGCAGAGCTTTGCGGAGAAGATCCGCGACACCGGGTCGCTGATCCCGGTGATTCTGCTGATCGTCGCCGTGCTCGGCTCCATCTACGTCGGCATCGCGACGCCGACGGAGGCCGCGGGCGTGGGCGTGCTGGGCTCCCTGATCCTGGCGCTGGTGACGGGCACGCTGAGCTGGGCGACCTTCCGCGACAGCGTGCTGGGGGCGGCTCACACCTCCTGCATGATCGGCTTCATCCTGGCGGGGGCGGCCTTCCTGACCGTCGCCATGGGCTACACCGGCATCCCGCGTCTGCTGGCGGAGTGGATCACCTCCATGCAGCTGTCCACCGCGGCGCTGCTGGTCGTGCTGACCATCTTCTTCATCATCATGGGCTGCTTCCTGGACGGCATCTCCATGGTGGTGCTGACCACGTCGGTCATCATGCCGATGGTGCAGAAGGCGGGCATCGACCTGCTGTGGTTCGGCATCTACATCGTGATCGTGGTGGAGATGGCGCAGATCACCCCGCCGGTCGGCTTCAACCTGTTCGTTTTGCAGCCGATGACCGGCAAGGACATCTTCACCATCGGAAAGGCCGCGTTCCCATTCTTTCTCGTCATGGCGCTGATGGTCGCCCTGCTGTGGATCTTCCCGGGGCTGGTGACGTGGCTGCCGTCGAAGATGATCGGGTGAGGAAAGGCTTGTGACTGTGCGTTTCACGACGGCCGGCGACACCGCCTTCAACGTCGAGTTCGGCGAGGGCATCGACCGGCCGACCAACGCCCGCGTCATGGCTCTGCACGCCCGCCTGAAGCGGGCGGCGGTGCCGGGCCTTGTGGAGACGGTGCCGACCTTCCGCTCCCTCCAGGTGGTCTACGACCCGGCGGCGACGTGCCGCCGGGAGGTCCAGGCCGCCGTGGAGGCGCAGATCATTCCCGACGACGAGGCGGCGGCGGAGGGTGCGCTGTGGCGCCTGCCCGTCTGCTACGACCCGGAGCTTGGCCCCGACCTGCTGGAGGTCTCCGCCGCGCTGGGCCTGACGCCGGAGCGGCTGGCCGCGCTGCACGGGGCGGCGGAGTATTTCGTCTACATGCTGGGCTTCATGCCGGGCTTCGGCTACATGGGCGATCTGCCCGCAGAACTGGAACGGCCGCGCCGGACGGAGCCGCGGGTGCGCGTGCCGGCGGGCTCGGTCGCCATGGCCGGGCGGCTGACCACCGTCTACCCGTGGGAGAGTCCCGGCGGCTGGCACCTGATCGGGCACTGCCCGGTGCCCCTTTATGACGGCACCCGCCCCTCCCCCGTCCTGCTGGCCGCCGGCGACCGGGTGCGGTTCGAGGCGGTGGACCGCGCGCGCCACGACGCGCTGGCGGCGGAGGTCGCCGCCGGCCGTTTCGATCCGGAGACGTTGAGGGCTTCGGCATGAGCGCGCCCGAATTGCGTGTGGTCCGGCCCGGCCTGTTCGCCACCATCCAGGATCTCGGCCGCGTTGGCTATCAGGAGCTGGGCATGCCGGTGGCCGGCGCGCTCGACCCCATCGCCCTGCGGCTGGCCAACGCGCTGGTCGGCAACCCGGCGGGAACGGCGGGGGTGGAGATCGCCCTGCTCGGCCCGGCGCTGAAGGTCGAGGCCGAGTCGGTGCGCGTCGCCGTGGTCGGCCCCATGGCCCTGCGGCTGGAGCGCGAGGGCGAGCCGCCCGCAGCGTTGGAGCCGTACCGCACGCACACGCTGGCGCGTGGCGACGTGCTGGCGCTGGGGGCCGTGACCGGCGCGTCGGTCGCCTATCTGGCCGTGGCCGGCGGCTTCGCGCTGGAGCCGTTCCTGGGGAGCCTGTCCACCTACGTGCGGGCCGGCATCGGTCCGCTGGGCGGCAAGCCGCTGGGCGACGGCGCGCGGATTCCACTGGGTCGCAACGCCGCACCGGCCGGGGCCGATGTCGGGTTGCCGGAGCCTCCGGAGTATGGCGGCGGTCCGGTGCGCGTGGTGCTGGGGCCGCAGGACGACCGCTTCACCGCCGCGGCGGTGGAAACCTTCCTGTCCGCCACCTACCGCGTCGGCAAGGACGCCGACCGCATGGGCCTGCGGCTGGAGGGGCCGACGCTGGCGCATAGGGGCACGGCCGACATCCCGTCGGACGGGCTGGTGACCGGGTCGATCCAGGTGCCGGGCAACGGCCAGCCGATCCTGCTGCTGAACGACCACCAGACGGCCGGCGGCTATGCCAAGATCGCCACGGTGATCTCCGCCGACCTGCCCCGCGTCGGCCGCCTGCGGCCGGGCGACCCTCTCAGCTTCCGCGCCGTGAGCGTGGAGGAGGCGGAGGCGATCCGCCGCCGGCAGGAGCAGGCCATCGCGGGCTGGATCCGCGCCATCCGCACGGTGCGTCCGGCCGGCGGCGTGGACCTGGACGCGCTCTATTCGGAAAACCTCGTGTCCGGCGTCGTGGACATGCGCAACGCCGATGATTCGTAGGTTGGGTGGAGGCGTCAGCCGCAACCCAACAGCGTTCGCCGTGCGAGGTCTGTTGGGTTTCGCTGCGCTCCACCCAACCTACGGGGAAAGATTTTTGGGAGGATCCTCATGACCATCACGGTCAACCTGAACGCCGACCTGGGTGAAGGGTACGGCGCCTACGCCATGGGCGACGACGAGTCGATGCTGGGCATCGTCGCGTCGGCCAACGTCGCCTGCGGCTACCACGCGGGCGACCCGCTGGTGATGACGCGCACGGTGAAGAGCGCGCTGGCCATGGGGGTCAGCCTGGGCGCGCATCCGGCCTTCCCCGACCTGCAAGGCTTCGGGCGCCGCCAAATGCGCCTGTCGGCGGCGGAGCTGGAGGCCATGGTCGCCTACCAGATCGGCGCGCTGATGGGCATCGCCGCGACCTGCGGCGGCCGGGTCACCCACGTAAAGCCGCACGGCGCGCTGAGCAACATGGCGGCGGTAGACGAATCCATGTCCATGGCCATCGGCCGCGCCATCAAGGGCGTCGATCCGTCGCTGATCTTCCTGGCCATCGCCGGTTCGGAGATGGCGGAGGCCGGCCGCCGGCTGGGCCTCGCCACCGCGGAGGAGGTGTTCGCCGACCGCGCCTACGACGACAACGGCAACCTCGTCTCGCGCGCCCTGCCCGGCGCGATGATCCACGACCCGGACGTGGCGGCCACCAACGTGCTGCGTATGCTGGAGGAGGGCGTGATCGTGTCTATCACCGGCAAGCGCATTCCCTGCACCGCCCATTCCGTCTGCGTCCACGGCGACGAGCCGAGCGCGGTGGCGATGGCGACGAATTTGCGGAAGACGCTGGAGGCAAAGGGCGTGCGGATCGCGACCCTGCCGGAGATGCGGGAAGGGTTCTAAATTCCCTCTCCCGCCCCGGGAGAGGGTGGCGCCGGAAGGCGCCGGGTGAGGGTGCCGGCGAGGATCAGCGCCTTCTCCGTTGCGCGACCCTCACCCTTCCCGCGCCACCGGCGCGGGCCCCTTCCCTCTCCCGGGGCGGGAGAGCGAGCTTACTCCGCCGGATGCGCTGCCGCGCCGTGCGGCGGGTGGGCGGTGGTGGCGTCCTCCGCGGGGAAGGGCTTCTTCTTGGCGATGTAGCTGTAGACCGTCGGCACGACGAACAGCGTCAGGAAGGTGCCCAGCATCATGCCGCCGACGATCACCGCGCCGATGGCCTGACGGCTCTCGCCGCCGGCGCCTTGGGCGTTGGCGAGCGGGACGGCGCCCAGGACCATGGCGCCGGTGGTCATCAGGATGGGGCGCAGGCGCAGCACGGCCGCCTCCTCCACCGCCTTGCGGATCTCCACCCCCTCGCGCTGGAGCTGGTTGGCGAACTCCACGATCAGGATGCCGTGCTTGGTGATCAGGCCGACCAGCGTGACGAGGCCGATCTGGCTGTACACGTTCATGGTGGCGCCGGTGTAGTGCAGCGCCGCCAGCGCGCCGGTCATCGACAGCGGCACCGTCAACATGATGACGAAAGGGTCGATGAAGCTCTCGAACTGCGCGGCCAGCACCAGGTAGATGAAGGCCAGCGCCAGAACGAAGACGAAGTAGAGGCCGGTCGCCGATTCGCGGAACTCGCGGCTCTGCCCGGCGTAGTCGGTCTGGGCGGTGACGGGGAGGACGCGGTTCGCCGCCTCCTGCAAATAGCCCAGCGCCTCGCCCAGCGAGGTGCCCGGCGCCAGCGTGGCGGTGATGGTGACGGAGCGCAGCTTGTTGAAGTGGTTCAGCTCCTTCGGCGCCACCCGCTCCTCGACACGGACGAGGTTGGCGAGCGAGATCATCGATCCCGCCGTGGTGCCGACGCCGGCCGCCGACGCCATGGGCGGCGTGCCGCGCACGTAGATGGAGGCGATGTCGTCCGGGTTGCGCCGGTCCACGTCCGCGACCTTCACGATCACGTCGTACTGCTTGCCTTCCTTCTTGAAGCGGGTGACCTGCCGGCCGCCGAGCAGCGTTTCCAGCGTGCGGCCCACCGTCTCCACGTCCACGCCCAGGTCGGCCGCCTTGTCGCGGTCGATGGTGATGCGCAGCTCCGGCTTGTTCAGCTTCAGGTCGGTGTCGAGGTTGGTCAGGCCGGGGAACTTGCGCGCCTCCGCCAGCAGGCCGTCCACCATCTTCTGAAGCTCCCCGTAGGGCAGCGAGCTTTGGATGACGAAGTTGACCGGCTTCTCCACAGGGCTCTGCCCCAGGGACGGCGGGTTGGTGACGAAGGCCAGGATGCCGGGGATGCCGAACATCTTCGGGAACAGCTGCGCGGTGATCGCCTGCTGCTTCACGTCGCGCTGGTCCCAGTCGACGAGGCGGACGAAGCTGATGCCCTGGTTCACCACCGGGAAGCCCACCACGACGAAGAACTTCTCCAGCACCGGGATGGTGCGGAAGAGTTCCTCCATGCGCTTGGCGTAGCTCTCGGTGTAGTCGAGGGTGGAGCCTTCCGGCGCAATGGCGATGCCGACGATGGTGCCGCGGTCCTCCACCGGCGCCAGTTCCGACTTCAAGCCGGTGAACAGCGTGTAGCTGAGTCCCGCGACGCCGGCCCCGACCAGCAGCACGAGCGGCCGGGCGCGCAACGACAGGCGCAGCACCGCGCGGTAGCCGCTGGTCAGGCCGTTCAGCAGCCGCTCGATCGCGTTGTAGATGAAATTGTGCTTGGTCTGGTGCTTCAGCAGCTTGGAGCACATCATCGGCGACAGTGTCAGGGCGACGAAGCCCGACACGATCACCGCCCCCGCCAGGGTCAGCGCGAATTCGGAGAAGAGGCGCCCGGTGCGGCCGGTCATGAAGCCGATGGGGGCGTAGACCGCGGCCAGCGTGATGGTCATGGCGATGACCGCGAAGCCGATCTCCTTGGAGCCCTTCAGCGCCGCCTGGAAGGGGGGCATCCCCTCCTCCACGTGGCGGTAGATGTTCTCCAGCATCACGATGGCGTCGTCCACGACGAGGCCGATGGCCAGCACCATGGACAGCAGGGTCAGCGTGTTGACCGAGAAGCCGAAGGCGTACATCAGCGCGAAGGCGCCGATCAGCGACACCGGGATGGTCACCAGCGGCACCAGCGTGGCGCGAAGGCTGCGCAGGAAGACGAAGATGACCAGGACGACCAGAACGATCGCCTCGAAGATCGTGTGGAACACGGCGTCGATCGACCGGGCGATGAAGACGGAGCTGTCGTAGCCGACGTCCACCCCCATGCCCTCCGGCACGGCCGCGCGGATCTTCGGCAGCGCCTCGGTCACCGCCTTCGACACGTCCAGCGGGTTGGCGGTGGACTGCTTCACGACGCCGATGGCGACCGCCGGGCGGCCGTTGAAGCGGGCGCTAACGCGCTCGTCCAGCGCGCCGATCTCCGCGTGGCCGACGTCTTTCAGGCGGACGAGGTAACCGGCCTCGTCGCGCAGGATGATGCGGTCGAACTCCTCCGGCGTGCGCAGGTCGGTCTCCGACACCACGGTGAACTCGCGCGCCTTGCTCTCCACGCGGCCGGCGGGGATCTCCACGTTCTGCTTGCGCAGCGCGTTCTCCACGTCCTGCGGGGTGACGCGGTAGGCGGCCATGCGCTGCGGGTCAAGCCAGAGCCGCATGGCGAAGCGCCGCTCGCCGAAGATGCGCACCTGGGCGACGCCGGGCAGGTTCTGGAGGCGGTCCTTGACGTAGCGGTCGGCGAAGTCGGTCACGTCCAGCGACGAGTGCCGGTCGGAGGAGAAGGCGAGGTAGATGATCGGCTGCGCGTCGGCCTCCACCTTCGCGATGACCGGCTCGTCGATCTCGTTGGGCAGCTGGGCGCGGACGCGGCCGGTGCGGTCGCGCACGTCGCTGGCCGCCACGTCCACGTTGCGGTCCAGGCGGAAGCGGAGCGTGATCTGGCTCTTCTCTGCGCGGCTGATGGAGGACATCACGTCGATGCCCTCGATGCCGGACAGGCTGTCCTCCAGGATCTGGGTGACCTGGGATTCGATGATCTCGGCGGACGCGCCCTTGTAGGTGGTCTCCACCGTGACGACGGGCTCGTCGATCTTCGGGTATTCGCGCACCGACAGGCGCTGGTAGGAGACGAGGCCGATGAGCATGAGCGCGAGGCTCATCACCGTCGCCAGGACCGGCCGGCGGATGGAGATGTCGGAGAGGACCATCGGATCAGCTCCCCGCCGGCTTGGCGTTGATGACCGCGACCGGGGCGCCGTCGCGGATCTTCAGCTGCCCGGCGGTAACGACCATGTCGCCCGGCTTCAAGCCCTCGGCGATCTCCACCTCCGCGTTGCGGCGGCCGCCCAGCGTCACGGGGGCCTGCACGGCCTTGCCGTCCACGACCTTGAAGACGAACTGCTTGTTGCCGAAGGCGACGATCGACTGCTCCAACACCAGGACGGCGTTCGGCTGCGTGTCGATGGTCAGGCTGACGCGCGCGAACAGGCCGGGGCGCAAGCTGCCGTCGGCGTTGGCGACGCGGGCGCGGACCGCCACGGCGCGGCCGTTCACGTCGACCAGCGGGTCGATGGCGATGACCTTGCCCTCGAAGCTGCGGCCGGCGAAGGCGTCCACCGCGACCTGGAGCGTCTGCCCGGCCTTGACCGCGGGCAGGTACAGCTCCGGCACGCGGAAATCGAGCTTCAGGGTGTCGATGGCCTCCAGGTTCACGATGTCCTTGCCGGCGGCCACCACGTCGCCGACCGACACCTTGCGCAGGCCCAGAACGCCGTCGAAGGGGGCGACCAGGGTCATCTTCTCCAGCTGGGCCTTCGCCAGCTGGATCGCAGCCTCGTCGGCCTGGAGCTTGGCCTGCGCCTGCTCCTTGTTGCGGGCGGGGCCGGTCTTCTGCCGGTACAGCTCGTCGGCGCGGTTCAGCTCGGCGCGGGAGAAGGCGATGCTCGCCTGCGCCTGGGCCAGGGTGGCGCGCGCGATGCTGTCGTCCAGGCGGACCAGAACGGCCCCCTTCTTGACGGCCTGCCCTTCCTGGAAGGCGATCTCCGCGATCTTCCCGGCGACCTCCGGCCGGATCACCACCGATTCGTTGGACAGCAGCGAGCCCACCGCGGTCACCGTGCGCGACACCGCGCCGACCCGGACCGGCACGGCCTCCACCGGCATCGGCGGCATGCCGCCGGGGGGAGCACCGGCCGGGGGCTTGCCGGCGGACGCGCCGCCGGGCGAGGGAACGAAGGTTCCGGCCAGCAGCGTGTCGATCGTCCCGCCCTGCTTCACGAAGTACCAGTAGGCGCCACCGCCGAGGGCGACCAGAACCAGAAGGGCGACGATCCGAAGCGTGTGGCGCATGAAAACGGGACCCGGACAAGCCCTTCCGCGCGCGGCGGAGCGGATGGGACGTTTCGTTTCAACCGCGCCGCGATGTGCAGCGGACGGCAAACTGAACTATATCGTTCAGTTCACTTCCGGAGTCGAGAAAGTTGCGCGTCTTTACGCAGTATACAGGCGATTCGGTTCGGAAACCATCTGCCCGCCCTGCATAATCAGCCGTTCCCCCTCGGCGGTGACCAGCATCAGGTCGGCGGGAAGGCCTGGTCCGATGCGGCCGTCGGCCTCCAGAGGGCGGACGCTGCCGCCGTCCAGGCACAGGCCCGGCGCGCAGCAGGGCGACTCGCCGGCCGGCAGGATGGCGCGGATGCGCCCCTGCTCGATGCGGAGGTCGGCGAGCAGGAAGCCGTCCGGCCCGGCGCTGGGAGTTTCGGCGGGACTGTCCGCGGCGAGATGAGCGGCGTCGATTCGCGCGCGCTTCAGCCAGAACTTTCCGTTCGCCAGCAGACGCCCGAGCAGGCAGGTGGTGGAAGTGCCCATACCCCGTCCCGATGCAACACGACCGATCTGTCGAGTATCATAGTCATCGAATTGTAAAGGAAGGTTTGCCGTCCGACGGAATGCTTGCCCGGCGTTGCAAAATCGGCGATGTCGATGGCCGGGCCAATCTATGGCCGAGCCAAACCTTCTGACGGGTGCCCGATGCTGATCGCCCAGATCTCCGACCTGCACGTCGTGGCCCCCGGAAGCACCCCCACCACCGCCTACGACACCAACGCGCGGCTCGCGGCGGCGGTCGCCCACCTGAACGCGCTGGACCCGCGTCCCGACCTGGTGCTGATCACCGGCGACCTGATCAACGGCCCGAAACCCGGCGAGTACGAGGCGCTGGCCGAGATTCTGGCGCCGCTCGCCATCCCCTACCGGGTGCTGGCCGGCAACCACGACGACCGCGACGGGCTGCGGCGGAGCTTCGCCGGCACGGGCTGGATGCCCATGGCCAACGAAGACATTCAGGGCGACTTCATCCAGTACGCGGTGGAGGAGTTTCCCGTCCGCGTCCTGATGCTCGATTCGGTGGTGGCGGGCAGCCCGGTGGGCGCGCTGTGCGAGCGGCGACTCGCCTGGACGGCGGAGCGGCTGGCGGAGCAGCCGGAGCGGCCGACGATCATCGCCCTGCACCACCCGCCCTTCGACACCGGGCTCGCCTTCCTGGACACGCTGCGCTGCGTGGAGGGGGCGGAGGAACTGGGGCGGCTGGTGCGATCGAGCCCGAACGTGCTGGCAGTCCTCAGCGGCCACACCCACCGGCAGACCGCGCTGAACTGGAACGGCGCCTACGGCTATGTGGCGCCGTCGATCGCCTACCAGATCGCGCTGGACCTGACGCCGGAGCCGCCCTACCGCTGGACGGAGGAGCCGTCGGCCCTGGCGCTGCACCTGTACCGGCCGGGCGCCGGGCTGATCACGCACCTGAGCCCGATCGGCGGCTACCCGGCCAAGGACTTCTCCCGCAAGGCCAGGAATTCCTGAAAGTTCGCGCAGCGGCCGCCCCGGTGCGCGGCCTCGTAGGCGGCGTTCAGGGCCCGCTTGGCCTCCAGAGCGGCGGCGAAGCGGCGGCGCAACATCTCGTCTTGGATGCGCAGCCCGTCGCCCTCCAGCCGGGCGAGCACATGGCGGTAGCAGCGCTCCGCCCGGTCGCCGCTGTCGGCGGAGAAGGTGATGGAGCCCTCGCGCTGCCGGTACTCGTAGAGAGGCTGGCCGACGAGCGGCAGCGGGCCGACGCGGTCGATGACCTGGACGTTGAAGACCACGTCGTCGCAGAAGTTGACATCCTCCTCCCAGCCGGGGACGAGGTCGCGGCGCACCACCGGGAACATCGGCACGGAGGTCGCCAGGAATCCGTCGGCGTCGAGTTCGCCCACCCCCTCGGTCGGTGGGAAGAGGGTGGAGAGCGGCGCGCCGTCGCGGTCGCGCACCACGGCCACATTGTCCACCGCGGCACCATGCCGCAGCGCCAGCGGCGCCAGCCGGGCGAGCCGGCCGGGCAGGAAGCGGTCGTCGGCGTCGAGCGGCGCCACCAGCGGCTTCGACGCGGCGCGGAGCCCGGCGTTGCGGGCCGCCGGGGCGCCGGCGCCGATCCGGCCGGTGCTGGTGAAGACCAGCCGCGGGCCGCTGAGGCCGGCCGCCTCCAGCGTGGCGCGGTAGTCGGTGCCGTCGTCGCTGACCACCACCGCTTCCCAGTCGGCCCAGCCCTGGTCCAGCAGGCTGGAAACGGCGCGCGCGATCGTGTCGTGCGCCCGGTGGGCCGCGATGATGACCGAGACTCCGCCCCCGTCCATATCTCGAACTCCTCTTACCGCCCGGCAGTGTGCCGAGCGCGGGGCCGGAGGCGCAAGTCCGAAGCGGGGCCTATGCCGATCTCCGGGGGGCCACCCCAACGGCAACTGGGCGGGATTTGGCGTCGCGGCCCGTTGAACATTGACCCCATACGGGCTATGTGGAGAGCCGAGAGGCGCGATGCGGCTCACATCCGATGGCCTGATAAAGGCACGACAGCCGAAGCCCCCCGATAGACTATGCCGACGTCAGGGAGATCAAAAACGATGGCGCACGACGGATACACCCGCTTCGACGACGAACCCGAGCAGGAGCCGGACGAGAAGTCGAAGGAAAGCGCCCAGCCGCCCTTCGCGGCCGTGCAGTCGAACCTGTTCAAGGCGCGCACGGTCCTGATCTTCGGCCAGATCGACATGAAGCTGGCGCAGGCGGTTTCCGCCCAGCTGCTGGCTTTGGCGCATGAGAGCAACGACGACATCACGGTGGTGGTGAACTCCCCCGGCGGCCACGTCGAGGCGGGCGACACCATCCACGACATGATCCGCTTCGTGAAGCCGCGCGTGAAGATGCTCGGCACCGGCTGGGTCGCCAGTGCTGGCTGCCACATCTTCCTGGCCGCGAAGAAGGAAGACCGCTTCTGCCTGCCCAACACCCGCTTCCTGATCCACCAGCCGCTGGGCGGCACGGGCGGACGCGCGACGGACATCGCCATCGAGGCGAAGGAAATCATCCGCATGCGCGAGCGCCTGAACCGGATCATCGCGCGTGAGACGGGCCAGCCCTACGAGAAGGTCGCGAAGGACACCGACCGGAACTTCTGGATGCAGGCCGAGGAGGCCCGCGAATATGGCATCGTCAGCCACATCATCGACACCTTCGATGAGCTGAAGTAACCGGCGCCATCCGGAACACGCGAAAGCCCCTCCCAACAGGGAGGGGTTTTTTTTGGTGGATGCACGATTGCTTGAGTGTAGTGCGCAAGCGCACTACAATGTCGAGACACAGGAGGAGTGACATGGCTCATCCCGTTTCCGTCCGCCTGGACGATGACGTCCAGTCCACTCTTGAAACCGCCGCCAAGCAGCGTGGCATCGGACTATCGACCTACCTGCGTGAACTTGCATCCGCAGAAGCGAAGCGCGTCCGAAGAGAGCGCATCCGGGAGCAGAGTCGCGCCGTCGGGCGCCATGCCGCCTCTTCCCAGGATGCGCAAAGCTTCTATGAGGACTGGGGCATGCCAAGCCCCCTTAGCGACGCACAATGAACTTAGAAGCCGGGCAAATCGTCCTGGTGGACTGGCGCGACGCGCTGCCCAAGGAGCCGAACAAACTGCGCCCCGCCATTGTGGTCGAGGACAGCGATCTGTTCGACCCGTCCTATCCAAACGTCATCCTGGTGCCGCTCACCACGGAACCACAGATAGCGATTGAAGACCTATCGGTGACAATCGTGCCGTCCGTCGAGAACGGGTGCAGCAAGCCGAGCTTTGCGCTGGCCCATCATGTGACCACGACGTCGAAACACAGGATCAAGCCCACATCGTCGCGCGTCACCAACGACCAACTTTCCGAAATCCGGATGCTGATCGGCATTTCCGTCGGACTTGGCTAAAGGTCCCGCCGATTCACACCACGATGTTCAGGTTCTGGCCGCGCGTCGCGGTGACGTTGCCGCCGGCGCTGCTGCCTGCGGGCTGGAGCAGGCTGGTGACGGCCTGTTGCTGCTGCTGGGCCGACTGGTTCAGCGTCTTCATGCCGAAATCGGCTTGGCCCTGCGCCTGACGCAGGCCGATGGCCGCGCCCATGGATGAGGAGGTGACGTCGAGTGCCATGGGTCAGCGCCCTTCAAGAATCCTGAACCGGATCGTCCGGATCAGATGACCACGTTGACGCGCGCGCTGCCGGAGCCTGACGAGGTTCCCGACGGTGCGGCGGCGTGCGTGGTTGCGGGCGTGGAATGTACCACGGTCGGCGGGTAACCGGAAGTGGTGTGCGTCTCCACGCCGGCGCCGCGGTGCGGACTGGTCCCCGGCCCGGTCCCTTGCCCGGTCCCCTGCCCGGCCCGCTGGCCCGTGGCGAGGTCGCTGGACGCGCTTCCCTGCCCCGGCTGCCGGGCTTGGCCATCGTCCGAGCCGCCCACGAGCAACTGCAGGGACGATCGGCCGTCCTTCCGGTCCTTCTGCGCTTCCCGGTACTGCTTCAGCGCCGCCTCGGTCGGGATCTGCTCGACGGTCGCACCGTCGGCCGGATTGCGGAACAGGAGGACGAGGCGCGACGCGTCCTGGTCGAAACGGACGGCGACCCGCGGGTAACGCCCGAGGATCGGCAGATCCTCTCCGGACTTTCCGGTATCGACCTTGACCGCCGACGTGTCCCCGGCGGCGTCGGCCGCGGACGGAGTCCCGGTGTCGGCCCCCTTCCCAACGGCAATGCCGTTGCGGGCCGCCATGACGGGCAACGGCGCCTGGGCCGTTGCGGTGGCGAGGGCCACGTTCATGACAGGAACACCGGTCTATGGACACGATCAGCTTCTGATATTGCATCCAATGCCGAGCATTGTAAAGGGTTTGTTCATTATTATACGGTCTACGACGAAGGTCGGAGTCACCCAGGCTGTCAAGCGCCCGGCCGGTTCGCATTCGGGTAGGTTCGGCAAGGCCTTCCAATCTTTTTTACAGCCCGACAAGCGCGCCCACGCTTGCGGATCGCGGACGGCGCCCTTAAGCCTTCGCCATGGCTACGATCGCGGAAGCGCTGGCGCTTGCCCTGGACCACCACCTCGCCGGCCGGCTGGCCGAAGCGCAGGAACTCTACCACCGCATCCTGGACGCCGAGCCGGACCAGCCCGACGCCCTGCATTTCCTGGGCGTGCTGGCGGGCCAGGTGGGGGAGCACGCGCTTGGCCTGCAGCTGATCGGCCGCGCGCTGGCCCAACGGCCGGACGCCGCGGACATGCACGCCAACATCGCCAACATCTGGCGGGCCGCCGCAAGGCCGGCGGAGGCCGTGGCGTCGTACCGGCGCGCCATCGCCCTGCAACCCGACTTCGCCGAAGCCTGGACGGACCTGGGCAACGCCCTGCACCACAGCGGCGACACCCCCCGCGCCATCGCGGCGCTGGAACGCGCCGTGGCCGCCGCACCGGCCCTGGACGTGGCGCGCGAACGGCTGGGCGCCCTGCTGCACGAGCGCGGCCGGCTGCTGGTGGAGGCCGGGATGGGCGTGGAATCCCTGCCCGCCCTGGCCCGCGCGGCGGCGCTGATGCCGCTGGACGCCGACGTCGCCTTCCTGCACGGCAACGCGCTGTTCGCGCTGGGCCTGCGCGAGGACTCGCTGGCCGCCTACCGCAACGCGCTGGCGATCACCCCGGATTTCCCGTCGGCGGCCTTCAACCTGGGCATCGCGCTGGGCACGGTGGACCGCCTGCCGGAGTCCGCCGCGGCACTGGAGCGCGCCGCCCGCCTGAATCCGCGCCACACCGAGGCGATCGACCGGCTGGTCGTGGCGCTGGCCCTGCTCGGGCGGGAGGAGGCGGCGGCTGCCTGGGGCGAACAGGCGCTGGCGCTGAAGGACGGGACGGCGCGCCACCGCCGGCACGGCCTGCCCTTTCCCAACTCTTGAAACATCAACCCCTGAACAGGCCGGAGTAGGCCAGCGCCGCGATGAGGACGCTGACCAGCAGCGTCACGATCGACGCCAGGAACCAGCGCAGGGTCTTGGCGTATTCGGCCTCGTCGTCGTCGGAGAGTTGCAGCGACCGCCACAGGCAGACCATCTGGAACAGGATCGACACCGCGAGGATGACGGCCGCGATGACGGACGGCACCGTCCAGGCCCCTTCCGCCTCGAAGCTCCAGAAGCGCAGGAAGACGAGCGAGAAGCCGAGGATCACCGTCACAGCGGTGATGATGCCCTGCCGGTAACCCGGCGGCAGTTCCTTGCGCGCCGGCTTGGCGGCCGGTTTGGCAGGAGAATCGGGCGTGCCGGTCATGCGTCCGCCCCCCGCACCGCGACCACGACCAGCCCGTCGACCGGTTCGCCGCTTTCGAAACGCAGCGTGTCGCGGGACAGGCGGGCCATGGACAGCCCGGCGGCGTCGAGGCACCCGCGGACGTAGCCTTCGGCGTGGGCGTAGCGGCCGTGCGGGCTGACGCGGTGGGGCTGCGCCGCGTCCAGCCGCTCCACCGTGAAGGCGAGCCGGCCGCCGGGGCGCAGCGCCGCCGCCGCCTGCGCCAGGACCGTGTCGAGCGCGCCGAAGTAGCACAGCACGTCGGCGGCCACGATCAGGTCGAAGGCGCCGGGGTGGGCGGACAGGAAGGCGCCCAGCTCCGCCTCCGCCAGTTCGTCGTACAGGCCGCGCGCGCGGGCGTGGTCCAGCATGCCCGGCGACAGGTCCACCCCGACCAGCCGGCGCGCCCAGGGCCGCAGGAGCGGCGCGCAGAGCCCGGTGCCGCAGCCGGCGTCGAGCATCGCGAGAGACGTGTCGGCCGGCGCCCCCTCCTTCTCCAGGGCGTCGGCCAGCAGCGCGGGCGCGCGGTAGCCGAGTTCGGCCAGCTTGCTCTCGAACTCCCCGGCGAAATGGTCGAACACCTGCCGGACATAGGCGTCCGACGCCCGGTCGTCGGGGACGAATCCGGCAAGCGCCGCGCCGATGTGGCGCGCCACGGGGTGGTCCGGATGGTCGCGCAGCCACAGCCGGGCGAACCGCGCGGCCTCCTCATCGCGCCCGTCCTCGTGCAGCAGGTAGAGGGCGCCGGACAGGTTGTCGTGCGCCTCGTCCCAGTCCGGCCGCAGCGCCAGCGCCCGCCGGTAGGCGTCCGCGGAGTCGGTCAGCCGGTCCTGCTCGCGCAGCAGGTTGGCGAGGTTGTTGAAGGCTTCGGCATAGTCCGGCCGCATCGCCAGGGCGCGGCGGAAGGACCGCTCGGCCGGCCCCGCCTCGCCCACCGCCTTCAGGGCCGAGGCGAGGTTGTAGTGGACCAGCGGGTGGTCGAGCCCGCAGGCCAGCGCCTCCCGGTAGGCCGCCACCGCCTCCGCAACCCGGCCCAGGGCGCGCAGCACGTTGCCAAGGTTGTTGTGCGCCTCCGCCAGCCGCGGATCGAGGGCGAGCGCGCGGCGGTAGACGGCCTCCGCCTCCGCGGGGAGGCCCTGTTCGGCCAGCGCGTTGGCCTCCGCGAAGAGGCGCTGGGCCTTGGCGGCGAAGCCGCCCAGGCGGAACGGAGTGCTCGGTTCGGTCACGGACAGCCTCCCGGCAGCGGTGCGGCAACAACAGCTTCTTTACCTGGATCGGCGGATCATGGCACTCCCTTCCGCAAGCCCTGGCCCAGGCCCATAAGGGGCGAGGCGGGACCGGCAACGGACGATAAGGCGATGACCATGGACCAGCGCGCGAAACACGGCACGGCGGCCGACATCGCCGCGGCGCTCGGCCGCGCGGTCGGGCACCATCAGGCCGGCCGCCTGCGCGAGGCGGAGCGCGACTACCGCGCCGTGCTGACCGCCGACCCGCAGCATCCCGACGCGCTGCACCTGCTGGGCGTGCTGGCGTTGCAGGTCAACCAGCCGGCGGCGGCGGCGGAGCTGATCGGACGGGCCATCGGGCACGACGGCGGGGTGGCCGACTACCACGACAACCTCGGCAGCGCGCTGGCCGCCCTGAACCGCCATGCGGAGGCGGCGGACGCCCACCGCCAGGCGATCGCGCTGGCCCCCGGGTCGGCGCAGCCGCGCTACAACCTCGGCAACGCGCTTCAGGCGCAGGACCTGCCGGGACTGGCGACGCTGGCCTTCACCGCGGCGGTCGAGCTGCGGCCGGACTACGCCAAGGCCTGGTACAATCTGGGCAACGTGCTGCGCGCCCAGCACCGCACCGCCGACGCGGTGCGGGCGCTGCAACGGGCGGTGCGGCTAGCCCCGGCCATGGTCGAGGCGCACAACAACCTGAGCGACGCGCTGACCGCCAGCGGCCGGCTGGACGAGGCGCTGGCCCAGACGCGCTTCGTGCTGCGCCAGCGGCCCGACGACGCCAAGGCGCACTACAACCTGGGCGCCGTGCTCCAGAAGAAGCAGGCGTATGAGAGCGCGGAGATCGCCTACCGCGAGGCGCTGAAGCGCGCGCCCGACCATCTGATGGCCCTGAACAACCTGGGCTCCGTGCTGCAGAAGCTCGGCCGGCTGGAGCAGGCCGAGCAGTGCTTCCGCGAGGTGCTGCGGCGCCAGCCCCATTTCGTGGAGGCCATCTACAACCTGGGCAACGCCTTGCAGGCGCAAGGCAGGCTCGACAAGGCCGAGGCCTGCTACGAGGAGGCGCTGGCCCACAAGCCGGACCTCGCCACGGCCAGCTACAACCTCGCCCTGCTGGCGCTGCTGCACGGGCAGGTCGGGCGCGGCTGGCAGGGCTATGGGACGCGCTTCGCCGCCGGCCAGGTGGTGCCCGACCGGCGCATCGACGCGCCGCTGTGGCAGGGCGAGGGGCTGCGGGGCCAGCGCCTGCTGGTCTGGCGGGAGCAGGGCGTGGGCGACGAGATCCTGTTCGCCTCCTGCTACGCCGAGGTCATCGCCTTCAGCGGCGGGCGCGTGACGATCGAGACGGACCGCCGGCTGGTCGGCCTGTTCGCCCGCTCCTTCCCGCGCGCCACGGTGCGCGCCCAGACCATCGACGCCGACGGGCGGGAAACCATCGTCCCGCCGGATTTCGACCGGCACATCCCGGCCGGGTCCCTGCCGCGGCTTCTGCGCTCGACGCTGGCCGGCTTCGACCAGCCCGGCCCCTGGCTGGTGCCCGACTCGGCGCGGGTCGCGCTGTGGCGGGAGCGGGTGGCGGCGCTGGGGCCGGGGCTGAAGGTCGGCATCGGCTGGCGCAGCCAGCTGATCACGCCGGAGCGCAAGGCGGCCTACACGACGCTGGACCAGTGGGGTCCGCTGTTCGCGCTGCCCGGGGTCACCTTCGTGAACCTCCAGTACGACGACTGCGCGGCGGAGATCGCGGCGGCGGAAACGCGCTTCGGCGTGCGCATCCACCGCTGGGCCGACCTGGACCTGAAGGACGACTTCGAGGGTGCCGCTGCGCTGACCGCCAACCTCGACCTCGTCATCACGCCGGCCATGTCAGCGGGCGAGCTGGCCGGTGCGCTGGGGGTTCCGACCTGGCGCTTCGGGCACCGGGACTGGACGCAGCTCGGCACGGACGCGCGCCCCTGGTTCACCAGCATGCGGGTGTTCCAGCCACGCCCCGGCGAGACGTTCGACGGGGTGATCGCCCGCATGGCCGCCGCGCTGGCGGGGCTGGCCCGGACGGCCGCCGTTCCGGTTCCTCAGCCTGTGCCGCAGCCCTCCCCGCCCTCCACTGAGGAGCGGTTGACCCAGGCGATCCGGCTGCATCGCGCGGGCCGGCTGGACGAGGCCATGGAGTCCTACCGCGGCGTCCTCGACGCGCAGCCGGACCACGGCGACGCGCTGCACCTCCTCGGCCTCGCGGCGCACCAGTCCGGCCGGCACGCGGATGCGGAGGCCCGCATCGCCGCGGCCCTGCGGCTGGACCCGGAGTTCCCGGCGGCCTGGAACCATCTGGGGCTGGTCCATCAGGCGCTGGACCATCCGGGGCGCGCGCAGGCCTGCTTCGCCCGCGCCATCGCGCTGCGCCCCGATTTCCCGGAGGCGCTGACCCACCTGGGCCTGGGGCTGCACCGGGCGCCCACCGTCGCGGCGGCCAAGCGCTGGCACCGGCGCTCCATCGCGCTGGCCCCGGAGAACCCGGCCGCCCACACCAACCTGGGCCATGCCTGCGAGGTGGCGGGGTCCTTCGCCGAGGCCGCCGGCCATTACCGAAGGGCTCTGACCCTGCGCCCGGACTCCGTGGACACGCTGAACAACCTCGGCACCATGGCGAAGGCGGAGGGGCGCGACGCGGACTCCCTGCGGCACATCCGGCGCGCGGTGCGGCTCGACCCCGCGCAGCCGCTGGCGGCCTGGAACTTCAGCCTGCTGGCGCTGGCGGAGGGGGACCTGGGAGCGGGCTGGGCCGGCTTTGAGCGGCGCTTTTCCGCCCGGCAGCTCCAGCGGGCGCGGCGCATCGCCCTGCCGTGGTGGCGCGGCGAGGACCTCGCCGGGCGGCGCCTGCTGGTCTGGCCGGAGCAGGGGCTGGGCGACGAGGTGCTGTTCGCCTCCTGCTTCGAGGATCTGCGCGGCTGCTGCGATACGGGCGGCGGCGCGGTGGTGATCGAGTGCGATCCCCGGCTGGTCCCCCTGTTCGCCCGCGCCTTCCCCTGGGCGGAGGTGCGCACGGAGTCCGGCGACAGCTCCGGCCGGGAGTCCATCGATCCGCCGGACTGCGACCTGCAAATCGCGGCGGGGTCCCTCCCCGCCCTGCTGCGCCGCCGGCTGGACCGCTTCCCCGCCCGCCGGGCTTTCCTGAGCCCGGACCCGGAGCGCGCCGCGCTGTGGCGCCGCCGCGTGGACGCCCTCGGCCCGGGGTTGAAGGTCGGCATCAGCTGGCGCAGCCAGATCGTCACGGCCCAGCGCGAGAGCGCCTACACCGCCCTTGAGGACTGGCGGCCGGTGCTCGACCTGCCCGGCGTGCAGGCCGTGAACCTGCAATACGGCGACTGCGCCGCCGAGCTGGCCGCCTTCGAGCGGGACGGCTGCCGGCGCCTGCACCGCTGGGACGACCTGGACCTGAAGAACGACCTGGAGGGGCTGGCCGCGCTTATGGGCGCGCTCGACCTCGTCCTGCTGCCGGCGACCGCGGCGGGCGAGTTGGCGGGCGCGCTGGGCGTGCCGGTGTGGCGCGTCGGGGGCCTCGACTGGACGCAGCTCGGCAGCGGGGCGCGCCCCTGGTTCCCGACCCAGCGCCTGTTCCAGCCCCGTTCGGGCGAGGGGCTCGGCGACGTGGTCCGGCGCATCGCCGCTGTGCTGGGCGGCATGGTGCGGACGGCATAGACGCGCAACAAAGCTCTGCCGAAAGGCAAAGACCCGCAACGAACGGCAAGGCGGAGCCCTATGCGGCGAATTGTCCTATCCCCCATCGTTCGGGGCGGTCATCCCCCGTCTTTGGTGTACTAGGACAAAAGTTTAGGGTTGTTTGGCGGCTCGGATGGGTGAACACTATGGTTTCCGGCCTGCCGGACTTGGCAGGAGCCGGTTCGATCCGATGGAGAGCAGACCATGCACACTGATGCTCGCCTATCTTCCTTGCAGGAAAAGCACATGCGTCTCGACCGCGCGATCCTCGACGAGGAAAAGCGCTCTTGGCCGGATGAGAGCGCGATCAAGCGCCTTAAGATCGAGAAGTTGCATGTAAAGGAAGAGATTGATCGCTTGGCCAGAACCTCCCACCGGGTGAATTGACGCACCCACAGACCTTTCCCGTTTCGGTGAAAAGCCAGGGGTGGTTCAAAAGGCCATCTCTGGCTTTTTTTATTGGCCCGCGCGAAGCGGCTGTTCCGCCAGACGGCACAGGCGGCGCGCGATCAGGGGCAGCGCGCCCGAGGTCGGCTGGCCCGGCGGCGCCGTCACGAGGGTCATGCTGGGGAACCACGGCCGCGTCCCGGTGCCGAGCGCCGTCCAGTCCCCGCCCAGGCCGAAGCGCCAGACCGGTACGCCCAAGGCGCCGGCCATTTCCCCGACGGAACTGGCCGGCGTGATCACGAGGTCGAGTCCCGCCATCAGCGCCGCAACGCCGTCCAGGTCGTCCTTGAGGTCCAGGTCGGGCCAGGTGTGGATGGTCACGCCGAACCTCCGCTGCGCCTCCGCCAGTTCGGCCGCGCAGTCGCCATACTGGAGATTGACGAAGCGGACGCCCGGCACCGCGAAAACCGGCCCCCAATCCCCAATGGCGGCGTAGGCGCCGCGCCGTTCCGCGGTGACCAGGCCGCTGCGCCACGCGATGCCGACCCTCAAGCCCGGCCCCGGGGCGGCCACCCGCTCCCGCCAGCGCAGGACCTGCGCCGGGTCGGGGACGAGGTATCCCGCGCGCGGCGGGAAGTCGGCCAGCCCCGGCCGCAGCAACCGGGGAAGCGACCCCATCGCCACATGGCGGTCAATGCGGCGGTCGATCCCCGCGCAAGGCGCCTCGGGGTCGGCCGGCGCCGGCCGTATCGTCGCCGCCGGGAAGGACCGGGCAAACAGCGGGACCAGCCGGCGGTCGCACTCGACGGTGACGGACCCCGCCCGTGCGATCAGCTCCGGCAGGCAGCCGCAGAACAGGATTTCATCGCCGAGGCCCTGCTCCCGCCAGACCAGCAGGTGGAGGCCTGCGGGATCCTCGCCCTCCCAGGGCGGCACCGGCAGGACGCGCGCCGCCCCGGCCAAGTCCCGCGCGCGGAAGCGGCGGTCGTAGCCCCACCAGCCCGTCGGGAGGTCGCCGCGCGTTAGGCACAGCAGGCCCTTGTTGAAGGCGGCGGCCGGCTGGTCCGGATCCAGGGCAAGCGCGCGGTCGCACCAGCGCTCCGCCTCCTCCGCCCGGCCGAGGTCGCGCAGCAGGCGGCCGAGGTTGGCGAGCGCGTCCGCCGTGCCGGGTTCGAGCGCCAACGCCCGCCGGAGCGCGTGGTGCGCGACGGGCCATCGGCCGGACCGCCGCAGCGCGACGCCCAGGTTGAGCCAGCCCGCCCCGCGGGCCGGCGCCAGAGCCACGGCCCGCCGGTGGCTCGCGGCCCCGTCGTCGAGGCGGCCCAGGCGGGTCAGGACGGCCCCCCGGTTGTCGTGCGCCTCGGCCAGCGCCGGATCGGCCAGCGCGGCGCGCTGGTGGGACAGCGCGGCGCCCTCCAGGTCGTGCCCCGCTTCCAGCGCGTTGCCGAGGTTGGTCAGGGCGGCGGCCGAGGCCGGCTGCAAGGCGAGCGCCCGGCGGAAGCGGCCCGCCGCGGCGTCCGGTTGCCGCGTGTCGAGAAGGACGGTTCCAAGGCTGGTCTGGGCCGCCGCGTAGGCGGGCATGTGGGACAGGGCTGCGGCGATCCGCTCCACGGCCTCCTCCGACCGGCCGGTCTGGTGGGCGAGCAGACCGGAGAGGTGCAGCGCCACGGGATGGTCGGGCTGCGACCGGAGCACGCGGTCGTATAGCGGGGCGGCGTCGGCGAGGCGGCCGGCGCGGTGGTGCGCGGCGGCCTGTTCCAGCAGCGCCTCCGGGTCCGGCGGCGGGGATGGTGGCGGAGGAGCGCTCGACGGTTCCGGCATGAGTCGGCGCAAGACCACGGCCATGCGGGCCAGGACCTCCCCCAGCCCTTCGCCGGGACGCGGCTGGAAGAGGCGCTGGGTCGGGTACCAGGGGCGTGCCCCGGTGCCGAGCTGGGTCCACTCCGGCAGTCCGAAGCGCCACACCGGCACGCCCAGCGCGCCGCCCAGTTCGCCCGCCGACATGGCCGGCGAGATCATCAGGTCGAGGTTCGCGGCCAGGGCGGCCGTGCCCTCGAAATCGTCCTTCAGGTTCAGGTCGGCCCAGCGGTGGATGCGCACGCCGAAGCGCGCCTCCGCCGCCGCGATCTCCGCTTCGCAGTCGCCGTACTGCACGGTGATGAAGGTGACGCCCGGCAGCGCGAACAGCGGCCCCCACTGGTCGAGCGCGGTGTAGCAGTGCCGGCGGTCGCCGTCCATGAGCTGGCTGCGCCACGCGATGCCGAGCTTCAGCCCCGGCCCGAGCGCCGCCACGCGGTCCCGCCACAGGGCCACGCGCTGCGGATCGGGCACCAGCCAGGGCTGCGCCGGGAAGCGCTTCAGGTCCGGGCGCAGCAGGCGCGGCAGGCTTCCCGCCGCGACCTGCACGTCCACGTCGCGCGGGTCGGGGGTCGGCGGGCGGACCGTGGCGCCGGGGAAGGACCGCGCGAACAGCGTGACGAGGCGGCGGTCGCATTCGATGACCAGATGCCCGGCCCGGCGCTGAAGATCCGGATAGCAGGAGGCGAAGAGGATCTCGTCGCCCACCCCCTGTTCCCGCCAGACCAGGACGCGGGCGGCCGAAATGTTCTCCCCCCGCCAGCCGCGCGCGGCGAAGCGCCGCGCCTGGTGAAGGAACTGCGGCGACCCGAAGCGCCATTCATGGTCCGCCCAGCCCGGACGCAGCGCCCCCTCCTCCAGCAGCAGGAGCGACAGGTTGTAGCGGGCGGTCGCCAGCCGGGGATCGGCCTGGATCGCGTCGCGGTAGGCGGCCTTCGCCTCCTCCAGGCGGCGCTGGCGCCCCCAATGGATGCCCAGGTTGGCGTGCGCCTCGGCCAAGTCCGGGGCGAGGTCCAGCGCGCGCCGGTGGCAGGCGAGCGCCTCCGCGAGCCGGTCGCGCTGGTCGAGCACGCTGCCGAGGTGGCTCCAGGCCGCGGCCTCGCCCGGCGCGACCCGCGTCGCGCGCCGCAGGAGCGTTTCCGCCTCGGGAAGGCGCTGCGCGTCCTGGAGAGCGGTCGCCATGTTGACCAGCTCCGCCGCCCCGGACGGCGCCAGGAGGAGCGCCAGCCGATGGCTGCGCGCGGCGCCGGCCCGGTCGCCCCGTCCGGCGCGGAGGTGGCCGAGGTGGGTGTGCGCCGGCCCCAGCCCCGGACGCAGCAGAAGCGCGCGGCCAGCGGCAGCCTCCGCCCCATCCGATTGTCCCAGGGCGCGCAGGAGCGCCGCGCGGTTGACCCAATGCTCCGCGCCATCCGGGCGGGCGGCGATGGCGTGGCGCTGCGCGGCCTCCGCTCCGGCGGTGTGGCCCAGCGCCTGAAGGGCGTCGGCCAGCGCCGCATGGGCGGCGGCGTTTCCGGGATCGGCGGTCGCGGCGCGGGCGAGCACCGCGGCGGCCTCGGCCGGCTCCCCCCGCCGCCGCAGCAGGATGCCGAGGAGGTGGAGGGCAACGGCGTGATCCGGCGACGCGTCGAGCGCGGCGCGGCACAGGCGCTCCGCCCCGGCCGGGTCGCCCGACCGGTGGCGGTCGATGGCGTCGGCGACCAGCCGGTCGACGTCGGCGGGTTCGGATGGCGCGGCCGGCGCCGCCGCGGCGCGCATCCGGTCCAGCGTGCGCGCCATGCGGGCCAGCATGTCCTCCAGCCCCTCGCCCGGGCTGGGCTGGAACAGGCGCTGGGTCGGGAACCAGGGGCGCACGCCGCTGCCGAGCTGCGTCCAGTCCCGGTGCCCCAACCGCCAGACCGGCACACCGAGCGCGCCGGCCAGCTCGCCCGCGGAAATCGCCGGGGTGATCACGAGGTCAAGGCCGGCGATGAGCGCCGCGGTCCCCTCGAAATCGTCCTTCAGGTCCAGGTCGTCCCAGCGGTGGATGCGCACGCCGAAGCGCGCCTCCGCCGCGGCGATCTCCGCGGCGCAGTCGCCGTACTGCACGGTGACGAAGACGACGCCCGGCAGCGCGAACAGCGGCGCGAAGGCGTCCAGGGTCACGTAGGCGGCCTTGCGGTCGGTCGTCATCATCTGGCTGCGCCAGCCGATGCCGACCTTCAGCCCCGGCCCCAGCGCGTCCAGCCTTTCCCTCCAGGCGGCGGCACGGGCCGGATCGGGCACCAGCCAGGGGGCGGCGTCCGAAAAGGCGGACAAGGCCGGGCGGACCAGGCGCGGCAGCGCGCCGGCGGCGATGTGCGCGTCGCAATCCATCGGCACGATGGTCTCGCGCCCATCGTCGGTCAGGGTTTCCGCGCGCACCATGGCCCAGGAGAAGGACCGGGCGAAGAGGCTGACCAGGCGCCGGTCGCATTCGACCACCACATGGCCGACCCGATCCGCCGCCGCGCGGAAGCAGGAGGCGAACAGGATTTCATCGCCGACGCCCTGTTCCCGCCAGACCAGCAGGCGCTTGCCGGGCATGGGCTCGCCCCGCCAGGGCGGGGCCGCGACCGCCCGGTCCCGGTAGCCCTTGGCGCGGAAGCGCCACTGGTAGGACTCCCAGCCGACGCCGAGCTTGCCGAGCGCCAGGCTGACGAGGCCGAGGTTGAGATGGGCAGCGGCCAGCGACGGGTCGAGGTCGAGCGCGTGGCGCAGCGGCCCCTCCGCCTCCTGCGGCCGGTTGGTCAGCCACAGGAGCATGCCCAGGTTGGCGTGCGCCTCCGCGTTTTGGGCGTCGATCTCCAGGGCCGCGCGGTGGGCGGCCTCGGCCTCCTCCGGATGGCCGAGCATCTGGAGCGCCAGGCCGAGCGCGGTGCGCGCCGGCGCGTTGCGTGGGGACAGCCGCACGGCCCGGCGGTGCACCGCCAGCGCCTCCGCCCAGCGGTCCAGCGGGTGCAGGGACGTGCCCTGGTTGGTGTAGGCTTCGGCGTGCTCGGGCTGGGCGACGATGGCCATGCGGTGCAGTCGGATCGCCTCCTCGTGGCTCGCCACGCTCGCGAGCGCGTTGCCCAGGTTGTCCAGCGCCTTGGCGTAGTCGGGCCGGACGGCCAGCGCCCGGCGGTAGACCGGCACGGCGTCGCCGGAGCGCTCCAACGCTTCGAAGCCCGTGCCGAGGTTGTTGAGCGCCATGGCGTCGGCCGGTTCCAAGGCCAGGCAGGCGCGCAGGGCCGCCGTCGCCTCCTCCGCGGCGCCGAGGTCGAGGAGGACCACGCCCAGGTTGTTCCAGGCGCTCGCCAGCATCGGCTCGTCGGCCAGGGCGCGGCGGTAGTCGTCCGCCGCCTCGGCCCGGCGTCCCTGGTTCTGCAGCGCGCCGGCGAGCGCGAAGCGCAGGCGCGCGTGCGCGGGAGTCGCGTCCAGCGCGGGGCGGAGCACCGCCTCCGCCTCGGCCCAGCGCTGCCGCTCGCCAAGCAGGGTTCCAAGCTCGATGGCAAGGTCGGCGTCGCCGGGAGCGTCGGCCAGCGCGCGGCGCAGGCAGGCCTCCGCATCGGGGTGGCCGAGCGCGCGCAGGGCGAGCGCCAGCGAGCGCCAAGCCGGGGCGTGGCCGGGCGACGCCTTGACGGCCTCGTGGAAGCAGACCGCCGCGCGGTCGAGGTCGCCCAGCTGCTGGTGCAGCAGGCCAAGGTTGTGGAGGGTGCCCGGACGGGCGGGTTCCAGCCGCAACGCCTCGTTGTAGGCCGCCAGGGCGTCGGCGTGACGCCCCTCGGCCTGCCGGACGGTTCCGAGGTTGCCGAGCGCTTCCGCATAGCCGGGCTGGAGGGTGATGGCGCGGCCATAGGCCGCAGCCGCCTCGCCCCAGCATCCCGCGTCGGCCAGCGTGTTGCCCAGGCTGTTGTGCGCCTCCGCAAAGGCCGGATGGGCGGCGAGCACGGCGCGGAAACGGCGCGCGGCGGCCTCCGCGCGGCCCGACTGGTAGTCGGCGATTCCGGAAAGGTGAAGCGCGTCCGCGTGGTCCGCCCGCAGGGCCAGGATCCGGGCATAGAGCCGCTGCGCGTCGGCCAGCCGGCCGGCTCGATGGTGGTCGATGGCGGCGTTCAGCTGTTCCTCAAGCATCCGGCCCTCAAGCGAACCGGCCCGGCTGGGCCTGTCTGCCGGAACCGGCGCTCTTCCGGAGGGGTCGCGGCGGTTCCCGACGCGCGTCACGGGGCCGGATCGGCGGAGGAATCGCCGGAGCCGCGCGCCGTCTCGTCGGCGGAGTCCGGGCCGCCCCGAAACATCTTACGGCACAGCTTGAGCGCGCGATAGTAGTTGCGCGATTCCACCAGACGTTCGATCTCGTCGAGGTCCTTGGCGCAATCGGGGCGCGCTTCCCGCGTCTCGTTCAGGATGGAGGCGAAGCGCTGCAGGTTCAGCGTTCCGTCCTCGGGAAAAATGTAGACGAGCTGAATGACGAAATAGAGCTTCTTCTCGATGCAGTCGATCTGCTCTTCCTTCAGCACTTCCCGGCCGCGCAGGAAGTTCGCCGTGTTGTACAGGAAGAAGGAGCCCGGACGGTCTCCGGCGCCGATGACGGCGCCGTTGATGATGACTTTTTCGTTGGGGCGAAGAACGAACTTCAAAGGCATGACAACCGACCCGGTCTTGGCTGGGCGGTGCGGGGAACCGGGGCGATCCCCCGGAGGCGCCGCGCACCAAATGGAACGGGCGGCGGCTCGCGCCGCCGCCCGCCGGGCGTGATCCTACCCGAAGTTCCCGGCTTAGAACAGGCGCAGGATCGACTGCTGCGACTGGTTGGCCAGCGAAAGGGCGATGGTGCCGAGCTGCTGACGGGTCTGCAGCATCAGCAGGTTCGCGCCTTCCTCGTTCTGGTCCGCCAGCGTCAGCTTGCTGGCGCCTTCCGTCAGCACGTCGCTGAACTCCTTGGTGAAGTTTTCGCGGGTCGTGATGATGTTCAGGTTCGTCGACAGCGTCTGCGAGGCCGAACGCAGGTTCTGCTTCGCGTAGTCGATGCTGGCGACCGCCTTGTCGATGTCGGAACGGTCGGTCCAGTCGTTCTGGGCGTAGTCGAGGCGCAGGCCCTGGCCGCTGGTGGTCAGGTTCTGGGCCTTCACCGTGATCGCGTTGGTGTTGCGCTCGTTCAGCTGCACCGACAGGTCGTTCGACGTGTTGGCGTCGGTCACCTGGACCGTCACCAGGTTCGCCGCCGAGTTGGCCGAGGCCGCCTGCTTGATCTTGTTCTGATCGACGCTGAAGCGGACCGTGCCGGTGTCGAACGCGAAGGCGTTCTCGCCGTTGGACAGCTTGCCCTCGCCGCGGTTGGCCATGCCGTCGCGGGTGATGGTGGCGCCGCTGAGGTTGCTGGCCTGGACCTGGATGTCGACCTTCTTCTCGATGGTCGAGATGCCGTTGCCGCCGTTGGCGGCCTGCTCCAGCAGCTTGCGGTCGACCGTGAAGGACACGACCGTGCCCGACGAGAAGCTCTCGGAGATGCGCTTGGTCAGGGCGTTCTCGGAGGTGGCCTTGACGCTCATCTCGCGCGTGGAGTTCGGCGAGGTGGCGCCGGTCAGCGTGATCGTGCCGTTGGTCGAGACGGTGACCGTCTTGGCGTCGCTGGTGGACAGGCGGCCGGTGCCGGCGATCGCGGTGCTGATCGAGTTGCGCAGCGCCGAGGCGACGTTGGCCCGGGCGTTGCTGCCGACCGCGACGTCGCTGGCCGTGGCCGTGTAGGAGAAGGTCTGGTCTTCGATGGTGATCGTGAAGGTGTCGCCCGCTTCGATCGTGCCGCCCAGCTGGACGTTGGTGACCTGCGCGGTGCCGGACGTCGACGCCCGGGTCGTGTTGGCGGCGATGGTCTGGCTGTTGTCGAAGTACTTGACCGTGCGCGACTCGGTGCCGTCCGACACGATGAAGGAGCGCTCGCGGCCGGTGGCGCCGCGGACCTCGATCTGCACGTCGGAGAAGCTGCCGGCGGTGGTGGACATCGTGCCCGACAGCTTCAGGCCGACCAGGCCGTGCGCCATTTCGGCGTTGTTGATGTCGCCGGCCGCACCCTCGATGGAGCCGTCGCCCTTGACGCGCACCGTGTAGGTGTCGGCCGACACCACGTTGGTGACGCGGGCGTTCTCGATGCCCTGGATGGTGTTGACCGCCTGGCGCGAGGCGCTGGTGCTGTCCATGCGCAGGCCGTTGCCGGCCAGCAGGTTCTTGCCGCCGTAGCTCGAGTCACCGGCCAGCTTGTCGATCTGGTCCTTCAGCGCGTTGAACTGCGAGGCCAGCGACTTGCGGGTGGCCATCGAGCCGGCGTCGTTGCCCAGCGCCGAATAGGCGGCGGTGGTCAGGCCGCGGGCCTGCTCGATCATGTCGTCGATGGAGGTCAGGCCCTTGTCAGCCGCCTTGATGGTGCTGATCGCCTGGCCCATCGTGTCCTTCAGCGCGGTCAGGTCGCCGGCGCGCTGGTTCAGACCCTTGGCCGCGAAGAAGGAGGTCGGGCCGTCGAGGGCGGTGTTGATCTTGTTGCCGGTCGCGAGGATGTTCTGCTTTTTCGCGATCGAGTCCTGGACGCCCTGCAGCTGCAGCAGGTTCGTGCGCATGGACGACGAGAGCGAGACGCCATTGGTAGCCATGATGGTCACTCCATTTGGAGGATTGTGATCCGCCGCGCTTCGCGCTGGCGGAGAGGGACTAATTCCCTCGGGGCTACGCTAGGCAAAATACGGGCCAGCCCAAAATTGCCGCTCTTTCGTGGTATTTCCTGCCGGTCGGCAAAAGCAGGGTCGGCAAAAAATGCCTACCGCCCGGCAGAATGTGCCGGGTTCCCGGCACCCTTTGCCGCCCCGTCCGCGCCGGCGGCAGAATTTGCCGGGCTCTCCACCGGGTTGCCGTCGGCGTCGATCCGCATCGTTCCGCACACATCCAGCGGGCCGGCCGTGAGCGCGGCGCTTCCCCAGGACCAGCCAACGCCGAAGCCGGACAGCAGAAGCCGCGCGGGAGCGGAGCGCAGCCGGCCGCCAAGCTCCGACGCCAGGGCGAGCGGGATGGAGGCGGAGCTGGTGTTGCCGTAGCCGGCCAGCCCGACCACCGTCTGGGCCGGGACGGCGCCGAGCTTCTGCGCCAGATGGCGGATCATCTGCGCGTTCGCTTGGTGCAGGACAAGGTGGTCCACCCCGTCCATGGTCCAGCCGGCAAGGTCGAGCGCGGCGCGGACGCTGGCCGGCACCTCCCGCAGGGTGAAGGCGAAAACCTGGGTGCCGTCCATGAAGAGGTGGGCGGGGGCATCGGGCTCCCGCAGGGCGCCACCGGGCACGGTGAGGTAGGGCGCGCCGGCCCCGTCGCTGCCGAGCGTGAAGGCCATGGGGGCGGCACCGGGGTCGGTTTCGAGCGCGGTCGCCGCGGCGGCGTCGCCGAACAGCGGGGCCACGGCCCGGTCGTTGGGGTCGAGCACGCGCGAGGTGGTGTCCCCGGCCACCAGCAGCGCCCGCCGCCCCCCGGCCGCCTTCAGCATCGCCGCGGCGGTCCACAGACCGTAGACGTAGCCCGAGCAGCCGAGCGTCAGGTCCATCACCGCCGCCTGCCGGCCCAGGCCCAGCCGATGGTGCAGCATGAGGCCGGAGGCCGGCATGATGCGGTCGTGCGTCTGCGTCACCATGACCAGCAGGTCGACCGTGCCGGCGTTCCAGCCCAAGCCGTCGAGCAGACGCCGTGCCGCGGCCTCGCCCAGGTCGGAGGTGCACTGGTGCGGGGGCACGAGGTGCCGCGCCTCGATCCCCGTGGCCTTGGCGACCTTGCGGGCGGCGTCCTCCCCGAAACGGGCGGCCAGATCCTCCACCGTCTCGCGCCGTTCCGGCACGCAGGCGACCAGCCCGCGGAGGGCGACGCCGTCGATCACGCTCGCGACCATGGGCTGCTCCTGCTTCCGGTTGCCGTCAGCCGGTGATGCCGCCGTCCACGACGATCGTCTGGCCGGTGACGAAGGCGGCCCCGTCGCCGAGCAGGAAGCGGACCACCGGGACCACGTCGGCCACCTCCCCCAGCCGGCCGAGCGGCGTGCGGCGCACGATCTGCTCCCGCTGGCCCTCCGCCAGGGTGCCGGACATCTCGGTGGTCAGGTAGCCCGGCGCCACCGAATTGACGGTGACCTGGAGCCGTCCGACCTCCCGCGCCAGCGCGCGGGTCAGCCCGTCCAGGCCGGCTTTCGACGCGGAATAGGCGGCGAGCCCGGTGTAGCCGCGCTGGCCGATGATGGAGGAGATGTTGACGATCCGCCCCGGCCCGCGCTTCAGCAGCTTGGCGCGCAGGAAGGCGCGGGCGACCTGGATCGCGCCGGTGAGGTTGGTCTGGATGACCTCCTCCACATCGATCTCGGGGAAGGTGGCGAGCACCCCCTCCCGCGCGATGCCTGCGTTGTTGACCACGCCCCACAGCGGCGACGCCCCGCCCCACTCCACCGCCGCGTCGACGAAGGCGCGGACCTCGTCCCCGTCGCCGACGCGGCAGGCCTTCCAGAACAGGTCGGGGCCGGCCAACCGCTCGAGTGCCGCGCTGGGCGCGCGGCTGCAGGTGGACACGCGGTAGCCATCGTCCAGCAGGGCCTCCACGAGGCCGAGGCCGAGGCCCCGGCTGCCGCCGGTGACGATGACGTGGCGCTTGACGGTGTTGTGTTGGGTGGCGGTTTCCGTGGCGTCGCTCATGCGGCCCCTTCCCGTGTCTTCTTGCCCGCGGAGCCCAGCGGGATGTGGTCGGCCAGGGTGATGACGCGCGGCCGCGCGGCCGGCGGGAGATCCGCGATCGCCTCCCGGACGGCGGCGCGGACATCCGCTTCCGTCACGCCGGGGGCCGGCACGACGGTCGCCGTCAGGATATGCCCGGTGATCGGGTTGGCCGCGGCGCGGACCAGGGCGTCCTGGACGTCGGGCACCCCGAGGAGACGCTGCTCCACCGCCTCCGGAGACACCTTCACGCCGCCGACATTGACGCGGCCGTCCAGCCGCCCGGCGAACAGAGCGCGGTCGCCGCGCACCTCCACCACGTCGCCGGTGGACAGCCAGCCGTCGGCGTCCGGTGCCCCGCCGCCGGGGCCGGCATAGCCGGTCATGGCGCGCGGGCTGCGCACCTCCAGCACGCCGTCGCACAGCCGCAGGGCGACGCCGTCCACGCCCGTCTCCAGCCAGGACGCCGGGAAGCCGGCGCGCCCGTCGGTGACGGCGAACAGAGCCCCAGCCTCGGTGGAGGCGTAGATGTGGCGCAGCTTCGCACCCGGGAAGCGCGCGGCCAGCCGGTCGAGCAGGGGCTGGTCCACCGCCTCCCCGCCCAGCGTGACCGACGCCAGGGGCGGGCCGGCGTTGCCCAGGGCCATCAGGAAGGCGCGCCAGAAGCTGGGCGTCGCGCTGACGTGGGTGACCGCGTGCCGGAGCGCCGCCTGGGCAAGCTCCGCAGCACCCCCGCCGGGCACCGACACCAACGTCCCGCCGGAGGCCAGCGCGGTCAGGATCACCTGGAGGCCGGCGAAAGAGGCTGGCTCAAAGGTCAACAGCCAGCGCGCGTCCGGATCGGGGGCGCCGCGCAGCCGTCCCCGCAGCCGGTCGAAGCCGTGCCGGGCCCGCTTGGGCGCCCCGGTCGTGCCGGAGGTTTCCAGCAGGACCGCGAAGCCGGGCATGGCCGGCGTTGCGTCTTCAGCGACGGGAGCCCCCGGATTTGGGCCATGGCGTTTCAGGAAGAGCGGGACATTGGCGCGTTCGGCGGCGATCAGCGCGGCGGCGACGGTGGAGGCACGGTCGCCCTCAACGGTCGCTATGCCGACGGTCGCCATGCCGGATTCGCGGCGGAATGTCGCCTCCAGCGCGTCGGCCGCCGCCGCGATGTCCGGCCAGCCGAGATGCGTGTCCGCTTCGATCAGGCGGACGCCGGGATCGATCCAGGGCGGCGGGACCGCACTCATGCCGCGCCGGTCGGGGCGTCGAGGCGGTAGAGCGCCGCCAGTTCGCCGACCGTGGTGAACTGGATGAAGCCGGCGCGGAAGGGATCCTGGCCGGTGCGCTGTTCCAGCACGACCAGCAGCGTGGCGAGGTCGAGGGAGTCGATCGGCAGATCGCCGCCCAGGAACCGGGTGTCCGGCCCGACCGGTGGCAGAGTCTCCCCCTTGTCGGCGGCGATGCGGGCGAGTTCTTCGGCGATCAGGGCGAGCATGGTCTGGGTCATGAAGGATCGTGGGTGGCGAGGAAGTCGCGGAGGATGGCGGTGACGGGTGTCGCGGCCTCACTATGCGGCAAGTGCCCGGTGTTGTCGAAGACATGCAGCGGGGCCGCGGGCGGCAGCCGGTCGCGCGGCGGCAGGGGGATGATGCGGTCGTCACGCCCCCACAGCAGCTGGACCGGCGGGGCGACGGCGCCCCAGTCCACCGGCCGCCAGCGTTCCGCCGCCGTGGCGAAGGAGCCCTCGACGATCCGTTCCAGCGCCGCGCGGCGCGCGGGGTCGGCGGCCTGGGCGTGCAGGACCTCGCCGATCCGCTCCGCCAGCGGCGACGGTTCGGCGAACAGGCGGTCGGCACAGGCCTGCCCCTCGGCGGGGGAGGACAGCGCGGTCACCCGGCGCAGGAAGGCGAGGTCGAAGTCGGGCCCGAGCCCGGCGCTGGCGATCAGCGACAGGCTCGCCACCCGCTCCGGCGCCTGCCGGGCCAGTTCGAGGGCGACGAAGCCGCCCATGGAATGGCCGATGGCGTGAACGCGCGGGATCTCCAGCGTGTTCAGCAGCCGCACCAGCCAGGGTGCGAAGGCGCCGACCCGCCCGTCGCCCACGTCGAGCGTCGAGCCGCCATGGCCCGGCAGGTCCACCGCCAGCACCCGGCGGACGGCGGCCAGGGGCGAGAGGTTGTACTGCCAGGTCAGCGAGTCCCCGGCGAAGCCATGCAGCAACAGGGCCGGAACGCCACCGCGCCCAAGCGACAAGTAGGCGGCCGGGCCGCCCGCGATGTCGGCCCGCGCGCGGCGGAGACGGCCGGTGGTGTTGGTCATGGGGACGGTCGTGGGTTGAGTGAGGCGGTCGCGTTGGGCCCCCACCCTAACCCTCCCCCACTTCGCGGGGGAGGGGACTTGGTCGCGGAGTGGCGGCAGTTCCCTCCCCCGTCGAAGATGGGGGAGGGTTAGGGTGGGGGCCCAATGCCAGGACCTACTCCCCCCAGTTACGCCGCGACGGCGACGCCGGCGAGCGCCAGCAGGTCGTCGACGGTCTTGGCCTTGGCGAGCTTCTCGCCCTCTACGACCAGACCCAGCTTCTCGTCGACCAGCGCGATGAAGCTGATGACGGCCAGCGAGTCCCAGTTGTCGAGCGACAGAAGCTCCTCCGCGCCGGTCAGGGTGCCGGCGTCCAGTTCCAGCATCTCGTCGAGGGCGAGCAGGAATTCCTTGCGGTCCATGGGAAAAACTCCGTGTCAGTGCAGCGTGCGCTGGCGTACAGCGCGGTTGATGTCGGCCCAATCGGGATGCTGGTCCAGGAGTTTGCAACAATCCTGCCACCCGAAGTCGGGCTTTTCGGGAAGGAGAGCCCCCAGCAGCGTGCGGATGAGGTCCAGGTCGGACGGCTCGTCCACGCACCAGCGCTGGTCCACGGGGGCCCCGTCGGGCTGGAGGGGCGCGCCGAGGCGGAAGCGGTCCGGGCGGCGGTAGATGTGGGCGGTGACGTGCTCGCGCTCCGCCGGGTCGGTGGCGTTGGCGGCGGCCTCGTCCAGGGCGGCGCGGGTGAAGACCTCCGCATCGAGGCCGCGCGGGTAGCGGGTGACGTCCAGGCTGACGTAGTCGAGCGGCGGATCGGACTCCAGCAGCGCCGCGACCACGCGGTCCACGAGATCCGGGTCGATCAGCGGGCAGTCGGCGGTCACGCGCACCACCACGTCGGCCCCGGCCATGGCGGCGGCCCCGGCGAAGCGGGACAGCACGTCATGCTCGCTGCCGCGGAAGACCGGCACGCCGAGCGTCGCGGCGAGATCCGCGACGGGGTCGTCGGTGGCGTTCACGGTGGTCGCCAGAACCAGCGCGTCGAGGTTGCGGCAGCGCGACAGCCGGCCGAGATGGTGCGCCAGCAGCGGCTTCCCCGCCGCCTCCATCAGCACCTTGCCTGGCAGGCGGGTCGAGGTCATGCGGGCCTGCGAGATGCAGACGACGCGCGGCTTTCCGGTGGTCATGGCGTGTCCTCCGGCAACAGCATGTCCCAGCGCAGGGGGGCGCCGCGTTTGAGATCGCGGGCGGCGCGGCGGCCGAGGACGGCGGGAAGGTGCTTGGGCTCCATGCCGAAGCCGGGGCGGATGGAGCGGACGTTTTCCGCGGTCAGCGACGCGCCGGCCGGCACGTCGGCGACGACGTAGAGGGAGCGGCGGTAGTCGCGCCCGCCGGCCTCGCTCGGCTCTACGCCGTAATGGACGCGGCCGAGCGCCGCCCAGGCGGTGCGCACGCTGTCGGCCATCGCCTTGAACTCGGCCGGCTCCAGGGAGAAGGCGCTGTCCACCCCGCCCTCGGCGCGGGACAGGGTGAAGTGTTTCTCGATCACCACCGCGCCCAGCGCCGCCGCGGCCACCGGCACCGCCACGCCGTGCGTGTGGTCGGACAGGCCGACGGCGACGCCGAAGGCGTCGGCCAGATGCGGGATGGTGCGTAGGTTGCAGTCCTCCGGCGGCGTCGGATAGCCGCTGACGCAGTGCAGGAGGACGAGCGGAACGTCGCCGGCAGCCTCCACCGCCTCGGCCACCTCGCCCAGCGTGGCGAGGCCGGTGGAGACGATCAGCGGCTTGCCCGACCGCGCGGCGCGGCGGATCAGGGCCGAGTCGTTCAGCTCGAAGGAGGCGATCTTGAAGGCCGGGGCGTCCAGCCGTTCCAGGAGTTCCACCGCGGTGTCGTCGAAGGGGGAGCTGAAGATGGACAGGCCGATGGAGCGGGCGTGGGCGAACAGGGGCTCGTGCCAATCCCAGGGCGTGTGCGCCTCGCGGTAGAGGTCGTGCAGGGTGCGCCCCTGCCACAGACCGCCCTCCAGCCGGAAGCCGGGGCCGTCATGATCGATGGTGATGGTGTCGGCGGTGTAGGTCTGCAGCTTCACCGCGTCCGCCCCCGCCGCCTTGGCGGCGTCGACCAGCGCCAGCGCGCGCGCCAGCTCGCCGTTGTGGTTGCCCGACAGCTCGGCGATCAGATAGGGCGGGTGGCCGGGGCCGATGGGGCGGCCGTTGATGATGACGTCGCGCGGCACGGGTGTCGTTCTCTGATCTGTTGCGGTGCCCACTGTGCCACGGGACCGGTTAACGGGTCTTAATTTTGTGCGGCCTTTGAGGTGCGGGCTCGCAGAAGGTTGCGGGCTTCCTCGCCGTAGGCCAGCAGGCGTTCGGTGCAGCGGTGCCGGTCGCCGACGGTCTCGAACCGGGCGCGGGACAGGGCGGCCTGCCGGGCGCGCTCCGCCGGTTCCGCGAACAGGGCGGCGGCGCGCTCCACGAAGGCGGCGCGGTCGGGCACGGGGATGCCCTCCCCCGCTACGCTGGCCACGTCGCCCCAGGCGAGCGTCACGACCGGAAGCTCCTCCGCGATGGCGTAGGCGGCGCTGCCGCCGCCGCCCTGGCGGGAGGGGTTCAGGTAGACGTGGCAGCGCCGGTAGAAGGCGCGGATGTCCGCCACGTGCCCGAGGCTGCGCATGCGGGCGGCGTTGCGCGTGGCGGTGAGGCGCGCGGGCAGCTGCTCCACCCGGCCGGCGAAGGCCATCACGGCGCCGGGGCAGCGGTCGAGGATGGCGTCGGCGAGATCGAGGAACTCCGCCGTCACCTCCTGGTCCAGGCGCGTGCCGACCACGCAGAAGACGAAGGGCGCGCCGCCGAGGCCGTAATCGCCCTCGTCGCCCGCCGTGGGCGGTGGGGAGAAGCCCAGCGTGAAGGGCCGGAAGCGCCGCGCGAAGGGTTCCCGGTAGAGCGCCGGCATGTGCGCCGTGTGGTCCCCCTCCTCGTAGCCGAGCACGAGGTGGGCGAGCGAGATGGTCATGCCGGAGGTCGTGGGGATGCAGACGACCGGCCGGGCGTCGCCGTCGGCGAACAGGTCACCCACCACGTTGGCGCCGCCGAAGCAGACCAGCAGGTCCGGGTCGAAGTCGTCGATCGCATCGACGATGGCGCCGATCTTGTCCTTGGAGAAGGCCCGGTCGGTGAAGGAGGCCATCTTGACGCGCCGGCCGAACATCTGGAGCGCGGTGACGCCTTCATAAGCGGCGACCACCTCCGCCATCATCGGCGGGATGAACAGGTTCTCCAGCCGCAGCGGCATGGTGTTGCAGTTGATGATGGCGACGTCCAGGCCGAAGTCGTCCTGCAGGCGGCTGGCGTAGTCGAAGCAGTCGCGCGAGGGCTGGTGCTGGTCGTTGGTCAGCTGGTTGGTCAGCACCGCCACGCGGCGGATCGGCCCGTCGCGAGGGGTCCGGCGCGGCGGCACGATGCCCCAGCGGCGGGGCACCGCCCGCACCAGCTCCTCATAGAAGCGGAACAGGTCGCAGGGGCCGAAGCTGGCGGCCTTTTCCGGCGCCGCCGCCCCCAGGAACAGCTGCCGTGCCATGCACCAGTAGGTGTAGTGCATCAGCTCCGGCCCGACCCGCTCCCCGCCCAGCAGCAGGTAATGGAGGATGCGCTCATAGTGGTAGAGGTCGCCGGTCAGCTGGAACAGCACCGACTGGAGCAGGACCGTGTCGCCGCTGGGTGCCGCCCGCCGCAGCGCGTCGGCGACGGCGCGGCGCGTGTCCGCGTCCAGACGGCGGCGCAGCGCGTCGCAGTGGGCGGACAGCCGGTTGACCTTGTCGGCATTGAACTGCCGGTCGGCCAGCAGGGTCGTGAGGGCGGCGGTCTCCGCCGCGACGGTATCGGACATCAGGTGGGCCTCCGCGCCGCGTCCGGCCCGTCAGGTGTCGCGGCCGCCGATCACGCTGGCCGCGACGGCCAGGCTTTCGGGCGTGCCGAGGTCGATGAAGCGTGCCTTGGCGATGTGGGCATGCAGCGTGCCCGGCGGCATCTTGTGAAGCACGTCGCGGGTGAGCGAGCCGGTGTCGGTGGTGTCGAGCCGGTCAAGGAAGGCGGCGGAGAACAGGTAGACCCCGGCGTTGATGACCCCGCGCCCCGGCGTCTTGTCGATGAAGCGGCGCACGCGGCTGTCCGGCCCGACCTCCACCCGGCCGAAGCGGGCGGCGTCCTCCACCTCCACGCAGAGGACCGACGCGTCGGCCCCGGATAAGCGGTGGGACGCGACGAAAGCGCGCAGGTCGGCGTCGAGGAAGGTGTTGCCGCTCATCACCATCACCGTGCCGGTGCTGAGATCCTTGCGGACGTAGCCCAGCGCGGCGGCGGAGCCCAGCGGGCGCGGCTCGATCTGGCAGACGACGTCGAGCGACCGGTTGGTGTCGCCCTGCGCCAGCCAGGCGGTGACGTGGTCGGCGAGGTGCCCCAGGCACAGCACCACGCGGCGCGCGCCGTAGGCCGCCAGATAATCCAGCAGGTGGCCGAGGAAGGCGCGGCCGGCGATGGGGGCCAGCTCCTTCGGCGCGTCACCCGACACGCCGCGCATGCGCGTGCCGAGCCCGCCGGCGAACAGCATGACGTCGATGTCCGTCAAGGCTTCCTCAGGACGCACGATGCCTCCCCTTCCCGCTGTCGGCGCGGCAACACCGCTCCACACCCGCCGCATACCGCGTCGGCGGTGGATTGGTCAAACATTCGGTTGGGGTCGGCGCCGACTTTCGGAACCGAAGCCTGTGACAAGGCTCTCTTCCGGGCATCTACCCGGCAAAAGCGGCCAGGGTCTTGTCCCGGGGGAACAGGTGGGGGTGCGTCTCCCAGTCGCTGCGCAGCGTTTCGAACACGTACACGTCGTGGAAGCGGCCGTTCTTGTGGACGTGCTGGCGCAGCACCCCGACCTCCCGCGCCTTCAGCAGGCGCTGGATGCGGATGACCGCGTCGTTGCCCTCCATGAACTGGTTGACCAGCTTGTTCATCCCCAGCCCGTAGAAGCAGTAGTCCATGATGAAGGGGTGCAGAAATCCCGCCAGCTTCCGCCGGTCCTCCGGCTCCGCGATGTAGGAGCCGGAGGAGCAGCGCCGGTGCACGGGGTCGATCTCGGAATAGGACAGGTAGCCGACCGGCCGCCCCTCATGCTCGATGATGAAGTGGCGGAAGTCGCTGCGCTCCTCCATGGCCGTCAGCCAGGCGCGCTGCCGCTCCACGTCCGGGTTCTCGATGTCGGTGAACATGAAGCGCGTGATGAAGGGGTCCGTGCGCCAGCGCAGCAGCATCGCGGCGTCGTCGAGCGTCGGGCGGCGGAAGCGGAACATGGGGACTCACCGTTCTGAAAAAAGCGCGCGTTATTTCGCCAAATACCCGCCGTCCACCGGCAGCATGACGCCGTTGATCCAGCGGCTGGCGTCGGACAGGAGGTAGGCGATAGCGGACGCCACGTCCTCCGGCTTGCCGAAGCCCATGGGGTGGGCGGCGCGGATGGCGTCGAACTGCTCCGCGGTCGTGGTCTGGCGGAAGCGTTCCATCATCTCCGTCTCGACCATGGCCGGGGCGACGCAGTTGACGCGGATGCCGTCGCGCAGGAACTCCATGGCGAGGCCGCGGGTGGCCGACACGAGACCGCCCTTGGCCGCGGAATAGACCACGTTGCCCGGCTGGCCGATCTCCGCCGCCACGGAGGAGACGAGCACCATGGCGCCCGACTCGGCGTGGCAGCCCTTCTGCCGGAAGCCGCGGGCGAGCGCCAGCGCGCTCAGCAGGTTGGCGTGCAGGATCTGGTCGAAAAAGGCGCGGTCCACGCTCCGCACCGGCTTGCCGACCTGGACGCCGGCGCAGTGGGCCACGCCGTCGAAGGGGCCGCCGGACTCCGCCTGCGCCTTGACCCAGGCGGGAATGGCGTCGGTGTCCGACAGGTCGAAGGCGGCGGTGCGGTGCCCCTCCCCGGCCAGCAGAGCCAGCGTTTCGGCAAGCCGCGTCGCGTCGCGGCCGTTGAGCGTCACCCGCGCGCCGAGCCGCGCGGCCAGCACCGCCGTCGCGCGCCCGATGCCGGCCGAGGCGCCGGTGACGAGGACGCGCCGGCCCGACAGGTCGACCAGCGGAGAGTTGGTGTCGGTCATTCCGCGGCCATGCGGTCCAGATAGGCCTTGTGGAAGGCGAAGATGCGCTCCTCCCCCCAGCCCGGCACGGCGGGGCGGGTGACCTGCTTCAGCCCCTTGTGCGCGGCCTCCGACACCACCTGGTCCTCGCGCAGGACCTGGACGTTGAAGCCGCGGAGGTTGTCCTCCACCGCCTTGCGGGCGGCGCCACCCTTGGTTTGCGGCTTGGAGGTCTCGCCCAGGAACAGGCGGTAATGCAGGTTGCAATGGTCGGGATCGACCGGGTCGTAGGTCTGCACGCTCATCAGCGAGCCGTGGGTGATGCCGATGGCGAGGTTGGGGAAGACGAAGAAATGGTCGTAGTTGCGCAGCATCTCGCTGCGCGGCAGGCCCATCTTCTGGTTCACGCCGTCCCACCAGCGCACGCTGCCGTCCGACAGGTGGGTGGTGCCCCGCGAATGCTCCTTCTCGTAGGAGCAGTCCCAGACCTTCTTGGTGAACTTCTTGAAGGTCTCCGGGTGGGTGGCGTCGACGTGGTAGACCTCCAGCACGCTCTCCACACCGGCCTTCCAGTTGGCCGCCCAGGGCAGGATGCCGTCGTCGATGCGGTCGGTGAAGGTCTCCGACAGGTGGTCGAGGACCAGGCCGTAGGCGCCCAGCTGCTCGTCCAGGCTCGTCCCGCCGGCCTCCAGCCGGACGAAGACGAAGCGGCCGCGCACCGCGACCTCGAACCGCGGCAGGGCGAGGCGCCGCCTGTCCTCCTCGCTGAAGCCGAACTGCTCCCGGTTGCCGGGGATGCCGACGGGGACGCCGTCCTTGTTGAAGACCCAGCCGTGGTAGGGGCAGACCGGCTTGCCGTTGCCGCAGGGCCTGAGGTGGATCAGGGAGTAGCGGTGGGTGCAGACGTTGTGGAAGGCGCGCAGTTCGCCGTCGAAGTTCTGGACGAGCACCGAGGTGCCGGCGATCTCCGCCGTGATGAAGTCGTTGTCGTTGCGCAGGTCGTCCGCAAAGCCAACGAACATCCAGGACCGCCGGAAGATCTTGGCGACTTCTTCGGCGTAGGCGGCGTCACCGGAATAACGCTGGGGCGGGATCACCGTGGTCGGCAGGGGAGGAAGCTGGCGTTGCTGAGCCCGGTCGTCCATGGTTGGTCCCATTTATCGGTTCGTTAATCATTCGACCCTAGCGTCTTGTCGGTTAATATTTCCCGAATGTGCCGGGCCGGTGCATAGACCGTTATAGGATAGAGGGAGTATCCGGTGAAGGCGATCATCGAAGGCGTGCGCATCGCGGGGTTCCGGGCCGCCGTGCCGCCGCACCGCCATTCCTTCATGGAGGACCACTCCCTGTTCTCCGCCGAAGAGGCGGAGAAGCTGCTGGCGACCACCGGCGTGTACGAGCGCCGCATCGCGCCCCCGCACATCTGCGCGTCGGACATGTGCGTGGCGGCGGCGGAGGGGCTGCTGGCCCAGCTGGGCTGGGACCCGGCCACCGTCGACGTGCTGGTCTTCGTGTCGCAGGATCCGGACTACAACGTCCCCGCCACCTCCTGCGTCATGCAGAAGCGCCTGGGCCTGCCGACGAGTGCCGCCTGCTTCGACGTGAATCTCGGCTGCTCCGGCTTCGTCTACGGGCTGTGGATGGCAGGAAAGCTGCTGGGCGGGTCGTCGGGCAAGCGGGCGCTGGTGCTGTGCGGCGACACCAGCTCGCGCCACCTCGTGCCCGGCGACCGCTCCACCCTGCCGCTGTTCGGCGACGCCGGCGGCGCGGCGGCGCTGGAATGCGTGGAGGGCGCCACGCCGATCCACGTCGTCGTCGGCACCGATGGCGGCGGCGCCAAGAACATCTGGGTCAAGGCCGGCGGGCGCCGCAACTCGCTGGTGCCGGGGCGGGAGCCCTGGCCGGCGGAAACGCAGGAACGCCTGTTCACCGACTCGCGCCTGTCGCTGAACGGGGCGGAGGTCTTCGCCTTCACCCTGCGCGCCGTGCCGCCGCTGGTCCGCGACACGCTGGAGTTCGCGGGCATCGGCGTGGAGGACATCGACCTGTGCGTCATGCACCAGGCGAACGCCTTCATGCTGGAGCATCTGCGCAAGAAAACCAAGTTCCCGCCGGAAAAATTCGTCGTGGACATGCACGATTTCGGCAACACCAGCTCCGCCTCCATCCCGCTGGCGGTTAGCCACCGGCTGGGCGAGGCGCTGTCCACCGGCACGCGCAAGATGCTGCTGGCCGGCTTCGGGGTCGGCTGGTCCTGGGGTGCCGTGGTCGCCGACGTCGGCCCGATCCCGGCGCCGGAGGTGCAGGAGATCCCCGACGACTTCCCCCTGCTGACGCCCTGAGCCGACCATGCGCAACCCGCTCGACCTCACCGGCCGGCGCATCCTGGTGACCGGCGCCTCCGCCGACAGCGACATCGGGCGGGAGCTGTGCCGGACGCTGGCCGACCTGGGCGCCGCGCTGACGCTGGTCGGCCGCCGGGCCGATGCGCTGGAGGCGACGCGCGCCCTGCTGGCGGAGCCGGAGCGGCACATCGTCGCCCCCTTCGACCTGACCAATCTGGACGCCATTCCCGGCTGGATGAAGGGCTTGGCCGAGGCCGACGGGCCGTTCCACGGGCTGGTCCACTCCGCCTCCGAACAGGGTTACTCGGTGCTGCGGCAGGTCAATCGGGCGCAGTTCGAGCGGTACTTCACGCTGAACGTCGGGGCCTCGCTGATGCTGGCGCGCGGCTTCCACCAGAAGGGCGTGTTCGCGCCGGGCGGCGGGGCTATCGTCTATGTGGGCTCCGTCGCCGGGCTGAAAGGGCAGAAGGGCCGGTCCCTCTACGCGGCAAGCAAGGCGGCGCTGGTGTCGGTCGCGCAGTCGCTGGCGCTCGAGTTGGCCGACCGCAAGATCCGCGTGAACGTGGTGGCCCCGGCCGTCGTGCTGGGCGCGAAGGCGGAGAAGCAGTTCGCCATGCTGCCGGCGGAGCAGAACGCCGCCCTGGCGGCGGCCCACCCGCTGGGCTACGGCAACCCGCAGGACGTGGCCGACGCGGTGGCCTACCTGCTGGCCGACAGCGGGCGCTGGATCACCGGGACCGCCCTGCCGGTGGACGGCGGCTTCACCGCGCAGTGACGCGTCGGGCCAGCGCCTCCGCGATGCGCACGGCCCCCTGCCCATCGACGATCCCCGACAGCCGCGCGGCCATGGCGACCCGCAGCGAGGGGTCCGCCCACAGCGCCGCGGCGGTCTCGGCGATGCGCTCCGGCGCGTCCGGGATCCGGCCGTTCACCAGCCGGCACCAGCCCAGCGCCTCCGACTGGCGGGCGGCCTCAAGCTGGTTGTCGGCGATGGTCACCAGAACGGCCGGCGTGCCGATGGCCGCCAGTTCCGCCGTCGTGGTGCCCGCCGCCGACACGGCCAGCCCAGCCCCAGCCATCAACTGCCCCATGCGGGGCGTGTCGCGATGCACGCTGACCCGGTCGCCGAGAGGTGCTGCGGCTTGCACCACCGCGTCGGCGTTCGGCGCCGCCCCGCCGACCGCCACGTCGATGCGCACGTCCGGCGGCAGCGCCGCGGCGAGACGAACCAGCACCGGCGCGGTCAGGCCGAGGGGGTCGGAGCCGCCGAAGGTGACCAGCATCGCGCGGCGCTCCGGCAAAGGCGCCTTCACGGCGGCGGCAGCCCGACGCACCTCCCGCCTCAAGGGCGCGTAGGCCGGGCCGAGCAGCAGCGTGGCGTCCGGGTTCCCGGAACCGTACGGCAGGCGCGCGGCGTCGGGTGCCGCGTTGACGATCAGGGCGGCGTGCAGAGGCTCGCCCGTGCCGGCGTCGTCAAAGGCGAGCACCGGCAGCCCCGCCCCCGCCAGTCCGGCCCGCCAGTCCGGCCCGAAGCGGTAGCCGTCCACGACGATGGCGGCGGCCTCGCAATCCCGTATGACTATAAGCGTCGCGGCAAGGTCGTCCTCGCTGCCGGGCTCCGCGTCGATGCGGTGGACGTCCATGCCGGCCGCTTGCAGGCGGTCCTCCAGCGCCGGCGGCAGCGCGGCGGACACGAACCCTGCGGCAAAGCCCATGTCCTGCACGGCCTCGGCGACCGCGAGGCAGCGCATGACGTGCCCGGCGCCGATGGACGCGCCGGCGTCGGCGCGGAACAGGATCACGGGGGACACGGCGACCGGTCCGCTCAGTGCAGGGTCGGCGCGTTCGGACCGGTCGGGCGCAGGCGGGCACGGGCGGAGGACAGCAGGAACGCGTGCCAGAACAGCGCGACCAGCGCGGCCGGAAGGCCGGACACCTCGTGGCCGGGCAAGGCCGCGATGCCCGCGGCGTGGGCCATGGCGGCGTTGGCGGCGTTGACGCTGCGCTGCGCGGCCGGGCCGATCAGGGACAGCGTCTGCCCGAGCGCCTTGGCGTCGAAGCGCAGGGTCGCCGGGGCGACGGTCATCTGGGCAGCGCCATCGCGCATGCGGCCGATGGCGACGTAGGCCTCCAGCAGGTCCTGGCGGTCCTCCGGGCGCAGCACCGCGGCGACGACGCGGTTGCCGGTCAGCGGGCCGGTGCCGTCGAATTCGAAGACCACGGCGCGCTCTGCCTGACGGGCCTCGGCCAGCGCCGCGGCGCGCTCCCCGGCCGACACGCCGGTCAGGCGGACGGCCTCCGCGAACAATTCCGGCCGCTCGCCGCCCTCCGCGTGGACGACCAGCGGCGCGTCCACCGTGGCCGCGACGGCGAGCCGCCGGGCCATGATGTTCACAGCCTCCTCCGGCCCTTCAACCATCTGTTCCGGGGCCATCTGTTCCTGGAGCAGTTCGGCGCCTTTGCGCAGCATCACCTCGGCGAAGCTGATCTCCGGGGCGAAGGCGGGTTCGTGGTTCATGGCGCTGTCTCCTGCCGCAGATAGTGGATGTTTTCTACGACAGGGCCGACGTCAATGGTAGCCGGGTTAGTGATAGCCGATCGCACCGGTCACCTTGCCGCGGAAGACCCAATAGCTGTAAGCGGTGTAGATCAGAATCGTCGGGATCAGGAAGGCCATGCCGACCAGCAGGAAGACCTGCGTTTCCGGCGGGGCCGCCGCCTGCCAGACGGTGATCCGCGGCGGCACCAGCATCGGCCACAGGCTGATCGCCAGCCCCAGGTAGGACAGCGCGAACAGCCCCATGGCGAAGACGAAGGGCAGCACGTCCCTCCCCTCGTCCAGCGACCGCCACAGGCCGAAGGCCAGCACCGCCACCATCAGCGGCACCGGCGACAGCAGCAGGATGTTGGGCATGGAGAACCAGCGCTGGGCGATGGTCGGCTCCAGGAACGGAGTCCACAGGCTGACGACGGCGACCAGCAGCAGCACCACGACCAGCAACCGCCGCGCCGTTTGATAGCACCAGTCCTGCAGCCGCCCGATGGTCCGCCAGATCAGCCAGGTGCTGCCCAGCAGAGCGTAGCCGCCGATCAGCGCCACGCCGCAGAACAGGCTGAAGGGCGTCAACCAGTCCAGCATCCCGCCGGCGAAGGCCCGCCCCTGCACCTCGATCCCCTGGATGAAGGAGCCCAGCACCACGCCCTGCGCGAAGGTGGCCAGCAGCGAGCCCAGGAAGAAGGCCTTGTTCCACAGGTGCCGGCTGGTCCGCGCCTTGAACCGGAACTCGAAGGCCACGCCGCGGAAGATGAGCGCGATCAGCATCAGCAGCAGCGGCAGGTACATGGCCGGCAGCACCACCGCGTAGGCGATGGGAAAAGCGGCGAACAGACCCGCCCCGCCCAGGATCAGCCAGGTCTCGTTGAAGTCCCAGACCGGCGCCACCGAGTTCATCATGACGTCCCGCGCCTCCTCGCTGGGCGCGAAGGGATACAGGATGCCGATGCCCAGGTCGAAGCCGTCCATCAGCACGTACATGAAGACCGCGAAGCCGATGATGGCGACCCAGGCGAGGGTGAGGAGGCTGCCTTCCATGGCTCTTACTCCGCTGGCTCGATGGATTCGCCGGGCAGCGACAGCGGCCGCTTCGGGCGTTGCGCCTCCTGCACGGCCTGGGGCGCATAGTCCTCGTCCCGCAGAACGGCGGGTCCCATCTTCAGGATCCGGATCAGGTAGTAGGTGCCGAAGCCGTAGATCAGCGTATAGACCACCATGAAGGTGACCAGCGAGACCAGCACCGCCCCGCCGGTCAGCGCCGGGGTGACGGCGTCGGACGTCCGCAGATGGCCGTAGACCACCCAGGGCTGGCGCCCGATCTCCGTCGTGAACCAGCCGGCCAGGATCGCCACGAAGCCGATGGGCATGCAGGCCACCAGCACCCGATGGAACCAGTTGGGGGTGTAGAGCCGCCCCATGACCCGCAGCACCAGATGGACCAGCGCGACCGCCAGCATCAGCAGCCCGATCCCGACCATGATGCGGAAGGTCCAGAAGATGATGCGCGGGTCGGGCCTCTGGTCGGCGGGGAACTGCTTCAGCCCCGGCACGGCGCCGTTGAAGTCATGGGTCAGGATCAGGCTTGAGAGCGCCGGGATGCCGACCTCCAGGTGGTTCTTCTCCTGCTCCACGTCGGGGATGGCGAAGAGGACCAGCGGCGCGCGGGTCCCACCCTCCCAGTTGCCTTCCATGGCGGCGATCTTGGCCGGCTGGTGCTCCAGCGTGTTGAGCCCATGCAGGTCGCCCAGGAAGATCTGCAAGGGCGCCAGGATCGTGATGAGGCCGAGCGCCATGCTGAGCCCCACCCGCGCGTGGTCCAGGAAGCGGTTGCGGATCAGGTAGAAGGCGCTGATGCCGGCCACCACGAAGCTGGTGGTCAGGAACATCGCCGTCAGCATGTGGGTCAGCCGGTAGGGGAAGGAGGGGTTGAAGACCACCTGCCACCAGTCGGTGACGTAGAACCTGCCGTCCCTCAGTTCCGCCCCGGCGGGGGTGTGCATCCAGCTGTTGGCCGAGAGGATCCAGAAGGAGGACAGCACGGTCCCCGTGGCCACCAGCACCGCCGCCATGAAGTGGATGCCGCGGGGCACGCGGTCGCGGCCGAACAGCAGGATGCCGAGGAAGGCAGCCTCCAGGAAGAAGGCGGTGACGACCTCGTACTGGATCAGCGGGCCCAGCACGTTGCCCACCACGTCCGACCAGCGCGCCCAGTTGGTGCCGAACTGATAGGTCATCACGATGCCGGAGACCACGCCCATGCCGAAGGAGATGGCGAAGATCTTGGTCCAGAACTCCGCCAGGCTGCGGTAGAGCGCCCGGCCGGACATCAGCCACCGCGCCTCCAGCACCGCGATCCAGCAGGCCAGCCCGACCGTGAAGGCGGGGAAGAGGATGTGGAAGGAAATGACGAAGGCGAACTGGATCCGGGAAAGGATCAGCGGATCGAGGTCCATGGCCGCGGTCCCTTCGCGCAAGATGATGGGGCAAGAAGATGCCGAGGCTGGCGTACGGCCCCAACCTCCAAGCCTCACCCCCAAACGCGGCCAGGGCCGTTCGGTTCCGCGCCTTTTTTAATGCCCCCTGCCCTTGAAGCGCACCGCCGCCCGCCTATTTATAAGCTCTTCCCGACATCCACCCTTATGTCTGGCCGGCCCTGGGCCAAAAACCGACCCCGCTCCGTCCTCCTGGTCCACACGCGGCTGACCAGTCTGGAGTGCGGCGGTGTTCGCAGGGCGTTCGAGGATGCCGGAACAGGAGATGGTCTTTGACGGAACAGGTTGTTTCTGGCGAACCCCTCACGCAGTTTTTGAAAGAAACCCGGAAGTACGAGTATCTGACGCCCGACCAGGAACGTGATCTCGCCCTGCGCTGGCGGGATCGGCAGGACCGGGCGGCCTTGGACAAGCTGATCGGCAGTCACCTGCGCCTCGTCTTCAAGATGGCGCGGGGTTACCAAGGCTATGGCCTGCCCCTGTCGGACCTGATCGCCGAGGGCAACGTCGGCGTCATGCAGGCGGCGCAGAAGTTCGACCCCGACAAGGGCTTCCGCTTCGCGACCTACGCCAGCTGGTGGGTCCGCGCGGCGATCCAGGAGTATGTGCTGCACAACTGGTCGCTGGTGAAGATCGGCACCACCGCGGCGCAGAAGAAGCTGTTCTTCAGCCTGCGCCGGCTGAAGGCCCGCATGAACGACCTCGACAGCGCCGGCTCGGGCGACCTGACGCCGGAGGCGGTGGAGAGCATCGCCACGGAGCTGAACGTCCCGCAGGCCGAGGTGGTGGAGATGAACCGCCGCCTGGGCATGGACCGCTCGCTGAACGCCAGCCTGGCGGAGGACGGCGACAGCGAGTGGCAGGACCTGCTGGCCGACGACAGTCCGGACCAGGAAACGGTGCTGGCCGGGACGGAGGAGCGCAAGCGCCGCCAGCAGTTCCTGAAGCTGGGCCTCGGCGTGCTCGACGACCGCGAGCGGCAGATCCTGGTCGCCCGCCGCCTGCGCGAGGAACCGCTGACCCTGGAGGAGCTGAGCCAGCACTTCCACGTCTCGCGCGAGCGTGTCCGACAGTTGGAGGTGCGTGCGTTTGAGAAGGTCCAGAAGGCCGTCATGGCCCAGGCCCGGCAGCAGCCGGGGGCCGCGGCGGGCAAGGCCCTGGTCAATGCGTAAAGGGTCAACGCGTAACGGCGAGGGGGCGGCGTCCCCTCGCGCTGACCTCCCAGGGGTCGAAAGACCCCTGGACGCCCTTTTGAATGAAACGGAATGAAACACCGTGAAACGTCGGCACGCGTGGTGTTTCAAAGAGCCCGGCCCGCAAAGCCCGATTCCGCGACACCCGATTCCATGACGTCCGGATCCGCGATGTCCGGGTCCAGCCAGTCGTCCGGACCGTAGGGAAGCCGGCGGTGCGCGTGCTCCCGCTCCGGCAGGGCGGCCATCTCGGCGGCCTGCTCCGCGGTGGGACTGAAATCCTTCTCCATGCCCATGGGATCGTCGTCGTCCAGACGGTAGCGGTCCATCATGCCCAGCCGGTCCGCGGCCCAGCGGACCGTCTTCATATCCCCCCGCGACACCGCCGTTTCGATCTGCACCGCCACCATCTTGTGCAGCGAGCGGATGGCCTGCCGCGCCTCGCGCTCGTGATGGCGCTTTTCCCACGCGATCCGGTGCCGGAAGTCCGGCGACGGGGTGTAGGCCCGCCACAGCGTGCTGCGGCTGCACCCCATGGTCCGCGCCACCTGGATGAACGGACACCCCGCCGCGATCATGTAGGCCGCCCGCGCCCACTGCTCGTCCGAAAAGCGCGACCCCGGCACCAACTGCCCACCCGGCGGCTCCGGCGGTTCGTCCAGCGGGTGGATGTGCCCATAATCGGGCGTCTTCGCCCACCCCTTCCACGTCGGCACCGGCCCAGCGAAGCCATCCTTCGCACGAGCCTCCATCGCGGCGCGGTGGGCGATTTCGTCAGGGTCGTCGTTGCGGATCATGGGAGGGCCTCCTGTGATAGAGAATGGACTATTTTCCTATCATAGAGCGGCGCCGATTTTCAAGAAAAGCCATTCCTTCAAGCGCAAATCCTCCCTCTCCCGCCCCCGGCGGGAGAGGGAGGGACCCGCCGCCCCAGCGGCGGGAGGGTGAGGGCTTGGTTTCATGGAATGACCTTGCCCTCACCCTCCCGCTTCGCGGGCCCCTCCCTCTCCCTGCGGAGCAGGGAGAGGGGCTTGGCGCGCCGGCTTCCGTCTGGAAATGCACCCTTTTGCCGCCTATACTCCCTTCATGAGTCACGCACCCGTCAACACACCGGAAACGTGGCTGCTGTCCCTCGCCGAAAGTGAGGCCCAGCTTGCCGCCGGTCAGACCGTTCCAGCAGCACCCGCCCTGGAGCGCCTTCGTGGCAGCATTGCCCGGCTTGAAGCTGAGGCGAACGGAGGGAAGCGCCGAGAGGCTGTGCCCCGGCGGTGATCGAGTTCACGGGCAGAGCGCGGAATCGGAGCCATCATTCGCTCAAGCGCATACGGGAGGACGGGAGGACGTGTCGATCATTGACTTCAGCCATCTGTCGCTTCAGGAACGCCTGGACCTGATCAGCGAGCTTTGCGACAGCCTGGACCAACAGCAGGTGCCGTTGACACCGGCGCAGGATGCGGAACTCGACCGGCGGATCGCCACAGCCGACGAGGATTTGGCCGACTCCGTGCCGTGGGAGAGCATCCGAACCGAGATCGCCCGGCGCTTTGGATGATGCGCGCGGTCGTCTTCACGAAGGCCGCTCGTCAGGAATTGTTTGACGCCATTGATTGGTATGAGAGCCGGCGGCCGGGATTGGGGCAACGGTTCGCCGATGAAGTCGGCGCCCTGACCGAACGCATGGCCGCCTCTCCGCAGCAATTCCCCGTCATTCGGCAAAATATCCGAAAAGCACCTGTGCGCAGCTTTCCTTATCGACTGATTTTCCGGACGACCTTGGATATCGTCCAAGTTATAGCTTGCTTCCACACCAGCCGAAGCCCGATGACTTGGCAGTCACGACTACCCTGAGGATTGGTGAAAGAGTGCTGTTATTCCACACCCGTGATGATGCTTTTTCCAGGCGGTGCCGGAAATCCGGCGACAGGGTGTAGGCCCGCCAGAGTGTGCTGTGGCCGCGCCACTTGGATGAACGGACACCCCGCCGCGATCATGTAGGCCGCCCGCGTCCACTGCTCGTCCGAAAAGCGCGCCCCCGGCACCAACTGCCCGCCTGGCGGCTCCGGCGGTTCGTCCAGCGGATGGAAGTGGCCGTAATCGGGCGTCTTCGCCCCCCTTCCACGTCGGCGCCGGCCCAGCGAAGCCATCCTTCGCACGAGCCCCCATCGCGGCGCGGTGAGCGATTTCGTCGGGTTCGTCGTTGCGGATCATGGGGGATCTCCCGGGACAGGAAATGGACATTGTTCCAAATATGGAGATACTAAAATTTCAAGTGAGCCAATTGAAGGTGTGAACGAGGGGTTAGCCAAGCATCATCTTCCCAGAACGTTGCGCCCCCATCGCAACCACAGCCAACAGCGTCAAGGGCATTGATTTATAAATAAAATATAGAGCTTTCACTATATCTTCCACATGCTAGAGTGTAGCAAAAAACATCTTGTAGATAGGATCCTTAACATTCTCCAGCAAAAAGCGCTTCAGTTTACTTTTTTCTTCGCTTCCGAAGTTCTCAGATTGCAAAACCTCAAGGCAAATTAAAAATTTATGCAAGGGGAATGTCTTGTCAGCCGCGTTTCCATGCTTAAAATAAAGAATATCTCTGCCATCAAATTTTTCTGCCAATCTAATATTGTCCAAGTTCCTCAACACGGACGCGGCTCCAGACAAACCTCTATCGCTAACCTTTCGCTCGATCTCGGTACAAAGTTTTTGCATTCGCCGAAGCCGGGGGAGTGTAGCAACAACTTGCCTTGCAAGAAATGAGCTGGACAGCCATCGACTCGTATTGTAGTTAATAAAGTTTCTGAGTTGCCCATCCTCCGCATATTTCGCATTGAGCCACACTGAACCCACTAAATTATGACGATCTTCCTTTTCTATTTGAATTGCCAACTCTCGTATTCTGTGCGCGGCATCGTCATTCCACTCTATGTGCCAACCGACCAAAACCCTTACTGCGGAAAACATAGAAACGTCATCGATAGAGTGCTTACTCTCCAAATAAGAACAGATATGATCTAGCCGTGATTTAGAGGGCCCTAGTGAAGAGTAATACCTGAATATAGCATCTCGCAATTCAGGAGAGCTGGACAGATGCTCAGGCATAAGATCGGATGCAAATTCATCATTCAATTCCGCGAATAGACCAAGATACCTCTTAAAAACTTTACCCCAACGCCCTCTCCTTTCACCGTCATGGAACTTCCTAAACCTTTTTCTTAATACACCGATAGTCTCAGAGGAATCCCAACCCTTCTCGCAATTTTGGATGATTTCCTTTACATCATCGAGAAATGAGTTCTCACTGGAAAAAAGATAATCGCTAGCTTTTTCAGCACTTAATATTTTTGTCTTTGAGCTGTTAAGCCGCTACCCTCGCGTCATAAGAAGTTCGTCCAACCTGCATAAAAGAACTTTCGCCTCCTCCTCCGACTTCGAAGGGATGTCAATATCATCCATCCAACGAACGAATACATCATCTGTCATTGAAGCCAGATCTTTATCTATCTCAAAGAGAAATGCATGACCCAATAGCCTAGGAGCATCAAAATCTACTTGAGGAAGTCCTGATCCCGTGGGAGGTAAGTAATCAGGCCGCCAAGAGAACCCTTCAAGGCAGAAAAACAGAAAGTCTAGAATGTCCTCCCCCATACCGGTCAGCGATGAAACTACGTTCCTCAGGGATTTTAGGTCGATGTTATCGAAATAGTTAGCTACGTCCGCGACAATTAGGTATGGATATGCATCGGTAATGCGCTCTAGCTTTTTAACAAATTTTCTATATTGGACAAACCAGACATAGTCGATTTCGAAGTTAATCCTCGGCAGGTTAGCTTTGTGGCTCCTGCTATAAAAAGCATTTTCGGAAGGTTGCATATTCAAGATGTGAGGTGCTATTTTTTCGACTACCGTCTGCAGAACGACAGCATCTTCAGCCGAAGGAACCGCGATTCTTCGGCAAATTCCATTACTCTTTTCAAGACGCAAAAAAAGTGGCGGAGCTGGTTTGTAGTTTCCTTTTCGGATATCTTGGCGCAGCTGGGTCAAACGCTCTCTGATGTTGCGGTGAAAGTCATAGTTGTCATGTAGATCAAGCCAGTATTGGCTCCTCATTCCTTGTTTTACATATTTTTTCCATGCGCTTTCCATATTACGGACGGTGAAAACATCGCTAAGAGTTGCCTGACGATGCTCTAGCCGCGCTGTATGGTGGGAGCTAACAATGGAAGACGGGCGACTGTTGGATTCGACGTAGCTTCGCCCTTTGGCGCGCTCCTGAACATCAATGTCACCATTTGATACAGTGGCATGTCGATTTTTCATGAGCACACTCTCTCCGTCAGCCAAACAGTTACCGCGAAAATACAAGCTGGTGGATGCCACCGGAAGAGGATCAACCACCCCAAGGTTAGCCGTATGTGGCGTGATTTGCGAGGCTGAATGCGCTGAGCTGAGCCCAATGGGACAGCTTCACCATGAAGCGCTGCCCCTGCGTCTCGTGTGCGCGAGAGAAGAGCCGTAACGATGCTCGTCGCGTCGCGGTGGCGTTCCGTGAAGTCCACAGCTATGGGAAAGAGTTTTCTTAACCGATCCTCGGCGCATCTCTGGACGATCTGCGGGCGTTGGTAGAGGCTTAACCGGCGATTCAGCACCGCTGGCCGGTCCTGGTTGCCGCTTTGGCGTTCGGGGTGGCGCCGGGGGATCGGCTGGGAGGAACGGTCCGCCGCGGGGGCGCTCGTGTCGGCTCCGTCGCAAAGCGTTTGATCCGATTTATCGTCAAGGATGAACTCTTGGCACGGAGTCTCCTGGCGTGTTTGCGCGTTTCATTCCTGTTGACGGGCTGTCGCCGGTGATTTTCCAGCGGCTTGATCCGTCTGTTGTTTGTCTTCAGGGTGATTTTTGAAGCGATCTTTCAACGACATTATTTTGGAGACAGGAAATGAGGCGAGTATTTGCCGCTGGTTTGTTTGTTCTTGCTTCGGCGTCTCTGTCCGCTTGCGGGACGACCACGGATGCCAAGGCGCCCTCGGCACAGGGCGGCGGGTGCTCGGTGTCCGGTGGTTCGTCCTGCCATGGGGCCACGGGTCAGACCAACATGGCGACGCAGCCGCCGGTCGCGTCCCGCGGCAGCAGCGGGTCGGGGATCAGCGCGTCGCCGGGCAGCAAGGCGGGGCGGAGCGGGTTGGGCGGAGCGGGCGGCGGGCGTGGGACCGGCGCTGGGGGGCGTGGCGGAGCCGGGGGCGGCGGGACGCACTGAGGCGGGCCTGTTTGGCAGGGGGTTGCGTCGTCGCCGGACGTACCAAGGTGGCGGGACCCCCTCACCCTCCCGGTCGCTCGCAAGTCTCGCGACCACGCTCCGCCTACAGTCGCCTTCGGCGCCTGTCCCGCCTTCGGCGGTCGGCTTCACGCCCCAGGGGGGAGAGGGTGTTGATATGCGGCGCTCTTGCGCGCTCGGTTAGGCGGGGTAAGGGTGACTTTTTTGGGGCAGGCGGTTGCGCGACAGGCGGTCGCAGGTGGCGCTAGGTAGAATACTAGTATACCAATATGGGACCTCGACGGGGCGCCGGTGGGTGGCTCCGGTGGGGTCAACGCTGATAATCGTGAGGAAATCATGCTCAAGAACGGTATCTCCACCAAGGCTTTCCGGGCGCGGCGCGCGCTGCTGGCCGGGTCGGCGGCGGCTTTGGCTCTGCCGGCGGTCGCGGCTCCGCTGGCCTCGGCGCTGGCGCAGCAGGACGAGGCGGGCGCGGTCGCCAAGGCCGTGGAGGCTCTGCGCGCGGCGATGCTCGCCGGCGACGGGGCCGCGCTGAAGGCCATGACCATGGAGGAGCTGACCTACGGGCATTCCAACAGCCGGTTGGAGGACAAGGCTGCCTTCGTCGCCAGCCTGGACGGCAAGAACGCCTTCAAGTCCATCGACCTGTCCGACCACGCGATCCAGGTCGTCGGCGACACCGCCATCGCGCGCCACACCTTCGACGCCGTCAACAACCTGCCGGACGGCAAGACCAGCACCGCGCACATCAAGGTGCTGCAGGTCTGGAAGAAGGACGGCGGCGCTTGGAAGCTGCTGGCGCGGCAGGCGGCTCCGCTGCCGGCGTAAGGGCTTTATTGCCCCCACCCCGACCCTCCCCCGCTGGGCGGGGGAGGGAGAGTGGTTACCAGCGATGATGGTGGCGGTGGTGGTGGGGGCGGCCGTGGTAGCCGTAGGCGGGCGGGCCGGAGTAGCGGTAGTGGGGGCGCTCGTAATAGCCGTAGCCGCCGTAGCCGCCGTAGCCGTAAACGGCCGGGGGCGACGCGTCGACGACGTAGCAGCCGGTGAGCAGCAGGCCGGTCAGGGCGAGAAGCGACAGGCTGCGGAGCGATGGAATGCGGAGCGTCATGTGTGGCCGTCTGTGCCGTTGTTTGCGGCGATCCCCGTGGGGATCGCCTGTGGGAATGAACGGCGGCGGCGGGGGATTTATTCCGGATGAGCGTCAGCGCCTCGCGCGGCGGGCCTGCTTCTTGGGGGCGCCTTCGGGGATGCCGCGGGCTTGGCGGGCGGTGCTGATGCCGATGCTGCCGGGCTGCTCCAGGCCCAGGTCCATGGCCTCCAGCCGGCGGAGTTCGTCGCGCAGGCGGGCGGCCTCCTCGAACTCCAGGTCGGATGCTGCGGCCTTCATGCGCTTTTCGATGTCGGCCATCACGGACTTCAGGTTGTGGCCGACCAGCTCCGTCGCGTTCAGGCCGGTTTTCACGGTGACGTGGTCGCCGCGCTCGTAGACGCTCTCCAGGATGTCGCCGATGGCCTTCTTCACGGATTCCGGCGTGATGCCGTGCTCCAGGTTGTAGGCCTGCTGCTTCTCGCGGCGGCGCGCCGTCTCGTCGATGGCGTACTGCATGCTGGCGGTGATCTTGTCGGCGTAGAGGATCGCGCGGCCCTCCACGTTGCGGGCGGCGCGGCCGATGGTCTGGATCAGCGAGGTCTTGGAGCGCAGGTAGCCCTCCTTGTCCGCATCCAGGATCGCGACCAGCGAGCATTCGGGGATGTCCAGGCCCTCGCGCAGCAGGTTGATGCCGACCAGCACGTCGTAGGCGCCGAGCCGCAGGTCGCGGATGATCTCGATGCGCTCCAGCGTCTCCACGTCGGAGTGGATGTAGCGGACGCGCAGGCCGGCCTCGTGCATGTATTCGGTCAGCGCCTCGGCCATCTTCTTGGTCAGGGTGGTGACCAGGACGCGGTTGCCCTTCGCCACCACCTCCTTGCACTCGTGGATCAGGTCGTCGACCTGCGTCTCGGTGGGGCGGATGATGACTTCCGGGTCGATCAGGCCGGTCGGGCGGACCACCTGCTCCGCGAAGACGCCGCCGGTGCGCTCCAGCTCCCACGGGGCGGGGGTGGCCGAGACGAAGACCGTCTGCGGGCGCATGCCCTCCCACTCCTCGAACTTCAGCGGGCGGTTGTCCATGGCGCTGGGCAGGCGGAAGCCGTACTCGGACAGCGTCTCCTTGCGCATGCGGTCACCGCGGTACATGCCGCCGATCTGCGGCACCATCACGTGGCTCTCGTCCACGATCAGGAGCGCGTCGCCGGGCAGGTATTCGAACAGGGTCGGCGGCGGATCGCCCGGCGCGCGGCCGGTCAGGTAGCGGGAGTAGTTCTCGATGCCGGCGCAGGAGCCGGTCGCCGCCATCATCTCGATGTCGAAGGTCGTGCGCTGTTCCAGGCGCTGGGCTTCCAGCAGCTTGCCCTGGGCGTTGAACTCCTCCAGGCGGAGCTTCAGCTCGCGCTTGATCTGCTCGATCGCTTGGTTGAGCGTCGGCTTGGGCGTCACGTAGTGGCTGTTGGGGTAGACGCGGACGGCCTCCAGCGCGGCGATCTTCTCGCCGGTCAGGGGGTCGATCTCGTGGATGCCCTCGATCTCGTCGCCGAACAGGGAGATGCGCCAAGCGCGGTCCTCCATGTGGGCGGGGAACAGCTCCACCGTGTCGCCGCGCACCCGGAACAGGCCGCGGCCGAACGCCGCGTCGTTGCGCTTGTATTGCAGTTCGGTGAGCTTGCGGAGGAGATCGGGCTGGGCGACGACCTCGCCCTTGCGCAGGTCGACCGTCATCTCCGAGTAGGTCTCGACCGAGCCGATACCATAGATGCAGGACACGGAGGCCACGATGATGACGTCGTCGCGCTCCAGCAGCGCCCGCGTCGCCGAGTGGCGCATGCGGTCGATCTGCTCGTTGATCGAGGATTCCTTCTCGATGTAGGTGTCGGTGCGCGGGACGTAGGCCTCCGGCTGGTAGTAGTCGTAGTAGGAGACGAAGTATTCCACCGCGTTGTTCGGGAAGAAGGACTTCATCTCCCCATAGAGCTGCGCCGCCAGTGTCTTGTTGGGGGCGAGGACCAGGGTCGGGCGCTGGACCCGCTGGATGACGTGCGCCATCGTGAAGGTCTTGCCCGAGCCCGTGACGCCCAGCAGCACCTGGTCCTTCTCCCCCGCGCGCAGGCCGCCGGTGAGTTCCTCGATGGCCTTGGGCTGATCGCCGGAGGGTTTGAACTCCGACACCAGCTCGAACTTCTTGCCCGCCTCCAGCTTGGGGAGGGACTTCTGCGGCATCACGGAAAGGACGGGACTGGCCATGGGGAGCGGGGTCCGGGAAGGGTACGGAACGGGAACCGATTATATGGCCCGTAACCCCTCCCCTGTCGAGCGTGGGCTTGTCGGGGAGGCAACTCATAAGCTGGGATATGCCCGGCGAAATGCTTCCACCAGGATCCAGAACTTGGGAACAGGCCATTTTTGGCATTTACAAAATGCCAAAACCAGCATATTTCTCGTTTGCCACCCACAATCGTTCCAAGGAGAAGCAGACCAGGATCTGCTGCGCATAGAGCCCCCTTCCAAACCCGGAGACCCACCATGATGCGCCCTACCTTCATTTCTCGCGTCGAGCGAAGAGGAATACACTATGGCTCCCAAAGAGAAGGCTGTTTTATGGGTTTCGAGTGCGCGCGATGATCTTGTCGATTTCCCAATCCCGGTCAAAAGAACGATTGGCTTCGCTGTCCACCTTGCCCAAATCGGCCTGAAGCATGAACAAGCCAAGCCGTTGCAGGGCTTTGGCGGGGCTTCCGTGCTGGAGGTGGTGGAGGATCACCGGGGCGACACCTACCGGGCCGTCTACACGGTGCGGTTCGAGGACGCCGTGATCGTGCTCCACGCTTTTCAAAAGAAGTCCAAACGAGGGATTGCCACGCCCGCCCACGAGATCGACCTGATCCGTAAGCGGCTGAAGCTGGCTGAGGAGTTGTACGCGCAATGGAAGACAGGAAAGCGGAAGCCGAGCTGACGCTCGTCGAGGGAAGCGGCAACGTCTTCGCGGATTTGGGCATCGCCGATGCCGAAGAGTCCATGGCGAAGGCGCGGCTGGCCGGGCAGATCGCGCTGGCGATTCGCGACCTTGACCTGACGCAGAAGCAGGCGGCGGAGCGCATGGGGCTGGACCAGCCCAAGGTATCCGCGCTAATGCGCGGGAAGCTGGCCGGCTTCTCGATCGAGCGGCTGGTGCGTGGGCTGGTGGCGCTGGATCGCGACGTGGAGATCACCGTCCGGCCGAAGCCGGAGTCGCGAGATCATGCGCGGGTCGTGGTGGTGGAGCGGTAGGCACTGGATTGCCCCCTCCCCGGCCCTCCCCCGCTTCGCAGGGGAGGGAGAGAGGAGCGCGGTAGCGCTTACCCGCGCACCAGCGCGTCGTAATCCTTCACCAGAGCCTCGCATACCGGGCCCGGGGTGAAGCTGTGGTCGCCGATCTGGCCGACGGGGGTGACCTCGGCGGCGGTGCCCGTTAGGAAGACCTCCTGGGTGTTGGCCAGTTCGTCCGGCTGGATGTGGCGTTCGATCACCTCGATGCCGCGCTTCCGTGCGAGATCGATCACCGTGCGACGGGTGATGCCGTCCAGGAAGCAGTCGGGCTTGGGCGTGTGGATCTTGCCGTCCATCACCAGGAACAGGTTGGCGCCGGTCGCCTCCGCCAGGTAGCCGCGGTAGTCCAGCATCAGCGCGTCCTGGTAGCCCTTGGCCTCCGCCTCGTGCTTCGACAGGGTGCAGATCATGTAGAGGCCGGCGGCCTTCGAGGCGGTCGGGGCGGTGTCCGGGGCCGGGCGGCGCCACGGGGCCCAGGTCAGCTTGATGCCGGCCATCTTCGCTTCCGGGCTGAAATAGCTCGGCCACTGCCAGACGGCGATGGCAACGTGGATCCGGCTGTCCTGCGCGGCCACACCCATCATCTCGCTGCCGCGCCACGCCACCGGGCGGACGTAGGCGTCGGTGAAGCCCATCGCCTTCACGGTCTCGTTCGTCGCCGCGTCGATCTCCGCCACCGAATAGGGCAGATCGAATCCCAGGATGCGGGCGGACGCCGCCAGACGCTCGCTGTGCTCCGTCAGTTTGAAGACCTTGCCGTTGTAGACGCGTTCGCCCTCGAAGACGCAGCTGGCGTAATGCAGGCCGTGCGTCAGGACGTGCAGGTTCGCCTCGCGCCACGGGACCAGCGCGCCGTCGTACCAGATCACGCCGTCACGGTCGTCGAAGGGAAGGATGGACATGGGTGTTTCCTGCGTGGCTTTGGCCCCGCGGTGGGAAAAATTCCTCCGGGAGATTTTGGCCCGGAAATTTTACCACGGGGAATTTGTTGAGCGTTTCCCTTGTTTAAGGGCGTTTGTTCGTTTATGTCTGTGTGACTGACCCATTTGTAACGATTTGCACCGATCACGTCAACATGGCTGACATAAAAGCAGGCGTGAACCAGCTGTTCCTCCGCGAGGAGGAGCTGCGGACGGGGATGGAACTCCTGTTCTACGCCTACCGGGAATTCACGGCGGAGCCGGACGAGATTCTGGCGGAGATCGGTTTCGGCCGGGCGCACCACCGCGTCATCTATTTCGTCGGGCGCTACCCGAAGATCACCGTGTCGGAGCTGCTGGCGATCCTGAAGATCACGAAGCAGAGCCTGTCGCGCGTGCTGGGGGAACTGGTCCGGCAGGAATACATCCTGCAGCAGACGGGCGTGCGCGACCGCCGGCAACGGCTTCTTGAGCTGACGGACAAGGGCGTGGAGCTGGAACGGCTGCTGTCGGAAACGCAGCGGCAGCGGATCGCCCGCGCCTATCGCATGGCGGGAGCCGAGGCGGTGGAAGGCTTCCGCAAGGTCATGCTGGGGATGATGGACGAAGAGGACCGGGCGAAGTTCGCGCCGCCGGTGCCGGCCCGGCTCGCCGCCGTGAAGCGGTAGGAACCAGGCGCGGCCCGCGTGACGCGCCCCGGACGCTAGTCGTTGTTGTTCGGGGCGGCCGCGTTGGACGCGTCGCCCGTCGACGCATCGCCGGCCGGGGCTTCACCGTTCGGAGCGGCGGGCGCGCCCGCCGCCTCGTCCTTGCCGGCCGCGGGCGCGCCACGGCGGCGGAAAGAGGTCCTTTTGTAAACCACGCTGTCGGAGGACCCCGGCGGGCACTGAACGATCTTGCCCCCCTTCGCGAGGAACTCGCGGGTCATGGAGTCGATCTCATTCCGATCCGCGCTGCGGTTATCGGATGCCATGCATGCCTCCTGCGATCGTGATCGGCCCTTTTTGGATCGGAGCGCCGGATCCATGCGCTGGGATCCATGCGCTGGACTGCGGCGACAAAAAAGGGCGCTTCCTGGACGTGCGGCTTTGGAAATGCCGGATTCGGAAAAGCCTTCGTTCAAACGGCCTTCAGGTTCGCCGCCGCGCTCTTGCCCTTCTTCGGGTCGCGCTGCAGCTCGTAGGACAGCTTCTGGCCTTCGTGGACGTTGCCGATGCCCGACCGCTCGACGGCGGAGATGTGGAGGAACACGTCCTCCGTGCCGTCTTCCGGCTGGATGAAGCCGTAGCCCTTGGTGGTGTTGAACCATTTGACGGTTCCGATAGCCATCTGGCAGTTCCTTGGACGCAAGTTGCCCACGGCAGACCTGCCGCGGGCATCAAATCCCGAGGGGGGACCAAACGCAGAACCCTGCACGCGGACCGCATTCCCAGAAATTCGACTCCTTAGACGTGGGGTTTGCGGGGCCTGGATGCAACCCAACCCCTTGGCCCGTCCGGTTAAGACCGGCACGCCGGAACGGCAGGACGGGGTAGCCAAGCCTGCCCAATGGCCGAATTGTGCGCCTTGCGGACGATACCCCATAGTTTCCGCCACCATGAACGTGCGAGGGAGGCGAAGGCGTGCAGCGTGCCCATCTCGTGGCTGCCTTCCTGGCCTTCGCCGCCCTGTGCGTCGGCGGGTCGGCGCTGTCGGTCTGGCATGACCGCACCGCCACGCTGGACCAGGCGCAACGGGAGATCGCCGCCACCGCGCAGCTTCTGGACGAGCACGCCAACCGGGTCTTCGAATCGGGCGACACGCTGCTGCAACTGTTCACGGCCGTCGTGGCAGGGTGGGACCTGACCGACCCCGACGAGGAACGGCGGGTGTGGGAGACGCTGCGCGCGCGCATCGACCGGATGCCGCAGCTGGACGCCGTCCGGGTGGTGGACGCCGAAGGGCGGACCGTCCTGGACAGCGCGCGGCCGCCCGGGACCGCCCACGCGCGCGCGCCGGCCCCAGCCCTGGCCCCGTTGGATCGGGACACCGTCCAACGCTCCATCCTGGCGCACCGCGTCGGCGGCCTGCGCGTCGGGACGGCCATGGGAGAGGCCGACGGCGCCCGCGACCGCTTCACGATCAGCCGCGCCTTGCACAACGCTGACGGCCAGGTCCGCGCAGTCGTCGTGCTGGCGATCCGCGGCAGCTATTTCTCCCGGATCTACGGGCAGACCGGGTGGGGCACCGGCGCGCGCCTCGCCCTGTTCACCGCGGCGCGGGAGCGGCTTGCCGAATGGCCGCCGGACGGGACGGTGGAGCCCCCGGTCGCCGCCTGGCCGCAGCCCTGGGATCCGCCGGACACGCCGGCCATGCCCGACGGCACCCACCTGACCGCCGCCCGCCAGCTCGACCCCTACCCCGTCGTCGTCGTGGCAAGCCGGCCGCTGCACGAGATCCTGGCCGGCTGGCGGGAACGCGCCGCCTGGGCCGGGGCCATCACCGGCGGCGTCCTGGCCGGCACGGGCCTGCTGTTCCTCTATGCCCTGTCCGGCATCCGGCGCGAGGAGGCGGTGCGCGCCGAGCTGGTCCGCGCCAACCTGAGCCTGGACGAGCGCGTCCGCCGCCGCACGGCGGAGCTGGAGGGGGCGCTGCGCGCGGCCGAAACCGCCAATCTCGCCAAGATGAAGGTGCTGGCCACCGTCAGCCACGACCTGCGGCAGCCGCTCCAGGGGCTGGCGGCCTTCCACGACCTGCTGCTGAAGGATTCGCCGAACCCCGACCTGCACCGGCTGGGCCGCATGGCGTCGGCCTCGCTCCAGGCCGGGCAGAGGCTGCTCGACGACCTGCTGACCCTGTCGCGGCTGGAGGCCGGGGTGGTCCCGGTGGAGGAGGCCGACTTCGCCGTCGGGCCGCTTCTGGAACAGCTGGCGGCCGAGCTGGCGGCGGAGGCGGCGGGCAAGGGCCTGCGGCTGCGGGTCGTCCCGACCACCGCCCGGGTGCGCAGCGACCCCGCGCGGTTGCAGCCGATCCTGCGGAACCTGCTGTCCAACGCGGTGAAGTACACCATCAGTGGCGGCATCGTCGTCGGCGTGCGCCGGCGGGGCGACCATGTGCGGGTGGAGGTCTGGGACAGTGGCCAGGGCATCCCCCAGGCCGAACTGGGGACCATCTGGGAGGAGTTCTACCAGATCGGCAACCCGGCCCGGGACGGGTCGCGCGGCGCGGGGCTGGGCCTGTCGATCGTGGACCGCACGGCGCGCCTGCTGAACCATCCGCTGGACGTGCGGTCGCGCCCCGGCCGCGGGTCCGTGTTCACGGTCACGCTGCCGCGCGCCGAGCCCGCAGGCCGGGGCGGGCTGGTGGATGACAGGGCTGCGGATGTGGCGGCGGAGCCGGCGCCGGCGCCGGTGCTGGTCCTCCCCGTGGGAACGGCGCCCACGGCCGCGGCCCGGGCGGCGACGTCCGCCGGGCGGCTCGGCGGGCGGGTGATCCTGATTGTCGAGGACGACCCGTTGCAGCGCAGTTCCCTGACCCTGCTGCTGGAACAGGCCGGCGCCGTCGTGGTGGCCGCTGACAGCTTCGACGCCGCGCTGGCCATGACGCGGGCGGCCGTGAACGCGCCGTCGGCGATCCTCAGCGACTATCGCCTGCCGGGCGGCACGGACGGGCTGAGCGGGATCGAACGGCTGCGCGCCACGCTGGGCACCGGCCTGCCGGCCGTCCTGCTGACCGGGGAACTGTCGGCCGAACTTGCCCGCGCCGCTGAGGGCGCCCGCTGCACGGTGCTGACCAAGCCGGCCCAACCCGCGCGAATCCTCGCCACCCTGGCCGAGCTGACCACCGCCGAGGCCGCGGCGTGAGGTCACCGTGGACAACGCCTGATGGCGGTTGTCCTTCCGCCACCCTTTCGCTACCGTTGTTCCGTGATCCGCCGCGCGCCGCGGCGCTGTGACGGAGGCGGTTGGTGATGGGCGGACGCGGATTGGTCGGGCTTTTCGTGGCGATGGCCGTTGTCTTGGGCGCCGCGCCGCTCCTCGCCCAGACGACGCCCCCGCCGCAGCCTCATCCTCCCGGGGGCCATCCGCCGCCGCCCCAGGCCTATGAGGACTGCCGCGGCCGGAAGGCCGGGGAGACCGTCCAGCACACGACCCCGCGGGGCCGGGTGCCCGCCACCTGCGAGCCGTCGCCGGAGGGGCTGGTCGCACGCCCCCACCACCCGCCGCCGCCCGCATCCCCGCCACCGCCCCCGCCACCCGCGCCTCCACCCGCGCCGCGCGGCTGAGGCCGCCACCGGCGGATGGTGCGGCGCGCGCGGGCGCGCGATGGTGTAGCGCGCGCGGGCGCGCTATAGTCGCGCCATGACCGAAGACCAGCCCCACATCCTGGTTGTCGATGACGACACCCGCCTGCGCGAGCTGCTGCGCAAATACCTGGCCGGCAACGGCTTCCTGGTGAGCACCGCGAAGGACGCCGCCGACGCGCGGGCCAAGCTGGGCGGGCTTTCCTTCGACCTGCTGGTGCTCGACATCATGATGCCGGGAGAGACCGGGCTGGAGCTGACCGAGTCGCTGCGCCGGGACCGCGACATGCCCATCCTGCTGCTGACCGCGCGCGGCGAGCCGGACGACCGCATCGCCGGGCTGGAGGCCGGGGCCGACGACTACCTCGCCAAGCCCTTCAACCCGCGGGAACTTCTGCTGCGCATCAACTCCATCCTGCGCCGGCAGGCCAGCCGCCCGCCGGAGCCGGTGCCGCCGCAGCCGGTGAAGCTCGGCCCCATGATCTATTTCCCGGACCGCGACGAACTGCGCGCCGGCGAGGAGGTGATCCGCCTGACCACGGCGGAGGCCAGCCTGCTGCGCATCCTCGCCGCGTCGCCCGGCACCACCTTCTCGCGCGAGGAGCTGACCGAGCGCAGCAAGGTCGCCGGCAACGCCCGCACCATCGACGTGCAGGTGACCCGGCTGCGCCGCAAGATCGAGCCGGACCCGCGCGAGCCGCGCTATCTGCACACCGTGCGCGGCGAGGGTTACGTGCTGCGCCCGGATCCGTAAGGAAAGAGGACGTTTCCATGACCGCCGACGCCGCCGCGGGTCCAGCCCCCCTGCCGAAACGGGAGCGGACGGGCTTCCTGAAGCGATTCCTGCCGCGCACGCTGTTCGGACGGTCGCTGGTCATCATCGTCACGCCGGTCATCCTGGCCCAGGCGGTGGCGACCTGGATCTTCTACGACCGCCACTGGGACACCATGACGAACCGGCTGGCCTTCGCGGTCGCCGGCGACATCGCCATGGTCATTTCCGTGCTGGAGCACGACCCGACCCCGGAGGGGCGGAACTGGATGCTGGCCAACACCGCGCGCAGCACCGACCTGATCGTGACGCTGGAGCCCGGCAACACCCTGCCCGAACAGCGGCCGCAGCTGCGCGGCCTGCTGGAGCGCACGCTGGGCAAGGCGCTGGACGAGCGGGTGCACCGGCCCTTCGCCATCAACACCCGCGTCGCCCACGAATGGTACGAGATCCGCGTGCAGATGCCCGACGGCGTGCTGTCGGTCATGTCGCCGGAGCGGCGGCTGTTCAGCCCGACCAGCTACATCTTCATCCTGTGGATGGTCGGCTCGGCGCTGGTGCTGTTCACGGTGGCGATCATCTTCATGCGCAACCAGATCCGGCCGATCAAGCGGCTGGCCGCCGCCGCGGACGCGCTGGGCAAGGGGCGCGACGTGGCGAACTTCAAGCCGGAGGGCGCCACGGAGGTGCGGCAGGCCGCCGCCGCCTTCCTGAAGATGCGCGAGCGCATCCACCGCCAGATCACCCAGCGGACGGAGATGCTGGCCGGCGTCAGCCACGACCTGCGCACGCCGCTGACGCGCATGAAGCTGGCGCTGGACATGCTGGGCGACGGGCCGGAGGTCGAGGAGCTGATGACCGACGTCGCCGAAATGGAAACGATGATCGAAGGCTACCTGGCCTTCGCCCGCGGCGAGGGGACGGAGGCGGTCGCCCCCACCGACCTGACACGCATCCTGAACGAGACGGTCGCCGGCGCCCGCCGCGAGGGGGCGGAGGTGCTGCTGGAGACGGAAGCGGACATGACGCTGCCGCTGCGCCCCAACGCCATGCGGCGCTGCCTCGCCAACCTGCTGTCCAACGCCCGCCGCCACGGCGCCCGCATCTGGGTGCAGGCGGAGCGGCGCGGCGCCAGCATCGAGATCCTGGTGGACGACGACGGGCCGGGCATCCCCAAGGGATCGCGCGAGGACGTGTTCAAGCCCTTCTTCCGCCTGGACAGCTCGCGCAACCAGGCGACGGGCGGCGCCGGCCTGGGCCTGACCATCGCCCGCGACGTGGTGCGCAGCCACGGCGGCGACGTCACGCTGAGCGACAGCCCCCACGGCGGCCTGCGCGTGCTGATCCGCCTGCCGGTGTGAGGGGATGAGATGAGCGCTGGGAGTTGAGCCCCCACCCTAACCCTCCCCCACCTTCGGCGAGGGAGGGGACTGCCGCCGCTCCGACGCTTAACTCCTCCCCCCGCGAAGTGGGGGGAGGTCGGGAGGGGGGCCCAATTCAACCACGCTCCCGATCCGCCGCTCAGTACAGCCGGCCGCCGTTGGGGACGGGCTGGGTCGGGGCGATCAGGACGACGGCGTCCTCGGCGTCGGGCAGGCCGAGGCACAGGACCTCGCTGGTGAAGGGGCCGATGCGCTTGGGCGGGAAGTTGACCACGGCCAGGACCTGCCGGCCGACCAGCTCGTCGAGGGTGTAGTGGGTGGTGATCTGGGCGGAGCTGCGCTTCGTGCCGATCTCCGGACCGAAGTCGACGGTCAGCTTGTAGGCCGGCTTGCGCGCTTCCGGAAAGGGTTCCGCCGCCACGATGGTGCCGACGCGGATGTCCACCTTGAGAAAGTCGTCGTAGCTGATGGTCACGGTGCGTCCTTGCCCAATAGGAATGTCCGAGGGAGGCTAGCACCGGCTCCGCAAACGCGAAAGGGCCGCCCCAAGGCAGGGCGGCCCTTTCCGGAAACATCCGCGGCGGATGCTTACTTCGCGCTCTTGGCGATGGCGGCCTTGACCTCGTCCAGGCTCTCCGACACGCGCTTGGACAGCACGTCGGCGGCCTCGGTGTTGGACTTGGCGACCAGCTCGGCCAGCTCCTTGATGTTGGACAGCGCCTTCTCGAAGGCGACCTTCACCAGCTCGGCCTGCTTGGCGGCCTTCTCCTCCGGCGTGCCGGCGGCGACGACCTGGTTCACGTAGGTGCCGGCCTCTTCCACCGAGGCGCGGACGATCTCGGCCTGGCGGCGCAGGACGGCCTGCAGGCCTTCGATCGCCAGCTGGTTGGCGGCGGTGACGGCCTCGATGTTCTTGCGCTGGCTCGCCAGGATGGCTTCGACGTCCATGCCGGGGACCTTGTAATCGCCCAGCACCTTGGAGACGTCGAATTCGAGGAACGGGTTACCGGACGACTGCTTGGCCATGTTCATCACCCCCGACGAAAGGTTTTGCCGGTATGCTGCGGCGCAACATACCTGGAGCGGGACTATGCAGAGTGCCAAAAAGATAGTCAACGCGTTTGTGCGTCGCACCATGCGCTAGACCGGAGCGACGGACATTCAACCGACGGACGCGGGTTCCGGTTCCTTCAGATCGCCGGATCGATCGCACCCGCCGGGGGTTCCACCGGCTGGGAGCGGCGCGGACGGCGGCGCAGCGTGCCGGCCCAGCGCTCCGCCCGGCGCAGCTCCGCGTCCAGCGCCGCCATGGTGCGGGACAGGTCGGCGGTGTCGTCGTCCAGGAACACGCGCATCACGCGCGCCTGCACGGCGCCCAATCCGGCGGTCAGGACGGCGCCGCCCAGCCGGTCGGCCTCCACCCCCGCGGCGCGCAGCATCCAGGCCATGGAGCGGCCGAACTGACGGGAGAAGGCCAGCGCGGTCAGCGGCTCCCCCCGCAAGTCGCGCATCACCACGCGCAGGCCGTCGCGGTAAGGTTGCAGCGCGTCATAACGACGCATCATCACGTCGAACAGCCGGTCGCGGGCGCTTTCCCCCGAATCCAGGGCCGGGTCGGGGGGCTGGTCGTCGGCCAGCACGGCCATGTCCGCGGTGCGGGACACGGCGGCCAGCACGTCGGCGCGGTCCGGATAGCGTTGGTAGAAGGCGGCGGCGGACAGGTCCGCGGCCCGCGCGATGTCCAGAAGGCCGGTGCGCGACCAGCCCTGCTCCGCGGCCAGCCGCATCGCCGCGGCGGCGACGCGCCGGTCCATCTCGGCGGCCTTGGAGCCGGGCTCGGAACCGGAGCCGGTTTGGGGCTCGGTGTGGAAGGGGGAATCGGCGGTGTCGTCCATGGGTCCGGGCCTCTCGTCTGATGCCCCTTATGTGGTGGGCCGTGGCGCCGCCGCACAGGTCAGCACGGCGGCGCGCAGCCACGCGTGGGCCGGGTCGCCGTGCCGACGCTCGTGCCACAGCTGGGTGATGGCGAAGGCGGGCATCGGCACCGGCGGGTCGAAGACCGCCAGCGGCACCATGGCCCGCAGATGCTCGGCCAGCCGGCGCGGCAGCGTCAGGACGAGGTCGCTCTCCGCCACGATCAACGGCGCCGCCAGGAAATGCGGGGTGCGCAGCACGATCCGGCGGGCCAGCCCCAGCCGGTCCAGCGCCGCGTCCACGAAGCCGGCGCGGCTGCTGTCGCGCCCCACCGTCAGGAAGGCGTGGCGCAGCCCGGCAAACCGCTCCGCCGTCATCGGGCCGTCCTGCAGCGCCGGGTGGTCGGCGCGCACCACGCAGGCGAAGTCCTCGCGGTAGAGGGTCTGCTGGTAATAGCCGGCCTCCGCCACGTCGAAGACTCCGATGGCGAGGTCGATGGTGCCGGAGGCGATCCCCTCCTCCGCCGCCGGGCCGTGGAGCACGACCTCGACGTCCAGGTTGGGGGCGACCTCGGCGAAATGGGCGAGCAGGCGGGGCAGCAGCACGACGGTCTGGTAATCGACGGTGGCGATGCGGACGGTCCCGGTCTGCGCGGCCGGGTCGAAGTCCGGCGGCTGGACCATGCGCCCGACCTCCGCCAGCACGCGGGCGAGCGGGGCCGCCAGCGCCTCCGCCCGCGGAGTCGGCTCCAGCCCCGCGGCGGTGCGGACCAGCAGCTTGTCGCCGAACAGGGCGCGCAGGCGGCCGAGCGCCCGGCTCATCGCCGGCTGGCTGAGCCCGACGCGCCCGGCGGCGCGGGTCACGTTCCGCTCATCCAACAGCGCCGCCAGGGCGACCAGCAGGTTCAGGTCGATGCCGGCCAAATTCACTTCACGCATGGAGATCATATACTCCATGCATTGGGCACATGCGAGCGGGATCCGTATCGTCACCGGCAGACAAGACTTCCACGGGCCAAGACTTCCACGGGCCAAGACTTCCACGGGCCAAGCCTTCCACGGACGGAGACGGAACCATGTTTGCAGTGATGGGCGTGACGGGACACACGGGCGCCGCGGTGGCCGAGACCCTGCTGGCGCGCGGCGCCGAGGTGCGGGTGGTGGTGCGCGACGCCGGCAAGGCGGCCCCCTGGGTCGCGAAGGGTGCGGAGGTCGCGGCGGCCGACGCCCGCGACGCCGACGCGCTGACCGCGGCGTTTCAGGGCGTCGAGGGCGTCTACGCGCTGAACCCGCCGGGCTACGGCTCCGACGACCCGCTGGCCGAGGCGCGGGCGGTCGGGGCGGCGCTGGCCGACGCCGTGGCGCACACACACGTGCCGCATGTGGTGGCGCTGTCCTCCATCGGCGGGCACCGGCCGGATGGGACCGGCATCATCGTGACGACGCACCTGCTGGAGAACGCCCTGCGCGCCGCCGGCCGGCCGCTGACCATCGTGCGCGCGGGATTCTTTATGGAGAACTGGGCCAACGTTCTGGCGCCGGCGCTGGGCCAGGGCGTGCTGCCCTGCTTCACCCTGCCGCTCGACAAGCCCTTCCCGACGGTCGACGTCGCCGACATCGGCCGCACCGCCGCGGAGGCGCTGCTCGGCGGGCCGCGTGGCCTGCGCGTGGTGGAGTTGAACGGCCCGGCCGACCGCACCCCGCAGGACGCCGCGGCGGCGCTGTCCGCGGCGGCCGGGCGGCCGGTGCAGGCGGTCGCCGTCCCGCGCGAGGCCTGGGTCCCGACCCTGCTGGCCGCCGGCCTCGCCCAGCGCCCCGCCGAGCTTCTGGCCGAGATGTACGACGGCCTGAACGAGGGCCGCGTCGTGCAGGAAGACGGCACCGAGCGCGCGAACGGCACGGTGACGCTGGAACAGGCCATGGCGCGGCTGGTCCAGGGCGCGCGGGCGGCGGCGTAACATGAGAAACCCTCTCTCGCCCCCGGCGGGAGAGGGAGGGACCCGCCGCCATGCGGCGGGAGGGTGAGGGCTTGGTTTCTCGGGAAGACCTTGCCCTCACCCTTCCCACTTCGTGGGCCCCTTCCCTCTCCCTGCGGGGCAGGGAGAGGGAGCTTACGCCCACCCCTTACCGGCAGAAGGGGAAGGTCTCCACGTGCTTCATGTAGGTGGGGATCCAGTAACACTGGCCGGCGGGGCTGGGCAGGCGTCGGCCCTCGATGACCGGCCAGACATGGGCGACCAGGACGACCAGCGCGACCGTGCCGTAGATCCAACGGCGCGTCTTCGCGCGCTCCAGAAGGCCGGGGAAGCGCACCAGCACCCAGGCGGCGGCGAGCGCCACCAGCGGGTCGGTGTAGGCGGCGTAGGCGCGCTGGAAGCCGCGCAGGGAGAACAGCGTCTCCAGCCCCCAGGCGACCAGCAGGAGGAATCCCGCCTGCACCGCCGCCAGCCGCTCGCCCCGGCGCCACAGGGCGATGGCGCCGCCGATCACGAACCACTCCACGACCACGGTCTGCGGGACGTTGTCCGGGTGCAGGACGATGGTGCGGATCGCCAGCGTGCGCCACAGGCCCTTGGCCAGCAGCAGGAACAGGCTTTCCGACAGCACCTGCTGCTCCCCGCCCAGCGCCGCCTGGTGCTTCCAGGTGGTGAAGACGAACATGTGCTCGATCAGGTTCGAGACGGCGATCACGTTCTGCTCGTGCAGCCGAATCTCCAGCGCCAGCACGCCGAGCGCCAGGCCGAGCACCACCGCCCCCGCGCAGGCCAGGGCGAAGGCCGGGCGGACGCGCCACACCGCGGCATAAACCATCATGCCGAGGAAGACCCAACCGACGATGATCCCCTGGTAGACGCCCGACAGGCCGCCGCCCACCGTGTGATAGGGGAACATCGCGTGGCCCGCGTCGGCGATGCCCTGCCGGATCAACGCCACTGCGGGCATCGCAGCGATCCCGGCGACGGCCAGCAGAAGCAGGGCGGCCAGCCACCAGCCGGGGCGCGGGACGGACGCGAAGCGCCGGCCGAAGAGCAGCGCGATCACCGGGATTCCCATCGCCAGGAAGATCGCCTGGATCTTGGTGACGACCGCCAGCGCCGCGAGCAGGCCCGCCAGCCCAAGCATCAGCACCGGCCGCCAGCCCGGCGCCGTCCGCACGGCGGCCAGGGCGAGGAGAAGGGCGGTGACGACGAAGGAGGCCGACAGCAGGTCGGTGCGCATCTGCCGCGCCTGGGTCGTGATGCCGATCCCGAAGGCCAGCACGATGGCCGACAGCAGCGCGACGCGGCGGTCGCCGACCAGCGCGCGGACCAGCGTTGCATAAACCATGACGAAGCCGGCCGTGAGGGCGATGGACAGCGCGCGCCCGGCCTCCACGAGGTTCTGCCAGGCGGCGTCATAGGCGGCGGTGTCGGCGGCCGGCGGCAGGCCCGAGACGGTGATGACCGGCATCAGCCCGAGCGCGTGCAACAGCCGGTACCAAGCCTCGATCACCAGGAAATAGGTGTAGCCGGGGTGGTCGAAGTACTCCTGCGTAAGCCCCTGGTTGAACAGCAGCCCATGGTAGGCGAGCACAAGATCCTGGTCGGCGTGCGCCCAATAGGGCAGCCGGAAGCCCACCAGCAGCGACGAGACGGCCATCACCGCGGCCAAGCCAAGGCACAGCCCCCACCAGGGCCACCGGTCGAAGACGGAGCGGGCCGGGAAGGCGACGTGATCGAGGAGGGTCATGAAGGGCTCGGCGATGGTGGACGCGGTGATTTTACAGGATATCCCCTCTCCCGCTCACGGCGGCCAATGGCCGCCTGTCGCCGACAGCGCCCGCAAGCGGGCGCGAAAGGCCAGGGGGGAGAAGGGATGCTCCGGGGTTGTGCACGATTCCGGACGGTTTGGGAACCCGGACCGGGTCGGGCTGTTGGATGCATTGCACAAGTTGCAGGCATTTTCCTGGATTGATGGAGCTGAGCCACCGCAATGCCAGACCCCGACGATCGCACCCCGCTCCGCTCTCCCGACACCGCCATGCAAGGCCAGAGCGCGGACGGCGCTTCGGTCTCCGCACCGGCCCCTACGGGCCGCGCGCTGGTGATCCTGCCGCTGCTGCCCGGCGAGACGTCGACCCGCCAGCCGCAGGCCCGGCTGGCCGAGGCCGTAGCGCTCGCCGAGGCGATCCGGCTGGACGTGCCGCACTGCGAAGTCGTCAAGGTGGCGCGGCCGGATCCGGCCAGCCTGTTCGGGCGCGGCACCGCGGAGCGGATCGGCGGCATGGCGGAGGCCTTCGAGGCCGACCTGGTGGTGATCGACCACGCGCTGTCCCCCGTGCAGCAGCGCAACCTGGAACGCATCTGCATGGCCAAGGTGATCGACCGCACCGGCCTGATCCTGGAGATCTTCGGGGAACGCGCCCGCACCCGCGAGGGGCAGTTGCAGGTGGAGCTGGCGGCGCTGACCTACCAGCGCTCCCGCCTCGTGCGGTCCTGGACCCACCTGGAGCGGCAGCGCGGCGGCTTCGGCTTCCTGGGCGGCCCCGGCGAAAGCCAGCTGGAGCTGGACCGGCGCCTGATCGCCGAGCGCATCACCCGCCTGAAGCGGGAGCTGGAGGAGGTGCGCCGCACCCGCGGCCTGCACCGGGCCTCGCGCCAGCGCGGCGACACGCCGCTGGTCGCGCTGGTGGGCTACACCAACGCCGGCAAGTCCACCCTGTTCAACCGCCTGTCGGGTGCCGACGTGACGGCGCAGGACATGCTGTTCGCCACGCTCGACCCGACGGTGCGGCAGGTCCCGCTGCCGTCGGGGCGGACCATCGCCCTGTCGGATACGGTGGGATTCATCTCCGACCTGCCGACGCAGCTCGTCGCCGCCTTCCGCGCCACGCTGGAGGAGGTGCAGGCGGCCGACGTCATCCTGCACGTCCGCGACGTGTCCCACCCCGACAGCGAGGCCCAGAAGGCCGATGTGGAGCGGGTGCTGGCCGAACTGGGCATCGACGCGGAGAACGACCCGCGCGTGGTGGAGGTGCTGAACAAGACCGACCTGCTGCCGGCCACCGCGCGCGGCGCGCTGGGGATGCGGCTGACCAACCAGCGGATGATGGAGGGTGCGGAGCGCGCGGTTGCCGTGTCGGCCCTGACCGGGCTGGGCCTGGACGACCTGCTGGATACGCTGGACCGGCGGCTGTCCAGCGGCTGGCGCGTGATGGAGCTGTCCATCGACCTCGCCGACGGGCGGGCGCTCGCCTGGCTCTACGCGCACGGGCAGGTGCTCGACCGCCGGGACGAAGAGGGGATGGCCCGGCTGCGCGTGGCGCTCGATCCGGCCGACGCGGCGCGCTTCGAGACCCAGTTCGCCGCCGGCTGAGGCCAATTCCGAAACTCCGGCGCGGTTTGCCCGTTGAAGCGGAAAGGCCGTTCCCCAACGCGCCGGGATCGTGCTTCCCGGCGGCGATGGCCGCGGAACCGCCGGAGCGAGGAGGCCGATTCCCCATGAGCGACAAGACCGAGCGCATCCAGCGCCGCGCCCACGAGATCTGGGAGCGGGAAGGCCGGCCGCACGGCCGGCACGACGAGCACTGGTCCCAGGCCCAGGCGGAGATCGACGCGGAGCTTCGCGCTGAGGCGGAGGGTTCCGCAGGAAAGGCCAAGCCGGCGCGTGCCAAGACCGGCGCGGCGAAAGGCAGCACGCGCGCGGCGGCGGAGAACCTGTCGGCGGTCGCCGCCGGGCGGACGGAGCAGACCGGGACCACAAAGACCGGCGGGCAGATCTCCCGCGGGGGTGCGTCGCGCGGCAAATCCGCCAAGGCCTCCCGCAAGGACGCCTCGCCGGGCTGATCCCCTAGGCGTCGGCGCGGCGTTTTCCGGGCCGGGCGCGCCTTTGTGCCCGCCGCAGCCCTCCCATGCCTCCACCCACCTTTGCCTTCACAACGAGAGGTCTGGTTTCTGCCGGAAGGGATTGCTAGTGTTGCGGCCAACACGCATCCGCACGCAATGTTCGATCTCTGAGGTGGACCCATGCCGCACTACCGTTCCCGCACTTCCACGCACGGCCGCAACATGGCGGGCGCCCGCGGCCTGTGGCGCGCGACGGGGATGAAGGACGGCGATTTCGGCAAGCCGATCATCGCCATCGCCAATTCCTTCACGCAGTTCGTCCCGGGGCACGTGCACCTCAAGGACCTCGGCCAGCTGGTCGCCCGCGAGATCGAGAAGGCCGGCGGCGTCGCCAAGGAGTTCAACACCATCGCCGTGGACGACGGCATCGCCATGGGCCACGACGGCATGCTGTACAGCCTGCCGTCGCGCGAGCTGATCGCCGACGCGGTGGAGTACATGGTGAACGCCCACTGTGCCGACGCGCTGGTGTGCATCTCCAACTGCGACAAGATCACGCCGGGCATGCTGATGGCCGCCATGCGGCTGAACATCCCCGTCGTCTTCGTGTCCGGCGGCCCGATGGAGGCCGGCAAGGTCAACTGGCGCGGCAAGACCAAGTCGGTCGACCTGATCGACGCCATGGTCGCCGCCGCCGACCCGACCGTGACCGACGAGGAGGCGGAGGCAATGGAGCGCAGCTCCTGCCCGACCTGCGGCTCCTGCTCCGGCATGTTCACCGCCAACTCCATGAACTGCCTGACCGAGGCGCTGGGCCTCGCCCTGCCCGGCAACGGCACGATCCTCGCCACCCACGCCGACCGCAAGGAGCTGTTCCTGGCCGCCGGCCGCATGGCCGTGGAGCTGTGCCGCCGCTGGTACCAGGAGGAGGACGCCACCGCCCTGCCCCGCGGCATCGCCACCTTCGAGGCGTTCGAGAACGCCATGACGCTGGACATCGCCATGGGCGGCTCCACCAACACGGTGCTGCACCTGCTGGCCGCCGCACAAGAGGGCCAGGTGCCCTTCACCATGGCCGACATCGACCGGCTGTCGCGCCGCGTCCCCAACGTCTGCAAGGTCGCCCCGGCCGTTGCGGACGTGCATATCGAGGACGTGCACCGCGCCGGCGGCATCTTCGGCATCCTGGGCGAGCTTGACCGCGCCGGCCTGCTGAACCGCGACGTCGCCACCGTCCACGCCAAGACGCTGGGCGAGGCGATCGAGCGCTGGGACGTCAAGCGCACCGGCGACGCCAGCGTGCACACCCTCTACAAGGCGGCCCCCGGCGGCATCCCGACCACCATCGCCTTCAGCCAGGAAAAGCGCTGGCCTGACCTGGACCTGGACCGCGACAAGGGCGTCATCCGCTCCGTCGACAGCGCCTTCAGCAAGGACGGCGGGCTGGCCGTGCTGTTCGGCAACATCGCGGAGAAGGGCTGCATCGTGAAGACGGCGGGCGTGGACGCGTCCAACCTCGTCTTCGCCGGCCCGGCCCGCGTGTTCGAGAGCCAGGACGCGGCGGTCGAGGCCATCCTGGGCGACAAGGTCCAGGCCGGCGACGTTGTGGTCATCCGCTACGAAGGGCCGCGCGGCGGCCCGGGCATGCAGGAGATGCTGTACCCGACCAGCTACCTGAAGTCGAAGGGGCTGGGCAAGGCCTGCGCCCTGGTCACCGACGGCCGCTTCTCCGGCGGCACGTCCGGCCTGTCGATCGGCCACGCCTCGCCGGAAGCGGCCCAGGGCGGCGCCATCGGCCTGGTGCAGGAAGGCGACCGGATCGAGATCGACATCCCGAACCGCTCCATCCGCCTCGCCGTGGCGGACGAGGAGTTGCAGCGCCGCCGCGACGCGGAGAACGCCAAGGGTGCGGCGGCCTGGAAGCCGGCCGGCCGCAACCGCGTGGTCTCCCCCGCGCTGCGCGCCTACGCCGCCCTGACCACCAGCGCCGACCGCGGCGCCGTGCGCGACGTCAGCCAGGTCGAGGGGCTGGCCGTGAAGCGTTGAGGGGCAAGCGCCGGGCCGGCGGTCATAGGACCAAAGCGGAATCCGCGGCGACTCGGGGGCGAATCGGAGCCTCCGAGTCATACGGAATTCGATATATATTAGAATAACATTCATGAAATGAGCGCCGCCGTGCCAGTCACGGCGGCGCTTTTCCATAATGTTGTCCGCGATGACATACATCTGTATGCAGAAGCGGCGTCTTCTAAAAAAGAATCGGTCGCAGATTGGTTTGAAATCCACAAATCTGGAATTGCATGCTCTAATATGTCAAAGAGAGCTCCGGCGGGGGGCTTCATGGCAAACGCACGTTTCGACTTGGTTGGGATACCGGAGGGACTGCCCGGAGCGGCGGGGCCCCGCACCATGCCCGCGCACCCGGAACCGGAGGTTGCGGACGGCGGCCCGGACGGCGCGATCCGCCGCAAGCCGCCGGAGCGCAAGGTCGTCACCGTCCTGTTCGCGGACATCGTCGAATCGTCGAGCATGGTTTCCGGCCGCGACCCGGAAGAGGCCGACCAGACGCTTCTGGGCATCCTCCAGATCCTGACGGACAGCGTCGCGCGGTACGGCGGCACCATCGCGCAGATGCTGGGCGACGGCATGATGGCGGTGTTCGGGGCGCCGGCCGCGATGGAGGACCACGCGCTGCGCGCCTGCCTCGCCGCCCAGGACATCGCCCGCGCGGCGATCGATTCCGCCGATTTCAAGGTGCGCGTCGGCATCAGCTCCGGCGAGGTGGTGGCCCAGGTCGTGGAAAGCGGCGTGTGGACCGACTACCGCACCGTGGGCGAAACCGTGCACGTCGCCGCCAAGCTGCAGCAGCGCGCCGAGCCCAACAGCGTGCTGCTGTCCCGCGGCACGGTCGACCTGGTGCCGACCGGCCTGACCGTGCGCCCGGCGGGGACGCTGCGCCTGGCCGCCGCGGCCGAGCCGGTGGCCGCCCACGCGCTGGAATCCGTCCGCGCCATGCGGCGCACGGCCATGGACATGCTGTCGTCGGATGGGAACCTGTTCGTCGGGCGGCAGCAGGAACTGGCCGAGCTGACCGAGGCCCTGCACCGCGCGCAGGAAGGCGAAGGCGCCTTCATCCTGCTGAGCGGCGAGGCGGGCATCGGCAAGTCGCGCCTGACCAGCGAGCTGACCCGCACCCCGGCGGCGCAGGGATTCGGCACGCTGTACTGGCCGCAGTTCCCGATCCGCCGCCTGGGCGAGCCCGACGACCTGGAAGCGGTGGCGCAATCCCTCGTCCGGCTGGTCGGTGGAAGCGCCGCGAACGGCGACTCCACGGCGCTGCTGGCGGCGGCGGCGGAGCGCGGCGGCGGCGAACTGGCCGGCGAGGCCATGCGGGAACTGCTGGGTGTACCCTCCGCGCACCCCATCTGGCAGGGGCTGGATCCGGCCCAGCGGGTCGATTTCACCATCGAAGGGCTTGCGGCGGCGCTGGTCGACCTGTCGGCCGCGCAGCCCCTGCTGGTCCTGGTGGAGGACGCGCACTGGACGCGCGGCCTGACCACCCGCCTGCTCGACACGCTGGCGGGGGTGGCGGAGGACGCGCGCCTGCTGATCCTGGTCACGTCGCGCCCCAGCACGCCCGGAGGCTGGAAAGCCCCCGAGCAGCTGCGCCGCATCGAGCTGGAGCCGCTGGAAGCGCTGCAGGTCGACGAGTTCCTGGACCACTGGCTGGGCCACCATCCGTCCCTGTCCGAACTGAAAGGGCGGCTGGCCGCCCAGAGCCAGGGCGTTCCGCTGTACCTGGAAGAGTCGCTCCGTTCGCTGGAGACGGCGGGGATCATCGTCGGCACCCCCGGGCATTACCAGGCCGGCGACACCGACGCGAAGCTGGTCCTGCCGACGACGATCCACGGGCTCCTGGCGTCGCGGATCGACACGCTGGATCCGGACGCGCGGCGCACCCTGATGCACGCCGCGGTGATCGGCCCCTCGGTCGACCTCGACCTGCTGCGGCTGATCGCCCCGGTTCCCTCGGGCGAGTTGCCGTCGATCCTGGCCCGGCTGGAACAGGGCGGCTTCTTCGCCGCATCCCGCCTCCTGCCGAACATGGAGGTCATGTTCCGCCACGCGCTGGTCCAGGAAGTCGCCTACGCGACTCTGACCAAGCGCGAGCGCCAACCGTTGCACGGGCGCATCCTTCACCGGCTGCGCAACCGCCGGGAACGCGAGTTGCCCGGCCGCATCGAGCTGATGGCGCACCATGCCTTCTACGCCGAGGACTGGGCGGCGGCCTGCGTCTATGGCCGCCGCGCCGGGAAGCGGGCGGAGGGAAGCTGCAAGCACGCCGACGCCGGCCGGTATTACGGGAACGCGCTGAAGGCGCTGGACCACCTGCCGGAAACGCGGCGCAACCAGCAGCGCCGGATCGACCTGTGGATTTCCATACCGCTGATCCTTCTGCCCCAAGGCGGGCGGAGCGCCGACAACCTGCTGGACAAGGCATGTTCCCTGGCGGAAGTTCTCGGCGACCGGTACCGCTACGCGCGGGCGGCATCGCTCATGGCGTCCTTCCAATGGGTGTACGGCGACCTGGACGCCTCCGTCGCCCTGTGCCGGGCCGCCATGGCGGCCCTTCGCGACGACGAAGCCCGGGACGTGCGGGTCCAGATCCTGCTCCGCCTCGCGGGCATACTGATGGATCAGGGGAATTTCCGCGAGTGCCATGACGCGGTGAGCGAGGCGCAGAAGCACCTGCAACCCGGCGACCTGCAAGGCCGCTACGGGCTGACCATGGTCGCGGCCACCTGCGCTGCCTCCTGCCGGGCCCGCTGCCTGGCCGAATTCGCCGAACACGCGGAAGCGGAGCGGGCGGCGCGGCTGGCGGTGGACATCGCCGACGAAAGCGGCCACGGCTTTTCAAAAGCGGTGGCGAACCTTTATCTCGGTCTGGTCTGCCTGATCGGCCAACGGGTCGAATCCGCGGTTCCGCCATTGAAGGCGGCGCTGAACATCATGGAGGCCACCCGCCTCCATATCTTCCAACCGCTCGCCCTTGGTGCGCTTGGCAGTGCGCTGGTCCGCACCGGGCAAGCGCAGGAAGGCCTTCCCCTGCTTCTCGCGAGTCGCGAGCACGCCCGCATGCTGCGCGTAAGCCGGCAGGAGCCGCAAATTCTGATCTGGATCGCCGACGCCGCTCTGCGAACGGGGAATGCGGACCAAGCGGTCGCGACCGCGCGCGAAGCCGCCCGACTCGCGCGCACGGCCGGCCAGTTGTCCGACGTCGCTTGGGCCAGTCTGGTCCTTTCCATGGCTCACGCCGCGCAGAGCCAAGCGTCGCCGTCCATCGACGCGCTCGAAGAGGCTGAGAGTCTTGCCGAACGCCTGTCGCTGACGGCGCTGCTTGCGAAATGCCGGGCGCAACGGTTTTTGACGGCACCGGCACCCCGTCCCTGACGGGAAGGTCCGCCCGTTCCGGAAACCCGCGGCATCGGCGGCCGCCGTCCGGGACGGATGCCCCACGCAAAGCCGAGTCCCGCCGCGTCAAACCGTGAGCCGGTTCCACCGCTCAGACCGCAAGCGCCGGGCAGCCCGCCGCGCCCTCGCGGAAATAATTCAGCACATAGACGCGCACGGAGGTTGCGAACGGGATGCCGGCGGATCGACCCCGGTCGATGTCCGTGCAGAGCGCCTCGATTGAGCGGCTTTCCCGCTGGGCAATGTCCTTCAGCCCGTCCCAGACGGTCGATTCCAGCCGCAGACTGGTCCGGCGCCCGCCGACGGTGACCGAACGTGACACAACGGTCGGCGGTGCCGCCAGGGAGCTGAGATCGGCCATCTCGTCAAGGCTGCGGGGGATACGGCGATCCATCTTCATCGGTGTGCTCCTGGCGGCGTTGAGCTTGCGGTGCGCGTGCGCACGCGTGTGGGTGTTTTGTACCGCCGGAGGTACCTCGCGGCGTGTGAAGTTCTTCACAGTCTGGACGGCCCCTTCCCGACGACAGTCTGGGCATACCGCGGTATTCGCGGACCCCGACAAACGCCGAAGACAAGGAGCAACGTCCATGACCACCACCATCAGCCAGACCGCCCTCATCCGTGGCGCCGACGGCCGTCTCTTCTCCGTGTCCGCCCAGGGCGTCGCCGAGGTTGCCGAGCAGGCCGCCACGCTGACCGCCTCCACCCGCATCGGCGACCGCCGCGGCTTCGGCAACGACGACCACCAGGCCGGCCGCAACTGGATCACCCCGGGTCTCTGATCGCCGGGTTTACCCTGCGTCTTCGGGCCGTGGCGGCCGGCATCGATCCGGCCAGCCACGGTCCCGCGCAGAGGATGTCCCCAGCGAACGGGACAGTTTGAAAAGTTGATCGATTCCCCGCGACTGTCCATTCTCGCGTTGCCTTCGGACCGTCCATCGCGTTGAATATGGAATGATGTTCCGAACGGACGCGCGTTCCCCATGCCGTTGAGCACGCTCTTCCGATTGCGCAAGAACGTGGCGCTTGGGCTGGTTTTCGGCGTCGCGGCCTTCGTGGTCGCCCTGGTCGTCCGGATGGCGATCGGCGATCGGCTACCTCCCGGCTTTCCCTACCTGACCTTCTTTCCGGCCGTCATCATCACCACCGTCCTGGCCGGACTGTGGCCGGGCATCCTGACCGCGGTGCTGAGCGGTCTGGCGGCGTGGTACTTCTTCATCGAGCCGCTGAATTCCTTCGTGGTCACCTCCGGCACGGCGCTGGCGCTGGGCTTCTACATCGTCGTGGTCGCGGTGGACATCGCCGTCATCCACATCATGAACGTCGCGCTGGAACGGCTGGCGGAGGAGCGCAACCGGAGCGCCGCGCTGACGCAGCAGGCGCAGGTGATGTTTTCCGAGTTGCAGCACCGCGTGTCGAACAATTTGCAGCTCGTCTCCGCCCTCATGCTGATCCAGAAGGCCAACGTGACCGATCCGGCGGCAAGGCGCGCGCTGGAGGACGCCTGCGGACGCCTGACGACGCTGGGCCGCCTGCACCGCACGCTGCACGATCCCAACCGCGAACGGACGTCGCTGGCGGAGTTCCTGTCGAGCCTGTGCCAGGACGTGCTGGACAGCGCCGGCGCGGACAAGGTCCGCTGCCCCGTCTCCGCCGACGCGGTTGACATCCCCGCCGACAAGATGATCCCGCTGGCTCTGATCGTCACCGAACTGGTCAGCAACGCGCTGGAGCATGCCTTTCCCGGCGATAGCGGCGGGACGGTCGCGGTCGGCCTGCGGGCGGACGGGGACGCGGCGGTGCTGACCGTGCGCGACAACGGCCGCGGCCTGCCCGACGGCTTCAGCCTGGACCGGCCGAGCAGCCTGGGGCTGAAGCTGGTGCAGGCGCTGGCGGGGCAGATCGGCGGCCGGTTCAGCATGACGGGCGCCAGCATGGGAGATGGGGGCATGACGGGTGGCGGGACCACCGCCACGCTTCGGTTTCCGAACGCTGCCGCGTGACGGGCGGGTTTGGCCGCCGTGTTTGGCCACCGTGATTGTTGCAACTGCAAAATTCCGGATGGCCGGGCTGCGCTCTTTGGGTTTGTGGAGCCCGCCGCAGCGCTTCACACTGCCAGCATGCCGAACACGCCCCCTCCCCCCGCCCAAAGCCCGCCCCAAACGCCCGCCGGAACGCAGGACGTCCGCTTCGGCGAATTCGTCGCGCTGATGGCGCTGCTGATCGCGCTGACCGCCCTGTCGATCGACATCATGCTGGTAGCACTGCCGGACATCGCGCAGACCTACGCGCTGACCGGGGCGAACGACCGCCAGCTGATCATCACCGCCTACATGCTGGGCCTGGCGGTCGGCCAACCCTTCCACGGCCCGCTGTCCGACCGGTTCGGGCGCAAGCCGATCCTGGCCGTGGGCCTGATCATCTTCGCCATCGGGTCGCTGGGCGCCGCCTTCGCCCCCAGCTTCACCACGATGCTCGCCGCCCGCGCCTTGCAGGGGCTGGGCGCCGCGGCGCCGCGGGTGGTCGCCATCGCCATCGTGCGCGACCGCTTCCTCGGCCGCGAGATGGCGCGGGTGATGTCCTTCGTCATGATGATCTTCATCATCGTGCCGGTCATCGCGCCGAGCCTGGGCGAGGGCATCCTGCGCCTGGGCACCTGGCCGTGGATCTTCGGCGCGCTGTTCCTGGCGAGCGCCTTCGCCTTCGCCTGGTCGATGCTGCGCCTGCGCGAGACGCGCCGGCCGGAGGACCGCATGTCGCTGACCCCCGCCGCGCTCGGCCACGCCTTCCACAGGGTGGTCACGACCCGCGCCACCGTCGGCTACACCACGGCCATGGGCTTCCTGTTCGGCGGGCTGCTGAGCTACGTCGGCAGCGCCCAGCAGATCTTCCAGGACGTCTATGGGCTGGGCAGCCTGTTCCCCGTGGCCTTCGGCGCCATCGCCGGGGTCATGGCGCTGGCCTCGCTGACCAACGCGCGGTTCGTCGGGCGCGTCGGCATGCACCGCGTGTCGCACATGGCGCTGATCGGCTATGTGGCGGCCGGCACGGTCATGGCCCTGATGGGCTTCCCGGAGCACCCGCCCCTGCTGGTGCTGGGCCTGTTCATGGCGGTGATCTTCTACTGCTTCGGCCTGATCGCGCCGAACTTCAACGCCATGGCCATGGAGCCGCTGGGCCATGTGGCCGGCATGGGGTCGTCCTTCGTCGGCTTCTACAGCACGGCGACCGGCGCCATCGTCGGCATGGTCATCGGCCGGTCCTTCGACGGCACCGTGCGGCCGCTGATCATCGGCTTCGTCTGCCTGGGCTATCTGGCGCTGGCCACCGTGCTGGTGACCGAGGGCGGAAAGCTGATGCGCTCCCACCACGCGCCGGCCCCGCAGGCCGGGGAATGAGCCCGGCGCTCAGGGCTTCGTGAGACCGTAGCGTTCCAGCACCGCCTGGCCGACCTCCGACAGGATGTGGTCGGCCAGCGCGTTGCCCCGTGCCGCGTTCCCCTTCTTCAGCACGACGAGGCCGTAGACCGCCCCGACGGCGAGCGATTCGGGAATGGCGACGACCTTCAGCACCGGCTCCTCCTCCACTGCCAGGCGGGCGTTGGTGCAGTAGGTGAGGAAGACGTCGGCGCGGTCCTGCTCCATCAGCCAGCCGTAGACGCTGCGGTCGTCCGGCGGCTTCGGCGAATCGGGCGCGCCGGTCAGCTGCATGGCCTTGGCGCGCAGCACCCGCCCGCTGCCGGGGCGCAGCGCGTCGGCCTTGGCGAACAGCTCCCACGCGTGGTCGCCGGCCGCGTCGGCCTTGGGCGTCGCGGTGCCGACCCGCACCGCGGGGTCGAGCAGCCGGTCGAGCAGCGTCGCGCTGGTCAGCGCCACCGGCGGGCGGGCCAGCGCGCAGAACGGGTTGCGCGCGAAGGGCCGCGCCGGCATCGCCTGCCCGCCCTGGGCCAGCGCCTTGGGATGCTCCATGTTGGTCGAGGCGAAGACGTCGGCCGCGGCGCCGCCGGCCAGTTGGTCCTTCAACAGGCGGTCCTTCAGCGCGCCGGATGGGCCGAAAGTGGCCTCCACCCGAATGCCGGTGATCGCCTCGAAGTCGCGGGCGACCTCCGTCAGGGCCGGCTTCAGGCTGCCCGCCGCGAACAGCCGGACCGTGTCCTCCGCCGCCGCCAAGCCGGCGACCATCATCATAGCTCCACCGAGACAAAATCCGGCAAGGCGACCCAGCTTGCCCGTCATGCGTCCCCCAAGCTCCAGAACCCTTGAGTTCCTGCATGCCCGGAACCCCGCTTGCCGCGTGTCCACGCCCGCATGCATAATTTACGGAGAGCCGGAATTTCTGCAAATCCGGCCTTCTGCATTATGGGAGAAACGCCCTGTTCCGCAAGTTCAACTATCTGTTGGCGCTGGCGCGCGAGCAGCACTTCGGGCGCGCGGCGGAGGCCTGCCACGTCTCGCAGCCGACCCTGTCCAACGCCATCCGCCAACTCGAAGAGGAGTTGCGCGTCCCCATCGTGGAGCGCGGGCAGAAGTTCGCCGGCTTCACCACCGAAGGGTTGAAGGTGCTGGAATACGCCCGCCGCATCGTGGGGGAGCGGGACGGGATGTATCAGGAGCTGGCGGCGCTGACCAAGGGTCTGTCCGGCCACCTGCGCATCGGCGCCATCCCGACCGCCCTGCCGGTGGTGCCCCTGCTGCTCGCCCGATTCGCGGAGCGCTACCCGCACATCCAGTCCAGCGTGGTCTCGCTCAGCTCCCGCGACATCCAGCGCGACCTGGACACCTTCGAGCTGGACGCGGCGGTGACCTATCTGGACAACGAGCCGCTGAACAACGTCCGCACCGCGCCGCTGGTGTCCGAGCGGTATTTCCTGCTGGCCCCGCGGACCAGCCTGCCGGAAGGCACCGCCAGCGTCCGCTGGGCCGACGCGGCCGACCTGCCGCTCTGCCTCCTGACGCCGGACATGCAAAACCGCCGGATCGCCGACGCCGCCTTCCGCATGGCCGATCGCAAGGTGACCCCGCTGGTGGAGACCAACTCCATCGTCACGCTCTACACCATCGCGCGCGGCGGTCTGGGCGCCAGCGTGGTGCCCAGCCAGCTGCTGACCCTGGTGGCGCCGCACCCGGACGTGGTGGCCCTGCCGCTGGTCGAGCCGGACCTGACCTACGCCGTCGGCCTCGTCTACGCCGACCGCGAGCCCATCGCCCCGCTGACCAAGGCGCTCGCCGCCGTGGCCGGCGAAAAGGGCCTGGGCGACCGCATCCGTGCCATCACCGAGGACGCGCTGGCGCCGTGGAGAAGGTGACAGCATGGTCTTCTAACCCTCTCCCCTCTGGGGAGAGGGCAGGGTGAGGGGGTCCCGCCACCTTGGTACGTCCGGCACACGCACAACCCCCTCACCCTAACCCTCTCCCCAGAGGGGAGAGGGGATGTGCCGCGGTAACGCCCCAAGCGCGATAGCCAAACCCTATCACCGCATCAAGAAATCAAATTTGCCGCCTCCCCGATCGTCCGCCACCCTAACGGACGAGACACGAAACAAGCGCCCCACCGGGCTTAAGCCGGGGCGCGGGGGAGGAGACCATGAACGCTCGATCTCCATGGAACGCGGAGCGCGCCGCGGCGATCGTCGAGGCCAACCGGCACCTGCGCGGCAACCTGCTGCCGATCCTGCACGCCCTGCAGGAGGAGTTCGGCTGCATCGACGAGGACGCCGTGCCCCTGCTGGCCAGCGAGCTGAACCTGTCGCGCGCCGACGTGCACGGGGTGGTGTCCTTCTACCACGAGTTCCGCCGCACCCGCCCGGGCCGCCACACCATCAAGGTCTGCCGGGCGGAGGCCTGCCAGTCGATGAACGCCGACGGGCTGATCGACCACATCCGCCGCCGCCTGAAGGTGAACTTCCACGAAACCACCGCCGACGACGCCTTCACGCTGGAGCCGGTCTTCTGCCTGGGCAACTGCGCGCTGGCCCCCGCCATGATGGTGGACGAGACGCTGCACGGCCGGGTCAGCCCCGGCCGGTTCGACAGCATCGCCGCCTCCACCCTCGCCGCGGAGGCCGCCCGATGAGCGCCACCATGCACACCGTCTACGTTCCGCGCGACGCCGCCGCCCTGTCGGTGGGCGCGGAGGAGGTCGCGGCGGCGATCCGGGCGGAGGCGACCAAGCGCGGCCTGCCGCTGCGCATCGTCCGCAACGGCTCCCGCGGGATGCTGTGGCTGGAGCCGCTGGTCGAGGTGGAAACGGCGGAGGGCCGCGTCGCCTACGGGCCGGTGAGTGCGGAGGACGTGCCCGGCCTGTTCGACGCCGGCTTCCTCCAGGGCGCGGAGCACGCGCTGGGCCATGGCCTGACTGAGGCGATCCCCTACTTCGCCAAGCAGGAGCGGCTGACCTTCGCCCGCTGCGGCATCATCGACCCACTGTCGGTCGAGGATTACCGGCTGCACGGCGGCTTCCGCGGGCTGGAGCGGGCGCTCGCCATGACGCCGGCGGAGATCGTCGCGGAGGTGACGGAGTCCGGCCTGCGCGGCCGCGGCGGCGCCGGCTTCCCGACGGGCATCAAGTGGAACACGGTGCTGAACGCGTGGGCGGACCAGAAATACATCTGCTGCAACGCCGACGAGGGCGACAGCGGGACCTTCGCCGACCGCATGATCATGGAGGGCGACCCCTTCTGCCTGATCGAGGGCATGACCATCGCCGCCATCGCGGTGGGCGCCACCGAGGGCTACATCTACATCCGCTCCGAATACCCGCACGCCGTCGCGACGATGCGCGAGGCGATCCGGCTGGCCTATGACGAGAAGTGGCTGGGCGACGCGATCCACGGCACCGCCCACCGCTTCCACCTGGACGTCCGCGTCGGGGCCGGCGCCTACATCTGCGGCGAGGAGACCTCCATGCTGGAAAGCCTGGAGGGCAAGCGCGGCACCGTCCGCGCCAAGCCGCCGCTGCCGGCGCTGGAAGGCCTGTTCGGCAAACCGACGGTGGTCAACAACGTGCTGTCGCTGACCTCCGTGCCGGTCATCCTGGACAAGGGCGCGGCCTACTACCGCGACTTCGGCGTCGGCCGGTCGCGCGGCACGCTGGCCTTCCAGCTGGCCGGCAACATCAAACACGGCGGCATCGTGGAGAAGGCCTTCGGCGTCACGCTGCACGAGCTGCTGTACGAGTTCGGCGGCGGCACCATCACCGGCCGGCCGATCCGCGCGGTGCAGGCCGGCGGCCCGCTCGGCGCCTATCTGCCGCCGTCGCTCTTCGACCTGCCCAAGGACTACGAGGCCTTCGCGGCGGTGGAAGCGATGGTCGGCCACGGCGGCATCGTGGTGTTCGACGACGGCGTGGACATGGCCCGCCAAGCGCGCTTCGCCATGGAGTTCTGCGCGGCGGAATCCTGCGGAAAGTGCACCCCCTGCCGCATTGGTGCTGTCCGCGGGGTGGAGGTGATGGACCGCATCATCGCCGGGCAGAATGTGGCGGCCAACGTCACGCTGCTCCAGGACCTGTGCGAGGTCATGACCGACGGCTCCCTCTGCGCCATGGGCGGCATGACGCCGATCCCCGTGCGCAGCGCGCTGAAGCATTTCCCGGAAGATTTCACCCGCAGCCCCACGGCTGTCGCGGCCGAGTGACCGCTTGCCCCCTCCCCGACCCTCCCCCGCGTTGCGGTGGAGGGAGTCTGGTCCCCTCTCCCGCGCCAGCGGGGGAGGGTTAGGGAGGGGGCCTTGACCGGCGCTTCCCCAAAAAGGATTGAGACCATGTCGAACACCATGTCGGTCGGGGACATCGATTACGGCACCCCGGCCCGCGACTCCGCCACGCTGGTGACGCTGGACATCGACGGGCGCTCCGTCACCGTTCCGGAGGGCACGTCCGTGATGCGCGCGGCCATGGAGGCCGGCATCACCATCCCGAAGCTGTGCGCGACCGACAGTCTGGAGCCCCACGGCTCCTGCCGGCTGTGCATGGTGGAGATCGAGGGGCGGCGCGGCACGCCGGCCAGCTGCACGACGCCGGTGGCGCCGGGCATGAAGGTGCACACCCAGAACGACCGGCTGGGCCGGCTGCGCCGCGGCGTGATGGAGCTGTACATCTCCGACCACCCACTGGACTGCCTGACCTGCCCGACCAACGGCAATTGCGAGCTTCAGGACATGGCCGGCGCCGTCGGCCTGCGCGCCGTCCGTTATGGCTTCGAGGGTGAGAACCACCTGAAGGCCGAAAAGGACGAGAGCAACCCCTACTTCACCTTCGATCCGTCCAAGTGCATCGTCTGCTCCCGCTGCGTGCGGGCCTGCGGCGAGGTGCAGGGGACCTTCGCGCTGACCATCGACGGCCGCGGCTTCGACAGCAAGGTCTCGCCGGGCGCGCTGGAAAGCTTCATGGACAGCGAGTGCGTGTCCTGCGGCGCCTGCGTCCAGGCCTGCCCGACCGCGACCCTGACCGAAAAGTCAGTCATCGAGCTGGGCCAGCCGGAGCACAGCGTCATCACCACCTGCGCCTATTGCGGTGTCGGCTGCTCCTTCAAGGCGGAGATGAAGGGGACGACCGTGGTGCGCATGGTCCCCCACAAGGACGGCGGCGCCAACGAGGGGCATTCCTGCGTCAAGGGCCGCTTCGCCTGGGGCTACGCAACCCACGCCGACCGCCAGACCAAGCCGATGGTCCGCGACAGCATCGACGAGCCGTGGCGCGTCGTGTCGTGGGAGGAGGCGATCAGCTTCGCCGCGCAGCGCCTAATGGCGGTGCAGGCCAAGTACGGCCGCGGCTCCATCGGGGGCATCACGTCCTCCCGTTGCACGAACGAGGAGGTGTATGTCGTCCAGAAGATGATCCGCGCCGCCTTCGGCAACAACAACGTCGACACCTGCGCCCGCGTCTGCCATTCGCCGACCGGATACGGCCTGAAGCAGACCTTCGGCACCTCGGCCGGCACGCAGGACTTCCGCAGCGTCGATCAGGCCGACGTCATCCTGGTCATCGGCGCCAACCCGACCGACGGGCATCCGGTGTTCGGCAGCCGCATGAAGAAGCGGCTGCGCCAGGGCGCGAAGCTGATCGTGCTCGACCCACGCCGCATCGACTTGGTGCGCAGCCCGCACGTCGCGGCGACGCACCACCTCCAGCTCCAGCCCGGCAGCAACGTGGCGGCGCTGAACGCGCTGGCCCATGTGGTGGTGACCGAGGGGCTGGTGGCCCGCGACTTCGTCACCGAGCGGTGCGACCCGGTCGAGTTCACCCGGTGGGAAGCCTTCATCCGCGACCCGCGCCACAGCCCGGAGGCGGTGGAGGAGCACACCGGCATCCCGGCGGCCGAACTGCGCGCCGCGGCCCGCCTCTACGCCACCGGTGGCAACGCGGCCATCTACTACGGCCTCGGCGTGACGGAGCACAGCCAGGGCTCCACCGCCGTGATGGGCATGGCGAACCTCGCCATGGCGACCGGCAACATCGGGCGCGACGGCGTCGGCGTGAACCCGCTGCGCGGCCAGAACAACGTTCAGGGCTCCTGCGACATGGGCAGCTTCCCGCACGAGCTGACCGGCTACCGCCACGTGTCGGACGACGTGGTGCGCCAGCAGTTCGAGGCGGTGTGGAACGCCACGCTGGACAGCGAGCCCGGCCTGCGCATCCCCAACATGTTCGACGCCGCGGTGGACGGCAGCTTCAAGGGCCTGTTCGTGCAGGGCGAGGACATCGCCCAGTCCGACCCCAACACCCAGCATGTGTTCGCGGCGCTGCGCGCCATGGAGATCGTCGTCGTGCAGGACCTGTTCTTGAACGAGACCGCCGCCTTCGCCCACGTCTTCCTGCCCGGCACCTCCTTCCTGGAAAAAGACGGCACCTTCACGAACGCGGAGCGCCGCATCAACCGCGTGCGCCCGGTGATGCCGTCCCAGACCGGCAAGCAGGAGTGGGAGGTGGTGTGCGAGTTGGCCGCCGCCATGGGCTATCCCATGCGCTACGAGCACGGTTCACAGATCATGGACGAGATCGCCCGCCTGACCCCGACCTTCGCCGGCGTCAGCTTCGCCAAGCTGGACCGGGTGGGCAGCGTGCAGTGGCCCTGCACCGACGAGGACTCGGTCGGCACGCCGATCATGCACGCCGACGGCTTCGTGAGGGGCCAAGGACGCTTCATGATCACCGAGTATGTGCCGACGCCGGAGCGCGCCTCGCGCTTCTACCCGCTGATCCTGACGACGGGGCGCATCCTCAGCCACTACAACGTCGGCGCCCAGACCCGCCGCACCGCCAACGTGGCCTGGCACCCGGAGGACATCCTGGAAATCCACGCCCACGACGCGGAGCAGCGCGGCATCCGGGACAACGATCTGGTCTCCATCGCCAGCCGCATCGGCGCCACGACCCTGCGCGCCCGCATCTCCGACCGCATGCCGCAGGGGGTGGTCTACACCACCTTCCACCACCCGGTGACGGGCGCCAACGTGGTGACCACGGACAACTCCGACTGGGCCACCAACTGCCCGGAATACAAGGTGACGGCGGTCCAGGTGACCCGCAGCAACCACCCGTCGGATTGGCAGATCCAGCGCGGGGCGGTTGTGGAGGTGGCGGCGGAGTGAGGGGGTCCCCTCTCCCGCGCCCTTAATCCCCTCTCCCCTCTGGGGAGAGGGTTAGGGTGAGGGGGTCCCGCCACCTTGGTACGTCCGGCACACGCGCAACCCCCTCACCCGGCGCTACGCGCCACCCTCTCCCCGGAGGGGAGAGGGACCCCCCTCACCCTCCCCTCTCCCCGGAGGGGAGAGGGAAAAGGAACGCCGTTGGGGATTGGAGAAGACGCATGCTCACCCTCGCCCATTCGCGGCCAGCCAGCGGGACCGGTTTCCCCACCCCCGCCAACCAGGCCGACATCACCTGGCTGGTCGCCGAGGAAACCCCGGTGGCGTTCGAGTACAATGGGCGGTCGCACGCCGTCATGATGGCGACGCCGGCCGACCTGGAGGACTTCGCGCTGGGCTTCAGCCTGTGCGAGGAGATTGTCGGCTCCCCCGCCGACATCGACCGCGTCACGGTGCGCAGCGTGGAGGAAGGCATCGTCCTGGGGATCGAGGCCGACCCGTTGCGACTTCTGCGCGGCTCGCTGCGGCGGCGCTCCTTGGAGGGGCGGAGCGGCTGCGGGCTGTGCGGGGTGGACAGCCTCGCCAACGCGGTGCGGGTGCCGCCGCCGGTTACGGCCTCCTTCACGCCGTCGGTGGAGGCGGTGGCCGCCGCCTTCGCCGCCCTGCCCGACCACCAGCCGATGAACCGCGCCAACCGCTCCCTGCACGCCGCGGCCTGGGCCGATCCGACCGGTCGCATCCTGCTGGCGCGCGAGGACGTCGGCCGCCACAACGCACTGGACAAGCTGGCCGGCGCGCTGGCGCGGGAACGGGTGGACCGGTCCGGCGGCTTCGCCGTCATGTCCAGCCGTTGCAGCTTCGAGCTGGTGCAGAAGGCCGCGACCATCGGCATCCCGCTGCTCGCCACCATCTCCGCCCCCACCGCGCTGGCCCTGAAGCTGGCGCGCGACGCCGGCATGGCGCTGGCCGCGCGGTCGCGCGGCGACGGCGTCATGCTGTTCCGTTGATTTTCTCGCCCTGGAGTTTGTGATGCACGCCCACGATCCCGCCCACAATCCCGTCCGCGACCTTGTCCGCATGGCGAACCAGATCGCCGGCTATTTCCAGTCCTATCCGCGCGAAGAGGCGGTGACCGAGACCGCCGGCCACATCCGCAGCTTCTGGGAGCCGCGCATGCGCCAACGCCTGCTGGAGCATGTGGGCGCTGGTGGCGAGGGGCTGCATGAGATCGCGTTGCAGGCGGCGGGGCAGTTGCGGGCGTAGCGGGGTTTTTGCCCCCTCCCTAACCCTCCCCCGCTTTGCGGTGGAGGGAACTGCCGCCGCGGTGCCCAAGTCCCCTCTCCCGCGGAGCGGGGGAGGGTTAGGGAGGGGGCCGGAAACATCCGCGCCTCAAAACGCGTAGCGGACCCGGCAATAGGGCAGCTCGCGCGCCAGCACCTCGCGGAAGCGCGCGATCATCTTGCCCTTCAGGCCGGCGCGGTAGCGGACGTTGACGGCGCCGTTCTCCGACGTCTTCGCCTCCTGCCAGCGCGGGGTCCAGAGATAGTCCTCCGCTTTGGGGTGCCAGCGCAGGTTCACCCCGTGCAGATCCTCGTTGTGGGTGAGGAAGATCACCTCAGCGGCGAGCTGCGCCTTGGCCTGCATGTCGAGTGCGGCGTCCACCTGGCGGAAGAGGTCGGCGTAGTCGGTGGTCCAGCCCTCGTAGACCACGACGGGGCTGAAGTTCAGGTGCACCTCCCACCCCGCCCGGACGAAGTCGTTGATGGCGACGATGCGCTCGGGGATGGGGGTGGAGCGGACGTCCAGCGTGCGGGCAAGGTGCGCCGGCATCAGGCTGAAGCGGATGCGCATGCCGCCCGCCGGGTCGTAGGACAGCAGGTCGCGGTTCACGTACTTCGTCGCGAAGCTGCCCTTGGCATTGGGCAGGCGGCGGAACAGCGCGGTCAGGTCACAAACGTTGTCGGAGATCAGGGCGTCCACGGAGCAGTCGCCGTTCTCCCCCACGTCGTAGACCCAGGCGCGGGGGTCGATCTGATTGGGCTCCGTCTTCGGCCCTTGTTTGGCGGCGTGGCGCTCGATGGCGGCCATGATGCCGTCGATGTTCACGAAGGTGGTGATGGGGTTCGCGTAGCCCTTGCGCCGCGAGACGTAGCAGTAGGCGCAGGCCATGGCGCAGCCGTTGGAATGCGACGGCGCGATGAAGTCGCCACTGCGCCCGTTCGGCCGGCAGGCCAGCCCCTTCTTCACGCCCAGCACCAGGACCGTGCGCTTCGTGCGCACCCAGCTCTCCACCGCCTGCTCGTCGCCGTGCAGGTCGGGGATGTTCCAGTGGGAGGGGACCTCGATCCGCTCGGCGTCGGGGAAGCGGCCCAGGATCGCTTGCCCGCGCGGGTGGGCCGCGGCGGCCGGTTCCACGAAGATGCGCGCGACGTCGAGCGGCGGGAGGGTGGCGGCGTCGGGGAGCGGGGTGTCGGGGGTCAGCATGGGGAAGGAGGTGGGTCGACGGCGGAGGATTTCACCTCACCGCAGCTGCCCGGTCAACGCCGTCAGCGCGCCCAGCAGGACGACGTAGAGCGCGAGGTCGAACAGCGGCGGGTGCCAGACCCAGCCGTAGAAGCCCACGGCGCGCAGGCCGCGGCGCAGCAGGCCGGACAGGCCCCAGGCCAGCACGGCCAGGATCAGCAGCGGGGGGATGAACAGGCCGTAGACGTCGATTTCGCCGATCATGGGATCACCCAGCTCAAGCAACGGATTCAAGGAGGACCGGCGGCGCCACTGGCGCCGTTCCGGGGAACAGGCTGCGCCGCAGGCCGGCCAGGGCGACCACCGCGCGGTCGCGCTCCGGCGAGCGGGGCTCGGCCGCGACGTTGGACAGGGCGGCGTCGAGCATGGGCAACACCTCCGCCGGGGTCGGGGTCGGGCGCTTGGCCGACAGGTCGCGGAAATGCTGGCCCACCGCACCCAGCAGCTTCGCCACATGCGGGGCCGCCGGGGCGCCGAGCGCGCGGCGGGCGCGCTGAAGCTCCGCGATGTTCAGGCCGATGCGCAGGTCGTTGACCGCGTCGGCGGCGGACAGGTCGCGCTGCTGCGACCCGGCCAGCGCCAGACGCGAGGACAGCAGGCCGACGCGGTCGAGCATGCGGTTCTCAAAACTGCCGGCAGGAGTACCGCCGCGCGCCGCGGTCATCGCCGCGATCTCCCGCCAGCCAGCGTGCAACAGGCGCCGGGCGCTCCAGGCCGCGCCGACGGAGCGGCAGAGCTGCGTCACCACCAGCGCCGTGGCGATGCCGACCACTTGCCCCAGGTTGCTGTTGAGGAAGGAGGCGAAGTCGCCCTGCCCCGTGTCCATCAGGCTGAGCGAGCCGCCCACCCCCATCAGCAGCGCCATGGCCTTGCCCATGGTCGCCGGCCGCGCCACGAAGACGCCCAGCACCAGGAAGGTCGGCGCCAGCCCGAGGACAAGCAGCGGGTAGCTGTCGAAGTTCGGCAGGATGACCAGCAGGTAGAAGGCGGCCAGCGGCACCGACAGCACGGTGAAGACCAGGAACATCCGGATGCCCGGCACCGGGTCGTCGAGCGAGGCGAAGAAGCAGACGAAGACCGCCGTCATCATCGCCGCCGCCGATCCCGACGACCAGCCGGTGGAAATCCAGAAGGCGCAGACCAGCGCGATAGCCAGCACCGCCGCCGCCCCGGACCACAGCGCCATGCCGTGGTCGAGGTGGAAGATGCCGCGCGAGCGGGTGCGGGCCAGCGGGTCCAGGTGGTCCGGCAGGGCGGAGTTGCCCTTGCGGATGTTGTCCCGCAGGTCGCGGCAGTCCTGGTGGATGTCGACCATGGCGCGCAGGCGGTTCAGCAGGTTCAGCAGCGTGGCCTCGCGCCAGCCGGATTCGGTGCCGATCGCCGGCATCAGCCGGTCGAGTGCCGCGCGCAGGGTGGCCGTGTCGTCGGCCGCCGCGTCGCGGGCGATCCACAGCTTCACCCGCTCCAGCACCGCGGCGACTGCGGGCGGTAGTTCGCCATCGTCGGCGCTGAGCGCGGCCAGCCGGTCCTCCACCGCCGCCAGGACCGGCAGCAGGTAGGCCATGCGGTCCTGGAGCGCGCGCACGGAGCGGGTCATCCAGCGCACGTCCGACGTGTCGTAGGGCAGATGCGTCGCCATCCCCCGCAGCTCGCTGATGTCGCGGGCGAGCTTCTGGCGGTCTTGCGCGCTGGCCGCGTTGCCGTTGAGGGCATCCAGCGTCCAGCGCTCCGCGTCGCGCAGCGTGGCGTCGAGCCGGCCGAGCAGGACCGGGCCGAGGCTCTGCGGGAACACGACGCTGTGCACGACGGTGGCGCAGACGATGCCCAGCAGGATCTCCTCCACGCGGGCCAGCCCGGTGTCGAAGATGCTGCCGGGGTCGGTCACCGCCGGAAAGCCGATCAGCCCGACCGTGTAGCCGGCGAGCATGAACACGTAGCTGGACGGCGTGCGGTCGAGCAGCGAGATGTAGAGGCAGACCGCCACCCACAGGCCGAGCGCCAGGGTCAACAGCTCCGGCGCGTCGGCCAGGGTCGGCACCAGGGCGATGGCCCCGGCCGAACCCAGCGTCGTGCCGAGCACGCGGTACAGCGCCTTGGAGCGCACGGCGCCCGACAGCGGGCCGGACACGATGTAGGCGGTCAGCATGGCCCAGAAGGGCCGCGGCAGCCCCATGCCGAAGGCGACGTAGAGCGCCATCATGGAGGCGGCGAAGGACTTGAGGGAGAACAGCGCCTCCCTCCAAGTCGGCACCAATGTCTTGAGTTTCATAGCCCCGCTACGGTCTTGGGCTGGGCCCCGCGGTCCTTCACGACTTCGACGGTCACGGTGCGGCCGGCGACGAGGTCGCGGGGGTCGGGCACATGCTCCAGCCGCACGCGCACGGGAATGCGCTGGGCGAGCCGCACCCAGTTGAAGGTCGGGTTCACGTTGGGCAGAAGGCCGGTGCCCTCCGTCCGGTCGCGGTCGACGATGGCGCGGGTGACGCTGTCCACATGGCCGCGCAGCTTGTCCGCCACGCCCATGATGGTGACGTCCACCGGGTCGCCGACGTGGATGCGCGGCAGCTTCGTTTCCTCGAAATAGCCGACCACGTAGAAGCTGTCGCTGTCGATCACCGCGATGACCGGCTGGCCGGCGGTGACGTAGTTGCCTTCCTTCAGCTGAAGGTTGGTGACGAAGCCATCCACCGTGGCCTTGACCTGCGTCCGCTCCAGGTTGAAGCGGGCGAGGTCCAGCGCCGCCTCCGCCTGACGTGCCGCGGCGGCGGCCTTGTCCATGGCCGAGGCGACCTCCTGCTTCTGCGCGGTGGAGACCACGTTGGTGCCCAACTGGTTGTAACGGCCGAATTCCGCCTTGCGGTAGCCGAGTTCGGCGCGGGCGCTCTGCAGGTTGGCCTCCGCCTGCTCGACGGCGAGCTGGTAGCGGTTGGGGTCGATGACGAACAGCACGTCGCCCTTGTGGACCGGCTGGTTGTCGACGACCTTCACCTGCGTGACCAGCCCGGCGACGTCGGGCGACACCTGGACGATGTCGGCGCGCACGCGGCCGTCCCGCGTCCAGGGCTGGTTCATGTAGTAGTCCCACAACCACCAGCCGGCGCCCAGCGCCGCCACCGTCACCACCAGCGTGACCGCGAAACGGGTCAGGAAAGACAGGAATCTCACGGGTTTTGTCCTAGAAGCGGATTCTTGGTGACCGAAGCGGCTGCTTTCAAAGCCCTTCTCCCCTTGGGGGAGAAGGGTTGGGATGAGGGGTCGTTACCGCCGGAAGGCGGGAAAAATTTCCGGCCAGCTCCGCTGGCGCCACCCTCACCCCAACCCCTCTCCCCTCAAGGGAGAGGGGCTTTGTGCGGTTCCACGCGGTGGTCACGGCCGCAGGTTCTTGGCGTTGGTTTCGATGACCGACAGCACGCGGAGGCAGGCGTCGATGTCCTGCGGCGGGGCGCCTTCCAGGATGCGGCGGCGCACGCCGTTCAAGGCCGCGTTCACCCGCACCAGGAGCGCCCGGCCCTCGTCGGTGAGGTGCAGCGTCTTCGCCCGGCGGTCGTCGGGATCCTCGCGCCGCTCGACCAGCCGGGAGGATTCCAGGCAGTCCAGAAGGCGGACCAGCGACGGCCCCTCCACCCCCATCTCCTCCGCCAGTTCGCGCTGCCGCATGCCATCGCCGAGTTCGCTCAGCAGCATCAGCGGCGAGATCACCGAGGAGGAGAAACCGCAGTCGGCCAGCACCTTGTTCGCCTCGCGGCGCCACAGGTGCGCGGCGCGGAACAGGTGGATGCCGAAGCTGGCCGGGAAGCCCAAGGGCTCCTCGTCCAACGTCGTGGCGTCCAAAGGCCCAGCGGAGGTGGGTGTATTCGTTGTCATGCCTATTTAATAGGTTACCTATCGATTACCGTCCAGTGACCCATCGGGTTCCCGGCGTCATTGCAGACATGCGCGCAGGCGGGGGGTCATGAAGTCGAGGAAGGCCTGGACCCGACGCGGCGCGCGTTCCCGCCCCAGGTAGACGGCGTGGAAGGCCTCGCTGTCGACCAGCACGTCGTCGAGCACGGAGACGAGCCGCCCCGCGGCGAGGTCCGCCCGCACGTGGAACTCCCCTAGCCGCGCCAGCCCGAGACCGAGCACCGCCATGTGGCGCACCGTCTCGCCGTTGTTGGCGACGATGCGCGTGTCCACCTCGCGATCCACCAGCCGGCCGCCACTCTTCAGCGGCCAGACCGCGGCGGCGCGGCGGAAGTTGAAGCCCAGGCAGTCGTGATGCTCCAGATCGGCGGCGCTCAGCGGCGTCCCCTTGCGCGCGAGATAGTCCGGCGAGGCGACGATCCGCCGCCGCACCTCGCCCAGCCGCACCGCCAGCAGCGCGGAGTCGGTCAGCCGACCGGCGCGGAAAGCGACGTCGGCTTGCGCGGCGTAGAGGTCCACCACCTCGTCGGTCAGGGTCAGGTCCAGCCGGATGTCGGGGAAAGCGCGGGTGAATTCCGGGAGAAGCGGCAGCAGGCAATGCCGCCCGAAGGGGACGGAGACGGTGACGCGGATCAGCCCCGTGGGCGCGCGGGCGCCGCCCGCCACCTCCGCGTCCAGCGCGTCCAGTTCGCCCAGCAGCGCCTCGGCGCGTTCCCGGTACAGCTCCCCCTCCGCCGTCAGGCGCAGGCGGCGGGTGGAGCGCTCGATCAGGCGCACGCCCAGCCGCTCCTCCAGGCGGGTGATCAGCTTGGCGGTGGAAGACGGCGTCATGCCGACCTCCCGCCCCGCCGCGCTGAAACTGCCCAGCGCCGCCACGCGCAGGAAGACCTTCATGTCCCAGGCCCGCGTGTCGCTCATGTTTCTCCCTCAATCCTGCAATTTCACCCTCTCCCAGCCCCGCTGGGAGAGGGAGGGACCCGCCGCAGGCGGGAGGGTGAGGGCTAGGATTCTCGGGATAACCTTGCCCTCACCCTTCCCACGCCTTTGGCGTGGGCCCCTTCCCTCTCCCGCCGGAGGCGGGCGAGGGAGGTTGGCCCATCTTGTCATGCAATGACAAGATCATGGGAATCCGGACGGTATTCCGCATCCCGGCCTTTTGCCTCATCTGATGCGGCCTGCACAGTCCGCATGGATGGGAGTCCTTGTCATGCCACTCGCACTGCTGGCGCTGGCCATCAGCGCCTACGCGATCGGAACCACGGAGTTCGTGGTGGTCGGCCTGCTGCCGACCGTCGCCACCGACCTGAACGTCAGCCTGCCGCTGGCCGGCATGGTGGTCAGCGTCTACGCGCTGGGCGTCACCTTCGGCGCGCCGGTTCTGACGGCGTTGACGGGCGGGGTGCGGCGCAAGGCGCTGCTGCTCGGCCTGATGGGCATCTTCGTGGCCGGCAACCTTTTGGCCGGCTTCGCCCCGAATTACGAGATGCTTCTGGTCGCGCGGGTGCTCAGCGCCTTCGCCCATGGCGTGTTCTTCTCCGTCGGCTCGACCATCGCCGCCGACCTCGTGCCGGAGGACAAGCGCGCGTCGGCCATCGCCATGATGTTCTCCGGCCTGACCATCGCCATCGTCACCGGCGTGCCCATGGGCACCTGGATCGGCCAGCATTTCGGCTGGCGCGCCACCTTCCTGGCCGTCTCGGCGCTGGGCGTGATCGGCGCGCTGGGCGTGGCCGCGCTGGTCCCGGCGAAGCTGAGCCAGCCGCCGGCCGCCGGCCTCGGCGCCCAGGTCCGCGTGCTGGGCAAGCCGCGGCTTCTGCTGGCCTTCGCCATCACCGCGCTGGGCTACGGCGGCACCTTCGTCGCCTTCACCTTCCTGGCGCCGATCCTGGAGACGATCACCGGCTTTTCCAACAGCACGGTCAGCTTGGTGCTGGTCCTCTATGGCGCTGCCATCGCAGTCGGCAACGTGGTGGGCGGCAAGGTCGCCAACCGGCGCCCGGTCCGCGCGCTCGCCTGGCTGTTCGCCCTTCAGGCCGCCGTGCTGATCGTCTTCACCTTCACCGCCGCCAGCCCGGTGCCGGCGCTGGTGACGCTGGCCGGCATGGGCGCCCTGGCCTTCGCCAACGTCCCGGGCCTCCAGCTCTACGTCGTGCAGCTGGCGCAGCGCCACGCGCCGGGGGCGGTGGACGTGGCGTCGGCCCTGAACATCGCCGCCTTCAACCTGGGCATCGCCGCCGGCGCCTTCTTCGGCGGGCAGGTGGTGGATTCGGCCCTGGGGCTGGCCGCGACACCGTGGGTCGGCGGACTGTTCGTGCTGGGCGGGCTTGCCCTGACGCTGCTGAGCGGCGCGCTCGACCGCCGCGACGGCACCATTGCCCAGGCCGCGTGATTTGTTTCAAGGAAAAGGAAAAGCGATGCACAACGTCACCGCCAACGGCGCTTCCATCCCGGCCCTCGGCTTCGGCACCTTCCGCATGAGCGGTCCGGACGTGCTGCGGATGGTCCCACAGGTTCTGAAGCTCGGCTACCGCCACATCGACACCGCGCAGATCTACGGCAACGAGGCCGAGGTCGGCGAGGGCATCGCCAACTCCGGCGTCAAGCGCGGCGACGTCTTCCTGACCACCAAGGTGTGGGTCAGCAACTACAAGCGCGCCGACTTCCTGCGCTCCGTCGACGAGAGCCTGGGCAAGCTGCGCACCGATTACGTGGACCTGCTCCTGCTGCATTGGCCGAACGAGGCCGTGCCGCTGGCCGAGCAGATCGGCGCGCTGAACGAGGTGCAAAAGGCCGGCAAGGTCCGCCACATCGGCGTCAGCAACTTCAACCGCGCCCTGCTGACCGAGTCCGTGCGCCTCAGCGACGCGCCGATCGTGACGAACCAGATCGAGATCCACCCCTACATCGACCAGTCCGTGATGCTGGAGGCGGCGCGCAAGGCTGGGCAGTCGGTCACCGCCTACTACGCCATGGCCGACGGCAAGGTGTTCGCCGACCCGGTCCTGAAGGACATCGGCGCACGTCATGGAAAGAGTGTCGCCCAGGTCGTTCTGCGCTGGCTCGTGCAGCAGGAGGGCGTCATCGCCCTGTCCAAGACCGTGGGCGAGCAGCGCGCGGCGGAGAACCTCGCCATCTTCGACTTTGAGCTGACGGCGGAGGAGATGGCGGCCATCCACGGCCTCGCCCGGCCCGATGGGCGCATTGTCAGCCCGGACGGTCTGGCGCCCGTCTGGGACTGACCGGCGGCCTGTCAAGCATCCTTATGACGGAAGGGGGTATGGGGCGGTTTGCTTGGACGCCCTGCCCCCTTTTCGCGTAAGAGGCTGCTTCGACAGGACGTGAGGGAGGCCCTTGTATGGTGGGGAAACGCAGCCTTGCCGCGTGGATGCTGGCCGCCGGAATCGGCGTGTCCGGGAACGCCCTGGCGGCGGATACACCGTCCGCGCTGGCCGCGAAGACCTGCGGCGCGCTGGTGTCGCGCGTGGACGAAATCCCCGGCACCGGCCCGGTGTTCCTGCGCAGTTACGACAGCCAGTTCGGCATCGGCCAGACCAGCGAGCTGGCGCTGGGCAACGCCGCCTTCACCTACGACAACGCGCTGGCGGTGATCGCGCTGGTCGCCTGCGGCAAGCAGCCCCAGGCGCTGCGCATCGGCGAATCGCTGTTGTCCGCCGCCACGCTGGACCGCGCCCGGCTGAAGGGCCGGCTGCGCAACGCCTACCGCGCCGGGCCGCAGAACCAGAAGCCGATCCCGCCCATGGGCTGGTGGGACGTGACCGCCAACCGCTGGTTCGAGGATCCCTATCAGGTTGGCAGCGCGACCGGAAACGTCGCCTGGGCGGGGCTCGCCCTGATGACGCTGGGCGAGGCGACGGGGGAGGAGCGGTTCCGCAACGGTGCCGCCGAACTGGCGCGCTGGATCGTCAAGACCGCCGGCGACCCGCGCGGCCCCGGCGGCTACACCGGCGGCGTCCAGGGCTACGACGACAAGCCGCAGCCGCTGACCTGGAAGGCGACGGAGCACAACACCGACCTCGTCGCGCTGTTCGTCTGGCTGGAGCGCACGAAGACCGCTGGTGACTGGGCCGGCCCCGCCAAGGCGGCGCGCGGCTTTCTGGACGCGATGTGGGCGGCGGGGGATGGGCATTTCCCGACGGGGACGACGCCGGACGGCATGACGGTCAACCGCGCGACCTCCGGCCTCGACGCGCAGCTCTGGCCGCTGCTGCTGGCGGGCGCGCCGGAGGAGTGGCGCGCGGCGCTGGGCTATGCCGAAAAGGCGCACGGGGTGGACGGCGGTTTCGACTTCAACGACGACCGCGACGGCATGTGGGTGGAGGGCACGGCGCAGGCCGCACTGACCTACCGCGCGGTGGGCCGGCTCGAGGATGCCGACCGCCTGCTGGCCGAGGTGGGCAAGGAGATCAGCCCCGGCGGCTATGTCTGGGCGACGCGGCCGGACAGCATTACGACCGGCCTTGCGATCGGGCCGGACAGCACGACGGACGATTTCCGGTATTATCGGCGCCCGCACCTGGGGGCGACCGCCTGGGCGGCGCTGGCCGCGGTGGGGTGGAACCCGTTCACGGGGGAACGGGTGAGGTGATGTTTGTGGGGTGGGGAGTGGTCGCGTTGGGCCCCCACCCTAACCCTCCCCCACTTCGCGGGGGAGGGGATTGGCTCCTCCCCCCGTCGAAGATGGGGGGAGGTTGGGAGGGGGGGCCCAACACGACCACCCTCCCAAACAAGCGCTTACTTCCGGACCTTGGCGATCTCGGCCTGGAGATCCTTCAGCTGCTCGGCACCGCCTTCCGCCGCGAACTTGTCCATGGCGGGCTTGACCATCTCGCGCATGCGGCCGAGCTCGGCGTCGCTCAGCTCGTTGATCTGCATGCCCTTGTCCTTCAGGTAGGCGATGGACTGCTTGGAGGCGTCGCGGCTGTCCTTGCGCTCGAAGTCGCGCGAGGCGACGGCGGCTTCGTTGATGATCTTGCGCTCATCGGCCGACAGGCCGTCGAACCAGCGCTTGGAGGCCAGAACGATCCAGGGGCTGTAGACGTGCTTGGAAATGGTCAGGTACTTCTGGACCTCGTAGAACTTCGAGGACTGGATGGTCGTGACCGGGTTCTCCTGGCCGTCGACGGTGCCGGTCTCCATGGCGGTGAACAGCTCCGAGAAGGACAGCGGCACGGCGTTGGCGCCGAAGCCGTTGAACATGTCGATGTAGACCGGGTTCTGCATGACGCGCAGCTTGATGCCCTTCAGGTCCTCGACCTTGGTGACCGGGCGCTTGCTGTTGGTCAGGTTGCGGAAGCCGTTCTCCCAGTAGACGAGGCCGACGAGGCCCTTCTCGTCCAGCTTGGCCGCCAGCTTCTGGCCGAACGGGCCGTCGAACACGGCGTCGGCCTCCTGCTCGTTGTTGAACAGGAACGGCAAGTCGAACACGGCGAAGTCCTTGACGATGCCGACCAGCGTGGCGGTCGAGCCGACCATCATCTCCTGCGCGCCGCCGATCAGGGCGTTCTGCATCTGGATGTCGCTGCCCAGGCTGGCGTCGGCGAAGCCCTTCACCTTCAGCTTGCCGCCGGAGCGCTTCGCCATCTCGTCAACGAAGAACTTCACGGCGCGGCCCTGGTTGCTGCTCTCCGACAGGCCATAGCCGAAGCGGATCAGGCGCGGCTTGATGTCCTGGGCGTTGGCGGCGACAGGGGCCAGGGCGGCGGCGGCGAGGCCGGTCGCGACGAGGAGGGAACGCAGGAACTTCATGGGTCGATCTCTTCCCTGGATGGAATTGATTTGTTTAGCGGAACATGTGGAGGGGGCCCGTGATGATCTCCGGAACGGCGATCAGCAGGGCGGTCAGGACGAGGTAGGTCAGCAGGAACGGCCAGATGCCGCGGGTGGCGCTTTCCAGCGAGATGCGGGCGACGCCGCACACCACGTTCAGCACCGTGCAGACCGGCGGGTGGATCAGGCCGAGCGTGCCGATCAGGACGAACATCACGCCGAAGTAGGTCGGGTCGATGCCGGCAGACACGGCGAGCGGGGTCAGCACCGGGCCCAGCACCAGGATGGTCGGCGTCAGGTCCATCACCGTGCCGACGGCCAGAAGCAGCAGCGCGATGGCGGCCATGAGGATCTTCGGGTGGCCGAGCAGCGGGGCCAGCATTTCGTTCATCTGCTGCGGCAGGTCGGCCAGCGTCACCATGTAGGAGGACACCAGCGCCGCGGCGCAGAGGAACATGACCGTGCTGGTGGTGCGCGCGGCCTGGACGAACAGCGGCATCAGGTCCTTCACCGCGACCTGGCGGTAGATGAACAGCGCCACGAACAGCGAGTAGACGGCGGCGACCACCGCGGCCTCGGTCGGGGTGAAGATGCCGCCGCGCAGGCCGCCGATGATGATGACCGGCAGAAGCAGCGCCCACAGCCCCTCGACCAGCGCCCCCCGGCGCTCGGCCCAGCTGGCCTTGGGCTGGAGCTTCACCTCCATGCCGCGGACCACCCACAGCCAAGCCAGCACGAGGCCGGCGCCCATCATCAGGCCGGGCACGATGCCGGCCATGAACAGGCTGCTGATCGAGGTGTTGGTCGTCACGCCGAAGATGATGAAGGGCATGCTGGGCGGGATGATCGGGGCGATGATGCCGCCCGACGCGATCAGGCCGGCGGAGCGCGGCACCGGATAGCCGTGGTCGCGCATCATCGGGATCAGCAGGGTCGCCAGCGCCGCCGTGTCGGCGATGGCCGAGCCCGACAGGCTGGCCAGCATCACCGAGGCGCCGATGGTCACGAAGCCCAGGCCGCCGCGGATGTGGCCGACCAAGCTGACCGCCAGGTTGATGATCCGCTGCGAGATACCGCCGGCGTTCATCAGCTCGCCGGCCAGGATGAAGAAGGGCACCGCCATCAGCGGGTAGTTGTCGGCGCCGCTCAGCATGTTCTGGGCGACGAGCTGCGCGTCGAAGAAGTCCAGGTGCACCATCAGCGCGACGCCGGTCAGCATCAGCGCGAAGGCGATGGGCATGCCGAGCAGCATCAGCCCGAACAGCGAGGACAGGAAGACCGTGAGAGCCATGGAACGGGGTCCCGAATCAGAAAGGCATCAGTGCCCGGGCATCAGTGTTCGACGAGCACGCCTTGCGGCGCGCTGCCGGGAACCACCGCGTCGCGGTCACCGGACAGGATCTTCCAAAGGTTCGCCAGGATGGTCAGCGCCATGGCGATGGCCGGGAAGAAGCCGGCGGCGGCGTAGAAGGCCATCGGGAAGCGCAGCACCGTGGAATAGGTCTGCGTGCCGATCAGCAGCTGCGTCCAGCTGCCCGTCACGAACAGGTACAGCGCGTAGAGCATCAGCAGGTGGCTGACCACCGCGCAGGCGCGGCGCACGGAGGCCGGCAGGCGGGCCTGCAGGAAATCCAGCCCCAGGTGCTGGTTGCGGCGCAGCGCCAGCGTGGCGCCCAGGAACACCAGCCAGACGAACATCAGGCGGGCGATCTCCTCGGCGGCGACGATGCCGCTGTTGAAGATGTAGCGAAGCACCACGTTGCCGAAGACCAGCGCCACCATCACGGCGAGCATCAGCGCCATGATCCATTCGGTGACGCGCTCCAGCGCTGCAACCACGCGATTCATGCACACTCCTTGGCCCCGCGCGACCGGGCACGCGCGGGACTCACGTTTGATCGGCAAGCGGCGGAGAACGGGAGAAGGCCGGCGCGGCCGGATCCCCAGCCGGAACACCGTTGGCTTCCTCCCGTCGGTCTCTTGCCGGGACCTTGTTCGTTGGGCGCGGAAAATAGATGAGCGTCTCAATCGTGTGAAGAAGATTTTCTTCATAAGGCCATATCGCTGCGCTGCGATCGGCGCTCTGACGAAAATTATCTTCACAAAATGAAGGCCCTGCGCGTAGGGTCCGGGCCATGGCCACCCCAGGGACAGGGTGTCCGCAAGGGGCTTGCGAAGGCCGGGAATTGACCGGACACTGCGCCCCATCCCCCGCCTCCGGCGCCCGATTCGGCGCCCACTTCGGTGAGAGAGGCCCGATACAAGAAGGGACAGACGGTTCCCCATGCTCCAGCCGCTGAACATCCTCGACCACATCCGCGGCCGCCTGCCGGAGCTGAAGAAGTCTGAGGCGCAGGTCGCCGACATGGTGCTGGCCGACCCGCACAAGGTGCTGGGGCAGAGCATCACCGTGCTGGCCCAGGCCGCGGGGGTGAGCGAGGCGACGGTCGTCCGCTTCTGCCGCAGCATCGGCTGCGGCGGCTTTCCCGATTTCAAGCTGCGGCTGGCCGAGGGGCAGGCGCGCGGCACGCCCTTCGTCAGCCAGGACGTGGCGCCCGACGACGACGTGCTGATGGTGGCGCAGAAGGTCTTCGCTTCGGCCGCCGCGGCGCTGAACGACGCGGCCGGCGCGCTCGACATGGAGGCGGTGGCCCGCGCGGTGGACCTGCTGGCCGGGGCCTCCAGCATCCTGTGCATCGGCACCGGCGCCTCGGCCGTGGTGGCGGAGGACGCCGCGCACAAGTTCCTGCGCTTCGGCATGGCCGCCCAGGCCAGCGCCGACCCGATGATGGTGCGGATGCTGTCGGTGAACCTGGGCGAGAAGGGGGTTCTGCTGGCGATCTCCAACACCGGCCGGACCTTCGTGGTGACGGAGCTGGCGCAGACCGCGCGGGAGCAGGGCGTGCCAGTGATCGCCATCACCGCGCCGGGATCCCCGCTCGCCGCCGTCTCCACCGTCACCATCGGCCACACGCCGGTCGAGGACGCGGAGATCTACACGCCGATGGCCTCGCGGCTGGTGCATCTGGCGATCATCGACGTGCTGTCCACCGGCGTGGCGCTGAAGATCGGCACCGGCGCGCGGCGGCACTTGGCGAAGGTGAAGGCCGTCCTGGCCGACACCCGGGCGGCGCGGGATGGGAAGCCCACGCGAGGGCGCAGACAATAGCCCTCTCCCCTCTGGGGAGAGGGTGGCCCGAAGGGCCGGTGAGGGGGTCCCGCGACGCTGGTCCGTCCGGCAACAGCGCAACCCCCTCACCCTAACCCTCTCCCCGGAGGGGAGAGGGGATAGCCCTTGCCATCGCGTCCGCAATCCGCCAATTGATGCGGCTGCTTCCTCGCCACCATGTTCCGCGCGTCATGAAACCCATCGCCCTCAGCGTCGCACCCATGATGGACTGGACGGACCGGCATTGCCGGACCTTCCATCGGCTGCTGTCGAAAAACACGCTGCTCTACACCGAGATGGTGACCACCGGCGCCGTGCTGCACGGCGACCGGGAGCGGCTGCTGGGCTATGACGCGGCGGAGCATCCGGTGGCGTTGCAGCTCGGCGGGTCGGACCCGGCGGAGCTGGCGGCCTGTGCCCGCATCGCCGAGGAGTGGGGCTACGACGAGGTGAACCTCAACGTCGGCTGCCCCAGCGACCGCGTGCAGTCCGGCCGCTTCGGCGCCTGCCTGATGGCGGAGCCGGACCTCGTTGCGCGGCTGGTCGGCGCCATGCGCGAGGCCGTGTCGATCCCGGTGACTGTCAAGCACCGCATCGCCATCGACGAGATGGAGGAGTGGCCGACGCTCGACCGCTTCGTGCGCACGGTCGCGGCGGCCGGCTGCACGCACTTCATCGTGCACGCGCGCAAGGCTTGGCTGAAGGGGCTCAGCCCCAAGGAGAACCGGGACATCCCGCCGCTGCGCTACGAGCTGGTGCACCGGCTGAAGCAGGAGAACTCGGGCCTCACCATCGCCATCAACGGCGGCATCCGCACGCTGGACGAGGCGGAGGGGCATCTGGCGACGCTGGACAGCGTGATGATCGGCCGCGCGGCCTACGAGACGCCCTACATCCTGGCCGACGCCGACCGCCGCCTGTTCGGCGGAGAGGCCGGACCGGACCGCCACGCGGTGGTCGAGGCGATGATCCCCTATGTGGAGGATCGGCTGTCGAAGGGCACGCCGCTGTCCGCCATCACGCGGCACATGCTGGGCCTGTTCCAGGGGCTGCCGGGGGCCCGCGCCTGGCGGCGGCACATCAGCGAGAACGCCCACCTTCCCGGCGCCGGGCCGGAGGTGTTGCTGAAGGCCGCGGCGCTGGTGCCGCGGCGGCAGCCGGTCACCGAACCAGCGGTATAAGGGCGGCCAGCGTCAGGCAGACGACGGTGGTCAGCACGGTCCGCAGGCGGCCGAACCAGCCTGGGTAGCGGCCCTCCGCCACCGCGAGGCGGTCGGCCGCCCAGGCCAGCCCGAAGGACAGGACCAGCACCATCAGGGTCAGCGCCTGCGGAAGCAGAACGGCGAACCAGCCCAGGAGCGAGGGCGCCACGCCCCAGACGAGCCAGGCCGACCCGCTCCGCTCCTCCTCCCGTCCCGCCAGCACGCGGCCCCAGTGGATGGCGCCGATGAAGGACAGGATCGCCACGGCGTAGACGATCACCGCCTGGAGCGCGAAGGCCCGCCAAGCGCCGTCGGTTGCCCAGGCGAGGGCGCCCCCGCCAACGAAGGGGATCAGCCCGCCGTATGACAGCAGGCGGACGGTCGCCGCCTGTTTGCTCCCGGAGTCCGGCTCGGCGTTCGGCTGGGCGTCCACGGCGACCATCCTCATTGCCCCGCGACGGGGGGACTGGAGACGGGCTGGGCCAGCGCCTGGTCGATGGCCGACGCCAGGGCGGGCGCGTCGGGCGTGACGGCGCTGGGGAAGGTCGCGGCCAGACGGCCGTCGCGCCCGATCAGGATCTTGTGGAAGTTCCAGCGCGGCACGCCGGTGGGGCCGGTCTCCCCGGCGGCCCAGCGGTAGAAGGGGTGCGCGTCCGGGCCGACGACGGCCTGCTTTTCCAGCAGCGGGAAGTCGACGCCATAGTTCAGTTCGCAGAAGGAGGCGACCTGGGCGTTGCTGCCCGGCTCCTGCCCTCCGAAGTCGTTGGACGGCACGCCGAGCACGACCAGCCCGCGGTCGCGGTAGGCGGCCCACAGCTTCTGGAGGCCGGCGTACTGCCCGGTGTAGCCGCATTGCGACGCGGTGTTCACCACCAGCACCGCCCGGCCCTGGAAGAGCGCGGCCGGCAGCGTGCCGCCGTCGATGGCCGGCAGCGGCAGCGACGACCAGTCGACGGTCTGCCGGGGCGACGCCGCCCCCACCTCGAAGGAAGCAGCGGATAGAAGGAGGGCAGCAGACAGGGCGGCGGTGCGAACGAGCGGTGGCATGCACGTCTCCAGCGTTTTGCTGCCCATTACGTCGCGGAGCGGACTTTGGATCTCATCGCGCCGCCTCCGCTTCAGGCGGCGGTCCCCGATTGCATGGGTGCCATGGCAATGTTGCCGTGCCGGCTGGGGCGCGTCCTGCACTACGGTTGGGACTCTGACCAATTCACCCACGACCAAACTTCGGCGGCGGCCCTCCCCTTCCCATGCGCCTTCTCATCCTGATCCTCGGCCTCGCCGGTTTCGCGAGCGCCTTTTCGCTGCGAGCGACCGACCCGATGCTGACCGTCATCGCGGCGGACCTGGGCGTCGGCGTGGCGGAGGCCGCCCTGCTCTCCTCCGCCTACACGCTGCCTTACGCGGCGATGCAGCTGATCCTCGGGCCGGTGGGCGACGCCATCGGCAAGACGCGGCTGATCCGGCTGTCGCTGGTGATCCTGACCATCGGGGTCGCCCTGTCGTCCATCGGGTCCGGCTATTACGGGGTGATGGCGGCGCGCGTGCTGGCCGGCGCCTTCGCCGGCGGCATCATTCCCGCCTCCATGGCGCTGATCGGCGACCGGGTGGACTACACGGAGCGGCAGTTCGCCATCAGCCGGTTCCTGCTGGCGGTCATCCTGGGGCAGATGTCCGGCTCCGCCGTGGCCGGCGCGCTGGCGGAGGTGGCGGGCTGGCGCGCGGTGTTCGGGCTGGCCGCGGGAACGACCGGCATCATCGCGCTGATCGCCATGATCGGCCTGCACCGCGAGCGGGAGGCCCGGCACCCCCTGTCGCTGGCCGACGCGCGGCGGCGCTACGCCTCGGTGCTCGCCAACCCGACCTCGGTCTGGGTCTTCGCCACCGTGGCGGCGGAAGGGCTGCTGATCTTCGGCGTGTTCCCCTTCGTGGCGCCGATGCTGGCCAAGCACGGCGCGACCGGAGCGTTTGAAGCCGGCGTCACCATCGCGGCCTTCGCCATCGGCGGGGTCTTCTACAGCGTGGTGGTGCGCCGCCTGCTCGGCCGGCTCGGCCAGTGGGGCATGATGCGGATCGGCGGCCTGCTGGGCGGCGCGGCCTACTTGGCGATGGCCATGCCGGTTCCCTGGCCGGTGGTGTCGGTGCTGTTCCTGGTCGCCGGCTTCGGCTTCTACATGCTGCACAACACGATGCAGACCCAGGCGACCGAGCTGTCGGCCACGGCGCGCGGGTCCGCGCTGGCGCTGTTCGCCTCCTCCTTCTTCCTCGGCCAGGGCATGGGGCCGGTGCTCTACGGCGCCGTCGCGGCTCAGGCCGGCCTGAACGTGCTGTTCCTGGGGGCCGGCGTGCTGATCGCCGCGCTGGGGATCGGGGCGGTCGGGCTGATCCGTGGGCGCACCCGAACAGATATCCCCAAAAGCTGTGGATAACTCTGTTGGCGAATCGAGGGGTAACCCATTGGGAAGCCCCCTCCCTCAAGGGATCCGCGTGCTTTGCCTAAATTTTGGGCGCGCCGGAAATCGGCAACAATCAAGCATTTTCGCGGGGTCGCAGCGGATTGGTTAGGTCCCGAAGTGACAAAAGGGTGTCAATGCCGGAGTCAAGCGAAGGATGTTTCAGCCTGTGAACAACTCCGCTTGACAGGAGCGGGGTGTGCCGTCAGACGGCTGTCCATGCCCTGCGAGAGCGTGTCCCGACGGGAGAGATTCCGGGGGTCCGGCGCCTTGCGGACGGACGGGCGTTGCGGCATCCTGCCGGCATGTTCACGGTCAGCGAATCCGAAGCCGAAGCGATCCGCCGCGCCTTCCACGAACGCGGCGAATGGGCCGCCGTCGTGGAGCTGCGACGGCTGTTCCCGGTGTTTTCCAACAACCCCGAAGCCCTGCGCTGCGTCCGCGCCATCGCCGGATGGTCACCGCTGCCCGAAGCGGCGGCCCCCCCGGCAGAGAAGGTCACCGCGCTGCGGCGGCGTAAACCGGCAGATCCACGCTGACCGTCGTGCCGGCCCCGGCGCGGCTGGCGATGCGCAGGACGCCGCCGTGCAGTTCCACCAGTGACCGCGCCAGCGGCAGGCCGAGCCCGGTGCCCTCGTAGCGGCGCTGCAGCCCGTTGTCGATCTGCTCGAAGGGGCGCAGCACGGCGTCGATCCGGTCTTCCGGAATGCCGATCCCGGTGTCCACCACCTCCAGCGTCACGTAGCCGCCGCGGATGCGGTGCGCGCCGACGCGCACGATGCCGCCCGGCAGGGTGAACTTCACGGCGTTCGACACGAGGTTCAGCAGGACCTGGCGCAGGGCGCGCTCGTCGCCGTTCACCGGCGTCGGCCCGGCGGGCATGTCCTCGGCCAGCGTCACACCGCCTTCCCGCGCGCGGGGCGCCAGGGTTCGCAGGGTGGCCCGCACCACCGCGCCGAGGTCCACCGCCTCGCGCTCCAGCACGTAGCGGCCGGCCTCCACCTTGGCGAGGTCGAGCACGTCGTTGACGATGGACAGCAGGTGCGCGCCGCTGTCGTGGATGTCCGCCCCGTATTCCAGGTAGCTCGCGTCGCCCACCGGGCCGTGCGCCTGGTCGCGGATCATCGCCGAAAAGCCGATGATCGCGTTCAGCGGCGTGCGCAACTCGTGGCTCATGCCGGCGAGGAACTGGCTCTTGGCGACGCTGGCGCGTTCGGCCGCGTCGCGCGCGTCCTCCAGCGCGCGGGCGACGCGCCGCCGGTCGGCCAGCGCGCGCAGGACGAGCTGGATCGACAGCACCGCCAGGGCGGCCACCAGCACCAGGATGCCGACCATGCCGTCCTGGAAGCGGTCCAGCGCCGCCCCCTGCCCCTTCAGCACGCGCACCGCCCGGTCCTGCGCGGCGTCCAGCAGCGGGATCACGTCGAGAATGGCGTCGTTGACCCGCCGGTCGCACAGGCGCAGCACCAGCGGCGACGTCGGCGGCAGGCCGTGGATGCCCGATTCGAGCCAGCCGCGCACGTCGATCAGCACCGGGTTGACGATGGCGTGCACCGCCGACGCGCCGACCATGTCGTCGAAGGCGTGGCTGCTGCGCATGCGGGACAGCCAGGATTCCGCCGTGGCCAGATGGTCCAGGATGTGGGCGATGTCGAGGTTGATCCCGCCCTCCACGGCCCGTCCGCCCATGCGCGCCGTCCGCAGGTCGAGCAGGAGCCGCTCCATCGCGTTGCTGAGGCCGGCGATCTCCCGCTCCTGCTCCATCACCGCGACCGGCAGGCCGGCCCGCACGGTGCGCAGCGTCGTCTGCACGTAGCCGACGACCCCGATCGACAGCGAGATCACCACGGCGACCAGCATGAAGGCGACGGCGCGGCCGTGCCCGGCCTCCTCCTCCAGTCCGGGCACCGGCTCGCGCGGCGCGGCGGCATCCTTCATCGGATCAGCCCCTGCTCGCGGTAGAAGCGCTCCGCACCCGGGTGCAGCGGGATGGAAACGCCGTCGAGCGCGCGCTCGGGCCGGATCTGGGCGCCCTTGGGATGCCCCTTCGCCAGGATGCCGAGCGTGCGCTCCGACCACAGGGTGCGCGTCAGCCGGTAGACCAGCGAGTCGTCAAGGTCGGCGCGCACCAGAAGCTGGGCGCCGACGGCGATGGTCGGCGTGTCCGGCACGCCGGGGTAGGTGCCCGCGGGAATGACCATCCGGCTGTAGAAGGGCAGCCGCCCGAGCAGCCCGTCCACCTCCGGCCCGTCGATGGGAACGAGCGCGACCGCCTGGCGGCTGGCGGCCTCCTGCAGGATGCCCATGGGGGCGCCGGCAACGATGAAGAAGGCGTCGAGCATCCCGTTCCGCATGCGCGCCAGCGCGAAATCGGGCTTCACGAACTCCGGCTTGAGGTCACGCTCCGACAGGCCGTGGGCGGCCAGCAGTTCGCGCACGTCGCCGAGCGTGCCGGAGCCGGGCTCGTCCAGCGACACGCGCTGGCCGCGCAGGTCGGCGACCGACCGGATCCCCGCCGCGGGGCGGGCGACCAGATGCAGGCTTTCCCGGTAGAGCGTGGCGACGGCGCGCAGGGAGGTGGCGGGGGCGGCGCCCTGGAACCGTCCGGTGCCGCGGAAGGCCCATTCCGCGATGTTGGACTGGGCCAGCGCCATCTCCACTTGGCCGCGCTGCATCGCCTCGACGTTCGCGACGGAGCCGTTGGAGGTCTGCGACACGATCAGCAGGTCCGGCAACCGGCTGCGGGACGGGCCGCCGCCCCCGCCCGGCGCCGACCCGCTGAGCACGGTCAGCGCCTCGGCGATCAGGGCGCCGATGGGGTGGTAGGTGCCGCCGACCCCGCCGGTGGCAAAACGCAGGACCTGCGGTTCCGCCGGCGAAGGCGCGTGCGCGGACGCGGCGGTCGCGCCCGGCAGCCCGAACAGGACCAGCGCCGCGACCCCCAACCACCCCCACAAGAACCGGACAAGCCCGCGCACCCGCTCCTCCCGATGTTGCGGTTTCGGGACAAGCGTTAATGACCAAGCGTGAACGTATGGTTAGGATCGCGCCCACGGGCGCTTAAAGCGGATTGCGATCCGCTTTGGACCGCGACTGCGGTCCCGGCCGCCCGTGCGGCCGAAGCCCGGCCTCTCGCGGGAACGAAGTTCCCGCTGGCGGCAGGCGGATGCCATAGGCATCCGCTGAGAGCCGGCAAATGAGGCCATATGAACCTAAAGCGAATGAAAATTCGCTTTAGGAGACCGCCTTCGGTTCCTTTTCGGTGAGGGGGACGACGTTGCCCGCGTCGGACACCACCTCCAGCAGCGGGCCGGCGGATACCCGATCGGCCAGCAGGGTCTCCAGCATCGCCTCGACCTTGGGCATGTGGACGACGCGCTGGTCGAAGGGCATCTGGATGCCCTGGTCGCGGAACTGCTCGATGATGCGCATGCGCAACTCGTTGCGCACCGGCAGGATGTGGTCGGTGTTGGCGACGAAGGCGCGCAGTTCGAACTCCAGCCCGCTCGGCCCGAAGTCGCGGAACATCACCACCGGCTCCGGGTTGCGCAGCACCAGGTTGTGCCCCAGCGCGATCTTCAGCAGGAGCGCGTCGACCAGCCGGACGTCCGAGTCGTAGGTGACGCGCACCTTGATCTCGATGCGGGTGGTCTTGTCCTTCAGCGTCCAGTTCACCACCGCCTTGGAGATGAACTCCGAGTTCGGGATGATGACGGAGGCGCGCTGGAAGGTCTGGATCTCCGTCGCGCGCACGCTGATGCGGCGCACCGTGCCCTCCAGCCCGTTCACCACCACCCAGTCGCCCACCTTCACCGGCCGCTCCACCAACATGATCAGGCCGGAGATGAAGTTGCTGACCACGTTCTGCAGGCCGAAACCGATACCGACCGACAGCGCGCTGGCGATCATGGCGAGGCTGGACAGGTCGAGCCCCAGCGAGCCGACCGACATCAGCACCGCCATGGTCGTGCCGAGGTAGCCGACGCCGGTGCGGATGGAGTTGCGCACCCCCTCGTCGATGGCGACGCGGCGCAGCACCCGCTCGTCCAGCTGGCGCTGCACGAAGCGCGTCACCGCGATGACCACGCCCAGCACCAGGAAGGCCGACATGATGTCGCCCGGCACGATGCGCACGCCGCCCACCGTGACGCCGCCGAGGAAGCCGTCGGCGACGCCCTTCATCTCGGTCACGGTCATGCCGGTCAGCGGCAGCACGAAGAAGGCCGCGACGGCAAGCAGGCCGAGGTCGATCGCCGCGCGGCCGGCGTGGCCGACCAGGCGCCGGCCGCGGTCGGTGACGACGACCATGTCGCGCACCTCCGCCATCTGGCCGCTGTCGCGCTCCAGCACCACGCACAGCAGCTCGCGCAGGACGCCGCGCGCCACCAGCAGGACGCCGCCGATGATGATCGTCGTCAGCATCAGCTTCGACGCGTAGACCGCCAGCGTCAGGTAGCCGGCGGCGGAGGCGGCGAGCGACAGCAGCGCCACCGCGCCGATCAGCAGCCGCAGGCGCAGCCAGACGACACGCGGCTTGGCCGGCTCCGCAGGGGACTCCGGGGCCGGAAGCGTGACGTCGGGGGCGTCGGGCGGGCAGCCGCAGTCGGTCTCCGCGGCCGGTTCCGCGGCGGCGATCCACAGCCGGTGGGGCAGCAGCGACAGCAGCGACAGGGCGATCAGCGCCATCGTGCCGAAGCCGACGACCGCGCGCATCTCCGGCGGGGTGAACAGGCCTTCCGACAGGCCGATGCCCGTGCCGGCGAGCGCCAGCCCAACGGCGGCGAGCGCGATCCGCCGCACCAGCCGGCGGGCGCTGGCCGGGTCGAGGTCGGCCAGCTGCCAGGCGGGATGGTCGGGCGCCAGCGTCGCGCGCGCCACGCCGGTCACCAGGAAGAAGGCGGTCAGCCCGCCGGACACGCCGAGGATCAGGGTGGTCAGCGGCCCCGCGTCGTAGACGTCGCGCAGCAGCCCGACGAGCGAGCCGGACAGCGCCACCGTCGGGACCACCGGCATCAGGCAGCGAGCGATGGCCTCCACCGCCATGGCCACGACGCGCTGGCGGTAGCCGGGCCGCTCCCCCCCATCTCCGGGCATATCCCGGTGGCCGTAGCGGCGCAGCAGGGCCCGGCGCACCGGCCAAGCGATGAAGAACAGGAAGGCCGCCAGGACGCCGAGCCCGAGGAAGCGCTCCCGCCATTCGCCCTCGTCCAGCACGATGGTGAAGGCGCGGGCGACGCGCTCCTGCATGTAGGCGACCTGCTCCGGCAGGGCGGCCCAGACGCTGGGCAGCAGCGGCACGGGTCCGCGCTTGACCAACTGTTCGGTCAACTGGGTCATGCGCTGGTCGGCGGCGGTGCGCAGAAGGATGTCGACGCGGGTGACGATCAGGTCCGCCTGCTTGCCGCGCCCCTCCAGCTCCGCGATGGTCTGGGTCAGGCGCTTGCGTTCCGCGGCGACGCCGGCCTCCTCCGCCGGGGCGCCCTGGGCCGGCGGCGGACCCAGCGCGTCGAGCATCCGCTGCGCGGTCTCGCGCTGGGCCCCGGCCGCGGCACCGGCCTCGCGCGCGTCGTGCTGCACCGTGGTCAGACCGGCGCGCAGGGCCTCGTATTCCGTGTTCACCAGGTCGCCGACGGCGACGCGGTTCGCCGCCTTGTTCAGGGCGTCCTGCCATTGCCCCAGCCGCGCCTTGAAGTCCGCGGCCTCGGCCTGGGCCGGGGCGGCCGGCTGGGCCTGCGCGGCGGCGGGCGCCAGGGATCCGGACAGCAGCAGGCCGACGACCAGAGCGGGCGGAACCAGAGCGGTCAGGATGCGGCGGATGAGGCGGGGGAAGGCGAACATGGCGGTCCGGAGTCTCTCGTCTGCGGAATCGGCGCTGGTGGATCGGCGCTGGGGAACGGCGTCCGGACCGGCGCCGGCCAACTCCTACCCTGTCCCGGGCGGCGGCAAAAGGGGCTACCGGCGTGTCACCGCGATGTGACAGGACGCCTGTCCCAAGATTCGCCGAAGGTCCCGGCCGGTCCGAAGACTTCGGACCCAGCGCCGCGTCGCCTTTCCACAGTCTTTATGGAAACCGGTGGAGCGGCACCCATCCAAAAGGTATAGGCGACTGTTCTACTGAGGATTGGTCATGGCATCGGGCTGCGGATTGGTGGTAGTAGAACGGTGTCTCTGCACCACGTCCGCTCCCACCATGACCGGTTTGACCGATATTGACCGAACCTTGCTCCGCACGGCTCTGAAAGCGGCCAAGCGTCACGACGCACCGTCCGTCGGCATGCCGACGGCCACGCTGGAACGCCTGCTGGCCTATCTGGCCGTTCTGGAAGGCCACCAGACCCAGGCCTCCGCCGGCGCCGAGAACGGTTCGGACTGATCCCGCCCCCCGCCTTTGCGGGGCACAGAGGAAATCCGCCCGCAAGCGCATACTGCTATATGCATGCGGACCTTGTGACAACGCCGCCGCTCCGCAACCTTTACTCGACGACGCAAGGCCAAAGCATTAATGCTTTGGAACCTACTCCTTTCGAGAGACTCCTGCGGTGTGCCGGTTTGCGACCAACGACTGCGGCTTCGCCTGCCGCGCCATACAACGTGTGCGTGCCCACAGCCGCGGCCCTGTTGGGCTGGACGCGCGCGCGTACCTGATCCGGGTCGAGCGCCGGCTGATCGAATTCCATTGCAGCGCCCCCGGCGGCGTGCCGGCCCCGGACGTGGAGCGTGCCGCCGAGTGAGCGCGGCCTCAGGACCGACGGTCGGACGGGGCGTCGCGCGGGTCCCCGCCGCGGTCATTCCCACGGCCTGAACCGCCGTGGTCCGTCGCCCGGTCGTCGGACGCTTCCTCCCGCTCCCGCTGGCGCTGCCACTGGTCGAACTTCTCCGGGTCGGTGACGAGGTCGATGACGGACGGCTTCGGGGCGCGGTCTCCGTGGCTGTCTGGGCGGCCGTCTGGGCGGCCGTCTGGGCGATTGTCTGGGCGATTGTCCGGCATGGACGCCTCCATGGATGCTGCCCCCCTTAACAGTCCAGACGCCCGGATGCCTCACCTCGTTCGGCGAGCGCGCCGTACCACCTCGGGCCGTCCGGATTTTGACACAGCACGGGCGCCGTCAAACGCATAGCCTGCTTCGACAAGCAAGCACTTCGGGGGGCAACATGCTGCGGTTGGGAACGCGCGTGAGAATGGCGGGCCAGGATGGGCTCGTCGTCGCCCGGACCCTGGCCGGCACCCCGGCCTACGACCTGCGGCTTGCCGACGGCCGCGTCGTGAAATACGCTGCCGAGTCCGATTTCGAGGTGGTCGAATCGGACGCTCCCGCCCGCCCTGCCCGCCCCCGCGACTGACGCCGGCCAAAACGCCGCCGTTCTAAAGCCGCTTGGCCCCAATCGGCGCCGCGCGCACTTCCCCCGATTCCGAAACAGACACGCGACGTCCGAATGACCCGTGACGACTTCCCCTTTTCGCTCCAGCCCTACGCGATGCCGGACGGCGGCGACGCCACCGCCGATGTCGAGGGGTGGAGCCTTGTCCTGCTCCGTGCCGCCGACGAGGCGGAGCGCGTCTGGTTCCGCAACCACGGTTTCGCCATGCAAGGCCGCGTCTGGGTCCGCAAGGCGCCCGCGGTCCGCAAGCCGGATGCCCCGACCGACGCCCCCAAGGACTCCCTGGGGGGCACCGACCTGGACACCGATCCCGCGCCCGCCAACCCGACGCCTGCTGACCCAACGCCTGCTGACCCGACGCCCGCCGACCCGACGCCCGGCGTCGCCGCCTGACACTCCCTTCCCCTGGGCTGGCGACGCCCACGACCGTGATCCCCATGCCCGACTGCATCGATTCCGACCGCCTGGAGCCTGAGCCTTCCTCCGGCCCCGCGATCATCGCCTCGCCCGGCCCGGCCCGGGACTCCGCCGACCGCGGCCTGACCGCCGCCCACGGGGAGGTGCTGCTGCGCCTGCGCCGCGCCGCGGCCGGCAACACGCGGCCGGAGGACGGGGTGGAACTGCTGGGCGCCGTGCGCCGCAGCGTGACGGTCGGGGCGCTGCTGACTCTGACCATCGACTGGACCACCGAGGTGGAGATCCGCACCGGCGCGGAGATGATCCGGTCGGCCATCCACTGCCGCAACACCGCCGAGCTGAACGCCACGCTGGCCCGCGAGCTGGACGCGGAGGCCGCCTCGCTGGAGACCGCGCACCGGCTGGCCGCGCTGATCGGCTCGCCCGAGGTCGCGGTGGCGGAGGGGGAGGAGCTTCCGGCCATCGCCGCGCTGCGCGGTCCCTACTACCTGCACGAGCCCTGCCCGCGCTGCAGCGGCGGCGGCGTGCGCGCCTGCACCGGCCCGGACTGCCGCGGCGGCAAGGTGAAGTGCGACCATGAAAATGCCGCCGACTGCGAGGCCTGCGGCGGGCGCGGCGCCCTGCGCTGCCCGGTCTGCGTCGGGAACGGCGTGGTGGTGTGCGAGCAGTGCGGCGGGGTCGGGCAGTTCACCCACATCCACCGCCCGCGCCTGACCGCCCGCCCGTCGCGCGGCTTCGCCGTGCCGCCCGAGGCGCCGGCCGCCCTGCGCACGGTGCTTGAGGCGGTGGGCATCGACCGCTTCGACACGATCGCCGAGGCCGAACCGCTGAGCGTCCGCCATTCCGGGACGCAGCTTCTGTACGAGCGCCGCGGCATCGTGCCGGTGGTCACCCTGTCCTGCGCCTGCGGCACCATGCCGTTTGAGGTGGAGACGGTGGGGCCGGACGCGCTGGTGCCCGCCATGCCACCCTTCCTCGACGCCGCTCTGGCGCCCGTCCTGGCCCGCCTCCGCGCCGCCACCGGTCCGGAGGCCTTCGCCGTGGCGGGTGCCTTCCGTCTGACCGGGATGGTCGCCGACGCCGTCCGCGCCGGGCGGGAGCCGGATGTGGAGGGCATCGTCGCCGCCCATGAGGGCTGCGTCAGTCCCGCCTTCGTCGCCGAGGTCGCCGCCACGCTCCAGACGCGCTTCGCCGAGACCAGCCGGGCCGCCGTGGCGCGCTGCTGGATGGCCGGCGCCGGGGCGCTGGCGCTCGTCCTGCTGCTGGTCGGGGCCGTGGACCTGCCGGCGCTGCTGACCGGCGCCACGGCGGAGGATCCCGCACCGCTGCCGCTGCGGCTCATCTGGGATCTGGGCGTGCCGGTCCTGGCGGGGTTGGGGCTGTGGCTGGCGGTCGGCGGGCTGTTGCGCCGTGCGCTCGACCTGGCGCTCGGCGGCGTGACGCGGGCGATTCCGCAAGGGGTCTGGCCGGCCGGCGTGCTGGGCTCCGCGGCGCTGCTGCTGGTCGGGCTGCTGACCATTTGGCACGGCGCGCCGGGGGCGAGCCGCCTGCGCCACACGCTCGACCTCGCCGCCATCGCCGAGACCCGTCCGCCCCTGCCGATGCCCCACACGCCCAGCGCGTCGGAGCGCGTCATGGCCGCGCAGCGCGCGCTGGCCCGGCTCGGCCGCTACGACGGGGCCATCGACGGCAAGATGGGCGAGGCGACGAAGGCCGGCCTCGCCAGCCTGTCGACGCTGACCGACGCCGGGGACGTCGACGCGAACGCCGACTCCCTGGACCTCGCCGTCGCCATCGCCGCCGATCGCGTCCCCGTCAACGTGCAGACCCCCGACCTGCTGATCGGCAAGGGCTGGAGCAACGCGACGCGCCTGCGCGTGACGCCGGACGACCAAGCGGTGATCGCCGGGGCCTTCCTCAGCGCGCTGGCCGCACCAGGGACGGCCAAGGACTGGACGTCCGGCGACGGCAGCCGGTCCGGGCGGATCACGGTCACCGGCCGCGTCGAGGATCCCAAGGACAAGCGCCGCCTGTGCTTCGGCTTCACCCACGTGGTGACCACCCCCGCCGGCCGCGACGCCGGCGCGCCCCTGACCGCCTGCCGCACCGACGGCCGCTGGATGCTGGAGGAGTAGGGGGCGAACTGCCCCTTGGAAAGCCCTTCTCCCCTTGTGGGAGAAGGGTTGGGATGAGGGGTCATTACGCCCGGAGGGCGGAGATAAATTTCCGGCCGGTATGCGCCGGCGCCACCCTCACCCCATCCCCTCTCCCCTCTCCCCTCAAGGGAGAGGGGCTTTTCTGCGCCAAATCAACGGCTTACCGTTTTAACGGAATGTGTTGATAGGCGGGGGCGAGGGACAATTCGCTCCCTACCGGAAGAACACCCAGGTCACCAGGACGAACAGCGGCACCAGGATGCCGAAGGACCACAGCATGTAGCCGAAGAAGCTGGGCATCTTCACGCCCCGCTCCTCCGCGATGGCCTTGACCATGAAGTTGGGCGCGTTGCCGATGTAGCTGTTGGCGCCCATGAACACCGCACCAGCGGAAATCGCCGTCAGCGTCACGGCGAGGTCCTTCATCAGCACCTGCGGATCGCCGCCGGCCGTGTTGAAGAAGATCAGGTAGGTCGGCGCGTTGTCGAGGAAGCTGGACAGGATGCCGGCCGCCCAGAAATAGGCGGCGGGGACCGGCTGGCCGTTCTGGTTCACCGCCGCGATGATGGCGCCGAGCGCGCCTTCGGTGCCGGCGCGCAGGATGGCGATGGCCGGGATGATGGTCAGGAAGATGGCGGCGAACAGCTTCGCCACCTCCACGATCGGGCCCCAGGTGAAGGCGTTCAGGCGGCGGCTGTGCGCGCTGGTCAGCTTCAGCGACAGGCCGGTGATCAGCAGCAGGAGCGCCTGGCTGACGATGGTCTCCAGCGGCACATGGACGTGGAAGATCGTCACCCCGGCGTCCGGGTGCCAGACGCCGCTGAGCAGCACGGCGCCGACGATGGCGACCAGCAGCAGCAGGTTCACGGCACCCTCGATCCGCACCGGCTCGCGCTCGTGCACGCCCTCGATCAGCGGGTGCTTGCCGGGGTCCTTGGTGTGCAGGTAGAGGTCCAGCGCGAAATAGATCGCCAGCAGGCAGGCCGCCACCAGCATCATCGGCGCGAACAGGTGGACCGTCGGCCAGAAGAAGTCCACGCCCTTCAGGAAGCCCAGGAACAGCGGCGGATCGCCGAGCGGCGTCAGGGAGCCGCCGACGTTCGACACCAGGAAGATGAAGAAGACGACCGTGTGGACCTTGTGCCGCCGGTGCTCGTTCGCGCGCAGCAGCGGGCGGATCAGCAGCATGGAGGCGCCGGTCGTGCCCATCACGCTGGCCAGCGCCGTGCCCAGCGCCAGCCCCACCGTGTTGGCCATCGGCGTTCCCACCAGCGACCCGGCGATGCGCACGCCGCCGGCCACCGTGAACAGCGCGGTCAGCAGCACGATGAAGGGGATGTATTCGAGCAGCGCCGTGTGCAGCAGCTCATAGGCCGCCAGATCCACGCCGAACAGCGCGGCGAAGGGCACCAGGAAGGCCAGCGCCCAGCCGGCGGCGATCTTGCCGAAATGATGGTGCCAGACGGTCGGCGTCAGCAGCGGCAGAAGCGCGATGGACAGCAGGATACCGGCGAAGGGAACGACCCAGATCGCCCCAAGCTGCCGCCCGTCGAGGTGCGGCGCGCCCGCCGCCTCCGCGGCCAGGGCGAGCTGCGGCAGCCCGGCGACCGCCAGCGCCGACAGGGCGGCAACAGGGCGGGACAGGCGGCGGGACAGGCGGCGGGCCAGACGGTGGGAAGGCGGGCAGGCGTTGGTCATCACACGCGATTCGGCTGTCGTTGAGGGGGCGGAGTATGCGTCGCACGACAGCTGAAGCCAAGCCGGAATGGCTACGGGCATACCCGTAATTCCAGGGGGCTGGGCTCCGTCGCGCCGGTCCAGCCGTGCAGCGGCCGGCAGTCGGCTCCGGCGCAGAGGGTGTGGTCGGCGGTGAAATCGGACGCGGCGAGGACGACACGCTCCTGCGGGGCCAGCCGGGGGTTCCAGACGAACCAGCCGCCAGACAGGCGGGCGTCCGGCGGCGGCTCCATGCCGGCGCCGGTGCCCTTCACGCGGGCTTCCGCCAGGACGAGATGGTGGTCGGCGATGGTCCAGGACTCCCGCCACTCCGTCTTTTCGATGGAGTGGGTCCAGGACAGGGTGAAGGACGGCCCCGGCAGGGCGGCCAGCACCGCCCCGCCGAGAACCGCGACACAGAGCGCGGCGCTCATCCCGCCGGGCGGGTGATCACCGGGGCCGACCGGGCGCGGTGGCGCTGCCAGAGCAGGAACAGGCCGGTCAGGACGAAGGCCATCTCGTCGGTAAGCGGAAGCGCCAGCACGAACAGGAACGCTCCGGCGGCGGCGAAGACCCGCTCCGGCCAGTTCAGCGGCGTCCAGAAGAAGCCGATGGTCGCAGCACCCCACAGGCCGATGGCGATGCAGGCCTTCAGAAGGATGTAGGCGACGGCGAGCGGGTCGGAGGTTTGCAGCATCAGTGCCGGATCGTACACGGCCATGAAGGGCACGACGTAGCCGGCCATGGCGACGCGCGTGGCGATCAAGCCAATCTGCATGTGGCTCGCCCGGCAGATTGACGAAGCGGCCAGCGCCGCAAGGGCGACCGGCGGCGTCAGGTCCGCCATGATGCCGAAGTAGAAGACGAACATGTGCGACACGATCAGCGGCACGCCCATCTGCAACAGGGCCGGTGCCGCGATAGCGGCCGTGATGATGTAGTTGGCGGTGGTCGGCAGGCCGGTGCCGAGCACGATGCAGGCGAGCATCGTCAGCAGCAGCGCCAGCAACAGGTTCCCGCCGGACAGTTGCACGATGGTCCCGGCAAAGCTGGAGGCCAGCCCGGTGAGCGTCAGCATACCGATCAGGACGCCGACCAGCGCGCAGGCCACGCCCACGCCCACGGCGTTCTTCGCGCCGTCGGCGAGGCTCTGCACGAGCAGGGCCAGCGTCTCGCGCCCACCCCTGAAGAACAGGCAGGGCACGACGAGAAGACCGACGATGGCGAAGGCCAGATGCTCGGTCCGCAGTCCCAGCCTCCACAGTCCCGCCGCCACGAGGCCGAGAAGCACCCAGAAGCCGACGCGGAGAACCGAAGGGGCGAACCCGCCGGCGATCCGGCTTCCCAGGATCAGCGCCACGGTGGCCGCGATGCCGATCACCCCCGCGAACAGCGGCGTGAACCCGGAGAACAGCAGATAGACGAGAGCGGCGAGCGGCAGGATCAGATACCAACCCTCCGACAGGGCGCGCATGACGCTTGGGCACTGGTCCTTGGGAAGGCCGACGAGGTTGCGCTTGCCCGCTTCCAGATGAACCATCCAGAAGGCGCTGCCGAAATACAGGATCGCCGGAATGGCGGCGGCGATCGCCACCTCGCTGAAGGGAACGCCGATGGTCTCCGCCATGATGAAGGCGGCCGCCCCCATCACCGGCGGCATCAGCTGCCCGCCCATGCTGGCCGTGGCCTCCACCGCCCCGGCGAAGGCCGGGCGGTAGCCGAAGCGCATCATCAGCGGGATCGTGAACTGCCCCGTGGTCAGGACGTTCGCGACGCCCGAGCCGTTGATCGTCCCCATGAAGCCCGACGAGACGACCGCCACCTTCGCCGGACCGCCCTTGGCATGTCCGACCATGCCGAGCGAGACGTCGTTGAACAGCTTGATCATGCCGGCGCGTTCCAGGAAGGCGCCGAACAGGATGAATAGGAAGATGAAGGTCGCCGACACGAATGTCGGCGTGCCGTAGATGCCTTCGGTCGACAGGAACAGGTTGTCGATCACCTGGTCGATGTCGTAGCCGCGGTGCGACAGGCCGAAGGGCAGGACGCGGCCGAACAGCGCGTAGGGGATAAAGACGCCGCAGATGATGGGCAGCGCCAGCCCCATGATACGCCGCGCCGCTTCGAACACCAGCGCGACCGTGATCGCCCCCACCACGAGGTCGGCGGTGTTCGGGTCGCCCGAGCGCTGGATCAGCTCGGTCTCGAACACATAATGGTAGAGGCCCAGGACAAACCCGGTCAGGCCGAGCAGCCAGTCGTACCAGGGCACGCTGCGCCGTTCGCCATGCTGGCGGAAGCCGAACAGAGCGAAGGTCATCAGCAGCAGGAAGCCGACATGCACGGAGCGGACGACCATGCTGGACAGCGGGTTGAAGGCCGCCGTCCAGACCTGGAACACCGAGAAAGCCACGGCGATGGCGAAGACGGCCTTGCCGGCCACGCCTTCGAAGGCCACCACCGTGGAGGGATTCTCGCGGTCGATCGCTTGGCGGATCTTGGCATCCGCCTCGTTCGAGGATGCGTTCATCTAACGGGTCCGATCGGTCTTGCGCCTACATCAGGCCCTTTTCCTTGTAGAACTTCGCCGCCCCCGGATGCAGCGGCACCGGCGACTTCAAGGTCGAGGCGTCGAGCTTGATCTGCTTGGCGGCGACGTGGGCGGCGGCCAGCGCGTCCAAATTCTCGAACAGGGACTTGGTCATGGCGTAGGCCGCGTCGTCCGACACGCCGGAATGGGTGACCAGCAGGTTGCGCACCGCCGCGGTCGGCACGGCCTCCGCCTGGCCGCTGTAGGAGTTGGCCGGGATCGTCTCCGCGATGTAGGCGGGGTCGCCCACCTTCTCGACCACGTCCGCCGGCACCGACACGATGGTGATGTCCTGCGAGGTGGCGAGATCCTTGATCGCCGCCACGCCCAGCCCGGCGGAGATCAGCGTCGCGTCCAGCTGCCGGTTCTTGATCAGGTCGACCGATTCGGCAAAGGGCAGATACTCGGTCTTGGCGAAGTCTTTGTAGGTCAGGCCGGCGGCGCCGAAGATGGCGCGCGCGTTCAGCTCCGTCCCCGACTTCGGCGCGCCGACGGAGATGCGCTTGCCCTTCAGGTCGGCCAGCGTCTTCACGCCGGAGTCCTTGCTGGCGACGATCTGGATGTAGTTGGGGTAGATCGCCGCGATGGTGCGCAGCTTCTCCAGCTTGGACTTGAAGCCGGCCTCCTCGTCGCCCTTCCAGGCCTGGCTCAGCGAGTCGCCCAGCGTGAAGGCGATCTCGCCCCGGCCGGCCTGGAGCAGGTTCAGGTTCTCCACCGACGCCTTGGTCGCCTGCACGGTGACCTTTGCCCCCGGGATCGCCTTGCCGTAGATGCTGGAGAGCGCCACGCCCAACGGGTAGTAGACGCCGCTGGTGCCGCCGGTCAGCACGGTGATGTACTGCTCCGCCTTGGCCGGCAGGGCGACGGCGACGCAGACCCCGAGCGCGGCCAGAAAACGCTTCATCGGCTTGACCTCCCACAAGATTGTTTATTGAGCACACAGTTGAGAGTGCGATTGTCTGCTACACTAACGCGGCGCCGGAGGGTGCGCCAGTCCGTATGATCCGCAAGGCCGGGCCGCACCCGGATCGAAGCTGGGCCGAACCTGGGCCGAACCGCACCAACCAAAGCGGGCAATCCTTTCGGCGGAGGACGAAACGGCGCCTTGACCCGGACGGGTTCTGGCCTTCTATCCTTATGCTAGTCACGACCTAACGGGCCGACAGACATAAGCAGGGAGGGCAACGTATGCCGTGCACCGTATCCATGACCGTCAACGGCAAGGCGGTCTCGCGCGAGGTCGAGGAGCGGACCCTTCTGGTCACGTTCCTGCGCGACCATCTGGGCATGACCGGCACCCATGTCGGGTGCGACACCAGCCAGTGCGGCGCCTGCGTCGTGCATGTGGACGGCCGGTCGGTCAAGTCCTGCACCATCCTGGCGGCCCAGGCCGACGGCGCCGAGATCACCACCATCGAGGGGCTGGCTGCGGCCGACGGCACGCTGCACCCGATGCAGGCGGCCTTCCGCGAGCACCACGGCCTGCAATGCGGCTTCTGCACGCCGGGCATGGTGATGAGCGCGATCGACCTGGTGAAGGACAATCCCACCCCGACGGAGCAGGACGTCCGCGAAGGGCTGGAGGGCAACATCTGCCGCTGCACAGGCTATCACAACATCGTCAAGGCGGTGCTGGCGGGGGCCGAGGCGATGAACGGCGGATCGGTGAAGGCGGCTGCGGAATAACAAAAAGCAATCGCGGCAGCCCCTGTTCCGGCAACAACGGGAGGAATTGAGAGATGGCGAACCCCAACGGCATCGGCGCCTCCGTGCGCCGGCGCGAGGATGCGCGCTTTCTGACCGGGCGCGGCACCTACACCGACGACATCAGCCGGCCCAACCAGACCCACGCGGTCTTCGTCCGCTCCCCCTACGCCCACGCCCGCATCCGCGGCATCGACGCCGGCGAGGCCATGACGGCGCCCGGAGTCGTCGCCGTGCTGACCGGCGCCGACATGGAGGCCGACAAGGTCGGCAGCCTGCCCTGCGGCTGGCAGATCCACTCCAAGGACGGCTCCCCCATGAAGGAGCCGCCGCACTTCCCCATCGCCCGCGACCGCGCGCGCTACGTCGGCGACGCGGTCGCCGTGGTCATCGCCGAGACGCGCGAGCAGGCCAGGGACGCGGCCGAGCTGGTCATGGTCGATTACGAGGAACTGCCGGCAGCGGTGACCTCGGTGAAGGCGCTGGACGGCACAGCACCGCTGGTGCACGACGACGTGGCCGGCAACCTGTGCTTCGACTGGCACCTGGGCGACGCGGCGGCGGTGGACGCGGCCTTCGCGCAGGCGGCACACGTCGCCAAGCTCGACCTCGTCAACCAGCGCCTCATCCCCAACGCCATGGAGCCGCGGGCGGCCGTCGGCGAATACGACCGGGCCACCGGCGAGCACACGCTGACCACCACCAGCCAGAACCCGCACGTCATCCGCCTGCTGATGGGCGCTTTCGTCCTGGGCATTCCGGAGCACAAGCTGCGCGTCGTCGCCCCGGACGTCGGCGGCGGCTTCGGGTCGAAGATCTTCCATTACGGCGAGGAGGCCGTGGTCACCTGGGCGGCCCGCAAGGTCGGCCGGCCGGTGAAGTGGACGGCGGAGCGTTCCGAAAGCTTCCTGACCGACGCGCACGGCCGCGACCATGTCAGCCACGCGGAGCTGGCGCTGGACAAGGACGGCAACTTCCTGGCGCTGCGCGTCGCCACCATCGCGAACATGGGCGCGTACCTGTCCACCTTCGCGCCATCGATCCCGACCTACCTCTACGCCACGCTGCTGGCCGGCCAGTACAAGACCCCGGCGATCTACGCGGAGGTGAAGGCCGTCTTCACCAACACCGCCCCCGTGGACGCCTACCGCGGCGCCGGCCGGCCGGAGGCCTGCTACCTGATCGAGCGGCTGGTGGAGGTGGCGGCGGCGGAGACCGGCATCGACAAGGCGGAGCTCCGCCGGCGCAACTTCGTCCCGGCCAGCGCCATGCCCTACCAGACGCCGGTCGCCTTGCAGTACGACACCGGCGATTTCGCCAAGAACCTGGACATCGCGCTGCCCATGGTGGACTACGCAGGCTTCGCGGCGCGCAAGGCGGAATCGGCGCGGCGCGGCAAGCTGCGCGGTATCGGCTTCGCCACCTACATCGAGGCCTGCGGCATCGCCCCCAGCAACGTCGCCGGCGCGCTGGGCGCGCGGGCGGGCCTGTACGAATCGGCGGAGGTGCGCTTCCATCCCACCGGTTCGGTGACGGTCTTCACGGGATCGCACAGCCACGGGCAGGGGCACGAGACGACCTTCGCACAGCTGGTGGCGGAGCGCTTCGGCGTGCCGATCGAGAATGTGGAGATCGTGCACGGCGACACCAGCAAGATCCCCTTCGGCATGGGCACCTACGGTTCGCGGTCCCTGGCGGTCGGCGGGTCGGCCATCGTGAAGGCGATGGACAAGGTGGAACGCAAGGCCAAGAAGATCGCCGCCCACATGCTGGAAGCGGCGGAGACCGACATCGAGGTGAAGGACGGCCGCTTCGTCGTCGCCGGCACCGACAAGGCGTTGAGCATCGGCGACATCGCCCTCCAGGCCTACGTCCCGCACAACTTCCCGCTGGACGAGCTGGAGCCGGGGCTGGACGAGCAGGCCTTCTACGACCCGAAGAACTTCACCTACCCCAACGGCTGCCACGTCTGCGAGGTGGAGATCGATCCGGAGACCGGCGTCGTGGAGGTGGTGAACTTCGCCGCCGTGGACGATTTCGGCCGCGTCATCAACCCGCTGATCGTCGAGGGGCAGGTGCACGGCGGCCTCGTCCAGGGCATCGGGCAGGCGCTGTACGAAAACTGCGTCTACGACGAGGAATCGGGGCAGCTGATCACCGGCTCCTACATGGACTATTGCATGCCGCGGGCCGACGACGTGCCGTCCTTCGCCGTGCAGTACCACGAGGACCAGCCCTGCACCCACAACCCGCTGGGCGTGAAGGGTTGCGGGGAGGCCGGGACCATCGGCGCGTCGGCCGCCGTCATGAACGCGGTGGTGCACGCCCTGTCCGACCTGGGCGTCACCCACATGGACATGCCCGCCACGCCGGAGCGGGTCTGGCAGGTCATCCAGCGGCACAGCCACGCGCAAGCGGCCGAGTGAGGCCGTCGGAGAAGGAGAAGACCGGATGTACGAGTTCACCTATCACCGTCCCACGTCCCTCGCCGACGCCGCCGCGATGCTCGGCCGGTCGGAGGAGGCGAAGCTGCTCGGCGGCGGGCAGACGCTTCTGCCGACGCTGAAGCAGCGGCTCGCCCGCCCGTCGGACCTGATCGACCTCGGCCAGATCGCGGAGCTGAAGGGCATCCGGGAGGAGGCCGGCGGCCTCGCGATCGGCGCCTTCACCCGCCACGCGGAGGTCGCCCACTCCGACCTCGTCCGCCGCGTCATCCCGGCGCTGGCCGACTTGGCGGAGGGCATCGGCGACCGGCAGGTGCGCAACATGGGCACGCTCGGCGGGTCCATCTGCAACGCCGACCCGTCGGCCGACTACCCCTCGGCCGTGGTGGCGCTGAAGGCCACGGTGAAGACCGACCGGCGGGAAATCGCGGGCGACGACTTCTTCACCGGCATGTTCGAAACGGCGCTGGAGCCGGGCGAGATCGTCACGTCCGTCACCTTCCAGAAGCCGGACAAGGCCGCCTACGCCAAGTTCCGCAACCCGGCCAGCCGCTACGCCATCGTCGGCGTGTTCGTGGCCCGGTTCGGGGGTGAGGTGCGCGTTGCGGTGACCGGCGCCGGTCCGTCGGTCTTCCGCGCAACGGACATGGAAACGGCGCTGGCCGGCAACTTCAGCCCCGACGCCCTGAACGGGATCAAGGTGGCCTCCGACGGCCTGAACGCCGACATCCACGCCAGCGCGGACTACCGCGCCCATCTGGTGACCGTGATGGCCAAACGGGCGGTGGCCGCCGCGGGCTGACGGGCGCCAAAATCCCCTCTCCCGCCCCCGGCGGGAGAGGGTTAGGGTGAGGGCAAGGTTTTCCCGCGAAACCAAGCCCTCACCCTCCCACGGCTGCGCCGTGGGTCCCTCCCTCTCCCGCCGGAGGCGGGCGAGGGGTTGAAGACCGTCGCATCGTGAGTTCCATGCCCAACACCCTCCCCACCTCCGTCGATGCCACGCTGGAGACGCTTCAGCGCGGGAACTATGTCGCCGACCGGTCGCTGGCGACGGCGCTCTACCTCGCGCTGAAGCTGCGGCGCCCGCTGTTCCTGGAGGGCGAGGCCGGCGTTGGCAAGACCGAGATCGCCAAGGTGCTGTCCGCCACGCTGGGCCGCCGGTTGCTGCGGCTGCAATGCTACGAGGGGCTGGACGTCGCCGCCGCGGTCTATGAGTGGAACTACGCCCGGCAGATGATGGAAATCCGCCTCGCCGAGGCGTCGGGCGACCGCGACCGGGACACGCTGGGGGCGGACATCTTCTCCGAGCGCTTCCTCATCAAGCGGCCGCTGCTTCAGGCGCTGGAGCCCGACCTGTCCGGCGCGCCCGTGCTGCTGATCGACGAGCTGGACCGCACCGACGAGCCGTTCGAGGCCTACCTGCTGGAGGTGCTGTCCGACTTCCAGGTCTCGATCCCGGAGTTCGGCACGATCCGCGCGCCGGAGCCGCCCATCGTCATCCTGACCTCCAACCGCACGCGCGAGATTCACGACGCGCTGAAGCGCCGCTGCTTCTACCACTGGGTCGACTACCCGACGGCGGAGCGGGAGCGCGCCATCCTGGCGGTGAAGGCGCCGCAGGCCGACGCGCGGCTGGCCGCGCAGGTGGTCGGCTTCGTGCAGAGCTTGCGCGGCCTGGACCTCTACAAGGCGCCGGGCGTGGCGGAGACGCTGGACTGGGCGCAGGCCCTGGTCGAGCTGAACCAGCTGGAGCTGGAACCGGCGGTCATCAACGACACGCTGGGCACGCTGCTGAAGTACCAGGACGACATCGCCCGCATCCAGGGCAGCGAAGCCGCACGCATCCTGGCCCAAGTGAAGACGGAACTCGCCGCCACCACGGCGCGCTAGCCTCGCCATGGACGGCAGCATCGCCATCAACCTCATGCACTTCGCGCGCGCGCTCCGCACGGCGGGGCTGCCGGTCGGGCCGGGAAAGCTGCTCCAGGCCGTGGAGGCGGTGGAGGCGGTCGGGATCGCCAGCCGGGCGGACTTCTATTGGGCGCTGCACGCGGTCTTCGTGAACCGGCGCGACCAGCGGGAAGTCTTCGACCAGGCCTTCCACGTCTTCTGGCGCAACCCGGACATCCTGAAGCGGATGATGGGGCTGATGCTGCCCACCGTCCGCACGGAGGCGCAGGAGGACCGCAACGCCATGTCGCGCCGCGTCGCCGACGCGCTGCGCGGCACCGCGCCGGAGGCGGAGGGGCCGGAGAAGACGGAGATCGAGGTGGACGCCGCCTTCACCGTCTCCGCCCAGGAACGGTTGCAGGAGAAGGACTTCGAGAAGATGTCCGCGGCGGAGATGGCGGACGCCAAGCACATGCTCGCCCGCATCGCCCTACCGGTGGCGGAGGCCGCGACGCGACGCTACCGCACCGACCCGCGGGGGGAGCGGGTGGACCCGCGCGCCACGCTGCGCCGCATGCTGCGCTCCGGCGGAGACCTGGCGGATCTGGCGCGGCGCAAGCGGCGCACCCGGCCGCCGCCGCTGGTCGTGCTGTGCGACATTTCCGGCTCCATGACGCGCTATTCGCGGATGCTGCTGCATTTCATGCACGCGCTCAGCAACGACCGCGACCGGGTCCACAGCTTCGTCTTCGGGACGCGGCTGACCAACATCACCCGCCACCTGCGGCACAAGGACGTGGACGTGGCGCTGGATGCCATCTCCGCCGCGGTGGAGGACTGGTCGGGCGGGACGCGCATCGGCACGGCGCTGCACGCCTTCAACCGCACCTGGGCGCGCCGCGTGCTGGGCCAGGGGGCCGTCGTGCTGCTCATCACCGACGGGCTGGACAGGGATGCGGGGGAAGGGCTTGCGGCGGAGGCCGAACGGCTGCACAAGAGCTGCCGCCGCCTGGTCTGGCTGAACCCCCTGTTGCGCTGGGAAGGTTTCGCACCAAGATCAAGCGGTATCCGGGCCCTGTTGCCGCACGTCGACGACTTCCGCCCGGTCCACAACCTGAACAGCCTGGCCGGGCTGGCCGACGCGCTGAACCGCGAGGGGCCCCGCCGGGCGCATGGGCTGCGCAAATGGCTCGATCAGGCCAAATGACCTGTAAGGTTCCAAAGGGCGCCGCGTGAAGGAGGCCACATGACGGACGACATTCTCCAGCAGGCCGCGAGTTGGCGCGCGGACGGGCGCAAGGTGGCCATCGCGACGGTGGTGTCCACCTGGGGCTCCTCGCCCCGCCCGGTGGGCAGCCAGATGGCCGTGGACGACAGTGGGTCGATGATCGGCTCCGTGTCCGGCGGCTGCATCGAGGGCGCGGTGGTGGACGAGGCGCGCAAGGCCATGGCCGACGGGGAGCCGCGCCTGATGTCCTTCGGCGTCAGCAACGAGCTGGCCTGGGAAGTGGGGCTGGCCTGCGGCGGCAAGGTGCAGGTCTACGTCGAGGCGGTGGAATGAAGACCGACCTGCTCGGCCGGCTGCTGGCCGCCAAGGCGTCCGGCACCCCCGTCGCCCTGGTCACCGACCTGACCAGCGGGCTCCAGACGCTCGTCTTCGAGGACGCGATCCACGGCTCCTTCGGGCTTGAGGAGGAGCAGCTGGCCGAGGTGCGGGAGCGGCTGCGCCAGGACCGCTCCGGCCTGATCGGCGACCTGGAGGACGAGGACAGCCCGCGCCTGTTCGTCCACGCTCACAACCCGCCGCTGCGGCTGCTGATCGTCGGGGCGGTGCACATCGCCCAGCCACTGGCGCCCATCGCCGTGCTGACCGGCTACGCCGTCACGGTCATCGACCCGCGCGGCTCCTTCGCGACGGCGGAGCGCTTCCCCGGCGTCGCCCTGGTCGATGCCTGGCCCGACGAGGCGCTGGCCGACCTGAAGATCGACAGCCGCACCGCCATCGTCACGCTGACCCACGACCCGAAGCTGGACGACCCGGCGCTGATGACCGCGCTGCGCTCCCCCGCCTTCTACGTCGGCTCGCTGGGCAGCAAGCGCACCCACGCCAAGCGGGTGGAGCGGCTGACGCAGGAAGGGCTGACCGGGGACGAGCTGGCCCGCCTGCACGCGCCCGTCGGGCTCGACATCGGGGCGGTCACGCCGGCCGAGATCGCGATTTCCGTGATGGCGCAGATCACCGCCGTGCGCCGCAAGGGCCGCACGGCGTAAGTTGGTGCAAGGGAGAGTGTCGATGTTCTTCGGCCCGCTGCCGCTGCGGGAGGCGGAAGGCGCCATCCTGGCCCATTCCGTCCGCCGCGGCGCCGTTTCCTTCAAGAAGGGCCGCATCCTCAGCGCGGAGGACGTCGCGGCACTGCGCGACGCCGGCCTCACCAGCGTGACCGCCGCCCGCCCCGGCCCCGACGACGTGGGGGAGGACGCCGCCGCGGCCCGCATCGCCGCGGCGCTGAAGGGCCAGGGCGTGACCGTGGGCGCCGCCTTCACCGGCCGCGTCAACCTGTTCGCGGAAGCCGCCGGGCTGTTCCTGCTGGACGCGGAGCGCATCGACGCGCTGAACCAGATCGACGAGAGCGTCACCGTCGCCACCCTGCCCCCCTTCGCGGCGGTGGAGGCCGGGCAGATGGTCGCCACCGTGAAGATCATCCCCTTCGCCGCCCCCCGCGCCGCGGTGGAGGGGGCGGAGGTGGAGGCGTCCGCCGGCCAGCCGGCCCTGCGCGTGGCGCCCTTCCGCGCGCTGACCGCCGCGCTGATCCAGACGCGCCTGCCGGGCATCAAGGACAGCGTGCTCGACAAGACCGTGGCGGTGACGCGGGAACGGCTGGAGGCGCTGAACGCCCGGCTGGTCCGCGACTCCCGCTGCTACCACGGGGAGGCGGCGCTGGCCGACGCCATCGCGGCGGCGGGCCGGGTGGACCTGCTGCTGATCGCCGGCGCCTCGGCCATCACCGACCGCCGCGACGTGCTGCCCGCCGGCATCGAGCGGGCCGGCGGCGTGATCGACCATTTCGGCATGCCGGTCGATCCGGGCAACCTGCTTCTGCTCGCCCGCATCGGCGACACGGCGGTGCTCGGGCTGCCGGGCTGCGCCCGCTCGCCGAAGCTGAACGGCTTCGACTGGGTGCTCCAGCGCATTGCCGCGGGCATCCCGGTGGAGCGGCGCGACGTGATGCGCATGGGGGTGGGCGGCCTGCTCGCCGAGATCCCCTCCCGCCCCCTGCCCCGCGCTGGCACCGCCGCGGCGGCCGAGCCCCCGCGCGCCCCGCGCATCGCCGCCCTGGTGCTGGCCGCCGGCCGGTCGAGCCGCATGGGCGGCAGCAACAAGCTGCTGGCCGAGGTCGGTGGACAGCCGCTGGTCGCGCGGACGGTGGAGGCAGTGCTGGCCTCCCAGGCCAAGCCGGTCGTGGTGGTGACCGGGCACCAGGCCGAGGCCGTGTCGGCGGCGCTCGCCGGCCGGCCGCTGACGCTCGTCCACAACCCGGACTATGCGGACGGGCTCAGCGCGTCGCTGAAGGCCGGGCTGGCGGCGCTGCCCGGCGACGTGGACGGGGTGGTGGTGTGCCTGGGCGACATGCCGCGCGTGTCCCCGGCGGTTATCGACCGGCTGGTCGCCGCCTACAACCCGACCGAGGGCCGCGCGGTCTGCATCCCGACCGTCCAGGGCAAGCGCGGCAACCCGGTCCTGTGGGACCGCGGCTTCTTCGCGGAGATGATGAAGCTGACCGGCGACGCCGGCGCCAAGAGCCTGCTCGCCCGCCACGCCGACCAGGTGGTCGAGGTCCCGGTGGTCGAGGGCGGCATCCTCTACGACGTGGACACGCCGGAACTGCTGGCGGAGTTGCGTGGGGGAGAGGGGCAATCGTAGTCGTAGGTTGGGTGGAGCGCAGCGCAACCCAACAAATCGCGCCATGGTCGGCGATGTTCTCCGCCACCGGCTGTTCGCGGGTGACCAGGCCGACGCTCTGGCCGGCCATCAGGGAGCCCGTCTCGATG
>NZ_JAGINP010000017.1 GCF_017876155.1 Azospirillum rugosum
GAATAGCTGCGACCCATGATCCACCTCCAACTACGGTGAATCACACCAGCCGCCCAAGCGCAACCCGCGATTCGGATTTCAGGCGCGATGCTCTAATGTCGCGTGCGCGCCGGGGTGACGTAGACGCCGTCCCAATCGACGCCGAACAGGGCGTCGTCGCCGGCTTCCTCGACCAGCTCGTCATACTCGTTGACGTCGATCAGGCCGAAGATGGAGGCGGTGCCCGAGGCGTCCAGGTCGCAGGTGATGACGCGGCCGGCGAACTCGACCGAGGTGAAGAACACCTCCGGCAGTTCCATGCCGTCCAGGTCGGCGGACACCGCGCATTCGATCTCGTGCACGAGGCGCGAGGAGAGAGAGCCGCGCAGCTTGGCCGCCTGGGACGACCACACGATCCGCTTCACGCGCGCGGCGGGGCGGGCATCGGCTTCGCCGATGGCCTCGTCCGGCTGGGCGGCCATGGCGATCATCCGGGAAACCAGGTTCGACGGGCTGGGCGCACGCATAGAAACCTCCGCTGAAGAACGAGCCCAGATTCGCCCAGCGGGGGTTAACGGGGTCTTAAGTCCGTAGGTCGCAGAGGGCTTACCCCCTATGCGCAAAGTCCTAGCTGGTCCTAGCCGGAAGGGCGGCGAAGGCCACGGCCAGCCGGGCGGCCACAACCGCGTTGTGGCGGATCAGCGCCATGTTCGCCGTCAGGCTGCGCCCGGCGGTGATGCGCTCCAGCGCCGCCAGCAGGTGGGGCGTGACGGATTTTCCCGTGATTCCATGGGCTTCGGCGTCGGCGAGCGCCTGGGCGATGGCCTCCTCCATGGCCGCACCGTCCAGGGCGTCGGCCTCCGGGATGGGGTTGGCCAGGACCACGCCGCCCTCCAGCCCGAGGTCCCATTTGGCCCGCAGGATGGCCGCCACCTCGGTGACGTTGTCACAGCGATGCGAGACGGGCAGGCCGGAGTTGCGGCTGTAGAAGGCCGGAAACTCGTCGGTGCCGAGACCGAGGACCGGGACTCCGCGCGTCTCCAGAACCTCCAGCGTCTTGGGCAGGTCGAGAATCGACTTGGCCCCGGCGCAGACCACGCAGACGCTGGTGCGCGCCAGTTCGTCCAGGTCGGCGGACACGTCGAAGCTGGTCTCCGCCCCGCGGTGCACGCCGCCCAAGCCCCCGGTGGCGAAGACGGCGATGCCGGCGAGCCGAGCCGCGATCATGGTGGCGGCCACGGTGGTCGCCCCCGGCGCCCCGGTCGCCAGCGCCACCGGCAGGTCGCGGCGGCTGAGCTTCATCACCGCCTTGCCGCCGGCCCTATCGCCCGATGCCAGCCGTTCCAGGGCGTCGTCGTCCAGGCCGACGCGGATCTTGCCGTCCAGCACGGCGATGGTCGCCGGCACGGCCCCCTCGGCGCGGATCAGCGCTTCGAGCGAGCGGGCGGTGTCCAGGTTCTTCGGGTAGGGCATGCCGTGGGCGATGACGGTGGATTCCAGCGCCACCACGGGGCGCCGCTGCGCCAGGGCGTCGGCAACCTCGGACGTCAGGGAAAGGCGGTCGTGCATGGCCATCTCGGCAAGCGGTTGCGGCAGGGATTCCGGACGGGGGACCCGTCCCGCAGCAAGGGTGGAGCCATTGACGCCGTCAATAAAGCCCATTGATGATAAGGTTATTATGTTGCGATACCGAGGAGATATCGGGTCGAAAAATCTTCTTTAAAGACATTGGAAGACTTTTTGTTGCGACCATATGCGGGCAGTCTCACGTCATGGGAGGCTTGCATGGTCTCGACGCCGACGACCGCTTCCGCCACGCAAGGGTTGCCGCCGGGAATGCCGGTGGACTCTTACCCGGTGCACCTAGGGGACGAGGCCGCGTAGCGGGGAGCCGCGGCGGAACGCCTGCCTCGGCCCGCGCCGGGGCGGGCGCAACCACACCCAAGCCTGCTCTCATATTCTGGGGAGGATGACCATGTTGACGCTTGCCGACATCATCGCCTTCTACAGCGCGGAGCCTTCGCCGGAGAACAGCGGGGCGCGCCGCGCCCTGGGCATCGACGAGGAGGCGGACCGCATTCCGCCGCGCACGCCGCCGGCCCGCCGCGCGCAACCGCGCCGCCTGCTGGTCCACCATGCCGCCGTGATCGTCCAGCGGGGGAGCGCGCCATGCCGTCCCGCAGCCCAGTGACCCGCCGCCTGCCGGGCCGCGTGGGGCCGGTTCGCCGCCGCAACTGGTCCCGCGCCGATTTGACGTTTGCTGTGCATCGAGGGTGAACGGAGCCGGGCCGCCCGACGGGGGCCGCAGGCTTTGCCGTTCGGGGAAGGGCGCACCATATTTGGGCTATGCCCGCCACGCCCTTTCCCGAACGCCCCTCCCCGGATCGCTGGATGAAAGTCTGCCCCGAAGGGCTCTATGTGGAGCCCGGGGGATTCTACGTCGATCCGGTGCGCCCGGTGGAGCGCGCGGTGATCACCCACGGCCATTCCGACCACGCCCGACCGGGCCACGCCAACGTGCTCGCGACATCCGGCACGCTCGCCATCATGCGGCAGCGGCTGGGCGAGGGGGCGGGCGGAGCCCAGCAGGCGCTGGAGTATGGCGAGGCGATCCGCATCGGCGACGTCACGGTGCGGCTGGCCCCGGCCGGCCATGTGCTGGGCAGCGCCCAGGTCGTGTTGGAGTATAACGGCAGCCGGGTGGTGGTTTCCGGCGACTACAAGCGGACCTTCGACCGCACCTGCGCGCCCTTCGAGCCGGTGCCCTGCGACGTTTTCATCACCGAGGCGACCTTCGGCCTGCCGGTCTTCCGCCACCCGCCGGACCTGGGCGAGGTGCGCAAGCTGATCCATTCGCTGGAGATTTTCCCGGAGCGCAGCCACGTGGTCGGCGTCTACGCGCTCGGCAAGTGCCAGCGGCTGATCACGCTGCTGCGCGCGGCGGGCTATGACCGGCCGATCTATCTGCATGGCGCGCTGGAGCCGATCTGCAAACTCTACGAGGGGTTCGGGATCGCGCTGGGGGAGCTGCGGCCGGCGACGGTTGCGGTGAAGGAGGAGCTGAAGGGCGCCCTGGTGATGGCCCCGCCGGGTGCGGTGGCCGACCGCTGGGCGCGGCGGCTGACCGATCCGGTGGTGGCGATGGCGTCGGGCTGGATGCGCGTGCGCCAGCGGGCGCGGCAGCGCGGCGTGGAACTGCCGCTGGTCATCTCCGACCACGCGGACTGGGACGAGCTGACGCAAACCCTGGAGGACGTCGGCGCGCCGGAGGTCTGGGTGACCCACGGGCGGGAGGAGGCGCTGGTGCACCACGCGACCCAGCGGGGGATTCGCGCGCGGGCGCTGGCGCTGGTGGGGTTCGAGGAGGAGGGGGCGTGATGATCCTGCCTGTGTTTACCCCCACCCTAACCCTCCCCCGCTGGGCGGGGGAGGGAACTCCGCCGCATCGCAAACAACCCCTCCCCTGCCCAGCGGGGGAGGGAGGGACCCGCGAAGCGGGAGGGTGGGGGCTCGTGCGCGCATGAACCGCTTCGCCACGCTCATCGACGCGCTGGTCTTCATGCCCTCGCGCAATGGGAAGATCCGGCTGCTGGCGGACTTCTTCTCCACGACGCCCGATCCCGACCGCGGCTGGGCGCTGGCCGCGCTGACCGAGGCGCTGACCTTCAACGAGGCCAAGCCGGCGGCCATCCGCCAGCTGGTCGCCGCGCGGGTGGATCCGGAGCTGTTCGCGCTGTCCTACGATTACGTCGGCGACCTTGCAGAGACCGTGGCGCTGATCTGGCCGGAGCGGCACGACCGCGCCAACAGCCTGCCGCCCTCCCTGCCGGAGGTGGTGGACACGCTGCGTGCGGCCAAGCGCGCCCAAGTGATGGATCTGGTGGAGGGCTGGCTGGACACGCTGGACAGCTCCGGCCGCTTCGCGCTGCTGAAGCTGATCACCGGCAGCCTGCGGGTGGGCGTCTCGGCCCGGCTCGCCAAGACGGCGCTGGCGGAGTGGGGCAAGGTCGATGTCGGCGAGCTGGAGGAGTGCTGGCACGGGCTGACCCCGCCCTACCTGGACCTGTTCGCTTGGCTGGAGGGTCGGTCGGAGCGGCCGGCGGCGGGGCATGGCGCCGGCTTCCGCCCGCTGATGCTGTCGCACCCGCTGGAGGAGGAGGACCGGGCCGGCCTGAACCCGGCCGACTACAGCGCGGAATGGAAGTGGGACGGCATCCGCGTGCAGCTGGTCGCCAAGGGTGGGGAGCGGCGCGTCTACAGCCGCACCGGCGACGACGTGTCCGGCGCCTTCCCCGACATCGTGGATCACATGAGCTTCGACGCGGTCCTGGACGGGGAGCTTCTGGTGGCGCGCGGCGAGGGCGAGGTGGCGTCCTTCAACGACCTGCAGCAGCGGCTGAACCGCAAGGCGGTCACGGCGAAGATGTTGCAGGAGTTTCCGGCCTGGGTCCGGCTCTACGACATCCTGTTCGACGGCGACGAGGACCTGCGCGGCCTGACCTTCCTGGAGCGGCGCGCGCGGCTGGAGCGCTGGTACGGCGCGGTGCAGCCGCGGCGGATGGACCTGTCGCCGCTGGTGCCCTTCGCCGGCTGGGCGGAGCTGGAGGCGCTGCGCGAGAACGCGCGGGAGAACAGCATCGAAGGGCTGATGCTGAAGCGGCGCGACAGCGCCTACACCGCCGGGCGGCCGAAGGGCCCTTGGTTCAAGTGGAAGCGCGGCGCGCTGACTCTGGACACCGTGCTGATGTACGCGCAACGCGGGCACGGCAAGCGGTCGAGCTATTACTCCGACTTCACCTTCGGCGTTTGGCGGGGCGACGAGCTGGTGCCGGTGGGCAAGGCCTATTTCGGCTTCACCGACGCGGAGCTGGTGGAGCTGGACCGCTGGGTGCGCAACAGGACGGTGCGCAAATACGGCCCGGTGCGGGAGGTCGAACCCGGCCTCGTGCTGGAGGTCGCCTTTGACAGCGTGCACCCGTCGAACCGGCACAAGAGCGGTTTGGCCATGCGCTTCCCCCGCGTCCACCGCATCCGCTGGGACAAGCCGGCGGGTGAGGCCGATCGGCTGGAAACCTTGCAGAGGATGGTGGTGGCGTAGGGAGAGGATATTCATTCACCACAGAGACACAGAGGCACGGAGGGGGTGGTTTCTCTGTGTCTCCGTGTCTCTGTGGTGAATCATCATCCGCGCGTCAGCCGCATGTCGATGTGGTCGATGCCCACGTCGTCGTAGATGTCGCTGACACGGCGCAGGCCGAAGCTGCCGTAGAAATTTTCCAGGTAGAGTTGGGCGCTGATGAGCACGTCGTGCTCCGGCCACTCGCGGGCGAGGCGGTCCAGGCATTCAGAGACCAGGCGGCGGCCCAGCGCCTTGCCGCGCCACGCCGGCGCCACGGCGAGTCGGCCGAAGGAGGTGGTGCCGGTGGCCGGATCCGGCCCGAAGATGCGCGCGTAGCCGACGGGTGCGACAGTCTCACCGTCGTACAGGCCGAGGTGCCAGGCTTCCGGGTCGCGGCCGTCGAGGTCGGGGTAGGGGGAGGCCTGCTCCACGATCAGCACGCTCTGGCGCAGGTGCAGCATGGCGTAGAAGTCGGCAAGCGGAAGCTCGTCGAAGCGGGACCAGCGGGACTGCATGGGCGGGGTTCCTAGAAGGACGGGTCCGTGGCGGACAGGTGTTCGACCGTGAAGCCGAAGCGGTCGTGCAGCAGCTCCGCCACGCGGCGGCGGTGACAGACGTGGGGCGAGGCTTCGAAGCAGAGCAGGCAGGCCGGGCGCTCCTGCGCCAGGGCGGCGGCGCGGGACAGGTCGTGCTCCGCCTCCGGCGTTTGCATTTTTTCTTCGACGATGGACCAGAAGCGGTCCATGTCGCCCTGGTGGGCGGCGACGCGCCCTTCCTTCGGCGTGCCCAGCCCCTTCAGGTGGACGTAGCCGATGCCGACCTCCTCCAGCCCGGCGGAGAGCGGCCGCTTGGAAAAGCCGGCGCGGCGCGACAGCGGCAGGTCGCGCACGTCCAGCAGCACGCCGACGCCGCGCGCCTTCAACGTCGCCAGCAGGTCGCCCTGGGACGCGCGCTCGTAGCCGATGGTGAAGAGGGTGGGGCCGTCCGTCATGACGCCGAGGAGGCCGCGGGAAGGGCGTTGCGGATCATGTAGTCGGCGATGTCCTTGGGCTTCACCTTGATTTCGGTGAGCGGCTCGTCGGCGGACATCGCCTTGGCGACCAGCAGGCTGTTCTGCACGTTGGTGAGCGTAATGCGGAACACTCCGGCCGTACCCTTCAATTTGGGGTAGTAGTTCGGGTCGATGACCTTTTCCTTGCGCATCAGGCGTTCCAGGACTTGGTCTTCTTCGATGTCAGCGATCTCCTGGGCGACCTCCTGGCTGTGCACCACGCGCCAGTCGGTTTCGCCGGCCCAGCCGGCCTCGACCGCGGCCTTCGCCGCGTCCTTGTCCGCGGCCACGCCCAGCTTGAAGATGTGCTTGCCCTGTCCGACGTCGGACGCCCATTTCGTCAGCGCGGCGCTGCGCGCCACATAGACCACGGCCATGGTTTCTGTTCCTCCCGGATATCGGGGCCATGCTGCCGCGACGGGCGGGGCGTGGCAACCGGGGAAAACGGCCTTCTTATGGGAAGCTCGATTGCCGGGACAGCGGGGTGATCAGGATGCGGCTGATCACGTCCTTGCCGAACAGGCGCACGCTCTCGTCGTTGATGGTGCGGCGGAGCGCCGGCATGTTCGCGATGTTGCCGCGGACGATCCAGCCTTCCTCGATGCCCTTGTAGACGGCGCGCAGGGTCGCGTCGTGCAGGCGGGGGATGGCCAACTGGACGTCGCCCAGCCTGGTGGCGTTCGCCACCTCCAGCATCACCTCGATCTGCGTGTAGCGTTCCACCTGCCCGCGGGTGACGACCGGGACCATCACGGGCTTGATGCGCACCGATGGCGGCAGGGCGGCCGGGCCTTCCGCGGCCAGCGCAGCGGGCTGCGGGCCAAGCCCCAGCAGGGCGGCGCACAGCAGGCCGGATCGAAGGAAGGCAAGGACCCTGCGCATGGCGCCGGCACCGGTTCTGTCGTTCGGGGCGGCGTGGAGTGTAGCGCGGCGGGGTACCCCCTTCAACGCCGCCGGGGGTGCAAGGGGTGGGACAAAACACGCGGGCTCCCATGCGGGGCCCGCGTGGACAACAGTGAATGGACGTCCGGGAATAAGGGACGTCGCCCAACCGGCGCTGGAAGACTTAAAGCGGATTGCAATCCGCTTTGGACCGCGACCGCGGTCCCGGCCGCATGTGCGGCCGAAGCCCGGCCGGCGAATGAGGCCATATGAATCTAAAGCGAATGCAAATTCGCTTTAGCGCTGGTTTAGGCGGCCTTCTTGCCGCTGGCCTGGATGGCCTTCTTGTTGACGTCGTTGATCGCCAGGGTGTTCAGCTTCTGGTCGGTGTCCTTCTCCTCGTTCAGCGTCTGCTCCAGCAGCTGCGCGACCTTGGTCAGGCCGCAGGCCGTGGCGTAGGCGTGGACGGTGCCGTAGCTGGCGATCTCGTAATGCTCCACCTTTTGGGCGGCGGCGATCAGGGCGGCGTCCTGCACCTCCGGCGCGAGGCCCATTTCCAGAATCTCGCGCGCCTCGTTGATCAGCCCTTCCATGGCTTCGCAATGCTTGCCGCGGCTGCGGGTATCCAGCTCCTCGAACACCTGCTCCAGGCGTTCGATCTGGCCGCGGGTCTGTTCGAGGTGCAGCTCGAACGCTTGGCGCAGTTGTTCGGAATGGGCGGCCTTGGCCAGCTTCGGCAGCGCCTTGGTGATCTGCTTCTCGGCGTGATAGATGTCGCGCAGATCCTCGATCAGCAGATCCTGCATGGTCTTGGTTGCCATGGCGCAAGTACCTCACGTTGTGGGGATGTGTGTGCGCCAACAACAGGGCATGGTGGCCGGGGTTCCGACGCGAAGGAGAGGACGATGACGGGCAGGGCAGGGAACGGCCAATCCGGGAACAAGGGCGGCGGCGAGGTGCTGTTCGAGTTCCAGCGCGTCGGCAGCTACATGAAGGTCGTGGCCATCGACCCGACCACCGGAACCGAGGTGTCGGTCGCCGGACCGGCCACCGGCAGCACGGAATTGCTGAAACGCACCGCGCTCAGCAAGCTGCAGTTCGTGCTGAACCGGGGCGCGGCGGCCAAGGGGCCGGGGCGCTGACCGTTCGCTTGCGGCCCTGCATAAGGAACGCGCCCACCCGAATGATTCGGGGGGCGCGGTTCTAGTCTTGGCTTCTGCTGATGGTGAGCACTGACATCCCGGAGCCGGACCTGCGGGGCCGGTTCTGGGGCGAACTGCTCGGACACAACTCTAGTCCTATGCATGCCCGTCGGCACTGGTGCATCGGTCGTAACGCCTGTAGAAGCCGCTTCGACGAACGAATGGGCCGACGCTTCGCGCGCTTGAATTCAGCCAGCGAATGGTGGAGCTTCGGTCAGAACAGACGCCGTGAGCACAAGTCCGGAGGGAGACGAATACATGCGTTGCGCCAAGTTCGTGCTGGGAGCGGCCGCGATGGCCGTGACATTGACCGGGGCGTCCCTGCCCCAGGCCCTGGCCGCAACCGTCAACGGCTGCACCAAGCCCGGCGTTCCCGTCTGCATGGACGACACCACGACCTTCGTCAGCGCCGACAAGATGTCGGCCTGCCAGTTCGAGGTGAAGGACTATGTGGACCGGACCATGGATTACCTGAAGTGCCTCAACGAGGAGAACACCAACACCGGGCAGGAGCTGACCCGGAACGTGGAGCGCTTCAACTGCCGCCTGGCCGGCGGAAAGACTTGCGGCTGAGCGCTGTATCAACCAAGCGCCAGTTCAACCAAGAATCGCGTCGGATTAAAAAAGAAAGGGCCGGCCCCATGACCAGGGCCGGCCTTTTCTTTCAGGACGGAGCGCGCAATCAGCCGGCGCGGCGGCGCGTCTGGCGCCCGGAGCTGCGGCCAAGGCCGATTCGCTTGGCGAACTCCGACCGCTGGGCGGCGTAGTTCGGCGCGACCATCGGGTAATCCGGCGGAAGGCCCCAACGGGCGCGGTATTCGTCGGGCGACATGTTGTAGGTCGAGCGAAGGTGCCGCTTCAGCATCTTCAGCTTTTTGCCGTCCTCGAGACAAACGATGTATTCGGGCGTGACCGACTTGCGAATCGGAACCGCGGGCTTGAGCGGTTCCGTCGGCAACTCGCGCGGCTGCGCGTTCAATCCGGTCAGCGACGAATAGACCGTGTTGATGACCTCGGGAATCTGCTGCGCCGGCAGAACGTTCTTGCTGACATACGCGGAAACGATCTCCGCCGTCATGCGCAGCAGCGCATTGTCGGGCGCGTCGGCGCGAAGCTGGTCACTCATTGCCTGTTGTCCTGAATTTTCATTTGGTCCCTAACACCAAGTTGCATACCGTGATTTTGGTGTCAATATAATTTCGGCAAGCGCGAATTAAGTTGTTTATGACGTCGAGAAGTTAAGAGCGGCCGTTAAATCAGTTAACGCTGAAAACCGCGAGGCTCCGGTCCCTGTGCCCGGCCTTTAGGCGGCGTCTAGTAGCGCGAAGCTGCGCGAAACCACGCGACTTGGACGCAGCAATTGGCCGATTCGTGCGTCCGTCACGCATCGGGCCGGCTGCTTACTCCGCCAACACCCCGCGCCGGTGCCAAGTAGAGGAAGATTGTTTCGCGGCGGCTTGCGGCAATGGGAGATGATAACGATTCGCAGTGAAAGTCGATAATGATTCGCAGCATCATGCCCCTGTGTTCCACGCAGGGCGCCCTTGCCCGGGGCGTTGGCCCCGTGCTTTGTGTCCATCTGGCGAATCGCATCGACATCTGGTAGCGTGCGACCCGCGCCGGCCTCCCGCTCCGGGTGGCGCCGCCTGTCTTCGTGCACGGAGTTCCAGTTCCATGACCGCCCGCAACATCGCTATCGCGTCCGACCACGCCGGCTTCGAGCTGAAGGCCCAGATCGGCTCCTGGCTTCGCGACGCCGGCTACGAGGTGATCGACCTCGGCTGCGACGGCCCGCAGTCGGTCGACTATCCCGACTTCGCGGCCGCCGTGGCCCGCGCCATCGCCGACGGGCGGGCGGAGCGGGGCGTGCTGATCTGCGGCAGCGGCATCGGCATCAGCATCGCGGCGAACCGCCACCCGGGCATCCGCGCCGCGCTGGTGCACGACGCGACCACCGCGCGCCTGTCGCGCGAGCACAACGACGCCAACGTGGTGGCGCTGGGCGCCCGCATCATCGGGCCGGAGATCGCCAAGGACTGCGTCGACGTGTTCCTGAAGACCGCATTCGAAGGCGGCGAGCGGCACAGCCGCCGCATCGCGAAGATGGGTTGACCGTAGTCTTTTCGTTTTTCCGCCCGTTTTCCTGCCGCCAACCTTCCGCGCACGACGGCGGACCGAGACCGCCACCAAGAACCAAGGACCTGCCCTGCCATGACCGTGACCAACGCTGACCCCCGCGCCGAGATCGGCCGCTTCTTCGCCGCCTCGCTCGCCGAGACGGATCCCGAACTCGCCCGTGCGGTGCGCGACGAACTGGTCCGCCAGCAGGAGCAGATCGAGCTGATCGCGTCCGAGAACATCGTCTCCCAGGCGGTGCTGGAGGCGCAGGGCTCGGTCATGACCAACAAGTACGCGGAAGGCTATCCGGGCAAGCGCTACTACGGCGGCTGCGAGTATGTGGACGTCGCCGAGACGCTGGCGATCGAGCGCGCCTGCAAGCTGTTCGGCTGCAACTTCGCCAACGTCCAGCCGAACTCCGGCTCGCAGGCCAACCAGGCGGTGAACCTGGCGCTGCTGCAGCCGGGCGACTGCATTCTCGGCATGTCGCTGGCCGCCGGCGGCCACCTGACCCACGGCGCCGCCCCCAACCTGTCCGGCAAGTGGTTCAAGGCCGTGCAGTACGGCGTGCGCAAGGATGACCACCTGATCGACTTCGACCAGGTCGAGGCGCTGGCCCGCGAGCACAAGCCGAAGCTGATCATCGCCGGCGGCTCCGCCTACCCGCGCGTCATCGACTACCAGCGCTTCCGCGCCATCGCGGACGAGGTCGGCGCCTACTTCATGGTGGACATCGCCCACTACGCCGGCCTGATCGCCGGCGGCGTCTACCCGAACCCGTTCCCCTACGCCGACGTGGTCACCACCACCACCCACAAGACGCTGCGCGGCCCGCGCGGCGGCATGGTGCTGACCAACAGCGAGGAGATCGCCAAGAAGATCAACTCGGCGGTGTTCCCCGGCCTGCAGGGCGGCCCGCTGATGCACGTCATCGCCGCCAAGGCGGTGGCCTTCGCCGAGGCGCTGCGCCCCGAGTTCAAGACCTACGCCCAGGCCGTGCTGGACAACGCCCGCGCCCTGTCGAAGGTGCTGATCGAAGGCGGCCTCGACATCGTGTCGGGCGGCACGGACAGCCACATCGTCCTGGTCGACCTGCGGCCGAAGAACCTGACCGGCAAGGCCGCCGAGGCGAGCCTGGAGCACGCCGGCATGACCTGCAACAAGAACGGCGTGCCGTTCGACCCGCAGAAGCCGATGGTCACCTCCGGCGTCCGCCTGGGCAGCCCGGCGGCCACGACCCGCGGCTTCGGCGTCGCCGAGTTCGAGCAGGTCGGCCGCCTGATCGTGGAGACGCTGGACGGGCTGGCCGCCAGCAACTCCGGCGACAACACCGCGGTCGAGGCGAAGGTCCGGGAAGAGGTGCGCGAGCTGTGCCGCCGCTTCCCGATCTACCCGACTCTGTAAAAGCACCTTTAGCAAGGGGAAAGGCCGGACATGCGCTGCCCGTTCTGCGGACACGAGGACACCCAGGTCAAGGACTCGCGGCCGACCGAGGACAACTCGGCGATCCGCCGGCGGCGCTTCTGCCCGGGCTGCGGGGCGCGCTTCACCACCTTCGAGCGCGTGCAGCTGCGCGAGCTGACGGTGGTGAAGAGCGGGGGGCAGCGCGAGCCCTTCGACCGCGAGAAGCTGCTGCGCTCCATGCGCATCGCGCTGCGCAAGCGACCGATCGACGCGGACCGCATCGACCGCGTGGTGAACAGCCTGGTGCGCCAGCTCGAATCCTCGGGCGAGAGCGAGATCCCGTCGAAGCAGATCGGCGAGATGATCATGGCGGCGCTCCAGGCGCTCGACCCGGTCGCCTACATCCGCTACGCGTCGGTCTACAAGGACTTCCGCGAGGCGTCGGACTTCAACGAGTTCGTCGAGCAACTCGCCCCCGAGCCCCAGAACGGGTGACGGAGGGGGCACGTAGGTTGGGTGGAGCGTCAGCGAAACCCAACACACGCTGCCATGCCGAGGCTGTTGGGTTCCGCTGGCGCTCCACCCAACCTACGAAGTCCAGAATTCCGGGCGGAGGAAGAGCCGTGTCGAGCCATCCCGACGACCTTCGCCACATGCGCGCCGCGTTGGCGCTGGCCTCCCGTGGGCTGGGGAACACTTGGCCGAATCCGGCGGTGGGCTGCGTCATCGTGCGCGACGGGGTGGTGGTCGGGCGGGGCTGGACCCAGCCCGGCGGACGGCCGCACGCGGAGACGGAGGCGCTCGCCCGCGCGGGCGAGGCGGCGCGTGGCGCCACGGCCTACGTCACGCTGGAACCCTGCAACCATTACGGCAAGACGCCGCCCTGCGCTTTGGCATTGGTCGAGGCCGGAGTCGCCCGGGTGGTGGTCGCCTGCGGCGATCCCGATCCGCGGGTGGCCGGCGGCGGGCTGGAGCGGCTGCGCGCCGCCGGCATCGCTGTGACCACCGGCGTGCTGGAGGACGAGGCCTGGGCGCTCAACGAAGGCTTCTTCCGGCGCATCCAGGACGACCGGCCGCTCTACACGCTGAAGGCCGCGACGACGCTGGACGGGCGGATCGCCACCCACAACGGCGTTTCCCAATGGATCACCGGCCCGACGGCGCGGGCCTGGGGGCACCGGCTGCGCGCGACGCACGACGCGATCATGGTCGGCATCCGCACCGCGCTGGCCGACGACCCGGAACTGACCTGCCGCCTGCCGGGCCTGACCCACCGCTCCCCCGTGCGGATCGTCGTGGACAGCCGGCTGCGCCTGCCGCTCACGGGCAAGCTCGCCGCCAGCGCGCGGGCCGTGCCGACCTGGGTGATCGCGCGGGAGGACGTCGACGGGCCGCGGCTCGCGGCCTTCGATGACTGCGGCCTGTCAGTGATTCGCGTCCCGGCCGATTCCGCCGGCCTGCCGGATCTGGTCAAGGCGAGCGCGGCGTTGGCTGGGCGCGGCCTGACCCGCGTTCTGGTGGAGGGTGGGGCGACGCTCAGCGCCTCGCTCCTGCGCGCGGGCCTCGTCGACCGGCTGGAGTGGTTCCGCGCCGCGTCGGTCATGGGCGGCGACGGCCTGCCAGCGGTGCACGGCTTCGGCGTGGACTCGCTGGACCGGATGGCGCTGTTCCGCCGCGTGGCCGTGCGCCGGGCGGGCGACGACCTGGAGGAGAGCTACGTCCGGCGGGGATAACGGCCTGGAACCGCGGTCTGCTGCGGCATCCCGCCATGCCTCTTCCCACGCAACAGACCGTTGCGTCCTACGCCATACGGATGAACCTTTCGCGCCGGTGAAAACCTGCTAGATTGCCGGCCCATGTTCACTGGAATCATCACCGATGTGGGGCGCGTTCGGGCCGTGGAGCGGCAGGGCGACACCCGGTTCACCGTCGAGACCGCCTTCGATATGGAGACGGTTCCCATCGGCGCGTCCATCGCCAACAACGGCGTCTGCCTGACTGTCGTGGAAAAGGGGCCGGGCTGGTTCGCCGTCCAGGCCTCGGCCGAGACGCTGTCGAAGACGACGCTCGGCGGCTGGGCCGAGGGCACGCGCGTCAACCTGGAGCGCGCGCTGAAGGTCGGCGACGAACTGGGCGGGCACATCGTGTCCGGCCATGTGGACGGCGTCGCCACTGTGGCGGACGTGCGCGCGGACGGCGAGTCCAAGCGCTTCACCTTCGAGGTTCCGGCGGGCTTGGCCAAGTACATCGCCTCCAAGGGCTCGGTGGCGCTGGACGGCGTGTCGCTGACGGTCAACGAGGTCGACGGCGCGCGTTTCGGCGTCAACATCATCCCGCACACCCAGGACGCGACCACCTTCGGCACCCTGAAGGCCGGCGACCGGGTCAATCTGGAAATCGACATGCTCGCGCGGTACGTGGCGCGGCTGGCAGGTCAGGAATGACGTCGGAGTTCCACGCCTATCTGTCGCGCCCCGAGGAAATCCTTGAGGAGGCGCGCCAGGGCCGGATGTTCATCCTGGTCGACGACGAGGACCGGGAGAACGAGGGCGACCTCGTCATCCCCGCGCAGTGCGCGACGCCGGAAGCCGTCAACTTCATGGCGAAGCACGGGCGCGGCCTGATCTGCCTCGCCATGGACCAGAACCACATCGAGCGGCTGCGCCTGCCGCTGATGGCCCAGCAGAATGGCACCCGCCACCAGACCGCCTTCACCGTCTCCATCGAGGCGCGCGAGGGCGTCACCACCGGAATCTCTGCCGCCGACCGCGCCCGCACCATCCAGGTCGCCATCGACCCGACGGCGAGCCCGGACGACATCGTCACGCCGGGCCACGTCTTCCCGCTGCTCGCCCGCGACGGCGGCGTGCTGGTCCGCGCCGGTCACACCGAGGCGTCGGTGGACATCGCCCGCATGGCCGGCATGACCCCGGCCGGCGTGATCTGCGAGATCATGAACGACGACGGCACCATGGCCCGCCTGCCGGATCTGGTGAAGTTCGCGCAGTTCCACGGGCTGAAGGTGGGCACCATCGCCGACCTGATCGCCTACCGCCGCCGCACCGAGACGATCGTCGAGCAGAGGCTGGCCGGCGCGCTGGACAGCCGCTTCGGCGGACGCTTCCAGATGTACGTCTACGTCAACAAGGTGGCCTACGCGGAGCACATCGCGCTGGTCCGCGGCGACATTTCCGGCGAGGAGCCGGTGCTGGTGCGCATGCACGCGCTGTCCGTGCTGGACGACGTGCTGGGCGACAAGAGCGCCGCGCGCGACGGCGAGCTTCAGGCCTCCATGGAGATGATCGCCGAGGAGGGGCGCGGGGTGATCGTCCTGCTGCGCGAGCCGATGGCGAACGGGCTGACCGCGACGCTGAAGGCGCGCCTGGAAGGGCACGAGAACCCGACGCCGACCCTGCGCGATTACGGCGTGGGCGCGCAGATCCTGCTGGACCTGGGCGTGCGGAACATGGTTCTGCTGTCGAACCGCAAGAAGTCCATCATCGGGTTGGAAGGCTACGGGCTGACCGTCGTCGGCCACCGCCCGATTCCGCTTCACGATCAGTGATGGTCCGGCAGTGATGGTCCGGCCGAGCAGCGAGAGATGACCGAGAAGCCCCATCTGATGATCGTGGAAGCCCGCTTCTACGAGGACATCGCCGACGAGCTGGCCCGCGGCGCCATCGCGGAGATCGAGAAGGACGGCGCCACGTACCAGCGCGTCGCCGTCCCCGGCTGCCTGGAAATCCCCGCTGCGATCCTCTACGCCCTGCGCTCCATGGATTTCTTCACGGCGCGCAAGCGCTTCGACGGCTATGTGGCGCTGGGCTGCGTGATCCGCGGCGAGACGACGCACTACGACATCGTCTGCAACGAGAGCGCCCGCGGCCTGCAGGATCTCGCCCTGCGCTACGCGCTGGCCGTCGGCAACGGCGTGCTGACGGTGGAGAACCGCGAGCAGGCCTGGGCGCGCGCCTCCGTCGCTGCCAAGAACAAGGGCGGGTTCGCCGCCCGCGCCTGCCTTGACATGATCGAACTGAAACGCCAATTCCGCCTCTATCCGCGGTAACCCCGCGGCATAGTCCCGTTCTACGTCCTGACAGTATGAGCATCATGAGCAACGACGACGCGGCGGGCCGCGCGAAACAGAAGCGCGGATCCCGGAACCGGACCGGCGGCGGGTCGGCCAAGGCCCGGCGCAAGGCGGCCCGCCTGGCCGCCGTGCAGGCCCTCTACCAGATCGACCTGAACCAGATCGAACCGACCGGCGTCGCCGTGGAATCCGTGGTGGGCGAGTTCGTCAACCACCGGCTGGGCGAGGAGATCGACGGCGCCAAGTTCGTCGCCGCCGACCCGCAGCTGTTCGCCGACATCGTGCGCGGCGCGGCGCACCGCCGGGCGGAGGTGGACGGCATGCTGTCCTCCGCGCTGGAGCCGCGATTCTCGCTGGACCGGCTGGAGCTGCTGCTCCGCGCCATCCTGCGCGCCGGCGCCTACGAGCTGTTCGTCCACAACGACACGCACCCGCGCATCCTCATCAGCGAGTATGTGGACGTGGCCCACGCCTTCTTCGCCGGGCGCGAGCCGGGCATGGTGAACGGCGTGCTGGACCATGTGGCCCGCGCCCTGCGGCCGGACGAACTGGCCAAGCCGGACCCGAGCCGTGAGCAGCCCAGAGAGTCCTGATCCGGGCAACTCCCGCCCGAGCCCAGTCGATAAGTTGGGGGAGTTCGGCCGGATCGACCGCTACTTCAAGCCGCTGGCGACCGGGTTTCCCGGCGCCCGCGGCCTGGCCGACGACGCGGCCGTGTTCGGCGTGCCGCCCGACCAGGAACTGGTCGTGACCACGGACGCCATGGTGGCCGGCGTCCATTTCTTTCCCGACGACGCCCCCGGCGACATCGCCGCCAAGCTGCTGCGCACCAACCTGTCCGACCTCGCGGCGATGGGGGCGGTTCCCTATGCCTACACGCTGGTGACGGCGCTGCCCCGGACGGTGGGGGAGGACTGGCTCGCCGCCTTCGCGGCCGGGCTGGGCGAGGACCAGGCGCGCTTCGGCATCGGGCTGGCGGGCGGCGACTCGGTGTCCACCAGCGGGCCGATCACCCTGTCGGTCACCGCCTTCGGGCTGGTGCCGAAGGGCAGGGCGCTGCCCCGCTGGGGCGGCCGGCCGGGCGACAGCGTCTTCGTCACCGGCTGCGTCGGCGACGCCGCGCTGGGGCTCCAGGTCGCCTTCGGGAAGATCGCGGTGGCGGACGAGGCGGCGCGCGGCCGCCTGCTGGCGCGGCTGCGCCGGCCGGACCCGCGCACCACGGTCGGGCCGCGGCTGGTCGGGCTGGCGACCGCATGCCTGGACGTGTCGGACGGTCTGGTCGCCGACCTGGGGCACCTGTGCGAGGAGTCCGGCTGCGCGGCGGTGCTGGACTCGGCCGCCGTTCCCCTGTCGATTGCTGCCCGCGCGGTGGTCGGGTCCGATCCGGCGCGGCTCGCCCTGGCGCTGACCGGCGGCGACGATTACGAGCTTCTGTTCACCGCCCCGGACGAGGCGCGGCCGGCGCTCGCGGCGCTTGCGGCGGGCACGGGCGTGCCGATCACGGCGATCGGCCGGCTGGAGGAAGGGAGCGCCGGCGATGTCCGCGTCGTCGGCGCGGATGGGACTCCCCTTGCCCTGCCGGCGCGCGGTTGGGAGCATTTCTGAGCATCGCTCGCGCTTAACCCTATGGAAAGCAGGCCGGGCCTAGGCTGCGCGCCGCCCCTTTCGGGGATCCGCCATCCAAGGATACCGCGCGCGTGATCAAGGCCGTCCTGCTGCTTGTCGTGGGCATCGCGTTGCTGGGCGGCGCCGGTTATGGCGGCTGGATGCTCTACAACATCTATTTCGTGCCGCACGAGGGCGAGGCCCCGAAGAAGGAGGAGCCGCCGCCCAAGCCGCCCACCGCTTTCGTCCGCATGGCCCCGCTGATGGTGCCGGCCATCGGGTCGCAGCGGGTGGAGCAGTTCGTCACCGTGGTGGTGACGCTGGAGGTGGTGGCCGACAAGATCACGGTGGTCCAGGCCTTCCAGCCCAAGGTGTTCGACACGCTGCTGACCACGCTGTACGGCGCCGTCGACGACAAGTCGGTCCTGACCGGGAACTTGGTCAATATCCCTGCCGTAAAAGAAAAACTGACCAAGGCGGCGGCCAAGGTCGTCGGTGACGGTGTGGTGCAGGATGTCCTCATCCAGGTCGTGACGCAGCGCAACCTTTAACACCTTCGTCATCGACCTTACCCCGAAAGGCGGAGAACTCCCTGGCCATTTCGCCGCGCCCGGCCGGGCGAGGCGGCTGTTGCATTGCTGCTGTCCCTTCGGCATCCTTTTCACGAACAAATTGCCCGTCATCCGCTTTTTTGCGCGAGAGGGCGTTACGGCGCGTAGAGCGGTACTCGGGACCCAATAACATAAACTTGGGGGAACCGATGGCAGCAGCGTTCGTCATCATCATAGCCAGCGGGCTTTTGGCGCTGGCGTACGGTTACTATGCCGGCAGACAAGTCATGGCGGCCTCCGCCGGCTCCGACCGCATGCAGGAGATCGCTGCGGCCGTCCAGGAGGGCGCCCGTGCCTACCTCAACCGCCAGTACACGACCATCGCCATCGCGGGCGTGGTGCTTCTGATCATCCTCGGTGCGTTCCTCGGCCTGCATGTGGCCTTCGGCTTCCTGATCGGCGCGGTGCTGTCGGGGGCGGCCGGTTATGTCGGCATGAACGTGTCGGTGCGCGCCAACGTGCGCACCGCCCAGGCGGCGACCCACGGGCTGGCCCCGGCGCTCGACATCGCCTTCAAGGCGGGGGCGATCACGGGCATGCTGGTGGTCGGGCTGGGCCTGCTGGGCGTCGGCGTCTACTACGGCATCCTGACGATGATCTACCGCGTCACCGATCCGGTGGAGGTCCGCTCCGTGCTGGAAGCGCTGGTGGCGCTGAGCTTCGGCGCCTCGCTGATCTCCATCTTCGCGCGACTCGGCGGCGGCATCTTCACCAAGGGCGCGGACGTCGGCGCCGACCTCGTCGGCAAGGTGGAGGCCGGCATTCCGGAGGACGATCCCCGCAACCCCGCGGTCATCGCCGACAATGTCGGCGACAATGTCGGCGACTGCGCCGGGATGGCCGCCGACCTTTTCGAGACCTACGCCGTCACGATCGTCGCCACCATGCTGCTGGCGGCGATTTTCTTTTCGGGCGAGATCATCCGGCTGCTGCTCGTCTACCCCCTGGTCATCGGCGCCGTGTGCATCGCGGCCTCTGTCGCCGGCACTTTCTTCGTGAAGCTCGGTTCCGACAACAACATCATGAACGCCCTGTACAAGGGGCTCGCCGCGACGGCCGGCATATCGCTGGTCCTGATCCTGATCGTCACGGCGATCATGTTCGGCTTCTCCCGCCCGATCACGCTGAACAGCGGCGGCTATGTCACGGGCCTGAACCTGTTCGTGTCCTCGCTGGTCGGGCTCGGCGTGACCGGGTTCCTGGTGTGGATCACCGAATACTACACCTCCACCGCCTTCCGTCCGGTGCGCAGCGTCGCCCGCGCGTCGGAAACCGGGCACGGCACCAACGTCATCCAGGGCCTCGCCGTCTCGATGGAGGCGACGGCGCTGCCGGTTCTGGTGATCTGCATCGGCATCATCATCGCCTACGGGCAGGCCGGCGTGTTCGGCATCGGCATCGCCGCCACGACGATGCTGGCGCTGGCCGGCATGGTGGTGGCGCTCGACGCCTACGGCCCGGTGACGGACAACGCCGGCGGCATCGCCGAGATGTCGGAGATGCCCAAGGACATCCGCGTCACGACCGACGCGCTGGACGCCGTGGGCAACACGACCAAGGCGGTGACCAAGGGCTACGCCATCGGCTCCGCCGGCCTCGCGGCGCTGGTGCTGTTCGCGGCTTATGTCCAGGACCTGAAGCACTATTTCCCGAACGTCACCGTCGAGTTCAAGCTGGACGATCCCTATGTGGTGGTCGGGCTGCTGATCGGCGGCCTGCTGCCCTACCTGTTCGGGGCGATGGGCATGACGGCGGTCGGCCGCGCCGCCGGGTCGGTGGTGGTGGAGGTGCGCCGCCAGTTCCGCGAGATCGCCGGCATCATGGAGGGCACCGCCAAGCCGGACTATGGCCGCGCGGTGGACATGCTGACCCGCGCCGCCATCAAGGAGATGGTCATCCCCTCGCTGCTGCCGGTGCTGGCGCCGGTGGTGCTGTACGTGATCATCGCCGCCATCGCCGGCCAGGCCCAGGCCTTCGCCGCGCTGGGCGCCATGCTGCTGGGCACCATCGTCACGGGCATCTTCGTCGCCATTTCCATGACGTCGGGCGGCGGCGCCTGGGACAACGCCAAGAAGTACATCGAGGAGGGCAACCATGGCGGCAAGGGCTCCGACGCGCACAAGGCGGCGGTGACCGGCGACACCGTCGGCGACCCGTACAAGGACACCGCCGGCCCGGCGGTAAACCCGATGATCAAGATCACCAACATCGTGGCGATTCTGCTGCTGGCCATCCTGGCGCAGCTGAGCTGAGGATATGGTCGGCTGGTAAGTGCTTGAGCTGGGCCCCCACCCAACCCTCCCCCACTTCGCGGGGGAGGGCTTCAGGGACGCGCGGCGGAGTTCCCTCCCTCGCCGAAGGTGGGGGAGGGTTAGGGTGGGGGCCCAACGGGACCACTTCACCCGCAAACAAAAAAGCCCCGCGCGAGCGGGGCTTTTGCGTGTCGAAGGCGTGTCGCCATCAGCGGCCGGGGCCGCGGTTCTTGCCGTCCTTGGCGGAGAAGCGGCCGACGTTGCCGAGCATCTGTTCCAGGAAGCCCAGTTCGCGGCCGGCGGTCGGGGTGGTGCGGTCCACCATCTCGATGTCCTGGCCGTCGTTGGCGTCGAGCTGCTTGATCTCCTGCACCACGCCGGCGTCGTCGAAATGGACGATCACCACGCGGCGCTCCACCACCTCGGGCCGGAAGAAGGCGACCTTCTCCGTCTTCTGGCCGATGTAGTACCAGACGTTCGGGTCGAAGGTCCCGGCCGAGGTCGGGGTGCCGAGAACGCCGGCGACGTCCTCCCGCCGGGACTGGCCGGCCTTGATTTCCGCAAGGCGATCGGGATCCGTCAGGTTGCCGCGGGTCGCCACGGTGGGCGAGCACGCGGAAACGGCGAGGCCCAGAAAGGCGAAGGCGCACAGCGCCGAAGGAATCGATCTCGTCATGGTGCTCAGGCTATGATGGCACGGGCAGGCGGCGGAGGTTTTGCCAAAGCCGCGCTCAGCCCACAATGCCGGGACAATCGCACCGGGCGGTTTGTCCTGTCAACGAAACTCCGAGCGAGAGAGAAACCGTGTTCGACCGCCTGTTCCGGCGCCGCCGCGACACCCGCGCCGCCACCGAATTCTTCGTGAAGATCGTGGGACAAGCCCGTGACCCGGCCTTCTACCGCGACCTCGGCGTCCCCGACACGCTGGACGGCCGTTTCGACATGGTCGTGCTGCATGTGTTCCTGGTGATGCACCGGCTGAAGGGGCAGGGTGCCACGGCGACCGACTGGTCCCGACAGCTCTACGAGACGATGATCGACAATTTCGAGAAGTCGCTGATGGAGCAGGGCGTCGGCGACAGCGGCATCAGCCGCCGCGTCAAGACCATGGTCCGCGGCATGGCCGGGCGCATCCAGGCCTACGACCGCGCGCTCGCCCCCGGTGCCGACGAGGCTCTGCTTGAGGTGGCGCTGGACAACAACGTCTACGGCACCGCGCCGGACACCGACCGGGCGCATCTCGCCGCCATGACCGCCTATGTCCGCCGCGCGGTCGCCGGGCTGGCCGAACAGCCGCTGGAGTCGCTGCTCGCCGGCCAAGTCCACTTCGGCCCGATTCATGTCCGCGGCGCGCCGGACGCTCGGATGGAGTAGCGTCACTCCTTATTAACATGGGGCGCCGGCGGGCTTGCCTTTCGGCGTCCACGGTTGCATCTGACACTATGATAGAGAGTAGCGCCCACCGCCCGCACCCTCCCGCGAACAGCGGCCGGCGGGCGGGCGCCGCGACGAGGAACAGCCCAACATGCAGCACGCCGCCGAACCCGCCCCGGAATTCTCGCGAATCGTCCGGGCCGACGCCGTCCACCGCGACGGGGAGGTGGTTCAGACCATCGAGGCGACCGAGGCCGAGCGCCGCGCGCTCGCGGAGCGATTCGAACTGGAGGCCATCGACCGCCTGACCGCCACGCTGCGCCTGCGCTCCGTGCGCGGCGGCCAGATGGTGCGCGTCTCCGGCGACCTGGAGGCCGATGTCGTGCAGACCTGCGTCGTGACGCTGGAGCCGGTGCCGGCCCACGTGTCCGACCGCTTCGGCGCGCTGTTCGCGCCGGAATCGATGGTGCCGAAGGAGGACGACGAGATCTTCATCGACCCCAGCGTTGCCGAGGAGGACATTCCGGAGGCGATGCAGAACGGAAAGATCGACCTCGGCGAACTGGCCGCGCAGCATCTGTCGCTGGCGCTCGATCCCTACCCGCGGGCCGAAGGCATTGCCTTCGAAGGCTACGGCGATGGCGAGGAAGACGAGGAGGAGGCCAGCAAAGACGCGGAAAACGCGTTGCCGGCGGCCGACCCGGACAAGCCGAACCCTTTTGCCGCGCTGGAACGGTTGAAGCGTCGGAATTAGCGGTGGAACGGGCTTGCCCTCCGAAGGCAATTGCCGTATTGAATGCCGCTCGCGTCAGGCGGCCCCCCTACGGGCCGCCTTTTCCAATGAAGAGAGTTTACGGCCATGGCTGTTCCGAAGAAGAAGACCTCCAAGTCGCGCCGCAACATGCGTCGCTCGCACCACGCCCTGCCGACCGCGGCCTACAACGAGTGCCCGAACTGCGGCGAGCTGAAGCGCCCGCACCACGTCTGCGGTTCCTGCGGTCATTACGACCAGCGCGAAGTGGTTCAGAGCGCTCCGGCGGCCTGATGTCGGTCCGGTTGGCCGCTACCTGCCCCAGTGAGGGAGCCTACCCGCGGTGAGCCAGCGCCTGACGATTGCCCTTGATGCCATGGGCGGCGACCATGCTCCAGACATGGTGGTTGCCGGGGCGGACATCGCCCGCGAGCGCCATCCGAACGTGCATTACCTGCTGTTCGGGGACGCCGCCCGCATCGAGCCGTTGCTGGCCCAGCGGCCGGCCTTGAAGGCGTTGGTCGAGGTGCGCCACACACCGGACTCGGTGGCCGGCGACGCCAAGCCGTCGATCGCGCTGCGCGCCGGACGCCAGTCCAGCATGCGGCTCGCCATCGATTCGGTCGCGGCGGGGGAGGCGGCCTGCGTGGTCTCCGCCGGCAACACCGGCGCGCTGATGGCCATGGCCAAGTTCGTGCTGAAGACGCTGCCGGGCATCGACCGTCCGGCGATCGCGTCCTTCTTCCCGACCTTGCGCGGGGAGAGCATCATGCTCGACCTCGGCGCCAACACCGAATGCCAGCCCGAGAACCTCGTGCAGTTCGCCGTCATGGGCGCCGTCTTCGCGCGCACCGTGCTGGCGCTGAGCGAGCCGACCATCGGTGTGCTGAACATCGGGTCGGAAGAGGTGAAGGGGAACGAGGTGGTCCGCGCCGCCGCGGCACGCCTGCGCGAGATGCCTCTGCCTGGGCGCTTCCACGGATTCGTGGAGGGCAACGACATCCCCGGCGGCGCCGTGGACGTGATCGTCACCGACGGCTTCACCGGCAACATCGCCCTGAAGACCGCGGAAGGCACGGCCAAGCTGTTCGCCGAATTCCTGCGCCGGTCCTTCCAGTCCTCCTGGGCAGCACAGCTCGGCTACCTGCTGGCGCGCGGCGCCTTCAAGCGGCTGAAGCAGCGCATCGACCCGCGCCGCTACAACGGCGCCATGTTCCTGGGGCTGCGCGGGGTGTGCGTCAAAAGTCACGGCGGGACCGACGCGATCGGCTTTGCCAACGCCATCGGCGTGGCCTACAACCTCGCGGCAAACGGTTTCAACGACCGGATCAAGGAAGAGATGCAGCGGCTCGGCGGCTCCAACCCTCTTCCCGACACCAAGGCGGCGGCGGTTTAAAACATGGTCAAGCGTTCCCGGATTCTCGGCTGCGGTTCGTACCTGCCGGCCAACGTCGTGACGAATCGCGACCTGGAGTCGCGCGTGGACACCACCGACGAGTGGATCGTCCAGCGCACCGGCATCAAGGCGCGCCACATCGCGGCCGAGGGGGAACTGACCTCCGACCTCGCCGTCGCCGCGGCGACCCGCGCGCTGGAACATGCGGGCGTGGACGCGGGCAGCATCGACTGCATCGTGCTCGCCACCACCACGCCGGACAACACCTTTCCGGCCACCGCGACCAAGGTGCAGGCGGCGCTGGGCACCAAGGGTTTCGCGCTGGACATCCAGGCGGTGTGCGCCGGGTTCGTCTACGCCCTGTCGATCGCCGACAACTTCATCCGCGCCGGCCAGGCGACCCGCGCCTTGGTCATCGGGGCGGAGACCTTCTCCCGCCTGCTGGACTGGAAGGACCGCACAACCTGCGTGCTGTTCGGCGACGGAGCCGGGGCCGTGGTGCTGGAGGGCTACGACGCCCCCGGCACGTCGGCCGACCGCGGCGTGCTGTCCACGCACCTGCATTCCGACGGCTCGACCTACGGCCTGCTCTACGTGGACGGCGGGCCGTCCACCACCGGCACGACCGGCCATGTCCGCATGAACGGCCAGGACGTGTTCCGCCACGCCGTCAGCAAGCTGTCGTCGGTGGTGGAAGAGGCGCTGGCTGCCAACGGGATGGAGCCGTCGACCGTGGACTGGCTGGTGCCGCACCAGGCCAACCAGCGAATCATCGACGGCATCGCCCGCAAGCTGAAGCTGTCCACCGACAAGGTGGTGCTGACCGTCGACCGCCACGGCAACACTTCGGCGGCGTCGATCCCGCTGGCGCTTGCCGAGGCGGTGCACGACGGCCGCATCAAGCGCGGCGACGTCGTCCTGATGGAAGCCATCGGCGGCGGGCTCAGCTGGGGCGCGGCGCTGGTTCGCTGGTAGGCTGAACCGGGCGCCTCCAGTTCAACGCGCCGTTCCAAGCTTTTGAATTGACGGGGTTCTTTCGCCGGATTACGGTTTTCCCCAATGGTTGCGGGGGGAAGGCGAACCATGACCCAGAACACCGTCACGCGCGCTCAGCTCAGCGAAGCCGTCTATCAGGAAGTCGGGCTGTCGCGCAACGAATCGGCCGATCTCGTCGAAAGCGTGCTGGAGGAAATCTCCGACGCGCTGGCCCGTGGCGAGATGGTGAAGATCTCGTCCTTCGGCAGCTTCCAGATCCGGCAGAAGGGGCAGCGCGTCGGCCGCAATCCCAAGACCGGCGAGGAAGTGCCGATCCTGCCGCGGCGCGTGCTCGTCTTCCGCGCCAGCCACGTCCTGAAGAACCGGATCAACGACGCGGACGCCGACGCCGAAGCGTCCCGCGTCAAGGCGGCCTCGTAATCCGCCGCCCGTCATAAGGCATCCCCGACATGAGAACGCATCGCTCCGCCGCGAAATCGGCGACGGCGTTCCGCACCATCAGCGAGGTTTCGACCGAGCTGGACGTGCCTCAGCACGTGCTGCGGTTCTGGGAATCGCGCTTTCCGCAACTCCGCCCGCTGAAGCGCGGCGGGGGAAGGCGCTATTACCGGCCGGAGGATGTGGAGCTGCTTCGGCGGATCCAGAGCCTGCTCTACCTTGAGGGCTACACGATCAAGGGCGTCCAGCGCCTTCTGAAGGAAGGGCTCACGGACTCCGGCGAGCCGCTGGACACGGTTGAGACCTCGGGAATCGATGAGGCGGACGAGCCTGCCGAGCAAGCAATCGAGCCAACCGACGCTCCGGATATCGAACTGCCCAGCGCCGCCGCTGGCGCGGAGGCGCCGCCGTCCCCAACGCTTCCCGAAGCGGCCCGCCGGGAGATCGAGGACGTCCTGGAAGAGTTGAAAATCCTGCGTTCCATGCTCGCGAAAGCGGCAGATTCGGCGGAGTGATTTTTGCGAAAAAAAGTGAACAGTAACGGTTGCCTTGGCCGCAGGGCGCGGCTATAGTCCCGCTCCCTTCCGGAACGAAGGGCGGTCCGCTTGACGGAGCGTAGCGCAGCCTGGTAGCGCATCAGACTGGGGGTCTGGGGGTCGCAGGTTCAAATCCTGTCGCTCCGACCAAGTTCCGGAAACGGAGAAAAGCCTCGGCGTCCTTGGACGTCGGGGCTTTTTCTTTGGCCGTTCGGCAGGATCAAGAGGAAGGGACCAGGGCGTCAGTTCCGCGCGGCGGTGCCCAGGTGGATGGTGCTTGTGGCTGGCGCGGGCTGCGTCGTGTCGGCGTGCTCAAGAACGGCGCGGGCGCTGTCGGCGAGCACGAGCCATGCACCGGCCCAAAGCGCCACATCCTTCAGAACCAGGCGGCCGGCGCCGGAGAGATAAGGGAAGCCGTGCTGCGCGTCGCCCAGGGCGGGCACCCAGGCCTCCGGCGTCGTGATCAGGAAGGACAGGGTCACGACGGGCGTCAGGAAGGCGAGGATCGCTCCGATCAGGCCGAGGCGGCGGGACACGAGGCCCAGCAGGGTCAGGAAGCCGATGGCCAGTTCGACCACGCCGAGGCCGGTGGAGAAGGCGTAGGTGTGGTTGTCGGTCTGCCAGGCGCGTTCGGCCGGCTTCAACTCGCCTTCGTGCGTCAGGTGCGGGCGGTACTCGTCCGGATGGGCGTAGAAGAAGGACATCACCGGGCTGTTGGCGACGAAGGGGGTGATGCTGTCGGCCTCGTAGGGAACGAACTTCAGGGCGCCGATCCAGAGGAAGATGATCGCGATGGCGATGCGCGTGGCGTGCAGGCCGATGCGGTTGGAGGTCGGTCCCGAGACACCGCCCAGGACGGACCGAAGCAGGATGTTCATGGCAAAGACTCCGGAATACTGCGGGGCATCAGCTAGGCCGCGACCTGCGGATGGTTGGCGTGGGCGTCGAGCACACGGGTCGAGTAGACGATCGCGGCACCGGCGTTGATCGCCACCGCGACGCCCAGCGCCTCGGCGATCTCCTCACGGGTGGCGCCGTGCTTGACGGCGGCGTCGGTGTGCACCGTGATACAGCCGTCGCAGCGCAGGGAAACGGCAACCGCCAGCGCGATCAGCTCGCGGGTCTTGGCGTCCAGTTGCCCGGTCTTCTCGCCGGCGGTGCTCAGCGCGACATAGCCCTTGATCGTGTCGGGGCTTAGCTTGCCGATCTGGCCGACGCCGGCGAAGACCTGCTGCCGGTAGGCGTTCCAGTCCATCATCATGACACGCTCTCCATCGCTTGGTTGGGGCCGGCGGTCGTTGTGTTTGCCGGCCCGTTCGATGGACAGAAGGTGTCATGGAAGCGCCCGCCGCTGAATGACCGGCCGGATCGATCACCTGACCGGCCGGATCAAAGCGACGAAGGGGGAGGCAATCGTCGCGTCAGCGGTTCGCCGCCGGGGCGACGCGCAGGATTTCGCCGTCGCCCGCGTCGGTCAGCAGGTAGAGCGCGCCGTCCGGCCCCTGGCTCACTTGGCGGATGCGCTTGCCGAGGTCGCGGAACATGCGCTCCTCGTGGGTGACCTTCGTGCCGTCCAGTTCGAGCCGCACCACCTCCCGCGTGGTGAGCCCGCCGTTGAACAGGCTTCCCTTCCAGCCCGGGATGGCGTCCGCCGTGTAGAAGGTCATGCCGGAGGCGCCGATGACCGGGGTCCAGTGGTAAATCGGCTCCTCCATGCCCGGCGCGCTCGACTTGCCGGTGCCGACCGGCGTGCCGTTGTAGTTCACGCCGTAGGACACCACCGGCCAGCCGTAGTTCTTCCCCGGCTGCGGCACGTTGATCTCGTCGCCGCCGCGCGGGCCATGCTCGTTGATCCACAACGCGCCGGTCTGCGGGTGCAGGGCCGCGCCCTGGATGTTGCGGTGGCCGTAGGACCAGATCTCCGGCAACGCGCCCTGCTTGTTCGCATAGGGGTTGTCCGCGGGGACCGAGCCGTCCGGGTTGATGCGCACGACCTTGCCCAGGTGCGAGTCGAGATCCTGCGCCTGCGTCCGGAACTGTTCCTCCGACCGCTCGCCCAGCGTCACGTACAACTGGCCCTGCCGGTCGAACACCAGACGCGAGCCGTAGTGCTTGCGGCTCTGCACCTTCGGCTTCTGGGAGAAGATCACGCGCGTGCCGGTCAGCGCCGCGCCGTCGGCGCTCAAGGTCCCGCGCGCCACCGCGGTGGAGGTGGTGCCGTTCGGCCCAGGTTCGGAGAAGCTGAGGTAGACGAGGCGGTTCTGCGCGAAGTTTGGGTCGAGCGCCACGTCCAGCAGCCCGCCCTGGTCGCGGTCGTCGACCTCCGGCACGCCCTTCAGCGGCGGGGAGAGCCGCCCGTCGGCGGAGACGATCCGCAGGTTGCCCTCCTTCTCGGTCACCAGCATGCGACCGTCCGGCAGGAAGGCCAGCCCCCAGGGGTGGTTGAGCCCGCTGGCGACGGTCTTCACCGTGACCCTGGCCTTCTCCGTCCCATAGGTCTTGTCGACCGCGCCCGCGTCGGTGACGCCCAGGCATGCGGTCAGCGCGAAGGCGGTCGTCAGGGCGGCGGTTCTGGCCAAGCGCATGTCTGTTCTCCCCATATCATCGCGGTCGACGCGTAGGTGGGGGCGCCGCGGCACCCAACAAGGCCGGTCGCCCTACCTCCGTGGAGGTGCGGCGGCCGCTTGGGGGGATATGGGTCTCATCACTGCGACTTTTCGACAGTCCGTTCATCCGATTATTCCGAATGACGGGTAAATTGGTTTACTGATATAGGGAAGGGCGTGCACTCGGTCGTGGAGGGATGAAATGAACGCGAAGATTACAAACCTGACAAATTGGTTTGGCGTCCTGGTCACGCTCGGTTTCATCACCGTCGCCGCCACCGGGGCAATTGCCATCCGTGAGTTGAAGGTTAACGGGCCGATCTACCAAAAGGTTGTTCTGGGTAAGGACTTGATCGCCGACATCCTGCCGCCTCCGGAATACGTGATCGAGGCGTATCTGGAAGCGACCCTGGTCTACAACGACCCGCCGTCCCTGGCGCAGCGGCGCGAACGGCTGGCGGCACTGCGCAAGGACTACGACGATCGCCATGCCTTCTGGCTGGAGCAGACCCTCGACCCTTCGATCCGCGACGCCTTCCTGCGCGGCGCGCACGACGAGGCGATGAAGGTCTGGGACGCCATCGACAAGGGGCTGCTGCCCGCGCTGGCGGCCGGCGACACGGAGCGCGCGCGCAAGGCCTACACAGTCATCGCCACCGCCTACAACGCGCACCGCGCCTACATCGACGACGTGGTCGCCAAGGCGACCGTGCTGAACAGCCAGACCGAGGATTATGCCACCGCGCGCGAGTCGCAGTTCACGGCCATCGCCTGGAGCGTCGCGGCCGGCGTCCTGGGCCTGATCGTGCTGGGAATCGTCGCGATGATCCGGGGCGTGATCCGCCCGGTCGTCCGCATGACCGACGCCATGACGGAACTGTCCGGTGGCAACCTGGAGGTTGCCATACCGGGCGCCCAGCGCCGTGACGAAGTCGGGGCCATGGCGCGCTCGCTGGCCGTCTTCCGCGACAACGCGCGGGAAACCCAGCGGCTGCGGCGGCAGGGCGAGGAAGCGCGCGAGCGCGCCGACCGCGACAAGCAGGAGGCCCTGCTGCGCATGGCCGAGACGGTGGAGCGCGAGACGCAGAAGGCGGTGGACAGCATCGCCGCCCAGACAAGCCTGATGTCGGAAAGCGCGGCGCGCATGGCGAATTCGGCGGTGTCGGTCAGCCAGGACAGCCAGGGCGTCGCCGTCGCGGCCTCCCAGGCGCTCTCCAACGCGCAGACGGTGGCCGCCGCGTCGGAGGAGCTGAGCGCCTCCATCCGCGAGATCACCACCCAGGTCCGGGCCTCGGTCGAGGTGACGGGCGATGCGGTCCGCGCCTCCTCCCACGCGGAGGAGACGATCCTGCACCTGTCCGACGCGGTCAACCGCATCGGGGAGGTCAGTCAGCTGATCAACAGCATCGCCGGACAGACCAACCTCCTGGCGCTCAACGCCACCATCGAGGCGGCGCGGGCCGGGGAGGCCGGGAAGGGCTTCGCCGTGGTGGCGAGCGAGGTGAAGAACCTCGCCAGCCAGACGGCCAAGGCTACCGAGGAGATCGGCGCCCAGATCGGCCGGATCCAGAGCACCACCAACAGCGCCGTGTCCGCGGTGCGCGCCATCGCGGACTCCATCCGCAAGGTGGAGGGCGTCTCCTCCCTGATCGGGAACGCGATCGAAGGGCAGGGCACCGCCACCGGCATGATCGCGCAGAACGTCACCCAGACCTCGGAAGCGGCGCAGGACGTGTCGTCCCGCATCGCCGAGGTGTCGCAGGAGGCCGAGACCACCGGCGAGCAGGCGTCCCGCGTCAGCCTGCTGTCCAAGGACGTCGCGAGCAGCATCGACGAGCTGCGCCATCTGCTGGTGCGCGTGGTGCGCGACGCGACCCAGCACGGCGGGCACGGCAGTGGGGAGATGCGCCCGGCCGCCTGACGGTCCTTACGGGGCTGCGGTCACACCACGTCCGCGGGGGCGAGGCCGCAGTCCTGGCCGTCGTGCTCCACCTGGATCGTCGCGTGGCCGATGCCGAAGCGGTCCTTCAGCTCCTGCGCCACGCGCTTCAGCAGATCGTCGTCCGTCCCGCAGCCGGGGCGGACGATGTGCGCGGTCAGCGCCGTGTCGGTCGTGCTCAGGCCCCAGATGTGCAGGTCGTGCACGGCGGTGACGCCGGGCAATGCTGCGAGGTAGCCTTCGACGGCGGCGCGGTCGATCCCCTCCGGCACGGCGTTCATGGCGAGGTTGGCCGACTCCCGCAGCAGCCCCCAGGTGCCGATCACGATGACCACGACGATGCCCAGGCTGACCAGCGGGTCGAGCCACAGCCAGCCGGTCCAGCCGATCAGCAGAGCCGCGATCACGACGCCCAGCGACACGGCGGCGTCGGCGGCCATGTGCAGGTAGGCGCCGCGGATGTTCAGGTCGGTGTCCTTGCCGCCCATGAACAGCCAGGCCGTGCCGGCGTTGATCGCGATCCCGACGGCGGCGACCCACATCACCGTTCCGCCCTCCACCGGCTGCGGATGAATCAGCCGCCCGAACGCCTCCCAGGCGATGGCGCCCACGGCGATCAGCAGCACCACCGCGTTCAGCAGCGACGCCAGGATGCTGGAGCTGCCGAAGCCGTAGGTGTGGCGGGTCGTCGGCCGGCGCCGGGTCATCCAGGCCGCCCCCCAGGCCAGCAGAAGCCCCAGCACGTCGGACAGGTTGTGGCCGGCGTCGGCCAGCAGCGCCACGGAGTTGGCGAGGACCCCATAGACGGCCTCCACGGCGACGAAGCCGAGGTTCAGCGCGGTGCCGATGGCGAAGGCACGGTCGTAATGGGCCGGCGCGTGGTGATGGCCGCCCAGCCCGTGTGAATGGCCGTGCCCGTGTGAATGGCCATGCCCGTGCGCATGGCCGTGTTCATGGGAGTGGCCCTGGCAGTGGCCGTGTGAATGGTCATGCGGCACGATTGCCGTCCCTCGCGTTGTCGAAAGCCGGCGGCCACGCAGGCCGCCTCCGGTCCGAAGCAGCGTAGATCCTCCAGCCACTGGAGGATCAAGAGGGAAACAGCGCGATCCCGCGATCGTCGGCACCGATCAGCGATGGCGCTAATCAGTGATGGCGCCAATCAGTGATGCTCATGCAGGCAGTGGGCGTGGTCGGCCAGGACCTCGATCACGTGGCAGGTCCGGACCTGCCCGTGGGCGCATTGCTCCACCATCTGCCGAACCTCGGCGCGCAGCGCCTCCAGCCGGGCGATCTTCGATTCGATGTCGGCGAGGTGGGTGCGCGCCAGGGAGTCGGCCTGGGCGCAGGGCTGGCCCGGATCGTCGGCCAGCGACAGGAGCTGGCGGATGGCGTCCACCTCGAAGCCCAGTTCGCGGGCGTGCCGGATGAAGCGCAGCCGCCGCGCCGCAGTATCGTCGTAGGTGCGGCGGTTGCTGTCGGTGCGCGGCGGCTCCGGCAGCAGGCCGATGCTCTCGTAATAGCGGATGGTCGGGACCTTCACCCCGGTTTGCGCGGCGAGCGCGCCGATGGTCAGTCTCTGTGTCGTACTGGGTGTCGTACTGGGCGTCGTACTGGGCGTCGTCCTGGGCATCGTCGAACGGGTCCTCGCGATCGTACCAACGCCGCGGAGCCTACCACCAGCCGGCCGGGGCCGCGCTACTGGCTGACGCGGGTGCGCGGCGCCCGCAGGGACGGGACCTGGGGAATCCCCAGCGGCAGGCCGATCAGGTGGCGGGCGGCGGCGGCGCATTGGTTGCGCAGCTCGGGCACGGCGGTCATCTCCCAGAAGGGCGGCCGGCTGACCGGGCCGAGCGCGAACAGGCGGCGCGAGACCGCCCCGTCCTCGCCGATCAGAGCGCCGTCCTCCGTGACGTCGAGGCCGAGGCGCAGCGGGTCCGGCCGGGCCAGCCCGCGTTCCAGAAGCGAGCGCACCAGCGGGTGGTCGATCCGGCCGAAGTCGCATTCGGTGCCGGTGGCGTTGATCACCGCGCCGACGCGGCGGGTCCAGACGTTGCCCTCCGCACCGCGCGCCCGCACCGTCGCCTCGACCCCGTCGGGGAGCAGCCGCAACTCGCGCAGCCGGCCCGCCCGGATGGTCAGCCGGCCGTTCGCGATCAGGGAGGCGATCCTGGCCGCAACCTCCGGCGCCATGCGGTGGCGCAGGATCTCCCAATAGGGCCGGGCGTGGCGCAGGAAGCGCCGCCGCTCCTCCATTGGCAGGTTCTTCCAGAGAAGGTGGTGGTAGGGCCGCAGTGCGTCGAAGGCGGAGCGCCAGTCCAGCCCCGCCGCGCGGGCGCGCCGCACGTCGGCCTTCAGCGCGATCAGCACGTCCAGCACGGTGTGCGGCATCACCTGCGGGTGGACGAAGCTCTTGAAGGGGCGGGTCTCCTCATGCACGACGGGCAGCAGGCCGCGCCGCGACAGCGCCAGGACCGGGCCGCGGTGGCCCTGGTCCTCCAGCGCGAGCACTGTGTCCACCATGGTCAGGCCGGTGCCCAGGATCAGCACGGGCGCGTCGGCGTCGATGGCGGCCAGCGCCTGCCAATCCCAGGGGGCGGCGACGAAGCGGTCGGACGCCAGCACCTCCGGCTCCGTCACGGCGGGCGGGGAGGGCGAGAAGTTGCCGACGCAGAGCGCCGCCAGATCGACGTTCAGGCTGGGCCCGGTGCCGAGCCGCAGGCGGATTCCGCCATTCCCTGGGCCATCCGCGCCATCGGTATCCTGGGCGAGGTCCACCACCTCCGCCCGGGTCACGGTCAGGGAGACGTGGGGCGGTGCCGAGGCCTGCGCGTCGCGCAGCACGTCCTGGATGTAGGCGCCGTAGCGCGCCCGCGACACGAAGGCATGCCCGCTCGGCGGAACCAGACCGCCATCCACGCCACCATCATCCTGCGCCCACAGCCAGCGCAGGAAATGGCGCGGGTCGTCGGGGAAGGCGCTCATGTTGTAGGCGCGCACGTTCAGCACGTGGGCGCTGTTCGGCGTGGAGTAGGCGAGCCCCGTCCCGACGCTGGGGGCGCGCTCGATCAGGTGGACGCTGGTCGGCTCCTCGGCGGTCCGCAGAAGGTGGGCGGCAAGGACGCTGCCGGTGAAGCCGGCCCCGATGATGGCGATGCGGCGCTTCGATGGACGTGATGCCAAGTTCGACGCTCCCTTCCAATGACCGGCCCGCCGATGATCCACCCGATGGCGTCCGGGCAGCGGGACACATCCGAAGCATGCAAATGGTCCGGCGGGTGGAAGGTCAATCTCTCTTCCGGCGTAGCGGGTGTCAGGACCAAGGTCTGGAACCGGCCGCCACCCCCGAGAATCATGGTTAATCGGAAATTAACTATAACGTGCGAGGACTCGGACGTTCGAATCATAAGAACGGCGGATTCATGCGCGACGACCGACTTTTCCCCATCCACGCCGTGCCGACGAACGGTGCCAACGCGTCCTCCGTCCGGCGGGAGCCCGACGTCCAGCTTGCCGCCATGGTGCCGCAGAGCGTCAAGCGCGCCGTCCGGCGCAAGGCCGAGGAGGAGGGCACCACCGTGCGCAGCGTCCTTCTGCGGGCGCTGAAGCATGCCGGGATCGCCGAAGTGGACGAAGCTGAAATCGCGGACCGCCGGATCGCGGCCGGGGCCGAGCGCTCCGGCCTGTGGAAGGCGACGCGCCAGCGGTGACGCCCCTGGTGACGGTCAGCCCTCGACGCGAGGGTCTTTCCAGTTTAATGGTCGCTCCCCCTGCCGAAGGCCGCCCGTCATGAGTCTGCTTCACCGATTGCTGCTGCTGGTTTTGCTGGCGCTCGTACCGGCCGCGGTGATCGAGGTGAAGAACCAGGTCTCCCTGCGCGAGGCGCGCGAGGCCGAGGTGCGCCAGGGCGCCTTGCGTCTGGCCGCGCTGTTCGAGGCGGAGCAGGACCGCATGGTGGAAGGCCTGCGCCGGCTGTTGCAGGCGCTGGTGCAAACGGACGCCGTGCGCGCGCCGGACAGCCCGGCCTGCCAAGCGCTGATGGACTCGCTGCGGGCCAGCTATCCCGCCTATCTGCACCTGCTGGTGACCGACCGCGACGGCACGGTCCGCTGCGCCACCGACCCGAACGCGGTCGGGCACCCGTCCTTGAGGGAAGGGGCCATCGAGCCAGGGACCACAGCGGAAGGAATTGCCGCGCAAGGCTACGGGGGCCAATCCGACAAGGCCGGCGAAGCGATGCTCGGCGCGCAGGTGCTGCCCTGGGCGCAGGACCGGCTGGCCCTGCCGGTCGCGTTATCGTTCCGGGACGACTACGGGCGCGTCGCCGGCACGGTCGCTGCGCTGATCGACACGGCGTGGCTGAAGGAATTCCTGGACGACAAGCCGCTGCCGCCGAACGCGCGCCTCACCCTGGTCGATCGCCGGTCGCGCATCATCGGCCAGGTTCCGCCGCTGCCGGGGCGGGTCGGCAACCCCCTGCCGGAGCGGTTTTCCAGCCTGATGACGGGGGACAAGCCGCAGGTCGCGGAGATGCCCGGCATCGACGGGCGGCCCCGGATCATCGCCTTCCGCCCGATCACGCTGGGGCTGGACGGGCTCGGCGTGATCGTCGCGCTGGACAAGGAGACGATGCTCGGCCCCATCGACGACGCCATGCGGCGCGGGCTGGGCGGCTTCGCGGCGGTGCTGGCCGTCAGCCTGCTCGCGGCCTGGTGGGGTGGCAACCGCTTCCTGCGCCGGCCCACGGCCGCCCTGGTCGCCGCCGCCCGGAGCTGGAGCGGGGGCGCGCTGCACGCCCGCAGCGGAATCGCCGCCGACCGGTCGGAGATCGGGACGCTGGCGCGGGCCTTCGACGGCATGGCGGAGGAGTTGGAGCGGCGCCACCTCGCGCGGGAGGAGGCCAACACGCTGGCCCACAAGATGGCCGCCGTGCTGTCCAGCACCACCGACGGGGTGTTCGAGGTCGACCGCGACTGGACCATCACCTACATGAACGGCCGTGCGCGGGTGCTGCTCGCCAACGGGCGGGACCTCGTCGGGCGCTGCCTGTGGGACGCCTTTCCCCAGGCGGTCGGCAGCATCTTCAACGAGCATTACCGGCGCGCCATGGACGAGGAAGAGCCGGTGGAATTCGAAGGGCTCTACCCGCCGCTCGACGCCTGGTATTCGGTCCGCGCCTTTCCATCCCGCGATGGGCTCGCCATCTTTTTCCAGGACATCACCGCCCGCAAGCGCGGGGAGGAGGCGCTGGCCTTCGCCAACCGGGAGAAAAGCGCCCTGCTTGCCCAACTCGACAGCCTGCTGGAGAACGCGCCGCTCGGCTTTGCGTTCTTCGACCGCGGGCACCGCTATCTGCGCATCAACGACCGGCTGGCCGAGATCAACGGCTTGCCCGCCGACAGCCACATCGGCCGGACCCTGACGGAGATGCTGCCGGCGACCGCGACCAGCGTCGCCCCGATGATCGACCGCGTCTTCCGGACGGGGGAGGCGATCCCCTACCAGGAGATCGTCGGGGAAACGCCGGCCCGGTTCGGCGTGCGCCGCCACTGGCTGACCGCCTACTTCCCGGTCCACAACGGGCCCGACGTGGCCGCCGTCGGCATCGTGGTCATGGAGGTGACCGACCTGCGCTGGGCCGAGGCCGCCCGCCACCAGAGCGAGGAGCGCTTCCGCTCCGTCTTCGAACTGGCCGCGGTGGGGATCGAGCGCGTGTCGCTGGAAGGGCGCTTCCTGGACGTGAACGCCAAGACCTGCTCCATCCTCGGCTACCGGCGCGAGGAACTGCTGGACCGCAGCTTCCGCGACGTGACCGAACCGGAGGACCTGCCGGCCGAGGACGCCCTGCTCGACCGGCTGCTGGGCGGAGACATCCCCAGCTATGCCATCGAGAAGCGGTACCGGCGCAAGGACGGCGGGACGGTCTGGGTGCGCGTGACCTCCTCGCTGGCCCGCATCACCGGGATGGAGATGGCCTACCGCATCTGCATCGTGGAGGACATCACCGAGCGCAAGGCCATCGAGGAGCAGCTTCGCCGCACCCGCGACGAGGCGGAGCGCGCCAACCTCGCCAAGTCGAAGTTCCTGGCCGCGGCCAGCCACGACCTGCGCCAGCCGCTGCAATCACTGTTCTTCTTCACCGCGGCGCTGGGCGGCTATGTGGAGAACAGCGCGGGCGTCAACGTCCTGCGCCACCTGGAGCAGGGGCTCGACGCGCTGAAGGGGTTGCTGGACAGCCTGCTCGACGTCTCCCGCCTGGACGCCGGCGTGGTGACGCCGGAGCTGGAGGACTTCGACGTCGCGGAGGTGCTGGAGTCCGTGCGCACCGCCTACGCGCCGCTCGCCGCGCAGAAGAAGCTCGACTGGCGGGTGGAGGTGGTCCCGGCCCGGATCCGCAGCGACCGCACGCTGCTCAGCCGAATGCTGCGCAACCTCGTCGAGAACGCGCTGCGCTACACGGAGAGCGGGCTGGTCCGGGTGCAGTGCCGGGTGGAGGGGCGGCAGGTCGCCATCGTCGTGCAGGACACCGGCATCGGCATCCCCGCCGACCATCTGGAGCGCATCTTCGAGGAGTTCCACCAAGTCGGCAACCCGGAGCGCGACCGCACCCAGGGCCTCGGCCTCGGGCTGGCCATCGTGCGCCGCCTGTCGCGGCTGCTCGACCATCCGGTGGAGGTGCGCTCGGTGGAGGGGCGGGGCTCCGCCTTCCGCGTGCTGGTGCCGCTCGCCGAGCCCGCGGCGGAGGAACCGGCGGCGCTGGCCGGCGCCGCGACGTCCAAGGGGGGCGGCCGTATGGCGGTGCTGGTGGACGACGACGCCATCGTGCTGATGGGCCTGCAGATGATCCTGACCGAATGGGGCTACGAGGTCCTGTCGGCGGGCAGCGCCGACCAGGCGATGGAGCGTCTGGGGCAGCAGACCCGCACTCCGGACATCGTGATCGCCGATTACCGCCTGCGCGAGGGCCGGGTCGGCACCGAGGTGATCCTGCGCGTGCGCGAGCGGTATGGGGCCGGCGTGCCCGGCGTGATCCTGACCGGCGAAACCGGCCCCGACTGCATCCGCGACGCCACGGAGCACGGCCTGACGGTGATCCACAAACCGGTCACCCCACGCGAACTCGGCGCCGCCGTGGACCGCAGCGTGCGGCCGGTGGCGGTGTAGAATACTTCTCTGCCAGCCTAGTCGTTCGATGATGGAAGAGCAGTTGGGGAAAGCCCCTCTCCCCTTGTGGGAGAGGGGTTGGGGTGAGGGGTCGGATTGCGGGCACTAGCCCGGAAACAGAAGCCGAGATGCCCGTGCGGCTTCGCCGCCTACCCCTCATCCCAACCCTTCTCCCACAAGGGGAGAAGGGCTTTCAGTGTTTCGCAAACTCATGAAACTTGGTGAAAGCAGTGTTTGCTGCCCTTTCCAAGGCCAGCAAAGGGCGGCGGCCGGTCCGTCAGTGCGCTTGGCCGTAGCCCTTCATGACGTCGGCCATATTGCCGTATTCCTGGTCCGGCATCTTCTTCAGCGTGTCGAGGACCTCATCGTCGGCCTTGTGGCTTTGGGCGTGCTTGACGAGGTCCTGCTTGTTGGCCGGGAAGTCGATGCCCTTCAGACAGTGGGCGACGTTGGTCGGGGATTGGCCGCCCATACCGCGAGTCATGGAAACGCTCCCTGTTGATCGGAATGGACTCCGGCCAACAGGGAGCGCGTGGCTGGGTTCCCCTACAGCGCCCGGACCATCGGGGTCGCGTTGACCTCCGCGACGTAGTTCTCCAGCTCCGCGGCGCGGCGGATGCCGGTGTGGGAGGCGAGCACCCGGCGGCGGGCGGCGCGTCCCAGGCGGCGGGCCTTGTCGCTGGGCGTGTCGCGCAGCCAGCGCATGACCTGCTCGCTGTTGTTGGCGATCAGGATTTCCTCGTCCGGCTTGAACAGGGTGTCCAGGCCGGGCCAGGGGTCGCTGATGATCGGCGTGCCGCAGGCCGCCGCCTCGAACAGGCGCACCGACGGCGACCAGCCCGCGGCGACCATGTCGGCGCGCGTGACGTTCAGGGTGAAGCGCTGGGCGTTGTAGAAGCGCCGATGCTCCGACGGCGGCAGGTGGTCGATGCGGGCGACGTTGGCGGGCCAGCCGATCGTGTCGTCCGGGTACTGCGGGCCGGCGACGATGAAGGATCCGCGCTCCCACGCCCGCGCCGGTTCGACCAGCAGGCGGTTCAACGTCGGCTGCCGGTCGTCGCTGTAGGTGCCGAGATAGCCGAGGTCCCAGCGCACCGGCCCCAGCTCCGGATAATAGAGGTCCGGGTCGACCGAGCAGTAGAGCGCCCGCGCCCGCTGCGCCCCGAACTCCCGCTCCAGCCGGTCGAGCATCGGCCCGCCGGTGAAGGACAGGTAGAGGTCGAAGCCGGGAATGACCTCGGCGGACACATACTCCGTATCGCCGCGCTCCAGCCGGGCCACGGTGACCGGCGTGTCGATGTCGTAGAAGGCGGTGACGCCCTCGGCCGTTTCCTGCACCCAGCGGGACACGGCCACGCCCTCCGGCACGTAGGACCCGACCACCACGAGGTCGGCGTCGCGCACCGCCGCCGCGTGCCGCTCCGACAGCTCGTCCACGCTGTCGTAGAGCGCCACCGTGCAGAAGTCCGGCGACGGCATGTCGCGGTTGCTGGCGTACCAGGGCTTGTCGCGCTCCAGGAACAGCACGCGGTGCCCGCGCGCCGCCATGCCCTTCAGCAGGGCGCGGAAGGTTGTGGCGTGGCCGTTGCCCCAGGAGGAGGTGATGGTCAGGCCCAGAACGACGACGTTGAGCTTGCGGCCCATCACACACCCTCCCGAACGCCGGTCTCCGCACCGGTCAGCAGTTGCTCCACGAGGACCGCGCGGTTGTCGTAGGTGTGGTCCGCCAGCACGCGGCGCAGCGCCGCCTGCCCTATGGCCCGCGCGCGGTCCTTGGTCAGCGCGGCCACATGCTCCGCCACCTCCGCCCCGTCGCGGGCGACCAGGACCTCGGTGCCCGGCTCCAGGAACTCCTCGATGCCGACCCAGGCGTCGGTGATCAGGCAGGCGGCGGCGCCGGCGGCCTCGAACACGCGGGTGGCCGGGGAATAGCCCATCTCCGCCATGCTCTGCCGGCTGATGTTCAGCACGGCGAGGCCGGAGCAGTTCAGGGCGTTGTGATCGGCGGTGTAGACGTGGCCGATCGCCCGAACGTTCGGCGGCACCGGCTTGTCGTGCCAGCCGTTGCCGGCCAGCAGGAAGCGGCGGTCCGGCAGCCGCGCCGCGGCGTCCAGGAAGAACTGCTCCACCCGCGCCTCGCGGTCGGGCAGGCGATTGCCGAGGAAGGTCAGGTCGGTGTCGAAGCGCGCGTCATAGGGCACGGGGTGGTGCGTGTCCGGATCCAACGCGTTGTAGACCGGCACGCAGCGCCGCGCGCCCAGCGCCGCGAAGGCCGCGATCACCGGCGGGCCGCCGCCGTAGGTCAGCACCATGTCATAGTCCGGCACCAGCCGGTTCAGCACCGCCTCCGGCTTGGCCTTCAGCTCCGCCAGCGTGGCGGGGGCGTCGACGTCCCAGTAGATCGCCAGCCCGTCCGGGCGGCGGATCGACAGTACGCCCTCGGCAAGCTCGTCGTCGAAGACGCCGACGCCGCTGGCCTTCACCACCACGTCGGCGCCGCGGCCGGACTCCAGCGCGCGGTGCAGCCCGTCCGGCGTGGCCGGGTAGACGACGACCTTGGCCCAGGGCGGGTCGGCGATGTCGCGGTGCTTCTGCCGGTCGTAGGCGTCGGGCTCATAGAAGGTGACGCGATGGCCCCGCGCGGCCAGGGCCCGGATGATGCCGCGGTAGTAGGTGGCCGCCCCGTTCCAGTAGGCGGAAACGAGACTCGATCCATAGAACGCGATGTCGAGGCCGGCCATCAGGCGATGCCCTCCTTTGCGGTCTCTCTCATTGGAACGCCGTCCAGCGCTGGCGCGCCGATCGCCTGACAGACGGCCAGAAGCTCGTCCACGCGGTGGGCGCAGGTGTGCCGGCGGCGGATGGTGTCCAGGCCGCTGCGGACGAGGCTGGCGGCGATGTCGCGGTCGTTCAGCACGACGCGCAGCAGCTTCTCCATGGCCTCGCCGTCGCGGGCGACCAGATAGTCGGCGCCGGGGCGGAACAGCCCCTCCGCGTCGTGCCAGGGCGCGCAGATCAGCGGGATGCCGCTCGCCAGCGCCTCGAACACGCGGATGGTCGGGATGCCGGGCAGGGCCTTCACGTAGGGCCGGCGCGGCACGTGGACGGTCACGCGGTGCCGGGCGAACAGCGCCGGCGCCTTGTGGTTGGGCAGCCAGCCGCGATAGGCGATGCCGGCGTCCGACAGGGCGGACAGAGCCGTGTCCGGGTAGCGGACGCCGTGGATCAGCCCCTTCAGGCCGAGCCGGCGGACCGGCTCCAGCAGGAATTCGTGCAGTTCGGCGGTGCGCTCGTCGTCGCCCCAGTTGCCGACCCACACCAGGTCGCCGTCGGTCGGCTGGCCCGGCATGGGGTGGAACAGCGCCGTGTCCGCCGCCTCGTGCCAGGTCCAGGCGCGGCCGGCCCAGCCCAACTCCAGGTAGCGTTCCCGCAGCACCTCGCCGAAGGCCAGCACGCCGTCGTAGGCGGAGAGGTCCAGCGCCCCCATCTCCTCCGGCTTGGACACGACGCGGTGGTGGGTGTCGTGGAACAGCAGGCGGAAACGCCCGCCGGCCGCGCGCTTCGCGCCGATGGCGGCAACCAGCGACGGGTCGGTCCATTCATGCACCAGCACCACGTCGGCCCCGTCCAGCGCCTCGTCCAGGTCGAGCGTCGCGGGGTCGTAGAGCTGCGACGTCAGGCCGGGGAAGGTCCGGGGAAAGGCGGCGAGCGTGTCCGGCCCCGTCGGTTCGGCGAGCAGGTTCGCGCGGCTCCACCCGTCGGCGGGCTCCAGCACCCGGACGTCGTGGTGTTGCGCCTGAAGCTCGCGCACGACGCCGCGCAGGAAATGCGCGTTGCCATGGTTCCAACAGGACACGAGGGAATGGCAGAAGATGACGAAGCGCATCGGCTCCCGCTATCGGCTGTTCTTGGGTGTCGGCGTGTGTTTCTTGGCGGCGGGGTGCGCCGCGGCCGGACACTTTTCCCGCCTTTGACGCGGCTGCGAAGTCCCGGAAAAGCAGTACTCTTGCGCGCCTACATCCTTGGCGATGGGGAACGCACTGTGGGTAGGATGTCCTAGTCCGGCTGTCGTCGTCCTATTCCCCTCAGCTTGTTATCTTGGTCACGGAACGGCGCTCGCGGCCGCCTTCAAGGCCGCCTTGCTCAGCAGCTCCGCGTAGGCGTCCAGCGTGCCGCGCACCATGCGCACGGCGGTGAACTCGTGCGCCCGCTTCCGCGCCGCGGCGCCCAGCGCCTTCACCCGCGCCGGGTTGTCGGCCAGCGTCGTCAGCGCGCGCGCCAGCGCGGTGCGGTTGTCGGGATCCACGAACAGGGCGGCACCGTCCCACAGCTCCCGCAGGGTTGGGATGTCGCCCAGCACGAGCGCGCAGCCGGACAGGCCGGCCTCCAGCGGGGCCAGGCCGAAGGGCTCGTAGCGCGCGGGGTGGGCGAAGACGGCGGCGCGGCCGAACCAGCGCGCCAGCTGGTCGGCGGGCAGCTGGCCGAGCGCGCGCGCGTGCTGCAACGGCTTGGGCTGCCCGTCCGGCCCGTCGGTGCTGCCGGCGACGAACACCGACCAGGGCAGGCGCCCGGCCACGGTGTCGAGCATGGCGATGTTCTTGGCCTTGTCCCAGACCCGCCCGGCGGCGAGGATGATCGGCCGCTTCGGCAGGGGGCGGTAGTGCTGCGGATCGCGCCCGTTGGGAATAACGCGGGCGCGGGGCAGCGGGCCGTAGTGCCAGCGCAGGGCGTCCAGCATGGCCTGGGTCGGGGCGGCCACCATGTCGGCCAGCCGCAGCCCGTCGGCCACCCGCCCGGCGTAGCCGAGCCAGTCCGGCGGCGCGTCCTCGCGGTGCACCGCGCGCCACCAGGACAGCACGCAGGAATGGCCGACGCACAGCACCGGCGCGCGGAAGGGCAGGCTGGCCGCGGCAAAGCCGTTGACGTGCACGACGTCGGGCGACAGCCGCTTTTCGAGCGCCAGCAGCCAGTCGCCGGCCTTGTGCAGATCCTCCTCCGGCTCCGCCATCCACTCCAGCTTGAAGGGCTGGTGGTGCAGGGTCAGGGTCGGGATGCGCGCCGCCGCCGCCGTCCGCCCCTCGTCCGGGGCCGGCCCCATGACGGCGAGGTCGGTGGCGATGCCCAGGCGGGCGAAGCCGCGCGCCAGTTCCAGCGCATAGTCCCAGACCCCGCCAACCGCGTCGGCGGTCATCAGCACCCGGGACGGCCGGACCGGAAGGGACCCGTAGCCCATGGCGCTACTCCGCCGCCTTCAGGGGAAGCGGTTCGATGCGCTCCAGCTCCGGCAGGCGCTTCGGCGTCTGGTCCTGGATGTCGCAGAAGCGGCCGTGGTGGGTCAGGTAGAAGTCCACCGCCCGTTCCCACGCCTGGTCGTCGGGCAGACCCCAGCGCAGCCGGTAGTCGGGGGAGCCGGGGTAGGGGAACAGCGGCACCGGGTCGTTGGCCCACACGCCGTTGGCCCGCATGTGGTCGCGCCATTCCGCGATCATCGCCGGGTCGTCGCCTTCGGACAGAATCAGGTTCGCCTGCACGAAGGGCACGACCTTCTTGGCGAGGATCAGGCGCTCCGACAGCTCGTCCGTGCCCATGCGGCATTTCTTGTCGAGGGCTGCGCGCCCTTCCACCGTCAGGCTCTCCACGCCGGCCTCGATCGACACGCAGCCGGCGCGGCCCAGCAGCTCGATCATCGGCGGCTTCCACAGGTCGAGCCGGGTCTGGATGCCGAACGTGATCGGCCGCTCGGCCAGCGACTCCAGCAACGGCTGGTTCGGCAGGAAGATCTCGTCGATGAAGTAGACGTATTCGACGCCCTGGGCGATCAGCCGGTCCAGCTCCTCCATCACCACCGGGACGGGGCGCTTGCGGTAGCCGTCGCGGAAATTCTCCTTCGCGCAGAAGGTGCAGGAGTAGGGGCAGCCGCGCGAGGTCTCCATCTCCGCGCCCGGCCCGGTCGGGGCGCCGTCGAAGCGGTGATGGTGGTGGTGGTGGCGCTTGACCCACTCCTCGGGCCACTCCAGCGCCGGCAGGTCGGTGAAGGTCGCCGCCGCGGGGCCGCCGTTGACTCGGATGTCCCCACCGTCCCAGAGCGCGACGTGCTGGACGCCGCTCCAGTCCTCGGCGTCGGCGAGGCGGACCAGGACCTCCTCGCACTCGCCCATCACGACCGCCTCGGTGCCCAGCTTGCGCAGAGCCGCCTTGGGCGTGGTGGAGCCGTGCGGGCCGACGCCGACCATCCGCCCGCCGACGTCCTTCAGGGCCGCGACGGTCTGCATGGGCACGCGCAGCTCCGGCGGGGCGCAGCGCCAGAACAGGTAGCTGGGCGCGGTGGTGACGACGGTCAGGTCGGGGGCGAAGGCCCCGACCTGCTCCCGCACCTCCTCCAGGGTCAGCCCGAACAGCTGCCCGTCGATGATCTCCGCCTCGTGCCCGGCGCGCTCCAGCAGGGCCTTGGCGTAGCCAAGTTCCAGCGGCAGGTGGGGTTCGCGGCAGCCGAAGTAGACGCTGCCGTCGAAGCTCCAAGGCGGATTGACCAGGGCGACTTTCTTGCGAGCTGGGGTCATCGGCGGCTCCTCACGACGCCACGCGCTGGCGGTCCGCCGGAACCGCGCGGGCATTGCTGAGCCAACGGGCCAACCGCATCAGGCCTTCATCGACGCCGACCCGCGGCCGCCAGCCGGTGCGCGCGAAATAGCGCCCGGTGTTGGACACGTACCAGGGCTGGTCGCCCGGCCGCCAGTCGTCGAACTGGACGTCCGCCTTCACCCCGACCAGCGAGGGGAAGCGGTCCAGAAGCTCCAACAGGCTGACCGTGTTTTCCGTGCCGCCGCCGATGTTGAAGGCGTCGCCCTGCAAGGACCCGATGCGGTCCTGCGCCAGCATCAGCGCGTCCACCAAGTCGTCCACGAATAGGATGTCGCGGACCTGCCGCCCGTCGCCGTAGAGCGTGATCGTCTCGCCCGCCAGCGCGCGCTTGATGAAGTGCGCGACCCAGCCCTGGTCCTCCGTCCCGAACTGGTGCGGGCCGTAGATGCAGCTCATCCGGAACACGGCCATGGGCAGGCCGAAGGTGCGGGCGTAGTCCAGCACATACTGGTCCGCCGCGCCCTTGGAGCAGCCGTAAGGGCTGGCGAAGTCCAGCGGCTGCTCCTCCCCGACGCCGCGGCCGGCGAGCAGCGCCTCCTTCGGGCCGTAGCGGTCGCCCTGGGCGGCGAAGTTCACGCCGGCCAGCTTGCCGTAGACCTTGTTGGTGGAGGTGAAGACCAGCGACGGCGGCTCCGCCTGCGCCCGGACGGCCTCCAGCAGGTTTAAGGTGCCGGCGGCGTTGACCGTGAAGTCGTGGACCGGCTCGACCAAGCTGGTGGTCACCGCGACCTGGGCGGCGAGGTGGTAGACCTGCCGGGCGCGGGCCACGGCCGTCTCCACCGTCTCCTTGTGGCAGATGTCGGCGATGATCGCCTCGATCCGGTCGCCGTGCGTGGCCTGAAGCCAAGCGAGGTTCTGCTCCACCCCCGCCCGCGACAGGTTGTCGAGGATCAGCACCTTGTGCCCGTCCGACGCCAGCCGGTGGGCGAGGTTGCAGCCGATGAAGCCGGCGCCGCCGGTGATCAGGACGCTGTCGCCCTTCGGCGCGCCCCGCTTCGACCTGAGTACCGCCGTCATGCCGACAGCCCCCGGCAGGCCAGCTCGCGGCTCGCCTGCTCCACGCGGTCCTCGGCGACCTGTCGGCTCAGCCACTCCGCCAGTTCGGCGAGGCCGTCGGCAAGCTCGACGCGCGGTTCGAAGCCCAGCGTCTCGCGGATCAGGGAGATGTCGGGGAAGCAGTGGCGGATGTCGCCGACGCGGCAGCGGCCGGTGATCTCCGGCTGGATGTCCGGACGGCCGACCGCGACGGCCAGCGCCGCCGCCACGTCCTGCACCGACCGGCTGATGCCGCTGCCGACGTTGAAGACCTTGCCCGGCGCCTTCTCGTGCGAGAGGCCGAGGCGGATGGACTGCACCACGTCGTCCACATGGACGAAGTCGCGGCGTTGCAGGCCGTCCTCGAAGATCATCGGCGCCTTGCCGTTCAGCAGGCGCGACGCGAAGATCGCCAGGACCCCGGTGTAGGGGTTGGACAGCGCCTGCCGCGTGCCGTAGGCGTTCCAGAAGCGCAGCGCGGTGGACGGGATGTTGTACGCCTCGCCGATGATCAGGCAGAGGCGTTCCTGCATGTACTTGTTCAGCGCGTACACGGAGGCGAGGCCGGGCCGGTGCGTCTCCGGCGTCGCGACCGGGGTCAGGGCGCCGCCGTTCGGGGCGTCCGGTTCCCACCGACCGGCCTTCAGCTGCTCCACCGAACGCGCGCTGACGTCCACCGGGCGTCCCTGCTCGTCCAGGTACAGGCCTTCGCCGTAGATGCTCATGCTGGAGGCGACGACGAGGCGTTCGACCGGCTTCTCGATCAGTGCCTGGAGCAGGATGGCCGTGCCCAGGTCGTTCACGCCGACATAGTCGCCGACCTGGTACATGCTCTGCCCGACGCCGACGCGCGCCGCCAGATGCACCACGGAGTCCACGCCCTTCAGGGCGCCGGCGACCGCGTCGGGGTCGCGCACATCGCCGACCATCAGCTCGACGTCGGGGGAGAGGTAGTCTGGACGGCGCCCCTGCTCGCCATGGACCTGTTCTTCAAGGGAATCCAACACACGGACACGGTGCCCCAGGGCCAGCAGCTCATCGGCCAGATGGGACCCGATGAAGCCCGCACCCCCGGTAATCAGCACTCTGTGTGTCATCGGACGACCTCCACCGCTTCTTTGTTCAGCGGCAGAACGGGTGGGGAACCCGTCAAGTTCCTTAAAAAATCGTGAACGTTTGAATCTTACGTTGTAAGCCCAGCGGCCGAAGCGCATGTGCGTCGCACGCGTGAAACGTGTGGAACACTTTGTCGCAGAGGCAAATCGTCTGAATTCGAGACAATTAGTCTACGACCTACGCTATGTGTGTACGGAGCGAGAGGTAGTACCAAGCGCATGGCGCGCCATGCCACATCCTCGGTTCCGGAAAGGCAGGCGGTGATGGCGTATCCCGGGGTTTCGTTGAGCGGTCAGGAACGGATGTTCCACCAGGACGAGATTATCGTCTCCAAGACCGACCTGAAGGGCATCATTACCTACGCCAACGACGTGTTTCTCCGGGTCAGCGGCTATGCGGAGGCCGAACTGCTGGGCCGGCCGCACAACATCGTGCGCCACCCGGACATGCCGCGCTGCGTCTACAAGCTGCTGTGGGACCGCATCCAGGGCGGCGGGGAAATCTTCGCCTACGTCGTCAACCGGGCGAAGAACGGCGACCATTACTGGGTCTTCGCGCATGTGACGCCGGTGTTCGACGCCAGCCGCAACATCGCGGGTTTCCATTCCAGCCGGCGCCTTCCCCCGCGGTCGGCGGTGCAGGCGGCCGAAGGCCTGTACGGCCTGCTGCGGACGGAGGAGGCCAAGCACGCCGACCGCAACGCGGGCATGGCGGCCGCGTCCTCCCTGCTGGGCTCCATCCTGCGCGACAAAGGCACGACCTATGACGAATTTGTCCTCAGTCTCTAAGGCGCGGATCGCCGTCGCCCTGGTCGCGCTGCTGTCCGCGGGGCAGGCTCTCGCAGGCATCGTCTCGGGCGGTGCGGCCCCGGCCGTCATGGGCCTGCTGGGGCTGGTCCTCTGCGCGGCGGCGTTCCGCTGGCTCACCCTGACGAACCGGTCGATCGCCAAGGCCTGCGCCGTGCTGGCCGCGGCGGAGCGCGGCGACCTGCAGCCGCGCATCCTCCACATCTACGGGCAGAGCCCGGTCGCCGACATGCTGCGGACGATCAACCGCCTGCTCGACCGGGTGGAATCCTTCGGCAAGGAGGCGAACGCCGCGATGCAGCACGCGGCGGAGGGGCAGTACTACCGGCGCATCGTCATGACCGGGATGGTCGGGGAATTCGGCGCCTACTCCCGCCAGATCAACGACGGCCTGGAGGCCATGGACCGGAAGAGCCGGGAGTTCATGGAAAGCGCGACGCGCATCGGCGCCAACATCAAGGAGGTGGCGCAGAGCCTGTCCGCCAGCGCCGCCGAGCTGGAGGCCGCGTCCACCTCCATGACCGACGTCGCGGCGGCGACCAGCGAGCAGTCCTTCTCCGCTGCGTCGGCCGCCGGGCAGGTGTCGTCCAACGTCGACGGCGTGGCGGCCGCCACCGGGGAGGTCTCCGGAGCCATCGGCGAGGTCGCCCAGGGCGTCGCCCGCACCGCGGAGCTGGCGCGCAACTCCGTGGAGAAGGTGAAGGAGGCCGACGCGACGATCCGCTCCCTTCTCGCCGCGGCGGACCAGATCGGCGCCGTGGTCAAGCTGATCACGGAGATCGCCAGCCAGACCAACCTGCTGGCGCTGAACGCCACCATCGAGGCCGCCCGCGCCGGCGAGGCCGGCAAGGGTTTCGCCGTGGTCGCCACCGAGGTGAAGAACCTCGCCAGCCAGACGGCGCGCGCGACGGAGGAGATCACCGCCCAGATCACCCAGGTGCAGTCGGTCACGCGCGACACCGCCGACGTGATCCAGCATGTCGGCGGCATGATCCACGACATCGACGAGATCGCGGTGGGAATCGCCGGCGCCGCCGAGGAGCAGAGCGCCGCCATCGGCGAGATCAGCCGCGCCATCCGCGAGGCGTCGGCGGGCGTGCGCACCGTGGCCGGCGCGGTCACCCACGTGTCGACCGGCGCGCAGGACGCCAGCGCAGCGGCCAGCCAGGTCCTGGCCTCGGCCGGGGAACTGGCGCGGCGGGCCGTGACGCTCAACGGCGACATCGACAACTTCGTGGCGCGCGTGTGCGGCACAAAGCAGTGACGGGCAGCAAGCGCGGTCTTCATTGACGCGGACCGGGCCATGACTTGGTCGTTTGTGACTTGGTCGATTATGACTCGGGGCCTGCGGCTATATGTCCGGATGCGTGTATAATTGATCACATTTCGTGCGCTCTGGTAGACTGCTGGCCAGCGGTATAGTGGAGTACACGAATGAACGGCCTGATTGCCCGCATGTCGATTTCGGCCAAGGTGGTCGCGCTCAGCCTCGGCGGGCTTCTGCTGCTGGCCGGCTGCACCGTCGTCGTGTCGCTCCACCTCATCCAGTCCGAGATGGTCGATCAGGCGTCCAGGCGGCAGGAGGCCAACATGGCCGTCGCCTGGGAGGTGCTGGGCCATCTGGGGACCGACTTCCGCGTCCAGGACGGCAAGCTGTACGCCGGCTCCACCGTCCTGAACGACAATTTCGCGCCGGTGGACACCATCGCGCGGATCGGCGGCGGGGGCGTGGCCTCCATCCTGATGGGCGACACGCGCGTCGCGACGAACGTCCGGAAGGCGGACGGCAGCCGCGCCGTCGGCAGCCGGCTGGGGCCCGGGCCGGTCTTCGACTCGGTCCTGCGCGACGGCAAGCCCTACCGCGGCGAGAACGAGGTGCTGGGGGAGCCCTACTTCACCGCCTACGACCCGATCCGCAACGCCAAGGGAGAGATCATCGGCGTCCTCGTCGTCGGGCTGAAGAAAAGCGATTTCTTCGCCATGGTGAACCCGCTGGTCGGCGCCATCGCGGTGACCGCGGGCGGCGTGGCCCTGCTGGTCTGCCTGGCCTCCATCCTGCTCGTGCGGCGGCTGCTGTCGCCGTTGGCCCGTCTGAACGGCGTGCTCGGCCGGCTTGCGGAGAACGACTACGCGGTGGAGGTGCCGGCCACCGGCCGGGCCGACGAGATCGGCTCCATCGCGCGTGCCGTCGTCGCCTTCAAGGACAGCCTCCAGCAGTCCGCCCGCCTGAAGGCGGAGCAGGAAGCGGCCACCCACGCCCAGATCGAACGCGCCCGGCGGATCGAGGCGCTGCTTCAGTCCTTCGAGAGCACGGCGGAGCAGACGCTGGCCGCCGTGATGGCCGGCGCCGACAAGATCCAGAACACGGCGGAGGACATGGGCAAGGGCGTCAACCGCACATCCCGCCGGACGCTGGAGGTCGCCCATTCGTCGGAGCGGTCCCGCAACAACATCCAGCAGGTCGCCACGGCGGCGCAGCAGCTGTCCAGCTCGATCCGCGAGATCGGGGAGCAGGTGGTCAGCTCCTCCTCCATCGCGGCGGAGGCGGTGAGCGAGGCGCAGCGCGCCAACGGCATGGTGCAGGGGCTCGCCAGCGCCGCGGATCGGATCGGGGAGGTGGTGAAGCTGATCACCGCCATCGCCAGCCAGACCAACCTGCTGGCGCTGAACGCCACCATCGAGGCGGCACGGGCGGGCGAGGCGGGGAAGGGGTTCGCGGTGGTGGCCAACGAGGTGAAGAACCTGGCCAGCCAGACCGCCAAGGCGACGGAGGACATCGTCGAGCAGATCGGCGCCGTCCAGGGCGCCACCGGTTCGGCCGTCAGCGTCATCGAATCGATCGGCGGCATCATCGAGCGCATGCGCGCCGTGTCCGGCACCATCGCCACCGCTGTGGAGCAGCAGCGCGCCGCGACGGAGGAGATCTCGCGCAACGCCAGCTCGGTCAGCGAGGACACGACGACCGCGGCGCGCAGCGTCGTCTCCCTGACGCAGGCCAGCGCGGCCTCCTACGGCTCCGCCTTCCAGGTGCTGTGGGCGGCCAAGGACCTGCGGGAGCCGGCGCAGGCGCTGCGCGCCGAGGTGGACGCCCTGCTGAACGGCGTGCGGTCCGCCTGACCGGTCCGCCTGACCGCCAAGGACGAGAACCGCCCGCCGGGGCGGCGCAATCGGAATCATCTGCAACGGCGAGAGCCAAACCGATGGGTGGGACATGAACTACACCGTCCGCAACCTGGGCGGCGTCCGGGAGATCGAGCTGCGGGGGCAGCTGACCTTCGAAGCCAACGACGATTTCCGCAAGATCATCGACGGCATCGAGAAGGACGGCATCACCGCCTGCGTGCTGGGCCTGGACAGTCTGGACTTCATCGACTCGGCGGGGCTGGGGCTCCTGGTCCTCGCCAACAACACGGCCAACCGCGCCAACGTGCGGCTGACGCTGAAGCACCCGCGCGGCCAGGTCCGGGAGATGATCGAGATTTCGGAGTTCCACACGATCATCCCCTGCGACTTCTGATCGCCCGGTGGCGGAAGGCACGATGGACTCGTCGGTCCACCCCCTGCCGGCCGCGCCGGCCGCGTCGCGGCCGGGCGGTGGGCAGCGCGTTCTGGTCGGGCATCCGCGCCGCGGGATCGCGGCGGCGGTGCGCCGCGTCCTGACGGGGATGGGCGTGCGTTATGTGGACGTCGCGGCGGACGCGGGCGGCCTGCTGGCCGCCGTGGAAGCGGAGCCGCCGGACCTTGTGATCATCGACCGCGCCCTGCTGCGCGGGGACGAATCGCTGATCGAGACCTTGCGGGCGGTGATCGGGCGGGGCGAGCTTCCGATCCTCATCCTGGGGCGCTTCGCGTCGCTGGCGGAACGGCGCGCGGTGATGGCGGCCGGCGCCACGGACCTGATCGCCCGTCCGCTGACCGGCGCCGAACTGGCAGCGCGGCTGCGCGGCCATTTGGAAAACCGCCTGCTCAACCGCTCCCTGCAGGAGGTGATCCGCAGCCTCCAGACCTTCCACACCGGGGCGGTGCAGCGCATGCAGCTCGCCCGCGACATGCAGCTCGACCTGCTGCCCGACGAGGCGCTGCGGACGGGGATCGAGCGGCGCTACGGCGTGCGCCTCGACAGCCATTTCGAATCCAGCTCGGAGCTGGGCGGCGACATCTGGGGCGCGCGGCCGCTCGACGACGACCGGTTCGCGGTGTTCCTCTGCGACTTCACCGGGCACGGGGTCGCAGCGGCGCTGAACACCTTCCGCCTGCACGCGCTTCTGGAGAAGATCGACCTGCCCGGCGACAACCCGGCCGAGATGCTGGGCGCCATCAACCGGCTGCTCGTCGGCCTGCTGCCGGAATCGCAGTTCGCGGCCATGCTCTACGCCGTGGTGGACACGGCCGCCGACCGGCTGACCTACGCCACGGCGGGCGCGCCGAAGCCCATCATCGGCGTGCCCGATTGCCCGCTGCGGGTGGGGGAGAGCGTCGGGCTTCCGCTCGGCGTCTCCATGAAAGCCAGCTACCGGAACCGCAGCGTCGAGTTTCCGCCGGGCGCCTTCCTGTTCCTGTTCAGCGACGCCCTGTTCGAAGCGCGCGACTGGGAGGGCCGCCCGTTCGGCTATCCCGGAATCCTGGACCTCGTCCGGCTGTGCGGTCCGCAGGGCGGTGCGCCGGCGGTGGGGGGGGAGGGTGGCCTCGCGGATCTGCTGGACCGCTATTTCGCCGTCATGCCGCGGCCGCTGGCCGATGACCTCACCGCCCTGTGGCTGACCCGAACGGTGCCGCGGTCAGGGTAGCCGCGCGAGGTCGACCGTGGCGACCACGGTGTTCCCACAGCCGACGTAGGACAACTCGTGGAAGCCGACCATGCGCGCGAGCGCGATTCCGCGTCCGTGCGTCGCCGTCGACTGGAAGGCGTCCATGGCGAGGTAACGGGACCAGTCGAACCCCTGGCCCTCGTCGGATACGGTGAAGACGGCCTTTCGCTCGTTCCGCTCCACGCGCAGGGTGGCGGTCTTGTCGGCGTGCTCGGCGCGGGCCAGCCGCTCCTCGATCTCGCGGGCGAGCATGTTGCCCAGCTTGAGCTCGCCCTTGGCGGCATAGCCGATCCCGAGATTGCCGTGCTCGACCGCGTTCAGCAGAAGCTCGACCAGCCCGAAGGCGAGGCCGCGCGCGTTCGGCACGATGGAGGCGACGGCGATGGCAAGGTTGTGGGCCTCCTGCGGCGTGCGGAAGCGGAAGGTTCCCTCGCGCATCAGCGCCATGGCGTCGGTGCGGGACCGCACGTCGCCCTGGAGCCGCTTCAGCCGGGTCAGCTGGTCCACGGCGGCGGCGGCGACCGATTGCAGCAGCTCCCCGGAGTAGGGCTTCACGAGGTAGTAGAAGACGCCGGCCTGGATGGCCTCCGCGATCTCCGCGCTGCGGTCGGAGATGGTCTGCATGATGACCGGGATCGCGGACAGGTCCGGATCGGCCTTCATTCGCGCGAACAGGTCCATCCCGCCCATGCCCGGCAGCTGCCGGTCGAGGAGCACGACATGGACCACCTCCCGCAGGTCGGCGAGGAGCCGCCAAGCCTCCTCCGCCGTGCCGACGCCCAGCGTCCGGTAGCCCATGCGCGACAGGTATCCGGCCACGATGGCCCGGCTCAGTTCCTCGTCGTCGACGACCAGGGCGGTGATGGGATCGGACATGGGCGCTCGCCCTCCCCCAAGGCTTGCAGGTGTCTTTCAGTGTAGCGCGAACGCAGAACGGGTTCTATGCCGCCATTCGTCAATCGGGGGTTAACGGATGGCCGACCTGCTCCCGCGGAGGGCGTGGTTCAGATCTCCACCTGAGTGCCCAGCTCGACCACGCGGCCCGGCGGGATGCAGAAGAACTCCGTCGCCGACAGCGCGGTTTTCGACAGCAGGATGAAGAAGGGCTCCCGCCAGGAGGGCAGGCCGGCGGTCTTGGACTGGATCAGGGTCTCGCGGCCGAGGAAGAAGGACGTCTCCATCATGTCCAGGTGCAGCCCATAGCGCCGGCACAGCTCCAGCGCGCGGGGGATGTGCGGCTGCTCCAGGTAGCCGTAGCGCAGGACGACCCGGAAGAAGCCCTTGCCCAGCTTCTCCACATACACGGCCTTCTGCGGGCTGACGCGCGGCAGTTCCTCGATGATCACGGTCAGGACCACCACGCGCTCGTGCAGCACCTTGTTGTGCTTGATGTTGTGCAGCAGCGCGTGGGGGACGACGTCGGGGTTGCCGGTCATGAAGACGGCGGTGCCGGCGACCCGCTGCGGCGACTGCGGCGAGACCCGTTGCAGGAACAGGTCCATGGGAAGGGCGTCGGCGTAGAGCCGGTCGGCGAGGATGGCGCGGCCGCGGCGCCACGTCGTCATCAGCAGATAGACGGCGGCGGCGATGACCAGCGGGAACCAGCCGCCCTCCGGCACCTTCAGAAGGGTCGCCCCGAACAGCGCCAGGTCGATGACGAGGAAGGCGGCGAAGGCCACGATCACCACCACCGGGTTCCAGCGCCACAGGCGCCACGCCACCACCGCGGCGAGGATCGTGTCGATCGCCATCGCCCCGGTCACCGACACGCCGTAGGCTGCGGCGAGGTTGCTGCTCGACCCGAAGCCGACCACCAGGATCACCACGCCGACCAGCAGCAGCCAGTTGTTGCGCGGGATGTAGACCTGCCCGACCTCGTGCTCCGACGTGTGGCGGATCTCGCGGCGGGGCAGGTAGCCCAGCTGCACTGCCTGCCGCGTCAGGGAGAAGGCGCCGGATATCACCGCCTGGCTGGCGATCACGGTCGCGGCGGTGGACAGCACGACCAGCGGCAGCTGGGCCCAGTCCGGAGCCAGGTGGAAGAAGGGGTTCTCCAGCGTCTCCGGATGGTGCAGCAGCATGGCGCCCTGCCCGAAGTAATTCAGCAGCAGGGCCGGCAGCACGAAATAGAGCCAGGCGAGCCGAATCGGCGCGCGCCCGAAATGCCCCATGTCGGCGTACAGCGCCTCCGCCCCGGTGACCGCCAGCACGACCGCGCCCAGCGTGACGAAGGCCACCCAGCCGTGCAGGAAGAACAGCTCGAACCCGAACAGCGGGTTGAGCGCGCGCAGCACGTCCGGCGCCTGGACCAGCTGGATGGCGCCGAGCACCCCGAGCGTCGCGAACCACACGGCCATGACCGGGCCGAAGAAGATGCCGACCCGCCCGGTCCCCTGCCGCTGGAACACGAACAGCACGATCAGGACCGCCAGCGTGATGGGCACCACGAAGGCTTCCAAAGCCGGGGTCACCACCTTCAGCCCCTCGACCGCGCTGAGCACGGAAATGGCCGGCGTGATCAGGCTGTCGCCATAGAACAGGGCCATGCCGAGGATGGCCAGGGCGACGATCGCCCGACCCCCGAGGACGGAGCCGAGCCCACGGTGGGCCAGCGTGCCCAGCGCCATCACGCCGCCTTCGCCGCGGTTGTCCGCGCGCATCACCAGCATGACGTATTTCAGCGTCACGACGATCACCAGCGCCCAGAAGGCCAGAGACAGGATGCCGAGGATCGTCGGCTCGTCGAGCGGCAGGCCGGTGTGGGTGAAGGCCTCGCGCATGGTGTACAGCGGGCTGGTGCCGATGTCCCCGTACACCACGCCGAGCGCGCCGAGCACCAGAGCCGGCATGCGGTGCGACGAATGCGGCGGCTCGACGTCGCAGGCCGGTCCGTTGCCGGGGCCCATGCCGGGCGTCTCCGTGCTTCCCGTGCCGGTCTGCTGGTTGGCGCTTTCCATCTGCTTTCCGTTCATTCCCTGGGACGTTCCGCGATACCGTTCATCGAAGCGGCCGCGGCGGAAGGCGCCCCCCTGTCGGCGAACGCTCCCATTGCATCATACGTTCCGCGCCGCGCTTCAGGCAAACCCGACGCATTCGATTGAAATTCCGTGGCATTCCGCAGGGGGAAAACCGGGCGGAAAAGCTGGACCGGAAGCCGCCGGAACCCCCTCCGCATAGATGGGATCGGTCCATTACGGAACGAAGCATGAACTTGGCGCTTGATGTTCGTTCTTTGTTCCTGTATCCCTCAACACATCAAGCACGGTCGTTCAAAACAGGAGGGAAAAGGCCATGTCGATCCTGGTTTTCCTGCGTGAGCTTGCCGGTCTGACGGCCCTGTTCGGGACTCTGTTCGTGTGGACCGTCGTGGGCCGCGTCCTGGGCTTCTGAGCAAGGCCGGCCTCGGGGCGCCGCGCCCCCTTACGGCCGCCGCCGGCGCGCCCCGTCACCGAAGGGAGTCGCCGAAAGGGTTGGTTCTCCTCGGTATATAACCCGAAATCCCAAGCCCCTCTTCGCACCGCATCACCTACATCCGGAGGGCGTGTTCCGCATCCGTCGTCTTCGGCAGGGTCGGGACAGCGCACGAGAAACGCGTCGCAGGCCGGTCGGCCGCGGCGCGACGACACCGGCCGGGGGGCCGGCCGGTGATGACAACGCGGACTGTTCGGGAATCGCGACGGATGCGGAACTTCTTTCGGAAGCGGCGGGCAATCGCCAATGCGGATGACCGGGTGTCCATGGGTGGCGGCATCACGGGCGGCGGACCAACCGGACCGGGCGGCACGGGTGGCAATCCGGGGCAAGCGCCTTCCATGACCCCGCAGATGGCCCGCCCGGCCTCGCACTTGCGGCCTGTGGGCGGCGGCCCGGGCGACGGCATGCGGGGCCCGGACGCGTTCCGGGGCGATCCCGGCGGCGATCCGCGCGGACGTCCGTACCAGCCGCCCGGTGCGCAGGCCTACGCGCCGTTGGGCGGTCACCGGCCGAACCCGGCCGCCTCGGCGGGCGACCATGAACTCCCGCGCTTCACCATGACGGTGAACGGCGGGCTGCGCGCTCCCGGCGCGGTCGGCTCGCCGGCCATGCTGAAGGGGCTGACGCCCGAACTGAACGGCCTGCTGCGCGAGGCCTTCACGCCGACGCGGCCGAAGCAGCAGCTGAACTCGCTGTTCATCGGCCGGACGGACACGCTGAAGCGCATCATCTCCGCCATCGAGGAGGAGCGGGCGCACGTCATCCTGTTCGGCGACCGCGGCCGCGGCAAGACCTCCGTCGCCAACGCGATCGAGAAGATCGCCGGGCAGGCGGGCTACCTGTCGCTGAAGCTGACCTGCAGCGCGGAACTCAGCTTCGAGGACATCTTCCGGCATTTCCTGAAGAAGATCCCGTCGACCTACTACCGCTCGGGCATCGACAACCCCTTCGCCTCGCGGCGCAGCTTCACCAGCTTCAACGAGCTGCTGCCGGAGGGCGGCTTCAGCGTGACGGAGCTGAACGAGGTGCTTTCGGGCATCCACGCGACGCACGTCCTGCTGATCCTGGACGAGTACGACCGCGTCACCGACGAGGATTTCCGGAACAAGCTGGCGGAACTGTTCAAGAACCTGACCGACAGCTCGATCCCCGTGACGCTGCTGGTGGTCGGCGTGGCCGAGAACCTGGACCAGCTGCTCGGCAAGCACCCCTCCATCCAGCGCTCGCTGGTGCCGGTGCATCTGCCGCTGATGACCGACGTGGAGATCAGCCGGCTGATCAACGCCGGCGCCGAGAACGCCGGCATCACCTTCGCGCCGGACGTGGTGGACCGCATCTGCGAGTTCGTGCGCGGGCTTCCCTACTACGCCCAGTTGCTCGGCCTCCACGCGGCGCGCAGCGCGGTCAGCCGCGGGGCCACGCAGGTGGAGCGCGAGGACCTGGCCTACGCCGTCACCCGCTGCCTCCAGGAGGCCGAACGCGGCATCGTCGATTCCTACGCCCGCGCCCTGGCCGCGGAGCGGCGGGCCGAGCTGGAGGACGTACTGCTGGGCTGCGCGCTGTGCCCGGCCGACTCCTACGGCACCTTCGACCCGAAGGATCTCGCCGGGCCCAACGGCGCCGAGCCGTCGCGCGAGGCCCTGGAGATCCTGGAGCGGCTGTGCCGCGAGGATTACGGCGGGATCCTGGCTCCGGTCGTCGAGCCGGGCTGGACCCGGTACCGCTTCCGGAACCAGATGATGCGCCAGTATGTCCTGATGCGTCAGGCCCACGAGCGCGGCCAGATCTGAGTCGTTCGCCCAACGGCGATGGGGAGGGCCTTTCCCGCGTTGTGCGGGAAGGGCCCTTTTCCATTTCTGGCGCCGTTTCAGGCTCCGCTTACGAATCGAGCGCCGCGGCGAGCATCACCGCGCCGGCGATGGCCGCGCACAGGACGGCGACGATCAGCAGGCTGCGCAGGAACTGCCGGAACTCGCCCTGCTTCCATGCGCTGCGCGCCAGCAGCAGCAGGTAGCCGGCCACCACCGCCTCGATCATGTGCCACTTGGTCATGCACCGGATCCGACCGTGCCCATGCCGCACCGGCCCAGCGCCGCGCGTTCCACCGGCGCAGACGGCCACCGCCGGGCGGCCCGCGTCAAGGGCCCGAAGCATGGTCATATGACGTTCGGACTAAACCCTAACCGTTGGTTGGTGTCCGCCGTCCGGGTTACGGGCGAGGAACATCCATGCAGAGTCCAACAGGTCGCCGTGGGTGCGAGCAGGCACGCAACTGATTTGCGCACAAAAGCACCTTTGCTCCCCCAAAACGCGCGTGCCGCTGCAAAATAGGGGTAGAGATCAGCAAAACTATACTTTCGAAAAGATAGGTCGGTTACTTTTAAAGTGAACGTGTCACCCATGATTCGAAAGTAGCTTTGCGCATATGCCTAATGCGTTCTTCTTTTAATCCCACAGAGTGGTACCGTTCTGCACGACACAGGGGTAAGGTCATCCAAAATATCGGCACGTCGATGCCATCAGGGGGCACGGAGTGAGGAAACCTCGGGTAACCGGTAGCCTACAAGATTGCCCAAGGAGTCTGAGCAACTTTCCAAAATTCGCGGGAGCTGACCAATGGAACCAGTGCGTGCTTTTCTGATCGACTCCAACAAGCTGTTCCGCGAGGGCCTGAAGCGGCTATTGGACGACTCACCGTTCCAGATCGTCGCCGAGGCCGGCAACCTGCGTGAAGCGCTGAACACCGTCGAGAACGGATTGCGTCCCCAGCTCATCCTGCTCGACCTCGTGAACGGTGGTGAAGAAGAAGCGGAGGGCATGCGCCGCCTGCGGGCGCAGCTTCCGGAAGCACGCATGGTCATCCTGACCAGCGACCTGTGCACCCGGCGCCTCGCCAACGCGCTGGAGGCCGGGGCCGACGGCTACCTGATGAAGGATCTGTCGTCCGACGCCCTGGCGCAATCCCTGCGTCTCGTCATGATGGGCGAGAAGGTGTTCCCGACGCACCTGGCGGCGCTGCTCATCTCCGGCCGCGTCAACGGCAACGGCACCGACATGCCGGTGTCGCGCAAGGGGCTGTCGCAGCGCGAGGTGCAGATCCTGCGTTGCCTGCTGAACGGCGACAGCAACAAGATGATCGCCAACCACCTGAACATCACCGAGGCCACGGTGAAGGTTCACTTGAAGAGCCTGCTGCGCAAGATCAACGCGTCGAACCGTACCCAGGCGGCCATTTGGGCGCTCAACAACGGCATCGGCGGCGAACTGGCCGGCGCCGGGGCCGTCGCGGCGGCCGCTAACCAGTAACCTCTGGCGTCATCCCGGGGCCAACCGGACCGGCTGTGCCAAGCGCGCAGCCGGTCGGTGGCCGTTTCCACCGTCCCCCGCACGCATAGCACCGCCCAAGCGGCACAGCGCGCAGCGCGTCCGACGTGGTTCCACCCACAGGACGCGCTGCGCGCTGTGCCGCTTTGTTGTGTGCGTGGAGTGAAAGAATATCCCGGCGCGGTGGCCGGGATGCAGAGAGAGATGGGGGAGGGGAAAAGGGAATGGGCCGTCAGGCGCCTGGACGGTGGGCCTGGGGGGCGTGCATGTGGTGCGGGACCATGCCCTCGCGCGCGGACTGGAGCGCGCTTTGCTGGCGCGCGGCGAAGACGCCGGCTTCCGTTCTGTTGCGGAAGTGCAGCTTGGACAGCACGCTGCGCACCATCGACTTGATCACCGCCTCGGACAAGTCGAGCTGGTTGGCGATCGTCCGGTTGTTCAGGCCCTGGCCGAGAAGGCGCAGCGTCTCGAACTCCGGTTCCGACAGCCGCGGCAGCAGCGTCAGCCTGATCTCGTCGACGCCGAGACGGGACAGGAACTGCTTGGGCATCAGGCAATGCCCCTCCAGTCCGAGGTCCAGAAGCTCGTTGATCCGGTCGACGTTGATGTCCTCGAACACCCAGGCGTCCGCGAAAGCGAGGATGTGGGCGGCATCGAGCAGTTCCCGCGACGACAGCACCACGACGATCCGTGACCGGCGCGACAGGCGCAGGTACACCATCGGCTCGTTCTCGCGCAGGGCGGTGAACTGCTGAAGCCCGATCAGAATCGCGTCAGGAGTCAGCGTGCTCTGCGTCAGTTCGGTGATGTCGTGGAAGACGGTCACGCGATGACGGCCTGCCTTGTCCAGCGCCTGCACCACGGTGTCGGTCAGGGAATTGTTGTCAAGGATCAGGCAGACGTGCATGGGGGTCACCGCGTTGCGGGTCGAGTGCGATGCTTTCTCTTGGGCGTACTCATGGTTCATGTGCATGGGTCAGCTCTGTTTGGAGGAGGCATCCACGGCAGGCCCTTGACGGGCATTGTCGCCGCCTGTTGAGGTTGGTTGAAACACGAACGACTTCGGTTAAAGACTGCATCGAATATCTTGGATATGTCTTTCAAAGCTGGAAAAAAACTTGACACTGTATCTATGATTTTATAAATTAGGACTGTGCTGCGTAAATCAAACGATAGACGATCACTCAAGATCGTCAAGCACATCTGAATGGCGATCCAGCCCCTCGGAGCGATAATACTTTCGCGACGAGCCTGCCAGAAAGGCCATGGGGCATCTGTTCGGCGGGGCTGTGGCTTCAATGCCGATCGGATAAGCCCAGACGGCGTGAAATTGTCCCGTTTGGAAAAAATTAACTATTTCCGGCTGCAATGGGTTTGTGCGCTTCGCACGTCCGGAAACAGGCCGCCTGCGCGCGGGTTCCCGGGTTGACCCGCCACCGCCGAACGCCGCGGCTTTACTTTCCGGCTGGGTCCTATGACCTGTGGCGTATTTCCCCTTTTGTTCCCGCTGCCGTACCCGTGTCGAAGGTCTTTCCGCAACCGCAAATGACCTATGGCCGTTGTCGGTATGTCGGTACTCGCCCGAATGTGGTAGCTAACACTCAAGCCATCTAGGCGGGGAATGGTCCAGTCACCGTGGGGGTGACCCGGACAGGAGGGGCGATCGGCTCCAGAAGAATTCGGCAGCAAAAACAGGGTGGACGGGGACCATGAGAATTCTGATCGGCGATGACCATCTCCTTTTTCGTGAAGGCCTGCGTCGTTTGCTGGAGCAGCTTCACACCGAAGCCACCTTCGTGGAGGCCGGCACCTTCAACGAGGTCGTCGAGCAGTGCCGCACCGGCGGCAGCTTCGACATCGTCCTGATGGATCTCCATATGCCGAGCTGGCCGGGCTTCGACGGCCTGCGCGACGTGCAGGCCCTGCAGCCGGGCGTCCCCGTCGTGGTGATCTCCGCGTCGGAGCAGCTGAGCGACATCCGCGGCGCGCTCGACCACGGGGCGACGGGCTACATTCCGAAGTCCAGCAGCGTCAAGGTGATGATGGGCGCGCTGAACCTCGTCTTCTCCGGCGGCATCTACGTTCCGCCCAACGCCCTGGCCGCGGCGGTGGCCACCGAGCAGTCCCCGCGCCGCCGCACGATGGACGGCGTGGACCGCAACTCCGGCTATGGCCTGACCCAGCGCCAGCGCGAGGTCCTCGACTGCCTGCGCGCCGGCAAGTCGAACAAGCAGATCGCCTACGAGCTGGGCCTGTCGGAAGGCACGGTGAAGATCCACGTCACCGCGATCTTCAAGTCGCTCGGCGTGAAGAACCGCACCCAGGCGGTCATCGCCGCTGCGGCGATGGCGTCCTGACCGGGGCTTGAGACCCCGGCAGGGACCTTTTCGACACGAAAAGGGATGGAAACGACGACCGCGGAAGGCCGCGAGAGGGTGCGACGAACGTGCCCCCGCGGCCTTTCCGATTCCGGGTTTCGCCTCACGTCTTATATTGCCGTCCGGCAGTGACGGGAATCAGAGCCCAGGAAGAGGAAACGACGATGGCGGAAACCCCGGTGTGCGAGTTCGGCTGGAAGGCGGTGGACTTCAGCCTCAAGGGAACCGACGGCAAGACCTACAGCCTCGCCGACCTGCGCGGGCCGAAGGGGACGCTGGTGATGTTCATCTGCAACCACTGCCCCTACGTGAAGGCCGTCATCGGGCGAATCGTCGACGAGGCGAACGCGCTGAAGCCGCACGGGATCAACGCCGTCGCCATCATGTCGAACGACACCGACCGCTATCCGGAGGATGGCTTCGACAACATGAAGCGCTTCGCGCAGGAGAACGGCTTTCCGTTTCCCTACCTGCTCGACGAAACCCAGGAGGTCGCGCGGGCCTACGGGGCGGTGTGCACGCCGGACTTCTTCGGATTCAACGCCGACCTGTGCCTGCAGTATCGGGGGCGGCTCGACGCCTCGAAGACGCAGCTCATCCCCGATGCCCCGCGCGAGCTGTACCACGCCATGGTCCGAATCGCCGACACGGGGCAGGGGCCGGCCGACCAGATCCCCAGCATGGGCTGCTCGATCAAATGGCGTGACCCGGCCTGACGGAGAACGGCGTCCTCCCCCCACGGGGGAGGGCTGCCAGAGAGGACCGATATCCAAAAGGCAGCCTTGCGCCTTGACCGCGTGCGTCGGCCAATGCTATCCGGCCCTGTGAAGCACTAGCAATCGCCCGCCGCATTCGCGTGCGGGTGCACGACACACGCAAGGACGGCCTTCGCGCCGTCGGACGCCGCTGTAGGGCCATGAGCGATATTTTCCGCGAAGTCGACGAGGATTTGCGCCGAGACCGCATGGAGCGCCTGTTCAAGCGCTATGGCGGGATCATGCTTGCCGGCGCCCTGGTGATCGTCGCCGGCACCGGCGGCTACACCGCGTGGCGCAGCTGGCAGCAGTCGCAGCACCAGCAGGAGACGGCGGCCCTGGCCGCGGCGCTCTCCCAGACGGGGCAGGGGCCGGAGAAGGGCGTGGAGGCGCTGGCCGCCTTCGCCGGAAAGGCCGATCCGGGCATGGCGGCGCTGGCCCAGCTGAACGCCGCCGCTCTCCTGACCCGCGAGGGCAAGACCGCCGAGGCGGTGGAGGTCTACGACAAGCTCGCCGCCAACGGCGCCGTCAACGGCGTCTACCGCGACCTCGCGTCCCTGCTGTCGGTGATGCACCAGCTGGGCAGCGGCGATCCGGCGCAGCTTCAGGCGCGCCTCCAGCCGCTGACCGCCGAGTCCAGCCCCTGGCGCTTCTCCGCGCGCGAGATGAGCGGCGTCCTGGCCGCCCGCGCCGGCGACAAGGACAAGGCGCGCACCCTGTTCCAGCAACTGGCCGACGACTCTCAGGCTCCGGCGGGCGTCCGCTCGCGCGCCGCGGATCTCGCCACCCTCTACGGCAAGTCCTGATGACCCGCACTCCCAAGGCCAAGAAAGCCAAGGCCCGCGCCCTGTCGCGCGCGGCGCTGCTGTCCACCTCGCTTCTCGCCGTGCTGCTCGCCGGCTGCGACACCGTGAACGATTGGTTCGGCAAGACGCCCGATCCGCCCCTGCCGGGGCAGCGCGTCGCCGTGCTGACCCGCGAGCGCAAGCTGGAGGTGGACCCGCGCATCGCCGACACCGCGGTGACCCTGCCGCCGGCCGTCGCCAACGCGGCCTGGGCGCAGGCGGGCGGCACGCCGGACCATGCCCTGGGGCACCTCGCCCTGTCGGCGAACCCGGCGGAAGCGTGGCGCGGCGACATCGGCTCGGGCTCCAGCAGCTCGCGCATGCTGCTGTCCACCCCGGTGGTCGCCGACGGCAAGATCGTCGCCATGGACGCGGATTCGCACGTCGCGGCCCTGGACGAGAAGACCGGCCGCCAGCTGTGGCGCGTCGACACCAAGCCGGAGAACGAGCGCGGCGGCGCCAGCGGCGGCGGCGTGGCCTACGCCGACGGCCGGATCTTCGCCGCGACGGGCTACGCCGAGGTTCTGGCGCTCGATCCGGCCAACGGCAACGTCATCTGGCGCAAGCGCGTGCCGGGTCCGGTCCGCGGCGCGCCGACGGTGGAGGGCGGGCGCGTCTATGTGCTGACGCTCGACAACCAGTTGGCCGCCCTGTCGGCGACCGATGGTGCCGTCCAGTGGACCCACCAGGGCATCCTGGAAACCGCCGGCCTGCTGGGCGCCGTCAGCCCGGCGGCGACGTCGACCCTGGTCGTGGCCCCCTATTCCTCCGGCGAGCTGTACGGGCTGCGGCCGGAGAACGGCCGTGTCGCCTGGCAGGAGAGCCTGGCGGCCATCCGCCGCGCGGGCGCGCTCAGCAGCCTGGCCGACATCCGCGGCCTCCCGGTCATCGACCGTGGCATCGTCTACGCCATCGGCCATTCCGGCCGCACGGTGGCGATCGACGAGCGCATCGGCGTCCGGGTCTGGGAGGCGGAGATCGGCGGGACACAGACCCCGTGGCTGGCCGGCGATTACCTGTATGTCATCACCAACGATTCGGAGGTGGTGGCGATGTCCCGGCAGGCCGGGCGCATCCGCTGGGTGACCTCGCTCGACCGGTTCAAGGACATGGAGGACAAGAAGGGCCCGATCACCTGGTCCGGCCCGGTCCTGGCCGGCGGAAAGCTGTACGTCACCGGATCGCACGGCCAGATGCTGGCCTTGTCGCCGTCCGACGGGCAGATCGTCACCCGTTATTCGCTCCAGTCCGGCAGCTACCTGCCTCCAATCGTCGCGAACAACACCCTATATGTTCTGGGCGACAACGGGACGCTGGTCGCGTACCGTTGACCGCTCTTTTAATTCCTGTGTGAGTGAGGCCTCCGGCCCGATGTCCTTTACCGTGGCTCTCGTCGGCCGGCCGAACGTCGGCAAGTCGACCCTGTTCAACCGTCTGGCCGGCAAGAAGCTGGCGCTGGTCGACGACACGCCGGGCGTGACGCGCGACTGGCGCTCGGCCCCCGCCCGTATGGGCGGCCTGTCCTTCACCGTGGTCGACACCGCGGGTCTTGAGGACGTCACCGACGACAGCCTGGAGGCGCGCATGCGCCGCCAGACCGAACGCGCGCTGGACCGCGCCGACGTGGCGCTGTTCATCGTGGACGCCCGCGCCGGCATCACGCCGCTGGACCGGCATTTCGCCTCCCTGCTGCGCAAGGGCAAGACTCCGGTCCTGCTGGTCGCCAACAAGGCGGAAGGCAAGGCGGGAATGCCCGGCCTCTACGAGGCGTTCGAGCTTGGCCTCGGCGAGCCGATTCCCTTGTCAGCGGAGCATGGCGAGGGCATGGCCGACCTCGTCCAGGCCCTGCTGCCCTTCGCCCCCAAGGAGGACGAGGAAGAGGACGAGGTCGAGGCCGCCCCGGCCGAAGGCAGCGACCTCCCCATCGGCGACCAGCCGGAGCCCGCCGAGGATCTGGCGAAGCCCATCCAGATCGCCATCGTCGGCCGTCCCAACGTCGGCAAGTCGACCCTGCTGAACAGCCTGATCGGCGAGGAGCGCGTGCTGACCGGCCCGGAGGCCGGCATGACGCGCGACGCCATCAGCGTGGACTGGGAGTGGCGCGGCCGCAAGTTCCGCCTGGTGGACACGGCGGGTATGCGCAAGCGCGCCCGCGTGGACGCGAAGGTCGAGAAGCTGGCGGTGGCCGACGCCCTGCGCGTCATCCGCATGGCGCAGGTCGTTCTGCTGGTCGTGGACGCCAACCAGATCCTGGACAAGCAGGACCTGACCATCGCCCGCATGGTGGTGGAGGAAGGCCGCGCCCTGGTCATCGCGCTGAACAAGTGGGACGCCGTCGACGACCGCGCCATGGCGCTGCGCCAAGTGGAGGACAAGCTCCAGGCGACGCTCGCCCAGATCAAGGGCGTTGAGGTCGTGACCATCTCCGCGCTCCAGGGCAAGAAGCTGGACACGCTGCTCGACTCGATCCTGTCGACCTACGCCCAGTGGAACCGCCGCATCCCGACGGCCCAGCTGAATCGCTGGATTGAGGGCGTGCTGGAGCATCACCCGCCGCCCTTGGTCGAAGGCCGCCGCGTGAAGATCCGCTACGCCACCCAGGTAAAGACCCGCCCGCCGACCGTCGCCCTGTTCGTAAACAAGCCGCTGGACCTGCCGGAAAGCTACCAGCGGTATCTGATCGGGCACCTGCGCGAGACGTTCGAACTGCCGGGCGTGCCGGTCCGCCTGCTGCTGCGCAAGCAGAAGAACCCTTACGCCGACGATTGATCGGGGGTGAGTGGTCTCACTGGGCCCCCACCCTAACCCTCCCCCATCTTCGACGGGGGAGGGAACTCCGCCGCGCGTTCCTGAAAGCTCTCCCCCGCCGAAGGTGGGGGAGGGTTGGGTGGGGGCCCAACGCGACCACCAATCGCCCTACGCCGAAACCACCTCACCATTCCCGGTGTAGCCGGCCTCGGCCAGATCCACGAAGCGGCCGGCCACGTCGTCGGGCTGGGCCAGCTTGGTCTGGTCCTCGCCGGGGAAGGCCTGCATGCGCAGCTTCGTCGCGACGATGCCCGGGTCGATCAGGTTGACGCGCAGGTTGGAGGAGGCGATTTCCATCGCGTAGGTCTTCACCATCATTTCCAGCGCCGCCTTGCTGGCGCCGTAGGGGCTCCAGTAGGGATAGGGCGCGGACGCCGCACCGGACGTCACGAAGATGGCCCGGCCGGCGTCGGACGCGCGCAGCAGGCGGTCGAAGGAGCGGATCAGCCGGTAGTTGGCCGTGACGTTCACGTCCATCACGCGCTGCCACAGCTTGGGATCGTAATGGGCGACCGGGCCCAGGGCCTCCAGCGCGCCGGCGTTGCCGACGAGGATGTCCAGCTTGCCGAACCGCTCGTAGATGGAATAGCCGAGTTGGTCGATCTTGTCGAACTGCCGCAGGTCGAGCGGGACCAGGGTCGCGTTGCGGCCGGTCGCCTGGAAGATCGCGTCGTCGGTTTCCTCCAGCCCGCCGACGGTGCGGGCGGTCAGGATGACGTGGGCGCCCTCGGCGGCGAAGCGCTTGGCGACGGCGGCGCCGATGCCGCGCGATGCGCCGGTGATGAGGGCGATGCGACCGTTCAGACGGGACATGATGCGGCTCGACAGGCTGAGGGTGGATGCGAAACAGGCCGGCCGTCCTTGAGGGAGCGGCCGGCCTTGCGGGAAGCGGTGCTGTGTTACGCGCGGATGCGGACGTTCGCCTCGACCGGCGGGTTGTCCACCGCGTCGGTCAGCGGGATCGGGTAGTCGCCGGTGAAGCAGGCGTCGCAGAAGCGCAGCTTGTTCGGGTCGCGGCGCTCCTCGCCCATGGCGCGGTACAGGCCGTCCAGCGAGATGAAGGCCAAGCTGTCGGCCTGGATGAAGTCCCGCATCTCCTCGACCGACATGCGGTGGGCCAGCAGCTTGCTCTGTTCCGGCGTGTCGATGCCGTAGAAGCAGGGGTGCGAAGTCGGCGGGCTGGAGATGCGCATGTGCACCTCCTTGGCGCCGGCGGCGCGCACCATCTCCACGATCTTCTTCGACGTCGTGCCGCGCACGATGCTGTCGTCCACCAGCACCACCCGCTTGCCCTCGATCATGGCGCGGTTGGCGTTGTGCTTCAGCTTCACGCCCAGGTGGCGGATCTGGTCGGTCGGCTCGATGAAGGTGCGGCCGACGTAATGGTTGCGGATGATGCCCAACTCGAACGGCACGCCGCTCTGCGTGGCGTAGCCGATGGCCGCGGGCACGCCGCTGTCCGGCACCGGCACGACCACGTCGGCCTCGATGCCCGATTCGCGGGCCAGTTCGGCGCCGATCCGCTGGCGGGCGTTGTAGACGGAGGAGCCCTCCATCACGCTGTCCGGCCGCGCGAAGTAGATGTATTCGAAGATGCAGAAGCGGCGACCCTGCGGCTGGAACGGACGCAGGCTCTGCATACCCTGGTCGTTCAGCACGATCATCTCGCCCGGCTCGACGTCGCGGACATATTCGGCGCCGACGATGTCCAGCGCGCAGGTCTCGCTGGTCAGGATGTGGGTATCGCCGAGCTTACCCAGGACCAGCGGGCGGACGCCCAGGGGGTCGCGCACGCCGATCACCTCGTTCGGGGTCAGCGCCACAAGGGAGAAGGCGCCCTCGACCTGCCGCACCGCCTCGATCAGCCGGTCGACCGGCGAGCCGCCGCGGGCCATGGCCATCAGGTGGACGATGGTCTCGGTGTCGGTGGTCGACTGGAACAGGCAGCCGCGCCGGACCAGCTGGCGGCGCAGCGTGTGCGCGTTGGTCAGGTTGCCGTTGTGGGCCAGCGCGAAGCCGCCGAACTCGAAGTCGGCGTAGAGCGGCTGGACGTTGCGGATCGTGGTGTCGCCCGTGGTGGCGTAGCGGACGTGGCCGATGGCCTGGACGCCCTTCAGCTTGGCGATCACCGACTCGGATGAGAAATGGTCGCCGACCAGCCCCAGCGCGTGCTGCAGGTGGAAGCGGTCCCCGTCGTAGCTGACGATGCCGCAGGCCTCCTGTCCGCGGTGCTGCAGCGCGTGCAGGCCCAGCGCCGTGATGGCCGCCGCTTGGGTGTGGCTGCGGATGCCGAACACGCCGCACTCCTCGCGCAGCTTGTCGTCGTCGAACGGATGCGTCGTCAGCATCGGGGAATCCTCGTCATGCACAGGCGTCGGTCTCACTCAGCCCGATCGGGGGCGTGTTGACGGGCGCCTTTCAGCGCGCGTTCTGGATCAATCGCTCAAGGTCACCGCGGTCGCGGTCCTTATAGCCGGTATCGGGTTGGGACGCACCACCGGTCTTGGTCGCTCCGGGCACCGGAGTCGACAGGCGGTCGAGCGCCTCCTTCGCTTCGATGGCTTGGCGCGCACGCTCGCGCGCCATGTCCATCTGGCCGAGGCCATCCTTGCGGAGGTTCTCCGGCATGACCTCATAGATCATGCCGGCCCCGGTCACCAGCAAGGGCCGGGTCTTGGCTGCCTGCAGCCACGCCGGATGCTCGGCCGGGTTCGGCACAAGCCAGGCGAAGAACAGATATGCGACGGACGCGAGGATGGCGCCCTTCAGCAGCCCGAAAACGAAGCCCAGCGACCGGTCCAGCGCCGAAAGGCCGGAGTTCTGCACCCCGCGCGAGGCCGCCCGGCCGAGGATTGTGAAAAACACAAGGCTGACCACGAACAGCGCCACGGCGGACGCGGCGTAGGCCGCCATCTCCACGTGGATGTAGCGCTGCGCGATGGGCAGGGCGTAGGGCAGGGCGTTCAGCGTCACCAGCGCCGCACCCGCCCAGGCGGCGACGGACAGCACCTCGGCGACCATGCCGCGGGTGAAGGCCAGCAACGCCGACAGCAGAAGCACGACGATGACCGCCAGGTCCGCCGGGTTGATCGGGAAGGTATCCATGGACTCCGCTACGCCTCGTGCTCTCTCAAAAGCCCGGTTCCGGGCGCCTCCTGTGGGCACTCTTCTATAGAGCCCAATCCTCTACAGAGCCCTAATCCCTGCCGCGCGGCGGCCGCCCGCCCCCGGCCTGGAACAGGGGCATCAGCTCGCCCAACTGCTGAAGCTCCACCGTCTTCAGGGTGCCGTCGCCCCGGCCGCCCTTCTGGCCGTTCCGTCGGGCCGGAAAGATCGCCGTCGAAAACCCCAGCTTCGCGGCTTCCTTCAGCCGCGTGTCGCTCTGGCCGACCGCGCGCACCTCGCCGGACAGGCCGATCTCGCCGAACACCACGGCGTCGGCCGGAACGGGCTCTCCCGTCAGGGAGGACACGAGCGCCGCGGCGACGGCGAGGTCGGCCGCGGGCTCGGTGATGCGCAGGCCGCCGGCTACGTTCAGGTAGACGTCGTTGGCGCCGATCTGCACGCCGCAGCGCGCCTCCAGCACAGCCAGCACCATGGCGAGCCGCGCCGAATCCCAGCCGACCACGGCGCGCCGCGGCGTGCCGAGCGGGGAGGGGGCGACCAGCGCCTGCACCTCCACCAGAACGGGCCGCGTGCCCTCCATGCCAGCGAAGACGGCGGCACCCGACACGTCGCCGCGCCGTTCCGCCAGGAACAGGGCGGAGGGGTTGGAGACCTCACCCAGGCCGCCGTCGGTCATCTCGAAGACGCCGATCTCGTCGGTGGCGCCGAAGCGGTTCTTCACCGCCCGCAGGATGCGGAACTGGTGGCCGCGCTCGCCTTCGAAATAGAGCACCGTGTCCACCATGTGCTCCAGCACGCGGGGGCCGGCGATCATGCCTTCCTTGGTGACGTGGCCGACCAGCAGCAGCACGACGCCGCGCCGCTTGGCGACGCGGATCAGCTCCTGCGCGCTCGCCCGGACCTGCGCCACCGTGCCGGGCGCGCTGTCCAGGTTGTCCACATACATGGTCTGGATGGAGTCGATGACGACGACGTCCGGCCCGTCGGTGCTGTCCAGCGAGGCCACGATGTCGCGCACGCTGGTGGCGGAGGCGAGCTGGACGGGGGCTGCCGCGCAGCCCAGGCGCTGGGCGCGCAGGCGCACCTGGTCCACCGCCTCCTCGCCGGAAACGTAGGCGCAGCGGTGTTCCTGGGACAGGCGCGCCATGGCCTGGAGGAGAAGGGTCGACTTGCCGATGCCCGGGTCGCCGCCGATCAGGATGGCCGATCCGGGGACGAGGCCGCCGCCGCAGACGCGGTCGAACTCCGCGATGTTGGTCAGGCGGCGGGGCGGCGCCTCGCTGCTGCCGGCCAGCCCGACGAAGTCGATCCGGCGACCGCGCGCGGCGCCGAGTCCCTTCGGCGCGCTCTCCGGAGCCGTTTCCTCGACGAGGGTGTTCCATTCGCCGCACGCGTCGCAACGCCCCGCCCATTTCGGGAAGGTCGCGCCGCAAGACTGGCAGGCGTAGCGGGTGGAGGGCTTGGCCAAGGGTCTAACAGGCTTTGGGGCAGCGGGTTCCGAAGGCGCCCCACATATAGCAAGCCCCGGTCATAAATCCTATGGCTGAAGCGATAAAAATCCTGGGGCTTTTCTTGGGCGGCTCCGGTGGTAGGTTCTGGCCCGAAGCCTGGCTTGACATGAGGAAGGAAGGTAACGCGGTGGCGGACAAGGACGGTAGGCGCATTCCCTTGCACGGTGCGGAGGAGTTCGAGGCGTTGCGGAAGGCCGGGCGGCTGGCCGCGGCGACGCTCGACCACATCACGCCGCACGTGGTGCCGGGTGTCAGCACCGGGCATCTCAACCGGCTGATCGAGACCTACATGCGGGACAACGGCGCCATTCCCGCGACGCTGGGCTATCACGACTACCCGGCGGCCAGCTGCATTTCGCCGAACCACGTCGTCAACCACGGCATCCCCAGCGACGACAAGAAACTGGTCGACGGCGACATCGTGAACATCGACGTCACGGTGATCCTTGAGGGATGGTACGGCGACACAAGCCGCATGTTCTTCGTCGGCGACAAGATCGGCGTGAAGGCGCGCAAGCTGGTCGACATCACCTATCAGGCGATGATGGCCGGCATCGCGCAGGCCAAGCCCGGCAACCACCTGGGCGACATCGGCCACGCCATCCAGACGCTTGCCGAATCCCACCGCTACGGCGTGGTGCGCGACTTCGGCGGCCACGGCATCGGCCGCGTCTTCCACGACGCGCCGCACGTCGACCATTTCGGCAAGCCGGGCACCGGCGTCCTGCTGCAGCCCGGCATGGTCTTCACCATCGAGCCGATGCTCAACGCCGGCAAGCCCGACGTGAAGATCCTGTCCGACGGCTGGACCACCGTGACCCGCGACCGCTCCCTGTCCGCCCAGTTCGAGCACCAGGTCGGCATCACCGAGACCGGCTGCGAGATCTTCACCCTGTCCCCGGCCGGTTACACGCAGCCGCCCTACGGAGCCCCAAGCACATGAACGATGGCTGCATGAGTGACCAGCTGAAGCCCTGGACCGTCCTGGACAGCCGTGTGCTCCTGGACGCCGGCCATTTCCTGCGCGTGCATGCCCAGACGGTCGAGCTTCCGGACGGGCGCCGGGTGGAGAACTACTATCAGATCGAGCAGCACGACTTCGTCCTGATGTTCGCCGAGGACGAGCAGGGCCGCGCGCTGATGCTGCGCCAGTACAAGCACGGTCCGCGCCGGGTCAGCCAGACCTTCCCGGCCGGAATGATCTCTCCGGGGGAGGAACCCCTGCTCGCCGCCAAGCGCGAGCTGATGGAGGAGACGGGCTACGAGGCGGCGGACTGGACGGCGCTCGGGTCCTACGTGGTCCAGGGCAACCAGCGGGGCTGCACCTGTCACATGTTCCACGCCCGCGGCGCGCGCAAGGTCAGGGAGCCGGACTCCGGCGACCTGGAGGAAATGCGCTTGGAACTGCTGACCCGCGCCGAACTGATCGAGGCGGCCGCGGCTGGCGATTACGCGCTCCTGCCGATGATCGCCATTCTGGGCGCGGTGCTGATGCCGGACCTGCGGGAGGCCCTGGCGAAGGCGCCGCCGCGCGGGTAACCCCGCGGCGACGCCCCGGCCTTGCGCCGGCCGCTCATTCCTTCGGCGCGGGCGCGAAGAAGTGGGCGAGGGCGACGGCGGCCTCGCTCGCCAGCGGGTTGTCGTTGCTGACCAGCTGGGTGTGGGCGGCCTGGATGGTCTTCACCACCTCTTCGTTGGTCAGCACGCCCTTCGCCTGCAGCGTCTCCAGAATCTTGGCGCTCAGCATGAAGGACGCGAACGCCAGCCCGTTGGTGGTGACTTCAGCCATCTATGATCTCCGGTTCGCAGCGGAATCAGCCGCACTGCGCAGAGTGTTGTTGTCCAACAGGATTAAGAAATCGCTTCCACCGGCGGCAGGCCGTGGCGATTTTCCGGCCACCACCCATCGTCCAGCACCTCATCCAGGCGATAGGGGCACAGGGCGGGAAGGTCCTTGTCGCCGATTTCGTCCTGTGCCAAGCCGCGCAGGGCGTATTTGCGGCCATGCTTCCAGCCGCGCACCAGCAGGTCGTCCATATGACGCCGGAGGCTCGGGCTGTCCTCCAGCAGCAGGGCGATCCGGTCGCGGTGCTCCAGGACGGAATTGACCCAGCCCCGGCGTGGATCGGCGGCGTGGGAGTGTTCCAGCTTCAGGAGATGCTCGATGATGCGGGCCAGCGCGCTGGCGATCTCGGTGCGCAGCTGCCCGCCCATCTCCTCCACCTCTTCCGCGAGATTTTCCCAGTCGACGGGCAGGTTGATCCGCGACTCGGCCGCCTGACGCAGCGCAGTCGCCTGCTCCTGCGTCCAGGCGTGGAAGTCTTCGTCGCGCAAGGTGAACAGGCGGCCCATCTCAGCACCCAAGGAACGACGTTTACACCTCGATCATAGGCGGAACACGGGCAAGGCGCAAACCGCCCCGTCAGAGCGCCCGCACCTGCATCTTGATCGGGCCGTCGGCCTTGCCGTGGACGAACTGGTCCACGTAGGGGTTGCCGGAATGGTCGATGTCCTGGGCGTGGCCGGTCCAGATGATCCGGCCCTGGTAGATCATCGCGACACGGTCGGCGATCTTGCGGGCCGACGCCATGTCGTGGGTGATGGTGACCGCCGTGGCGCCCAGGTCCTTCACGCACTTCACGATCAGCTCGTTGATGACGTCGGCCATGATCGGGTCGAGGCCGGTCGTCGGCTCGTCGAAGAAGATGATTTCCGGCTCGTCGGCGATGGCGCGGGCGAGGCCGACGCGCTTCTGCATGCCGCCCGACAGCTCCGACGGGAACAGCTCCCCCACCTCGGGGCCCAGGCCGACCGCGCCCATCTTGGCGATGGCGATCTCCTTCGCCTTGGCGCGCGGCATGTGCTCGCCCTGGATCAGGCCGAAGGCGACGTTTTCCCACACCTTCAGGCTGTCGAACAGGGCGGCGCCCTGGAACAGCATGCCGAACTTGTGCAGCAGCTTCTCCCGGTCGCGGGCGCGGAGCTTCGTCGTCTCCTGGCCGTCCACCCGGATGGAGCCCGAATCGGGGTGCAGCAGCCCGAGGATGCACTTCAGCATCACCGACTTGCCGGTGCCCGAGCCGCCGATGACCACCAGCGACTCGCCGCGCCCGACCTCCAGGTCGATGCCGTTCAGCACGACCTTCGGGCCGAACCGCTTGTGCACGTTCTTCAGCGAAATCTTCGGCGGATGAGCGGGAGGGACCTGGGAGACGGGTGCGCTCATGGGGCTTCGCTCATTTCGTCGAGAAGAAGATGCCGGTGATGAGGTAGTTCCAGACCAGGATCAGGATGGAGGCCGACACCACCGCGTTGGTGGTCGCCGTGCCGACGCCCTGCGCGCCGCCCCGGGAATGGTAGCCGTGGTAGCAGCCCATCAGCGCCACCACGAAGCCGAACACCGCCGCCTTCACGAGGCCGGAGATGACGTCGATCGGCTCCAGGAACTCCCAGGTGCGGCTGATGTAGGAGGACGGGTTGAAGTTCAGACGGTAGACGCCGACCAGGAAGCCGCCGAACACGCCGATGATGTCCGCCACCAGCACCAGCAGCGGCAGCATGGTCAGGCCGGCCAGCAGGCGCGGCGCCACCAGGTACTTGAAGGGGTTGGTGGACAGCGTCGACAGCGCGTCGATCTGCTCCGTCACGCGCATGGTGCCGATCTCGGCGGCCATGGAGGCGCCGATGCGGCCGGCGACCATCAGGCCGCCCAGCACAGGCCCAAGCTCCCGCGTCACCGACAGGGCGACCACGGTGGCGATGGCGCCCTCCGCCTGGAAGCGGGAAAAGCCGGAATAGCTCTGCAGGGCCAGCACCATGCCGGTGAACAGCGCGGTCAGCCCCACCACCGGCAGCGAGTAATAGCCGATGTCGATCATCTGCCGCATGATCTGCCGCGGGTACAGCGGCGGGCGGACGCAGTGCGACAGCGCGGCGATGGTGAACAGACCGAGCTTTCCGGTCGCTTCCAGGAAAACCAGGAAGGCCCGGCCGGTGGCGGCAAGGAAACCCATCAAGCGACCTCAGGCGGCGGCGGGTCGCGATAGACCCTGTGGTAGCGCGCGCCAAGGGAGGTCAGGATCTCGTAGCCGATGGTGCCGCCCTCGTCCGCCACGGTATCAACCGGGCGGTTGGGGCCGATCAGTTCGACCAGCCCGCCGGGCGTGACCGCGCCGTCGGGGAGGTGGCTGATGTCCACCGTAACCAGATCCATCGAAATCCGACCAACCACCGGTGCGGCCACGCCATCCACGAACACATGTCCGCGCCCGCTGAGCGATCGCAGGTATCCGTCGGCATAACCCACTGCGATGGTTGCGATTTTTCCTCTCGCTTCAACGCGGTGCGTCGCACCGTATCCAACGGTCATAGCATTGTCAACGTTGCGCACCTGGAGCACGCGGGCGTCGAGGCGGATGGTGCCCCGCATCGGGTTCGCTGTTGCGGGCGTTGGGTTGACGCCGTAGAGCGCGCAGCCCGGCCGGACGAGGTCGAAATGGGCGGCCGGGCCGTGGAAGATGCCCGACGAATTGGCAAAGCTGCGCTCCGCAGCGGGGAGTCGCGCGACCGCCGCGCGGAAGTCTTCCAACTGCCGGCCGTTCATCGGCGAATCGGCCTCGGCGCAGGCGAGGTGGGTCATCCACACGCGGACGTCGACCCACTCCAACCGGGCGAGATCGCCGGCCAGCGTGTCCAGCTCGTCCGGGCCAAGCCCGAGTCGGTTCATGCCCGTGTCGATGTGGACGACGGCTGGCAATGCGGCACCCTGCGCCCGCGCGTGCGCCTGCCACGCCGCGATGTCGCCCAGGTGGTTCAGCACCGGCAGGATGCGGTTCGCCGTGAAGTCCGGCGCGGTGCCGGCGGGCAGGCCGCCCAGGCAGAGGATCCGCGCGTCAGGCGCCACGGCGCGGACGGCCAGCGCCTCCTCGAACTGGGCGACCACGAAGGTCCGGCAGCCGGCCGCGGCGAGCGCCGGGACGACCCGCGCCACCCCAAGGCCATAGGCGTTGGCCTTCACCACCGCCGCGCATTCGGCCGGAGCCACCCGGTCGCGCAAGCTTCGCCAGTTGGCGACCACCGCGCCGAGGTCGATGGTCAGAACCGCACCGGCGCGCTGCGCCGGGTCACTCCGTAGGTCCGAAATCATGGGTCGTGTCGAGGTCGCCGAATTTGGTGAACTGTCCGTCGAAGAACATGCGTACGCTGCCGATCGGGCCATGGCGCTGCTTCGCGATGATCGCCTCGGCCGTGTTGTGGACCTCGGCGTAGCGATTCTGCCAGTTGGCGTAGCGGTCGTTGTACTTGTCCTCCGTCTCCTCCGGCCGGCGGGCCGGCTCGGCGCGCTCAAGATAGTACTGTTCGCGGTAAACGAACATCACAACGTCGGCGTCCTGCTCGATGGAGCCCGATTCGCGCAGGTCGGCCAGCTGCGGCCGCTTGTCCTCGCGCATCTCCACCGCGCGGCTCAGCTGCGACAGGGCGAGCACGGGGACTTCCAGCTCCTTGGCGATGGCCTTCAGGCCGCGGGTGATCTCCGAGATTTCCTGCACGCGGTTCTCGTTGCCGCGGGTCGAGCTGCCGCGCAGCAGCTGGAGATAGTCGACCACCACCATGCCCAGCCCGTGCGTGCGCTTCAGCCGGCGGCAGCGGGTGCGCACCGCGGCGATGGTCAGGGCCGGCGTGTCGTCCACGAAGAAGGGGACCCGGCTCAAATCCTGGCTCGCCGCCACGAACTTGGGGAAGTCGCTGTCCTTGATCTCGCCGCGGCGGATCTTGTCGCCCGACACCTCCGCCTCGCCGGCCAGGATACGGGTGGCCAGCTGCTCGGCCGACATTTCCAGCGAGAAGAAGCCGACCGGCGCGCCCTCGCCGCCGTTGGTGCGCATGTGCGCCTTGGCGGCGTTGAAGGCGATGTTCGTCGCCAGCGCCGTCTTGCCCATGGAGGGGCGCCCGGCGAGGATGACGAGGTCCGACGGGTGCAGGCCGCCCAGCTTGCGGTCGAGGTCGCGCAGGCCCGTCGTCACGCCGGTGACGTGGCTCGACCGGCGGAAGGCCGTCTCCGCCGTCTCGATGGCCGCCTTCAGCGATTCGGAGAAGGGGATGAAGCCGCCGCGCACGTCGCCGGTGGAGGCGAGGTCGAACAGCTGCTTTTCCGCCGTCTCGATCTGGTCCATGGCGTCGACGTCCAGGTCGTGCTGGTACGCCTCGTTCACCATGTCCGTGCCGACCTCGATCAGCTGCCGGCGCAGGAACAGGTCATGGATTGTCTTGCCGTAGTCGCCGGCGTTGACCACCGTGACCACGTTGCCCGCCAGCTGCGCCAGATAGCTCGCCCCGCCGTCCGGGGCCAACTCCGGGTCGTTGTCGAAATAGGCCTTCAGCGTGACGGGGTTCGCGATCTGGCCGCGCTCCACCATCTTGGCGATGGCGCCGAAGATGCGCTGGTGGGCCGGGTCGTAGAAATGCTCGGCGCGGAGGAACTCGCCGACCTTCTCGTACGCCTTGTTGTTCACCAGGATGGCGCCGAGCAGCGCCTGCTCCGCCTCTTCGTTGTGAGGCGGCGTGCGGTATTCGGCCGTGGGCTTGACGGCACCGGCACGGGGAGAGCCGCCGTCCAGGGAACGCGGCTCGAAAAGCTGGGTGGTCTTGTCGTCCATGGCTGGCACTCTACCAAAGGGCAGGGCAGCTTAGCTGTGCGATCGGCGACCGTGTCTTCGAAATCGTGTGGATAACTTTCTTCCACAGGGTGGGAAGATTGGGGACAACCCGGAATCAGCTTCAATGACAACGGGTTAAGCGATCCTAGGGGCGCGGATGAATTGCCGCGGACGCCTTAACTGGCGTGACGCCGTGGCTCATTGTCCACAGGCTGCGGAACGGCGACCGGCGTCGGGTGGAGCAGCGCCCGCTCGGCGTTGATCATGTAGTCGCGGGTCATCGGCACCGCCTTCGCCGAACGGGCGAGCTGTACCTGGAACACCATGTGCCCCTGGTAGCGGAAGGCGATCTCGGAGCCCGCCAGATACAGCTCCCACATGCGGCAGAACCGCTCGTCGTACATCGCCTTCGCCTCGTCCCAGTGCGCCAGGAAGCGCTCGCGCCAGTGGCGCAGCGTCTCGGCGTAGTGGAGGCGCAGGATCTCCATGTCCGTGTTCCACAGGCCGGCCTTCTCCACCGCCGGAATCACCTCGGACAGGGCCGGGGAATAGCCGCCGGGGAAGATGTACTTGCGCATCCACGGGTTGGTGGCGCCCGGCCCGTCGGACCGGCCGATGGCGTGCAGGAGGGCGACGCCGTCATCGGCCAGCAGCGCGCGGACCTTCGCAAAAAAGGCGTCGTAGTGCGGCTTGCCGACATGCTCGAACATGCCGACGGAGACGATGCGGTCGAAAGTGCCTTCCATGAGGCGGTAGTCGCGCAGTTCGAATCGTACCCGGTCGGACAGGCCGCTCCTGGCCGCCCGCTCCCGCGCCACGGCGAGCTGTTCGGTGGACAGGGTGATGCCGGTGACATCGGCGCCCGTCGTCCGCGCGAGGTACAGGGCCATGCCGCCCCAGCCGCAGCCGATGTCGAGCACGCGCATGCCCGGCCGCAGCAACAGCTTGGACGCGATGTGGCGCTTCTTCGCCTCCTGCGCGTCGTCCAGGCTGGTCTCGGGGGTCGGGAAGTAGGCGCAGGAGTACTGCATGTCCCGGTCGAGGAACAGCGCGAAGAATTCCCGCGACAGGTCGTAATGGTGGGCGACGTTCTTGCGCGACCGCTTCAGCGGATTGTGCTGCTGGGCGAGGCGCAGCATGGGGCCGAGGGCTTCCTGGATCGTTCCAAGCACGCCTTGCACATTCTCCGGCCCGGAACAGAGGACGTCGAGGAAGTCGTACATGGTGCCGCCGTCGATCGACAGGCGCCCGTCCATGTAGGCCTCGCCGAAGCGCAGGCGCGGGTTGATCACAAGGTCGCGCTGCACGGCCTTGTCGTGCAGACGGAGTGCCAAGGTCGGCGTGCCCTTCCCGACGTGATGGGCGCGACCGTCGGCATCGATGATGTCGAAGGCGCCGGTCGTGACGACGGGGTTGAGCAGACGGGCAAGCAGCATACCGTTCCTCCGCATAAGCCATCGCATCTCACGTGGGAGGAAGGTCGGACGCGGAAATGGGCAGGACAACGTTTCCGACGGACGATGCTGCTGCGCATCGGACGCATGCCCACGGACTTCTATGCGATTCGATCCTGCGAGAAAGCGGCGTAACGGTAAAAAGCGGAAAGCCGCCCCACCCCCATTTCGGGGGGCGGGCGGCTTCCGGACGAGCGGGTCGAACCCGTTGAGCGGGCGGTTTAGGCCTGCTCGGAGTCCTCGGTCTCGGTGGCCTCCGGGGCCTCCTCGACCTCGTCTTCCTCGTCGCGCAGGTCGGCGGCGGTGACCATGCCGCCGCGAGCCCGCTGCAGCTCGGCCTCTTCCTGCGAACGGGCGACGTTCACCGTGACGGTGACGGCGACCTCGGGGTGCAGGACGACGCGGAGCTTGAACAGGCCCAGCGTCTTGATCGGCTGCTCGATGATGACCTGCTTGCGGTCGACCTTGTAGCCGGCAGCGGCCAGCGCGTCGGCGACGTCGCGCGGGGTCACCGAGCCGTACAGCACGCCGGTCTCACCGGCCTGACGGATCACCACGACCGTCACGTCGGTCATCTGGGAGGCGACCTGCTCGGCGTCCTTACGGCGCTCCAGGTTCATGGCCTCCAGGTGGGCCTTCTGCTTCTCGAAGACGGCCATGTTCGCCTTGGTGGCGCGCATCGCCTTCTTCTGCGGCAGCAGATAGTTGCGGGCGAAGCCCGGCCGCACCTTCACGACCTGGCCCATCTGGCCGAGCTTCTCGACCCGCTCCAGCAGAATAACTTCCATCACTCGTCCTCCTGATCGGGGCCGGCGGTCCGGAAACGGCGACGCAGCCCAATCCATTGCTCGATCATGCCAAGGCCGACCATCAGCACGATCGGCCAACCGAAAAGAAACAGGAACATGTAGAACCCGACGAGGACCGGCACCTTGGCCGACCGCCCGCGGGCCGCTGCATGCACCACCGAAAGCCCGACGAAGGCGAAGGGCAGGGCCAGGACCAGCGCGGTGTTCACCGCCAGGAAGGACACCGGATCCGGTGCCACCGACGCCGCCAGCACGGCCGCCAGGAACACCGGCGGCAACCAGGCCGGCAATTCCAGGTCGACCAGCCGCATGGGCGGGCGCCGGTTGCGGTTGAACCGCATCAGCGCTCCCTGGGCCAGGGCCGCGTTGACGATCGTCATGGTCAGCCACGAGATCACCGCGAGGCCCGGCAACACCTCGGCCATCCAGAAGTCCTGCGGATCCGGGGCCTGCTGGCCCTGCGTGGCGAAGATCTGGTCCGTCATGCGGGCCAGGGTCTCGCGCACCGCCCCTTCCAGCCCGCCGGGCTGGTCGAGCGTCAGAACCGCAGCCCCCAGGAGGGCCGCCAGTCCCATCCCGACCAGCCCCATCAGGAGCCGGCCCGGAGGATACCACTCGATCCCCCCGCTTGCTGCCGTCCGCGCCAGCATGGCTTGCCGCACCACCAGCACGACCGGAAAGGCTCCGGTCACCAGGTAAGCCAGCGCGACCAGCAGGCTGGACGACACCGCCAGGACCGCCACCGTCCCCGCCGTTCCGGCGATGATGGCGGCGGTGGAGCCGAGCCACAGTCCCGCGAGGAACAGCGGCAGCGGCGCCAGATAGCCCAGGATCAGCGCGCCCACCCCGCCGAACAGGACGGAGAGGTAGAACATCGCGCTGACCACGCCGACTCCGATGGCGACCGCCAGGTAAAACACCAGGGGCGGGGCAGCCAGGGGCGAGGCCATGGGGGTACCTTTGCCTTCGTCGTCCGCTTCAGATCCTTACTTCACCACGTAGGGAAGCAGGGCCAGGAAGCGGGCGCGCTTGATGGCGCGAGCGAGCTCGCGCTGCTTCTTCGCGGAAACCGCGGTGATGCGGCTCGGCACGATCTTGCCACGCTCGGAGATGAAGCGGGACAGGAGCTTGACGTCCTTGTAGTCGATCGCCGGGGCGTTCGCGCCCGAGAACGGGCAGGTCTTGCGGCGGCGGAAGAACGGACGGCGCGGGCCACCGCCGGTGCGGGCGGGAGCGCCCGAGGTCTGCTTGTCGGACATTTAGGCGTTCTCCCCTTCGGCAACGGTGGCTTCCTGGCGGCGCGGCGGGCGCGGGCCGCGATCCTCGAAGCGGCGCGGGCCGCGGTCGCCGCGGTCACCGCGGTCGCCACGCTCGCCGCGGCTCTGCATCATCACCGACGGGTTGGCGTCCAGCGCGTCGACGCGCAGGGTCAGGAAGCGCAGCACGTCCTCGTTGATGCTCATGTTCCGCTCCATCTCCAGGACGGCGGCGGCCGGGGCATCGACGTTGAACAGGGTGTAATGACCCTTGCGGTTCTTCTTGATCTTGTAGGTGAGCGTCTTCAGACCCCAGTACTCGGTCTTGGTGACCTGGCCGCCGTTGTCGCGGATGATCTGGGCGAACTGCTCACCGAGCTGCTCGGCCTGGGCGGCCGAGATGTCCTGGCGCGCGATCAGCACGCACTCGTAAAGAGCCATTGTACTCCCCATGGCTGTTCATGGTCCGGCGCTGCACCCGTTCCCCGATGGAAAGGACAGCCGCCCGGGCCTAGCCGGCGGCATGCCGTCGGCAAGGAGTTGTGAAGCGGCGCAGTATGCACAAAAGCCCTTGCCGGGCAAGCGCTTTCATAGCCGGCCGCGCGGCCCCCGCGAAGCGTTGATGGCGACACCTTATATAAAGGGCTCCCACGGGGTGTCCTGGCGCGTCACCATGCGAAAAAAGTTGCCACACGTCGCCCGGCGATGGCTTTCCGCGTTGGCTGTCGCTTGACTTGCACAAAAGGCAGGGTATGACTGTCGCCCAATTCCACGGCGGCGCCGACGGACGGCGCGCCTTTACCAGGGTTCCAAGACAGCATGACCAGGGCGTTCGTCTTTCCGGGCCAGGGCAGCCAAGCCGTCGGCATGGGCCGCGAGCTGGCCGAGGCGTTCGAGGTCGCGCGGCTCACCTTCGAAGAGGTTGACGACGCGCTGAACCAGCGCCTGTCCCGCCTGATGTTCGAAGGCCCCGACGCGGACCTGACCCTGACCGAGAACGCCCAGCCGGCCCTGATGGCCGTCAGCGTCGCGGTGATGCGCGTGCTGAAGGACCAGGGCGGCCTCGACTTCGGCAAGCACGCCGCCTTCGTCGCCGGCCACTCGCTCGGCGAATATTCGGCGCTCTGCGCCGCCGGTGCCTTCTCGCTGGCCGACACCGCGCGCCTGCTGAAGCTGCGTGGGCAGGCGATGCAGAAGGCCGTGCCGGTGGGCAAGGGCGCCATGGCCGCCCTGCTGGGCGCGGAGCTGGAGCAGGCGCAGTCCATCGCCGCGGACGCCGCCCAGGGCGACGTCTGCACGGTCGCCAACGACAACTCGTCGGGCCAGGTGGTCATCTCCGGCCACGCCGAGGCCATCGACCGCGCCATCGTCCTGGCGGCGGAGCGCGGCCTGAAGCGGTCGGTCCGCCTGCCGGTCAGCGCCCCCTTCCATTGCCCGCTGATGCAGCCGGCCGCCGACGCCATGGCCGACGCGCTCGCCAACGTGACGATCGGCGCGCCGGCGGTTCCGGTGGTCGCCAACGTCACCGCTTCGGCCGTGTCCGACCCCAACACGATCCGCCGCCTGCTGGTCGAGCAGGTCACCGGCATGGTCCGCTGGCGCGAAAGCGTGCTCTTCATGAAGGAGCAGGGCGTCGATTCGCTGGTTGAACTGGGATCGGGCAAGGTGCTGTCGGGCCTTGCCAAGCGCATCGACAAGGAACTGGCCGGCACGTCCGTGCAGGGGCCGGCCGACGTCGAATCGTTCCTGAAGACGCTGTGAGGCTTTCCATGTTCGACCTGACCGGCAAGAAGGCGCTGGTGACCGGGGCTTCCGGTGGCATCGGCGCCGAGATCGCGCGCGCCCTTCATGCGCAGGGCGCCACCGTCGCCCTGTCGGGCACCCGCGTCGCCCCGCTGGAGGCTCTGGCCGCCGAGCTGGGCGAGCGCGCCGTGGTGGTGCCGGGCAACCTCGCCGACGCCGCCGCAACGGAGAAGCTGGCCAAGGACGCGGAGGCCGCGCTCGGCCAGATCGACATCCTGGTCAACAACGCCGGCCTGACGCGCGACCAGCTGGCGCTGCGCATGAAGGACGACGACTGGCAGTCGGTGATCGACGTCAACCTGACGGCCGCCTTCCGCCTGTCGCGCGCTGTGATGCGCGGCATGATGAAGCGCCGCTGGGGCCGCATCATCGGCATCACCTCCATCGTCGGCGTGACCGGCAACCCCGGCCAGGCCAATTACGCCGCCTCCAAGGCCGGCATGATCGGCATGTCGAAGTCGTTGGCGGCCGAGGTCGCGTCGCGCGGGATCACCGTGAACTGCGTGGCCCCCGGCTTCATCACCACGGCGATGACCGACGCCCTGAATTCCGAGCAGAAGGACAAGCTGCTCACCGCCATTCCCGCCGGCCGCATGGGCGAGCCGGGGGAAATCGCCGCCGGGGTCGTGTACCTGGCGAGCGAAGAGGCCGCCTACGTCAACGGCCAGACGCTGCACATCAACGGCGGCATGGCCATGATCTGAGGCGGAATCGTCGCCTGAACCACAGCGAAGGCCGGCTCCCGCGGGCGCTGGTCAAGGCTGTTAAAATGTGTTATCGGACGGGACTTTTTGCGGCAGGACGGCACGCGCGCCTTGCGTGGTGGGTCCGCCACATTCGCCCGAGCGGTCTCAAGGATTGGAAGGTCTGAAAAAATGAGCGATGTCGCCGAGCGCGTGAAGAAGATCGTGGTGGACCACCTCGGGGTCGAGGAGTCGAAGGTGACGGAGAACGCCTCCTTCATCGACGACCTGGGCGCCGACAGCCTGGACACGGTCGAGCTGGTGATGGCCTTCGAGGAAGAGTTCGGCTGCGAGATTCCGGACGACGCCGCGGAGAAGATCCTGACGGTCAAGGACGCCATCGACTTCATCAAGGCGAACGCCGCCGCCTGACCGGCGTAGGCGCTGAGAGGGCCAGGCACCTCTTCACCGGAGGCCTGGCCGTCGCTGAGTTTCTCGAGGAAAGGTCAAGGAATACCCCATGAGACGTGTCGTCGTTACCGGCCTCGGTCTGGTCACGCCGCTCGGTGTCGGCCATAAGCTCAACTGGGAGCGTTTGATCGCCGGCCAATCGGGCATCCGCGCCATCACGGGTTTCGACGCCTCTGACCTGGCCTCGAAGGTTGCCGGGCAGGTCCCGCGCGGGGAGGGCGACGGATCGTTCAATCCGGACGCCTTCGTTCCGCCGAAGGACCAGCGGAAGATGGATGATTTCATCATCTTCGCCATCGCCGCCGCCCAGGAAGCCATCAAGGATTCCGGCTGGGTGCCGCAGACGGAAGAGGACCGCGAACTCACCGGCGTGATGGTGGGTTCCGGCATCGGCGGTCTGCCGGGCATTGCCGACGGCGCGGTCACCCTTCATGAGAAGGGCCCCCGCCGCATCTCCCCCTTCTTCATTCCGGCCTGCCTGATCAATCTGGCCTCCGGACACATTTCCATCCAGCACGGCTTCAAGGGCCCGAACCACGCGGTGGTCACCGCCTGCTCGACCGGCGCGCACGCCATTGGCGACGCGTCCCGGCTGATCATGCTGGGCGACGCCGACGTGATGGTCGCCGGCGGCACGGAAGCCGCGGTGAGCCGGCTGGGCGTGGGTGGCTTCGCCGCCATGCGCGCGCTGTCCACCAACTTCAACGACACGCCGGAAAAGGCCTCGCGCCCCTACGACAAGGACCGCGACGGCTTCGTCATCGGCGAAGGTGCCGGCGTCCTCGTCCTTGAGGAGCTGGAGCACGCCAAGAAGCGCGGCGCGCACATCTACGCCGAGGTGGTCGGCTACGGCCTGTCGGGCGACGCCTACCACATCTCCGCCCCGGCGGAGGACGGCAACGGCGGCTTCCGCGCCATGCGCGGCGCCCTGAAGCGCGCCGGCCTCGAGCCCGCGGACATCGACTACATCAACGCCCACGGCACCTCGACGCCGCTCGGCGACGAGATCGAGTTGGGTGCGGTGAAGCGCCTGTTCGGTGAGGCGATGGACAAGGTCGCTATGTCCTCCACCAAGTCGGCGATCGGCCATCTGTTGGGTGCCGCCGGCGCGGTCGAGGCGATCTATTCGATCAAGGCGATCAACCACAGCATCGTTCCGCCGACGCTGAATCTTGAGAACCCGTCGGAGAGCTGCCTGGGCGTCAACTTGGTGCCGAAGGTCGCGCAGGAGCGTCGCGTGCGCGCCGCCCTGTCGAACTCCTTCGGCTTCGGCGGCACCAACGCCTCCCTGGTGTTCAAGGAATTCGCCTCCTGATCGGCGATTGAGGAGTCACCCCATGGGCTGGGGCCTCCGTATTGCGGCGACCGGGCTCGTCGCCTTGACCGCCGCCGGCGGGATCGTGTTCTGGGGTGCCCTGCGAGTCATGGCCCCCGGACCGCTCGACCACGCCGAAACGGTGGTGATCCCGCGCGGCAGCGGCCTGGAAGCGATCGCGCTGACGCTCGACGACGCGGGCGTCATCGACTCCCCGCTGCTGTTCGTGGCCGGCGCGAAGTTCACCGGCCCGCTGAAGGCCGGCGAGTACGCCTTTCCGGCCGGCATCAGCATCGACGGCATTCTGGAGATGATGCGGCAGGGCCACACGGTCGTCCGCCGTTTCACCGTGCCGGAGGGGCTGACCTCCGCCCAGGTCCTGGCGCTGCTGGAGAAGGAGCCGGCGCTGTCGGGCGAGGTCAAGGCGGTGCCCAAGAACGGCAGCCTTCTGCCCGAAACCTATCATTATTCCTATGGGGACACGCGCGCGGGCCTGATCGACCGCATGCAGCACGCCATGGACCAGGCGATGGCCGAGGCGTGGAAGGCGCGCGACCAGAACCTGCCCTTCGACACGCCCCAGCAGGCGCTGACTCTCGCCTCCATCGTCGAGAAGGAGACGGGCATTCCGGCGGAGCGGGGGAAGGTGGCGGGCGTCTTCGTGAACCGGCTTCAGGCCGACATGAAGCTGCAGTCGGACCCGACGGTCATCTTCGCGCTGACCGATGGAAATGGGGAGTTGGGGCGGGCGTTGACGCGCAACGACTGGAAGTTCGAGTCGCCCTACAACACCTATCAGGTCACCGGCTTGCCGCCGGGGCCGATCGCCAATCCGGGCCGGGCGTCCATCCAGGCGGCCCTGCATCCGGAACGGCACGAGTTCCTGTATTTCGTCGCGGACGGCGGTGGCGGCCATGTGTTCGCCAAGACGCTGCCCGACCACAACAAGAACGTCGCCAAATGGCGCGACGTCCAGCGCCGCCAGAACGGCGGCGGAGACACGCCACCGGAGTGAGCGGCCAACCGGCCGCTCCTCACCCGGGCGGCGGTCAGGCGGCGTTGGACGTTTCCAGGTCCACGGCCATCACGCCGGCAAGCCCGCCGTAGGACTTGCGCGCGGCGCGCATCTTTTCCAGCGATTCGACGAGGCTCTCTTCCGCGAAACCGGGGGTGAGCTGCGCCAGCTCCTGTTCGGTCATGGCGATGAAGGCGTCCAGCAGGCGCGCATGGATTCGGCAGGCCTTGCGGACTTCATCGGCGACTTTCGGTGCGGGCATATCTTGCTCCCATCTCACGGAGTGGTGTTGACGCTAAGCGTCCTTGTGAGGGGAGTTATGGCGATTTACGGTTAATGGAAGATTAAATGCAATTAATCCCGGCAAGAGGATAACGGATTAACACTTTCGACGACAAGTTCCCAATTCAAAACATTTTCGATTCGTCTGTGCCTGGCACAGTCAAACGCGGATGTGGCCTTTGGCGGGTACCGGATGGGACGAAAAAAGGATCGCGCTATTCAGCAACCAGGGACAGAACGGCGCTCAGGCTGCCGACCACAGCGGCGGGCGCGACCGGCAAGCGCTCCGCCGGCAGCCCCGCCCGGTTCAGCCACGCCACGCGGAAGCCGAAGGCCGCAGCACCCCCGGCATCCCACCCGTTGGCCGACACGAACAGGATCGCCTCCGGCGGCAGGCCATAACGGTCGCAGGCGAGCTGGTAGACGGAGGGATGGGGCTTGTAGACGCGCAACCCGTCCACCGACAGCACGTCGTCCAGCAGCGGTGTCAGCCGCGCGCTGTCCACGGCCTCGGCCAGCATGGACGGGGAGCCGTTGGACAGGATCGCCGTCCGGAGGCCGCGGGCGCGGAGCGCGGACAGCGTCGCCACGGCATCCGGGTAGGCGTCGAGGCGGCGGTAGAGGTCCATCAGCCGCCCGCGCAGCGCCGGGTCGGCGAGACCCTGGCGCTCCATCGCGTAGTCCAGGGCCTCCCCGGTGACCTGCCAGAAATCGGCGTAGCGCCCCATCAGGCTGCGCAGCCAGGTGTATTCCAGCTGCTTGGCCCGCCAGAGTGCCGCGAGTTCCTCCCACCGGTCGCCGAGGCCGTCGCGGCAGCCGCGGGCGGCGGCGTTGACGTCGAGCAGCGTGCCGTAGGCGTCGAACACGCAGGCTCGAATCCCGGCGATGGGGGAGGGGACGGTCATCGGCGCAGCTCCCTGTCGAGGTTCAGGTCCGCCTTGGCGCCCTGGATGCGGGCGCGGTAGACCAGCATCGCTTCCATCACCCGCTGGACGTAGTTGCGCGTCTCGTAGATCGGGATCAGTTCCAGCCAGTCCACCGGGTCGATCGCTTCGCCGCGCGGGTCGCCGTAGGAGTCGATCCATTGCCGCACGCGCGTCGGGCCGGCGTTGTAGGCGGCGATCGCCATGATGTAGGAGCCGTTGAAGCGGTCGATCATGTCGGCCAGGTAGGCCGACCCGAGCTTGACGTTGTATTCGGGGTCGGCGGTCAGCTTGGCGTTGTTGTGCTTGATGCCCAGCTTGGTCGCCACCAGCTGCGCCGTTCCCGGCATCAGCTGCATCAGCCCGCGCGCTCCGGCGGACGAGACGACGCCGGTGCTGAAGGTGCTCTCCTGCCGGATGATGGCGTGGACCAGGGCGATCTCCGGCGCCGAGGGACGGGCCTCGATCATCGGATAGCCGGCCTCCACCAGGAAGACGTCGCTCTGGGCCGCGTCCTTGGCCGCCGCGACGGCGAGATCCCGCCGCCCGACCTCGCGTGCCAGCTTGGCGGCCAGCACGTAGGAGGAGGGATCCTTCGAATCGAGGCTGATGCGGCGCAGGAAGGCGGTCACGCGCTCGTCGTCCTTGCCCTCGATCTCCGCCAGCAGCTTGGTGGCGCGGACGACCTCGCGCCGCTCGAAGGCGGTCGCCTCGGCGTTGGACACGCGGGGCTCGGCGGGCAGGGCGATGCGGCCGTTGCTGCCGGTGTGGCGCGCGGCGAGCTGGCCGTAGAAGGTCGTGCCGTACTGCGCGGCCTTGGCGTACCAATCCTTCGCCTGCGCGGTCTCGCCCAGGGCCTCCGCGGCCCGGCCGCACCAGTAGGCGCCGCGCGCCTTGCTGATCGGCGCGCCGACGGAGCGGTACAGCTTATGGAAATGCCCGAAGGCGCTCGACGGGTCGTCGAGGAAGCGCAGGGCCAGGAATCCGGCCAGGAACTCGGCCTCGGCGACTCCGTTGCCCTCGGTCTGGCCGTGCGCCTTCACCAGCCGGTAGGCGAGGTTGTAGTCGCCCTTCTCGATGGCCCGGCGGGCGAGGATGTGGCGCTCCGTCCACCAGGCCTGGGGGCGGCCCATGTCCTTCGGCGCCTGGGTGATGATCTCCAGCGCGCCGGCGTCGTCGCCCTTGCGGCGGCGGTAGCGGGCGCGGTCGAACAGCAGGCCGGGATCGTTGCGCAGGCTGTCCGGCACCTTCGCCAGCGCCGCGTCGGCGTTGCGCGCGTCGCCGTCCAGCGCGATCCGCGCCTCGATCAGCCGGTCGTAGGCGTCGTCGAAGAAGGGCAGCATGCGGCGCACCGCCGCCTCCTGCTTCTCCCACAGCAGCCGGTCGATGCGCGCCTTGTGGTCCTGCGGACGCAGGTGGGAGCGGTAGCGGGCGAGGAACTCCTCCTCGTCCGCCGCGCTGAAGCTCGCCTCCACCCAGCGGTCGCGCGCCATCTTCACGGCCCGCTCGGCGTTGCCGGTCGCCATCAGCGTGTCGGCGTAGCGCATGAAGCCTTCGTTGGACAGGGGCGGATACTGCTTGAACCAGGCGAGCACCTTGTCCTCGTCCAGGTCGATGGGCATCGCCTTCTCGGCCTGCCGGCGCAGCTGCGCCTGGTTCGGCCAGTCGCCGTTCTCGCGGATGAAGGCCGCGATCTCGTCGAAGCTGCCGCCGCCCGGTGTGGCCAGCGCCATCCACCGCAGGATCTTCGCGGGCAGCTTGTCCCTCGCCTGCCCGGCGATCTCCAGCGCCTCGTCCAGCCGGTCGTTGTCGGCGGCCTTGAAGGCCTGCCGGTAAACGGCCAGATCCTGCGCGGTCAGGCTTCCGGCCGCGGCCGGAAGGGTGCACAGAAGGAACCCGGCCAGCGCCGCCGCGGCCAGCCGGGGGGCGAGCGGGAACGGGAAGCGGGTGAAGATTCGGGCGCTCTTGCCCAGGGGCACGCGTGCGGCTAAGGTGCGCGACACTTTTCTTGCAGTCCGTCGGAGGTGGCAGGCATGTTGTACGGTTCCATCGTCGCTCTTTTGACCCCGTTCAAAAACGGGAAAGTGGACGAGGCCGCCTTCCAGTCCTTCGTCGAGTGGCAGGTTGCGCAGGGCACCCACGGTCTCGTCCCGTGCGGCACGACGGGCGAGTCGCCCACGCTGTCCCACGAGGAGCACAACCGCGTCATCGAGCTGTGCATCGAGGCCGCGGGCGGAAAGGTCCCGGTCGTCGCCGGCACCGGCTCCAACTCCACCGAGGAGGCGATCGCCCTCACCCGCCACGCCAAGCAGGCGGGCGCCACGGCGGCGCTTGTGGTGACTCCCTACTACAACAAGCCGACGCAAGAAGGTCTGTACCAGCATTTCAAAGCGATCCATGACGCGGCGGATTTGCCGATCGTTATCTACAACATTCCCGGCCGCAGTGTCGTGGATATGTCGGTGGCAACGATGGCGCGTCTTGCGAAGTTGCCGAACATCATCGGCGTGAAGGACGCGACCGCCGATCTCGCCCGCCCGGCGCGCCTGCTGAAGGAGGCCGGTCCCGACTTCATTCAACTTTCGGGCGAGGACATCACCGCGCTCGCCTTCAACGCGCAGGGCGGCGTCGGCTGCATCTCGGTGACGGCGAACATCGCGCCGGCGCAGTGCGCCGCCATGCAGAACGCCTGGCGGAACGGCGACTACGCCACCGCGTTCAAGTACCGCGACCTGCTGACCCCGCTGCACGACTCGATGTTCGTGGAGACGAGCCCGGCCCCGGTGAAATACGCCGCCAGCCTGCTCGGCAAGTCCACGGACGAGGTTCGCCTGCCGCTGGTCGCCGCGTCGGAGAACACGCGGACGATCGTCCGCGAAGCCATGACGAAGGCGGGGGTGCTGTCCTAAGGGACGGCACCAACCCGCGGAGGAGGAGAAAAACGTGGCCCCCCGCGAGCCCGAACCAAGGCGCATCGCGGCACAGAACCGCCGCGCACGCTTCGACTTTTTCATCGAAGACACCCTGGAGGCCGGCGTGATGCTGACCGGCACCGAGGTGAAGTCGTTGCGCGGCGGGCGTGCCAGCGTGAATGAGGCGTACGCCGGCCTGAAGGGCGGCGAACTGTACCTGTTCAACGCGTACATCCCGGAGTACGGGCAGGCCGGCCGCTGGCTCCAGCACGAGACCAAGCGGCCGCGCAAGCTGCTGGTGCACCGCCGTGAGCTGAACAAGCTCATGGGCGCCATCAAGCAGAAGGGCATCACGCTGATCCCGATGTCGGTCTATTTCAACGACCGCGGCATCGCCAAGGTCCAGGTCGGGCTGGCGACGGGCAAGAAGAAGCAGGACAAGCGCGAGTCCGAGAAGGAACGGACCTGGCAGCGCGACAAGGCCCGCCTGATGCGCGAAAAGGGCTGACAGGAAGGAACGTACTTCACCACAGAGACACGGAGACACAGAGAGCGTGCATTCTCCGTGTCTCCGTGTCTCTGTGGTGAATTCCTTTTCCAAAACGACCATTGACGAGAATTGACGTGAGCCGCTTGTCCAACCGCGCCGGCGACCGGGAAGCCACCGTGTCCGGCGTCGCCGCCGACCTGTTCGCCGAACGCCGCCCGCAGGGGCGCATCCTCGTGGCCGGCGATGCGGACGGCGCGATGGCGCGCGCGCTCAAGGAGGGCGGGGCGGAGGTTTCCTCCTGGAACCGGCTCGCGCTCGACGGCAAGCCCGCCGCGGCGTGGGCCCCTGACGGGGCCTTCGACGGAGCGGTGCTGCGACTGCCGCGGGGCTGGGCGGCGTTCGAGATGGCGCTGCACGCGCTCGCCGCCCGCCTACCCGTCGGTGCGCCGCTGTGGATCGTCGGCAGCAACGACGAGGGCATCACCTCCGCGCCCAAGCGCTTCGACGGCCTGCTGGACGGGCTGGAAACGCTGGCCATCAAGCGCCGCGCCCGAGTCCTGGAGACGCGCCGCACCGCCGCATCCGCCCGGGGCAATCTGGAGGACTGGCGGGAGACGGTCGCGGTGGACGTTCCGGGGAACGACGGGGCGCTCGACCTCGTCTCCTACCCCGGCCTGTTCGCGCACGGTCGCCTGGACGCCGGCACGGAATGCCTGCTTCAGGTCCTGCCGGAGATCGCGGCGGGCACGGCCGTGCTGGACTTCGGCTGCGGCGCCGGCGTGATCGCCCGCGCGGTGCGCGAGCGCGTGCCGGACGCCAAGCTGACGTTGCTGGACGTCGACGCCGTCGCCCTGCACGCCGCCCGCCAGAACGTGCCCGATGCCGAGTGCGTGCTGAGCGACGGGCTGGCCGGGCTGGGCGCGCGGGAGCGGTTCGGCCTGATCCTCTCCAACCCGCCGCTCCACCGCGGCAAGGACGAGGATTTCGGCATGTTGGAGGCGCTGGTCGTCGGCACCAAGCAATACCTGAAGCTGCGCGGCTCCCTGGTCGCGGTCACGCAGCGGACGGCCGGCGTGGGCAAGCTGTTCAAGACCGCCTTCGGCCACGCCGACCTGCTGCTGGAAACGCCGCAGTTCCAGGTCTGGAAGGGAACCCCGAAGTAGGGGGGCTTACCCCCGCTTCAGCAGGCGCGCCGCGTCCACGGCGCCGTAGGTCAGGATGGCGTCGGTGCCGGCGCGCTTGAAGCCGGTCAGCGTCTCCATCAGAGCCTTGTCGTAGTCCAGCCAGCCGTTCTGCGCCGCAGCCCGCAGCATCGCATATTCGCCCGACACGTGGTAGGCGAAGGTCGGGACGGCGAAGGCGTCCTTCACGCGGCGGATGACGTCCAGGTAGGGCAGGCCCGGCTTCACCATCACCATGTCGGCGCCTTCCTGGAGGTCGAGCGCGACCTCGTGCAGGGCCTCGTCGGTGTTGGCGGGGTTCATCTGGTAGGTCTTCTTGTCGCCCTTCAGGAAACTGCCGGAGTTCACCGCGTCGCGGAACGGCCCGTAGAAGGCCGAGGCGTATTTGGCGGCGTAGGAGCAGATGCGGACCCGCTCGTGCCCGCCCGCGTCCAGCCGGTCGCGGATCATGCCGATGCGGCCGTCCATCATGTCCGAGGGTGCTACGATGTCCACGCCGGCCTCGGCCTGCGACAGGGCCTGGCGGGCCAGCACCTCCACCGTTTCATCGTTCTGGATGTAGCCGTCGCGCAGGATGCCGTCGTGCCCATGGGTGGTGTAGGGGTCCAGTGCCACGTCGCCCAGGATGCCGACGTCCGGGACCGCGGTCTTCAGCGCGCGGATGGCGCGGTTCATCAGGTTGTCGGGGCGGTAGGCCTCCGCCGCGTCCTCCGACTTGCCCTCCGATCCCACGACTGGGAACAGCGCCACGCAGGGGATGCCGAGGTTGCCGGCCTCGCCGACCGCCTCGATCAGCAGGTCGATGGTCAGGCGTTCCACGCCCGGCATGGAGGCGACGGGCTCCCGCCGGTTCTGGCCCTCGATCACGAAGACCGGCCAGATCAGGTCGTCAACGGTCAGGGTGTGTTCGGCGACGAGACGGCGGGTCCAGCCGTCGACGCGGTTGCGGCGGAGACGGGTGCGCGGGAAGGCGGCCTGGGACCGGAAGTGCGAGGCGGACATCGGGTACCTGAGTGCTCTTAATACGTGCGCGGCGATCCTACGCCTCTTGGCGCCGGCGACTCAAGCCGCACCGCTGACAGGTCTGAATCCCGTGTCCTGCATTTCCAGCGCCCAGCGCTGCCCGTCCTTCCGCCAGACGGAGACGAGCCCGCCGGTGAAGGCCGCCCCCTCCCACGACCGCACCTCGAAGGTCACGCGCGGCGGGGCGATGGTGATCAGGTTGTAGGCGTTGGCCTCGTTGCGCAGCCGGGTCGAGGTGGCGGTGGACGCCTGCGCCACCAGGATGGAGCGCGCCACCTGCGTGTGATGGGTCATGATGTCGCCGGAATAGGCCCGGTGCAGGTGCCCCGCCAGCAGCAGGTCGACACCGCAGGTCTCCAGCGCGGGCAGGGCCATCTTGGCGCGGCCGACCAGCTTGGTGTTCGGCGCGTCGGGCGGCGGCAGGAAAGGGTGGTGGGTGAACAGCACCTTGAAGACGGTGTTCGGCACCTCGCAGAACACCTCGCGGACCCGGCGGATCTGGGCCTTGTTCATCCGCCCTTCGGAGAAGTCCATGATCACCGACCGCGCGGTGTTGATGCCCAGGACGGCGATCTCCGAATCGATGTGGAAGGGGCTGAGATCCTTGCTGATGTAGCGCTTGTAGTTGCCGAGCGGGTTCAGGAAGCGGCGCACCACGTTGTAGACGGGGATGTCGTGGTTGCCCGGCACGACCAGATAGGGGAAGGGCAGGCGCTGCAGGAAGGCGCGCGCCTGCCGGAAATGGCTGACCTTGGCCCGCTGCACCAGGTCGCCGGAGATGACGATCAAATCCGGCCGCCGCGCCGTCAGGTCGGCCAGCAGCCCCTCGACCACGCGCGGATCGATGCGCCCGAAATGCAGGTCGGAGATGTGCGCCAAGGTCTTCACGGCCCCTTACGCTCCCCTCACGTGCCGTTGCGCCGGGGGGCCAGCACCGTCAGCGCCTTGTGGCGGATGCGGTAGTTCAGCGGCGGCTCCAACTGCTGCACCTCCCCGTCGTTGACCATCTTCAGCCGCCGGCGCCGGCTGTGCACCGTCAGTTGCGTGGCCGTCAGCGTCTCCAACTCTTCATCATGCTGCCAGGTTCCCATCACGCTGCGGCCCATCAGCCGCATCAGGCCCCACGCGTCGCGGTGGCGCGCCACATAGACGCCCAGCTGCCCGGAATCGAGCGTGTTGCGCCGGAGCAGCATGCTGCCGGCCTCGCCGTCATAGGGGTTGTTGGACACCACCAGCACCGGGGTGCGCACCCGCCGCGGCCCCTCGCCCCAGTCGATCCGCACGTCGAGCAGCGGCAGCCGGTAGAGCGTCTTGGCCAGCGCCACCCCCATGGCCGGCCACTTCAGCAGGCGGTGCCGCTTGCGCTTCTCCTCCCGCTCCTGCACGACGTTGGGGTAGAAGCCGAGGACGGAGCTGTTCAGGAACAGCTCGCCGTTCACCTCCGCCACGTCGATGGCGCGCAACTCCCCGTCGGCCAGTGCCTGGAAGGCGGCGTCGAGGTCGAGCGGAGTCTGCAGGTCGCGGGCCAGCAGGTTCAGCGTGCCGAGCGGCAGGATCCCCATCGCCTTGCCGGTCGGCAGCAGCAGGTTGGCTGCGGTGTGGATCGTCCCGTCGCCGCCGCCGACCACCACCACGTCGGCGTCGGAGTCGATGGCCTTCTGGATCTCGCCGTGGCAGGCCGCCGGTTCGGCGGCGGCCAGTTCCACCTCGGCCCCGTGCTTCTCGAAGGCATGGCGGATCGCCGCGACGGTATCGTCGATCGGCTGGCCGGCCAGCGTGCCCGCGGATCGGTTCAGGATGATGGCGGTCTTCATCTGGAACTCGTCCAGCTGGGGATCGTCATGAGTGTGCGCGTCCTTCCGCGGTGCTGCCGATCATCGACATAAGCTGTGCCGCGCAACGGTAAAAGCGGGGGCGGTGTTCCGTCGCGTCCACACGCGGGCGTCCGCCAGTCGTGAGGTTCAATCCCGCTCCCGTCCCAGGAACGTTCGTAGGTTGGGTGGAGCGCAGCGCAACCCAACACACCCCGCCATGCCGACAATGTTGGGTTCCGCTGCCGCTCCACCCAACCTACGCGCTCCGCCGGGGGCGTTCGTCACGGGCAATTTGACACACCGCACCACGGCCGTATCATCGCGGCGCAAAAACAACTCCGCCCCAACAATTTGCATCGGGAAACGACGACAACCATGACCGACGCTGCCGAGATCCTGTTCGAACGCCGTGGCTCCATCGGGCTCGTGACGCTCAACCGCCCGAAGGCGCTGAACGCCCTGACGCTTGGCATGATTCGCCTGTTCGACCCGCAGTTGCGCGCCTGGGCGGCCGATCCCGCGATCAAGGCGGTGGTCATCCAGGGCGCAGGCGAGAAGGCCTTCTGCGCCGGCGGCGACGTCGTCAGCCTGTACGAGGCCGGCAAGGCCGCGCGCGAGGGGCGCGGCGACGGGGCGAGCATCCGCGCCTTCTTCAGCGAGGAATACGTCCTCAACCGCCTGATCAAGAACCTGCCCAAGCCCTACGTCGCGCTGATCGACGGCATCTCCATGGGCGGCGGCGTCGGCCTGTCGGAACACGGCACCCACCGGGTGGTGACCGAGCGCACGCTGTTCGCCATGCCGGAGACGGGGATCGGCCTCTACCCCGACGTCGGCGGCACCTACTTCCTGCCGCGCCTGCCGGGCGAGGTCGGGACGTGGCTGGGCCTGACCGGCGATCGGCTGAAGGCGGCGGACATGCTGGCCGTCAACGCCGCCGACGCCTTCGTGCCGAGCGCCAAGCTGGAGGCGCTGGTGGCCGACCTGGCCGAGGGCGTGCCGGCCGGCGAGGCGATCGCGCGCCACGCGGAATCGGCGGGCGAGCCGCCGGTCGCGGCCAACCGCGCGGCCATCGACCGCTGCTACGCCCACGACACGGTCGAAGCCATCGTCGCGGCGCTGGAGGCGGAAGGCACGGAGTGGGCGGCCGGCCAGCTCGCCACGCTGAAGCGCGTGTCCCCGACCAGCCTGAAGGTTACGCTGGAGGCCATCCGCCGCGGCGGCCGGTTGGACTTCGACGCCTGCATGGTGCAGGAGCTGCGGCTCAGCCTCGCCTTCCTCGCCGGGCACGACTTCTACGAGGGCATCCGGGCGGCGCTGGTGGACAAGGACCGGAACCCGCGCTGGAACCCCGCGTCGCTCGCCGAGGTTGCCGACACCGACGTGGAGCGGCATTTCGCGGTCCCGGCGGGCGGCGACTTGATCTTCTCTGAATGATCGGTGCGCGGCGGGTGCTGAAGTGCCCCTAAATCGCACTTAGAACGTGCAAGGACGCGGGCACTTTCCGCGTCCTTTTGCGTTAGTATCGGGAAATCCCTGCGGGACTTGTCTCAAACGCGCCGGTTGTCGGAATCGGCGGGCAACGAAGAAGACGCCGGAGGGGGGGAGGGCGGTGATGCAGGAAGCGGCGGCGGGGAAAAGTCGGTGCGACATGCGGCCGGACGGGCAAGGCGTTCGGTCAGGAAGCGGCGCGCCGGATCATCGGAATTCCGCATTTGGTGCGTTTGCCGTCGCTGCAGCGCCGCAAGATGCGTGTGCTCATGACAAAGAACGAATGAACGGGCAGCGGCGGCGAAACCTTCGCCTTGCGAAGTGGCCGGCGTGCCCGGGCTTCAATTCTGCAACTCAGGACGGTGCGGATGGGCTTTTCCGGCATTATTGAGATGATTACGGTCGAATGATCGGTTAATCTCATCTTAAGGACCCGGAATGGCCACAGGTCGGCCCACGTCCGGTACGAGCCAAAGGAGACCGCGGTGCGCAAACCCTACTACGAAAGCATCCTCTTGATCGAACGGCTCCACCGTCACTTTCTCGAGGTGCTTAAGACCGAGCTGGACCGGCTCGGTATCCAGGACATCAACAACGTCCAGAGCCTGATCCTGTACAACATCGGCGAGGACGAGATGACCGTCGGCGAGCTGACGGCGCGCGGGTATTATCTCGGCTCCAACGTGTCGTACAACGTCAAGAAGATGGTCGAGAACGGCTATCTGGGGCAGGAGCGTTCGCCGCACGACCGCCGGTCGGTGCGCGTCCGCCTGTCCGAGAAGGGGCTCGACCTCCGCGAGAAGATCAGCCGCATGTTCGAGCGCCACCTCACGGCGCTGGAGAAGGCGGGCTTCAGCGACGAGGAACTGGTCAAGGCGAACGAGACCCTGCGCAAGCTCGAACGCTTCTGGTCGGCCTCCCTCGACTACAGCGGGTTTCCGCTGACCTCCGCGGCCTGATTGCGCCCCCGGGCTTAACCGGTTCGAGGGCCGGTTCGAGGGCTGCACAACCGCGGTTTCCGGCTCCTGCGTCTGATGGCGCGCCCTGGGCATGCAGCCCGGGGCGCGCCGCGAGTCGGTATGCGGCCACGCGTGGCCGCTTTTTTTCTGCCCGGAATCCGGGGCCTTTGGTCCGTGCGTGCCGGCACCGCATGGAGCCCGACCGACCACAGCCCGTGCCGACCTGTCCGATTGCCCGTTGTCGTTCTCAGGTGAACGCAGCCTTTCGGATGGTTTATGTCCTCCTACATCGTCGCCCTGGTCTGCCTGGGGTTCCTGATCCTGATGGTGGCCTGGCTGCCGATGGTTCTGAAGGAACTGCCGCTCTCGCTCCCCATCGTCTGCGTGGCCTTCGGCTTCCTGGTCTTTCAGGCGCCGGGGTTGCAGGCCCCCGACCCGCTCCAATACCCGGTCGCCGCGGAGCGGCTGACGGAGCTGATCGTCATCGTCGCGCTGATGGGGGCCGGGCTGAAGCTCGACCGCCCGCCCGGCTGGCGGTCGTGGAAGATCACGTGGCTTCTGCTTGGCGTGACCATGCCGCTGTCGATCCTGGCGATCGGCGTGATCGGCTGGTGGGTGCTGAGTCTGCCCGTCGCGGCGGCCGCGCTGCTGGGCGCCGCCCTGGCGCCGACCGACCCTGTGCTCGCCTCCGACGTCCAGGTCGGGCCGCCCCGGTCGGGGGAGGAGGACGAGATCCGCTTCAGCCTGACGTCGGAGGCCGGGCTCAACGACGGTCTGGGCTTCCCCTTCACCAACCTCGCCATCGCCATGGCGCTGAACAGCCCCGTGCCGGGCGCCTGGACGCTGGAGTGGCTGGCGGTCGACGTTTTGTGGAAGCTGGCGGCGGGCGTCGGCATGGGCTGGCTGGTCGGCAAGGTGCTGGGCATCGCCGCCTTCCGCCTGCCGAATCGCGCGAAGCTGTCGCGCACCGGCGACGGGTTCGTGTCGCTGGGCATCACGCTGATCGCCTACGGCCTGACGGAACTGGTGCACGGCTACGGCTTCCTGGCCGTCTTCGTCGCCGCCCTGTCGCTGCGTCACGAGGAGCGCAACCACAAGTACCACGAAAAATTGCACGACTTCATCGAGCAGACCGAGCGGTTGCTGATGATGCTCCTCCTCGTCCTGTTCGGCGGGGCGGTCGCGCACGGGCTGCTGGTGCCGCTGGGCTGGATCGACGTGTTGGCCGCCGTCATCATCCTCTTCGCCGTGCGCCCTGTGGCGGGGCTGGTCGGGCTGTCCGGCCTGTCGATGCCGTTCGGGGAGAAGCTGGCCATCGGCTTCTTCGGAATACGCGGGATGGGGTCCTTCTACTATCTCGCCTTCGCGCTCAACGCGGCGCATTTCGGGGTGCCGAACCAGCTCTGGGCCCTGGTCGGATTCGTCGTCCTGGTCTCCATCATCGTGCACGGGACGACGGTGACCCCGGTGATGCGGATGCTCGACCGGGCGCGCGAGGGCGGGCGGCGCGGACCTGTGGTGGGCGGACCTGTGGTGGGCGGACCTGTGGTGGCCGAACCTGTGGTGGAATGTCACACACTTGGTCGTTCCGGATGGACGGAATGATGTTCTTTCCGTAAGCTATCAGTGTCACAACCAAATTGTGATCCGGAACCAACGATAAGCGGTCCCGCCAGGAGCGCCGCGCATAAGGGAACGGGGAGGACATGTCGGGTGACGTCATTCTGGAGACGCGTGGCCTGACCAAGGAATTCCGCGGCTTCGTCGCGGTCCGCGATGTCAGCCTGCGCGTCCAACGCGGGTCGATCCACGCGCTCATCGGTCCGAACGGGGCCGGCAAGACCACCGTTTTCAACCTTCTGACCAAGTTCCTCCAGCCCACCACCGGGCAGATCCTGTTCAACGGGACGGACATCACCGCGGTGAAGCCGGCGGACGTCGCGCGGATGGGGATCATCCGCTCCTTCCAGATCTCGGCGGTCTTTCCGCACCTGACGGTGCTGGAGAATGTCCGGGTGGCCCTGCAACGGCCGCTCGGCAACTCCTTCCGCTTCTGGACGTCCGAGTCGGTGCTGAACCGGCTGAACGGCCGCGCCTACGAGCTGCTGGAGGACGTCGGGCTCGCCGTCTACGCCCAGCTTCCGGCGGCGGAGCTTCCCTATGGGCGCAAGCGCGCGCTGGAGATCGCGACGACCCTGGCGCTGGAGCCGGAGATGATGCTGCTGGATGAGCCGATGGCCGGCATGGGCCATGAGGACATCGGCCGGATCGCCGCGCTGATCAAGCGCGTGTCGGCGAACCGCACCATCCTGATGGTGGAGCACAACCTGTCCGTCGTCTCCGACCTGTCGGACTGGATCACCGTGCTGGCCCGCGGCGAGATCCTGGCGGAGGGGCCCTACGCCGAGGTGTCCCGGCACCCGCGGGTCCGCGAAGCCTACATGGGGACCGGCCATGCCTGACGCCTCGCACAGCCGCTCCGCGATGCTGGAGATCGCCGACCTCCACGCCTTCTACGGCGAAAGCCACGTCCTGCACGGCGTCAGCCTGACGGTGCGGCAGGGGGAGGTGGTCACCCTGCTCGGCCGCAACGGCGCCGGCAAGACGACGACCATGCGCTCCATCATGGGGATCGTCGGCAAGCGCACCGGCTCCATCGAGTTCCAGGGGCAGCAGCTGATCGGCATGGCGCAGCACAAGATCCCCCGCCTCGGCATCGGCTACGTGCCGGAGGAGCGCGGCATCTTTGCCAGCCTGTCGGTGGACGAGAACCTGACCCTCCCGCCCGTGGTGAAGGAGGGCGGCATGACCGTGCCGCAGATCTACGAGCTGTTTCCGAACCTCCAGGGCCGCGGCTCCACCCAAGGAACACGCCTGTCCGGCGGCGAGCAGCAGATGCTGGCCATCGCCCGCATCCTGCGCACCGGGGCGGACCTGATCCTGCTGGACGAGCCGACGGAAGGCCTCGCCCCGGTGATCATCGAGCAGATCGGCGTGGCGGTGCGCAAGCTGAAGCAGCGCGGCTTCACCATCCTGCTGGTGGAGCAGAACTTCCGCTTCGCGGCCACCATCGCGGACCGCCACTACGTGATGGAGGAAGGGCAGGTCGTGGACATGATCCCCAACGACCAGCTCGCCCAGAACATGGAGAAACTCCACGAATATCTTGGTGTCTGATGGTGAAGCGGCGCCCACGAACGGCGGCGCAATTGACGTCCATAATCAACGAACGGGGAGGAAAAACATGGTGAAGCAACTGCTTGTCGGCGCGGCTCTCGCGGCGCTGTCGGTCAGCACGGCGCAGGCCCAGCAGGGCAAGGTGTCCGCCGACGTCGTGAAGATCGGCGTGCTGAACGACCGCTCCGGCCTGTACGCCGACCTCGGCGGCGAGGGGTCCGCCGTCGCTGCCCGGATGGCGGTGGAGGAGATGGGCGGCAAGGTGCTCGGCAAGCCGATCGAGGTGATCGCCGCCGACCACCAGAACAAGCCCGACATCGGCTCCAACCTCGCCCGCCAGTGGATCGACCGCGACAACGTGGACGTCATCGTCGACGTGCCCAATTCCGGCGTCGCGCTGGCGGTGCAGGAGGTGACGCGGGAGAAGAAAAAGATCTTCCTGATGGAAGGCCCCGCGACGTCGAGCCTGACCGGCAGCGCCTGTTCGCCCACCGGCTTCCACTGGGCCTACGACACCCGCGCGCTGGCCGTGGGCACCGGCCGCGCCATGGTGCAGGAGGGCGGCAAGAACTGGTTCTTCATCACCGCCGACTACGCCTTCGGCCACCAGCTGGAGGCCGACACCTCGGCCGAGATCAAGAAGGCCGGCGGCACCATCAAGGGCGCGGTCCGCGCACCGCTGAACACGGCGGACTTCTCCTCCTTCCTGCTCCAGGCCCAGTCGTCGGGCGCGCAGGTCATCGGCCTCGCCAACGCGGGCGGCGACACCATCACCTCGATCAAGCAGGCCTCCGAGTTCGGCCTGACGCAGAGCGGCCAGCAGAAGCTCGCCGGCCTGCTGATCTTCCTGTCGGACGTCCACGCGCTCGGCCTCCAGGTCGCGCAGGATCTGGTGCTGACCACCGGATTCTACTGGGACATGGACGACGAGAAGCGCGCCTGGTCGAAGAAGTTCATGGAGAAGACCGGCAAGATGCCGACCATGGTCCAGGCCGGCAGCTACTCCGCCGTCCGCCACTACCTGAAGGCGGTCGAGGCGGCGGGCACCGACGACGGCCCGACCGTCGCGGCGAAGATGAAGGAGATGCCGGTGAACGACATGTTCGCCAAGAACGGCAAGATCCTCGCCAACGGCCGCATGGTGCACGACATGTACCTCGCCCGCGTGAAGAAGCCGAGCGAGTCGAAGGGCCCCTGGGACTATTACCAGATCATCCGCACCATCCCCGGCGACGAGGCCTTCGCCACCGTCGCGGAGAGCGGCTGCAAGATCGCCAGCCAGTAATCCGCCATCCGACCGCCCCTCTTCGGCACCACCGGGAGGGGCGGCCTCCGTCATGAGGGAGAGGCCATAGCGCGAGCCAGGGAGGCCAGCCATGCCCACCATCTTCGGCATCCCGCCCCAGGCGCTGTTCGGTCAGCTTCTGCTGGGGTTGATCAACGGGTCCTTCTACGCGCTGCTCAGCCTCGGGCTGGCGGTCATCTTCGGCATGCTGAACGTCATCAACTTCGCGCACGGCGCGCTCTACATGCTGGGCGCCTTCGTGGCCTGGCTGCTGATGACGCAGGTGGGGATCGGCTACTGGTGGGCGCTCCTGCTGGCGCCGCTGGCTGTGGGCGCCGTCGGCGTGCTGCTGGAGAAATCGCTCCTCAGCCGGCTCTACAAGCTCGACCACCTCTACGGCCTTCTGCTGACCTTCGGGATCGCCCTGATGATCGAGGGGTTGTTCCGCCACCTCTACGGCGTGTCGGGCCAGCCCTACCCGATCCCGCGGGAGCTGGCCGGCGGCCAGAACCTGGGCTTCATGTTCCTGCCCAACTACCGCGGCTGGGTGGTTGCGGCGTCTCTGGTCGTCTGCCTCGCTACCTGGTACGCGATCGAGCGGACTCAGCTCGGCGCCTACCTGCGCGCGGCCACGGAGAATCCGGTGCTGGTCCAGGCCTTCGGCATCAACGTGCCGCGCATGGTCACGCTGACCTACGGGTTCGGCGTGGCGCTGGCCGGTCTGGCCGGCGTGCTGGCCGCGCCCATCTACCAGGTCAGCCCGCTGATGGGCTCCAACCTCATCATCGTCGTGTTCGCGGTGGTCGTGATCGGCGGCATGGGCTCGATCCTCGGCGCCGTGCTGACCGGATACGGCCTCGGGCTGCTGGAGGGCCTGACGAAGGTCTTCTACCCCGAGGCGTCCAACATCGTGGTGTTCGTCATCATGGCCGTGGTGCTGATGATCAAGCCCGCCGGCCTGTTCGGGCGGGAGAAGTAACGCATGGCCACCGACACCCACGCCGTCAGCCGCGAAACCGCGTCCGCTACCGGCCCGGCCACGCCCGGCCTGCTCGCCATGGGCGTGCTGCTGGCGGTTCTGCTCGGCGCGCCCTTCCTGCTGTACCCCGTGTTCCTGATGAAGGTGCTGTGCTTCGCCCTGTTCGCCTGCGCCTTCAACCTGCTGATCGGCTTCGCGGGGCTGCTCAGCTTCGGCCACGCCGCCTTCTTCGGGGGAGCGGCCTACATCACCGCGCACACGGTGAAGGTCTGGGGCCTGCCGCCGGAGATCGGGATCCTGCTCGGCGCGCTGTTCTCCGCGGCGCTGGGGCTGGTCTTCGGGATGATCGCGATCCGGCGCCAGGGCATCTACTTCGCCATGATCACGCTGGCGCTGTCGCAAATGGTCTTCTTCATGGCTCTTCAGCTGCCCTTCACCCATGGCGAGGACGGCATCCAGGCGGTGCCGCGCGGCACGCTGTTCGGCGTCTTCGACCTCAGTCAGCCGCTGACCATGTACTACACCGTGCTGGTGGTCTTCCTGTTCGGCTTCCTGGTCATCTGGCGCACGGTGCATTCCCCCTTCGGGCAGGTGCTGAAGGCGATCCGCGAGAACGAGCCGCGTGCCATCTCGCTCGGCTACCGCACCGACCAGTACAAGCTGCTGGCCTTCGTCCTGTCGGCCAGCCTCGCCGGGCTCGCCGGCGGCACCAAGGCGATCGTCTTCCAGCTGGCGACCCTGACCGACGTGCAATGGCAGATGTCGGGCGAGGTGGTGCTGATGACGCTGCTGGGCGGCATGGGAACGCTGTTCGGCCCGGTGATCGGCGCGGCGCTGGTCGTCACGCTGGAGAACTATCTGGCCGCCACCAACCTGCCGGTCCCCGTGGTGATCGGCGCGATCTTCGTGGTCTGCGTGCTGGTGTTCCGCCGCGGCATCGTCGGCGAGATCGCCGCCCGGATGAAGCGCCGCGGGTAGCGGCGCTTCGCACCCGTCAGTGCGACATCAGCGCGGGCAGGGCGAGTTGGCCCAGCACCGTGCGCGTCGCGCCGCCCAGCACCATCTCCCGCAGGCGGGAATGCCCGTAGGCGCCCATCACCAGCAGGTCGCCGTCCAGGTCGCGGGCGCAGGTCAGGATCACCTCGCCCACGTCGCCGCCCTGGTGGATGTTCGCCTGATGATGGCTGCGCACGCCGTGCCGCTCCAGCCAGACCATCAGGTCGCGCCCGCTGTCGAGCGTGTGGCCCGGCGGGTCGATGGTCAGCACGGTGACCTTCTCCGCCGCCTGGAGGAAGGGCATGGCGTTGCGCACGGCGCGCCCGGCCTCCCGCGTGTTCTTCCAGGCGATCACCGCGTGGCGGCCGATGGCCGCGTCCGGCGCAAAGTCGTGCGGCAGAACCAGGGTCGGGCAGGGCGTCTCCAGCGGCAGCCGGTCCGGCACGTGCAACACCACCCGGTCGTCCAGGCTGTCGCCCTGGCTCTGCGTGACGATGGCGAGGTCGGCGTAGGTGGCGCGCTCCGCCAGCAGCTCCACATGGTCGCCCTCGACCACCGCCCAGGAGTAGGAGCAGTCCTTCAGCGCCTGCCGCACCTCATGCTCGATCTGCTCCGCCTTCTCGTGGGCGATGGCCGTCGCCTCCGCGATGTAGCCGTAGGAGGCGCCGCGCCCGGTCACCGCGGCGGGCATGGACACGGGCGTGGCCACGTACAGCACCTCGACGAAGGCGCCGAAGCGCTCCGCCAGCCCGACCGCGGCCTGGAGGCGTGCGCCGTGCCGGTCGTCGTTGGCCATGTGAAGAAGGATGGTCTTGATCGGCATGTCCGCACCCGTTGTTTCCGGCTTCGCCCACCTACGGTCTGTAGGCGCTCCCCTGAGGATCATAGGTAACGTCCAACAAGGCCGGATGGCAACGGGTTGTACCCTCGCCCCTCTGGGGAGAGGGTGACGCCGTAGGCGTCGGGTGAGGGGGCTGCGCTTTTGTCCGACGTACCAACATGGCGGGACCCCCTCACCCTAACCCTCTCCCCAGAGGGGAGAGGGGACTTTGGGCGCGATCCCCGTTCACTTCACCACCACCGCGTAGCGCTCCACCGGCTCGACGGTCTTGATCAGCCCGCGCGCCTTCAGGAACTCGGCGAAACGGGTGTAGCGCGCGGCGTCCAGCGCCGCCGGGCTGTGGGAGAAGCGCGGCAGCGTGTCGGCCCAGGCGCGGCGGTTCAGGTCGTCGTTCAGCTCCGGGCGGCCCTTGACGAAGGCGGCCTGCGCCTCCTCCGGGTGGTTCAGGATGTAGAGGGTGGCGCGCTCCACCGCGTCGAGGAAGCGCTTGATGCGGCCATCCCCGGCGATCTTGTCCTTGTGCGCGACGATGATCAGCTCGTCGTAGGCGGGCACCCCTTCCTCCTCCGGGTAGAAGGCGCGGCCGGGATGCCGCTCGATGTCCATCTGGTTCAGCTCGAAGTTCCGGAAGGCGCCGACCACCGCGTCGACCTGCCCCGCCAGCAAGGCCGGGGAGAGGGAGAAGTTGACGTTCACCAGCTCCACGTCCTTCAGGGTCAGCCCGTGCTTTTCCAGCATGGCGCCGAGCAGCGCGTCCTCGAACCCGCCGACCGAGAAGCCGATCTTGCGGCCCTTCAGGTCCTTGATGGTCTTCACCGGCCCGTCCCTCAGCACGACGACCGAGTTCAGCGGGGTGGAGACCAGCGTCCCGACGCGGACCAGCGGCAGTCCCTCGCCGACCTGGATGTGCAGCTGCGGCTGGTAGGAAATGGCGAGGTCCGCCTGGCCGGCGGCGACCAGCTTCGGCGGGTCGTTCGGGTCGGCGGGGGCGGTCAGCGTCACGTCCAGCCCGACGTCCTTGAAGAAGCCCTTCTCCTGCGCGACGACCAGCGGCGCGTGGTCGGGGTTCACGAACCAGTCCAGCAGCACGCTCAGCTTGTCCTGCGCCGCGGCCGGAAGCGCCGTCAGAAGGCCAGCGGCGAGCGCCGCCGCCGCGAAAGTGCGTTTCATGCGATCAGTCCTTTTCCTCAGCAGGGTGCGTGTCGGGTTGCCAGGGCAGGGCCCGGCGGATCAGGGCGTCGACCGCGGCGTAGAGCGCCACCGCGAAGACGCCCAGCACCACCAGCGCCGCGAACAGCAGGTCGATCTGCATGCGGGCGTTGGCGTGCAGCATCAGGTAGCCGAGGCCGGAGGAGGATCCGACCCACTCCCCGATCACCGCGCCGATCGGCGCCACGGCGGCGGCCACGCGCAGGCCGGACCCGAAGGCGGGCAGGGCGGCGGGCAGGCGGATGTGCCACAGCACCGACCGGCGCGACGCGCCCATAGTGCGGGCCAGATCGAGCCAGCCGGGCTCCGTCCGGCGCAGCCCGTCGAACAGGGCGGTGGTGACGGGGAAGAAGATGACCAGGGTCGCCATGGCGACCTTCGACGCCATGCCGTAGCCGAGCCACAGCACCAGCAGCGGCGCCAGCGCGAAGACCGGGATCGCCTGGCTGACCACCAGCAGCGGCATCAGCCAGCGCCGGGCCGTGCGAAAGCTCGCCAGTGTCAGGGCGCTCGCCCCGCCCAGCGCCACGCCGAGGAGGAGGCCCAGCAGGATTTCCGTCAGCGTCGTCGCCCCGTGCCGGACCAGCAGCGGCGCCTGCCGTTGCAGCGCGTCGGCAACCGCCAGCGGCCCCGGCAGGATGTAGCGCGGCACCCCGGTGAGCGACACGACGCCTTGCCAGAGCGCCAACAAAACCGCCGCGGTGATCAGCGCGCGCAACAGCCTCATCCCGCCAGCCTCCGCAGCAGTTCGGCTTGCAAGGCCAGCAGCGCCGGGTCGTCCACCGCGCGCGGCGGAAGGCCGGGTGGCTCCAGCGCCGGGCCGATCGTGGCCGGGCGCCCGGTCATGACGTGGATGCGGTGGCCGAGCCGCAGCGCCTCCAGCGGGTCGTGGGTGATCATCAGCACCGTGCGCCCGGCCAGCGCCTCCGCCGCCGCGTCCTGCAGGCGCAGGCGGGTCAGCGCGTCCAGCGCGGAGAAGGGCTCGTCCATCAGGACCAGCGGCTTGTCCTCCATCAGCGTGCGGGCGATGGCGACGCGCTGCCGCTGCCCGCCGGACAGGGTCGCGGGCCGGTCCGCCTCCCGCCCCGCGAGCCCGACCTGGTCCAGCAGCGCACGGGCGCGGGCGACCAGGGCGGGGGACCGCCGTTCATGCCGCAGCCGTGCGCCGAGCAGGACGTTGTCGAGCACCGTCAGCCAGGGGAGCAGCAGGTCCTGCTGCGCCATGTAGGCGACGCGCCCGTGCAGCGGCGCACCGTCGCTCGTGTCGATGGCGGTCGGGGGTTCCGGCTCGGCGAGGCCGGCGACCATGCGCAGCAGCGTGGTCTTGCCGACCCCGCTCGGCCCCAGCAGGCAGGTGGTAATCCCCGCCTCGATGGTCAGGGCGAGGTTGGCGAACAGCTCCGTTCCGCCATAGGTCAGGCGCGCGCCGGTCACGGTGATCGACAGCGGGTCAGGCGCAAGGGTGTTCGGGCGGAGGGGCGCGTTCATCGGCTCACTGATCCCTTCGCCGGCATGATCCGGATCAGGTTCCAGGGGTCGTCCCGTTCCGGGACCTCTCAGCCGACCATCGGCTCCCCCCAGTGAAGAGACGCGACTATGACAAGTCGGCGACCGCCGGGCAAGGCTCAGCGGGCCGCGACATCGTTCCCCGGCCGAGCGCCCGGTGTCCGCCCGGAAATCTCCAGCAGCAGCTTGGCAAGGATCGCGTCCGCAAAGGCCTCGAAGTTGACGGCGGGCACCAGGAAGGCGCCCGGCCCGCCGATCACATGGTCGCGGTAATAGCCGTCGAGGTCGAGCGTCGGCGACCCGCCCCAGGGGTTCGGGCGGTCGTTCAGGATGGGCAGGCCGTTGATGGTGATCCCGGCGGCCACCGCCTGGTCCCGCGCCCACTCCACCGGGCGGCCGCGGTTGTTCACCCCGTCGCCGGACACGTCGATCACCCGCCGGGTGCCCTCAAAGCCGTTGTCGTTGAACAGTCGGGTGCAGAAGTCGATGGCGCCGCTGATGGAGGTCCACTGCGCCGAGGCGATCGGCGCTTCGGCGACGGAGGACGCGAAGGTCTCGATGCTCGTCGGGTCGCTCAGCATCGTCCAGGGTACGACGATGCGCTGGAAGCTGTCGCCGGCCCATTCCACATAGGCCACCGAGATGCGGCCATACGGCCCGCCGTGGATCGCCGCCTGGACCTTGGGGTTGGTCAGCGCGCCGACATAGCCGTCGCGCTGCAGCCGCGCCTCCTCCGGGTCGACGCTGCCCGACACGTCGACGGCCAGGACGAGTTCGAGGTCGACCGGCTCCTCGGCGCGGGCGGCCCCCGCTGCCAGCAGCGTCAGCAGAAGCACCATGCCCGCGATCCGGCCGTAACCCGTCATTGCGCGACCCTCCCCGGTATCCGTTGATGAAAAAAGGGCGGAATGGGGATGGGGCAAGGGAGCGTTGACGAAAAGCCCGGGTCGCGCCACCTCAACACCCCATGACCACAGCAGCGACCACACGCCCCCTCTTCATCGGCAGCGAGATCTACCGGGGCTCCAGCTACGGCCCGAAACACCCGCTCGCCATCCCGCGCGTTTCCACCACCATCGACCTCAGCCGCGCCATGGGCTGGCTGCCCGACCCGGTCTACCGCGACAGCCCGCAGGCAACGCCGGAGCAGTTGGCGCGCTTTCACGCCCCCGACTACATCGCCGCCCTCCACCGCGCCGAGGCGGCCCAGCGAGTCGATGCGGAGACCGGGGAGCGCTACAACCTCGGCCGGCTGGAGAACCCGATCTTTCCGGAGATGTACCGGCGCCCGGCCATCAGCACCGGCGCCGCGATCCTCGCCGCCCGGCTGCTGGTGGAGAGCGACGCCGGCATCGTCTACAGCCCCGCCAGCGGCACGCACCACGCCCACCCCGCCCGGGCGAGCGGCTTCTGTTATCTCAACGCGCCGGTGCTGGGCATCCTGGCTCTGCTCGACGCGGGGGTGGAGCGCGTCTACTATGTGGACCTGGACGCCCACCACGGTGACGGGGTGGAATACGCCTTCGCCGACGACGACCGCGTTCTGACCCTGTCGGTGCACGAGGACGGGCGCTGGCCCTACACGGGCAAGGCGGAGGACCGGGCCGGCGGCATGGCGCGGAACCTGCCGGTGCCGCCGGGCTTCAACGACACGGAGCTGGCCTACCTGATGGCGAACGCCGTCCTGCCGCTGGGTCGGGCCTTCCGGCCGCAGGTGGTGGTGGTGCAGACAGGGTCCGACGCGCTCGCCGACGACCCGCTCAGCCGGCTGGAGCTGTCCAACACCGCGCTGTGGAGCGCCGTGCGGGACCTGATCGGGCTCGCCCCGAAGATGCTGGTGGTCGGCGGCGGGGGCTACAACCCGTGGTCCGTCGGGCGCTGCTGGGCCGGGGTGTGGGCCGTGCTGAACGGCATCGACCCCGCCGTGCCCCCGACCCCGGATGCGGAGCGCGTCCTGCGCGGCCTGACCTGGCACCGCGCCGCCGGGCGGAACCCGCCGGAGCACTGGTTCAACACACTGGCGGATGCACCGCGGCCGGGACCGGTGCGCGACGCTGTGCGGCGCGTTGTCGCTGTGGCCATGGAAGGGGCTTTGCCCAGTGGCTGAACGGCGACGGCGCGTTGACGTTTCAGGGTGAATCGGTGACTCTTCGACTCCGAGTCGCGCTGCCGGAGGAACGGAGAAGCGGCGGCATGACCACGCGCAAACGGAAGGAGGAGCAGGACGATGTCGAACACCACCTTGCTCCTCGTCGCCATCGCCGTGATGATGCTCGTCGCCGTTCCCGTGGCCATGATGATGAAGGACTTCCTGCCCGGCTTCGTCCTGCGCAGCGCGGGACTGGAGCAGCTGGAAAACCGCATCTACGTGCTTCACGCGCAGGCCCATGACATCCAGGACCGGGTGAACGTCATGGTCCAGCGCCGCAACCAGGTCGCCGCGGACAAGCACCGGATCGACACGGACAACCGCAAGATGGAGCGCGCCATCGCCGAAATCGCCGAGCAGCCGCCGCTGTTCGTGCACGAGGTGGGCGATCCGCAGGCGGGCATGACCAAGTTCCTGGTCACCATCGCGCAGGAGAAGGCGTCCTCGGCCGCCCGCGCCGCCGGGGAGCGCGCGCAGGTCAACCCGATCTGGCGCTGCGCCAACGTCGCGGAGGTCTGGGCTTCCAGCATGGACGAGGCCAAGCAGCTGGTCGAGGTCGCCTTCCCCTTCAAGATGGGCTTCACGACCGCCTTCCCGCGTTCGCAGGTGCCGCGCAAGGCCGGCGCGCCCAGGGCGAAGGCCACCGCGACATGATGATCAACTTTCTGATCATCCTGGCGATCATCGCCATCGGCGCCTGGCTGGGCAACGTGCTGCTGATGATGGAGGGCGGCATGGCCCAGTCCCGATCCCGCGTCCGTGCCGCCCGCGACACCACCGGCAAGCTGGAAGCCACGCTGTCCCGCCTCCAGCGCGAGGAAGAGGCCCTGACCAAGGAGATCGAGTCGATCCTCGCCGAGACGGTCGAGGCGCGGAAGAAGCAGTCGGAGATCCAGCGCCGCCTCGCCGAGGCGAAAGCCAGGCGGCGCCCGCAGATGCTGATCCTCACCGACCGCCGCAACCCGAGCGACAAGGAATGGCTGGTCACCGTGGTGAACACGCAGATCGGGGAGATCGACGCCATGCACCCGCTGGCGGTCGAATGGGCGCGCGGGCGCGAGTATCTGGTCTGGGCCGAATCCGAGCGCGAGGCGTCGGAACGGACGGCGCGCCGGTTCAGCGCCAGGCCCGGCTACCAGATCCGGTCGGTGACGGCGGTGAAGGAGAATCTCTATGCGTCGACCGCTGACCGGTCCGCCGCGTAACGGCACTGGACAGGTGCCCGGCGCAGCGGCATCGTCCCGCTCCACAGGGTTCAACGCGGATTGGGTGCCATGCTTGCAAGGATGGGGATTGGACGGACTTTGCGGGGCCTTTTCCTCGGCATGGCGATTCTGCTGACGGCCCTCCCGGCGGCGGCGCTGGAGACCTTCGCGCGCTCGTCCCTGGTCATCGAAACCGCGGCCGGCGGGCACTACCGCTTCGACATCGAACTGGCGGAAACCCCCATGCAGCAGATGCAGGGGCTGATGTTCCGGGAAAAGCTCGCCCCCGACGCCGGCATGCTGTTCCTCTACGACCGGCCGCAGCCGGCCAGCTTCTGGATGAGGAACACGCTGATCCCGCTCGACATGATCTTCATCGGCGCCGACGGGAAGGTGGTCAACATCCACCAGAACGCGGTGCCGCACTCGCTCGACGCCGTCAACTCCGCCGGGCCGGTGAAGGGCATCCTGGAGATCAACGGTGGCATGAGCGCGCGCCTGGGCATCCGCGCCGGCGACCGCGTGCTGTACAAGGCCTTCGGCACCGCGAAGTAACGCCTCCGCGAGGTCTCCTGCGGACCTCGTGACTTCGCCGCGGGAATTGCCCACAGTGTTCTCCGGTTCGTGCTGGCTCAGGCGGAGCCCGCGCCGGCCTACCGCACCGCGCGGGTGGAGGAAGGGCCGCTCGTCAGCAGCATCACGGCAACCGGGGCGCTGAGTGCCTTGGTGACGGTGGAGGTGGGCTCCCAGCTCTCGGGCCAGATCGCGGAGCTGTACGCGGATTTCAACAGGCAGGTGCGGGAAGGGCAGGTGCTGGCCCGGCTGAACGGCGACCAGATCGACGCCCGGCTCGCCCAGGCCCGCGCCGACCGGGAGGCGGCCAAGGCGACGCTGAACCAGCAGGTGGCGCAGCTCGACCGGGCGCGGGCCGAGGTCGCGAACGCCCGGGCCAACGCCGCCAACGCGGCGGCGCAGATCCTGCGCTCCGACCTTGCGCTGAAGGACGCGGAGCAGGAGGACGATTTCTGGATGCGCGACCTGTCGGAGGTGGCCGCCACGCGCGACGCGTCCTCCCGCGCCCTGTCCTTCCTGCTGGCCGCGGTGGCGGCCGTGTCGCTGCTGGTCGGCGGCATCGGTATCATGAACATCATGCTGGTGAGCGTCACCGAGCGCACGCGGGAGATCGGCCTGCGGCTCGCGGTGGGGGCGCCGCGGCGCGACATCCTGATGCAGTTCCTGATCGAGTCGACCACCCTGTCGATCATTGGGGCCGGAATCGGCGTGGTTGACGGCGTCGGGACCGCGGTGGTGGTCGCGCAGTTCGCCGGCTGGCCAACGCTGATCCAGATGGATGCCGTGGTGCTGGCGGTCGTGGTCAGCGGACTCGTCGAGGTGTTCTTCGGCCTCTACCCGGCGCGGCGTGCCTCACTGCTGAACCCCATCGACGCCCTGCGCCACGAGTGACGAGGGCAGCCCGAGGGCGCTCAGGCAGCGCTCGGCAAGGGCGTGCGGATCGCCGGAGTCCTCAAGCACCGCCGCGGCCCGCGGGAGCAGGAACCGGCTCAGGAGGGCGCGCATCCCGCCAGCCTCGTCCGACGCACGGCCGACCAGCACCACGCGCGTTCCGCTGCGGGACAGCATCGCGGCCGCCAGGGCGACCAGGCCGGCGTCACCCCCCGGCGCCAGAAGGCCGGCCGGGCGCCGTTCCGCCAGGATTCGCGCCAGGGACAGGACGGACGTGCGCGTGTGGCGCTTCGCCAAGTCGATCTGGCCGATTCCGCGCCGGAGCGCCGTGCGAAGCGGCCCGCCGCCCATCGGCGCGACGGCATCGACCGCGAAGCCCCGTCCGTGCATGGCGTTGGCAAGGGCGACCATGGCGCGCTGCTGCGGTTGATCGTGCAGATTCGGCACGAAGAGGGCGAGGCGGGGGGCTGGCATTCCGGTCTGCGGAAAAGAGGATAGGGGGCGGATCGTGGCGGAAGGACGCAGTGCGGCATGGCCGGCGCCGTGCTACATCATACGGACGGGCTGCCCAGTCGGATAGTCGCGCCTGCTCCTTGCTGTTCTCGCGGGGTTCGTGTATTTCACTCCGCGTCGTCGGGGCGTAGCGCAGTCTGGTAGCGCGCCAGTTTTGGGTACTGGAGGCCCCCGGTTCGAATCCGGGCGCCCCGACCAAGAACGTGAACGAAGATGCAACGCACACGTATCAGAGGAGATGCCGCGTCATGAAGGTCCGGATCTACCAGCCGAGCAAGGCGGCCACGCAGTCCGGGCGCGCGAAGACGCATCGTTGGCAGCTCGAATACGAAATCGAGACTCCGCGCCGTCCGGAGCCGTTGATGGGCTGGATCAGCTCGGGCGACACCCTGAACCAGGTGAAGATCGGCTTCGAGACGCAGGAGGAGGCCGTCGCCTTCGCCGAGCGCAAGGGGTGGGACTACACCGTCCAGGATGCCCCGGTGCGCCGCGTCCGTCCGCGCAACTACGCCGACAACTTCCGCACCGATCGGCCGCGTTTCTGACCTCGGGCCGGGGCCCCATAGCTCAGCTGGATAGAGCAATCGCCTTCTAAGCGATAGGTCGCAGGTTCGAGCCCTGCTGGGGTCGCCATCCGAAAGCGATTACAGATCAATGGATTAGCCCCGCTTTGGCGGGGCTTTTTCGTTTCCGATTGAAGCCAACTCGCACTAACTGAAAACCGCTGAAACACGCCATTTTCGGACGAGTTGCATTTAGTTCGTGTTGCTCGGTGCAACACGGGCGCAACACGGAATGGCCGATTCGTTCGCCGCCCGTTCGCGGGTCGCGCGGGCATCCCGTCCGGTTGCGCCAGCTCGATTGCAGGCAGTACGCTGGCCTGCCCCAGCCGAGGAACCCGCCATGCAGTCGCGCGCCCTGTTCGGCTCCATCCTGTTCATGATGATGGTTGCTGCATCGCCAGCGCCGGCCCCCTTCGTCACCGCCCCGAGTTACCAGGGCGACGAGGAGGTTGACCGCCGAACAGGGGTCATGCGCGCTTGCCTGCATCGTTGGGCCGATGCAGCGGCCGAGGGTGCGACCGACAGGAGGCACGCCGCCGCGCGCATGATGGCCTATTGCGAGGCGCCCGATCAGGCCGTGATTGTCGCACTCCGAAAATCGGAGCTGACGGCGGATCAGTTCGCCGCTGCCCTCGACGGCTACCGATCGGGCATGCGCGACATTGCCCAGGCGCTGGCGTCCGCGCGCATTCCGGAAGATGGCGACCAGGGGCAGGGCAGCGGCCAGGGCGGGAAGCGTTAGGCTCAGCCGAACAGGGGCCCACCCTTGTCCAAGCGCACGCCCGGCCCACCGTCGCCGTGGTAGGGGCCTTCGGCGATGAACTTGACGCCGTTCGCCTCGAATGCCTTCCGGACGGCATCGACGTTCGCCGCCACACTGCGTTGCGGCCCAAGCTTCTCCATTCGCTGGATCGTCGGCAGCGATAGCCCCGACTCTTCGGCAAGCTGCGGCTGGCTCCAATCGAGAAGCGCCCGCGCCGCCTTGAGCTGTGCAGAGGTCATCATGCTTTTCACATCATCCGTAATGCGTTTCGCTTGACGGTGTTCCCGTCGCCCGTTATGTGTAACACATCACGGGAGACATGGAAGCCACAATGCGGGATGCTTTTCAAGCTGCCGCGCTCAGCGCCGCCCCCTCTGTCCTGGGCCTGTACCGCCAGTGGCGCCACGCCATCCGGCAGGGCGCGCGCTTCGCTCGGATCGGTGAAGACCTCGAGGAGGCCATGGACACGCCGTGGCCGCTGGTCTGCATGCCGTCCTATGCCGGTGGCGGGATCGTGGAGGGGCTGTACCGGATCGATCAGGAGGAACGCCTTCTCGACATCGACCGGGAGCGGCTGACGGCGGAATACCGCGAGAAGTGGGCCGCCTACCAAGCTGCCAAGGAGGCGTGCGGGGCCGAGGCTGCCCACGCGGAATCGGTGCGCTGGGAGCGGGAGGCCTCAACGCTGGCCGCGCAGATCATGACGACCCCAGCCCGCACGCTGGAGGAGATGCACGCCAAGACGGCCGTGGGGCTGCGCTTCGCCGATGCCAAGGCGTCGTGCGAAGATCCCGATGGTGCGCTTCAGTCCCTCCGCCGCGACATCGGCCGCGCGCTCCGGGGCCAGCGCCGCGGGCGGAATGGCGCCGACGGCTCCCCGGTTGAGCAGCGCGTCGCCGACCTTGTGCGCCTTCGAGACGAGTTCGAGCAGCTGTGGGAAGCGGACGAAGGCAGCGCGGAATGCGCGGCCTGTGGCTTTGCCATCGACGCCGAGGTGAAGGCGATCTACGGCGCGCCCATCAACACCATGGCCGACGCCGCCGCGGTGCTCCGGGGCGTGCTGATCCAGGGCGCCGACGAGATGAACCGTTCGGATGTGCCCGTGCTGGAAAGGCTGTCCGCCTTCCTCGACGCCCAGGCCGCCCGCGGCGCCGTCCTGCAGGACCTGGAGGCCCGCTTGCACGAGCTGTCCGCCGCCTATGACGCTCTCCCCGCCGACGCTCCCCGCCGCGCGTGGCGCCCGCTGTGGCGTGCCATGCGCCGGGTTGAGCGACAGATCGCGGACACACCGGCAACCGACCTGGAGGGCTTGGCCGTGAAGCTGCGGCTTGCCCTTGGCCCGCACGGCACCGGGGCAGGACAGGAGCCCGAACAGCTCCTGCACGGCGCGCTTGCCGACCTTGAACGGATGATCACCAGCAGGAGGAAGGAAAACGGTAGTTCGGATTTGAAGCGTCAGTGAAGCCCTGATTTTCACAGGCCATTTGGAGAAAGAACCTATGCCGACCAAGAACATGCCGCGCCGCAGCTTCATGCGGGGAATTGTTGCCGGTGTTGTCGGATCGTCTGCCGCCTTGCGCGTCTCGACGGGTAAGACCGCCCCCATCGCCGAACCCGAGCAGGCGAGTATTCTGTGCGGGATGGATTTCGGGTGCCAGCCCGTCGTCCTCTTTGCACGCATCGACACCGCTTTCACGCAGCACGAGTGACGCGACGCCAGAAACGACGACGCCCCGGCCGCTACCAACAGCCGGGGCGCCTATCGCAACTCTGCACGAAGAGGCCAATCAACATGCAGCACCAGGACGATACCACACCCCACCAGCAGCCGGGAAGATCGGGCGACGCCGCGATCCTGGACCTGTTCAAGCAAATGGTCAGCAACCGGGAGAAGTGGGCCGAGATTGGCCGGACGGCGCCGGACGATGACCCCGTGTATTTGGCCTTGGCCGACGCGGACGACGACTTTACCGAGTCCATCGCCAGAACGCCGGCCAGCGGCCCGGTGGGCATGTCGATTAAGGCGTACATCGCCTACCAGGGCGCCCACAGCTGGCCCGCCGGTAACATCAACGGCATCCTCCTTCCGGAAGGAATCGCCGAAGCCGTTGGGCAGGACGGACGGCTTGCCGCCGGCATGGCCTTCGACGCGCTGCGCCTGTTCCCCGCCCTCGACGCGCTGCGGACGCGCGGGGCGCCCGCATTCCGCGACGCGCTGGACGCCGCCCAAGCCGCGGAGGGCGGCACCACCATTCCCGAACTCTCCATGACGTTCGCCCAGGCGCTGGAGAAGTGGCGGGAGATGGGGAGGGCCGAGCGGGAGGCCGACGACCAGGCGGGCGACGCGATCAACCTGGAGCGCGGCAAGCTGGCCGCCGCCATCCTCGCGGCCGAGCCCGTCACCACGGCCGACGCGCTGGCGCTGCTGGAACTGCTGGCCGATCCAGAAACCGGGCTTGCCGCGGGCGACGGCCCGAACGACGCCCCGGCCATCCAGCGCGCGCTTGCCATCCTGTCTCGCACGCCGGCCGGATTGAACTTCGGGGAACTCTCCCCCGCCGTCGTCACCGCCTACCGCGAATGGCGCCGTGCGGACGAGGTGCGCGCGGCCCTCAGCCGCCTGGACGACGACGCGGCCGAAGGCGACGAAGCCGACGCGCTGGCTTGGTTTGGGGAGGCCGTCTCGCAGCTTCAGTACCGACTTTGGGGCAAGTTCCACGACACCCCGTCACCAACCATGGCTGGCCGGCTGTTCAAGGTCCGCGTCATCCTGGACGAGGAAGGGGGGGCCTTCGACACGATCCGCACCGACGCTGGCGAGACGCTGACGGAGATCGTGCGCACGGTCCCGCCGCCGCCGGACCTGGACGCGCCCGAGGCCCCCAGCACGGACGACGAGCGCCGCGCCTTCCTCACCGCCCGCCCGGGGGATGTCGTCAACACCTCCCCCGCCGACCTGTTGCGCCTGTTCACCCCCGAGCAGGGTGCGGAGGTGTTCGCACTGTTGGCCAGCTACGTGCAGGCGAAGGCCAGCGCCCTCGACGTTCTGCCACTGGTGCTGGAGTCGCTGGCAGCCTACGGACATTTCGCAAGCGAGGTGGGCACCCTGGATAGGGAGGAAGGCTATATCGCCGGGGTTGTGCTGACGGACAACGAGCGCACCTATCTGGCACAGCATGGCTACCTGCCCGAACCCACCGTGAAGCGCTTGGACGACGCCGCCGAGCTGCGGAAGGCGGAACGCGGAGCGGATGAGCGGCGGCAGAAGGAGCAGCTGGAGGCGGACGAGCGCGCCAAGCGCGGCCCGCCCTTGGCCGAACAGTTGTGCCCGCTCATGCCCAGCTCGACGGACGAGGCACGTAAAGCGGCAGCGGGGGCCATCTACTCGGCGGAGTTCGCCGCGGTGTCACGCCGGAGCATGCTGGAGGATCTGCGGAATCTCCAGCAGTCCGAGGCCGAGGCGCTGCGCAACCTCGACTTCCCCAGCATCGGCAGGCGCTTTGCGCCGGGCACTCAGGATGAAATCCGACGGGGTTTGGACGAGGTGCTCGGCCAGCAGGCCCAGAGCGACGACCGGTTGACCGCCACCGGTGTTGCCGCGACGACTTTCGAAGCCGCATTTCCGCCTGAACAACTCCAGTCGGTGCGCGAGGGGATAGACGGCCACCTCAAATGCGTCAGCGTTCACGCGCGGGCGTCCGTCGCAATGCTGAAATGGAATGACCGCGAGCTGGAACTGAGAATTCGCGACGACCGAAAAGGCGCGTTCGTGATACTCACGGAAGGCGTTGGTCGCGCCCTGGATAGCCTTCGGGCAATTGATGAGCTGTTGCAGACAGCTGCGGTGCGCCTGTGTTCCGTGTTCGCGCGGATCGATCCGGAGAGCGCCGCAGCAGCGTTCGACCAGCCCAAGGGAACGGACGGCTTCGCCAGCGCCATCGCGGCGTTCCAGGGCGCAGCCCCTTCCAGCCTGTGCATCCCCGACACGCCAACCGACGCCATGCTGGAGGCCGGGGCCGCCGCGGGCGGCATCAACCCGGAGCAGGCCCGCGCGATCTACGCCGCCATGGCCGGCGCCTATCGTCAGGAGGCCGCGTGATGTCCATCCTGCAGTTCACCCGCCAGGGCGCCGCACCGCGTCCCGCAGCCCTCGACATTGAGGCCCAGCGCCTTCCCATGCACACCGCCGCGGATTGGCAGCGGGCGATCATTGAGGAATGCCGCCGGCAGCGGACCCTCACGCCGTCCGTCTTCGCCTACCTGAAGACCGCTGGGCTTCTGGACCGGTGCACCTTCCTCGCGTCGGAAGGCCCGGCCGATCCGCTCCGGTTCTGCTACATCGGCGCGCCCACGCTCCGGGTTCTCGGACGGGCGTGGGGCCGCTCCGTCCTCAACCAGCCGGTGGACCTGGACCCGCACGAGGAGTTCGCGCACCGCGTTGGGGCGGAGTACGCCGAGGCCATGGGCGCCGGGGAAGCGGTGTTCAACCGCTTCTCGGTCACCGGGCTTGGCCGGCCCTTCGTCTACACCGGGGCCGTGGTCGGTTGGTCAGAGGGCGGACGGCGCGCCGTCCTGTCGGCGATCGACGTGCTGACCATTCACTGAACCGGGAATCCCCAGGTCCGACAGCACCGCCGGGCGGCTCCAGCGCATGACGTGCAGCGGGAGCCGCCCGACGCCGTTCTGGTGGTAGAGGACGCCGGGGCGGGGCTCCAGGCGCGCGCGGCCCGCGCAGCGGCCAGCCCACGCCGTCGTCGTCTCCGGGTCGACCAGCCCGACCACCCACCGCGGCGACCAGCGGACCAGCGCCACCAGCCGCGCCACGGCGCCCAGCAGGTGGAACAGCCCGCGCCCGCGCCAGTCCGGCCGGTTCCAGCCGGACGTGATCCAGGCCACCGACCCGGTCGTGTCGTGCGCGGCCTCGCTGGCGACGAAGGCCCACTCGTCCGCCGGCGCATCGCCGGGATCGTGCATCGCCGACAGGTCCGCCAGGCGCGCGCCGAAGCTCGCGGCCGAGCAGTCGACCAGCACGGCGCCATGCGTGGCAATCACCGACCCGTCCGCATCGACGCCGCCGATCCAGAAGGCCGGCGCGCTGGCGGGCTTGGGCAGCAGCGGGAACCAGCCATCCCGGTTCCGCAGGTTCAGCCGCTCCAGTTCCGCCCAATCGTCGGACAAAACCAGCGTCATACCGGCGGCCAGCGCGCGGGCGCACAGCGTGTCGCGGGCGATGGCCAGGGCAGGGGCGAGGGGGCCGGAGCCCAGGGGCAGGGTTTCGATCAGGAGGCGTTGCGGGGCCATCACGCTACACCCCCGGCCGGCGCAGCCCGGCCAGCGCCGCGGGCCCATCCGTAGGCCAGCGAGGCCGCGCACAGCAGGTCCGCCAGTAGACCCGGCACACTGCCGGTCAGCACGTCGTGAACGATCCAAGCGGCTGCGGCGAGCAGGAACAGCAGCCGCAGCCGGTCAGGCCGGACCTGCCAGCGCGCCACGGTCGCGAGGGCGAGGCCCGCCGCCGACCAGGCCGAGGCCGGCCCCGCCCAGGTGAGGGACGCCAGCAGGGCCAGAGCGGGCAGGGTGGCGACGAAGAGAGCCTTGCGCCACCAGCTCCGGTCATCGGACCAAGCGGCACCCGCCTGGACGATGGAGAGGCCGCACATCGCGGCGGCCGTCACCGAGCCGGCCAGCAGGTAGTGCACGAGGAAGGCCCCGGTGCTGGCGGACTGTCCGGCCAGCAGGGCGCGCCGGCCTTTCAGCAGCGGCCAGACGGCGACCAGGGCGAGGCCGACGAAGCCGGCCAGATCGGAGGCGGAGAGGGGAAGCATTGAGACGGCCCGCGGTAGTTGCGACGCAGGCACGACGCCCGACGCAACCCGGCCAACCCAACGCACGAAATCGGCCAGCCGCAGCACGGCGCCATTGAGCCATCCGTGCGCCGCGCTATCATCGGGCGCAGCAGATCGACCAGCGCAAAGGGGACCAGTTATGACCTGCATTCACGGGGGCTTCGCCGTCCTGGAGATGCTCCGTGCCGAGGCTGCATGGCACGCGTCCGTCAGGGATGACTGCGCCCTTCGTGATAGCGCCGAGCGTCTACGGGTCGAGCTGGAGGAATCCGGGTTCCGGAACGACGCGCTGTTCTTCCAATGGACGGAGGCATGGCGGTTGGTGAAGGAGTTCGAGCCGATCACCGAAGCCGCGCATCGCCGGTACCTGGAGGCGATCCGCGCCGTCCCGCAGGGCGTGGACCCGTTCGCCGCCGCCGCATTGGTCTATGGAGTAGGGACCGCGTAAGAAAATTTCGGTCCATGGTTTGGGGGCAAAATCGTGAGGAGATGACCCGGCGGGATTCGTCGTCGGCGTTTTTGCCCCCCCACCCCCCACCCGCGCGCGAAGGCACCCCCCCCTCTGCGGCGGCGCGCGCGGCCCCCCGGGCAGCGCCGGCCGATCCGGGTTGGCCCTGGCCCCTGGCCGCCGCCCGTCCCGCCCGCCAGCCATGCCGCCGGCCCGGCAGCACAGGGACGACCGGCGCCAGCCAGGTCCGCCGCAGGCGTGACGCAGGACCGACGCACCGAGACACCAACCGAGGCAGGGCGACCAGCCGCAACCATCTGACGCAGCGCAGACTTTCGGTGTCAGAGAGACAGCAGCGTGGCAGGGACCGAGGCAGCGGTGAGGCAGGGGCGAGGCAGCGGACCCGGTTGCGGTCCCGCTTCGGCCCAGATGTGCCGGTCAGTGTGTCGCTCGCGTGTCGGCGCTGTGCCGCAGCCGCCGGAAAGGACGTGCGCACCAACGGGTTCCGAGTGTCGGTCGCGTTCGGCTGGTGTGCCGGGTGCTGTGCCGGTTGGCGGTTCCGGTTCCCGCGCAGGGAATTCGTTCAGCACCCCCACGCATAGACCGGGCGTGGGCGACAAGCCCGGCAGGGCACATACCGACACTCAGCCACTAACACGAACTCGAAACCCAAGCGCCGCGTGATCCACACGGCGAGTTCTGAACAGTCGCGATGTAAGGCCCCTTTACGGGCTTGACACTCTCTGTAAGGCTGATTACCGTGTAAGTGTCTTACACGGGGGGCGATCATGGCGGTTTACGGATATGCGCGGGTCAGCACGGCGGAGCAGGCGGCAGACGACAAGAGCAGCCTGGAGACGCAGCGGAGGAAGATCGAGGCGATAGCCGTTTGTGGTGACCGGACGGTGGACCGCATGTTTGAGGAGCCGGGCGCGTCGGGGGGCAAGGCGCTGGCCGAGCGGCCGGCAGGGCAGGAGCTGCTTTCAGTCCTGCGCCCAGGCGACACCGTGATCATTGCCAAGCTGGACCGCGGGTTCCGCAACGCGGCCGACGCGCTGGCGACCGTCAATGCATGGAAGGAGCGTGGCATTGACCTGATTGTTTCGGACATGGGGGCCGAGCCCGTCACCCAAAACGGCGTGTCCAAGATGTTCTTCGGCATGTTGGCCTTGGTCGCGGAGTTCGAGCGGGAGCGCATCAAGGAGCGGTTGGCGGAGGGCAGAGCCGGCAAGCAGGCGAAGGGCGGGCACATCGGCGGAACCGCGCCCTTCGGCTACCGGGTGGAGGGCGCCGGCCGGGACGCGCGCCTCTTCCCGATCCCGGAGCAGCAGGTCGCCCTTGCCACCATGCGCGAGCTGCGAGCGGCAGGCCTGTCTTTCCGTGCCATCGCCGCCCAGGTGGAGGAACGCCACGGGCTGAAAGTCTCGCACATGGCGGTGAAGACCGCGCTGGAGCGCGCGGCAGAGTAAGGGGTGGATTCGCTGCCCATCTTTTTCTGGCGTGCGGTGGCGATGCTTGGCGAGGAATGGCGAACCCCGCTCGAACGTGGTAGGCTCCTATCGTGTTCGTTCTGGGGACGGTGCAACCTATGGCAAGCTCACCCGCCGGGGATCTTATCGGCAATATTACGAAGGCGGAGTTCTGCAAGCTCTACGCCTACAGCGACCGAACCCTAAGTCGCCGGCTGGCGGGCGACGATCCGCCGCCGTTCTTCCGCGACGGCGGGCGCCTTCTGATCCGCCGTGCCGACGCTGAGGCCTGGAATGTGCGGCAGGCCGAAAAGGGACGGGTGCAGCGAGCGCCCGCGTTCGGTACCCAAGCCGCCAACCAGAACACCCCGGCTTGATTCGGAGCGCCGATGCTCAAGAAGCCCCGCCGCTCACGATCCAACGCAACCGGCCGGAACGAAACCGTCCGGTTCATCGCGTTGCCGCACTACATGCTGAAGTGTCCAGCATGGCGAGCCTTGAGCCCGAATGCGAAAGCGTTGCTCATCGACGTCTGGCAGCGGCACAACGGAGCCAATAATGGAGAAATCGCCTATGCCGTGCGAGAGGCCGAGGGGATCGGCATTTCCCGTTCGTCTGCGAGTCGTGCCTTTGGAGAGTTGGTGGAGTTGGGCTTTCTGAAGCAGCGGAAGGCGTCGACGTTCACGCTGAAGACCAAAGAGGCCAGTACCTGGGAACTGACCGCTGAGCGGTTCGGCGATGCAACACCGTCGAAGGACTTCATGCGGTGGCAGCCGGCACAGCGCACCGCTGTTTCAAACCCAACCGGAAACAAAACACAGTCCCACCAGCGGGACCCACAGTCCCACCAGCGGGACATGAAACAAGGTTCCGCAACAACATTGCCTGTTTCAGTCCCGCCAGCGGGACCGTCATCCGCTGTTTCAGGGTCTTCACAGTCCCACCAGCGGGACACTTATAATCTACCATGTGGTGATGGAGCGGAAGGCCGTGGCATGCCGGCTGTTTCCGTCCCTGCCCCGGCGAACGACGACCGGCAGCTCGACCTTGAGCGCTGGCTTGACGGGCTTCGCGGCGAGCTGCGGGATCACGTGGAGCATGCGCCGCCGGGCGAGTTGCAACGGATTGCTGACCGCATAGGACTAAGCCGGCCCCAACTTGCGAACTTTAAATCCGGGCGGCGCAGTTTGGCCGAACCGACGGCGCAGGCGCTGCGCGATCTTCTGAAGGCGGGGTGAACAGCATGAACTCCAACACGAACGCCGCCGGCATTGCGCCGGACGTCGAGGCCCAGCAGCAGTCTGGTCAGCGCCGCCGCAAGGGTGCGCTGATCATCGGCTTCTTCACCATGCGGGCGCCGCGCCCGAAGCCGCCGCGTCAGCGCCGGAAACGCGGCAAGCGCGCCGTGCAGCTCGACCTGTTCGCCTGATCCTGGAGGAGCCCGCGTGTCCGACCCGACCTTGATTGCCACCCTGCCCAAGAACCGGCGCCAGGAAATCCGCGTGCGCATCGGGACCTACAAGGGGCACCGCTTCGCCGACGTGCGGATTTTCAGCGACCCGCCGAGCGACCGGTCAGCCCTGGGCCGCGTGCCGACCAGACGCGGCGTTGCCGTCGCGGTCGACGCGCTCCCTGATCTGATAAATGCCTTGCGCAAGGCCTACACGACCGAGATGCACCGCCGCCGCGCCGAAGCGGCCAACGAGAACCGCTCCCAGGCGAAGACCAGCAGGAAGGCCCGCCCTTGACCCGGAACGCGACATTCCTCCAGCCCACGCCCAGGCGCTTCCCGTTCCCCTTCAGCGGGTTGCGCAGGCCGGCCAGCAGATCGCGGGCGTGATCAACCCCTTGATGTCTTGTCGCGATCCGCGCCGGTTCTCGACGCCTTTCCCGCTCGTCCGTGCACGGAATCGACCGATCCAGGTCCGGCCAGGGGGCGCGCGCACGTAGCGGTTCAGGGGTTACGGTTTCACCGTACCCCTTTTCATGGTGTTCAGAGGTCACGCGCACGCGCGTACTGGTTCGCGAGGCAGGAACCCGGCCAGCACCAGCGGCGACCCAAATAGCCCCGTTTCCCTCGCGTGCGCGCGCGTACTCGTTCACTAACTCCACACCACCAACCCCAACCCCCTGAACCCACAGCGATTTCCCCTCGCACACGCGCGCGTACTGTGTCGGGAACTCGGCCCCGGCCAGATCGACCACCAGCAGGACCAGCACCAGGAACCCGCATCGACCTTCGCGCGCGCGTAGCGTTCCACAACACCCAACCCCGCCACCAGACACCCCCGCCGCAGCCCGCCCCGTGGCCCGTGGTGCGTTCTGGCGAGGTATCCGCTACCCATATGGCTGTAGAGCGGCAGAACGCATCCAGCGGGCTTGTAATGGCTCGCTCCATCCGCGCCCGGCAACTTGGACGATGACGAAAAGGGTATAGCTACTAGCGATACCCTTGGCGGCGATCAGGAAATGACGACGGTCAACGAATCCGGCCTCGACGCCCTGATCCTGACGAGTGGTAGCCCAGCCACAGCTTAGCCATGAGCCAGGCGCTGGCGAAACTGCGGCCCAGCTCAGCCCCGGCCAGTTCCGCCGGAATTCCGCTGGAAGGCGGCCCGTTTCCGCCGCAAAGGCCGTCGGAACTCCGCCGCGATTTGGGGGGCATCCTATGGCGGATCAACGACATAGGGAAAGGGGCGGGTTTACGCGTGCCAAAGCCACAGAAAAACCGGACGCTTTCGCAGCGCTGACGTAACGTCTGCCACAGCGCTGTCACAGCGCTGTCACAGAGTGAACGTAACGATGATCGTGACGACGCCGCAACGTCACGCCGCCCGCCGCCGATCACAACCGCCCGGCGTGTACTTCCGAGGCTTTCGCCGCCGACCGCGCCAGATCGTCAACGTAGCGTGCGGCCCGGCGACCTCCAGATCAAGCGCGAGCTGCTCGCCGTTGTCGTTCGACGCGCGCCGGGTCGTGGGAACGTCGGAGAACACCGCCACCCGCACGCCCGCCGGCCAGAGGGCTTGCCGCCACAGATCCATCACGTCCCATTCAACGACCTCGCGCCGGGAATCGCCCTCCGGCAGAAGCGCCCGCCATAGGGTGCCCAGAGGGCGAACCCCGGAACGCTGGTCAACATCAGTCGCCGTCAGGCCCAGCGCCCGCCGCCGCGCGTCAATCTGTTCCAGCAGCGCCGCATAGACACACTTGGCGACTGCCCCAGGCCGCACCGGATCGATCGCGCGGGCTTCCCGCTCCGCCGCCGGCGGCCTGTTCGCCGGCAACACCGCCAGGCGCGCCCCGTCCCGCCAGAGCGCGGTGAACATCAGGCCGAGCATTTCCCAGCCGGCCCGGCGGCCGGAAGGCCTGCCGGCATGCAGGCATTTCGCGAAATAGCCGTCTTGCAGCCCGCTCATGTCGTCCATCTTCGCCATGGACCAGCCCAAGCCGCGCCGCCGCGCGTCGAAAGCCTGCATCAACTCGATGTACAGGGGTGACACCGCCATACCGCCCCCACTTGCGCTGTTTGTTGGCGTGCGTGAAACAAAAAGCCTCACGAAGCAACAACCGTTGTGCGTTGTGATACAGTAGCCCGAGGCAGGCGGCAACACTGGGGCGCTTCTCGCCGGTGGGAAGAAGTCGCCCTGAGCAAGCCCGCAAGCATGCGCGGAAGGGTGTGAACATGACGATGGACCTGTGGGCGACCGTAGCCCGCGTTGGCGACCAGATCACCGACACGGCCACCCAAGTAGGGAGGCAGATCGTGGCCGGGAAGCTGGCCGACATGGAACTCGAAGCCGGCCAGAAGCTGACCGAGCTGGAACTGAAGCACCGCAATGATCCGCAGGGCTTTTCCAGCGAATGGGACGGCTACAAGAAAGGCGTGATCAAGGGATCGCCGGCCTTTTTCGCATCGCACCTCGACACGAAGCTTTCCAGGGACGGGCAGACGGTTTTCCGTCGGCTCTCCGTCGAGCACCTGAACCGTCAGCAGAGCGACGCCAACACGTCCATGAAGGCCCGTCTTGCCTTGGCGAGCGACCAGATCGCGGCGCACGCCATGGGTGGCAACGTTGACGCCATGGCCGGAGCCCTTGGCGAGTACGACCAGATTTTGCAGTCGGCGACCGGCCTTGGGTTCGTCACTCCCGACGAGGCGCAGCTGATGCGCCACCACACCGAGAGCCGTGGACGTTCCGAGCTGACCCTGTTCAGCGTCGCGAAGGCGTATGAGGCCGGCGGCCCCGACTTCGCGCGGGCGATGGTTCATCAGGAGATCGTCAGCAACCCGACCCTCGCCCTTTCCGCAGAGGAGCGCATCCGGCTACAGAACCGGAGTGACACCATGATCGGCGACCTGGAGCGCACGCGCGCCCAGAAGACCGCCGAGGCCGCCCGCCAGGACGCCGAGACCTACGCCCGGAGAAATGCCGACCTCACCATTCGGGCCAGCCGCGGGGCGCTGGGGCGTGTGGAGGTGGAGGACGCCTATCAGAACGGCGCCGGGTGGCTTCAGCCGCACGACTACACGCGCCTGACGCTGGCCCTCGACAAGGTGACGGAGGAGGCCGCGCGCCAGCAGCTCGCCCTTCAGCGTGTGGACCGAGCCGGACAGACGGTCGCGGCGCCGGCGCCTTCCTTCGCAGACCGCACCATCGGGGCCGAATGGTCCCCGGCCGGACGCGACAAGAACCCGGCCAGCAGCGCCACCGGCCCAGGGCAGTTCACCGACGGGACGTGGCTGGAGGTGATGCGCAAGCACGCGCCCCAGCTCGCCGCCGGCAAGACGGATGAGCAGGTACTGGCCTTGCGCGACAGCGGCACCCCGCAGGAACGGCGCGCGCTGCACGCCCGCATGGTCGACGCCTACGGCAATGAAAACGCCGCCTTCCTGAAGGCCAACGGCGTTGATCGGGTTGGCGACGGCGAGAAGTACCTTGCGCACTTCGCCGGCCCGGCCGGGGCGCTGGCGATCCTTCAGGCGGACCCGAACACCCCCGTCCGCGACGTCCTGTCCGCCGACGTGATCAAGGCCAACGGCGGCATGAAGCGGGGCGGCAAGGCGTTCGCCGATTGGACCGCAGGCGAGTTGCACGCATGGGCCGCCGAGAAGATGGGCGTGAAACCGCTCGACCCCACCCCGGCAACCATCGCGGTGCACGTCCCCTACCTGGACCCCCGCAACAAGGATGACCGGGACGCCGTTGACCTGCATTTCGGGGCGATCAAGGCCGGGCTCGACCAGCGCAGCGCCCCTCCCGCCGAGCGCCAGGCCGTGACGCTGACGGCCGTCCAGAAATACGGGTTCCTGCCCAGCGACGTGGCAGGCGACATCCGCGGCAAGCTCCGGAATGGATTGCCAGCCGACAAGATCGAGGCCGCCCGGTTCGTCAGCAGCATCGAGGCCACCGCTCCGCAGGCCGCGCGCGACCTCGGCACCGACGATTACACCGTTGCCCACATGCTCAACGACCAGATCAACGCGGGCGTGCCGGCCGATATCGCCGTGCAGCGCGTCGACGCCGCCATGCGCCAGGACCCGGCTGAGCGGGTGCGGCGGGAAGCGATGTTCGGCGACAAGAAGATCACCGAAGGGAATCGGTCGTGGCTGAAGAAGCAGGGCCGGGACTGGTTTGGCACCAACACCGCCGTCCCCGACGCGCTGGCTGGCGAGTTCGAGGATCTGGTGAAGGACCGGTTCCTTGCCACCGGGGACATCGACGTTGCCCGCAAGGTCGCGTGGAACGACCTGTCGAAAGTCTGGGCTGAAACGAAGATCGGCGGGAAGCGCTTCGCCCGCTATGCCCCGGAGGCGATGTACGCCAACGGCCGGGACTCGTCATGGATCGAAGGTCAGCTGTACCACGACCTGGAGCAGGCCGGGACCGCGGCGCCCATCGCAAACCTGAAGGGCCGCGTTCAGCTGCATGCCGACCGGACCAGCGGACACGAAGACCGGCCCTCCTATCAGGTGCTGGAGCAGGACGACAACGGCGTGTGGGGGCCGGTTCGCGGCAAGGATGGCAAGCCCTTGCTCGGACCCGACGGGAAGCCCATGCGCTGGCGGCCCGACTGGAACAGCTCCCCCGCGGCCGACGAGGAACGCCGGGGCATCGCGCAGACCGTGGACCGCGCCCGCGTCCTTCGCGACTTCCGCGACCTGAAGTCCGAGGTGCCGGCCAACAGCACCGCCGGCCTGTTCAACCCCCGCTGATCCGGAGCTGCTTCATGCCGTTCATCACCACGACCGAGGCCGAGCGGGACGCGAGCCTCCTTCCGCCCCGCCTTCCGGAGCACCAGCAGGAGCCGGCGCCGGCCTTCCTCACCGAGACGGTTCCCGCCGCCTTCCGCCAGGGGAACACCGTCGGCGCCGCCCTGTCGCGGGAATGGTCCCTGCCGTCGGAGCCGAACCCCGACTTCGACCCGTTCGCCGAGCTGGGCGACCGGTACCGGCCCTATGCCCGCTCGTTCATCGACGCCGAGGGCCCGGCCGACGTGCTGCGCATCAAGCGGCAGATCGACCAGGAACTGGACGACCGCCGGACCCTCGCGGCATCGGGGACCGCCGGCCTCGCGGCCGGGCTCGTTGCCGGCTTCGTGGACCCGGTGAACCTGTTGCCCCTTGGCGTGACCGCCAACGCCGTCCGCGGGGCCGCCGTGCCCGCCCGGATCGTCACCGGGGCGCTTGGCGCCGGCGCCGGGGCAGCGGCCCAGGAAGCGGCGTTGCAGGATCTGCAGGAAACCCGCTCCCCCGAGGAATCGCTTCGGAACGTCGGAACCGCCGTGGCGTTCGGCGGCGCCGTTGGCGGAGCCATGGGGGCGGGTAGCCGCGCCGTCAACGCGGCCCGCGGGGCGGTAGCCGGCGCCGCCGTGGGCGGAGCGTCCGAGCTGGTCATCAATCCAGACGCGACTCCCGCATCCGTCGGCGTGTCGGCGCTTCTCAGCGGCATCCTTGGCGGTGCCGTCGGGGCCGTGCATGGATCGTGGCACGACCTGGAGGCCCAGGCCGCGCGCGACCTCACCCCAGCGGGCGAGCGAGGGCAACCCGATATCGGAAATCCGATATCGCCCGGGGCCGAACCCATCGACCCCATGCTGCCCGGCCAGATCAAGCTGACCGCCGAGGACTTGGCCCGCGACACCGGGGGCCGGATCGACCCGGCCAGCGCCGGCCCGCGCGATGGTGTGTCATCCGTCGGCGCCGCCCAGGCCCGCGCGTCGGTGGCGGAGGAGCGGCTTGTTTCCGCCCTTGGCCTGGAAAAGGGAATCGCGCAGACCGCGCCCATGCTCCGCCTCGCGACCTCCCCCAGCATCGAGACGCGTCGCGTCGCGCAGGAGCTGATCGAGACGCCGTACACGTACGAGAAGAACGCCCTTGGCGTGGCGTCCCCCGTCGCCGTCGAGACGCGCGTGAAGATGTGGGACGCGCCGCTGGCGTCCGCGATCGAGGGCATGGAAGCCGCCTTCCTGAAGTACCGGACGGGGCGGCCCGACGCTTCCATGAAAGCGGTGAAGGCCGGCGACCTGTTCGGCGGAGCCCGCCGCGCCGACCGACTGACCTTCGACCAGTTCAAGCGCGAGGTGGGCAAGGCCATGCGCCGGGGCGACGAGCACCAGGTGCCCGAGGTGGCGGAGGCCGCGCGCGCCTTCCGCTCCAAGCTGTTCGACCCGCTGAAGGAACGCGCCATCGAAACCGGGCTTCTGCCCGAGGACGTGAAGCCGGAAACCGCCGTCTCCTATCTCACCCGCGTCTACAGCCATGAGCGCATCAAGGCCGAGCGGCCGCAATTCGTGCGCACCGTCACCGACTGGTTGACCGGCCAGCGCGACGGCGCCGCCGACCGGCTGGAGGAGCACCGCGCGAAGGTGGAGGCGCTGACCCCGCAGGCCGAGCGGGAGCGCGCCCAGGTGGCGGAGACGTCCGCCGCGCTGACCAAGGCACAGACCGAGCTGAACCGCCTTCGCGCTGATCGGCGCGCCGCCGTCAACGAGCACCGCCGCGCCATCAACGACGCGAAGCGGACCAGCGCCGGAACACCGCAGTTCGGCGAGTTCATGAAGGACGTGCGCCGGGGCCGCCCCGCCGGCAAGCCGCCCCTCTCCCTCTCGGCATGGTTGGCGAAGAAGGGCGGCGTGCAGAATCAGGGCGGCGAGTTGCGCGCGCTGGGCATCGACCACAAGACCCGGCCCGGCCTGATCAACAAGAACGGCATGCCCCTGGACGAGGCCGCCCGCGCCGCGTGGGAGGAAGGCTACATCGGCGCCCGCGACGAGCGGCCCGACATTCAGGAGCTGCTGGACGCCCTGCATTCCGACGTGTCCGGCCGGGGCAAGGTCTACCGGGAGGACGACCTCGATTACCTGATGCAGCAGCAGGAGATCGACCGATTCCGGGAAGACCTCGACCGCGAAGGCCTCGACCTTGCGAAGATGACCGACGCCGAGCTTGAGGCCCGCGTCGCCCTGGAGCGCGAAGGGCCGATCAGCGAGGCGGAGGCCCGCCGGCTGGAGATCGACGCGGCGCTGGCCACCGACCGGGTGAAGGTCGCGGAGGCCCGCACCGCCGCCGCCGGAAAGCGCCTGGAGGACATCCGCGCCCGGGTGGCGGAGGCCCGGACCAAGCGTGACGAGATGGAAATGTGGCTGGCGAACCGGAAGGAGGCCCTTCGCGACACCGAGGCCGGGCTTGCCAAGGCCGAGGCGAAGGTGAAAGAGGCGGTGGACTTTGCCCGCGCCGAGGACGTGGAGCTGGAGGACATCGCCCAGCAGATCACCGACCGGATCCTTGGCGCGCCGGCCGGCCGAATCCCCTACGACGTGGTGCCGCTGGCCCGCGGCCCGCTGAAGGAACGGACCTTCAACATCCCCGACGAGCTGATCGAGCGGTGGCTTGAGTCGGACGTGGAGGCCGTGGCGAAGCATTACCGCCACACGATGGCGCCGGACGTGGAACTGGCCCGCACCTTCGGCCGCGCCGACCTTGCGGACCAGATCGCGAAGGTGGGTGACGACTACGTGCAGAAGATGCGCGCCACGACGGACTCGCGGCAGCTCCGCCGCCTCGACGCCCAGCGCCGCGCCGACGTCCGCGACCTGGAGGCCATGCGCGACCGGGTGCGCGGCACCTATCGCGCGCCGGCCGACCCCGACTCCATCTTCCACCGCGCCGTGCCGGTCATCGCCAATTTCAACTATGTCCGCCTGCTCGGGCAGATGACCGTTTCCAGCATTGGCGACCTGTCCCGGCCCGTTGCCGTGCACGGCATCACCCGCGTGTTCGGGGACGGCTTGGCCCCGCTCGTCCGGAACTTCGCGGCCTTCCGCGCCAGCGCCGAGGAGGTGAAGGCTGCCGGGACCGCGCTCGACATGGTGCTGCATTCCCGCGCCATGAGCCTTGCCGACATCGGCGACGAGTTCGGCCGGCGCACCCGGTTCGAGCGGGGCTTGAGCGCCACGGCGAATCACTTCGGGGCAATCGCCATCATGGCCCCCTGGAACGCCGCACTGAAGCAGTTCAGCGGCGTGATCACCGCCACCAACCTGATCCGCGACGCCCAGGCGCTGGCGGCCGGCAAGCTGGGGCGGGACCGGATCACCCGCCTTGCCGCCGCCGGGATCGACCACGAGCTTGCGCAGCGCATCGCCCAGCAGTTCGCCCAGCATGGCGAGAGCCAGGACGGCGTGCACATCGCCCACACCGACCGGTGGACCGACCGCCAGGCGCTGGAGACGTTCCGCGCCGCGATCGTGCGCGAGGTGGACCGGACCATCAACACGCCATCCGCCGGCATCAAGCCGCTGTGGATGTCCTCCCCCGTCGGGAAGCTGGTGGGCCAGTTCAAGAGCTTCAGCTTCGCCACCACGCAGCAGATCGCGATCGCCGGCCTACAGCGGCGCGACGCGGCGATCCTGAACGGGCTGATGCTGGCCGTCGGCTTGGGCATGGTGGCGCAGCTCTGCGTCGACACTCTGGCCGGCCGGGAGCCGAAGGACGACCCCGGCTATTGGATCGTGAAGGGCCTGGACAAGTCGGGCGCGTTGGGATGGCTGTTCGACGCTGCGAACCTCACCGGCAAGTTCACCCGCGGCCTCACCAGCCCCGAGGTGCTGACCGGCGGGGGCGAGGTGGGGCGCTACGCCGGGCAGAACCCGCTGGAGGCGTTGCTTGGCCCGACCGCCGGCTTGGTGGGGGACATCGGCGCCGTGACCGGGGCGACCGTCACCGGGGAATGGAGCCGGGGCGACGTGTCCAAGGCCCGACGGCTGTTGCCCTTCCAGAACCTGTTCTTCCTCCGGTGGCTGTTCGACAAGGCCGAAGGGAACGCCGCGATGGAGCTGGGTCTACCGGAGGAGCGGGCAGGGGGCCGGCGGTAGGCCAGAAAGCAGGAAGGCCCCGCGACCAGGGCGGGGCCTTCATCCTATGCGGCCGGCGCTCAGCCGACCTTGCGCTGCTCCTGATCCTCGATCCAGCGCAGGAGCGTGGACTTTCGGGCGCAGGTGGCGCGGCCGATCTTGAACACCGGAATGCGGCCCTCGCGGGCGAGCTGATAGACCAGGGTCGCGCTTTCCGGGGTGCCGTAGAGGAAGTTCGAGATCTCCTCACCGCCCCGCAGCACGTCGCGTCCGATGGTATCCACGACTGCGGCCGGCATCACGTTCGCCAGCTTTTCCCCGAGTTCGCGAATCACCGTTTCGGCGAAGTGCGGCCCCAGGATCGTGGCGAGCGGCGCTCCGCCGGGTGCGATCGGACCCTGAACGGTTGCCCGGGCCAGCCCCATGCAGATTTCAAGCGCACTCGCGGAATTTCCCGCGTCCGTCTTACTCATGGCATCCCCCATTGCAGAAGTCGTTATGTTCGAAGTAGGAGACCAAGCCGCAGGAGCGTCTTGTCCGTAATGACTTTACTGACCGTTAAATCACCGCTTTGTTCATCGTCTGGTTCATCGGGCATCACTCCGTATTCGCACATGAACACAACGGAGAGTTCGCCATCTTCATTTCCGGAATGTATGGAGATGAAGGCGCTGCGTACTGGCATCCCGAGGTGAACAACAATCTGTGGCGCCATCATGTGCGAGAACATGCGTTCAATTACACCAGAGCGCCCCAGGTCGATGATGCTGGAGAGCTGATCCAGGAACCCGGCTGACGGGTCCAGAACAGCAGCCATCCCGGCATCCATTCGGCTACGTCCTTCACCGAAGCGGCTTTGCAGCCGTCGCCACTCCTGAACGACGGCCGGCGCAGCGCTGGCCGACTCGGAGGCCAGCACGGCAACCAGCAGGGCAGCGCAGTCCGACGCGGTCATGTCGGCACCGCCAGGGCCGCGCCCGCCGGTCGAGATCACCCGGGCTTCGCGCAGCCGACGGGCGGGCAGGGCGACGGACGGCTCGGGTAGCCCGAGCACTTCCGCCAGCGCCGGAACGAGGGTGCTTAGCTTCGCCATACTTCCTGACGTTTCCGAACTAAACACCAAAACCACCCCCTTTTCAGAGGTGGTAATGGTAACTGTTGCCGAAACTCCGTGCAATGGGGGATACTGCACGGAGCACCAAGAGGAGGCACAAGGCATGAGCGTTCGCAAGCGCGTGCTGCCCAGCGGGGAAATCCGTTGGCAGGTGGATTACCGGGACGGGGAGGGCCGCCGTCGGTCGAAGCAGTTCGCGCTGAAGAAGGATGCCAAGGATTACGAGGCCCAGGTGCACGGCGAGAAGAAGGCCGGCACCCATGTTGCCGACTCGGCGTCGGTCACGGTGGCCCGCGCGAAAGAGCTGCTGATCACGGCCCTGAAGGCGGACGGCGCGGCCCGATCGACCATCGAGAATCACGAGTCCTATTACCGGAACCACGTCGCGCCATTTCTTGGCGCCCGGCTGCTGACCAAGGTGCGGCCGGCGGACGTGCAATCCTACCTCGACCAGCTCAAGGCCCAGGGCCGCACGAGCGACACCGTGCGCCGGGCGCGGAACGTGCTGGGCGCGCTGTTCGATGAGGCGTTGCGCCAGCACCTTGTCGGCTCCAACCCCGTCCGCTCGCTCCGCCCGCGGCGCCGGACCCGTCGCGCAATCATCCGGGAGCAGGCCCGTGCCCGTGTCTCCGTGCCCGAGCGGGCGGAGGTGCGCACCCTGATCGAGCAGGCCGGGCGGACCGATCGGGCCTGGATCATCGTGCGCCGGCGGATGGCTGATGGTTGGGCCATGGCGGAGTTGCACGAGTTCGACGCGAAGGACACGCCCCGGAAGCGACTCGCCGAGGCAAAGGCGAAGTACCAGGCCGATCCGACGGCCGAGGTAGAGCTGTTCACCCCCCAGCCCTGGCTGCGCCCTCTGATCATCGCGTGGGCATTCGCCGGCCTTCGAATCGGCGAGGCCCGCGGCTTGCGCTGGCCCGAGGTGGAGGAAGATCGGATCCACGTCACCAGGGCCGCCGACCGGTTCAACGTCGAAGGCGAGGTGAAGACCGCGGGCGCCGTCCGGTCGATTCCCATCGGCCCGTATCTGCGCAACACCCTCAGCGCGTGGAAGGTGGCCACCAAGGGGCATGACGGGCTTGCCTTCCCTTCGGAGGCGGGTACGGTGCTGACCTACTCCAACATCGTCAACCGCGGCCTGAAGCCGTTGCAGATCGTCGCCGGGATGACCGATCATACCGGCCGGGCGCGCTATACCCCTCATGAGTTCCGGCACTTCGCCGTATCGCTCTGGATCGACCAGGGCGCCGACGTGAAGCAGGTGTCCGAATGGGCCGGCCACGAAAGCGTTGAGTTCACGCTGAAGACCTACTATCACCTCTTCCAAGCGCGGCGGCACGACCGCACCCACATCGAAGCGGCCGAACGCTCCGTGATGGGGGATGCAACAGAATGCAACACCGCTGAGGTGGTGGAGGAAAAAGGGAAAGTAGTTTCAATGCCTTAGTGATGCGCGAAACTCGCCTTCTAAGCGATAGGTCGCAGGTTCGAGCCCTGCTGGGGTCGCCATCCCGGAATCCGGCGCGTGCCGGTTGAAAAACTCACATTTAAAAATTCCTGCGCGCACGGGCAGCCGCCCTTGGGCGCGTTCGCGATTCCGCATTTGGTAACACAGTTATCCCCATACGACGCGGAGTGGGCGTTATTGCCGCGCGACACCCTGTCCGTGACCGGTACATTGACAAAACCGGCGGTATTCCGGCCCGATTGAGCGGATGCTGCGTTGCCCAAATTGGTGGCAGAAGGGTCAACTCCCGGCGTGGGCATCATACTTTCACGCTCGTCCACAAAGTTATCCACAGATTCTGGGGATAAGCCGAAAGGGATGATGACAAACAACTTTTGAGGAGTGCCGGTGCGTGTGCCTCCCTTCGGGGAACGCGGATGATGTCCAAGCACCCGCCGAGCTTCCGGTGGATCGAACCCGGAACAGCCGCCGGGCACCCGCGTTTAACCAGCGGGGACCCACCCTGCGTCGGGAAGAGGCGGCGCGCTTGGTTGGAGGAACAGTGTCTTGTTTGGTTGGATCGTCAGAACGTTGCTGCTCTGCTTCGTGGTCGGCCTCGTGCTGTCCTTCCTGGACATCACGCCGGCGAACATCCTGACCAACACCTGGGCGACGATCCGGGACATTGCCACGCTGGCGCGCGATGCGCTCGCCTCGCTTCTGGACGCCTTCCGCTGGGCCGTGCCCTACATCCTGATCGGCGCGGTGATCGTCGTGCCTCTGTCCCTCCTCGGTGTCGTGTTGCGCTGGTCGCGCAGCCGCCACCGCCCCTGATATGGCAAAAAAAATTGGAGGCTTCGTTGCCGAAGCCTCCAAGAATAAAGAAAGGAGGGTTAGAGACCTGAGTGGTTTAGGCCTTTCACCAGCCCCTCAGCCTTGATCCAAATCAACAAAAGTCCCGAAAGCGCACCGCATCAGTCAATCCCGACGCGGACAAGAAAAAACCGGAGATTCCAGGGAATCTCCGGTTAAGTGAATACAGGGAGGGTTAGAGACAACCCTTATCTAGCCGATCGGCATATCCGGTTCGTTGATCTATATCAAAACGCATGCTGTTTTGAAATTTCGCTGCGCGGCGAGGTCCGTTCGCACACAAAAAATAGCCGGAGGTTCCATGGGAACCTCCGGCATAGGCGAATACAGGGAGGGTTAGAGACAAGAGGATTGTACCCCAGCCACCCGGCCTGGAACCTTGACATAGATCAAAGGTTCTTCGGCATTGCAGCGAAATCCGTTCAATGCTTGTGGCCGTGGCCGTAGAGGACCGACGGATCGGTCTGGACCTCCTGGTTGGTTTCCAGCGCCTCGCCGCGCACGGAGCGGAAGAAGCAGCTCCGCCGGCCGGTGTGGCAGGCGACGCCGTCCTGTTCTACGATCAGCAGAAGCGTGTCGCCGTCGCAGTCGATCCGGAAATCCTTCAGGCGCTGCACCTGGCCGGACGTCTCGCCCTTCCGCCACAGCCCGCCGCGCGAGCGCGACCAATAGCAGACCCGGCCGGTCTCCAGCGTTTCCAGCACCGCGTCGCGGTTCATCCACGCCATCATCAGCACCTCGCCCGTTCCCTCGGCCTGCGCGATGGCGGGCACCAGCCCGTCGGCGTTGAAGGCGATGGCGGCGATCACGTCGTCGAACGCTTTGGCGTCCCTCATGGGGGCGTCCGTCATGGAGAGTTCCTCGTTCATCGGCCCTGGCAGGGCCCTTACAGAGCGGCGTTCAGACGGACGAAGGCGGCGTCGAGATCCCGGATCAGGTCGTCGGCCGCTTCCAGCCCGGCGTGCAGGCGCAGGACGATGCCCGGATCGTCCCAGCGCGTCGCGGTTCGGATGGCGCCCGGACGGACCGGCAGGATCAGGCTTTCGAAGCCGCCCCAGCTGTAGCCCATGCCGAACAGCTCCATATGGTCGAGCATCGCAGCCAGCGCCACCTTCGGCACGGGCTTCATGACGACGGAGAACAGGCCGGACGACCCGCCGATGTCGCGCTTCCACAGCGCGTGGCCCGGGCAGTCGGGATAGGCGGGGTGCAGGACGCGGGTCACCTCCGGCCGGTCGGACAGCCATTTCGCCAGCGCCAGCGCGTTCGCCTCGTGCTGCTTCAGCCGCACGGACAGCGTCCGCAGGCCGCGCAGGCCGAGGAAGAGGTCGTCAGGACCGGCGCAGGCGCCGGTGCGCGTCGCCGCCTTCTTCACGGCCAGCCAATGCGCCTCGTCGGCGCAGGAGATGACGCCGAGCATGGCGTCGGCGTGCCCGACCATGTATTTGGTCGCGGAATGGATCGACACGTCCACCCCGTGGCGCAGCGGCTGGAACAGCAGCGGCGTCGCCCAGGTGTTGTCGATGATGACGGTGGCGCCGACCGCCTTCGCCGCCGCCGCGATCGCCGGGACATCCTGCACCTCGAAGGTCAGGGACCCCGGCGATTCGAGGAAGACGACGCTGGTGTTCGGCTTCAGGAGGCGCGCGATGCCCTCGCCGATGGTCGGATCGTAGAACTCCACCTCGACGCCGTAGGCGGCCAGGCTGTCGTTGGCGAAGCGCCGGGTCGGCCCGTAGACGCTGTCGGTGATCAGCACGTGGTCGCCCGCCTTGGTGAAGGCCAGAAGCGCGGTGGCGATGGCGTTCAGGCCCGACCCGACGCTGACCGACTTGAAGGCGCCTTCCAGTTCGGCCACCGCCTCTTCGAAGGCGTAGGAGGTCGGCGTGCCCATGCGGCCGTAATGGACACCTTCGAACGGCGTCCGGTCGCTCGCTTCCAGTTCCGCCAGTGTCGGGAAGAGGACGGTCGAGCAGTGATAGACCGGCGGATTGACGATTCCATGATTCCCACGCGGGTCGCGCCCGGCGTGACTCAGAATCGTATCTTTTTGTGCGTCCTTCATGGGTCTTTCCGCAATAACGGCGATGGTTGGACCATCTTGGCATCCCGGGAAGCCATCGGCCATAGAAGAATCGAACCCAGGGATGGTGTCTTAAGCCTCTGTAAGGGATGGCTAAACTTACTGTGCCGCCCACGGAGGATTGGACAAATCCGATCCTGTTGGTGCACTCTTGTGATATGCGCGTGACCCCCGCAGGGGGCCGGCATTGCAAACACCGAAAGCGTAAAAACGCATAAACAGGGTGGAGCTTAACGATGAAATCGGGACTTTTCGCCGCGGCCGCCGCGGCACTGGTGTTCGGCGCCGTGACCACCGCGCAGGCCGGTCCGACGCTGGATGCCGTCAAGGGGCGCGGCTTCGTTCAGTGCGGCGTGAACGCCGGCCTTCCGGGCTTCGGCAACCCCGACAGCGCTGGCAACTGGACCGGCCTGGACGTCGATTACTGCCGAGCGGTCGCGACCGCTCTCTTCAACGATCCGACCAAGGTGAAGTTCACCCCGCTGTCGGCGCAGCAGCGCTTCCCGGCCATCCAGTCGGGCGAGGTCGACCTGCTGTCGCGCAACACGACGGTGACGCTGACCCGCGACACCTCCGTCGGCCTGAACTTCGCGCCCGTCACCTATTATGACGGCCAGGGCTTCATGGTGAACAAGAAGCTCGGCGTGAAGAGCGCGAAGGAGCTGAACGGCGCCACCGTCTGCGTCCAGTCCGGCACGACGACGGAGCTGAACCTGGCGGACTACTTCCGCACCAACAACATGTCCTACAACCCGGTCGTCATCGAGTCGAACGACGAGGTGAACGCCGCCTTCTTCGCCGGCCGCTGCGACGTGCTGACGACCGACGCGTCGGGCCTCGCCGGCACCCGCGCCGGTGTCGCGCCGGTCCCGGACGACTACGTCATCCTGCCGGAGATCATTTCCAAGGAGCCGCTGGCCCCGGCGGTCCGTCACGGTGACGACCAGTGGCTCGACATCGTCACGTGGGTCGTCTACGCGTCGATCCAGGCGGAGGAGTCGGGCATCAACTCGAAGAACGTCGACGAGTTCCTGAACACCAAGAACCCGGAGATCCAGCGCCTTCTGGGCGTGTCGCCGGGCATGGGCAAGGCGCTCGGCCTCGACGAGAAGTGGGCCTACAACGTGATCAAGAAGGTCGGCAACTACGGCGAGATCTTCGATCGCAACGTCGGTCCGAAGACCCCGCTGAAGCTGGAGCGCGGCCTGAACGCGCTGTGGACCAACGGCGGCCTTCAGTACGCGATGCCGGTTCGGTAAGGATCTGGTCTGGAACCGCCCGCCTGCAGGGAGGCGGGCGGTTCGCCTTTTGATTACGGATGCGACGGCGCAAAAGGCGCTAAAAACAAGGCCTGCGTCGCCCTCCGTTTGGGAGATGTCCGTATCGTCGCGCGTGACCGTGGCTGACCTTGGGAGGCGGCCTGCGGGCAACGGCACGATGGTGAGGGGAGAGAACCGTGGCCAGCGAGACCCGGGACACCGTGCGCGGCGCGCAGGGTGGTTCATCGTTTTCCCTCAGCGACCCGACGGTGCGTGCCGTTTTCTACCAGGTTCTGGTGGTCGGCATCGTCGTCGCGGTGGGCTGGTATCTGATTCACAACACGCTCGACAACCTGTCGCGGCGCTCCATCGCCACGGGCTTCGGCTTCCTGGAACGGGAGGCGTCCTTCGGCATCGGCGAGAGCCTCATCGACTATTCGCCGCGCGACACCTACGGGCGGGCCTTCCTGGTCGGGGTGCTGAACACGCTGAAGGTGTCGATCATCGGCATCGTCCTGGCGACCGTGCTGGGAACGGTGGTCGGCGTCGCGCGCCTGTCGAGCAACTGGCTGATCGCCAAGATCGCCTCGACCTACGTCGAGATCGTGCGCAACATCCCGCCGCTGCTGCAGCTGTTCTTCTGGTACGCGATCGTGTCGGACAGCATGCCGCCGGTGCGCCAGGCGCTGAACCCGATTCCGGGCGTGTTCCTGTCGCAGCGCGGGCTGTTCGTGCCGGTTCCCGTCGCCGACCCCGTCTGGGGTGAGATGGCATTCGCGCTCGCCCTGGCGGTGATCGTGGCGATCTTCGTGCACCGCTGGGCGAGGACGCGCCAGGCGCGGACCGGCCTGCCGTTTCCGACGGGCCTGACGACGCTGGGCCTCGTGGTCGGCTTCCCGCTGATCGCCTACATCGCGGGCGGCGCGCCGACGGCGCTGGACGTCCCGCAGCTGCAGGGATTCAATTTCCGCGGCGGTGCCGTGATCTCGCCGGAGTTCTTCGCGATCCTGACCGGCCTGACCGTCTACACCGCAGCCTTCATCGCCGAGGTGGTGCGCAGCGGCATCGTCGCCGTGAACTGGGGCCAGACGGAGGCCGCCCGCGCGCTCGGCCTCAACAGCGGGCGTACGCTGCGCCTCGTGGTCCTGCCGCAGGCGCTGCGGGTGATCGTGCCGCCGCTGACCAGCCAGTACCTGAACCTGACCAAGAACAGCTCGCTGGCGCTCGCCATCGGCTACCCGGACCTCGTCTCCATCGCCAACACGACGCTGAACCAGACCGGCCAGGCGATCGAAGGCGTGGCGATGATCATGGGCACCTACCTGACGATCAGCCTCGGCATCTCGATCTTCATGAACTGGTACAACAAGCGCATCGCGCTGGTGGAGCGCTGACGGCCATGACCGAGAACGTCCACACCGGAAGCATCCCCGACGAGCGGCCGCCGGCCAACACCGTCGGCCCCATCGCGTGGCTGCGCAACAACCTGTTCAACAGCTGGTACAACGCGCTCCTCACGATCCTGATCATCTATGGGCTGGCGCGGGCGATTCCGCCGCTGCTGGATTGGCTGATCTTCCACGCCAACGCCATCGGCACGACGCCCCAGGAATGCCGGGCGAACGGCGGCGCCTGCTGGACCTTCGTCAGCGAGAAGCTGCGCTTCATCCTGTTCGGCACCTTCCCGTACGAGCAGCAGTGGCGCCCGCTGGTGACCATCGCCATCATCATCGCGCTGGTCCTGATCAGCTGCGACCGCCGCTTCTGGAAGCCGTGGCTCGGTCTGGCCTGGGTCGCCGGCATCGCCGCCGTGGCGATCCTGATGTGGGGCGGGGTGTTCGGCCTCAGCTACGTCGAGAACACGCTGTGGGGCGGCCTGCCGCTGACGCTGATGCTGTCGGTGATCGGCCTGTCCGTCGCCTTCCCGGCGTCGATCCTGCTGGCGCTCGGCCGCCGGTCGCAGCTGCCGGCGATCCGCGTCGTGTCGGTGACCTACATCGAGCTGATCCGCGGCGTCCCGCTGATCAGCCTGCTGTTCATGGCGTCGGTCATGTTCCCGCTGTTTCTGCCGACCGGCGTGAACATCGACAAGCTGCTGCGCGCGCAGATCGCCTTCATCATGTTCGCCGCGGCCTACATGGCCGAAGCCATCCGCGGCGGCCTGCAGGCGATCCCGAAGGGGCAGTACGAGGCGGCCGACGCGCTGGGCCTGAACTACTGGCAGGGGATGCGCAAGATCATCCTGCCGCAGGCGCTCGCCATCTCCATCCCGCCGCTGGTGAACACCTTCATCAGCTTCTTCAAGGACACCTCGCTGGTGATCATCATCGGCCTGTACGACCTGCTCGGCACCGCGAAGGCGGCGCTGTCCGATCCGGCGTGGCGCGGCTTCTACCGCGAGGCGTACCTGTTCATCGGCGTCATCTACTGGGTTTTCTGCTTCTCGATGTCCAAGTACAGCCAAAAGCTTGAACGCGATCTGCGTCGCGGTCACCGCCGCTAAAAAGGGAAAGGGGTTAGACATGAGCATGGCCGAAGCCGTGAGCACCAAGCGCACCTTCCCGGCGGGCGGGGAAGTCATCCGGTGCCAGGACGTGCACAAGTGGTACGGAGAGTTCCACGTCCTGCGGAACATCAACCTGTCGGTCCAGAAGGGCGAGCGCATCGTCATCTGCGGCCCGTCGGGGTCCGGCAAGTCCACGCTGATCCGTTGCCTGAACCGGCTGGAGGAGCACCAGAAGGGCAACATCATCGTCGACGGCATCGAGCTGACCGGCAACCTGAAGAACATCGAGCTGGTCCGCCGCGAAGTCGGCATGGTGTTCCAGCACTTCAACCTGTTCCCGCACCTGACGGTGCTGGAGAACTGCACCCTGGCGCCGATCTGGGTCCGCAAGAAGCCGAAGGCGGAGGCGGAAGAACTGGCGATGAAGTACCTGAAGCGGGTGCGCATCGCCGAGCAGGCGCACAAGTACCCCGGCCAACTCTCCGGCGGCCAGCAGCAGCGCGTCGCCATCGCCCGGTCGCTCTGCATGAACCCGAAAGTCATGCTGTTCGACGAGCCGACCTCCGCGCTGGACCCGGAGATGGTGAAGGAGGTGCTGGACGTCATGATCGGCTTGGCCGAGGACGGCATGACCATGCTCTGCGTCACGCACGAGATGGGCTTCGCCAAGTCGGTCGCCGACCGCGTCATCTTCATGGACCGCGGCGAGATCGTCGAGCAGAACACGCCGAACGAGTTCTTCAACAGCCCGCAGTCCGACCGCACCAAGCTGTTCCTCAGCCAGATCCTGAACCATTGATCGCGATACGCCGCTGATCGCGGCGCGGTAAACCGGCGCAACCCGCACTGAGCACTGGCGGGTTGCGCCGTTTTCCGGTTGAATGCGGCCCGTTCGTGCTTTCGATGCGTTGCACAACGGAGACCGCGTCATGGAGCTGCTGAGCCCACGTCCCGGCATTGGGCAGATTAAGCCCTACCGGCCCGCCCGCCCGCCGCAGGACGGGGGTGCTGCCTGGGTCGATCTGTCCTTGACGGTGAATCCGCTGGGACCGGGCCAGAAGGCTCTCCACGCGTACCGGCACGCCGCCGGGCAGATCCACCGCTACCCGGATTGGGCGCAGGACCAGCTTCGCCGGGCCATCGGCCAGCGCTACGACATCAATCCCCACCGCATCACCTGCGCCGCCGGGTCCGACGAGATGATCCACCTCGTCACACAGGCCTTTGCCGGGCCGGGCGACGAGGTGCTGTGCCACGAGCACGGCTACCGCGGCTTCATGAAGGCCATCCGCGCCGCCGGCGCCACGCCGGTCATCGCGGCGGAGCGCGATCTCGTGGTGGACGTGGAGGCGATGATCGACCGGGCGAACGCGAAGACGAAGATCTGCTTCCTCGCCAACCCGAACAACCCCACAGGCACCTACATTCCGACCGAGGCCGTGCAGCGCCTGCGCGCCGGCCTGCCGCCACACACGCTTCTGGTGCTCGATTCGGCCTACGCCGATTATTGCCGGCGCGACAACTACAGCGACGGCACCGAGGTGGTGGAGAACTGCGACAACGTGCTGATGGTCCGCACCTTCTCCAAAATGCACGGGCTCGCCGGGCTGCGGGTCGGCTGGGCCTACGGTCCGGCCGCGGTCATCGAGGCGATCAATCAGGCGCGCGGTCCCTTCAACGTCAGCATCGCCGCCCAGGCCGCCGCCGCTGCCGCCGTGCTCGACACGGAGCATGAGGAGGCGACCTACGCCCACAACAGCGCGTGGCTGCCCTGGCTGAGCCATGAGCTGGAGCAGGTGGGCGTGCGGGTCTACCCCAGCGTCTGCAACTTCATCCTGGCGCGCATCCCCACCGACCCGTCGCTCGGCGTGCAGGCCGTCCTGGATCATCTGGCTCGGCGGGGGATCCTGGTGAAGCCGGTGCACGACTACGGGCTGATCGACTGCCTGCGCATCACCGTAGGCCGGGAGGAGGAGAACCGCGCACTGGTTGCGGCTCTCGGCGAAATCCTCAGCTGAGGGGGCTTCAGGGCTTGCCGCTCACCGGGACCGGCACCGGGCCGGGTTCGGGGGCAGGATTTGTCTCGGCCGTGTGGTGCACCGCCTGTTCGCGCGCGAAGATGAACAAGCCCGAGCCCACCACGATGGTGATGCCGACCAGCGACCAGACGTCCGGCCATTCGTCGAAGAAGGCCGCCCCGATCGCCAGCGCCCAGAGGATCTGGCTGTACTGCGCGGCGCCGACCCGCTCCGCCGGAGCGTAGGTCGCGGCCAGAGTGAACAGGGCCTGGGCGGCGAAGGTCGTCACGGCGAAGGACAGGGCGAGGACCCACTGGGTGGGCGTCGGCCAGGTGAAGTTCGGCACCATCAGCACGCCGGACAGCAGGGCGGTGGACAGGAAGACCGTCCCGATCAGCGTGAAGCGCCGCTCCGTCTGTCCCATCATCCGGCCGGTGATGACGGTCGCGGCCGAGGCGAAGGCGCAGCCGATCGCCGCGAAATGGCCGGGCAGCAATTCGCGGAACCCCGGGCGCGCCACGATCAGCACGCCCACGAACGCCGCGCAGACCGCCAGCCGGCGGCGCCAGCGCACCGGTTCCTTCAGCACCAGGATGGACATCACCGTCACGAGGCTGGGCATCAGGAACAGCAGCGCGAAGGCCTCCGCAAAGGGCAGGCTGCGGAAGGACATGACGCTGAGCGGAGTCGAGATGGCCACGAACAGCAGCCGCAGCGCCATCAGCCAGGGCCGCTTCCACCGGAACAGATGGTCGAGCCGGTCACCCTTCCTCATGAAGACGGGCGAGAGGAGGAACGGCAGGAGATAGCCGATGAAGGTCACCTCGAAGGGGTCGAGCCCATGCCCGATCGCCTTCACCACGGCGTCGCCCCAGGCGAAGACCGCAAAGGCCAGGAAGGCGAACAGGGTACCTTTGAGCATGAGGAGCGATCCAAGAAAAGAGCACGCCACGCCGCCCGCCTTGCGGGGCCGCGCGGATGAACGATCGATACTCGGCCGATGGGACGAACGCTACTCGATGATCGGGATGTGCGGGGCAGCCGTGCGCGGCAGCCATCCCTGAAGGCGCGGATCCCGAATCTCGCGCGTCACATGGCGCACCGGAACGAACCCCATGGACTGGTAGAGCGGCAGAGCCTTCGGGTGGTCGAAGGTGCAGGTGTTGACCAGCAGGCGCTTCGTGTTGCCCTGCCAAGCCAGGCGAATCGCCGTGTCGAGCAGCCAGGGGCCGAGCTTCAGGCCAATGAAATCCGGAATGAGGCCGAAATAGGCGAGGTCGGTGTCGGCCTCCCGCCGGTCGATCTCGGCAAAGCCGGCGGGGGCTCCGTTCACGTACAGCACCCACACCTCGACGCGCGGGTCGGTGACGACGCGGCCGAGGTCCGGCATGGGCATGCGCCGGCGTTCGTGCCACAGCCAGGGCTCGCCCACGGTGTCGTAGAGATAGCGGTAGAAGGACGCCGTCGGCGGATTCGCCCGCACCAGCGCCACGTCGCCAGCCGGCCGCGGCAGCGGCGCGTGGGTCGGCGGAGCGGTCATCTCCAGGTAGGTGACGATGACCGACAGGCAGCCGGGCGGGACCGCGACGGGAATCCGCGAGGAGGCCAGGGACGACGGCGTCAGGGAGAAGGTGTCTTTAGCCATTTCTGCATCATGGTAACGGGCGACGCGGCGTAGCCCAGCCGCTCGTAGAAGGCCATCACCCTGCGGTTCGTCTCGCGCACAAGCAACTGCGCTTTGGGCATGCCTGCATCCGCCAGCCAGCGCTCCGCCGCCGCGACCATGGCGGCGCCATAGCCGCGGCCCCGGCAGGCCGGGTCGACCGCCAGGTAATAGAACCAGCCGCGGTGCCCGTCGTGCCCCACCATGACAGAGGACACGAGCCGGTCATCCTCCGTGCCCACCAGGATGGTCGAACTCGGCCTGGACAGGGCCAGGGCGATGTCCGCCGCCGGATCGTTCCAGGGAACCAGCAAGCCGCAAGCGTCCCACAGAGCGACGACGGCGTCCTGGTCGCCCTCGGCGAACGGGCGGATGGTCCAACCGGCTGGCCAGTCTGCCGGCGCGGTCATGGTCAGCGCGCCGCCGGTCCGGTTTCCAGCGGCAGGTCCGGACGGAGCCCCCATTCCGCCCAGGAGCCGTCATAGACCGCGACGTCGTCCTTGCCCGCCGCCGCGAGGCCGAGCGCGATCACGCAGGCGGTGACCCCGCTGCCGCAGGAGGCAACCACCGGGCGGCCGAGGTCGATGCCGGCGGCCTTGGCCCGCTCCGCGATCGCGTCGGCGGGAAGCAGCGTCTTGGACGACGGATCGATCAGCTCGTTGAAGGGCAGGTTCAGGCTGCCGGGGATGCGGCCGCTGCGGCGGCCCGGCCAGGGCTCCGTTACCGCGCCTTCGTATCGGTTGGCCGCACGGGCATCCACGACCTGATCGTCACGGCGGTCAATGTTGGCGAGCACGTCGTCCACACGGCGGAGCAACGCGGGCTGCAATTTGGCGACGAAGGATTTCGGAACCGGGGCGGCGGGCCCGGATGCCGTCTCGCGCCTCTCGCCGAGCCATTTCGGCAAGCCGCCGTCCAGGACGGCGACGCGGCTGTGCCCGAACAGACGGAACAGCCACCACACGCGGGCCGCCGCCGTGGCCATGCCAGCGCTGTCGTAGACCACCACCGTGTCGTCGTTCCCGACGCCCAGCGCCCCGGCCTTGGCGCCGAAGGTCGCCTCGTCCGGCACCATGTGCGGCAGCGGGTGGGTGTTGGGCTCGGCCACCTCGTCGATGTCGACGTACACGGCGCCGGGGATGTGGGTCTTCGCGAACTCGGCGCGGGGATCGCGATCGGATCCCGGCATGAACCAGGACGCGTCGAGGATGCGCAGGTCGGCGGCGCCCAGGTTGCGGCTGAGCCAGTCCGTGGACACGATCGGGCCGGGAAGCGATTCGGTCATGGCGCGGTCTTCCTCTCGATTCTTTCGTCAGTCCCTCAGCGCGACGACGACGCGCCGGTTCTGCTTGCCCTTGTTCTCGATCTTCAGGACGTCGAGCATACCGATCTCGCCCAGCCGCGCCACGTGCGTACCGCCGCAGGGCTGGCGGTCGACGCCGGCGATGTCCACCAGGCGCACGCGGCCATAGCCGCGGGGCGGCTTCACCGTCAGCGTGCGGATCAGCTCCGGGTTGGCGTCCAGCTCATCGTCGGTGATCCACAGGAAGCCGACCGGCGTGTCCGCGGCGATCAGGGCGTTCAGCGCTGCGGCGATGTCGTCCTTGTCCAGCGCCCCGGTGGGCAGGTTGAAGTCGACCCGGCTGCGCTCCGCGCCCACCTGCGCGCCGGTGATCGACGCGCCGGGCAGCACGGCGCAGACGAGGTGCAGCGCCGTGTGCATGCGCATGTGGCGGTGGCGCCGGTCCCAATCGATCTCCGCCTCAACCGGCGTGCCGGGGGCGGGCAGGGCGGCGCCGGGCTCCGGCACATGGACCACGTCGTCGATCCCGTCGCCCTTGACCGTGTCGACGATCCGCACCGCACCGTCCGCGTGGCGCAGCACGCCGGTGTCGCCCGGCTGCCCACCGCCGTTGGGGTAGAAGACCGTGCGGTCCAGGCGAATCCCCCGCTCATCCACCGACGCGACGACGGCGGAGCAGGACTTGGCGTAGGCGTCTTCGCGGAAGATCAGCTGCATGATTCCTCGGGGGGCCCTCGGGTGCGTCAGGAGTCCAGCCAGTCGGGCACGGGGAGATTCTTCTCACGCAGGAAGGCCGGATTGAAGAGCTTCGATTGGTACCGCTGCCCTCCGTCGCACAGGATCGTCACGATGGTGTGGCCCGGCCCCATTTCGCGGGCGATGCGGATGGCCGCCGCGACGTTGATGCCTGACGAGCCGCCGAGCACGAGGCCCTGCGTCTTGATCAGGTCGAAGATGACCGGCAGAGCTTCCTCGTCGGTGACCTGGATCGCCTGGTCGACCGGCGCGCCTTCCAGGTTCGCGGTGATGCGGCCCTGGCCGATTCCTTCGGTGATCGAGCTGCCCTCGGCCTTCAGCGCTCCATGGGCGTAGAAATTGTAGAGCGAGGCGCCCATCGGGTCGGCCAGGACGATGCGGACGTTCGGGTCGCGCTCCTTCAGCGCAAGCCCGACACCGGCCAGCGTGCCGCCGCTGCCCACCGCGCAGGTGAAGGCGTCGATCCGGCCTTCCGTCTGGAACCAGATTTCCGGCCCGGTGGTCAGGCGGTGCCCTTCGCGGTTGGCGACGTTGTCGAACTGGTTGGCCCAGACGGCGCCGTTCGGCTCCGTCTTCGCCAACTCCTCGGCCAGGCGGCCGGAGTAGCGGACGTAGTTGTCGGGGTTGGAATAGGGGACCGCGGGAACCAGGCGAAGGTCGGCGCCGACCAGGCGCAGCATGTCCTTCTTCTCCTGGCTCTGCGTTTCCGGCATGACGATGACGGTGCGGTACCCCAGGGCGTTGCCGACCAGCGCCAGGCCGATGCCGGTGTTGCCTGCCGTGCCTTCCACGATGGTGCCGCCGGGGCGCAGAAGGCCCCGGCGTTCGGCGTCGCGGACGATGGCCAGGGCCGCGCGGTCCTTCACCGATCCGCCAGGGTTCAGGAACTCCGCCTTGCCAAGGATCTCGCATCCCGTGGCCTTCGATGGGCCTTCCAGCCGAATCAGCGGCGTGTTGCCGATCGAGCCGATGAAGCCGGTGCGGATGTCCACGGAGTCTCTCCCGAGTCGAATGAAAATCTCCACAACACTATCGGCACCCCGTTCGGGGAATTCAAGCAGACCTCGTGAAATGCAGCATTGAACAAAGTCGTGCTGTAAATTCCGGGACTTATACCCGCCGCCATTGCGCGCGCAGACGCTCGCGGTGGCGGGCGAACCAGCCCAGCGCGATGATGGCAATCGAGTTGTTCAGCCGGTTTTCGTCGAGCAGGCGGATGGACTCGTCCGCGGGCACGACGCTGATGCGGATGTCCTCGTGCTCCTCCTCCAGGCCTCCGATGCCGCCGATGCCGCCCGAGTCCACGCGGCCGCAGAAGACGGTGACGTGCTCGTCATAGGCGCCGGGGCTGGGGAAGTAGTCGCAGATCGTCTCGATCTCCTGCACGGTGCAGCCGGCCTCCTCCCGGGCCTCGCGCCGCGCCACGTCTTCGGGCGTTTCGCCCTCGTCCAGCAGGCCGGCGACGATCTCGGTCAGCCATGCCGGACCTCCGGCCGCGGCGGCAGCGACCCGGAACTGCTCGATCAGCACGACGCTGTCGCGGTCGGGGTCGTAGAGCAGCACACCGACGGCCTGCCCGCGGACGCAGACCTCCCGCGGGGGCAGCAGGTCGGTCCAGCCTCCGTCGAACTTCTTGTGACGCAGGCGGTAGACGTCGATCTGGAGATAGCCGTCGTAGGCGGTCTTCTTCTCAACGACGTCGATGTCCGGGTGGTTGCCGATTCCCCGATCACTCATGGGCGCTCGTCTCCTTGGCGCGGTCTGCGGCTGGTCGAGCCAAGGATGTAGCGCATCAATCGGTGATGGGCGAGCAGCCGTGGCTGCGTCAGAACGTCGGATTGAGCTTCAGCGTCCGATACCGGTCGACCGACCGAACGGTGACGGGTTCAAGCTTCGGGCCGCGCATCACCTCCAGCGGGACGGCGACGCCCGCCGGACCGAGGCCCCAAAGCTTTCGGTAGAAGTCGGCGAGGCTGGAGAAGCGTTGCCCGCCCACCCCGACGATCTGGTCGCCGGCCTTCACCCCGGCCGATTCGGCTGGGCTCTGCGGAGTGACCCGTTCGACCAGCAAGCGGCCTTGCTCCTCGCGCAGGGTCACGCCCAGCCAGGGGCGAGGCGGGTCCTGCCGGCGCCCGTAGGCCAGGAGATCGGACAGAATCGGCTTCAGCGCGGACACCGGCACGAACATGTTGCCGGCCACCGCCGCGTGCCCGGGCATGGCGTCGCGCACGATCAGCGAACCGACGCCGACCAGCTGGCCCTTGCGGTCAACCAGCGCGGCGCCGTTGAAGCCGGCGATGGGCGGGCTGGTGAAGATCGCCTCGTCCAGCAGATATTCCCAATAGCCGGCGAACTCCCGCTTGCCCACGACCAGCACCGGCTGGGCCGGCTGCGGACCGTGCCGGCTCAGGATCAGCGCGGCATCGCCTTCCTTCAGCGACTCCGAATCGCCGATCCGCATGGGGGACGCGGCGAAGTCCAGGCCGGCGCGGACGAGCCCGAATCCGGTCGACTGGTCGTAGGCGACCAATTCGGCTGGATATCCGCGGCCATCGCCGGCGGTGACCTGGATTTGCGCCGCCTCCACGACCGTGTAGCCGATGGTGAGGATCAGGCCGGATCCGTCGATGACCACACCGGTGCCCTCCCGCTCGGTCCCGAGGGTTTGGGCGCTCTGCGCGTCGGGGAGGATGGTGGCGTTGATCCGCACGACGGCGCGGGCCAGCGCTTCCGCGTTCAACTCGTCCGCCAAGGCCGGCGACGTTGCCCCGATGACCAGCTCCGGACCGGCGAGAAGGGCTCCGGCTAGGAGTGCCATGGACCAGGAGATGCGGCGCCAGCGACCCGTCATGCGTCCCTCCTTCACCGGGATCCGAGTCGGGCCGGACGGCCGTCACGCGGTCCACAGGAATGAGATGAGAGCGGGAACGCCGCCATCAAGTGGGGCCATCAAGTGGAGATCGCACCGGAACGTCTAGAAATGAAACCAGCGGCCCCTCGCCGGTGTTACCCGGGACTGAGACAACGGAGGAAGCCGACATGCCCATCAACAACGAACGCGACCTCGAAAGGGCCGTCGAGGAGTTCCAGCGCCTGTCCGACGCGCCGGCCGGCTCGCCGGACGAAAGGCGCCGCCGTGAATTGGACGCGGAAATCAAGGCCTTCTACGTCCAGAACATGGATGAGCTGCGCGTCGCCAAGCCCCGGCACGAGTAACCGCGCGTTCCGCTGACGCCGGGCCAGGGAACCGGACCCTGGAACCGGACATGTGGCCATTTCTCCATCGACGCGGGGGCGCCGGCTGGCCGACACTGGCGACGTTGCGCGCCGGCCGCTCAGCCGGCGCCGCTTGTTCAGGAGAGCGCCCCCGCGATGAAGCGAATCGACAGTTGCTACACGTGCCTGTTCTGGGAAGGGCAGGGGATCCGCCAGCGCGGCCCGAAGGGGTTGTGCCGGCGCTTCCCGCCCGTCGTGACCCCCCGCGACCCGGAAGGCCGGTTCCCGATCACGCTGTCCACCGATTGGTGCGGCGAGTGGAAGCGGGACATCGGCGAGCCGGTGGGCGACTCAGCGGACGACCGCATCATCTACGACGACCAGGACGCCTGAACGGTCAGTAAGGATGTGGCGCCTGCCCTCCGTCAGCGGGGCAGTGGCGCCATCACCATCGTGCGCCGGCTTTCCAAAAGAAGGAATTCGCCGCCCACCTGCGTCTGACGCCGGTCCGCCTCCAGGATCGCCACGACGACGATCATGACGACCAAAACGACGAGCATGGCGCTGACGGCACCCCAGTTGCCGTCCGGTCCGTTGGCCGGTCCGTTGGCCGGCCCATTGGAATGAGTGTGTTCGTCCTGAAGTGTCACGGGCCCCTCCGCCGCCATACACGCCCAGGTACCGAAGTCGACAGCCCTGTGAATGTATGTGGGTATGGGGCAGGGGAGCCGCATCCGACGGCCGGACAGTGCGGCCTGATCTTTCGGCCCACGCCGATCGGAGTATGAGAAAAGCAAAAAGGCCAAGTTCCGCAAAGGAACTTGGCCTTTTCAAAGTGGCTCCCGGTGCTGGACTCGAACCAGCGACACGCGGATTAACAGTCCGCTGCTCTACCGACTGAGCTAACCGGGATCAGTCGCGCCGTTGTCGGCGTGGGCGGCGTTATAGCGAACCCTCGGACGCTTGCCAAGCCTTTTGATGACAAAAAATGCGGATCGATTTTTCATCGCCGGAGCGGACCGTGAAGACGCGAAAACGCGCCGCTGCAGGTGATGCCTGCACGGCGAAGACACGTCGACGGATCGTTCAAGGAAAGAAGGATGGAGGCACGGGCCGGAATCGAACCGGCATTGACGGATTTGCAGTCCGCTGCATCACCACTCTGCCACCGCGCCATCCTTGTTGGCACCCCGTGAAAGGGCGCCGCAGCGTGGGAGCGGACGTATACTGCGCTTCGCAGGGGCGGTCAAGCGCCTTGCTGCGATCCAGCCAGGATCCCGTGTAGCGTTGTGTTCATGCCGCTTTGAAGATATATACGCGACAAGGCAACGGAGCCGTCCCGCATGGCTTGGTGCCGGGCCCATCCACCAAATCAATAAGCGACCGCCATGTCAGAATACGCCGCCGCCCGTCTCAACATGGTCGAGGGGCAGATTCGCCCGAACAAGGTCACCGACCACCGCTTGGTCGAAGCCATGCTCGACATCCCGCGTGAGGTGTTCGTGCCGCAGGCGGCGCGGGGCATCGCTTATGTGGATGAAGACATCGCCATCGGTGGCGGCCGCTATCTGATGGAGCCGATGGTGTTCGCCCGCATGCTCCAGGAAGTGGGCGTGGAGGAGACCGACGTCGTCCTCGACATCGGCTGCGCCACCGGCTACTCGACCGCCGTGCTGGCGCGGCTGGCCGCGACCGTGGTCGGCGTCGAGTCGGACGCCTCCCTTGCGCAGCGTGCCGGCGAGGCGCTCGCCGAGGTCGGCGCGGTCAACGCAACCGTCGTGACCGGCCCGCTCACCGAGGGGCACGCCGCCAAGGCGCCCTACGACGTCATCGTCTTCGAAGGCCTCGTCGCCGAGGTGCCGGAAGCGATCACCGCGCAGCTGGCCGACGGCGGCCGGCTCATCGCGACGGTCATGGGCGATCGCGGGGTGGGCGAGGTGAAGCTCTACCAGCGCATCGGCGGCGTCGTGTCGGGCCGGATCCTGTTCGAGGCGCATTCGCGCCCGTTGCCTGGATTCGAGGCAAAACCCAAGTTCGTTTTCTAAACCACGTTTTTCATTCTAAGATCATCACGTTTGTAACCGATCACCTCGCCTTGCAACGGCCGCGTCACGGCGGCACGCAGCGGAGAACCGACCCATGCCGGCGCCGATTGAGATGGAGGTCGAAGACCTCGACCGAATCCGCAAATCCGGAGGAGACCCGCTGGTGCTCGACGTTCGCGAGCCCCATGAAGTGGCCATCTGCGCAATCCCCGACAGCCTGCACGTCCCCATGGGCTCCGTGCCGCGGCGGGTCGGGGAACTGCCGACGGATCGCGACATCGTGGTCGTATGCCACCATGGGGGCCGGAGCGCGCAGGTGACCATGTGGTTGCGTTCCCAGGGGTTCGACCGCGCCAGCAATCTGAGCGGCGGTGTCGACGCCTGGGCGCGCCGAATCGACCCGAACATGAAGGTCTACTGAACATGACTGTGCGAAGCCGTTTCGCGCGCCATTTGCTGACGACGACCCTGACCCTGGGCGTCTTGTTCGCGGGTGCCATGGAAAGCGCATCCGCCCAGACGCTCCAGGAGGCGCTCGCCCAGGCTTACGCCAGCAACCCGGCGCTCGGCGCCCAGCGCGCACGCCAGCGGGCGGTCGACGAAAGCGTTCCGCAGGCGCTTTCCGGCTATCGTCCGACCGTCCGGGCGACCGCCAACGTCGGTCGCAACATCACGAGCCAGGATGTCTACAGCCGGGCGGCGGGCGCGTCCCAGACGATCGGAACGCAGGTCAACCCGAAATCCGTAGGTCTTAGCGCGACCCAGCCGCTCTACGATGCCACGGTAGGCCCCGCGGTCCGCCGGGCCGAGCGCACCGTCGAAGCCCAGCGCGCCAACACCCTTGCCACGGAACAGCAGACGCTGCTCACCGCCGCGACCGCCTACCTGGACGTGGTCCAGAACCAGGCGCTCCTGCAGCTCCAGGCGAACAACGAGCAGGTGCTGCGCCGTCAGCTCGACGCCGCCCGCGACCGCTTCCGCGTCGGCGAGTACACCCGCACCGACGTCAGCCAGTCCGAATCGCGTCTGGCCGCCTCGATCGCCTCGCGCATCTCCGCCGAAGGCACCCTCCAGGCGTCGCGCGCCGCCTACGAGCGCACCATCGGCTCGATGCCCGGCAATCTCAAGGCGCCCAAGCCGAACTTCAAGCTGCCGGCCACCCTGGACGAGGTGGTCGAGATGGCGCGGTCGAACAACCCGTCGGTCCTCGCCGCATCCTACACCGAGCAGGCGCAGCGCGAAGCGGTCGACCAGCAGTTCGGCCGGCTGCTGCCGTCGGCCAACCTGTCGGCGCAGGCCCAGCGCTCGTGGGATGCCTCGACGTCGAGCGGAATCGACACGCGCCGGCTGGACAGCGCCCAGTTCACCGCCCAGGTGACGATCCCGCTGTACCAGGCCGGCCTTCCTGAGGCGCTGACCCGCGAGGCGAAGCACACCGCGAATCAGGCGCGTCTGCAGATCGAGGACGCGCGGGCCCAGTCCGTGCAGTCGGCGATCAGCGCGTGGCAGGGCCTCCAGGCCGCCCGCGCCAGCATCGAATCGTTCAATTCGCAGATCCGCGCGGCGGAAATCGCGTTGGAAGGCGTGCGCCAGGAAGCGCAGGTCGGTTCGCGCACCGTGCTCGACGTGCTGAACCAGGAGCAGGAGCTGCTCAACGCCCGCGTGAACCTCGTGCAGGCACAGCGCAACGAAATGGTCCAGGCCTTCACCGTCCTGGGCGCGATCGGACAGTTGACCGCACGGCAGCTCAGCCTTCCGGTCCAGTACTACAATCCGGACACGCATTACCAGCAGGTGCGGAACAAGTGGACCGGCACCGGCGTGCCGGAGTGATGGAAGCGGCCCGCCCCGGCGGGCCGTTTTTGTCTGGTGGCTTTTTACCGGAGCCTGCCCTAGTGTCCGCACAGGATGACGTCCCGGATTTGCCACGATGAGCGATAAAGGCCAGCAAGAACCGTCGATGGAGGAGATCCTCGCCTCCATCCGCCGCATCATCTCCGAGGACGGCGAACCGGCGAAGGCGGAAGCGGCACCACCCCCACCGCCTCCTCCTCCGCCGCCACCCCCACCTCCTCCACCGCCGCCCCCGCCGCCTCCGCTTCCGGAAGAGGACGACGTCCTCGAACTGACGCAGATGGTCCGCGACGACGGGTCGGTGGTGGACGTGGATGAGTCCGACCTCGAACCCGACCCGTGGCGCGATGAACCGGCCTTTCCGGAACCTCTTGCCGTTCCGGAGCCGGATTTCCACGACGATGAGCCTGAGCCGCCGCCCCCGCCGCCTCCGCGCCCGGCCGCGCGCCGTCCGGTCCCGAGTTTCGACGATTTCGAGGACGACGAGCCGCCGCCGCCGCCGCGCCACCGCCCGCGCGCGCAGGACATCGACGACGGCTTGATCTCCCGCCGGGTCGCGGAGGAGTCGTCGCACCATTTCACGCATCTGGCGCGCCAGCTCGGCGACGACCTGTCCATCGGCCCGATGCCGGTCGGCGTTCGGACCGTGGAGGAAGTGGTCCGCGAGCTGTTGAAGCCGCTGCTGAAGGAATGGCTGGACGAAAACCTGCCGACCATCGTCGAGCGGCTCGTGCAGCAGGAGATCGACCGGATGATCCGGCGGTCCCAGAAATTCTAGAGGGCGATCCGCCCAGCCCTATTTTCCGGTCAAGATCGTAAGCGAAAGTTCCTGGTGATGTTGGAAAAGACGTATCGCCCCGCCGAGGTCGAGGAAAAGCACTACCGTCTGTGGGAAGAGTCCGGCGCCTTCGCGGCGAACACCGAATCGAACGGCGCGCCCTACACGATCATGATGCCGCCGCCGAACGTGACCGGCAGCCTGCACATGGGGCACGCGCTGACCTTCACGCTCCAGGACGTGCTGATCCGCTACAACCGCATGCGCGGGCGCGACACGCTTTGGCAGCCGGGCACCGACCACGCCGGCATCGCGACGCAGATGGTGGTGGAACGCAATCTGGCCAAGGACGGCAAGACGCGCCACGACTTCGGCCGCGACGCCTTCATCGACAAGGTCTGGGAGTGGAAGGCCGAATCCGGCGGCACCATCACCCGCCAGCTCCGCCGCCTCGGCGCCTCGCCCGACTGGGCGAAGGAACGCTTCACCATGGACGAGGGGCTGAGCCGTGCCGTCCGCAAGGTGTTCGTGGAACTGCACAAGCAGGGGCTGATCTACAAGGACAAGCGGCTGGTCAACTGGGACCCGAAGCTGCACACGGCGATCTCCGACCTCGAGGTCGAGCAGAAGGAGATCAAGGGCAACCTCTGGCACTTCCGCTATCCGATTGAAGGCGAATCGGACCGCTTCATCGTCGTCGCGACCACGCGTCCGGAAACGATGCTGGGCGACACCGGCGTCGCCGTGCATCCGGAGGACGAGCGCTACAAGGACCTGATCGGCAAGCATGTGCTCCTGCCGCTGGTCGGCCGCCGCATCCCGATCGTCGGCGACGAGTATGCGGATCCGGAAACGGGCTCGGGTGCCGTGAAGATCACGCCGGCCCACGACTTCAACGACTTCGAGGTCGGGAAGCGCTGCGGGCTGGCCGCCATCAACATCATGGACCGCGACGCCCGCATCACCGGCGAGGACGTGCCGGAGGCCTACCGCGGCCTCGACCGCTACGAGGCGCGCAAGAAGGTCGTCGCGGAGCTGGAGGCGCTCGGCCTTCTAGAGAAGATCGAGCCGCACACGCACATGGTGCCGCACGGCGACCGCTCCGGCGTCGCCATCGAGCCCTGGCTGACCGACCAGTGGTACGTGGACGCGGCCACCCTGGCCAAGCCGGCCATCGAGGCGGTGGAGACCGGCAAGACCGTGTTCGTGCCCAAGCAGTGGGAGAACACCTACTTCGAGTGGATGCGCAACATACAGCCCTGGTGCATCAGCCGGCAGATCTGGTGGGGCCACCAAATTCCGGCCTGGTACGGTCCGGACGGGCACTTCTTCGTCGAGGAGACGGAGGAGGCGGCCGTCGCCGCGGCCAAGGCGCACTATGGCAAGGACGTCGAGCTGACGCGCGACCAGGACGTTCTGGACACCTGGTTCTCGTCGGCGCTCTGGCCCTTCTCCACGCTGGGCTGGCCGGACCAGACCCCGGAGCTGGCGCGCTATTATCCGACCGACGTCCTGGTCACCGGCTTCGACATCATCTTCTTCTGGGTCGCCCGGATGATGATGATGGGCCTGCACTTCATGAAGGACGTGCCCTTCCGGACGGTCTACATCCACGCCCTGGTCCGCGACGAGAAGGGCCAGAAGATGTCGAAGTCCAAGGGCAACGTCATCGACCCGCTGGAGCTGATCGACCAGTACGGCACCGACGCGCTGCGCTTCACCCTGACGGCGATGGCCGCCCAGGGCCGCGACATCAAGCTGGCGGTCAGCCGCGTGGAAGGCTACCGCAACTTTGCGACGAAGCTGTGGAACGCCGCGCGCTACACCCAGATGAACGGCGTGGCGCCCGTGGCCGGCTTCAAGCCGGTCGGCCTGACGCAGACGGTCAACCGCTGGATCGTCGGCGCACTCGCCGAGGCGGCGAAGAAGGTCGGCGAGTCGATCGAGGCCTACAAGTTCAACGAGGCCGCCAACACCGCCTACGCCTTCACCTGGGGCACCTTCTGCGACTGGTATCTGGAGTTCACCAAGCCGATCCTGAACGGCTCCGACGAGGCGGCGATCGCCGAGACGCGCGCCACGACGGCCTGGGTGCTGGACGAAATCCTGCACATGCTCCACCCGGTCATGCCCTACATCACGGAAGAGCTGTGGGAGCAGCTGTCGCCGGAGCGGGCCAACCGGCTGATCTCGTCCGAATGGCCGCAGCATGGCGCGGACCTGATCGACCCGGCCGCCCGTGACGAGATGGACTGGGTGGTGCGGCTGATCTCCTCGGTCCGCTCCATGCGGTCGGAGATGAACGTGCCGCCGGCGGCGCAGATCGACCTGAAGCTGAAGGACGCCGGTCCGGAGAGCCTGAAGCGGCTCGACACCCACCGCGACCTGATCCTGCGCATGGGCCGCCTCGCCGGCGCCGAGCCGCTGTCCGGCGCCGTGCCGAAGAGTGCGGTCCAGGCCGTGCTGGACGAGGCCACGCTGATCCTGCCGCTGGAAGGCATCGTGGACCTGGACAAGGAGCGCGGGCGCCTGACCAAGGAGATCGAAAAGCTCTCCGGCGAGATCAAGAAGATCGACGCCAAGCTCTCCAACGAGCAGTTCGTCGCCAAGGCGCCGGAAGAGGTGATTGAGGAACAGCGCGACCGCCGCGAGGCGGCCGAGCAGGCCCGCGACAAGCTGCAGAAGGCGCTGGAGATGCTGGCGGCGTGATGCCGCGCCGCCGGTTGACCCACTGATGAAGGAGGGCAGGGGCTTCGGCCACTGCCCTTTTTCTTTGGACCTGTGGACATCCCCGCGCCCGCGGTGTCATACCGGCGGCGCCTTCAGGCGCCGTCCGTATCACCGCTGCCCAGACTTCGTTGTGCGTTCTTTGTGTTGAGCATGCTTTGCGGGCATGATGGTCGCTGCGCGCGCATTCCGCTGCGAGGCTGAAGGGGGGCAGGGGGCCGCTTTGTCGTTCGTTCTGTCGAAACTGCTCTGGCCGCTGGTTTCGCCCGGAAACTTTCTCGTCCTGGTGCTCACCGCCGGGACGATCCTCCTGTTCAGCCGCCGGCACGCCCGTCTGGGCCGGCGATTCGTCGTGGGTGCGGCGTTCGGGTTCCTGCTGATCACCTTCACGCCGCTCTCGTCCATGGTCGCCCTGCCGCTGGAGGAGCGGTTCCCCAAGACGTCGCTGCCCGACCAGGTCGACGGCATCATCATGCTGGGCGGCGGCGTCAATCCGCACCTATCGCTCGACCGGAACGAGCCGTCGCTGAACAACGCCGCGGAGCGCGTGCTGGCCTTCGCCGACCTTGTCCGGCGCTTTCCGGCAGCCCGCCATGTCTTCACCGGGGGGACCGGGCAGCTGTTCGCGCAGGAGGCGACCGAGGACGTTCCGCTGCGGGCCGCGCTCGTGCAGGCCGGCATCGATCCGGACAGCGTGACTTATGAGAACCAGTCCCGGAACACCTGGGAGAACGCGGTCTTCAGCCAGCGCATGGTACAGCCCAGGCCGGGCGAGACGTGGCTGCTGGTGACCTCCGCCATGCACATGCCGCGCGCGGTCGGCATTTTCCGCACAGTCGGCTGGCCGGTCATTCCCTATCCCGTCGATTACCGCACGCGGCCGGGCGCGCGTCCCTACACCCGGTTCGACCTCGACTTGCAGATGGAGACGCTTCGCGACTCGGTGCGGGAGTGGATCGGGCTGGTCGCCTACCGGGCGATGGGGCGCACCGACAGCCTGTTCCCCGGCCCCTAAAACCCACGCCTTCCCCCCGGACTCCCTGCGACTTCGATGGGACGCCGCCGCTGCGCTGTTGGCGTTCCGGAGTAACTCGGTTAGAGTGCCGCCACTAGATTTTGCGGGGTGAAGGGATGCGTCGGGCGCACATGCTGAGAGGGACGGTGGTGCTCCTGGGGGCACTGTCGCTCGCCGCGTGCGCGTCGAAGCCGCCTTCGCCCTCCTCGGGACTGCCGAAGAGCGGCATCTACAAAGTCGGGAAACCCTACCAGGTGGCTGGCGTCTGGTACTATCCGTCGGAGGACTTTTCCTACGACGAGACCGGCATCGCCTCCTGGTACGGGCCGGGCTTTCACGAGAAGATCACCGCCAACGGCGAGCAGTACGACCAGAACGAGCTGACCGCGGCGCACAAGACGCTGCCGATGCCGAGCCTTGTCCGGGTGACCAACCTCGACAACGGCCGGTCGATCGTCGTGCGCGTCAACGACCGCGGCCCCTACGCCAACGGTCGCATCATCGACATGTCGCGGCGCGGCGCCCAGCTGCTGGGGTTCGACGGGGTCGGCACCGCCAAGGTGCGGGTCCAGATCCTGGCGGAGGAAAGCCGCGCCATCGCGGCCGCCGCGCGCCAGGGCACGCCCGCCACCATTCTGGCCGAAACCGACGGTCCCGCGCCGAAGCCCGCCCCCCGCGGGCGCGTCGAGCTTGCCGAAGGCAGCGGCCCCGCCCGGCCGAGCCCCGCCGCGGTCGCCGCCGCGCCCGTTCCGGTGCCGAGCACCGTGCCGGGCAGCGTGGTGGAAGGCCGCTTCGTCCCCGCCCCGGTCGTCGCGGAGTTGCCGGTCAAGCCGTACGAGCAGATCTATGTTCAGGTCGGCGCCTTCGGCAATCTGGACAATGTGACCCGCGCGCGCGCCAAATTGGCCGCAATGGGGCAGGTGGCCCAGGTCACGCCGACCGTCACCGGGAGGCAGAAGCTGCAGCGGGTTCGGGTCGGCCCGCTGAACAGCGTGGAATCCGCAGACGCCGTCCTGAACCAAGTCATTCAGGCCGGCCTTACCGACGCCAAAATCGTGGTTGATTGATCGCTCGTTACCTGAGCGTTCTGGAGTTCCAAAGGGAGTTGTCATGGTCGCTGTCGTCCGCAGCCGCGTCGCCCGCCGCCGTTTGTCCCCGTCACGCGTCGCGATGGGCCGTATCGCGACGGGTCTGGCGGTTGCGCTGTTCGCGGCGGGCCTGGGGCCGGTGGCTCAGGCCGCCAGCATCGAGACCATCGCCAAGCAGGCGATCCTGGTCGATGTCACGTCGAACACCGTCCTGTTCGAGAAGAACGCCGACCAGCGCATGCCGCCGTCGTCGATGAGCAAGATCGTGACCATGTACATGGTCTTCGAAGGCATCAAGGAAGGCCGCCTCTCGCTCGACAGCACGCTTCCGGTGTCGGAGCGCGCGTGGCGCATGCAGGGCTCCAAGATGTTCGTGGAGCTGCACAACAACATCAAGGTCGATGACCTGATCAAGGGTGTGATCGTCCAGTCCGGCAACGACGCCTGCATCGTGCTGGCCGAAGGTCTGGCCGGGTCCGAGCCCTCCTTTGCCGAGCGCATGAACAAGCGCGCAAAGGAGTTGGGCTTGAAGGACAGCAACCTGACCAACGCCACCGGCTGGCCTGACCCGAGCCACTACATGACGGCGCGCGACATTTCCATCGTCGCGGAACGGCTGATCAGGGACTTCCCGGAATACTACCACTACTATTCCATCCGGGAGTTCAAGTACCACGGCATCACCCAGGGCAACCGCAACCCGCTGCTGTACCGCGGCATGAACGTCGACGGAATGAAGACCGGTCACACGGATGCCGGCGGCTACGGCCTGACCGCGTCGGGCGAGCGGGAAGGGCGGCGCCTCGTGCTGGTCGTCAACGGCCTGCCGAGCATGCAGGCACGCGCCGACGAGTCCGCCCGCCTGATCGAGTGGGGCTTCCGCGAGTTCGCCAGCTACGCGCTGTTCAAGGCCGGCGAGACGATCGAGCAGGTGCCCGTGTGGCTGGGCGCGCAGGACACCGTCCCGGCCACCGTGCCGGAAGACATGAAGGTCACCATGGCCCGCGCCGACCGCGCCGGCATGAAGGTGTCCCTGGTCAGCAGCGCCCCGGTCGCCGCCCCGGTCAAGAAGGGTGACGTGATCGGCAAGGTCGTCATCTCGGCCCCCGGCTTCCCGGGCAAGGAGGTGCCGGTCATCGCGGCCCAGGACGTCGAAAAGCTGGGTTTCGTCGGCCGGGCGCTCGCCGCCGCCAAGTTCCTCGTCTTCGGCGCGAGCTGATTGCCATGGCTGTGACGCGCGGGCGCTTCATCACGCTGGAAGGCGGCGAGGGGGCCGGGAAATCGACCCAGATCCGGCTGCTCGCCGACGCCCTGGCCGGCTGCGGCAAGGAGGTGGTGGTGACCCGCGAACCCGGCGGCTCCAAGGGCGCGGAGGAAATCCGCGCCCTGCTGGTGTCCGGCGAGACCGGGCGCTGGGGACCGGTGACGGAGGCGCTGCTGCACACCGCCGCCCGGCGCGACCACCTGGAGCGCACCGTCTGGCCGGCGCTCGACGCCGGCCGGTGGGTGATTTGCGACCGCTTCTTCGACAGCACCATGGCGTACCAGGGCTATGGCCTCGGCCTCGGGCGCGAGCTGATCGGCGTGCTCCAGGCCACGGCGCTGGGCGACTTCCGCCCGGACCTGACGCTGATCCTCGACATCCCGGTGGAAAGCGGCCTCGCCCGCGCGAACGCGCGGCGCGGCGGCGAGGACCGGTATGAGCGCATGGATCTCGACTTTCACCGCCGGCTGCGCGACGGCTTCCTCGACATTGCAGCGCGGGAGCCTGGGCGTTGCGCGGTCATCGACGCGTCCCATCCCGTCGAGGCGGTGCAGGCCAGCGTTCTTGACGCCGTGACCCGCCGGCTCGGAGTCACCATCTCCTGATAGCGCTCCTGGTTGGGGTGGCGCGGTCATGGGGGTGGGCATGGGAATCAGAACGGCCATCGGCGTTTCCCTCCTGGTGTTCGTCCCCCCTATGGCCGCCGTCGCGGCCCCGGAGGATGTTTACGGGCTCTGGCGCACGTCCGACCAGCAGGCGGCGGTGGAACTGTCCCCCTGCGGCCCCGACCTGTGCGGCCGGCTGGTCTGGTACGTCGAGAAGCGGACGGGCCCCGACGCCGGGCTGGACAGCAAGAACCCCGATGAGACGCAACAGGCGCGGAGACTGTGCGGCGTGCTCATGCTGGGCAACTTCCGGCGCAAGGGCGACGGCTGGACCGGCGGGTGGCTCTACGATCCGGAATCGGGGAACACCTACAGCGGGACGATCACGCCGGAAGGGCCGGACCATCTCAGCCTGCGCGGCTACATCGGCATTCCGCTCCTCGGCCGGACCGAGCGCTGGACCCGCGCGCCCGCCACCCAGCAGCGCTGCCGATGACCATCCCGCTAGAACCATCCCGCGAGACGGGGCTGGACCGGACGTGCCGGATGAGCCACTGTGCGCAACATCATGATCCCTTTCGAAAAGGTCCACTGAGGTGAGCCGCGCCCGTGCACCGGAGCCGGTGGTCGAGGATGATGCCCTCGTGCCGCGCCGAAACCCCGACCTGACCGGCCATGAGGACGCCGAGCGGCTTCTGCTCGACGCCTGGAACTCCGGGCGACTGCCACACGCTTGGCTGATCGGCGGGCCGCCGGGAATCGGCAAGGCCACGCTGGCCTTCCGTTTTGCCCGCTTCGTCCTGGCCCAGGGGCAGGGCGCGGCGGAGGTCGGGCTGTTCGGTGCGCCGGAGGCGCCCATATCGCTGGCGTTGGCGCCCGACCACCCCGTCGCGCGCCGCGTCGCGTCCGGCGGCCACGCCGACCTGCTGACCGTGGAGCGGCAGCGCGACGAGAAGCGCGACCGGCTGAAGCGCGACATCGCCGTGGACGATGTCCGCAAGATCGGCCCGTTCCTGCGCAAGACCTCCGCCGAGGGTGGTTGGCGCGTGGCGGTGATCGACGGCGCAGATCGCATGAATCTCAGTGGCTTGAACGCCATTCTTAAGATTTTGGAGGAGCCGCCGCCGGGCGCCCTGCTGCTGCTGGTCAGCGACAATCCGGGCGGCATGCTGCCGACGATCCGGTCGCGCTGCCGCAAGCTCAACCTTCATCCTCTGCCTGAGGAAACGGTCCTCAACCTGTTGAGACAGCACAGGCCCGACCTGATCGACGAGGACCGCGCGGCGCTTGCCCGCCTGGCGGAGGGCAGCGTGGGCCGCGCCATCGACCTTGCAGACGCCGGCGGGCTGGACCTCTACCGCGAGCTGATGGGTCTGCTCGGAACGCTGCCGCGCCTGGACATCGCCGCCGCCCATGCCTTCGGCGACAAGCTGACCCGCAAGCAGGACGAGGGGCTGTACGAGACGGCGACCGAGCTGCTGGTCTGGTGGCTGGCCCGCTTCGCCCGTTCCCTGGCGCGGGGCGCCTGGCCGGCGGAGGTGGTGGCCGGGGAGGCCGCGCTGATGACCCGGCTGGCCAACGCCCGCGGCCTTGAACGTTGGGTGGAGGTGTGGGAAAAGGTCCAGCGCCTCTTCGCTCGTGCGGAATCGGCCAACCTCGATCGCAAGCAGGTGGTCCTGAACGCCTTGGCGACGCTCGAAGCGGCGGCCACATAAAGACGCCACTTAAACGACAACGACACGCTACTCCGATCCGGCCCAGGGCCGGGCCGGCGAACTCTCGGGAGAGCATCGGACATGACCGGGTCGAAGACCTATTACCTGACGACTCCGATCTATTATGTGAACGACGTGCCGCACATCGGGCACGCGTACACCACGCTCGCCTGCGACGTGCTGGCCCGCTTCATGCGGCTCGACGGCTATGACGTGAAGTTCCTGACCGGCACCGACGAACACGGCCAGAAGGTCGAAAAGTCGGCCATGAACGCCGGCATTCCGCCGCAGGAGTTCACCGACCGCGTGTCGAAGAACTTCCGAGACCTCGTCTCGCTGATGAACTACTCGAACGACGACTTCATCCGCACGACGGAGCCGCGCCACATCAAATCCGTCCAGGACCTGTGGCGCCGTCTTGAGGCCGCGGGGGAGATCTACCTCGGCTCCTACGCCGGCTGGTACTCGGTCCGTGACGAGGCCTTCTACGGCGAGGACGAACTGACCACCTCGCCAACCGGCAAGAAGATCGCCCCGACCGGCGCCGAGTGCGAGTGGGTGGAGGAGCCGTCCTACTTCTTCCGCCTGTCCGCCTGGCAGGACCGCCTGCTGGAGTTCTATGAGAAGAACCCCGACTTCATCGCCCCGGCCGGCAAGCGCAACGAGGTGATCGCCTTCGTGAAGTCGGGGCTGAAGGACCTGTCGGTCAGCCGCACGACCTTCAAGTGGGGCATCCCGGTCCCCGGCAACCCCGACCACATCATGTATGTGTGGCTCGACGCGCTTGCCAACTACATCACCGCGGTCGGCTATCCCGACGAGAGCGGGGAGTTCGCCAAATACTGGCCGGCCAACCTGCACATGGTCGGCAAGGACATCCTGCGCTTCCACGCCGTCTACTGGCCGGCCTTCCTGATGGCCGCGAAGCTCGCGCCGCCGAAGCGCGTCTTCGCGCATGGCTGGTGGACGATCGAAGGCCAGAAGATGTCGAAGTCGCTGGGCAACGTCATCGCGCCGGACACGCTGGTCAACACCTACGGCCTCGACCAGACCCGCTATTTCCTTCTGCGGGAGGTGCCGTTCGGAAACGACGGCGACTTCTCGCACAAGCAGATGGTCCAGCGCATCAACGGCAATCTGGCCAACGATTACGGGAACCTGGTGCAGCGGTCCCTGTCGATGATCAACAAGAACTGCGGGGCGGCCGTGCCGCAGCCCGGCCCCTTCACGGAGGCCGACAACGCGCTGCTGGGCGCCGCGCACAACCTGTTGCCCATCGTCCGGGCGGAGATCGGCCAGCAGGCCTTCCACAAGGCGCTGGACGCGATCTGGGCGGTGATCGGCGACGCGAACCGCTATGTGGACGAGCAGGCCCCCTGGGCGCTGAAGAAGACCGACCCGGCGCGCATGGGCACGGTCCTCTATGTGCTGGCGGAGACGGTGCGCCACCTCGCCATCCTGACCCAGCCGATCATGCCCGACGCGTCGGCGAAGATCCTGGAGCAGCTGGGGCAGGGGCCGGACGCGCGCGGGTTCGACCGGTTGGGCCCCGGCGGCGCGCTGGTCGCCGGAACGGCGCTGCCGGCGCCGCAGGGCGTCTTCCCGCGCTATGTGGACGAAGCGAAGAGCTGACGAACGATGCTGGTCGATAGCCACTGCCATCTCGACTTCCCCGACTTCGCCGAGGAGCTGGACGCGGTCGTCGACCGCGCCCGGCAGGCGGGGGTGGGGCGGATGGTCACCATCTGCACCTACCTGTCGCGCTTCGACCGCATCTTGGCGGTGGCGGAACGGTACGACGACGTGCTCTGCTCGCTTGGCGTCCATCCGCACCAAGCCGCGGAGGAGATCGGCGGTGTGACCGTGGAGCGGCTGGTGGAGCTGTCGAGGCACCCGAAGGTGATCGGCCTCGGCGAAACGGGTCTCGACTACTTCTACGACAAGAGCCCGCGCGACATTCAGCAGGAGTGCTTCCGCCGGCACATCCGCGCCAGCGTCGAGACCGGCCTGCCGCTGATCATCCACACCCGCGACGCCGACGACGACACCATGCGGATCGTCCGGGAAGAGGCGGCCGGTCAACCGGTGAAGGGCCTGCTGCACTGCTTCAGCTCCGGCCGGCAACTCGCTGAGGATGCTTTGGATTTCGGCTTTTCGCTGTCGCTGTCCGGCATCGTCACCTTCAAGAAGTCGGAGGAACTGCGGGACATCGTTCGCGACGTGCCGCTCGACCGCATCCTGGTGGAAACCGACGCGCCCTACCTCGCGCCGGTGCCGTTCCGCGGCAAGCGCAACGAGCCGGCCTACGTCGCCCACACCGCCGCCTGCGTGGCGGAGGTGAAGGGAGTCGACGCGGCCGAGCTGGCGCGCCGCACCACCGAAAACTTTTTCCGCCTGTTCGACCGCGCCGATCCGTCCCGGCAGGCCGCCGCATGACGTCCCTGCGGGTCACGGTCCTCGGCTGCGGTGGCTCGCGCGGCGTTCCGGTGATCGCCCAGGGCTGGGGCAACTGCGATCCTACGAACCCGAAGAACCGGCGCCTGCGCCCGTCGGTTCTCGTGGAGCAAGACCTGGGCGGGCAGGGCGCCGTCAGCATCCTGATCGACACGTCGCCGGACCTGCACCAGCAACTCCTGGCCGCCGACGTGCGCCGCCTGGACGCCGTTTTGTGGACCCACGCGCACGCGGACCACAGCCACGGAATCGACGAGCTGCGCGAGCTGTGCCGGGCCATGCACGCGCCCATCGCCGCCCACGCCTTTCCGGAACACCTTGCGGAGCTGAAAACCCGGTTCGGCTATTGCTTCGATCCGCTGCGCCCGGGCGATCCCTATTACCGTCCAGTGCTAACCCCGCACCCGGTCTCCGGGCCCTTTACGGTCCGCGGGCAGGCCGTCGTGCCCTTCGAGCAGGATCACGGCTACTCGAAGACCGCCGGCTACCGCATTGGAAAATTTGCGTATTCGACCGACGTGGTCCGGCTGGGCGACGATGCGTTCGCCGCGCTGGAGGGCGTCGATGTCTGGATCGTCGATTGCTCCCGGATCGAACCGCCGCATCCAGTCCACGCCCATCTCGAACTCACGCTGGAGTGGATCGCGCGGGTCAAGCCCAAGCGGGCCTATCTGACCCACATGGACCAGACGATGGATTACGATACCGTGTGCAAACTTCTGCCGTCGGGTGTCGAGCCCGCCTACGACGGGCTCGTGATCACCGTCTAAAGCGGATTGCGATCCGCTTTGGACCGCGACTGCGGTCCCGGCCGCTCGTGCGGCCGAAGCCGGACCGGCAAATGAGGTCATATGAATCCAAAGCGAATGCAAATTCGCTTTAGGTCAATCGTCCGGCATGATCAGCCCGAGGCGACCCGCCAAGAATCGGTCGCCGGCGGCCCGGGCGGCTTGGTCGGCGACTTGGGGAAGAAGGTTGAACTTCTCCCGGTAAACCTTTGCCGTTGCAGCGATTGCGGAGGGCAGGGCGGCCACCGCCGCCTTGTAGTCGGCCTCCGGCCACACGTTGAAATCCTTCCAGGCGCGGAAGGCAGCCACGGCCTTCTGACGCTGCTCGGCCATCTTGCGGGCCTCGGTCGACTGTGGCGCTTCCAGCAGGGTGCTGGGAACCAGGGAGGCCTGGAGGTCGTCGACTTCGAACTGTCGCTCGTAGCCGTAGCGGATGCTTCCGCGTTCCTCCAGCGCCGGTTCGATGGCCGGGTCCATGCGGTCGGCGATCTTCTTCCATTCCGGAAGGTCGAAGATCGACGACGGCGGCGTGCACAGCCCCGGCGACTCGTCGCGCGAATTGCCCCAGAAGGCGCCGAAGGCCTCAAACGCCGGCTGCCCGTGCTTGGTGAACAGGAAGCACGGCGCGTCCATCTCCGTCGTGGACAGCACATGGCGCAGGAACAGCAGCATGGTGCCGGTCGGGGCGGTCGCCACGTCGCCGAGATTCTTCATCTCTTCAAGCAGATAGGGATCGTTCGGCAAGCCGTTGTCGATGACCGCGGCGACCATCTTGCGGACCCGGTCTTCCTTGTCGGCCGCCGGCACCGCCCCGGAGTGGTACAGATAGACGAGCCACGCCTTCGCCGCCGCACCGTCATAGCGCTGAAGCGCCGCGGCGACGGCCTTCGGATCCTTGGGAATTCCGGCAACGAGCGTGGAAAGCTTCTTCTGGGCCGCCGTGTTCTGGTTGGCGAGATCGGCGGAGCGCTTCTCGTACAGCTTCTGGCACGCGGCGATCGTGGATTTGTCGGCGCAGGTGCGCTCCCGTTCCGTCAGGAACGCCTGCTGTGCGCGTTGGACGGCATCGCGGTCCGTGGAGGGCGTGTTGTCGAGGACGTCGCGCAACGTCGTCGCCACATCCTCGGCGGCGACCTTCAGGTCGGGGCTGGCGCACACCGTCCGGTCTGCGGCCGACGTAGCCTTGGTGCAGTCGGGCGTCTGCGCGTCCGCGGACAGCGGCAAAAGACAAAGAGCGAGCGCGGAGCCGAGAATCCACGACGATCGAGCCATTCGAAACAGCCTTCGTTAGGATGGCGCAAAGGAGGGCCGGACCATAGTCCATCGGGACCGCCGCCGGAAGGGATGGAAAAGCGCCCTGCTCCGTTGTCGGACATGATTTTCCATAATCTTGGTTATACGATTAACTCTACCGCTCGCATCCTGGGGTATGCTCCTCCCTTGGAGGCGTTCGCGAAACGCTGTACAACGGTTCACGTGTGTCGGACCAGACGTGTTTGCAAAGGATGCGGCGTGACCGGCGAAACGCGCAGGCTCGGCAAGACTTCCGGATTGTTTCGGCCAGACCCCGTCAACGTCGCCGCGGCTGCTGCGATTGTGATGCTCTGCCACCCCGCATGGTCTCAAGCGCCGGGCAGCGGCGGAGTCGTTGAATCGTCGGACGCCGCAAAGCCGTTGGGCGAGCCGCAATCCACCACCGAACCGGCACCTCTGGATATGGAATCGCTGCGCGCGGCCTTGCGGGCGGTACGCTGCGGCGTTCTCGATGCCGACGTCAGCGATGGTCGCGTAACGGTGACCGGCACCATTGCGGCTGCTCGGCAGGAGGATGCCGTCGCCGCCATCCTGCGCGACCATGCGCCGGGTTGGCCCGTCGAAGACGTGGTTCGCTACGGCGCCCCTGCCCTTTGCGAGCCGTTGTCGCTGCTCGAACCCCTCAGCCGGGCGAACGCGGCGGCCGCAGCGCCCGTGTCCATTCGACCGGAGGCCCAGGGAACGCCCCTTCGCGGCGGCCAGAGTCTGGTTCTGGACATCGTGGCGCCGGATTTTCCGGCCCATTTGCAGGTGGACTACTACACCGCCGATGGCAACGTGGTGCATTTGCTGCCGAATCCGCTGGAAACCAGCGGCCGGGTCGAATCGCGCGCGGTGCGGCGCCTGGGCGACCGCAAATCCGGCGGGCGGTTCTGGACCATCGGACCGCCGTTCGGGGATGAACTCGTGGTCGTGGTGGCGAGCGCCCTGCCCTTGTTCCCGACTCCGCGGCCGGAAGCGGAGGCTGCGGCGGATTATCTGCCCGAATTGAAGCGCGTCCTGGACAGTGCCGGCCCAGGCGCGCTTGCCGACGCCCGTTTCATCAGAACCGAGGCTTGGTGATCGGCGACGCCGTGATCAGGCGCGCGGCACAAACCACGACACGACAGTGGTGATGTTGTCGTGTCCTCCGGCCTGGTTGGCCGTATCGATCAGCCGAATGCAGCTTTCCTCAGGTCCCGGCCGCGGCTCCCGGCTCAGGATACGGTTCAGCGCCGCGTCGGGAACCATGCCGTTCAGGCCGTCCGAGCACAGAAGGAACAGATCGTCCGGAAGGATCGACAGGACCGTGATGTCGGGGTCCACATGCTCGCCGGTGCCCAAGGCCCGGACGATGATGTTCCGCTGCGGTGCCGTGCCCCGGCGGCCGTTGTCGAGCCAGAGCTGGTACAGGCTGTGGTCCCGGGTGACCTGCCGCAGTTCGCCGTCGCGCAGGCGGTAGAGCCGGCTGTCCCCGGCGTGGAAGACGACCAGCTTGCCCGTTCCCGGAACCCGCCATAGCCCGACCACGGTGGTGCCCATGCCGCGCCCGTCGGCAAAGCCACGTTCGACGTTCAGCGCGTGGATGCGGCGGTTGGCGAGCTGCACGGCGGAGCGAGCCACCGACACCGCGTTCTGCACGGCCGGCTCCACCGAATGGGATTCGGAAAGCGTGCAATCCTCGTCCGGCGGCGTGGCCGTCCCGGCCTTCGTCGCCTCGTCCGGATTGAACTCCTGGATGAAGTCGGCGATGACCTCCACCGCGGTGCGGCTGGCGATGTCTCCGCCCGCGTGGCCGCCCATCCCGTCGCACACCACCGCCAACCCGGAGTCCGGATTGAGGTGGAAGCTGTCCTCGTTGCGCGACCGCGTCCGACCGACGTCGGTTCGTCCGGCGGCGATCATTTGAAAGGCGGAATAGAACATCCGGCGGGCAGCTCCAGAATCGCAGGCGCACGATGACAGGGCGAGGAAAGCGAAGAAGTGTCAGCCTTCCGCACCCGATAATGGCGCAAGCCACGGGAAAGATACAGCCGGATTCGGGAATTCGGGCGTTCTGCCCGCGATGGTTAGGCCGGTGGGCGGCCCGCGCCGGTGCCCGTCAGACGCTGACGTCGAGCAGCGATCCTCGTGTCCGCGCACCGTAGCCCTGGCCGTTGGTGCGTGCGTTCGCGGCCGCGGCCTGGGTGTCGAGCGCCTGCCCCGTCTGGGTTGCGCTGCGGGTGTCACGCGGGGCTTCCGCCTTGCCCACGGCTTGCGGAGCCTGAAGGGTCTGTGTCCGGACGGTCGCGGTCGTCTGTTGTGCCGCCTGAACGGCCGGCGACATGGCCATCTGCGCCGCCGGGGTGATCGGCGGTTGCGGCTTCGCCACCGGGGGCGCGATGACCGGATTCAACTGCATGGTCAGAAGATGCGCCTTCGCACATCCCTAATCAAGACGCGATTCGCGCAAGCGAGAGGAGCCGATGGCGAATGCCCGCCCTCCCCTCGCCTGCTGCGTGTCGCGACGGCTGGGTGTCGGTCAGCCGGCCGGCTGCTGCTGGGTGATGCAGTGGATGCCGCCGCCGCCGCGCACGATGTCGAGCGCCGGGATCTGGACCACTTCCCGGTCCGGAAAAGCGCGCCGCACGACGCGGAAGGCGTCGTCATCGGCCGGATCTTCGAAGGCCGGCATGACGATGCCGCCGTTCGCGATGTAGAGGTTCGTGTAGGAGAGCGTGAGGCGCACGCCGTTCTCGTCGCGGCGGGAGGGCTGCCGCACGGGAATGACCTCCAACTCGCGTCCCTGGGCGTCGCGGGCGCGCTTCAAACGGTCCAGATTGTCCTGGAACGCCTTGAAATTGGCGTCGCCCGGATCGTCGGTGGTGATCGCCATGACGACGCCGGGCTTCACGAAGAAGGCGATCTCGTCGATGTGGCCGTCGGTCTCGTCGTCCTGGTAGCCTTCGCCAAGCCAGATGATGGTGGAGACGCCGAGCTGGTCCTTCAGCTGCTCCTCGATCTCCGCCTTGCTCAGGTTGGGGTTGCGGTTGGGGTTCAGCAGGCACTGCTCCGTCGTCAGCAGGGTGCCCTGCCCGTCCACATGGAAGGAACCGCCCTCCATGACCAGCGGAGCCTCGAAGCGCCGCAGGCCCAGATGCTCCAGGACCAGCCGGCCGACCTGCTGGTCCTTCTCGCACTCCGCGTAGTTGCCGCCCCAGGCGTTGAAACGCCAGTGGACACCCGCGACCTGTCCCTTCCCGTCGGTGACGAAGCTGGGGCCGGTGTCGCGAATCCAGGAATCGCTGATCGGCAGAGGCAGGATCTCGACGCCCGCCCCGCAGGCCAGGGAGGCCTCGGCGACGTCGGCGGGGTCGCAGACCATGGTCACCGGCTCGAACCGGCTGATGGCCCGCGCGACATCGGTGTAGGTGGCGGTGGCGGCGTCGAAGGCCTTTTCGTCGGGCCAGGTTTCCGGACGGCACGGCCACGCCATCCAGCAGCGCGCGTGACGCTCCCACTCGCCCGGCATGTACAGGCCTTCCGCCGCCGGTGTCGTCATTTCAAAATCTCCCGCCGATCCTGTAGTACGCCGGCCATTATCCATCGGCCTGAGCGTTCAATGTCTCAGTTCACCCTAACCACGGGACGGCGGATTTGGCAACGGCCACCGAAAAGCCCGGAAGGGCTAGCGCTCGACCGCTCAGCGGCGGGAGGACAGGCGGCGGGAGGGCGGGCGGTCCGAATAGCGGCGTTCAACAGGCGCCGCGAAAGGCATCGTAAAACCGAGACGAAGCATGGGGAACCATAAGAGCGCGCGCACGATACGGCCTCATTCGCTGTTGCAGATGCCTACAACATAGACAAAACAACAGCCTGCGGCCACCCCCCTCGGCTGCGGCCTTGTGGCATAGCTCCATTGGGAGCGGCGCAGGGCGGGATTCACCCGCCCTGCACGGCCATTTGCTCGTCGCGTTGCTTTTGCCGTTCCTGCCGGTTGATGATCAGGCTGGCGATGAAGATGCCGACCGAGACGACCGTTACCATCAGGGTCGCCAGCGCGTTGATCTGCGGGCTGATGCCGAACTTCACGCTGGAGAAGATGACCATCGGCAGCGTGGTCGATCCCGGCCCCGACACGAAGCTGGCGACCACCACGTCGTCCAGCGACAGGGTGAAGGCCAGCAGCCAGCCGGAGACGATCGCCGGGGCGATGATCGGCAGGGTGATGACGAAGAACACCTTGGCCGGGCGGGCGCCCAGATCCATCGCCGCCTCCTCCAGGCTCTCGTCCAGGCTGACGAGGCGCGACTGGATGATGACGGCGACGTAGGCCATGGTGAAGGTCGTGTGCGCGATGGTGATCGTCGTCACGCCGCGCCCGTCCGGCCAGCCGATCAGCTGCTCCAGCGCCACGAACAGCAGCAGCAGCGACAGGCCGGTGATGACGTCTGGCATGACCAGCGGAGCCGTGATCATCCCGCCGAACAGCGTCCGCCCGCGGAACCGCCCGAAGCGCGCCAGCGCCAGCCCGGCGACGGTGCCCAGCACGACGGCCACGGTTGCCGACATCGCCGCGACCTCCAGCGACAGCCAAGCGGCGCTGAGGAGCTGGTCGTTGTGCAGCAGCTCCGCGTACCACTTCGTCGAAAAGCCGCCCCATACGGTGACAAGGCGCGATTCGTTGAAGGAGTACAGGATCAGCAGGGCAATGGGCACGTACAGGAAGGCGTAGCCGAACCACAGCGCCCAGGACAGGAACCCCATCCGCTTCATCGTTCCGCCTCCGCCTGACGGCCCTGCACGTGCTGGAAAATCATGATCGGCACCACCAGGAACAGCAGCAGCGCGATGGCCACCGCCGAGGCGACCGGCCAGTCGCGGTTGGCGAAGAACTCGTTCCACAGCACGCGGCCGATCATCAGCGTGTCCGGCCCGCCCAGCAGTTCCGGCGTCACGAACTCGCCCACCGACGGGATGAAGACCAGCAGCGATCCGGCGATGATGCCCGGCAGCGACAGCGGCAGCGTCACCGTCAGGAACGCCTTCCAGGGCCGGCAGCCGAGGTCGGCGGCGGCCTCCAGCAGCGTGGGGTCCATCTTCTCCAGCGTGGCGTACAGCGGCAGCACCATGAAGGGCAAATAGCAGTAGGTCATGCCGATGTAGACCGCCCAGTCCGAGTACAGAAGCTCGAACGGCGCGGTCGTCAGGCCGGACCATTGCAGAAGGTTGTCGATCACCCCGTTGGCCTTCAGGATGCCGATCCAGGCGTAGATGCGGATCAGGAAGCTCGTCCAGAAGGGCAGGACGACCAGCATCATAAGCGGCCCGCGCTTGGCCGGCTCCGCCCGCGCGATGGCGTAGGCCATGGGGTAGCCGATCAGCAGGCAGCAGATGGTGGTGACGAGCGCGATCTTGACCGAGTTCAGATAGGCCAGGACGTACAGGTCGTCGCCGCCCAGCCGCAGGTAGTTGGACAGGTTCAGCAGAAGCTGAAGCTTCGTCGTGCCGGCGTCCTCGTCCACCAGCCACTCCACCAGCGGCGCGTAGGGCGGCTGGGCGATGACCGACTCCGACAGGCTGATGCCGAACACGATCAGGAACGGCACCAGGAAGAACAGCAGAAGCCACAGGTACGGGACGGCCAGCACCGCCCCGCGCCCCCACAGCCCGATCCGGCGGAGACGGTTGATCATTGGGTCAGCACCACGCCGGCGAAGGGGCGCCAGGTCAGGTAGACCTCGTCGTCCCAGGTGATGGGCATCTCGGTCCGGCGCACCAGGTTGGGCGCGGTCACGCGCACGGTCTTGCCGGTCTTCAGCTCCACCAGATAGATCGACACGTCGCCGAGATAGGCGATCTCGCGCACGATCCCCGTGGTCACGTTGCGCCCGTCGGATCCGGCCGGCGGCTCCTTGCTCAGCGCGATCTTCTCCGGGCGCACGGCCACGCCGACGGTGGCACCGGACGGCACGGCCACGGCGTGGTTGATGTAGAGGTCGCAGCCCGCGTCCTCCGACCGGATCAGGACGTGGTCGGACTGGTCCTCCACCACCCTGCCCTCGAACATGTTCACGGAGCCGATGAACTCCGCCACGAAACGCGACTGCGGGTATTCGTAGATCTCGGTCGGCGTGCCGGTCTGGGCGATCACGCCGTGGTTCATGACGGCGATGCGGCTGGACATGGTCATCGCCTCCTCCTGGTCGTGGGTGACCACGATGAAGGTGACTCCCAGCTTCTCCTGGATGTTAACGAGCTCGAACTGGGTCTGTTCGCGCAGCCGCTTGTCGAGCGCGCCCAGCGGCTCGTCCAGAAGCAGCAGTTTCGGCCGCTTGACCAGCGAGCGGGCCAGCGCCACGCGCTGCCGCTGGCCGCCGGAGAGCTGGTGCGGCTTGCGCTTGGCGAAGCGGCCGAGCTGGACGAGGTCGAGCATCGCCCCCACCCGCTCCCGGATCTCCGACTTCGCCACGCCGTCCTGCTTCAGGCCGAAGGCGACATTCTGCTCCACCGTCATGTGCGGGAACAGGGCGTAGCTCTGGAACATCATGTTGACCGGCCGCTCATAGGGCGGGATGCCGGCCATGTCGACGCCGTCGATGAAGATCTTGCCTTCGGTCGGCGTCTCGAACCCGGCCAGCATGCGGAGCAGCGTGGTCTTGCCCGAGCCCGACCCGCCGAGCAGGGCGAAGAACTCCCCGCGGTAGATCGACAGGCTGACGTCGTCCACGGCGATGAAATCGCCGAAGGCCTTGGTCACCTTCTCGATGCGCACGTAAGGCGTCTGGCTGGGGTCTTGCCAGGGCTCCAGGCGCGTGGGCTTGCGGATCGGCTGGACGGCCATCGGGTCCTCTTCGGCGTCCTCTTCTCAAGGGAACGCCCCGGCCGTTCCCGCGTGGGATCGGCCGGGGCGCGTTTCAGTCGTGCTTGTCAGGGCTCAGCTTACTTGCCGGTCTTGACCTTCGTCCACACGCGGGTGCGGGCGCGGTCGGTGGCCTGCTTGATCGGCTTCAGCGAGAACAGCTTCACCTTGCTGGTTTCCGGCAGGAAGACGGCCGGGTTGGACTTCACCGCCTCGTCCACGCTGGCCAGCGAAGCCGGCACGGCGTTGGCGTAGTTCACCTTGTTGGAGATCGCGGCGATGTTGGCCGGATCCAGGATGAAGTTGATGTAGTCGTAGGCGCCGGCCTTGTTCGGGGCGTCGGCCGGGATGGCCAGCGTGTCCCACCAGACCTGCACGCCCTCCTTCGGGGTGACGTACTCGACCTTCACGCCGTTCTTGGCTTCCTCGGCGCGGGCCGCACCCTGGATGGCGTCGCCGTTGTAGGACATCACCACGCAGGCGTCGCCGGCCGCCAGGATGTTGATGTTGCCGCCGGTCACGAACTGCTTGATGTAGGGGCGGACGGCCATCAGCGCCTTCTCGGCCTTGTCCAGATCCTCCTTCTTCTCGGAGTTCGGGTCGAGGCCAAGGTAGTTCAGCACCGACGGGATCACGTCGATGGCCGAATCCATGACGGTGATGCCGCAGGAGGCGACCTTCTTGGCCACCTCCGGCTTGAAGATCAGGTCCCAGCTGTCCAGCGGGACGTCGGGGGCGACGGCCTTGATCTTCTCCGGAATGATGGCGATGCCGACGGTGCCGCCGAGGTAGGGCACGGCGAACTTGTTGCCGGGGTCGGAGTTCTCCAGCAGCTTCAGAACCTTCGGGTCGACGTTCTTCAGGTTCGGGATCTTCGCCTTGTCGAGCGGGGCGACGACCTTCGCCTGGATCATGCGCGACAGCGTCGGCTCGGCGGTCGGAACGATCACGTCGTAGCCCGACTTGCCGACCAGCACCTTCTGCTCCAGCAGCTCCAGGCTGTCGTACAGGTCGACCTTGGTCTCATACCCGGTGGCCTTCGTGAAGTCGGCCAGCGTCGAATCGCCCAGATAGTCATTCCAGATGTAGATGTTGACCGGCTTCTTGGCCTGGGCCATCGCCGGGCCGGCCAGGGCGGCGGTGGTGGCGACGGCGGCGACCGCGCCGATGACGCTGAGAGCGAAACGTTTCATTCAGGTAGCCCCCGAGTTCTTGGTCGTTCGAGTCGTGGTCGTTTGACAGGGGGTGCGGCGCGTTCCGCACGGCGTCCCCAGCGCGGGCGCTATTGCACCCACGAAAGGGTTGGTTGTCAACGGTATGCGGGGGCCTATGCGGGGTGAAATGCCCCCTCCTTCGCCGTCTCTTTCATCAGGGCTCAAGGAGGGGGCAGGCCTGCTCAAACATTCAGCAGAAGGTTCTCGCGTTCCCACGAGCTGATGACCCGGTGATAGGCCTCGTACTCGGCCTCCTTCACGCAGGTCACGGCGTCCACGAACGTCTCCCCCAGGATCTCCTTCAGCGGCTTGCAGGCGTTGAACTTCTGCAAGGCGTCGCCCTGGTGGCGCGGCAGCGTGAAGGCCAGCCGGTAGGCGGAGCCCTTCACCGGATCGGTCGGTTCCAGCCCCTGCGCCATGCCGAGGTAGCCGCAGGCGAGCGACGCGGCGATGGCGAGGTAGGGGTTGGCGTCGGCGCCGGCGACGCGGTTCTCGACGCGGCGCGAATCGGCCTGGGACACGGGGACCCGCAGGCCGGTGGTGCGGTTGTCGCGCCCCCAATGCACGTTGATCGGCGCGTCGGAGTTCGGCACCAAGCGCCGGTAGGAGTTCACGTTCGGCGCCAGCAGCGGCATCGCGTAGGGCAGGTACTTCTGAAGGCCCGCGATGTGCGCCATGAACAGCGCGCTGTCGCTGCCGTTGGCCTCCGAGAACAGGTTGCGGCCGGAGTCGGCGTCCACCACCGACTGGTGGATGTGCATGGCGCTGCCCGGCTCGTTCTGCATGGGCTTGGCCATGAAGGTCGCGTAGACCTGATGGCGCAACGCCGCCTCGCGCGCCGTGCGCTTGAACAGGAAGGCCTGGTCGGCCAGTTCCAGCGCGTCGCCGTGGTTGAAGTTGATCTCGATCTGCGCGGCGCCGGCCTCGTGGGTCAGCGTGTCGATGTCGATGTCCTGCGCTTCGCAATAGTCGTAGACCATCTCGAAGATCGGGTCGAACTCGTTGACCGCGTCGATGCCGAAGGCCTGCCGCCCGCTCTCCACCCGGCCGTTGCGGCCGATCGGCGGCACCAACGGATAGTCGGGGTCCTTGTTGACCTGGACCAGGAAGAACTCCAGTTCCGGCGCCACCAGCGGCTTCCAGCCGCGCTCCTCGTACAGCGAGAGCACGCGCTTCAGCACGTGGCGGGGGGAGAAGTTGACCGGGCTGCCGTCGGCGTAGACGCAGTCGGTGATGACCTGGGCCGTCGGCTCCTCGTACCAGGGGACGAAGCGAATCGTCCGCTCGTCGGGGATCATGTAGATGTCGGAATTCTCGTCCGACGTGACGGTGTCGTCCTCCGGATACTCGCCGGTGACCGTCTGGACGAAGATCGCCTCGGGCAGCCGCAGGCCGCGGTCGCGCAGGATGCGCAGGAACTTCTCGGCCGGGACGATCTTGCCGCGCGCGATGCCCGACATGTCGGGCACGAGGCATTCCACTTCGGTGATGCGGTTCTTCTTGATGAAGTCTTCCATGAAACCCATGAATGTCTGGACCGCACCGGACGGTGGGCAGCCCCTCCCTTCTGTGGACGATGCCCCTACTATGGCCCCGAACCCCCGCTGCGCGCCAGAGGGGAAGGCGGATCCTGTCCGGAAGGCGTGCGGATTTGCAGTGGCCCCTTCGGAAGGATTGACGGGCCGGGGTCCCCTCCCCCTAACTGCCGTCCATGCCGAAGCGCTCCTATCTCCGCTCGTGGTATGCCGATACCGCGAATCCGCACCAACGCCATCCGGCGCTGGAGGGCGAGCTTTCCTGTGACGTCTGCGTGGTTGGCGGCGGCTACACCGGGCTGATGACCGCGCTGGAGCTGGCCGAGCAGGGGTTCGACGTGATCCTGCTGGAGGCCCACCGCGTGGGCTGGGGCGCGTCGGGTCGCAACGGTGGGCAGATCATCACCGGCTACAACAAGTCGATGGCGACCATCGAGCGCTGGGTCGGCCGGGAGGACGCCCAACGCCTGTGGGACCTCGGCGAGGACGCCAAGACCCTGCTCGCCGACAGGGTCGAGCGGCACGGGATCAATTGCGACCTCACCTGGGGATTCGCCTACGCCGCGGTCAAGCCGCGCCACATGGCCGACGTCGCCGCCCTGGAAGCGGAAATGCAGGGGCGCTACGGCTACGACAAGGTGCGGGTGCTGGACCGCGGCACCGTGGGCGAGGTCGTGCGGTCGGATGCCTACATCGGCGGCCTGCTCGACCTGGGCAGCGGCCACCTGCACCCGCTGAACTACGCGTTGGGCCTGGGCGACGCCGCCGTCCAGGCGGGCGTCCGCATCTTCGAGGAGTCGCGCGTCACCCGAATCGAGACCGGGGCGGAGCCGCGGGCGGCCACCGACAAGGGCACCGTGAAGGCACGCTTCCTGGTGCTCGCCGGCAACGCCTACCTCGGCACGCTGGCGCCGCCGCTGGCGTCGATGATCATGCCCGTCGCCACCTACCTGATCGGGACGGAACCGTTGGGGGAGGAGACGGTCGCGTCCCTTCTGCCGACCAACGCGGCGATCAGCGACATGAACTTCGTCCTGAACTATTTCCGCCGCTCCGCCGACCACCGGCTGCTGTTCGGCGGCGGGGTCAGCTACTCCGGCATGGACCCGCCCGGCCTGCGCCTGACCATGCGGTCGAAGATGCTGGCGGTGTTCCCGCAGCTGCGCGACGCGGCGGTGGACTATTTCTGGGGCGGGCACGTGGCCATCACGGTGAACCGCATGCCGCAGGTCGGCCGGCTGTCGCCAACGACCTACTTCGCGCACGGCTATTCCGGGCACGGCGTGGCTCTGGCCGGCATGGCCGGCCGGGTGATGGCCGAAGCCATCCGGGGGCAGGCCGGGCGGTTCGACGTCTTCGCCCGCATACCGCACATGCCCTTTCCCGGCGGGCGGCGGTTTCGGACACCGGCGCTCGTCCTCGCGATGCTCTGGTTCCGGCTGCGGGATCTGCTGTAGTCTGGCGTCTCAACAATCCCGGCGGCCTCACCGAGCATGACCGACGCATCCGAAAACGCCTCCGGCCTTGACTCGGCACCCGCCCCCGCCGACGGAGCGGCGCCAGCGCCCTCCCCAGTTCCTGCCCCGGCGGCCCCTCCGCCGATGCGGGACACGCATTTCGACTTCCAGCACAAGGTCTTCAGCATCTCCGGCGCCTACTTCTTCATCGATCCGGGAACCAAGCAGCCGGCGCTGCAGATCACGCTGGGCGACCTGAAGGCCGCGCTCTCCTTCACCACCCTGATGGAATCCTTCGACATCGCCGAGGGTAGCCCCGATTCCAAGCTGCTGGGGCTGGTCGCGAAAGGCCTGAACTTCGTGAAGCAGATCCGCCCGGGCGAGCAGATCCCGGGCGAACTGCTGGACGGCCGGGCCTCCTGGTCGGTGGACGACAAGCACCGGCTAATCGCCAAGGGCCGCCTGACGGTGCAGCTCGTCTCCTGGATCACCGGCAGCGAGATGATCGTCGTCGACGCGGACGAGCTGGAGCAGGTCGTCGAGGATCCCCAGACCAAGACCCGTGTGAAGACCGCCTTCCGGGAGATCGCGGAAAAGCTGGGGCTGAAGGACAATTACGAGCAGTATCTGGCCGACCGCATCGACGATCTGGCTCAGGAGCTGTCCTACATCGAGGCGCTGCGCGACCGCTTCCACCACATCCGCGGAATCGGCGACAACTTGGCGAAGCTGACGCAAATCTACCGGACCGACCGCACCTTCTGCAGCGAGATCGCCCGCATGCAGGGGCTTTTGCGCAAGCCCGTGAGGGAATACGACGCCATCTTCGAGCAGGCCGACGCGCAGACCGGCGAGATCTTCGGCGCGCTGAGGGCGTTCGAGACCACCGTCCGCTTCATCCGCAAGATCCGCGACGACCTGCGGTCCCGCCTGCTGGAGTGGGAGGAACTGCTCCAGGCGTGGGAGAGCACGCCGGTCGAACGCTCCATGGCCATCGAGCAGCTTCAGAAGCAGACCTACCGGTTCCTCGCCAACCGCTACATCGAAACCAAGGTGTGGGAGCGCAAGTAGCGCGCCCCGTCACCTCGCCGTCACGCCCCCGGTTCGCGCAGCAGCGCGCCCTGGCGCAGCAGTTCCCGCTGCACGGCACCGACCGGGATATCGCGCGGGCGCTCGCCGCTGCGCGACGCCATGGCGGCGCAGACCCCGGCGGCCTGCCCCGTCGCCATGCAGGTCGGCGTCACGCGGTAGGAGGAATGCGCCTCGTGGCTGCCGGAAATGCAGCGGCCGGCGACCAGCAGGCCGTCAACCCCCTTGGGCAGCAGGGAGCGCATCGGCACCTCGTACCACTCGCCGGACGGAACGCGCTTCAGCACCGTGCCGCGGCCGGTCGGGCTGTGGATGTCCACGGGGTAGGTGCCGCGGGCGATGGCGTCGTCGAACTTCCGGGCGCCCAGGACGTCGTCGACGGTCATCGAATACTCGCCGACGATGCGCCGAGTCTCGCGGATCCCGATGGCCGTGCCGGTCTGGCAGCCGTAGGCGTTGGCGAAGCCCGGCACATATTTATGGAGGAAATTCGCGATCTGGGCGGCCTGCCGGTGGCTCTCCCACTCCGCGCAGGTGAGGTCGAAGACGTCGGTGCCGAGCACGCCTGTGACGCGCGTGCAGTTCGCCGCGATCTCCCCCGGACGAGTGGTCGCGAAGAACAGGATGTCCTCCCGCGGCAGGTCCAGGTCGCCGTTGGCCGTGGCCTTGGAGACGAGATCCCACAGGCCGTGGACGCCGCGCCACTGCGTCGGGTTCTGCTGGACGAAGTCGGAAAAGGCGTCGTGGTCGAAGCCGACCATGCGGAACATCAGGGTCATGGGCTGGGTCAGCCCGTCCTCCTCCCGCCCGACCTCGTAGTCGCAGCCGGCCAGCGCGGCGATGTCGCCGTCGCCGGTGCAATCCACGATGCAGTCGGCCTCGATGACCACCGGGCCGGACTTCGTCTCGAACACCACCGCGTTCGGCTTCCCCGCCTCCCCCAGCACCGTCGAGGCGAAGGCGTGCAGCAGCACCTTCACGCCCGCCTCGTCCAGGATCTCCTGGGCGGTGATCTTCAGCACCTCCGGATCGAAGGGAACGGTGAAGCCGGTGTCCGGCGAAGGCGGGATGGCGCCGCGGCTGGCGTAGAGCCGCCCGAGGATCACCGCCAGCGCCCCGCCCACGACGGGCTCGCCGGGCCCATGGTCCTGCGGCATCAGCTTTGTGTTGTCCACCACCGCGACCGAGCCGCGCTGCGTGTAGAAGCTCATCCAGGGCATCACCAGGGCCACCGTGGCGTTGCCGCCCAGGAAGCCGTAGCGCTCCACCAGGATCGTGTCGGCGCCGGACTGCGCCGCGCCGATGGCGGCGCCGATTCCGGCCGGACCGCCCCCGACGACCAGGACCTGGCAGCGCGCCACCTTGGTCGCGCGGCGGGGCGGAAGGGTGATGGATTCCGGCTTGGCCGGCCGTTTCAGGACTGGCACTCCACTCTCCTTTCGGACGTTCTCCCTTCCCGGCTATCCCGCACGGGATCGCACGATCTGGACCGCGAGCGGCGCGGTGCTGCGGGCGCGGTCCTGCAGGACCGGCAGACGGTCGCGGAGCAGCGACGTCTGCTCCGCCCGGTGGTCCCACAGCCGGTCGAGGTCGGCCAGGAAGGTCCCCGCGGTGGTGTGGGCCACGGTCGCCCGCGGCTCCAGCCCCAGCGAGGTCAGGAAGTCGTAGACCTTCGACGCGTAGGGCAGCGCGATCAGCGGCGTGCCGGTGATCGCGGCGAAGATGAGGAAATGCAGCCGCATGCCGACGGCCATCTGGAAATGCTCCATCAGGCCGATGATCTGTCGCGGCGTGTAGCGGTACTTCAGCAGGTGGGCGCGCTCCGGCAGGGTCATACGGCCGATAACGCGGTGCGCCTCGCGCACGTCGGCGCGCTCCATCGGCACCAGGACGACGTCGGCGCTGAACCGCTCGACGATGAAGTCGGCGGCCTCGGCCAGAAGCTGATGGTAGGCCGATTCCGACAACTCCGGCGCCGCAGCCCCCTGTTCGCGCACTGACAGGCCGACCAGCGGCCGGTCGCGCGGGATGCCGGCCTCCGCCAGCATGGCGTCGGTGAAGGGCTCCGGCGTCAGCAGCAGGGCCGGGTCGGCGGTGACGGTCACCGGAACATGGACGCCGATCTCCTCGATCAGGCGCTTGGCGCTCTGCTCGCGCACCGTGATGCCGGCCATGCGGTCCAGCCCCTCGCGGACGGCGTCGCGCTCGACCCGGTCCTTCAGCGGACCCACGCCGATGGCGTAGGTGTAGGTCGGGATGCCGAGACGCTGGGCGATGGTGACCTCCCGCAGGTAGGTCTGCGCCTCGCTGTCGTAGAGGATCCCGCCACCGCCGAGCAGCAGGAGATCGAGCCTTTCCACCTCCGGCGTGATCTCGTCGCGCATCGCCTCGCGCGGGTTCAGCACGCGGTCCACCGTGTGGTTGGCGCGGGTGTGCGCGGCGTTGCGGGTGAAGACCACCACCTCCACGCCCGGGACCGTCGCCCGCAGCTGCTCCACCGCGGATGTGAGGATTGCTTCGTCCCCGAGGTTGAGCCCCCCGTAAGACCCCGAAATGCCGATGACCGTCATGGTGCCCCCCGTTTGGCGAGCAACCCGACCGGCTGGCGAAGGTTCCCCGGGGCCGCTATGGTTTTGCTCACCGCAGTTGAAGGAGAGCCGATGGCAAAGCTGGACTTGTTTCTCGACCTCGACGGGGTGCTGGCCGATTTCGACCGGGGCGTGAAGGCGGTCACCGGCAAGCGGCCGGAGGAACTGCCGATGAAGGTCATGTGGCGCGAGCTGTCCCGCCATCCCGACTTCTTCGGCACGCTGGAGTTCATGCACGACGCGCAGGAGCTTTGGCGGTTCTGCGAGCCGTTCGAGCCGGTGATCCTCACCGGCCTGCCGCTCGGCTCCTGGGCGCCGGAGCAGAAACGCCGCTGGGTCGCCCACATGCTTGGCCCGCACGTCCGGGTCATCACCTGCATGGCCAAGGACAAGTTCAAGCATGGCGGTCCCGGCAAGGTGCTGGTCGACGACCGGGAGAAGGCGCGCGAGCCCTGGCTGGCCGCCGGCGGCCTGTTCGTCCTGCACAGCAGCGCCAAATCGTCCATCGCCGAGTTGAAGCGCCTCGGCTTCACCGGGTGAGGAACCTTCCGGTGCGACGCCCATTGATCGGGCATCAACCGCACCGGGAGAAGCGCCATGGATGATCGGAACCAGGACGACCTCGGGAAGGGCCGGGGCGAGGTCACCAGCGAACGGGACATGAGCGAGCGGGACCGCCAGCGCGCCGCCGACACCGGACGCGCCAACCCCGCCACCGGCGACGGCCGCGGCATCAACCCCAACGACGCCGGCCGTGGCCTGCCCATGACCGAGCACCAGAGGGAACACCTGAAGGTCCTGTCGGACGAGGCGGCCGTGCCGCTGGAGGACAACCTCACCTACGACGAGGCCGAACGGAAGATCGAGGAACTCCAAGTCCGCGCCGGCCGCAAGCCCGGCTGAGCCCGGCCCATTCGGGAAAAGCGGAGGGGGCCCTTCGGCCCCCTCCCCCACCCCAACGCCTTCGGCATCACTCGGCCGGGGCGTGCCGCGCTTCGCTGCGGGTCTTCAGCAGCGAGACCACGACGCCGCCGACGATCAGGCCCAGCGTCACGCCGAGCGAGATCAGCGGATCCGGCTTGCCGAAGAACTGCGTGTAGAAGATCTTGCCGCCGATGAACACCAGCACCAGGGCCAGCGCGTATTTCAGATAACGGAACCGGTGCACCATCGCCGCCAGCGCGAAATACAGGGCGCGCAGGCCGAGGATGGCGAAGATGTTGCTGGTGTAGACGATGTAGGGGTCGGTGGTGATCGCGAAGATCGCCGGCACGCTGTCGACCGCGAAGATCAGGTCGGCGAACTCGATCATCATCAGCGCCAGGAACAGCGGCGTGGCCGCAAGCAGCGGCGGGCCGCCGGCCGTCACCGGCTCCCGGACGAAGAAGTGGTGGCCGCGGAAGCCGTCGGTGATGCGCAGGTGGCGGCGCAGGAAGCGCAGCGCCGGATTCCCGGCGATGTCCGGCTCCTGGTCGACGGCGAACAGCATCTTCACGCCGGTGATCAGCAGGAACGCGCCGAAGACGTAGAGCACCCAATGGAACTCGCTGACCAGCGCCGCACCCGCGCCGATCATGAGGCCGCGCAGGACGATGACGCCCAGGATGCCCCAGAACAGCACGCGGTGCTGCAGGTCGCGCGGAACGGCGAAGTAGGTGAAGATCAGCGAGATGACGAAGACGTTGTCGAGCGACAGGCTCTTCTCGATGAAGAAGCCTGTGTAGTACTGGACGGCCGCCGTCTCGCCCATGGACCACCAGATCCAGCCGCCGAACAGCAGGGCGACGGTGATGTAGAAGGCCGACAGGCGGAGGCTTTCCTTGACGCCGATCTCGTGGTCGCGGCGGTTCAACACGCCGAGGTCGAAGGCGAGCAGGACAAGCACGATGCCCAGGAAGGAAAGCCAAAGCCAGACCGGCTTCCCCATCACATCGAAGAGGACAAATGTCAGGAGGGAATCCATGGAGAGGACCCGCTTGATTGCGCTGCGTCTGCAGTGGATTCAAGAGGTGTCCGACATCGCGGCTGACGCCTCAGCCGCCAGAGGGGCCCGGACCCGAACGCCTTCGAGGTGGTGCGCCGACGCGGCGCTTCAAGACCCCGACGAACGCGAGTCGTGCGGATTCCGGGGGCATCCGCGCCGCTTCGCGCAGGCCGGTGTATGGCGACCAGGGCGGCTTGATGCATCCAGGCCACAGTTCTTGCAAGAATTCAGCAGCATCAAAACACTTGCGGTTGCTTTTCCTGGCTTCGCTCTTGTGCCGATGGTTTCCTTCTGCCAATAACACGGAAAATTCTCCAATCAAACGAGCCCAAGGAGTTGTCCAATGAACCAGGCCGAGCTCATCGAGACCGTCGCCACCAGCGCGGGCATCAAGAAGACGGAAGCCGCCAAGGTCGTTCAGTCGGTGTTCGAAGGCATCTCTTCGGCTCTGGGCCGTGGTGAGGAAGTCCGCCTGGCGGGCTTCGGCATCTTCGAGGTCGCCGAGCGCGCCGCCCGCGAGGGCCGCAACCCGCGCACCGGCGACGTCGTGAAGATCGCCGCCTCCAAGGCGCCGAAGTTCAAGCCGGCCAAGCAGCTGCGCGACGCGGTCAACGACTGACCCAACCGGATCAAGCCCAACCGGATCACGTCAAATCGGACCTCGCCAAATCGGACCTCGACGGAGCGCCGCAATGTCCATGGAACCTTCGGAACTGCAGGAACTGACCGCCAAGGTCGTCGCTGCCTATGTCGGCAACAACACCGTGTCGGTCGGTGACCTGCCGTCGCTGATCAACAACGTCCAGACGGCTTTCCGCGGCCTGGGCGAAGAAAAGGCGGCGCCGGCCAAGGCCGCGCTCGAGCCCGCTGTGCCGATCAAGAAGTCGGTGACGCCCGACTACATCGTGTGTCTGGAGGATGGCAAGAAGCTGAAGATGCTGAAGCGCCATCTGAAGACCGTGTACGACATGTCCCCGGATGAATACCGCGTGAAGTGGAACCTTCCGGCGGAATATCCTATGGTCGCGCCGAACTACGCCAAGGCGCGGTCGGAGATGGCGACCAAGCTCGGGCTCGGCCGCAAGCGCGTGACCCAGGACTGAGGTCCCCCGCTTTTGCCGGTTGTCACTGCGGGCGCACCCGAGGGTGCGCCCGTCGTCGTTTCGGCCGTCGCAAAGCCTCATCTGCGACATTCTGCCTATGGTCGTATTGTGCAGCGCGGCATAGACTTTCCTCATACGCCTCTGGAGCGTTTCCTCCCAAACTCGGGCCGTTGGTTTTTCCAACGGCCCTTTTTATTGCGCGACACCCCCTATCCGTTCGGACGAGTCTCGTCGCCGCTGCCGAGGGGCCGCTGCATCAGGACGCTGTCGACCCAGCGGCCGAACTTGAAGCCGACCGATTTGAGAACGCCCGCGGGCTCGAAGCCCAGTTGCCGGTGCAGGCCGATGGACGATGCGTTGCCGCTGTCGCCGATCACCGCGACCATCTGGCGGCACCCGGCCAGGGTGCAGCGCTCGATCACCGTCGCCAACAGCGCCCGCCCCAGGCCACGCCCGGTGAAGGCCGGGTCGATGTAGATGGAATCCTCGACCGTGAAGCGGTAGGCGGTGCGCAGCCGGTAGGGGCCCGCATAGGCGTATCCGGCGACGATGCCGTCGATCTCCGCCACGACATAGGGCAACCCGCGACCGAGCACTTCCAGGCGCCGCCGCCCAAGCTCGGCGGCATCGGGCGGCACCTCCTCGAAGGACGCCGAGCCGGTCAGCACATGGTGGGCGTAGATGGCGTGAATGCGCTCCAGATCCTCAGGACGGCTATCGCGGACGAGCATGTGCGGGTCTCCAAGTGGCGCGCCGCACATAACACGGTCGGCCGGCGCTGAACAGGCACGGGAAGCGGTCGCCGTCCCACGTCGTCTCTGCGGCGGCCACTGACCTTCCGCAGAGGCGCCCCCCTGCCGGTTGGCCGATGCCCGGCGTGCTGAACCCTCCCAAATGGCCGAGAGCCACCCAAAGGAAGGCAACCTCAATATCCCGTCATCCAAACGTCAGTCGTCCACCTCTGGTGGCTGGTACAAAAGTTCGCCCCGCCAGAACGCCTGTCGCGGCAGCAGAATAGCCCGGATATACGCCGAAAAATATTGCTGCAACGCCGTTTCCAGGCTTGATCCGACTTGGTCAGGACGGCACAGTAACCTAGTCCGATTGACGCATTCCTGGATAATTTCGGCAAATTCCCGAGAAACATAAGGCCGAAGCGATGAGCGTCCGACGCACGCTCATCGAAAGGGGATGGAGTCATGACGGCGGTGGAGCGTTGGAGAGAGGAGGCCTTGGAGTGCTCAAGAAACTCCTGACTGGTGAGAATGCCAGCCTGTCCCGGTACGTCGAGGAATCGAAGCGGTTCCCCATCCTGGCCCCCGACGAGGAGCGCGAACTGGCGGTCGCCTGGCGCGATCGCGGAAGCTCCGTGGCGCTGGAACGGCTGGTGGGCAGCCATCTGCGGCTGGTCATCAAGATCGCCCGCGGGTTCGGCGGCTACGGCCTGCCGCTGGCCGACCTTGTCGCGGAAGGCAACGTCGGCCTGATGCAGGCGGCCCAGAAATTCGACCCGGAGCGCGGCTTCCGCTTCGCAACCTACGCCACATGGTGGATTCGCGCCGCCATCCAGGAATACATCCTGCACAGCTGGTCGCTGGTGAAGATGGGCACCACCGCCGCGCAGAAGAAGCTGTTCTTCAACCTGCGCCGCCTGAAGAGCCAGATGGAGGAGTTGGAACAGGGCGACCTGTCGCCGGCCACCGTCACCGCCATCGCCACCGAGCTGGACGTCCCGGAGCTGGAGGTGGTGGAGATGAACCGCCGCCTGTCGTCCAACGACAGCTCCCTGGACGCGACCCTGTCCAGCGACGGCGAGACCAACTGGCTGGAGCTTCTGGCGGACGATCGTCCGACGCAGGAGATCGTGATCGCCGACGCGGACGAGCTGGCGTTGCGCCGGCGCCTTGTCGGCCAGGCGCTGGAGCGGCTGGACGACCGCGAACGGCGCATCCTGTTCGAACGCCGCCTGAAGGACGATCCCTCCACCCTGGAGGCGTTGAGCCAGCAGTTCTGCGTCTCGCGGGAGCGCGTCCGGCAGATCGAGGTCCGTGCGTTTGAGAAGCTGCAGAAGGCGGTGCTGAGCGCCGCCCAGGCGTTGCGCCGCCCGGCCGTCCACGCGGCCGCCTGACCGGGTCCGGCATACGCCCTGGCGCACCGGCTTCCAGCACCGTTTCACACACCCATCCGGCGGCTGCCCCACGGCACCGCCGGATTTTTTTCATCTGCAACGAGCCTGCGACAAAGCGGACCGTTTTCACAACCTTCCACGGACGTCATAGTCTGATCCGCAGGGTGGATTGCTTTGCATTCTATACAAATTGCGTTATCCTGACGCCGAACTTTTTCGCGGGGAAGTCGCTCCATGTCGCATGCTGGCCAGACCCAATCCATTGTCGAGCGCATCGCGTTCCTTCGCATTGACGAAGCCACGAAGGCCACCCTCCGGGAATTCCAGCCCTATCTGGCGCAGCGCATCGATCAGATCCTGGAAGACTTCTACGGCTACCTCCGCACCGTTCCGCAGGTCTCGACGCTGCTGGCGAACCCGACCACGGTCAGCCGCGCGCGCGACATGCAGAAGCAGCATTGGCTGAAGAACGTCTTCACCGGCACCTTCGACGACGCCTACATGGCGCAGGTCCTGAAGATCGGCCAGGCGCACCAGCGAATCGGCCTGGAGCCGCGCTGGTACATGGGCGCCTACTGCTTCACCATGAACAAGCTGATCGATCTGGCCGCCCAGGTCTACCGCAAGAAGCCGGAGAAGCTGGCGCTGCTGCTCCAGGCGATCAACAAGGCGGTGTTCCTCGACATGGATCTGGCGACGTCGGTCTATGTCGACCTGAACACCGCGGCCATCATCTCCCGCGAATTGGGCAGCACCGCCGATTCGTTCGAGCGCGAGGTCAAGGGCGTGGTGCAGGCGGTGGCCTCGGCCGCGCAGCAGCTGCAATCGACCGCGCAGAACATGACCCGCACGGCCGAGGAGACAAGCGCCCAGTCCACGCAGGTCGCCGCCGCCGCGGAAGAGGCGTCCGTGAACATCCAGACGGTCGCGGCCGCCGCGGAGGAGCTGACCGCCTCCATCGGCGAGATCAGCCACCAGGTGACCCAGTCCGCAGCGATCGCCAGCGAGGCGATGTCCCAGGCCGAACGCACCAACAACACCGTCCAGGGCCTTGCCGACGCGGCCAGCAAGATCGGGCAGGTGGTGAAGCTCATCCACGACATCGCCAGCCAGACCAACCTTCTCGCGCTGAACGCCACCATCGAGGCGGCGCGCGCGGGCGAGGCGGGCAAGGGCTTCGCCGTCGTGGCGTCGGAGGTGAAGAGCCTCGCCAACCAGACCGCCAAGGCGACCGAGGAAATCAACGCCCAGATCGGCGCGGTGCAGGGCGCGACCCAGGAAGCCGTCGGCGCGATCCGCTCCATTTCCGAGACGATCTCGCGGATCAACGAGATTTCGACCTCGATCGCGACGGCGATGGAAGAACAGGGCGCCGCGACCACGGAGATCGCCCGCAACGTCCAGCAGGCCTCCATCGGCACCCGCGAGGTGAGCGAGACGATCGTGCGGGTGAATTCGTCGGCCGCCGACACCGGCAGCGAAGCTCGCAACGTGCTCGACGCCACCAACGACCTGTCCCGTCAGTCCACCACCCTGCGGACCGAGGTCGACCGCTTCCTCGCGCGGGTTCGCGCCGGCTGACCACCGGAAAGCACGCTAAAAGAAAACGGGCGTCAGCGGCCTTCCAAGGACCGCCGGCGCCCGTTTGTCGTAGAAGCGTGACGTTTGGTCGAAAGACGCCAGCCGGTCAGGCGGCGGCCGTGCGGACGACGAAGTCGCTGACCGGAACATTCTCCGACCGGGCGGCCGACCACACCTCATCCAGCGAACGCCAGTGCGTGCGGCCGGCCAAGGACGCCAGGGCGCCGCTGCGCATCACGACGAAAAGGCCCGTGCGGCTCAGATTGACGATTCTCATCATGGCCTTGTCCTCCATCACAGGTCCGGTCCGGCCCTGCGCTGCTCCGGTCCAGGGTCGATCATTTGTTCAGACTCTGACATGACACGCGTAGAGCGTCAAGGCGACGGATGTCATAGTCTATCGGTTGCTTTCTGCTCATGCCGTTTGGCTGAAAAATGGCACCAAAGCCGCTTTATACAGCGTACGAATGGAACCGGCGGCGTTGCGTTTCTCAAAGTCGGCTCGCGGCACTTGCCAAATCCACGCGCACCCGCTCGACGACCGCCCGCCAATCGCCCGCGACCGGTTGGCGGATCAGACGCATGGTCGGGTACCAGGGGCTGTCCTCGCGGTCCAACAGCCAGCGCCAATCGGCCTCGTGATGAAGCAGCGTCCAGACCGGGGCGCCGAGGGCACCGGCAAGGTGGGCCACCACCGTGTCCACGCTCAGGACAAGGTCGACGGCCCGGATCATCGCCGCCGTGTCCATCAGGTCCTCACTGCGGGCGCCGGTGTCGCAGAAGGGCAGAGAAGCGGCGTCCTCCAACGGCGCCCCCCGTTGCAGGCAGACCCAATCGACACCGGGTGCATCGGTCAGGCGACGGAGGAGGTCGGGAGGAAGCGACCGGTGACCGCCGTCCCAGGCGCCGGCAGCCCAGGCCAGCCCCACGCTGATCCGTCCGCGGCGGCTCAGCCGGGACTTCTGCGCCGCGACGCGCGCGGGATCGACCGTGATGCCGGGCGCCGGCCGCGGCAGGGAGACGATGGTCGTCCGGAAGGCGAAGGGAAGCTCCATCAACTCCGCCTCCACCGTGTAAGGTGGCATCGGCACGTCGTCGGAGAGCGGCAGCCATCCATCCACGCCGGGGAGGCCCGACAGCAGGGCGTGGACACCAACGGGCGCCTGCACCCAGAGGCGGGAGGCGCGCCGCGCCACCAGCGGCAAATACCGGGAGAACTGCACGATGTCGCCCAGCCCGTGGTAGCAGCGCACCAGCACCGCTTCCCCATCGAATGGACGGCCATTCCATACCGGACGCTGATGGTACGGCCGGTCGGCGGGGTTGAAGCCGTCCGGCGGCGTGCGGGCCAGGACCGCATCGCTGACGGCCCAGGCCGATTCAAAGTCGCCGCGCAGCATATGGGCCATCCACCGCTCTCCCCCGATGGTCAGTGGATCGACCCCGAGGGACAGCGCGCGGTCGTACAGGTCGAGGCTTTCGCGCACGCGGCGGCTCCGCAGGAGCGTCGCGGCCCGATCGAGCAGGTCGGCCGCCTCATGCGGCCACAGCGTGTCCACGCATCCCCTCCCTTCTTGGTTCCGGCGAGCCAACAACGCGAAAGATGGGGCACGGGTTCATCGATGAAGCCGGCATAAGGGAACGCGCTCCGCCGTAGCACCGTTCACTCCCGCAAAAGGCCGGAGTCACGGAGGAGCCATGGACAGCGCCATCACGATGGGCACCACGACGGTCAACACGATGGCCAGCACGATGGCCAACACGATGGAAGAGGCGCTTTCGCTGCCCGTCACGATCCGTCGTGCCCGTCGCGACGACCTTCCGGAACTTGAGTGGTTCGGTCTGCACACCCCCCATCGCGAAATCATCGCCACCGCCTTCCGCACGCAGGAAAGGGGCCAAGGGGCGCTCCTGGTCGCGGAGGTCAACGGCTTTCCCGCCGGCCAGCTGTGCATCGACTTCCAGCGGAAACGCACCCTGAAGCGCGGCACCCTGTGGGCGTTGCGCGTGTTCGCGCCCTTCCGCAAGCTCGGGCTCGGAACGCGCCTGGTGCTGGCGGGGGAAGCGGCCGTGCTCGATTACGGCTATGCCGAGGCCGAACTCGGCGTGGATCGCGACAACGCGGGCGTGCTCGGCTTCTACGACCGGCTTGGCTACGAGGCCTGCGGAACCGAGCGGGGCCGGTATTCCTACCGCACCCCGGACGGCGACGTGGTGCACGTCGCCATCGACCAGTGGATCCTGCGCAAGGTCCTGCGGCGGGAGACGGCCTGGCGCCCCGCCGCCCCGTCCTCCTGGGCCGCTACTCCGCCGCCAGGGCGATGAGGCGCGCCGCGCGCCGGCGCGGCAGGCGGATGCAGGAGCCATCCAGGATGCGGCCCAGTTCGCGCGCGGCGTCCGTCGCGACGCAGAGCGCCATCATCGGCAGCCAGCGGTCGAGAACCTGCACGGCAACGTCCGCCTCGCCGGCCTGAACGGAGGCCAGTGCGTCCAGAAGCGCCATCTCGTCGGCGCCGACCCGCAGGCTGGACGGCGGGCGGATGTCCGGCCGGCGCACTTGGGCAACGGCGAAGCAGCCGAGCAGAGCGAACAGGGGCAGCAGCGCCGTGGAAGGCACCCCGGCGACGTCGAAGCCGGCGCGCATCGCCGCCATGCCGCCGGCGGTGCCGTGCCGGAACCATTGCCGGAACCCGGTCAGCACGGCCCGTTCCGCGGGGGTGAGGTCCCCCACCGCCCAGGGCGACAACCGCCCCTCACCCGTCATCTCGCCCATGCTTCGTCCTCCCGTCGGGAAAGCTGGGACGCAGCGTAACCGATTCCTCGACGAAATGCGAGTCATTCTCATTTTCATCATGCGAACCGCGGTGGGACCGTGACAAAAAGCGGCCAATCCCAGCCGGAAAGGTTGGATTAACCTTAACAGGCAATCCTTCGACCGCTCGCAGACTGGAGCGTTGAAGGATGACGCGGACTTTCGGACAGGCACTGCTCGGACTTATTGCGGCGACGGCGTTGCTGGCGACAGCCCACACGGCCTCGGCGCAGATCCGCCTGAACCCGGCCTATGGGGACGAGGCGCAGCTCGGCCCCGGCAAGGCCAGGGGAGCCGTGGTGTGGAGCCACGGCCGGTCGGTGGAGACGGAGGATTCGAACGCCCCCACCCCGCTCTACATGAAGGCGCTGCGCGACGCCGGCTGGGACGTCTTCCGGCTCGACCGGATGCGGGTCAGCGACACGCTGCCCAACAGCTCACGGGCGCTCGCCGGGTATGCCGAGGAATTGAAGGGACGCGGCTACCAGCGCGTCGTCCTCAGCGGGCAATCCTTCGGGGCGTTCATCTCGCTGATGGCGGCCGGGCAGACCGACCGGATCGACGCGGTCATCGGCACGGCGCCGGCCGCCTTCGGAAACTTCTCGGAGGCCTACGACAGCTGGCGCGACAACGCGACCCAGCTCTGGCCGATCCTGCGCGGCGTCCGCAGCGCGCGGGTCATGCTGTTCTTCTTCCACGGCGACGACTTCGATCCGGGCGGGCGCGGCGAGCCGTCGCGCACCATCCTGGCATCCCGGGGCCTCGACAACATCGTGGTCGACCAGCCGGCCCTGCTGACCGGCCATGGCGCCGCCAACACCGGCATGTTCGTGCGCCGTTTCGGGGCCTGCATCGTCCGCTTCGCGGAGGCGCCGCCGGTCGCCAACGACCCGTCCTGCGACGAGGCCTGGGGCCGCACCCCCAGCGCCGAGCTGATGCAGGCTGCGGCGACCGGCCCGCGCAGCGGCGGGTCGGAGCCGGCGTCCGGTGGCGCCCGCCCCTTCCTCGGCACCTGGTACGGCGCCTACATCAACGGCCGCGAGGTCGCGCTGTCGGTGGACAAGGTGGACGGGGACGCGGTCTACGCCGACTATGTGCTGGGTCCGGGCATGGAGCCCGACCAGACGATCGAGCGGGCGCGCCGCAAGGGCCGCATCGAGAACGACGAGCTGGTGTTCGATGAGAAGGGTCGCAACACGTTGCGCTACCATATCCGGTCCGACGGCCGGCTGTCCGCCACGTGGCTGGAGCGGTCGGGCAAGGGCCGCCTGGAAACGACCCTCCGCCGCGTAAACTGATCTCTTAAAGCGAATTTGCATTCGCTTTAGATTCATATGACCTCATTCGCCGGTCGGGCTTCGGCCGCATGAGCGGCCGGGCCCGCAGTCGCGGTCCAAAGCGGATCGCAATCCGCTTTAGTACTACAGCCGGGATCATTGGCCGTTGCATCTGTTGAGTCTGGCGTTCTGCGGAAGGATGCCGAGCATGACGACGGTTGCCGAGGCGAGGGC
>NZ_JAGINP010000018.1 GCF_017876155.1 Azospirillum rugosum
TCGGCCAGCACCTTCGTGATCGCCGCCGTCAGCGACGTCTTGCCGTGGTCGACGTGGCCGATCGTGCCAATGTTGCAGTGCGGCTTGTTCCGCTCAAACTTTGCCTTCGCCATCGCTTTGGTCTTTCGTTCCCGACGTTCCGGACGCACACAATGGCCCGGCCGAGATCGATGTTTCCCTAAGCGCGCGGGATTGGAGCGGGTGAGGGGAATCGAACCCCCGTCGTAAGCTTGGAAGGCTTCTGCTCTACCATTGAGCTACACCCGCCTGCCGAGCCCCGCCCGGCGCTTGCGACCGGGAAATGCGATCACGGACAAGCCGTGGACGGTAGTGGTGGAAGGGGCTGGATTCGAACCAGCGTACGCGTACGCGGGCAGATTTACAGTCTGCTGCCTTTAACCACTCGGCCACCCTTCCTCAGTCCGCTGCGGGACGTGCCCGCCGCGGAGTTCGGCACTATGAGAATTTTTCGGGCCTTGTCAACACGTCTGAAGCGGTCCAAACCAGAAATGTGAAAATTAGCCCGTTGGGGCTGCGCCCCACCCTCTTCCGCCGGACACCATGACCCGCAAGACCAAGCCCCTCCCCCCGACCGGCCGAGCCGACACGCGCCCGGAGTCCGCCCCCAGGAACAACGCCGAGAACCGTCAGGAAGGGCGTCCGGGCGGGCGCTCCCAGGGCGGCCGCCATCAGGGCGGGCGCGGCGCCCAGGGCGTGCTGCTCTACGGCCTGCACCCCGTCAGCGCGGCCCTGCTGAACCCGGAACGGCGCGTGCACCGCCTGATGGCGACGGAGTCGGGCCGCACCGCGCTGGAGCCCGTGCTGGCCCAGGCCAAGGCCCGCGGGCTCGCCCTGCCCGGCCTGATGCCGGCCGACCGCACGGACCTCGACCGCATGCTGCCTCCGGGCGCGGTGCACCAGGGCGTGGCGCTCGACGTGGCGCCCCTGCCGGAGGTCGGGATCGAGGACATCTGCGCGGAGGCCGACTCGGACCACTCGGCCCTCGTGGTGGTCCTGGACCAGGTGACCGACCCGCACAACGTCGGCGCCATCCTGCGCTCCGCCTCGGCCTTCGGGGCCAAGGCGGTGGTGGTGACGGAGCGGCACGCGCCGGAGACCACCGGCGTGCTCGCCAAGAGCGCGTCGGGTGCCCTGGAGGCGGTGCCGCTGGTCCGCGTGACCAATCTCGCCCGCGCGCTGGCCGACCTTCAGCAGGCCGGTTTCTGGACGGTGGGCCTTGCCGAGTCGGGGGACAAGACGCTCGCCCAGTGCAACCTGACGGGCCGCACCGCGCTGGTCCTTGGCGCCGAGGGCAGCGGGCTGCGCCGGCTGACCATGGAGCGGTGCGACCTGATCGCGCGGCTGCCCACCCAGGGGCCGGTCGGCAGCCTGAACGTCTCCAACGCCGCGGCGGTGGCCCTGTACGAGGTGGCGCGGCTGCGCTGAGGCCGCCGCGCCCTCCCCTGCCCCCTATTGGCCGAGCTTGATCGCGTACTTGGCGAAGCCGTTCGCGGCCTCGCCGGCCGCGACGATCCGCCCGTCGGCCGGCAGCACGTCCTTGGCCTTCGGCGACGACTCGAAAGTGACCAGCGGGTTGCCGTCCAGCCGGGCGAAGGTCCAGTTGCCGTCGGACGACGGGTTGATGGTCTTCTGGTCGTAGATGTAGCTGATCAGCGCGGTGCGGTTCTCGTCCGGCGCCTCGATGGCGATGGTCTTGCCGTCGAGCGCCGGGAACTTGCCGCCACCGCCGGCACGGTAGTTGTTGGTCGCCACCAGGAACTTCCGTGCCTCGTCGATGGGCTTGCCCTGGTAGGCCAGGTTCTTGATCCGGTGCGCGTCGGGGTGCACCACCTTGCCGTCCATGTCGTAGCGCCAGGGCTGGCTGAGGTCGATCTCGTAGGTCACGCCGTCGATGACGTCGAAGTTGAAGGAGGGGAAGCCGGCGTTCAGCAGCGGCTGCTCCTCCGTCTTCTTCGGGTCGATGGTGTTGAACATGCCGGACGACATCTCCAGCCACTCCCGCACCTCGTCGCCGGTCACCACGACGGCGCGCAGCGTGTTGGGGTAGAGGTAGAGGTCGGCGGCGTTGCGGATGGCGATCGGCCCGGCCGGCACGTCGGTGTAGTAGTCGGCGCCGCCGCGCCCGCCCGCCTTGAAGGGCGCGCCGGCCGACAGGATCGGCAGCGTCTCCAGGTCCGTGCCCTTCACCAGCCGCTGCAGGTACCAGGCCTGCGCGTTGGTGACGATCTGGATGGACGGGTCGTCCTGCACCAGCGCGAAATAGCTCTGGATGCGCGCGGTGGTCTCGCCGACCGGCTTGCGGACGTAGGCCAGCGTCTCCTCATGGATCGCCTTGGCGCCCTGCTCCACCTCCGGGTCCGAGTCGACCAGCGCGACGCGCTGCTTGTCCTTCAGCTCGGAGATCGGGCGGGTCGCCGTCTGGGCGTCCGCGACCTTCCACCGGCCGCCGTCCTTTTCCAGCACGAGGTCGACGACGCCCAGGTGGCTGCCCCAGAAGCCGGGCATGACCACCGGCTTGCCGTTCACCGTGCCCTTCGCGATGTCGGCGCCGGGCAGCTTGGCGTAGATCGGGCCGGGGAAGACGTTGTGCTGGTGCCCGGTCAGCAGGGCGTCCAGCCCCTCCACCTGCGTCAGGTGGTAGGCGGCGTTCTCCTCGCCCTCCTGGGGCGGCTCGGCCGACAGGCCGCTGTGGGCCAGCGCCACGACGAGGTCGGCGCCCTCCGCGCGCATCCGCGGGATCAGCGCCTTCGCCGTCGCCACGATGTCGTGGGCCACCGCCTTGCCCTGCAGGTTGCTCTTGTCCCAGTTGACGATCTGCGGCGGGGCGAAGCCGATGACGCCGACCTTCAGCGCCTGCTCCTTCCCGGCCTCGTCGGTGACCTTGGTCTCGATGATCCGGTACTGCTCGAAATAGGGCTTGTCGTTGGACGGGTCCGAATCGCCGTCCGCGTGGAAGACGTTGGCCGAGAAGATGGGGAAAGCGGCGCCGGCCATCACCGTCGCCAGGAAGTCGAGCCCGTAGTTGAACTCGTGGTTGCCCAGCGTGCCGGCCGTGGTGCCCAGCTGGTTCAGCGCCTTGTAGACCGGGTGCACCTCGCCCGGCTTCAGCCCCTTCTCCCGCGCCACATAGTCGCCCAGCGGGTTGCCCTGGATCGTGTCGCCATCGTCGAACAGCAGCGTGTTCTTCGCCTCCGCACGCGCCTTGCGGATCAGCGTCGCGGTGCGCGCCAAGCCCTGCGAGGGGTCTTCCTTGTCGCTGTAGTAGTTGTACGGGAAGATCGAGTCGTGCAGGTCGCTCGTCTCCAGGATCCGCAGCTTCACCGTGCTTTCGGCGGCCAGCGCCGAACCGGCGAGCGTCGGCGCGGTCAGGGCCGTGGACGCGGCGAGCGCCAGCGCGAACAAGGCGGATGTGGGCTTCATGACGTCTCCCGGTGGTGGCGTTTGCGGTGCGCCGGTGTGTTGTCTGCTGCGGTCTCCGGGGGCTCCTCCCCAGCGGAAAACTGTCACCCAACGGAGACTGCCCCGCAACCGATCCGTCGTCGCCCCCGCCCTTGTGCCGGCAAATGCGGAGCTGATGCTTGTCCCCGGCGGCGCGGGACGCTAAGTTATGCGCCCGCCGCGAGCGGAGCGCCGGTTTAGCTCAGTTGGTAGAGCAGCGGTTTTGTAAACCGAAGGTCGCGGGTTCGAGCCCTGCAACCGGCACCATCCCCCGAAGGACGTCCCAACGGACCGGCTCCGCGCCCGGGATGCGCTCCTTGCCAAGGCTGTGGGGCCAGGGGGTGTGGACAGCATGACGCACGCCGTTTCCGGATACACGCTGCAGGCCACCGGCTCCGACGCCATCGACGCGGAGCACGGCGCGATCATGGACATCCTGGAGTCCCTGACCCGCGGCGGCCCGGTCGACACCGCGGGGCTGGTCGCCCTGCGCACGGAGCTGGCCCACCATTTCGACACCGAGTCGGCGGAGATGGCCGTCCTGCCGCCCGACCGGCGGGAGCAGCACGAGCACGCGCACCGCAGCTTCCTCGCCACCGTCGATTCGCTGGCCGAAACGGCGCGGAACGGCGGAACCGTCAGCGGCGACGAGGTGAACCGGCTGATGCTGTGGTTCATCGTTCATTCCAACACCGCCGACACGGAGCTGGTGGAGACCGCCCGGCGGGCCGCCGAACCGCCGCCGATGATCGACATGGCGGACTGGCTAGCCTCGCTCGACGATCCCGATCTGCGGGACGCCTGACCCGGCCCGGAACTGGTCATGGCCCGGAACCCGTTGCGCCCCCGCCCGGTTGGTACGGGATGCATCCGACACCAGACCGAGGTTCCCGCATGGCCGAGTCGCCCCCGGACCGTTCCAAAAACCCGCCGACCATGGCGGCGCAGCGCCTGCGCGACGCCACCGACAAGGGGCTGACCGGAGACAAGGTCCCAGCCGCCGATCCCGCGGCCTCGCCGCTCGGCACAGACGACGAAGCCGCGGGCACGCGCCCGCCGCCCGAGATCGCCACCGACATGGAGGTGCCGAAGGACCAGCGCACCCCGTCCGGCCACGCCAAGGGCGCCGACGCCTTCATGACCGGCGACTACCGCGGCCGGGACAAGCGGAACGAATAGCCGCGGCCCACAAACGAAAAAACCCTCTCCCCGGGTGGGGAGAGGGAGGCGTCGTTCCGCTGCTGCCGGCGGATGGAGGACTCAGAAATACCGTTCCGGCACGCGCAGCACGTCGTCCGGCATCACCTGCGTGGTGATCGGAGCCCGGCGCAGTTCCTTCTTCGGGTCGGCGCCGCGGGTGATCAGCACGTAGTCTTCCTTGGCGCGGTAGGTGTAGCCGCCGGCCATGGCGACCGCGGCCATCGCGGTCATCCCGTTCACGTACTGGTACTGGCCGGGGTTGCGCACCTCGCCCAGGATGAAGAAGGGACGGTGGTTCAGGACCTCGACGCTGACCTTGGCGTCCTTGACGTAGCCCTGCGACAGGCGCCTGGCGATGTCGGACTCCAGTTCGCGGGTCGTGTGGTTCTTGGCCGGCACCTCGCCGATCAGCGGCATGGCCACCTTGCCGGAGCCGTCGACGCGGAACTCGCCGGACAGCTGCTCCTCGCCGAAGACGATGACGCGCAGCGCGTCGCCGGAGCCCAGACGGTAGTCCGTCATCTGGCCGACATCGGCCGTCTCAAGGGGCGCATTCACACCGGAGCAGGCGGCCATGGCGACCGCGATCGCGGTCAACCCGAGCGCGCGGAACACGTGACGTCGTTTCATCCCTTACCCTTCCCTGGCTCGTGGGGACAACGGGGCGGGCCTGTCCTGGTGGACAGTCCGGCCCCTTTGCGGTCTCGGAGGGAGACTAGCAACTCGCACGCGCTTGGGAAAAAGTGGAGAGGAAGTAACGCCAACGGAGGAAAAGGAATCGCGCCTCTGCATATGCCGGAATACTAAAAGGGCGTCAGCCGGTCGGCCAACGCCCTTTTCGCAAGTCTCGCCTAAGTCCAGGCCGGCGGGTTACAACTGGGCGCCGACGCGGAGATAGACCAGGTTGTCCGAGTAATCGAAGCCGCTGAGGTTCGAGCTACGCTTTTCGTAAGTGTAGCCGCCGTTCAGGTACAGATAGCGGTTCAGCTGGTAGCTGGCGCCGGCGCCGGCCGTGTAGACGTTGTCGGTGCGGTCCACGCCGTTGAAGTCGTCCTGGCGATACTGCAGGCGGGCGTTCAGCAGCAGCGTGCGCAGAAGCTCGTGGTCCGCGCCCAGCGCGAAGACGGTGCGGTTGTAGCTCGACGCCTGCTGGACGCCACGGGTGAAGGTCGTCTCGCGGACCTGGCGGCTGAGGGAGGCGGTGACCGTGGTCAGCTGGGTGACCGTCCAGTTCAGCCGGCCGCCGATGGCCAGGCCGCTGAAGTCCTTCAGCGACGGGTCGTCGTACTTCTTGCTCAGGTAGCCGGCGTAGATCTCGCCGGTGATCAGGCCCGTCAGGTCGTTCGACAGACCGGCGACCACCTCGTAACCGTCCGAGTCGCGGTTGATGCCGCCGAAATCGGGGCTCAGCCGGTAGCGGGTCCAGGAGTAGGTGCCCTGGACGAAGGCCTCGTAGCCCTCGATGAACTCATAGCCCACGCGGCCGGTGGTGGCGTAGTCCCAGCGGTCGCGGTCCTCCTGCGACTCCGTCACGCCGTTGGTCAGCTTCGCGTCCTCGTAGGAGGTGTAGTGCGCGAGGCCCGACAGACGGAAGCGCAGGCGGTTGAAGCGCTGGTTGAAGGCGGCGTCGGCGCCGGTGGTGTAGTAGTTCACCGGCTCCGCGAAGCGCGAGGTGCCCGGCGAGGTCTGGATGTCCGGGTCGGACCGGCCTTCGTGGTCGCGGCGGTTGAAGATCAGGCCGCTGATCGAGGAATCGCGGGTGATGTCGTACCGCCCGTCCGCCTGGACGCGGTAGTCCTGATAATTCTCGCTGCTGTAGTCGAAGTAGTTGCCGAAGCTGCCGCCGGCCGAGAAGTTCAGCGCGTGATTGTTGAAGTCCGAACGGACGTCGACGCGCGGCTGGGTGACCCAGATCGCGTCGCTCTTGGTGTTGTTTTCCGTCGCGAAGACGTTGCTTTCATAGGTCACGCCGGTTTCCAGGCGCGGCAGGACGCGGAACGAACCGAGGCGGATGCCGAGCTGTTCGACCTCCGGCCGGCGGCGCTCCAGCACGGTCTCGCCGCGCTGCAGTTCCTGGGCGTTCGCGGGCTTGGACGCCGGCAGCGTCGTCAGGACGGTCGACGCGAGGGCGAGGGCGAGGAAGGACAGGGAACTGGGCTTCATGGGTCACCGCGCTAGGCTGAAATCAGTGGCACGTATCGGACGGGCGGCCGAATGGCCGGGCTATTCTGCAATCGCCGCTCCGGCAGAAGCGGTCAGTCGCTGCAAAGACAACTCATACCGTGATGTCAATGCAACAGTGAAGCTGACGGCGTGCGGTTTTTGCGCGTTTGTGTGCTGTTGGCGCAACAAGACTTGCGTCAGACGCGCGGACTATTGCTTTGCATGCCAACGCTTACATCGAACGTCATACGACTGGGCGCGGCGCGCGGTGGGGAACCGTCCCGGCGCCCGCCCGTTCAGCAGGGGATCAGTCCGCAGAACAGGAGACAGGCCACGATGACGAAGCGGATCGACACGCCCCCGCCGCCCAAGTCGCCCATCCACCCCAGCGACGACCGTATGCCCCCCTACACGCCCGGCAGCGTGCCCCCGCCCGAAGGGGACGTCCCGCGGTCGGACCGTGAAAAGACTCCGCCGCCCAATACATACCCGCCTAAGCAGAATCCCTAATTGAAATCCGGTCAACCGGCTTGGTAAGACCAGCCTAGGGCGCTCGACCGAAGAGACCGTCGCAAGGTCACACCGGCGACTGTTTGGACCCTACACCGTATTTTGGTAACGAATGCTTTAGGTTATTAAAAGGTGAATAATCCAGGACTGTGGCCCTATGCCGCAGAAACAAACGTTGCCCGTCAAAAATTGCGTACATAGGCTTCTCTGCGGAGCACGCACGCATTTGGCATACATTTGAGGTTTTCCCTCGAATCGACGCCTTGGTCCGAAAAGACACCCGCACGCGCCGCTCCGCAGCCCCTCCGCTGGTCCCGCTCCACGGGACGGCCATGCAAAGCTCGTGTGCGCACATGGATCACATCGCCCAAACGACGCCTGACGAATATTTGCTCACCGAACAGGTGCACTATCGCCTTCGCCGGGCTCATCAGCGCGCGTCCTCCATCTTCATGGACGTCATCGGCGACGCGCAGCTCACCCCGACCCAGTGGGCGGCCCTGGTGACGCTGCGGACCGAAGGCGCGCTGTCGCAGAACCAGCTCGGGCGCTTCACCTTCATGGATCCGGCGACCACCCAGGGCGTCATCCTGCGCCTTGTGGAGCGCAACCTGGTGGAGCGTCACCCCGATCCGCAGGATCGTCGGCGCACCAGCGTGCGCCTGACGCGCTCCGGGCAAACGCTTGTCGGCACGCTGCTCGCCAACGCGATGCAGGCGCATTTCCGGACGCTGGAGCCGCTGTCGGCGGACGAGCAGGCGACCTTCCTGTCGCTCCTGTCCCGGCTGATGTGACGCCTGCGCGGCGGTCGGACGGTCGACCCCGGACGGAGCGACCGACGATGGCGCGACGCAACGGAACGGTGACTTTTGCGGTGGGTTTGCTATGAACGCAGCCATCGCGTTCACGCGGCCACCGCGGTGGGTCTCCCTCGCAGGGGTTTCCGTTGCACAGGGTTGCGCCGCCGAATCCGCCAACCGCGCCGGGGTATCGCAGGACCATGAACCGCCGCCACACCCTTCTGCTTCTGGGCGCCGCCGCCCTTTTCGCCGTCGCCCAGCCCGCCGCTTCCTACGCCCAGACATCAGGCCCGGCATCCGGTGAGCCGATTCGCGTCGGCGAGGTGAACAGCTACACCGGCCTGCCGGCCTTCACCATTCCCTACCGCCAGGGCTGGCAGCTCGCGGTGGAGGAGGTGAACGCCGCCGGCGGCCTGCTCGGCGGCCGCAAGCTGGAGGTCGTCTCCCGCGATGACGCCGGCAAGCCCGACGACGCCGTCCGCGTCGCGCAGGAGCTGATCAGCAACGAGAAGGTCGCGCTGCTGGCCGGCACCTACTTCTCGCACGTCGGGCTGGCAGTCGCGGATTTCGCGGCGCGCAACAAGGTCCCCTTCGTGGCGGCGGAGCCGCTGACCGACGCCATCACCTGGACCAAGGGCAACCGCTACACCTTCCGCCTGCGCCCCAGCACCTACATGCAGGCCGCCATGCTGGTGGAGGAGGCGGCCAAGCTGCCGGCCAAGCGCTGGGCCACCGTGGCGCCCAACTACGAATACGGCCAGTCGGCGGTCTCCTGGTTCAAGCAGCTCCTCCGGGAAAAGCGCCCGGATGTGGAGTTCGTGGCGGAGCAATGGCCGGTCCAGGGCAAGCTGGAGGCCGGGCCGACGGTGCAGGCGCTGGCCGCCGCCAAGCCGGACGCGATCTTCAACGTCACCTTCGGCGCCGACCTCGCCAAGTTCGTGCGCGAGGGCGAGGGCCGCGGCCTGTTCCGCAACCGCCCCGTGGTCAGCCTGCTGACCGGCGAGCCGGAGTATCTGGAGCCGATGAAGGACGAGGCGCCGGAGGGATGGATCGTCACCGGCTACCCCTGGGAGCAGATCGACACGCCGGAGCACAAGGCCTTCCGGGACGCCTACCAGGCCCGCTTCAAGGAGCCGCCGCGCCAGGGCTCGGTCGTCGGCTACGCCACCTTCAAGGCGATCGCCGCCGCCGTCGCCAAGGCGGGCTCCACGGATCCGGAGAAGGTCGTGGACGCGCTGTCCGGCCTCCAGGTGACCAGCCCCTTCGGCCCGGTGACCTTCCGCGCGCTCGACCACCAGGCGACCATGGGCGCCTATGTCGGCAAGACGACCGTCAAGGACGGCCACGGCACCATGAAGGACTGGCGCTACGCCGACGGCGCCAACTATCTCCCCTCCGACGAGGCCGTGGCCAAGCTGCGGGCTGAGTGAGTGGAGAAGTCCTGGCGTTGGGCCCCCACCCTAACCCTCCCCCACTGACGCGGGGGAGGGAATATCTCCTCCCCCCGCGAAGTGGGGGGAGGTTGGGAGGGGGGCCCAACGCGAGCACGCCCCCAACCATGGCGCGGCCCTGACATGTCCTTCTACTTCGTCCAGTTCCTGAGCGGCCTTGCGGCGGCGGCGACGCTGTTCCTGGTGTCGTCGGGGCTGACCATCGTGTTCGGCGTGACGCGGATCGTGAATTTCGCGCACGGCTCCTTCTACATGCTCGGCGCCTACATGGGCTGGAGCCTGATCGAGCGCTGGGGCACCACGCCGCTGGGCTTCTGGGGCGGCGTCGCGCTCGCCTCCCTCGCGGTCGGGCTGCTCGGCGCGCTGATGGAGGTTGGGCTGCTGCGCCGGCTCTACCGCTCGCCGGAGCTGTTCCAGCTGCTCGCCACCTTCGGCGTCGTGCTGGTGGTGCAGGACGTGGCATCCGCCGCCTGGGGGGCGGAGGACCTGCTCGGCCGCCGCGCGCCGGGGCTGAAGGGCTCCGTCGACATCCTGGACCAGCCCTTCCCGCTCTACGACCTCGTGCTGATCGGCCTCGGCCCGGTCGTGCTGGGCCTGCTGTGGCTGCTGTTCAACCGCACGCGCTGGGGCACGCTGGTGCGCGCCGCGACGCAGGACCGGGAGATGGCCGCCGCACTCGGCGTCGATCCCGCCCGGCTGTTCACCGGCGTGCTGTTCCTGGGCTCGGCGCTGGCCGGGCTTGGCGGCGCGCTCCAGGTCCCGCGGGAAGCGGTGACCCTGCACATGGACATGGCCATCGTGGTGGAGGCCTTCGTCGTCGTCGTGGTCGGCGGCATGGGCAGCCTGACCGGGGCCTTCGTGGCCTCCCTGCTGATCGGGCAACTGCAGGCCTTCGGCATCCTGGTCTTCCCGCAGATCACCCTGGTGCTGGTCTTCCTGTTCATGGCGGTGGTGCTGGTGATCCGTCCCTACGGCCTGCTCGGCCGGGCGGAGGACGCGCCGCCGACCGCGGCCAGCCCGGGGCCGCCGCTGGTCCTCGCCGCCGGGCTCGGCCGCTGGGCGCCCGCCCTGCTGTTGGCCGTGCTGGCGCTGGTGCCGCTGGTCGCCGGCGACTACGCGCTGATCGTGCTGACGGAGGTGGTGATCCTGGCGCTGGTGGCGGCCAGCCTGCACCTGCTGATCGGGCTCGGCGGGCTGGTGTCCTTCGGGCACGCCGCCTATTTCGGGCTGGGCGCCTACGGGGCCGCGCTGATGGTCAAGCATCTGGCCGCGCCGATGCCGCTGGCCCTGGCCGCCGCCCCCCTGCTGGCCGGCGTGGGCGCTTTGATCGCCGGCTGGTTCTGCGTGCGGCGGTCGGGCCTCTATTTCGCCATGCTGACCCTGGCCTTCGCGCAGATCGCCTGGTCGGTGGTCTTCCAGTGGTACGGGGTGACGGGCGGTGACAACGGCATCCTCGGCGTCTGGCCGCCGGGCTGGGCGTCGGGCAAGGCGGCCTATTACTGGCTGACCCTGGCGCTGGCCGGCGGCGCGCTGCTCCTGCTGCGCCGCGCCGCCTTCGCCCCCTTCGGCTACACGCTGCGCGCCGGCCGCGACTCGGCGCTGCGGGCGGAGGCGGTGGGCATCGACGTGCGCCGGCACCAGTGGCTGGCCTTCGCGCTGGCCGGCTCCGCCGCCGGGCTGGCCGGCGGGCTCTATGCCTTTGCCAAGGGCAGCGTCTTCCCCACCCTGATGGCCGTCCCGGTGTCGGTGGACGCGCTGGTGATGGTGCTGATGGGCGGCATCCAGACGCTGAGCGGCCCGGTGGTCGGTGCCGCCGTCTTCCACCTGCTGGAGACACAGGCGATGAGCCTGACCGACTGGTGGCGCCTCGGCCTCGGCCTGATCATCGTGGTGCTGGTGCTGGCCTTCCCCAAGGGCATCGCCGGCTTCGCCCGCGACCTCTGGCTGCGGAGGGCGGAACGGTGAGCCGCCCCCAAAATTCCAAGCTGGTGGTCGAGAACCTGCAACGCGCCTTCGGCGGGGTGAAGGCGGTGCGCGGCGTGTCCTTCTCGCTCGCCGCGGGGGAGGTGCTGGCGCTGATCGGCCCGAACGGGGCCGGGAAGAGCACCTGCTTCAACCTGCTGAACGGGCAGCTCCGCCCCGACGCCGGCACGGTGCGGCTGGACGGGGTGGATCTGGTCGGGCTGCCGCCGCGCAAGATCTGGCGGCTGGGCGTCGGGCGCACATTCCAGATCACCGCCACCTTCGCCTCCATGACGGTGGCGGAGAACGTGCAGATGGTCTTCCTGTCGCGCGCCCGCCGCCTGCTCGGCCTGTGGACGCCCGCCGCCGGGGCCTTCCGCGACGAGGCCCAATCCCTGCTGGAACGAGTCGGCATGGGCGCGCAGGCCGACCGTCCCTGCGGCGTGCTGGCCTACGGCGACCTGAAGCGGGTGGAGCTGGCCATGGCGCTGGCCGGCGATCCGAAGATCCTGCTGATGGACGAGCCCACCGCCGGCATGGCGCCGGGGGAGCGGCAGGACCTGATGGCCCTGACCTCCTCCCTGGTGCGGGAGCGCGGGCTCGCCGTGCTGTTCACGGAGCACGACATGGACGTCGTCTTCGGCCACGCCACGCGCATCATCGTGCTCGACCGCGGCCAGCTGATCGCGGAAGGGCCGCCGGATGCCGTGCGCGCCGACCCGCGCGTGCAGGCCGTCTATCTGGGGAGTCCCGCATGACCGCCGCCCCCCTGCTGACGGTTGGGAATCTCCAGGCCTGGTACGGCCGCGCGCACATCCTGATGGGGGTGGACCTCCAGGTCGGCCGCGGCGAGGTGGTGGCCCTGATGGGCCGCAACGGCGCCGGCAAGACCACGACCATGAAGGCGGTCATGGGGCTGCTGGACGCCCGCACGGGTTCGGTCGGTTTCGACGGGCGCGACGTCTCCGCCCTGCCCCCGCACCGGATTGCCCGGCTCGGCCTCGGCTACGTGCCGGAGGACCGGCGGGTCTTCACCGACCTGACCGTGGAGGAAAACCTGGAGGTCGGCCGCCAGCCGCCCCGCGCCGGCGCCCCCGCCTGGACGCCGGAGCGGCTCTACGCCCTGTTCCCCAACCTCGCGGAGATGTGCGGCCGCCGCGGCGGCCGGATGAGCGGCGGCGAGCAGCAGATGCTGACTCTGGCGCGCACGCTGATGGGCAACCCGTCGCTGCTGCTCCTCGACGAGCCGTCGGAGGGGCTGGCCCCGCGCATCGTGCAGCAGATGGCCGACGCCGTCCGCGCCCTGAAGGCGGAGGGTCTGTCGATCCTGCTGTCGGAACAGAACCTTGCCTTCGCCGGCGCCGTCGCCGACCGCGCCTGCGTCATCGAGAAGGGCCGAATCCGCTTCGACGGCCCCATGCGGACCCTGCTGGACGACGAGGAGGCCCGCCGCGCCTATCTGGCTGTTTAATCTGGCGGTCTCGTAGGTTGGGTGGAGCGCCAGCGCAACCCAACACACTGTGCACAGCGACGATGTTGGGTTGCGCTGGCGCTCCACCCAACCTACGGGCGCGCTTATGCCAAAATGTCCAACACCCGCTTGGTGTTGTCGTCGGCGGCCTGCATGACCTTGACGTTGGCGGCGAAATCGACCTGCGCGCTGCTGAGGCTGACGACGACCGCCGGGTCGATGTTGCCGGCGGCAAGCTGCGTCCCGGCGTCCTCGGCGCGGGCCTGCGCGCCTTGCAGGCCGGCCAGGGCGGAGGCCTGCGGCTCCGGCAGATTCGGCAGTGGCATGTTTGTAAGGGAGGGCGCACCGATCGCGCTGATGCCCATGGCGGGGAACTCCTCTGGCTCAATCGCCGAGACTAAGCCGGAACCCATGACGCGTCGATGAATTTCCCGCGCCCCGCCGTCAGGAATCGGCGAGCCAGTCCGTCAGCCGTTCCAGGAAGGCGGCGGCCTCCGCCGGGTCCTTCAGGCTCCAGGCCGCCGCGGTGGCGCCCGGCGGGTCCATGACGCGGATGCCGATGCCGTGCCCGCGCTCGGCCAGCGAGCGGAAGGCGTCCTCGTCCGTCTCGTCGTCGCCCAGATAGAGCGGCGCGGTCCCCTCCCCCGCCAAGCCCAGCGTGTCGAGCAGGGCCAGCACCGCCCGCCCCTTGTCCCAGGGGATGTTGGGCCGCAGCTCGTGGATTTCCTTGCCGCCGGTCACGCGCAGCTGCGGATGGGCGGCGGCGACCGTGCGCACCGACTCCGCGACGGCGGACTTGTCCGGCTGGGCGACCCGGCGGGTGTGGACCGCGATGGCGAAGCGCTTGCGCTCGACCAGCACACCTTCGACGTCCGACAGCCCGTCCTTCAGCGCGGCCTCGGCGCTGTCCAGGTCGGCCAGATACTCCACGCCGATCTGGGTGCGCAGGCCGGGGCCGCGGATGTCGAAGCCGTGGCTGCCGGCGTAGACCAGCTCCTCCAGCCCCACATGGCGGGCGACGTCGTCCAGGTCGCGCCCGCTGACCACGGCGACCGGGCAGAGGCTGGCGAGCCGGCGGATGGTGGCCCGCACCTCCTCGCCCAGCAGGGCGAGGTCGGGACGCTCCACGATCGGGGTCAGGGTGCCGTCGTAATCCAGGAACACCGCCGGCTGCCGGCCGTCGAGCGCCGCGGCGAACGAGTCGAACCCGTTCAGCGCCGAAGGCTTCGCGGTCCCGCCGGGGGAATCGTCGGACGTCGGTTGGGTCAAGGCTGCCTTCTCCCTTTTCATCACCCACGTGGTGACAAACAACGGCGGGGAAAAGGCCTTGGGTCCGTGCGACGTCCGCAGGGAGGGGTCGGTTCGGCGCAGCGGAGCCATGTGGCAACCGCGCAACACCCTCTCCGGAAAAAGCTTCGGCCCCGCGAGGGGGCCGGCGCTTGGGGTTTGCACCCACGTAAGAACTTGTTAATTTTGCAGCGCAGCAAGCGATTGCTGCTTCGCCCTTCTTGGGCGTTTCCTCCCTAAACTCAGGCCGCTGCGTGCAGCGGCCTTTTTTCTGCCAGAAACCCATCCCCTCTGGCAATCCCTATCAAACGGCATACTCCAACAATTCCAACGGAGTAACCACATGAACTTTGTGGTTACAGGCGCGCATCCGACGCTTGCGCCGGTGCCGACAAGGCGCTTTCCTGTCGCCGCAACGCGCGCCAGCGGGGACAAGTCCTTGAAAGCATTGATCAACGCCACGATCCACACCGGCGATGCCGTGCACGACGGGGCCGCCCTGCTGATCGACGGGCCGCTCATCGCCGGGGTCGTGGCGCGCGACGCGTTGCCCGCCGGGGCGGAGGTGCAGGATCTGGGGGGTGGCCTTCTGGCGCCCGGCTTCATCGACCTCCAGGTCAACGGCGGCGGCGGGGCGCTGTTCAACGACACGCCCGACGTCGCGACGCTGCGGCGAATCGCGGAGGCCCATCGCCGATTCGGCACCACGGGCCTGCTTCCGACCTTCATCACCGACGACGCGGCCAAGCGCGCCGAGGCCGTCGCGGCGGTCCGCACCGCCATGGATGAGGGGGTGCCGGGTGTGCTGGGCATCCATCTGGAAGGCCCGCACATCGCGGTGGAGCGCCGCGGCGTGCACGACGCCCGCTTCATCCGCGCGCCGGACGACGCCGACCGCGCCCTGCTCGACTCACTGGCCGACCTCCCCGCCCTGGTCACCCTGGCGCCGGAGGTGGTGCCGCACGCCACCATCCGCGCGCTGGCCGCGGCCGGGGTCCGCGTCGCCGCCGGGCACAGCGCGGCGAGCTGGGCGCAGGCCAGGGACGGCTTTGCCGCCGGCATCACCGGCGTCACTCACCTGTTCAACGCCATGAGCCAACTCGGCTCCCGCGAGCCCGGCCTGGTCGGCGCGGCGCTGGCGGACGACGCGGTCTGGTGCGGAATCATCGTCGACGGGCACCATGTCCACGACGCCTCGGTCCGGCTGGCCTGGAAGGCGAAGGCGCCCGGCCGCCTGTTCCTGGTCACCGACGCCATGCCGCCGGTCGGGGCGCCGCCGGGGGAAGGCTTCCGCCTCTACGGGGAGGCCATCCAGGTGGCGGACGGGCGCTGCGTCACCGCGGACGGCACGCTGGCCGGCTCGGCCCTGGACATGGCGACGGCGGTGCGCAACGCGGTGCGGCGCGTGGGCATCCCGCTGGACGAGGCCCTGCGCATGGCCGCCGCCTACCCCGCCGACGTCATGGGCATGGCTGCGACACGGGGCCGCATCCGGCCGGGGCTCGCCGCCGATCTCGTGCATCTGGACGCGGATCTGACGGTGCGGGCGACCTGGATCGGCGGCGCCATGGCGGTGCCCTGAACGGAAACCCGAACAGAAACCCTGCACGCCCGCGCGAATCTGTCGTATAGAGACGCCAAACCTGGATCGAGGAGACTCCCATGGACATCGCCCTGATGGTCGCCGCCGTCGTGTTCTTCTTCTGGCAGACCATTTCCGAGTGATCGGGCGCCGGACGCACCCTCGACCGGGCGTGCGCAGGCATCGGTGAATGAGAAAGGGCGGCTCCGCAGGAAGCCGCCCTTTTTCCATTGCGGACCGCTATACCGGTCAGGTCGGCAGGGCGGCGGCGTCGCGCTCCGGACGGTCGAGCCGCGCATGGGCCGAGGCGACCAGCCGCAGAGTCTCCATGATGGACCCGATGGCCTCGTGCAGGTCGGCCTGTCCATCCGCGGTCGGCATCGCCGCGACCACCGATTCCAGCTCTTCCGCCGCGTCCTGCAGGCGGGCGCAGGCCTGCTCCAGGTGCCGCATGGTCGCAGCGCCGTTTGCAACACGCACAGGCGTCGCGCCTGCCATACCCTGATATGCATTTCGGTTTGCAAAATGCAGCGCTGTCGGGTTGGCGGCGGCACGAGAACCAGCTTTTCTGCGAAACATGGGGCAGCTCCCTTTCGTTCGCTCCTAACGGAGCAAGAGTCGCGCCAAATCACAGCAATTTTGTTTCGATTATGAATGGGTCGGCCACAGCCACGCCGCGCCGCGCACGCCGCTGTCCGCGCCGTGCCGCGCGCGGACGAAGCGGGTGCGCGGCGCCGGGCTCAGCGCCCAGCGTCCCCACAGGGCCGGCACGCTCTCATACAGCCCCGGCAGGCCCGACAACCCGCCGCCCACCACGATCGCGTCGGGATCGAGCAGGTTGATCACCGCGGCCAGCGCGCGGGCCAGCGCGTCGGCGTGGTGGCGGAGCGTCCCCAGGGCCGCCGCGTCGCCGGCCGCCGCGCGCGCTGCGATCTCCGGTGGTTCGATCGCCTCCCCGGTCCGCCGCGCGTGCAGCCGGGCGAGGCCGGACCCGGACAGCAACGTCTCCACGCAGCCGCTCCGGCCGCAGCCGCAGGGCTCCGGCGGGCCGTCCTCCGGCGTGCGCCAGGGCAGCGGCGTGTGGCCCCATTCGCCGGCCAGCGCGTTGGCGCCCGGCAGGATGCGCCGGTCGACCACGATGCCGCCGCCGACGCCCGTGCCCAGGATGATCCCGAACACGACGGAGGCACCGGCCGCGGCGCCGTCCACCGCTTCGGACAGGACGAAGGTGTTGGCGTCGTTGGCGATCCGCACCGGCCGGCCGAGCGCCCGCGCCGCGTCCTCCGCGAAGGGCCGCCCCTCCAGCCAGGGCAGGTTCACCGCCCGCACCGTCCCGGCGGCGCTGTCCACGACTCCCGGCAACCCGATGCCGACGGTGGCCCCCGCCATCTCCACCCTGGAGCCGGCTTGGCTCTCCAGCGCCCCGACGGCCTGCGCCAGCGCGGCGAGCGTGGCGTCATAGGCGCGCGGCGTGTCGGCGCGGTGCCGCGCCAGTTCCCGCCCGTCGGCGTCCAGCAGCGTGGCTGAGATCTTCGTCCCGCCGAGGTCGACACCGATGCGCGCGGGGGTCCCAGAGGCAGCGTCCATGGCAGCGTCCATGATGGGATCGGTTCTGGTGGAAAAGGAGGCAACCCTATACCGCCCCGCCGGCACCCGACCAGCCCCGACGCCGCTCCACCCTCTCCAAAAGAGGGGACGGCACCGCCCCTTTGCACCGTCGCAGGACGCGGGCGCGTCACTAGAGTCAGGATACATGTTTCATTCATTATGGATTGCGCGCGCCCCCATGGACCGAACCGCTCCGAAAGCCACGCCGTCCTCCACGCCGCAGCTGGGCACGCCCTCCCAGGCCGGGCGCCTGCGGCCCGACCAGATGGAGGTCTTCGACGGCCTTCTGCTGGCGCTTCTGGCGCGAAAGCGTCTGCTGCTTCTGGTGGGAGATGCCGGCTCCGGCCGTGCCGCGGTGTTCCGGCAATTGGTGGAGCAGGTCGAGTCCGACGGCGCCCTGGTGCTTCCGGTGTCGGCCAGCCCGGGCGCGCAGGTGGAGGATCTCGTCGGCTCCGCCGGCGACGCGGTGCTGCCGTCGGACAATGGCGAGCGCGATTTCGACACGCTGATCGAGGAGTTGGAGGAGCGGCTGGACCTCGCCGGGGCCGGGCTGCTGGCGGTGGAGAACGCCGGCGTCCTGACGCCGCCGGTTCTGGGCGACCTGATCGACCTGACCCGGTCGGAAACGGCCGGCGGGCGCTTCCTGCAGGTCCTGCTGTGCGGCACGCCGGAGATGGAGCGCTCTCTGGCCCGCCCGGGCCTTGCCGAGGCCGTGCGCGAGCTTGGCGTCATCTACCGCATGACCCCGGGCGCCGGCCCGTCGGTCACGCCGTCGGCCCAGCCCCCGGGCATGGGCAATGGGATCGGCGCCCCCGCCGCCATGCGGCCGATCGGCCCGCCCCCGCAACCGGCGCCCCCGCAACCGGCGCCCCAGGAACCGCCCCGCGAACCGACCCGCCGCGAGCTGCGCGCGCCCGCACCGGCGCCCGAGCGCATCAACGACCCGCGCGTGAACGACCCGCGCACCGCCGACCCGCGCACCGCCGACCCGCGCACCAACGACTGGCCGGCCAACGACTGGGACGCGCCGGACGGCTGGACCATTCCGGAGGCCGGCTCCCCCCTCGCCTCCGACATGCCGGTGGCGCCGCCGCGGCGGCGTCACGCCGCGCTGGCCGGTGCGGCGATCACCACGCTGATCCTGCTGGGCGCCGCCGGCGCCGCGGTGACGCTGGCGGTGCCCGGCGCCTCGCCGGAGAAAGCCCTGGACGCCGCCCGGCAGGGCTGGACCGACCTGCGCGCCTTCGTCACGGAGCATGTCGGCAACCCGCTGTCCGACACCGGCACGACCACGGCTACCCGCGATCCCGCCCGTGATCCCGCCCGTGATCCCGATGCGGTCGCCCTCGCCCGCGTGCAGAATCCCGCGACGGCGCCCGACAACCGGACGGTTCCGGCGAAGGGAAATGCTCCGGTCCGCTCCGACGCGCCGTCCGCCGCCCTGCCGCCCGGCATGGCCTCCGGAACGGGATCCCAGGTCGCGGCGCTCGACCCGGCAAGCGTTGCTCCGTCCCACAGCGCCCCGCCGCCGGTCGCCAAGCCGGAGCTGCCGCCGCTGGCCCCGACCATCACGGCGCCGCGGGTGCTGCCCCCGCCCAGCGACCCGCTGTCGGCGGAGCCTCCTCCGCCGAAGCCGCGCGCCGACCAGGGCGAAGGGCCGACGTCCGGCTCCGCGACCCTGCCGCCGCTGGTGGACGAGGGGCCGTCCGCCGCCGCGACCCAGGGCGCGGCCCCGGCGCCGGCCGCCCCCCTGCCGACGGACGGTGACGCCGGGCTGACCCAGCGCGTGCGCGGCCTCGTCGACCAGGCGCGCCGGCAGATCATCGCCAAGCGGCTGACCACCCCGCCGGGCGACAATGCCTACGAGACCGTGTCCCGCCTGCGCGAGGTCGCCCCCACCACGCCGGAGATCGGCGAGCTTCTGGGGACCATGGAGGAGACCTACCGCCGCTGGGCCGCCATGGCCGAGCGCGACAACGACTTCGATGAGGCCAAGCGCTTCTACGAGCGCGCGCTGATCGTGGCGCCGAGCAACGGCGACCTGCGCGAGCGCATCAAGGCCGCCAGCGAACACCGCGTCAGCCCGGCCGTACCCGCCGCTCCGGCCACCGCGACGGCGGGCGCCCCCACGACCACCACGGTCGCCAACCAGCCGCCCAGCCTGGACAGCCGCGACTCCGCCCTGTCCCTGCTGCGTCGGCCGGACGAGCTGAAGCGCCTGCTGGACGGCGGCGCCGACGCGAACAAGCGCGTGGACAACGGCAAGACCCTGCTGATGCTGGCCTCTGAACAGGGGCTGGCCGACGCGGTGAAGGTTCTGGTGGACCACCGCGCCCGCACGGAGCTGCGCACCGCCGACGGCGCCACCGCCGTGATGTACGCCGCCTGGGGCGGGCATGAGGCCGTCGTGCAGGCGCTGGCCGCCGCCGGGGCGGAGCTGGACGCCACCAACGACGATGGCAAGACCGCGCTGATGGCGGCCTCGGCCCGCGGCCACATGGGCGTGGTGCGCGCCCTGCTCGACCGCGGCATCGCGGTGGACCGCGTGGCGAGCCACGGCTGGTCGGCCCTGATGTACGCCGCCAACAACGGCCACGACCGCGTCGCCAAGCTGCTGGTGGAGCGCGGCGCCAACCCCTTCCGCATGGACACCGCCGGCAACTCCGCCCTCACGCTGGGCGCCCTGCAGGGCCACATGCAGGTGGTGGAAGCGCTGAAGCCGCGGTGAGTGCGGTCCACCGGGTCACAACAACCACTTCACGGATTTCGCGGATTTGGCCGCGGATGACACGGATTGATTTTTACTTGCCCCGTGCTGCCTGATTGATCAGCAAGCGCTCGGCACGTTCGAACAATCTCCGTGTCATCCGTGCTCAAATCCGCGAAATCCGTGAAGAATTGCAACCCTTACAACGCCGCGAACCGCGCCAGCATCGCCGCGTGGGAGCGGATGCCGTTGTGCAGGCACTTCACCTCGAACTTCTCGTTCGGTGAGTGGATGCGGTCATCCTCCAGCCCGAAGCCGACAAAAATGGAATCGAAGCCCAGCGCCTGCCGGATGTAGCCGCCGACCGGGATCGACCCGCCGCTGCCGACCAGCGCCGGCTTGTTGGCGTAGACGTCGCCCAGCCCCGCCATGGCGGCGCGCAGGTAGGGGCTGTCGGTCGGCACCTGGACGCCCGGCGAATGGCTGAACACCTTGAATTCCCAGCGGCCGTCGGCCGGCGTGCGCTCCTCCAGGAAAGCCTTGATGCCGGCCAGGATCTTCTCCGGGTCCTGCGCTGGCACCAGACGGCAGGACAGCTTGGCCGAGGCCTTGGCCGCGATCACCGTCTTGGAGCCCTCGCCGGTGTAGCCGCCCCAGATGCCGTTGAGGTCACAGGTCGGGCGCGACCACAGTCGCTCCAGCGCGCTGCGCCCGGCCTCGCCCACGGGCGTCTTCAGCCCGACGCCGGCCAGGAAGGCCGCCTCGTCGAAGCCCAGGTCGCGCCACATCGCCTTCTCCTCGTCCGTGGGCTCGGCCACGTCGTCGTAGAAGCCGGGGAAGCGGACGCGCCCCTGGTCGTCGTGGATCTGGCCCAGGATGCGGGTCAGCGCGTTGATCGGGTTCAGCACGGCGCCGCCGAACATGCCCGAATGCAGGTCGTGGCTCGGCCCGAACAGCGTCGCCTCGACGTAGAGCAGGCCGCGCAGCCGCGTGGTGATGGCAGGCGTCTCGATGTTCCAGCTGTTGGTGTCGGTGATGACGCAGACGTCGGCCTTCAGCTCCTCCGCGTTGGCCTTCAGGAAGGGCAGCAGGTTGGGGCTGCCGGTCTCCTCCTCGCCCTCCAGCAGGACGGTGGCGCGGATCGGCAGCGTGCCGTGCACGGCGTGCCAGGCGCGGAAGGCCTCGATGAAGGTCATCACCTGGCCCTTGTCGTCCACCGCACCGCGGGCGACGATGCGGCGGCCGTGCTCCGCCTCCACGATGGCCGGCTCGAAGGGTGGGCTGTTCCACAGCTCCAGCGGCTCCGCTGGCTGCACGTCGTAGTGGCCGTAATAGAGGACGTGCGGGACGTCCTTGCCGCCGCCGGGGCCCTGGTGGTGGGCGACGACCATCGGGTGGCCCGGCGTCTCGCGCACGGAGGCCTCGAAGCCCAGCGCCGTCAGCTCGCGCGCCAGCCAGTCCGCGGCGCGGCGCACGTCGCCCTTGTGGGCCGGGTTGGTGCTGACGCTGGGGATGCGCAGGAGGTCGCAGAGGCGGCCGACGGATTCTTCGAAGCTGCGGTCGACCTGTTCGAGGACGGGTTCGACGGAAAGGGCACGCGACATTCGGAACTGCCTTGGCAAAGAAAGACTGTCCCGATGGTAGCGCATCGCCGGCTATCGCCAAGGGCAACAATCGACAAGCCAGCCATCACAGAAGAAGCCATCCCCGCGGCGGCGGCGCTCCGGCTTCGCGTGGGAAGCACAGATCGCCAGGCCGGGCCGCTGCCGCCGCGAGGATACCGGGAGTGAAGGCGCGTCAGACGGTCAGGTACCGCCGAACCTCGCTCTCCACCAAGCCGTCGCGGCTGCCCGCCAGCATGACCTCGCCGCGCTCCATCACCGCCCAGTCGTCGGCCAGGTCGCGGGCGAACTCGAAATACTGCTCCACCAGCAGGATCGCCATGCCGCCCTTATCCCGCAGATAGGAGATGGCGCGTCCGATGTCCTTGATGATGGACGGCTGGATGCCCTCCGTCGGCTCGTCCAGCACCAGCAGCTTCGGCCGGGTCACCAGCGCCCGCCCGATGGCGAGCTGCTGCTGCTGCCCGCCCGACAGGTCGCCGCCGCGCCGGTCCAGCATGGACTTCAGCACCGGGAACAGCTCGAACACCTCGTCGGGGATGGAGCGGTCGGCGCGCTTCAGCGGCGCGTAGCCGGTCAGCAGGTTCTCCCGCACGGTCAGCAGCGGGAAGATCTCGCGCCCCTGCGGGACGTAGGCGATGCCGCGCCGGGCACGCTCGTAAGGCGCCAGCTTGGTGATGTCGCCGCCGTCCCACGTGATGGCGCCGCCGGACACCGGCTTCAGCCCGACGATGGCGCGCAGCAGCGAGGACTTGCCCACCCCGTTGCGGCCGAGCAGGCAGGTGACCTTGCCCACCTCGGCCGTCAGCGAGACCCCGCGCAACGCCTGCGCCGCACCGTAATGGAGATCGACCGAACGAACGTCGAGCATGCGCTTCGTGCCTCTTGTTTTCCCTCAACGCGTCGCGGGGCGGACGATTCACCACTAAGACACAAAGAACACTAAGAAGATCACAAAGACGATCAAAACCGGATCGGCCTTACCATCGGCCCGAATCCCTTAGTGAAATTCTTTGTGCCCTTTGTGTCTTAGTGGTGGAAACCCCTCACCGTCACGACACTTCACCGCCCCAGATACACGTCGATGACCTGCTGGTTCGCGCTCACCGCGTCCAGCGAGCCTTCGGCCAGCACCGAGCCCTCGTGCAGGACCGTCACCTTCACGCCCAGTTCGCGGACGAAGACCATGTCGTGCTCGACCACGATCACCGAATGCTTGCCGGCGATGTCCTTCAGCAGGCGGGCGGTCTGCTCCGTCTCCGCGTCGGTCATGCCGGCCACCGGCTCGTCCACCAGCAGCAGCTTCGGGTCCTGGGCCAGCAGCATGCCGATCTCCAGCCACTGCTTCTCGCCGTGGGACAGGCTGCCGGCTTGGCGCTCGCGCTTGGGCGACAGGCGGGTGATGTCCAGGATCTCCTCGATCCGCACGCGGTCGTCGCGGCTGACGGCGTAGGTCAGCGTCTTCAGCGGCCGGCGCGGCGCCTTCAGCGCCAGTTCCAGGTTGTCCCACACCGTGTGGTTCTCGAACACGGTCGGGCGCTGGAACTTGCGGCCGATGCCCAGGTTGGCGATCCCCGCCTCGCGCATCGCGGTCAGGTCGGTCTTGCCCTCGAACAGGATGGTGCCGGTGTCGGGCCGCGTCTTGCCGGTGATGACGTCCATCATGGTCGTCTTGCCGGCCCCGTTCGGGCCGATGATGGCGCGCATCTCGCCAGGCTCGATCAGCAGCGACAGGCTGTTCAGCGCGCGGAAGCCGTCGAAGCTGACCGACACGCCGTCCAGGTACAGCAGGGTGTCTTCGGCGCTCATGTCAAACCCCCTTCTGGTCGGCCGGCTTGGCGGCGACGGCACCGCGCGACGGCAGGCGCTGGCGCAGCTGCGCGGCGAGGCCCAGGATGCCCTTGGGCAGGAACAGCGTGACCAGCACGAACAGGCCGCCCAGCGCGAACAGCCACAGCTCCGGCAGGGCCGCGGTGAAGTAGCTCTTGCCGAAGTTCACCAGCACCGCGCCCAGGATGGCGCCGGCCAGCGTGCCGCGGCCGCCCACGGCGACCCAGATCACCGCCTCGATGCTGCTGGCGGGCGAGAATTCCGACGGGTTGATGATGCCGACCTGCGGCACGTAGAGGGCGCCCGCCACGCCGGCCATGCAGGCCGACAGCGTCCAGGCGAACAGCTTGTAACGCTCCGTCTCGTATCCCAGGAAGCGCACCCGGCTCTCCGCGTCGCGCACGGCAACCAGCACCTTGCCCAGTTTCGAGGCGACGATGCTGGAGGCCAGGACGTAGCCGATCGCCAGCGCCACCACCGTCGCCACGAACAGCCCGACGCGCGTCGAGGCGGCCTGGATGTCGAAGCCCAGGATCTCCTTGAAGTCGGTCAGGCCGTTGTTGCCGCCGAAGCCCATGTCGTTGCGGAAGAAGGCCAGCATCAGCGCGAAGGTCAGCGCCTGCGTGATGATCGACAGGTACACGCCCGTGACGCGGGAGCGGAAGGCGAACCAGCCGAAGGCGAAGGCCAAGGCACCCGGCACCAGCACCACCATGATCGCGGCGAACCAGAACTGGTCGAAGCCGTGCCAGTACCAAGGCAGCTCCTTCCAGTTCAGGAAGACCATGAAGTCCGGCAGGATCGGGTTGCCGTAGACGCCGCGCGGGCCGATCTGGCGCATCAGGTACATGCCCATGGCGTAGCCGCCCAACGTGAAGAAGGCGGCGTGCCCCAGCGACAGGATGCCGACGTAGCCCCACACGAGGTCGAGCGCCAGCGCCAGCAGCGCGAAGCACAGGTACTTGCCGAGCAGCGCCACCGTGTGGGTGGACAGGTGCCAGGCGGAGTCCGGGGCCGTGCCCAGCGCCATCACCGGCACCGCGACGGCCAGCAGGGCCAGGACCGCCAGAAGCACGCCGGCCTTCTTGTCGAGGCCCAGCAGAAGGAAACGGGTCAGCATCGGATCAGGCCTCCACCGCCCGGCCCTTCAGCGCGAACAGGCCGCGCGGACGCCTCTGGATGAACAGGATGATGAAGATCAGCACCAGGATCTTGCCCAGCACCGCGCCCGCGTAGGGCTCCAGGAACTTGTTGACCGAGCCGAGCGCCAGGGCGCCGACCAGCGTGCCCCACAGGTTGCCGACGCCGCCGAACACCACGACCATGAAGCTGTCGATGATGTAGCCCTGCCCCAGGTTCGGGCTGACGTTGTCGATCTGGCTCAGCGCCACGCCCGCCAGCCCGGCGATTCCGGAGCCGAGCCCGAAGGTCAGCGCGTCCACCCGCGCGGTGCGGATGCCCATGGCGCTGGCCATGTTGCGGTTCTGCGTGACCGCGCGGATGCTGAGGCCGAACCACGTCTTGCGCAGCGCCACCAGCAGTGCGGCGAAGACCAGGAAGGCGAACACCACGATCCACAGGCGCCCATAGGTGATGGTCAGCCCACCGACCTGAAAGGCGCCGGACATCCAGCTTGGCGCCCCCACCTCGCGGTTCGTCGGCCCGAAGAGGGAGCGCACCGCTTGCTGCAAGGCCAGCGACAAGCCCCAGGTGGCGAGCAGAGTCTCCAGCGGACGTCCGTAGAGCCAGCGGATCACGCTGCGCTCGATGACCACGCCGACCGCGCCGGAAACCAGGAAGGCGACGGGCAGCGCCACCAGGATGGACAGGTCGAACAGGCCGGGCGCCCAGGCCCGGAAGGCCTCCTGCACCAGGAAGGTCGCGTAGGCGCCGATCATCACCATCTCGCCGTGCGCCATGTTGATGACGCCCATGACGCCGAAGGTAACGGCGAGCCCGATGGCCGCCAGCAGCAGCACGGAGCCCAACGACAGCCCGTACCACAGATTCTGCGCCGCCCCCCACAGGGCCAGCCGGTTCTCCACCGCCGCGACGGCCTTCTCGGCCGCGGCCTTGACCGCGTCGCTGCCGCCACTCGCGGCGCCGTTCAGCAGGGCCAGCGCGTCCTGGTCGCCGCGGTCCTTCAACACCTCGATGGCGGCGAGCTTGTCGTCGTCCGGGGCGGAGGATCCCAGCAGCACGGAGGCGCGCGCCTGGGTCATGGCGCGCTTCACGCCCTCGTCCGTCTCCTTGGCCAGCGCCGCGTTCAGCGCGTCCAGCGCGTTCGCGTCGCGGCTCTTGAACACGGCCTCCGCCGCCTGCCAGCGCGTGCCGGCGTTGGGGCTCATCAGCGTGAGGGCGCCGAGCGCCGCGCTCATGGAGCGGCGCAGCGCGTTGTTGACCTTGATCTTCTCGACCGCGTTGCGGTCCGCCTCGCCGATCGGGGCGCCGGTGACCGGGTCGGTCAGCGCGTAGCCGTTGCCGGAGCGCTTGGCGACGACCACCGCGCCGTCGGGCTTGCGGACATGCAGGTCGCCGGCCTGCAACGCCTCGATCACCGGCACGGCGGCCGGGTCGCCCGTCTCGGCGAGCTTGGCGAGGGCCTTCTCGGTGTCGGCGTAACTCCCCGCGCCGAGCCCGCGGACCAGCGGTTCGAGGCGGGCATCCATTTCGGCGGCGTAGGCGGGAGCGGCCAGCGCCAGAAACGCGGCCAGCAGCCAGCAGAATGCGCGGTGCATGGAAGGTCCTTCGGAGTGTATGCGGGCGTGTCGCGTTGGGCCCCCCTCCCAGCCTCCCCCCACTTCGCGGGGGGAGGAGTTTGGCGCCGGAGCGGCGGCAGTCCCCTCCCCCGTCGAAGATGGGGGAGGGTTAGGGAGGGGGCCCAATGCTACGACCTACTCAGAACCCAAAGGGCTCAGAACCCAGGAGTCCTCACGACCCCTTGCCGCCGCACTTGCCGGTCTTCACGTTGAAGTTGCCGCAGGACATCGGCGCGCGCCAGTCGGAGATCAGGTCCTTGCTGTCCGCCAGATAGTCGGACCACTCGTCGCCGACCACGAGACCCGGGGTCTTGGACACGGTCTCGAACTGGCCGTTCTCCTGCACCTCGCCGATCAGGACCGGCTTGGTGATGTGGTGGTTCGGCAGCATGGCCGAATAGCCGCCGGTCAGGTTCGGCACGGCGACGCCGACCAGGCTGTCGATGACGGCGTTGCTGTCGGTGGTGCCGGCCTTCTCGACCGCCTTCACCCACATGTTGAAGCCGATGTAGTGCGCCTCCATCGGGTCGTTGGTGACGCGCTTGTCGTTCTTGGTGAAGGCCTTCCACTTCTTGATGAAGTCGGCGTTCTCCGGGGTGTCCACGGACTGGAAGTAGTTCCAGGCGGCGAGATGCCCGACCAGCGGCTTGGTGTCGATGCCGGCCAGCTCTTCCTCACCGACCGAGAAGGCGACGACCGGGATGTCCTGCGCCTTGATGCCCTGGTTGCCCAGTTCCTTGTAGAAGGGGACGTTGGCGTCGCCGTTGATGGTGGAAACGACGGCGGTCTTCTTGCCGGCGGAGCCGAACTTCTTGATGTCGGCGACGATGTTCTGCCAGTCGGAATGGCCGAACGGGGTGTAGTTGATCTTGATGTCCTCGTCCTTCACGCCCTTGGACTTGAGGTAGGCTTCGAGGATCTTGTTGGTCGTGCGCGGGTAGACGTAGTCGGTGCCGGCCAGCACCCAGCGCTTCACGCTTTCCTTTTCCAGCAGGTAGTCGACGGCCGGGATGGCCTGCTGGTTCGGGGCGGCGCCGGTGTAGAAGACGTTGCGGGAGGACTCCTCGCCCTCATACTGCACCGGGTAGAAGAGCAGGCCGTTCAGCTCCTCGAAAACCGGCAGAACCGACTTGCGGCTGACCGAGGTCCAGCAGCCGAACACGGCCGCGACCTTGTCCTTGGTGATTAGCTCGCGCGCCTTCTCGGCGAACAGCGGCCAGTTGGAGGCGGGATCGACGACGACCGGCTCCAGCTTCTTGCCGAGCACGCCGCCCTTCTTGTTCTGCTCTTCGATCAGCATCAGCATGACGTCCTTCAGGGTCGTCTCGCTGATCGCCATGGTGCCGGAGAGGGAATGCAGGATACCGACCTTGATGGTGTCCTGGGCCGACGCAGGCCCGGCGAAACCCGCCGCGAACCCGAGCGCGAGGCCCGCAGCCGCCACAAGGGAACGTCCCGTCTTAAGCCCCGACTTTAGCATTGTGAGTACCCCCCGTTCGTTGGACAGGCGCCCGCCTCAGGCGCCTCGGGGCACTCTTTCGCAAATGGGATGCCACACCGGGGGATGTTCCGAAAATCGTGCGATTCCAACAGGCCCGCCCGGGCGGCATCCGCATAAGCACTGTGCAACGTCATAGGACTTGCACGTATTTTAGGCTATTTCTGAAAAACGATCACATTTTAGGCATTGCGTCAGACCGCGGAGCGGTGACGCGCGATGCACGTGCGCAAAACCTCATCCATCGGCAGGCCCCACCAGCGGTTCGAGAAGATCTCGACCTCGGAGAAGCCGGCGAAACCGCACTCTTCCACCCAGCCGCGGATGCGCGGGATGTCGATCACGCCGTCGCCCATCATGCCGCGGTCGAGCAGCAGGTCGGTCGTGGGCACCAACCAGTCGCAAACGTGGAAGGCCAGCAGACGGTTCCGTCCGGCGCGGCGGATTTGCGCCTCCAGCTCCGGATCCCACCAGACGTGGTAGACGTCCACGGCGAGGCCCAGTGCGCCACTCCCCGCCGGGTCCAGCCGGTCGCAGAGGTCCAGCGCGTGGCGCATCGTGTTCACGCAGGCGCGGTCGGCGGCGTACATCGGGTGCAGCGGTTCGATGGCCAGCGGCAGGTTGGCGCCGCGGGCATACTCCAGCAGCTCCGCGATGCCGTCCTCCACCTGCGTCCGGGCCTGCGCGATGTCCTTCGTCTCCGGCGAGCCCGGCCGGGAATATTGCGGCAGCCCGCCGACCACCAGCACTAGGCACGGCGCGCCCAGCGCCACCGCCTCGTCCACAGCGCGGCGGTTGTCGTCGCGGGCCTCCCCCCGCTGGTCCGGGCCGGCCGGGAACATGCCGCCGCGGCAATAGCCGGACAGGGCGAGGTCGTTCTCCCGCACCGCCCGCACCGCCCGCTCCAGCCCCACCGCGGCCACCTGGTCGCGCCAGGGCGACACGCCGCGGATGCCGTGGCGCGCGCAGGCCTCCGCGATCTGCACGAGGTCGCCCTGCTTGCGCACTGTGGCGGTGTTGATCGACAGCCAGCGATGATCGCCGGAAAAGTCGCGCATGATCGTGTATCTCCCCGGAAATCCTGTTCCCTCTCCCCTCCGCTCTCGCGCAAACGAAGTTTGCGCTGACGCGGCAGGCGAACCTTTGGTTCGCCGAGAGCGGGGAGAGGGTTAGGGTGAGGGGGCACTCCCTCTCCCCCCTGGGGAGAGGGCCGGGGTGAGGGGGTTGCGCGCGTGCCGGACATTCGGCAATAGCGCAGCCCCCTCACCCGGCGCCTGACGGCGCCACCCTCTCCCCAGAGGGGCGAGGGTTTCCCCCTCACCCGGCCCTTCGGGCCACCCTCTCCCCAGGGGGGAGAGGGAAAAGCGCGGCTCACACCGCCTCCACACCCCTGACCGCCATCACGTCCGCCATGCGCCACACCGCCCGCTCCGGGTCGGTCAGCAGCCCGGCCTGGTCGGCCAGCCGGAAGATGTCCGCCAGATGCAGGGTGGAGCGTGCGCTCTCCTGCCCGCCGATCATGGTGAAGTGGTCCTGGTGGCCGTTCAGGTAGGCCATGAACACGACGCCCGTCTTGTAGAAGCGGGTCGGCGCCTTGAAGATGTGGCGGGACAGCGGGACGGTCGGCGCCAGGATCTCGTGGAAGGTGCCTTCGTTCCCCGCCGCCAGTTCGGCGAGCGCCGCCGCCGCCGCCGGGGCGATGGCGTCGAAGATGCCGAGAAGGGCGTGGGAGTGGCCCTGCTCGTCGCCGGCGATCAGCTCCGCGTAGTTGAAGTCGTCGCCGGTGTACATGCGCACGCTCGGGTCCAGCCGGCGGCGCATGACGATCTCCTTCTCCTTGTCGAGGAGGGAAATCTTCACCCCGTCCACCTTGGACGCGAAGTCGTTGATGATCCCCACCGCCGTGTCCAGCGCCACGGGGAAGTCGTTGGTCCCCCAGTAGCCGGCCAGCGCCGGGTCGAACATGTCGCCCAGCCAGTGGATGATCACCGGGTTGCGCACCTGGGACAGGATGCGGCTGTAGACGCGGACATAGTCCTCCGGCCCCGTCGCCACGCGGGCCAGCGCGCGGGACGCCATCAGGATCACCCGCCCGCCGAGATCCTCGACGGCCGCGACCTGCGTCTCATAGGCGCGGATCACGTCGTCGACGCTGCGCGCGTCCTCCGGCGCCAGATGGTCGGTGCCGGCGCCGCAGGCGATGAGAGCGCCACCGCGCTCCTTCGCCGCCGACAGCGACCGCCGGATCAGCTCCAGGGAGGCGTTCCAGTCCAGCCCCATACCGCGCTGGGCGGTGTCCATCGCCTCGGCCACGCCGAAGCCCAGGTCCCACAGATGCTCGCGGAAGGCAATGGTGCGCTCCCAGTCGATGGCCGGGGTCAGCCACGGGTCGTTGTCGGCCAGCGGGTCGGCCACCATGTGGGCGGCGGCGTAGGCCACGCGGTTCAACGGCCGGTCGGTGCGCGCGGGGAACCCCCGCGCGGGCGCCAGCGTGTAGGTCTCCAGCGAGCGGTCGGCCCGCGGCAGCTTGATGGTGTGCGCCATGGATGCCATGGATGAAGTCTCCCGTCAGGCCGTCAGCGACGGAACGTCGACCCAGCGGCGCTCCTTCCAGCTCTTCAGCGCGGCCTCGACCAGCTGCACGCCCTTGGCGCCTTCGATCAGGCCGTGGTTGAAGGGCGCGTCCTCCACCACATGGCGGATGAAGGACTCCCACTGGGTCTTGAAGCCGTTGTCGACCGGCTGGTTGTCGGGCACCGGCTGCCAGGTGCTGTAGAAGTCGATGGTCTGCTTCTGGTCCGGGTTCCACACCGGGCGCGGCGTGCCCTGGCGCGGTTGGATCACGCAGTCGGTCAGGCCGGCCACCGCCGAGCCCAGCGTCCCGTCCACCTGGAAGGTGACGAGGTCGTCGCGGTAGACGCGCGTCGCCCAGGAGGAGTTGATGTGGGCGATGACGCCGCCCTCAAGCTCGAAGGTCGCGTAGGCGGCGTCGTCGGCGGTCGCCTCGTAGCGCTTGCCCTGCTCGTCCCAGCGCTCCGGGATGTGGGTGGCGCCGAGGCAGGAGACGCTCTTCACTTGGCCGAACAGGTTGTCGAGCACGTAGCGCCAGTGGCAGACCATGTCGAGGATGATGCCGCCGCCGTCCTCCTCCCGGTAGTTCCAGGAGGGGCGCTGCGCCGTCTGCCAGTCGCCCTCGAACACCCAATAGCCGAACTCGCCGCGCACCGAGAGGATCTTCCCGAAGAAGCCGCTGTCGCGCAGCATCTTCAGCTTCTGCAGGCCGGGCAGGAACAGCTTGTCCTGCACGGTGCCGTTCTTCACTCCGGCCTGCTCGGCCAGCTTAACCACGCGCAGCGCCTCTTCCAGGTTGGTGGCGATGGGCTTCTCGCAATAGACGTGCTTGCCGGCGCGGATCGCCATCTCCAGCAGCGTCGGGCGCATCTGGGTGGTGCCGGCGTCGAAGAAGATGGTGTCGTCCGGGTTCGCCAGCGCCGCTTCCAGGTTGTCGGTCCAGCGCTCCACCCCGTGGCGCTGGGCAAGCTCGCGGATCTTCTCCGCGTTGCGGCCGACCAGGATGGGGTCCGGCATGACGCGGGAGCCGTCGGACAGCGTGACGCCGCCCTGCGCCCGGATGGCCAGGATCGACCGGATGAGGTGCTGGTTCATCCCCATGCGGCCGGTCACGCCGTGCATGATGATCCCGAGGCGCTTGGTGCTCATGGTGCGAACTCCCTGAAACTCTCTGGTTCTTTTAGTGGTGACAGCCGGTCCCACGCCGGCTGCGCCGCGCTGGCGAAGCCGGGGACGGCCAGGGTCGCGGTCGGCAGGCTCCCGCCCGCCGTGGCGAGGCGAACCGTGCCGCCCTCACCCGTGTAGAAGCCGGGGTGCGCCTTGAGGAAATCCTCGGCCTCCGGCGCCCCATCAAAGCCGTTCCCGTACTGGTGCCCGTTGCGCTCCGCGTGGCCGATGCCGAGCAGGGCGACCAGCGCGGTGTCCTGCTGCACGGCAAGCCCCGCCTGGCAGGTCAGGTCCTCCGCCGAGATGAAGTGCGGCGCACCCCAGGCGGCGCAGCGCGCACGGTTCAGCAGGGCCTTGTAGAGCCCCTTGCAGGACTTGGACGAGACACCCCGGTAGCCGACCTCCCGAGCCCTTGGAAAAGCGTCGTAGCCGTCGTCGCTCTCGTCGATGATCAGCGGCACACGCTTGGCAAGGCACCCCAACGGTTCACCCAGGGCCCGCTCCCGCGCGATCGGCTGCTCGACATAGAGCAGGTGCTGGCGGAAGACCGCCAACGCCGGATCGCGCTCCATGGCCTCCATCAGGCCGGCCAACGCCGCGGCGTCCGGATACTGCTCGTTGCCGTCCAGCGTGGCGCGGTAGCCCTCTGCCGCCGTGTCCAGGACGCGGGCGATGGCCTTCAGCCGCTCCACATCGGCGGCGACATCGCCGCCCAGCTTGATCTTGAAGCGGCTCAGCCGCTCCCGCTCCAGCAGGCCGCGCAGATCCTCCGGATCGTCCAGCAGCCCCACCGTGTGGCGGATCGCCACCGCGCCGAGCGGCCTCAGCCCGCCGAGGAACCCGTCCAGGTCGAAGCCGGCGAGGTCCGGCGTCAGCCGCGCGTCGAGCCCGGCGACGTTCGCCGCCATGCCCGTGAAAAAGTCCGTCCCCAGCGCCCGCAGCAGCCCGTCCAGCACCGCCTTGTCGATCAGCGCCGGCCCGTAGGCGGCGGTCAGGTCCGGCAGTCCCGCCGCGCGGCAGGCCTTCACCTGCGCGCCGTAGGCCGCCGCGTGGTGCCCGAAGGCGCTGTCCAGCCGGTCTTCGGCCCGATAGGCGTCCCGCGCGCTGCGCAGCGACCGCCGCAATCCGTCCACCGTCTCGGCCGGAGACCGGGAAGGGTTCTTGTCGAACCACTTCGGCATCATCATCTCGGCCGTACCGCCCCAAGCCTCGCCGACGCCCTCCACATCGACCAGAGCGCGCACAAAGGCCTGCGGGGCCGCCTCCACAGTCACCGCGCCGAAGCGGAAAGGCTTCGTGAACGGGACGGGGCGTTCGTAGAGGTCTATGGCGCGGATGCGGAGACGGGGTGCGGTGCCCCCTCCCGCCCGCTCCCGCGGGCACCCTCCCCCGCTTCGCGGGAGAGGGACGGGATCCCCTCCACCGCGAAGCGGGGGAGGGCTAGGGAGGGGGCCGCGTGGCGAGGTCATGATCGCGTCCGCCTCAGTCCAAATGCCCCTGCGCGTTGAAATGCGCGCGGATCCTCTGGGTCAGTTCGATGAAGACCGGGTGGCCCATGACGTCCAGCGTCCGCGGGCGCGGCAGCGGGACCTCGTAGGTCGCGGCGATGGTGCCCGGACGCTCCGACATCACCATCACGCGGTCGGCCAGGAACACCGCCTCGGGGATGGAGTGGGTGATCAGCATCACGGTCTTGCCGGTCTCGTGCTGGATGCGCTGCAGCTCCACGTTCATGCGCTCCCGCGTCATGGCGTCGAGCGCGCCGAAGGGCTCGTCCATCAGCAGGATCTTCGGGTCGTGGACCAGCGCCCGGCACAGCGAGGCGCGCTGCTGCATGCCGCCGGACAGCTGCCAGGGGTACTTGTTCTCGAACCCCTCCAGCCCGGTCATGCGGATCAGGGCGCGGGCGCGCTCCAGGTACTTGTCGCGCGGCAGCCGGCGGACCTCCACCGGCATCATGATGTTGCGCAGGACCGACCGCCAGGCCAGCAGCACCGGGCTCTGGAACACGATGCCCACGTCGTCGTGCGGCTCGGCCACCGTGGTGCCTTCGATGCGGATCGCGCCGGAGGTCACCGGCAGCAGGCCGGCGACCATCTTCAGCAGCGTGGACTTGCCGCAGCCCGACGGGCCGACCACCACCAGGAACTCCCCGTCCCGCACGTCGAAGGTGATGGGACGCAGGGACGGCACCTCCCCATCGCGGCTGCGGTAGGTCTTCGTCACGCCGTCGATCTGGATCAGGGTCTTCTGCGACAGGCGGGCGGTTTCCGCCTCGGCCGACCCGACAACTTTCAAATGAGGCTGTGCCATCCCTGCCCTCCCGGATTCTTTCTAGCCCCACTCCCCTTGTGGGAGAGGGGTTGGGGTGAGGGGTAAACGTCGGCGCGGAAACACCTTTCCGGCCTTCGGCCGCCCCCTCATCCCAACCCTTCTCCCACACAGGGGAGAAGGTCTTTGCGGCCGCGTTACTGGCTGCTGCCGCTGGTCGCCGCCGGGTCCGCCGGCAGGAAGTCGCGGGTGTAGAAGGCCTTCGGGTCCTTCTTGGCCGACGCGTCCACGCCGCCGTATTCGACCAGCATGGTGACGCTGTCGGCCATGTTGGCGTCGCTGACGCGGAAGGGCCGCATGTTCTTCGTCTCCGCGGTGCGGTACAGCGGCGTGGTCAGTTCGAAGCCTTCCAGCAGCGTCGCTTCCTGCCCGGCCTTGGGGTTCGCCTTCAGAATCGCGCCCACGGCCTCGCGCGGCGCCTTCTCCGCCCCCTCCACCGCCTTGGTGGTGGCGGCCATGAAGCGCTTCACGAGGTCCGGGTTGTCCTTCAACGTGTCCTTGTTGGCGATGATGCCGCTGGAAACCATGTTGACGCCGTAGTCGGAGAAGCGGATCGGCGTCACCGACTTGCCGGTGGCGTCCTTGATCTTCATGCTCTGGTCCATGACGTAGCCGAGCAGCAGGTCGGCCTGCCCGTTGATCACGGCGTTCAGCTTGGTCTGGGCGTCGCCCGACACGACGCGGAAATCGCTCTCCTTCAGGCCGGCCTTCTTCAGGAACAGCGGCCAGATCTGGGACATGCTGTCGCCCGGCGTCATGGCGACGGTCTTGCCCTTGATGTCCTCGGCCTTGGTGATGTTCTTCTCAGCAAAGCCCATGGCCGACATCGGGTTGACCTGGAGCAGAACGCCGGGGGAGATCACCGGCGCGCCCTTCACGGCCGCCTTGATCATGGTCGGCACGTCGACGTAGCCGAAGGTCACCGTCTTCGCGGCCACGGCCTGCGTCGTCACGGCGGACCCGCGGCCTTCCTGGATCTCCAGGTCGATGCCCTCGGCCTCGTACAGGCCCTTGTCCTTGCCGTAATAGAAGGGCGCGTGCTCGCCGTAGACGTACCAGTTCAGCATCAGCACGACCTTGTCACCGGCCTGGGCCGGCAAGGTCGTGGCGGTAAGCGCGCAGAGCGCCGCGAAGAGCGTCTTCCTCATCTCGTTTCCTCCCGTTGGATGCCCGGCCGGTTGTTTTCTTGTTGGCCGTTACGAAGTCGCGTTGAAGGTGTGGCGGTGGCTGGCGTGCCAGGGGATGACCAGCCGCTCGATGACGTCGATGATCCAGAAAAGCACCACCCCGATCAGCGCCAGCACCACCAGGGCGGCGAACATCAGGGGAAGCTCGAAATTGCCGATGGACCGCTGCAGCACGAAGCCGATGCCGGAGTTGGCGCCCACGAACTCGCCGACCACCGCGCCGACAACGGCCAGCGTGATCGACACCTTCAGGCCGGCGAAGATGGCCGGCATGGCGTGCGGTAGGCGGACCATCGTGAAGGTCTGGAGGCGCGAGGCCTTCATGGACTTCGCGAGATCCATCATGTCGGTGTCGACCGACTTGAACCCCTGCACCGCCGACACGACGATCGGGAAGAAGGCCAGCAGGAAGGCGGCGATCACCTTCGGCAGCAGCCCGAAACCGAACCACACCACGAACAGCGGCGCGATCGCCACCTTGGGGATCGACTGCGAGAAGACCAGCAGCGGGTAGACGTAGGCCTCCACCGTCCGCGACCCGGCGATCAGCATGGCGACCGGGATGCCGAACAGCACCGACAGCGCGAAGCCGCCCAGCGTCGCCAGCGTCGTCGGGACCGAGGCCGCGAGCAGCTGGTCCCAATCGGACATCAGCGCCAGCGCCACGTCGCCCGGCTTCGGGATCAGGTAGGCGGGGATCGCGAAGACCCGCACGGAGACGTCCCACAGGACCGTCAGGATCACCAGCAGCAGAACCGGCCGGAACCAGCCGGAGTTGGCGAGGCGCACCAGGAAGTTCAGCGGAGTGCCGGATCCGTCACCCGATCCCTTGGCGCGAGCCGCAATGCCGAATGCCATCGTCCTTCCTCCCGCCGGTCGGGCTGGGCGCGGTGGATGCGCTCTTTTAACCGGCTGGTTAAAAGTACGTCCGGGCGTGGCCGTGGGTCAACTACGCCAAAGGGGGTGGCGGATAATACGTTCGGCAAGCATTTGCATGTGGAAGCTTCGTAGGGCGCCGTAGGTTGGGTGGAGGCGCAGCCGCAACCCAACACCGCCGGCATGGCGACCATGTTGGGTTCCGCCTTCGGCTCCACCCAACCTACGAAAAACAAAGGGTTTTCAGGCGCGCAGCGAGGACAGGACCAGTTCGACCATGTGGGTCAGGCGGGCGGTCTTCTCGTTCTCGGCCAGCAGGTCGCGGCCGAAGATGACGGACAGCGTGTGCACGTTCGACAGGTAGAAGTAGGCCAGCCCGGCGATGGAGATGTAGAGCTGCACCGGGTCCACGCCGGGCCGGAACACGCCAGTGGCGACGCCGCGCTTCAGCACGTCGGCGATCATCTGCACGAAGGGGGAGTGCATGGCGTGCACCTTCTCCGACGTCTTCAGCAGCTCCGCCCGGTGCAGGTTCTCGATGTTCAGCAGCGCCATGAACTCGGGATTGTCGAGGAAATACTGCCAGGTGAACTGGATCAGCCGCGCGATGGCCTCCGGCGGGGTCAGCGTCTCCAGGCTCAGCGTCCGCTCGGCGACGCGGATGTGCTCGTAGGCGCCCTCCAGAACGGCGAGGTACAGGCCTTCCTTGTTGCCGACGTGGTAGTAGAGCATCCGCTTGTTGGTGCCGGCGACCTCGGCGATGCGCTCCACGCGGGCGCCGCCCAGGCCATAGCGCGCGAACTCCTCGGTCGCGGCGGCCAGGATGCGGGCGCGCGTCCCCTCCGGATCGCGCGTGACCTTCGGCGCGTCTGTGTCTCCGGCGGTCTTCCCGGGGCGGGGCTTGCGCGGCCTCGTCTTCTTCGGGTCGATCAGCGTCTCCATTCCCTCCCGTCCTCAGGCAAGGTCAACGGCACGAATCATTCAACACAAAGGCACAAAGAACACAAAGAGTTTCACAAAGAGCGCCCGCATGACCGGCCCTTTCCGGACCGCCGACGCTCCTTTGTGCCCATCTTCGTGGTCTTTGTGCCTTTGTGGTGAAAATCCCGACCACCAAAATTCCGTATGGCGAAAACCCTGCGCCCCCCGGTCAGTCGTCCCGATTCATCACCGCGATCACTCGCTCAGCAGCGTCGCGCCCCGCCAGATGCCCGGCCGCAGCGCGCCGCCGTCCATGATCGCAGCACCCGGCCCGTCCTGGATGCCGCCGCGGAAGACGCCGACATGCCGGGCGCCGCCGCGCATGACCAGTTCGCCGTTGCCGTTCGGCAGGCGGTCGACCACCACGCCGTCGTAGCGGTCGCCGTTGGTGAAGACCAGCTCGCCGTGGCCGTCGACGCGGCCCGCCTTGATCTCGCCGGCGTAGGAGTCGCCGTTGGCGAAGTGGTAGACGCCCGGCCCGTTCGGCACGCCGTTGCTGAAGGTGCCCTCGTAGCGGTCGCCGGAGGTGAAGGTCATCACGCCGACGCCGGACATCTGGTCGCCCTTCCACTCGCCCTCGTAGACCTGCCCGTTGGCGAAGCGGTAGATGCCGACGCCGTCCTTGCTCACCGTGCCGCTCAGCCCGAAGCCTCCGCTGCCCCGCCCCCAGGCGCCCTCGTAGACGTCGCCGTTGGGGAACTTGTAGACCGACGCGCCGCCGGACCCGCTGCGCCCCTGCTGCGCCGCCTGGCGGGCGGAGGCCTGGACCTGGCGCGCCCGGTTCTCCGCCGCGCGGCCGGCGTTGGCGGCGCTCGCCGCGCGGGACGCGGCACTCCGTCCGGCCTCCACCGCCTGGCGGTAGGGGGGCGCCAGACCGGCCGCCACCGGCTCGCGCGAGCCCGCCGAGCGGCCGGCCGGCTCGCTGGGCAGCGCCGCGATCTCGGTCGAGCCGGTCGTCCCGGCGAGCGAGCCGGCCAGCGGATCGACGTCGCCGCGCGTCACCGCCGGCGCCGGAGACGCGTTGGGCGCCAGGGACACCGGGCGCCCCGCCCCCGGTCCATCCGCCGCCGAAGCGCTCGCCCCGGGCACGTCGCCGACGCGGCCGGACAGGGTGCCGGTGGACACGTAGCCCTCGTTCCCGAAGCGGTCGCGCACCAGAGCCCAATTGGAGTCCGGCACCGATTCGACCAGCGTGACCAGCTGCCCCTGCTCCAGGTCGCGCACGCTCCGCGCGCCGAGCGTCGGGCGGGCGAACATGTTGGACTCGCGCAGCACCGCGTAGATGCCCGGCGCCGGCCCGGAGGCCGCCGGCGGGTTGCCCTGCGGCTGGCCCCCTTGCGGCGGCATCGCCGCGGAGGCGACGGGAGTCTCCGCCTTCGCCTTGTCCTCGGGCTTGGCGAGATTGGCGGCGTAGGCGTAGCCGGTCTTGCCCTCATGCTCGACGCGCAGCCAGCCGCCGTTCTTCTTCGGGCGTCCGGTGATCTTCACCTCGGCGTCGTGCCGCAGGCCGCCGATCACCGCCGCCTTGTTGTCGGGGCCGGCGCGCAGCTTGGTGTCGCGGGTCACGACGCGCGTCTCGTCGAGCGGGTCCACCTCGATCTCCGCGACGACGGGCATCGGGGCCGGCATCGGCGTCGGCACCACCGCCGGCTTGTCCTCCGGCTTCGGCTCGGGCCTGGCGGGAGCCGGCAGCGCGGCGACGGCCGGCCCGGTCTTCGGGGTGCCCGGCACCAGCACGAGGCCGCCGTTGAGCTGGTCCTGCAGCCAGGGGTGCTGCTCACCGCGGGTCTTGCCGACCACGGTCCGCGCAACCTCGCCCAGCGCGTCGAGCAGGCCGACGCCCGGCTTCACCATCTCCTGCGCCAGCGAGGCCGTGAAGACGCTCGGCCCGTTCCCGGACAGCGCAGCCGGCGGCGTCCCCGGCCGGTGGGAGTAGACGACGAACAGGTTGTCGAAGGCCGACGGCGCGGTCAGCACCGGCTTCACCGACCGCCCGGAGTCACCCATGGAGGACGCCAGCGTCTCGGCCAGCGGATGGCTGGGCACGGGATCGAACACCGCGACCGCCTTGCGCCCGCCGCGCTGGATTTCCTTCAGCACGTAGTCGAGTTCGATGGTGTCGAAGATGACGTCGTATTCGGAGGCGAGCTTGGCGTCGACCGGGACCAGGAAGCTCTTCGCCGACAGGCTCAGCGCCACGCCGGAATAGTAGAAGAAGCCCAGGTCGCCCTCGCTCAGCGCGTCCTGGAAGCGGCTGATCGCCGCCACCATCCCGCGGTGGTCCAGGTTGTCGGCGACCGTGACGGCGAAGCCGGCGCGCTTCAGCGCGTCGGCCATGGTCGAGGCGTTGGCCGCCACCCCGGCCGCGGTCCCGCCGTTGTGGTACTGCGCGTTGCCGACGACCAGCGCCACGCGCTTGTCCTGCGCGGCGGCGGCACCGGCCGACAGCAGGATCAGGACGACGCCCAAGACGACCTTGCCCAGGGCGACGTTCCGGCAAAGGGCGTTACGACACCAGCGCACCACGGTCATGTCCTCCATCAGACGAACTATGCAGCTAACCCCTTCAGATAAGCCGCCAGCACAAAAGCTGTAAAGACACTTACCGAATTGGCTGCTGTCATAGGCCCATTCGAACAGCAATGTACCGCACCCATTCCGCGGAAATTCTTGCAATTTCGGAGCATTTTCGCCGCAGAAGCGGCAGTGTGTCATGCGGACAACACAAAACAACGGCTAGTGTTGGTCTTTTCCAGTGACAAAGTCTGGGCGCGACTTTGTCACGGCGCTGTGGCGCGGGTCACAGATGCGGCGAAAGAATCAGTTCATGTCCCGCGCCACGCGGAAGCCGTCGGCCACGTAGCGGACGTCGGCGTCGTAGCCGATGCGCGTGGTGACCGCGATGGCGTCCAGCTCGTCGCGCCAGGATCCGCCGCGCAGCACGCGCTTGCGGCAGTCGCCGGTCGTCCAGGCGCTGCCGTCCGCCGGTGCGCCCTTGTAGCCGGGGTTCCAGCAGTCGGCGACCCACTCCGCCACGCCGCCGCTGGTGTCGTAGAGCCCGAAGCCGTTCGGCTGGAAACTGCCGACCGACGCCGGCCGCATCCGGTCGAAGGACCCGCCGCAGTCGCGGCAGTTCGCCTGCTGCACCCCCTGGGTCAGGCTCTCGCCCCAGGAAAAGCGCGTGCTGGCGCCGCCGCGCGCGGCGTATTCCCACTCCGCCTCCGACGGCAGGCGGTAGCGCTGGCCGGTCTTGCGGCTGAGCCACGCGACGTAGGCCTCCGCGTCCTCCACATGGACGTTGTGGATCGGCGTGTCGTCGGACACGTTGGCCATGCGCGGCATGGCGGCGCAGCCCCCGCCCTCCATGCAGGCGCGCCACTCCGCCACGGTGACCTCGTAGACGCCGATGGCGAAGGGCCGCGCGAAGGCGACGCGGTGCGCCGGCCGCTGCGTCGGGTCGCCCTTGTCGTTGCCCATGGTGAAGCTGCCGGCCGGGATGCGCGTCATCGGCGGGCACTGCGGGCAGTCCTGGAAACTGTTGCCATTCCCCTGCGCCCGCCTCTGCGACGGGCCGGTTCCGGGTTGGCCGCCCCCGGCTTGGCTATTGTCGGACGGGCTGCCCGGCGGGGCGGCCATGGCGAGCCGCTGGCGGTCGTCCGGCCCCGCGGGGCGCAGCGCCGGGCCGGGGATGAAGCCCTGCGCGCCGTCGTCCAGCGTCACCCGGTACCAGTCGGCGTCGGTGACGCGGCCGAGCACGCGGACATAGCCACCCTTGGCGACCCCGCCCACCGCGTCGGAGCGCGTGTCGGGCCCGGCCCGCAGCACCGAGTCGGAGACCGCCACATACATCCCCTCCCCCGTCGGCTCGACGCGCAGCTCCGCCGGGGCCGGGGTCTTCGGGGCCGGGCTCGGCTTGGCCGCCGTCTTGGCCCCGCCTGAGGATCCGCTGCCGGTGGCGCCGCTCCCCGACGAGCCCGCGGAGGCCACGCGCGCGGCCTCGACCTTCAGCACGTTCAGACGCTCGCGCGCCGGGGCGGTGAAGGGGCCGTTGTCGAACAGGCGCAGGAAGGCCTCGACCTCCGCCGGGTCGCGGCTGTCGCGGACGCGGCGCCACAGCGCCTCCTCCAGGTCGGCGGCGGGGGGCGAGGCGCCGGCCTCCTCCACCTCCAGCACGGAACTCAGCATCGTGCGACCGCCGCGCCCGTCCTCGACCAGCACGCTGAACACCCCGGCGCGGCCGACGGACGAGCGCTCGGGGTCGAAGTTCAGGGCGGTCAGCTGCTCGGCGGTCAGGCGGTCGCCGGCTTTCAGCACGGTCGTGCCGTCGCGCACCTTGCCGCGCTCCGGCACGCTGTTGACGATGAAGGACAGCGGGTCGCCGTCCGGGTCGGTCGGCAGCTCCAGCCGCAGGGCGTTCACCACGGTGCGGATGGTGCGCTCGGCCGCCGCCACCGGCGGGCGGTTGCTCGGCTTGATCAGCACCGGCACGCCGCCGCGCGCCACGCCGCCGCGGCCGTCCATCACCGCGAAGTCGAAGCTGCCGCCATCGCCCAGGTGGGTGGCGTCCGGCTTGAAGGTGGTGGCGACGAGCTGGTCGACCGTCAGGTAGTCGCCGATCAGCACCACCCGGTCGCCGATGCGCACGCTGCCGCCGCGCGGCAGCCCGGTCACCTGCGCGAACAGCTGGTCGTTGTCCGGGTCGGTCGGCCGGCCGATGCCCACCGGCTCCGCCCCGCCGCGGTCGAACACCTCCAGCGTCTTGACGTCGGCCAGCCTCGGCGGCCGGTTCTCCGGCAGCGGGTTGAAGTAGAAGGGCGCGGCGCCCAGCGACCCGTACAGGAACGGCTCCTGCCGCCCCTGGGTCAGCTGCATCACGTCATCGCGCACCCGGCGGAAGAACAGGCTCAGCTCCAGCCCCGGCACGTCGAAGTTCTTCAGCAGCGACAGGGTGTAGGGGCTGTGGTCGCCGCTGCCGTCCTCGGCCACCGCGTCGGCGCGGGTGGCCATGGCGACCAGCGTGTCGGTCGGCGTGTCGTCCACCCGCGCGAATCCGGAATGCACCTCGGTCTTCTTGGTGCCGGAGCGGACCAGACGGTCGGCAAAGGGGTTGTTGCGGCAGGCGTCGAGGATCAGGATGCCCAGCTTGCGCGCCTGGGCCAGCTCGCCCATCGGCAGGTTCAGCGGCAGCGCCTCGTAGACGAGGTCGCGTTCGCGCTCCAGCCGGGCGTCGGCGGGAATCAGGAAGTTGGTTCCGCCGACCTGCATGCCGTGCCCGGCGAAATACAGGAGCGCCACGTCCGCCTGCGCCGCCCGGATGCCGAATCCGCGCAGCGCCTCGGCCATGCCGCGGTTGTCGAGGTCGAACTTCTCCTCCACCGTGAAGCCCAGCTTGCGCAGGGCGGCGGACATGGCCTTGGCGTCGTTGCGGGGGTTGGGCAGTTCCGGCGCATGGACATAGGCGCCGATGCCGACGACGAGGGCGATGCGCTGCTCGGTCGAGGCCGCGCGCGCGACGGACCATGGGGCAACCCCGGCGGCGACGGCCACCAGGGCGCCGAACACGATCGTCATCACGAGACGGCACAGGCGAGCGACCATTGTCACCCCCATCGTCACCCCACAGGCGTGATGCCCCGATTTCGGACAGCCATCAGCTTGGCCGGAACGTGGTAATCCTCGTTCCTAATCGTTCAGTATTGGATCGCGACCCTCGGAACAAGCTGGCAAATGAGGGTACTGCGTTCCACCAGCCGGGTTCATACCCGACGGTTGCAACGACCGTGCCCCGCCTACTCCCTTTTCGGGGGATGCTGTCCGACGACTTCCGCGGTCGCGCCGCGGGCGGGGCTACGGCGCGGGGAATTCTTATACCGCCGCGGTCGATCCGGCTGTGAAGCGCTTAACACGGAATCGCCTTGCGCGGTCGATGGCGAGGTAGTGCTTTCCCTTTGCCCGAAAGCTTTCTATATGACCGCTTCGACAACACAGGGATCACGCCATGCCGCCCGCAAAGCCGACGGTCGCGAAGATGACCGAAACCGAAATCGCCCGCGTGCAGGCCTACCTGCGCAAGACGCTCGGCAACGACAAGATCACCATCGAGCCGCCGGAGAAGGCGGGGCAGTCCGCGGAAGTGATGCTGGCCGGCGAGTTCGTGGGCACGCTGCACCGCGACGTGGACGAGGGCGAGGTGTCCTACGCCCTGCACGTGGTCATCCTGGAGGAAGACCTCCCGGCGGCCCCGGCGACGCGGCGCTGAGGCGCCCAGGGCAGTCGCGTTTCACTCCCTCTCCCGCCCCGGGAGAGGGAAGGGGCCCACGCGAAGCGTGGGAAGGGTGAGGGTACCGGCGAGGATCAAGGCGCTGATCCTTGCTGCACCCTCACCCGGCCCTCCGGGCCACCCTCTCCCGGGGCGGGAGAGGGATTTATCAGGCCGCGGGGACGCTGTGCTTGCGCAGCTCCGCGGCCAGCCCCGCCAGAAGCGTCTCCCCGCCGGCGAGCGTCAGCCCGTGCACCAGCACGATGGCCGGCTGGTGGTTGCGCCGGTGCATGACCAGCCGGTAGCCGAGAGGCCTCGACGACTTCTTGCCAGGCCCCGCGGCGTCCAGCGCGACCGCCCCGCCGGCCAGCTCCAGTTCCGCCCGATGCTGCCGCGATGTGACCGGCTCCACCCGCGTGACGAACAGCGGGCGCGGGCTGCCCGGCGCGTAGAGCGCGAGGTCGCGGATCGTCTTGTGCGGGTAGACGTGCCCATAGGCCTTCAGCCCCTCCGCCGTCACCGTCAGACGGACGGCCCCGCGGCCGATCAGCCGCACCAGCACCACCGCCCACAACAGGATCAGCGGGATCGCCCCCATGGCGGCCAGCCAGCGCAGCATGGTCGCGGTCGGCTCGGCGGTCAGCTCGGCAGCAGCCACGAAGCACGCCTCCAGCAGCACCGCGTACAGCAGGACGCTGGCGCGCACCGGCGATTCGCGGTCGGTCGTCGCCTCGAACACCGTGTCCGCGCCGACCTCCTCGCGGGAAACCTCGACCCCGGCCATGCCGCCCACACCCTCGTCGCCTGCGCCCGCACGCCCTATACAGCCCGCGCGCGTAGTGCGCTATAGGGATGGTTCGCGCCGGGCTGTTTTGATTCGCACCGAGGGACCGTCATGAGCGACCCGTACCGCACCTCGCTGCGCACCGCGGCCGACTGGGGGCTGGTGGCGCTGGCAATCCTCGCGGCGGCGGCCCTGACCCAGCCGGTCGGCGCACGCGACGGCGCGGAGCTGTCCTGGTTGGCCGAGCCGATGGCGCTGATGTTCCTGCTCGGCACCGCGCTGGCCGTCGTCGCCGGCCGCACGGCCCCGTCGCGCGCCAAGGGCGCGGTGGTGGACATCGGCGGGGCGGCGCTCGCCTGGCTGCTTCCGCTCCACCTCGCGGGCAACGGCGTGGACATGGCGCGCGGCTGGGGCCTGTGGCTCTACCTGCTGGCCGCCACCTTGATGCTGGGACGCGCGCTGCGCCTGCTTCTGTCCGCTCGGCGCTGAAACCGGTCACCACAGAGACACGGAGGCACAGAGAATCCGCCCCCTCCGTGTCTCTGTGCCTCTGTGGTGAATCGCTCCCCACACCGTCCGGTATTCCGGGCACCTGTCCGGAACCGCGGACAGATCGCCCGGCAAGCTGACTTGCGCAAGGACCGAAAAGCACGCCTTTTCAATCGTTGCGCGGCTTGGCACACGCATTGCTTTGTTTGTCAACGAACCGTCCCATGGCCGCGTCGTTCCCTGCGGTCCTGGTGAACGATTCCTCCAAAGCATCTTGCCGGCCGCCCCGCAAAGGGCGGCCGGTCTTTTTTTGGGAATGACCCGCCCCCGCACGGCCCCATTGCAGCCCGGGGCGGGCGGCGGGCTATAGTGGTGGCCGCCGCGCAACGCCGCGGCCACGAACGAAGAAGTGCCCTCAGGGGGAGGAAACCCATGGACCAGTCCGTGACCGCGGACTCCGCCGCCCAGCCGCCGCTGCCGCGGGACGTGACCGTCAACCCGATCCGCTCCGCCGCCGATTGGCAGCGCCAGCGCGCCGCCTGCGAAGCCGACCCCGGTGCCTTCCACGGCGCCATCGCCGCGGAGACCATCCACTGGTTCGACGGCTCCAACTGGCTGATGCGCGACGCGGACGGCGTCTGGCGCGGCTGGAACGCCACGACCGGCGAGCCGGTGGAGCGCGCGGACTTCACGCCCTGGACCCAGGCCTTCGACGGCTCCGACGCCCCCTTCTACCGCTGGTTCGTGGGCGCGCGCACCAACGCCGCCTTCAACGAGGTGGACCGCCACGTCCTGTCCGGCCACGGGGCGGAGGTCGCCTACTGGTACGAGGGCGACCGCTGGGACGCCGCCGCCAACGGCGGGCGCGGCGCGCCGGTGCACCACGTCACCCTCACCCGGCGCGAGCTGCTGGTCCGCTCCGCCCTGGCCGCCCTGGCGCTGCGCGATCTGGGGCTGGAGCAGGGCGACCGCATCGCGCTGAACATGCCCAACATCCTCGACCAGATCGTCTGGACGGAGGGGGCGAAGCGGCTGGGCGTCATCTACACCGCGGTGTTCGGCGGCTTCTCCGACAAGACGCTGTCCGACCGCATCGAGAATGCCGGCGCCCGCGTCGTCATCACCGCCGACGGCGCCAGCCGCAACGCGGAGGTCGCCGCCTTCAAGGAGGCCTACACCGACCCCGCGCTCGACCGCTTCGTGGCCCTGCCCGCGGCCCTGCGCATCACCGAGGACGTGCTGCAAGCCAAGCTCGGCGACGTTGCGCTGATGGACCCCGTCCGCAAGGGCCTGGAGGGCGAAATCACCGTCGCCCCCGCCGACGTCATGCGCGAACTGGGCAAGGCGCTGGACCGCGCGGGCCATCTCGACGCCGCGACCATCGCCGACCTGCGCGCCAGCGTGGCCGAGGCGCTGACCGCCGCTCCGCCGCGCGTCGAAAAGGTCATCGTCGTCCGCCACGTCGGCCTGCCCGACATCGCCTGGACGCCGGGCCGCGACGTCTGGGCGCACGAGCTTCTGGCAAAGGCCGAGGAGACGCTGTGCCGCGCCGCCGGCCTGCCGGACATGGCCGCGCTCCGCGCGCTCGAAGACCGCGCGCTCTACGCCGCGATCTCCAAGGCGGTCCCGTCCGTCCCGGTGGACGCCGAATACCCGCTCTTCATCATCTACACCTCGGGCTCGACCGGGAAGCCGAAGGGCGTGGTGCACGTCCACGGCGGCTACGTCGCCGGCATCGCCCACACCATGAAGGTCAGCTTCGACGCCCTGCCCGGCCGTGACGTGATCTACGTGGTCGCCGACCCCGGCTGGATCACCGGCCAGAGCTACCTGATCACCGGCACGCTGGCCGCCCGCATCCCCGGCATCGTCACGGAGGGCGCGCCCGTCTTCCCCAACGCCGGCCGCTTCGCCTCGATCATCGAGCGGCACAAGGTCACCATCTTCAAGGCGGGCGTGACCTTCCTGAAGACGGTCATGACCCACCCGGAGAATCGGGCCGACGTGGAGCGCTACGACCGCTCGTCCTTGCGCGTCGCCACCTTCTGCGCGGAGCCGACCAGCCCCGCCGTGCAGGCCTTCGGCATGGCGGTGATGACCCCGCAATACATCAACAGCTACTGGGCGACGGAGCATGGCGGCATCGTCTGGACCCACCCCTACGGCAACCCCGACCAGCCGCTCCGCGCCGACGCCCACACCTACCCACTGCCCTGGGTGCTGGGCGACGTCTGGGTCCCCGAAGGCGAGCCCGACGCCGGGGGCCGCGTCCCCTACCGCCCCGCCGAGCCGGAGGAGAAGGGGGAGATCGTCGTCACCGCCCCCTACCCTTACCTGACCCGCACCATCTGGGGCGACGCGGACAATGTCGGCCAGCCCGGCTGGACGGGCGACCTCGACCGCTTCGCGAAGACCTACTTCGGCCGCTTCCGCGACGGGCAGGGCAACCCCGTCTGGGCCTACCTGCAAGGCGACTTTGCGCGGAAGTACGCGGACGGCAGCTTCAGCCTGCACGGCCGCTCCGACGACGTGATCAACGTCTCCGGCCACCGCATGGGCACGGAGGAGATCGAGGGCGCCATCCTCCGCGACAAGCAGATCAACCCCGACAGCCCGGTCGGCAACGTCATCGTCGTCGGCGCCCCGCACCGCGAAAAGGGCCTGACCCCCGTCGCCTTCGTCCTGCCCGCCAAGGGGCGGGACCTGACGGCCGACGACGAGCGCCGCATGAAGGACCTCGTCCGGCAGGAGAAGGGCGCGGTCGCCGTCCCCTCCGACATCCTGGTGGTGCCGGCCTTCCCGGAGACGCGCTCCGGCAAATACATGCGCCGCTTCCTGACGGCCATGATGAACGACGAGCCGCTGGGAGACACCTCCACCCTGCGCAACCCGGAGTGCCTGACCGACCTCGACGCCCGCATCCAGGCCTGGAAGCGCGGCCAGCAGCGCGCGGAGGAACAGACCCTCATCGAGCGCCAGCGCTTCCTGTCCGTCCAATACGACCGGCTCGCCGACGGCGTGCGCATGGCGACCGTCGCCATCGACAACCCGCCGGTCAACGCGCTGTCCGACCGCCTGCTGGACGAGCTGGACACGGCGATCTCCCACCTCGCCCGCCGGCCGGACATCCGCGCCGTGGTCATCACCGGCACCGGCCGCAACTTCGTGGCCGGCGCCGACATCCGCCAGCTGCTCGACGAGGTGCAGGACGAAGGCGAGGCGCGCGCCCTGCCCGCCAAGGCCCACGCGGTCTTCCGCGCCATCGAGGCCATGGACAAGCCGGTGATCGCCGCCATCCGCGGCGTGGCGCTCGGCGGCGGCTGCGAGCTGGCCATGGCCTGCCACCTCCGCGTCGCCGACCCGCGCGCCCGGCTGGGGCAGCCGGAGATCAACCTGTTCCTGCCCCCCGGCTACGGCGGCACCCAGCGCCTGCCGCGCCTGCTTCTGCGCAAGGACGCAGAGCGGGGGTATGAGCGCGCGCTGGAAATCCTGCTGTCCGGCCGTCAGATCGACGCGGAAACCGCGCTGGAATTCGGGCTGGTGGACGTGGTGGCGCGCGGTGCGGATGATGCACTGACGCTGGCGAAGAGCTTGGCGCGGGAGGCGGCACTTGCCCCCACCCTAACCCTCCCCCGCTTCGCAGGGGAGGGAACTGCCGCTGGAGCGTTGCAAGGGTCCTGTCTCCCTCCCCTGCGAAGCGGGGGAGGGTCGGGGTGGGGGCAAGACTCCCCCGAAATCGCACGTCTCCTGAAACAAGCCCACGCCGTCGGCCGCGGCCAAGTCGCCGACACCATCGTGGACCTCGTCACCACCGGCCTGCGCGACGGCTTCGACGCTGGCTCGCAAGCCGAGATCGCCGCCTTCGCCCGCTTCCTCCTTGACCCAACGCACGGCGCCAAGAAGGGCATCGCGCTGTTCCTGGAGAAGAAGTCCCCGCCCCTGCCCGCGCGCCCGCGCCGTGAGTCCCGCGACGGCGTCCTGCCCATCGGCAGCCCCTTCTTCCCCGGCGCGACACCCCTGCCGCAATGGCAGCTCGCCCAGGCCGTCGTCCGCGACCTGGAGACCGGGGCGGCATCCCACGGCGACCCCGCCGACGCGGAGCAGGAGGTCGTCGTCCCCGTGCCCGAACCGAGCCCCAACCAGGCGCTCGTCTACGTCCTGGCGTCGGAGGTCAACTACAACGACGTCTGGGCGCTGACCGGCATCCCCATTTCCCTGTTCGACGAGCATGACGAGGACGTGCACATCACCGGCTCCGGCGGAGTCGGCATGGTGGTGCGCATGGGCGAGGCGTTGCAGGCCCAGGGGCGGCTCGCCGTCGGCGACCTCGTCGCCATCTACTCCGGCGTGTCGGACGTGTTGGATCCGGAGGCCGGGGCCGACCCGATGTTCACCGACTTCCACATCCAGGGCTACCAGTCGCCGGACGGCAGCCACCAGCAGTTCATGCTGGCCGACGGCCCGCAGCTGTTCCACCTGCCGCCCGACCTCGCGCTGGAAGAGGCCGGCAGCTACATGCTCGCCGCCGGCACCGCCTACCGCGCGCTGTTCACCGCGCTCGACGTCCGGCCCGGCAAGCGCCTGCTGGTGGAGGGGGCGGCCGGCGGCACCGGCGCCTGGACGGTGGAGCTGGCGCTGGCCCGCCGCATGAAGGTGACCGGCATGGTGTCGTCGGAGCGCCGCGCCGCCGCCATCCGCGCCCGCGGGGCTGGCGCCGTGGACCGCTCCGTCGCCGAAAGCGCCTTCACCCGCATCCCCGCCGACCCGTCGCAATGGGCGGCGTGGGAGGAAGCCGGCCGGCCCTACCTCGACGCCCTGCGCGCGGCGAACGGCGGTGCACTGGTGGACTACGCCGTCAGCCACGCCGGCGAGGCGACCTTCCCGCGCACCTTCCAGTCGCTGGCCGAGGGTGGCGCGCTGACCTTCTTCGGCGCCTCCAGCGGCTATCACATGACCTTCCTCGGCAAGCCCGGCTCCGCCGAGCCCGCCGAGATGCTGCGCCGCGCCCGCCTGCGCCCGGGCGAGGCCGTGCTGGTCTTCTACGGCGCCGGCGCGGTCGGCCTGCGCGACGACATGGCCCTGTCGGCCATCGAGGCCGCGCGCGAGTCCGGCGCGCGGATCTGCGTCGTCACCGACCAGGACTCCGAACGCGACTTCGTGCTGTCGCTGGGCTACGGCGAGGCCCTGGCCGGTGCCGTCTCGCTCGCCGAGATTCGGCGCCGCGTGCCGCACTTCGTCTGGCCGGACACCATGCCGGACCTGCCCGACCCGCAGCGCGAGACCGCCGCCTTCAAGGAGGCCGTACGCCTCTTCACCGAGGAGACCTTCAAGCCGCTGGGCCAGGCGGTGGGCCGCATCCTGCGCTCCGCCGACAACCCGCGCGGCATGCCGGACGTGGTGGTGGAGCGGGCGCGGCGCGACACGCTGGCCGTCTCCACCATGCTGGTGAAGCCGCACACCGGCCGCGTCGTCTACTGCGGCGACATGAACGGAAAACGGTACAGCTTCTACGCGCCGCAAGTCTGGATGCGCCAGCGTCGCATTCTGATGCCCACAGCGGCCATCGTCGGCACCCACCTGTCCAACGCTGCGGAAATCGCAGGGCTGAACCGCATCATTGCGTCCGGGGCCGTTCGTGTGCCAACGACTTACCTCGGCGCCTGGGACGAGTTGCCCACGCTCCATCAGGCCATGTGGGAGAACTGCCTGCCCGAGGCGACGGGCGGGGCCGCCAAGGCGGTGGTGAACCACGCCCTGCCGGAGGCGGGCTTGAAGACCAAGGACGAGTTGCTGATCGCCTGGGCCGGCCAAGCCCAGGGCCAAGGGGCCGTCGGAAAGGAACAATGAGGCTTATCATCAAGGACCTGTGCCACCGCTACGACGACCTCGTCGTGCTGGAGGGCATCGACCTGACGGTGCGCGAGGGGGAGGTTCTGGCGGTCATCGGCCCCTCGGGCTGCGGCAAGTCCACCCTGCTGGGCATCGCGGGCGGCATCGTCGCCCCGACCTCCGGCACGATAGAGACAGCGGGCGCCGTTCCCGACGGCTGCCTGAACCCGGTCACCTTCATCTTCCAGGATTTCGCCCTGCTGCCCTGGCGCAGCGTGGAGGACAACCTCGCCCTGGTGCTGGAGCATCACCCCCTCCCAGCGGCGGAGCGGCGGGAGCGGATCGAGGCCGGCCTGCGCCGCATGGGGCTGTGGGACTTCCGCAAGGCCCTGCCGAAGCAGCTCTCCGGCGGCATGCGCCAGCGCGTCGGCATCGCCCGCGCGCTGGCCGTGCGCCCGGCCATGCTTTTGCTGGACGAACCGCTGTCGGCGTTGGACGCCCAGACGCGCGAGCTGCTGATGGAGGACTTCCTCGCCCTCTGGCAGCGGGAGCGGACGACCGCCCTCTACGTCACCCACAACCTCGACGAGGCGCTGCGGCTGGCCGACCGCGTGGTGGTGCTGAGCCGCCGGCCGGGCCGCCTGCGCGAGATCGTGACCATTGAGGAGCCGCGCGACCAGCGCCTCCAGCCCTCCGCCCAGGCCCATCTGGCGGAGGTGCGCGACCGCCTGTGGCACCTGATCCGGGCCGAGGCGCAGCTGGCCGACCGGGAGATCGCCAATGCCTGACACCAGTCTCCCGGTGACCCCGGCCCAGCCCGTCCGTTTCCGCGGCGGCGGCTTCACCGTCCGAACGCACCGCTGGGCGGCGCTGCTGGCCTTCGCGGTGCTGATCGCCGTCTGGGAATCGACCAACCGCTTCGGCCTCGTCAGTCCCCTGTTCCTGCCGCCGCCGAGCGCGGTGGCCAAGGCGCTGGGCGCCATGGTTGCCGACGGCAGCCTGTGGCAGCACCTGAAGGCCTCGCTGATGCGCATCGGCGTGGGCTGGGCCATGGGCACGGTCTGCGGCATGGCGGTGGGCTTCGCCATGGGCATCGGCTCGGTCGCGCGGGCGGTCGGCGTGCCGCTGGTGTCGGCCTTCTTCCCGATCCCGAAGATCGCGCTGCTGCCGCTGTTCATCCTGTGGTTCGGCATCGGGGAACCGTCGAAGTTCGCCACCATCGGCTTCGGCGTCTTCTTCCCGACGGTGATCGCCACCTACAGCGCCATCGATTCGGTGCCGCGCAACCTGATCCGCATGGCGCAGAGCTTCGGCCTGCCCTGGGCGTCGATCCTGCGCAAGATCGTGCTGCCGGGCGCCCTGCCCGGAATCCTGGCGGGATTCCGCATCACCGCGTCCATCGCGCTGATCCTGGTCGTGGCGGCGGAGATGATCGGCGCGGAATACGGCATCGGCGCCTTCGTGCTGACCGCCGGCAACCTGATGCTGACCGACCAGCTGCTGGCCGGGGTGCTGGTCCTGTCGCTGCTCGGCCTCGCCATCGGCACCGTGCTGTCGATCTTGGAACGCCGCCTGCTGAAGTGGCGGTAAGCTGTTGAAATCGCAAACCTGTTGGGTTGCGGCTGACGCCTCCACCCAACCTACGAAAACACTAGGGAGAAGACACTGATGACTGTCGTGCGTTGGGGCCGTCGGACGGTATTGGGAGTTATGGGCGCTGCGGCCCTGGCGCTTTCGGCCGCGCCGGCCTTCGCCCAAAGCCTGGAGAAGACCTCCATCGGCGTGCTGGCGCTGGCCTCCTCCGGGCCGATCTTCATCGCCAAGAGCAAGGGCTACTTCGAGAAGGAAGGGCTCGACGTCGACCTGAAGATGTTCACCTCGGCCCAGCAGGTGCCGGTGGCCGTGGCGTCGGGCGACGTGGACTTCGGCGTCACCGGCCTGACGGCGGGCTTCTACAACCTCGCGGCCAAGGGTGCGGTCACCATGATCGCGGCGCAGAGCCGTGACGAGCCGGGCTTCGAACTCAGCGCCTACGTCGCGGCCAACACCGCCTTCGCCGCCGGGCTGAAGAAGCCGGCGGACCTGAAGGGCAAGCGCATCGCCATCACCACCGTGGGCTCCACCTTCCACTACATGCTGGGGCTGCTCGGGCAGAAATACGGCTTCACGGTCAAGGACCTGACCATGGTGCCGCTGCAGGACGTGCCGAAGATGACCGCCGCCTTCAAGGGCGGGCAGGTGGACGCCATCGTGGCGCCGGTGACGGTCGCCCGCCAGATGGTCGCCGATGGCGCCGGCACGATCATCGGCTGGGTCGGCGACGAGACGCCCTGGCAGCTCGGCGCGCTGTTCACCGGCCCGAAGACGATCGCCCAGCGCCGCCCGACGGTGGAGAAGTTCATCCGCGCCTACCAGACGGCGCTGGCCGAATACCACGCAGCCTTCAACACCAAGGACGCGTCGGGCGCTATCGTGAAGGGCCCCGGCTACGACAGCCTGCTGGCCATCATCGCCGAGGCCACCAAGCAGAAGCCCGAGGTCGTCGCCGCCGGCCTGCCCTACGTGGACCCGCAGGGCAAGCTTCTGATCGACGACGTCGTCAATCAGGTGAAGTTCTGGCAGGCCGAGGGCCAGGTGGACAAGGCGCTGGACGCCAAGTCCATCATGGACCTCAGCTTCGTGAAGTAAGCGGGAGCGCTCAGCGCTTGCCCGGCGCGTAGACCTTCGGCTGGGCGAAGTTCAGGTGGTCCAGAAGCTCCTTGGTGACGCAGCCGTCGACGGGGAGCTTCGCCGCCTTCTGGTAAGCGCGGACGGCGGAGCGGGTGTTGGGCCCCATCTTGCCGTCCGCCGTGCCGGCCTTGAAGCCGTGCTCGTTCAGCGCCGACTGGGCGCCCTGCACATAGGCGTACCGCATGTCGGACGGCATGTTCTCGTCCGGGCAAACCGCGAAAGCCGGGGATGCCGCGAAGGCGGTGAGGGCGATGCAGGCGGCAATGGCCCTACGGGTCATGGTTGGGCGGGTCATGGTTGGTCTCCGTTCTTGTTTGCGGAGATCAACACGGCAGAGGCCGCGATGCTTCGGAAGGGATAAAAATTGGTGGCGTCCGGTGCCCCCACCCTCCCCACTTCGTGGGTCCCCTCCCTCCCCCGCTTCGCAGGAGAGGGCCAGATCCCCTCCCCTGCGAAGCGGGGGAGGGTTAGGGAGGGGGCAATACGCTGCCGATGCTGAACATTACGCCGCCGCCTCGTCGCCCTGCCCCTTCAGCCGCGCCGCCAGCGCCGCTTCCAGGAAGGGGTCGAGCGCGCCGTCCAGGACCGCCTGGCTCTGCGACGTCTCCACGTTCGTGCGCAGGTCCTTCACCATCTGGTACGGGTGCAGGACGTAGGAGCGGATCTGGTGGCCCCAGCCGATGTCGCTCTTGGTCGCCTCCAGGGCGGCCGCGGCGTCCTCGCGGATCTTCAGCTCCCGCTCGTACAGGCGGGCGCGCAGCATGTCCCACGCCTTGGCGCGGTTCTTGTGCTGCGAGCGCTCCTGCTGGCAGGCCACCACGATGCCCGTGGGCAGGTGGGTGATGCGGATGGCCGAGTCGGTCTTGTTGACGTGCTGGCCGCCGGCGCCCGACGCGCGGAACGTGTCGATGCGGCAGTCCTTCTCGTTGATCTCGATGTTGATCTTGTCGTCGATCACCGGCGAGATCGAAACGGCGGCGAAGCTGGTCTGGCGGCGGGCCTGGCTGTCGAAGGGGCTGATGCGCACCAGACGGTGCACGCCCGCCTCGGTCTTCAGCCAGCCATAGGCGTTGTGGCCGCTGATCTGCACGGTGGCGGACTTCAGGCCGGCCTCTTCGCCGGGGCTCTCTTCCAGCCACTGGGTCTTGTAGCCGTGCTGCTCCGCCCAGCGGGTGTACATGCGCACCAGCATCAGCGCCCAGTCCTGGGCTTCCGTGCCGCCGGCGCCGGCGTTCACCTCGACGAAGCAGTCGTTGGCGTCGGCCTCGCCCGACAGCAGGCTTTCGATCTGCAGCTTGGCGGCGCGCTCGCGCAGCGCGTAGAGCTGGGCCTCGGCGTCGGCGACGACGGTGGCGTCGCCCTCGGCCTCGCCCATCTCGATCAGCTCCAGGCTGTCGGACAGGTCGCGCTCCAGCGCGCGGTAGCCGTTGACCGAGGCCTCCAGCTGGGTGCGCTCGCGCATGATGGTCTGCGCGCGCGTCGGGTCATCCCACAGCTTGGGGTCCTCGGAGAGGTCATTCAGTTCGTCGAGACGACGCAGCGCGTTATCCCAGTCAAAGATGCCTCCTCAGCAGCGCCAGCGAGTCTCTGATCTCGCCAGCGGCCGCTTCGATCTCGGCCCGCATCGCGGTACCTCCTCGTCAGCCAGAGTTGATTCCAAAGTCATGCGGCCGGCCGCATGACCCTTTCGCACATGGCTGCGCCATGTGCTGTCGGGTATTAACCGAAGGCGTTTGATGGAAGCCATCAAACGCCTTCGGTATCAGGCCCCTATGTAGCGAGTTACGGCCGGCGTTGCACCCCCTTATTCCGCCTTTGCAAAAGGCCAAGCGGTCCCCATGGGCGCCCAAGTCGACCGGCCAAAAGGCGCCGCGCCGCCGGTCGGCTCCGACCCCGGTCGTAGAAAAACCGGCGAAGACGCATATCCGCTCCGAATAGCGGTCGGTCGTTCCAGGTGAGTACGTCCAATTCGGCCCCGCGAGGACCCGTTCGCGGCGGGATTAAACGGACGCTTGCTGTGATAGCGTCCTGCCCGTTCTGTGCCTCTACTTGAAAGAACGCATGGTTCGAGCACAGCCGCACCCACAAGGGAAACAGGCGCCCGGTCTGTCACCAACGCCGCCGGAACGCCCCGGTTCCCTTTGCCGGCCACAATCGTCGTCAACAACCGAGAAGCGCGGCCCACGATGAACTTCACGAGCCTTGGTTTCCTTGTGTTCATCACGGTCTTCACGGCGGCCTTCATGGCGCTGGCGCGCACGCGGCTGTTCACGCCGCTCCTGCTGGCGTCCAGCTACATCTTTTATGGATTTTGGGACTATCGTTTCTGCACGCTGCTCGCCCTGACGACCCTGATCGACTTCTATTGCGGATTGCGGATCGCCGACGCGCCGAACCGGGCCACCGCCCGGCTGTTCATGCAGCTCAGCCTCGGCACCAACCTCGGCGTCCTGTTCTTTTTCAAATACTTCAACTTCTTTGTCGACAGCGCGCACATCGCCCTGTCGTCGCTCGGCATCGACATCGGGGAGCGCACCCTGTCGATCATCCTGCCGGTCGGCATCTCCTTCTACACCTTCCAGAACCTCAGCTACGCGCTGGACCTCTATCTCGGCCACCTGGACAAGCCGGAACGGTCGCTGCTGCGCTACGCGACCTTCGCCTCCTTCTTCCCGCAGCTGGTGGCCGGCCCGATCGTCCGGGCGCGCGACCTGCTGCCGCAAATCCAGAACGGGCCGAAGCACGACGTCCCCTTCGCCTTCCGCTTCGCCGGGCTGGAGAAGCTGATCTGGGGCTATTTCCTGAAGCTGGGGCTGGCCGACAACGCCGCCGCCGTCGTGGACGCGCGCTTCGCACAGCCGGAGTTCTTCAACGCGCTGAACCACGTCATCGGGCTGATCTGCTTTTCCCTGCAGATCTACGGCGACTTCGCCGGCTACTCGCTGATCGCCATCGGCCTGTCGCAGATGTTCGGCTACACGCTGTGCGAAAACTTCAACCGCCCCTACTTCGCCCGGGGCATGCGCGACTTCTGGCGGCGCTGGCACATCTCGCTGTCCACCTGGTTCCGCGACTACGTCTACATCCCCATGGGCGGCGGACGCTCGGGCTGGCTGCGCATCCGGAACATGACCATCGTCATGCTGGTCTCCGGCCTGTGGCACGGCGCCAACTGGACCTTCGTCCTGTGGGGGGCCATGCACGCCGCGCTGATGGCGGCGGAGGACGGCGCCCGCTGGCTGGCGGCGCGCAGCCCGATCCGCCTGACCGGGATTCCCCTGGCGGCCGGGCGCCTGCTGACCATCGGCCTGGTCTTCCTGCTGGTGACGCTGACCTGGCTGCCCTTCCGGGCCAACGACCTGCACACGGTCTGGACCATCCTGGGCATCATCGGCGACGGCGACTTCAGCCTGCCGCGCGGAATGCAGCAGATGAGCTATTTGGTCCGCGTGGTCGTCTTCGCCGGCGTGGTGCTGATGATCGACGCGATGATCGAGCTGGGGGCCAACCGCCGCTACGCCGGGGTCAACGTGGTCGCCCGCTCCATGGCCTGCTCCACGCTGGTGTTGCTGCTGCTTCTCTTCGGCAATTTCGCCAACCGATCCTTCATCTACTTCCAGTTTTGAGGGAGCCCCTTCCATGATCCGCCTTCTGGCAACCCTGGGCCTGATCCTGGGCATGGTCGTCACCATGGACCGCGCCTTCGCGTCCTGGCTGGGCGAAACGCTGCGCCACGCGAGCGACCGCTTCATGACCGTGTACCAGGACGGTCCGCCCGCAGACGTGGTCGTCCTCGGCAACTCGCGCGCCGACAACCACTTTCCGGTGTCCGACCTCCAGCGGCTGACCTGCTGGAAGGCGCTGAACCTCGGCATGGGCGGCGCCCCGACCACGGTCGGCGACCTGCTGTGGCAGGACTATGTGGAGCGGCACGGCGCGCCGCGCCTGCTGTTGCTGGAGCCGACCAGCGTGGTGGACGACCCCAACGCGCTGGCCGACCTGCCGCTGCTCGCCTACTACTCGAACCGGGTGGACGGCTTCATCCGCAAGGTCGACCCGACCATGTGGGCGTCGAACAAGCTGTTCAACACGTTGATCTTCAACAATAACCAGACGATCCGGCTGGCCGTGGAGCGCGTGCGTCCGACCGGCGGCGACCGCACGCTGAGCGGCAGCATATCGCCCATCCTGAAGGCCCAGATCGCCCACGCCCCGACCGAGGTGATGGAGGGCTTCCAGCCGAACTGGGAGGCTCTGGACCACATCATCGCGACGGCGCAGGCGCACGGGACCAAGGTCGCCGTGGTCATCACCCCCTACTTCCCCGGCTACATCGAGAAGCTGACCAACTTCGACGCCTTCTTCGACGACCTGAAGCAGCGCCTGCCGGCCGATGTCCCGGTGATCGACACCCGCCGCGCGATGACCGACGAGGCGCATTTCGTCGACGCCCTGCACATCAACCAGGAGGGCGTCCAGGCCATGCTCGCCCACATGGAATCCGACCTCCGCCCGCTCGGCGGCTGCACCGGCGACGCCATCGCCCAACTCGGCGCCCACGACGTGGTGCGCTCGGCGGCCCGGCCGTAAGCACAAGCGACGGGAGAGGAGTTCACCACCAAGGCACCAAGACACCAAGAATCCTCGCGCCCGGCACACCGTGGACTCTTGGTGTCTTGGTGCCTTGGTGGTGAAAGCCCCCCGCGCTAGGCCAGCGTCACTTCTTCGAACCGCGCCCGCCGGTCCGCTCCACGTCCACCTCGGTCTTGCGGGCGGTTTCGCGCACCGTTTCCTTGTGCTCCGTGGTCGACTTCGTCAGTTCGACCTCTCCGATCAGGCGGGCGGCCTTGCGGACTTCGGCCTCCTCCGTGGTTTCGGTCATGTCCACGCTGGTCTCCTTGAAGGCCTTTTCCGCCTCCTCCGGACTCAGTTCGCGGTCAGCCTCGCGGTGCCGCACCCGGACCTTCTCCTCCTCCAGGGTCAGCGTCTTCTCGACCGGCCGTTCGGTGACGTGGGTGCTGGCGCGCACGCCCCGGACCACCCGACGCTTGCCGATCCGCACCTGCTCCTCCACCTCGGGCAGGACCTTGCGCTCGCCGCGCGCGCTCTTCTCACCGGAGCCGCGCTCCGGCTGCTCCTCCTTCTCATCCTCGTAGACGTCCACGGCGCGGGCCTCGCTGCGTTCCAGGCGGGAGCGTATCTCGTCCGCCTGGTCGTCCTCGACCTCGACCGCGATCACCGCGGCCCCCTTGGCGATGGCGCCGGAGAAGGCGCGGGCGTCCTCCTCGTCGATCCCGAATTCGGCCAGCGCGGAGGCCAGGTCGTCCCGCGGCGTGTCGAACAGTTGGACGCTCTCCTCCGGGCATCCGGCCTTCGTCAACTCTTGGCAGGCCCGGTGGGCCGGCTCGGGCGTCTGAAACAGTCCGATGACGGTCATCGACATGCGTGGTCTCCTGTGTTCCGGTGTGGGGTATTCCCGTGTCGGCTGGGGCGGGGCGGGCCGTTCGGCGTCCTCCCGCTCCACCGTGACTTCGGATCGGCGGACCGGCACGCGGTCCCGGTAGCGGCGGATCGTGCGCCGGCGCGTCACATGCACCTCTTCGACCAGGCGCAGGCGCATCACGACGACGGGCACCTCCTCGACCACGGGAATGATCAGGGTGTCGCCTTCCCGCCGCTCGGCCGGGGCTTGGTCGACCCAGGCGCCGACCGGGACGTGCTCGACCACCACCTCCGTGGACTCAAGCGGCTCGTCGATCTCCTCGATTTCCTCAAGGACGCGCCGGTGCACATGCACGATCCCGGTCGGCCGGGCGTGCTTCTCGATCTCGACGGTTTCCTGGACGACGGGAATGACGACGCGTGTCGGTTCGGCGTCGGTGGTCATGACGGGAGCCTCACGAATGGGAAGTGCCGGACGTCGCGCGCGCCGCAAGGCGCCAGCCGCGTGCAGTCCCATCAACAGGGCCTTTCCGGCTCCGTTCCGCACCCGCGAAGACCAATACGGGCGATGCAAACACCCTTCTTTCGAAGGTGCCTTGTCGTCCATCTACCGTTTCAGTGCTTTGGCAATGCTTCCGGCACTGCAATCCGATGGGGCTTGGCGCGCTCGCGGTCTTTTCCCGCAGTGCACATCCATTCAGAAAGAAAAAGAGCGACTCCAAAGAGCCGCCCTTCCTCCCTTATCGTCCCGCCCAGCTTGCGGTCGGCGCTTGCGGTCAGTACAGGCCGCCGGTCCCCACCGTCGCCGACGACGGGGCACCGGGCGCCACCCCGGCCGGGGCCGCGCCATAGGCGCCCGTGGCGGCCGGATCGCCGAAGCCGCCGCCGGGCAACGCCGCCCCGGTCAGGCCGCCCTCCCCGCCTCCCCCGCGGGCCGAGCCGTCGAGCACGAGCTGCGGCTGGTCGGGGTTCGGCTCGGTGCCGGGGATGAAGGCCTCCCAGATCGCCTTGCGGTCGCCGGGCGAGGCCAGGCGCCCGGTTTCCGGGTTGACGCGGACGAGGCGCAGGCCGCGCGGCACGCGGAACGGCGTCGCCGGCTTGTCCTTCAGCGCCACCTCCAGCACGTCCTTGACCACGGGGACCGCGGCGGAGCCGCCCGTCTCCTTGGCGCCCAGGGAACGCGGCTGGTCGAAGCCGATGTAGGTGCCGACCACCAGATCGGGCGAGAAGCCCATGAACCAGGCGTCGTTGCTGTCGTTGGTGGTGCCGGTCTTGCCGGCCAGCGGCTTGCCGAGCGACAGCAGCTTCGTCGCCGTGCCGCGCTGGACCACGCCTTCCAGGATGGAGACCATCTGGTAGACGGTGCGCGGGTCGTTGATCTGCTCGCGCGTGTCGGGCACGGCGGGCACCGCAACCCCGTCCTTCCACGCCACGTGGTTGCAGCCCTCGCAGGCGCGGTTGTCGTGGCGGAAGATGGTCTTGCCGTTGCGGTCCTGCACCCGGTCGATGAAGGTCGGGGTGATGCGCTTGCCGCCGTTGTCCAGCATGGCGTAGGCGGCGGCCATGCGCAGCACGGTCGTCTCGCCGGCCCCCAGCGACATCGGCAGGTAGGGCTGCAGGTTGTCGACGATGCCGAACTTCTCGGCTGTGGCCTTCACCTTGTCCATGCCAATGGCGTTGGCGAGGCGGACGGTCATGACGTTGCGCGACTTCTCGATGCCCACGCGCAGCGGCGTCGGGCCGTAGAACTCGTGGCTGTAATTCTCCGGCCGCCAGATCGGCTGGCCGTGGCCGGGGTCGTATTCAAAGGGCGCGTCCATGACCAGCGACGACGGGGTGAAGCCCTGGTCCAGCGCCGTCAGGTACACGAACGGCTTGAAGGAGGAGCCCGGCTGCCGCATCGCCTGGGTGGCGCGGTTGAAGGCGCTCATGTGCGGGGAGAAGCCGCCGACCATGGCGAGCACCCGGCCCGTGTGCGGGTCGAGCGCGACGAGGCCGCCCTGCACCGCCGGGATCTGCCGCAGGGCGTAGCTGCCCGGCGGGTAATCCTTGCCCTTCTCGTCCTTGCGGGCCGGTTCCACCAGGATCAGGTCGCCCAGCTTGGCGACGTCCGACGGCCGGCGGATGTCGGGGCCGAGGCGGTTGTCGTCCTTCTGGGCGCGCGCCCAGCGCAGCTCGGCCAGCGGCACGCGCCCGCGCGCCCCGTCGGGCAGGCCGATGTCCAGCGCGTCGGCCGCGTCGTCCTTCAGCACGACGGCGAGGTGCCAGCCCTCCGACCCGGCGGGCGGCGCCATCCCGGCCAGCTTCTTGGCCCAGTTGTCGAAATTGTCCATCTTGCCGACCGGCCCGCGGTAGCCGTGGCGCCGGTCGTACTGGACGAGGCCGGTGCGCAGCGCCTTGGTCGCCGCGTCCTGGAGGACCGGATCCATGGAGGCGCGCACCGACAGCCCGCCCTCATACAGCGCCTGCTCGCCGTACAGCTTCACCAGTTCGCGCCGGACCTCCTCGGCGAAATACTCCGAGGTCACATATTCCTGCTCGTCGCGCTTGCGCACGGCCAGCGGCTTGGCCTGGGCGGCCTTGGCCTCCTCCGGGGTGATGTGCCCGTCATCGGCCATGCGGCTGATGACCCAGTTGCGGCGGGCGAGCGCCGCGTCGCGCTGGCGTTCCGGGTGGTAGTTGCTGGGCGCCTTGGGCAGGGCCGCGAGGTAGGCGGCCTCCTCGATGTCCAACTCGTCCAGCCCCTTGTTGAAGTAGTTCAGCGCCGCCGCCGCCACGCCGTAGGACCGGAAGCCGAGGAAGATCTCGTTCAGGTACAGCTCAAGAATGCGGTCCTTGCTGAAGGCGCGCTCGATGCGCACGGCCAGGATCGCTTCCTTGATCTTGCGGGCGAATGAGACCTCGTTGGTCAGCAGCATGTTCTTGGCGACCTGCTGCGTGATGGTCGAAGCGCCCATGGGCCGGCGGTCGCGGCCCAGGTTCTCCACGTTGGTCAGGATGGCGCGGGCGATGCCGATGGGATCGACGCCCTTGTGCTCGTAGAAGTTCTTGTCCTCGGCCGCGAGGAAGGCGTTGATCACCCGCTTGGGCATCGCGTCGATCGGCACGAACACGCGCTTCTCCGACGCGAACTCCGCCAGCAGGCGCCCGTCGCCGGCGTGCACGCGGGTGGTCACGGGCGGCTGGTAGTTGGCCAGCTTCGTGTAGTCGGGCAGGTCGCGGTCGTAATAGTCCAGCACATAGACGAATCCCCCGGCTCCGACCAGCACGAGCATGACGAGGGCCATCAGGACGGACAGAATCAGGCGCATGACGAATCCCAAACAGGCCAATTCCCAAACGGGCAGAACGGCGGGCCGCCCGCTCCCCTGGGGAAGCGGCCGGACCGTCCGATGAGCGGCATCCTACACCGCGGAAGCCGGCACGCCGACTCCCACGCAGGCATGTCAGGAAAATGTGACGCCCACAAGGCGCATGCAAGAAAGTGGTATCGGTCCATCCCGAATACCCGCGCCGCGTTTCCGTCAGGGGTAAGCGCTGCGGGGTGGGCCGCTTCCCGCGCTCAGCTCTTCGCCCTCAGCTCTTCTTCGCGGCGCCCAGCCACTTGAAGTAGGAGTCGATCGCCCGCAGCAGCGCGCGGCCGAATCGTTCGCGGTGCGCGGCCTTGGTCAGAAGCCCGGCGTCCTGCGGGCTCGACAGGTAGCCCATCTCGACCAGGGCCGACGGCATGTCGGGCGCGGTCAGCACGGCGAAGCCGGCCTGCCGGATCGGCTTGTTGGGAATGACCGTGACGTCGCGGCGCAGATGGTCCAGCGCCAGGTTCGCGAAGCGCTTGGAGTGGTTCATGGTGTCGCGCTGCGCCAAGTCGATCAGGATCGTCGCCACCAGGTCGTTCTCGGCCGACAGGTCCATGCCGGCCAGCGCGTCGGCCCGGTTCTCCTTGGCGGCCAGGTTCTCCGCCTCGCGGTCCGACGCCTTGTCGGACAGGGTGTAGATCGACAGGCCGCGCATGTTGCTGGCGCCGATGCTGTCGGCGTGCAGCGACAGGAACAGGTCGGCGTCGGCGTCGCGGGCGATGGCGACGCGGTCGCGCAGGCGGATGAAGACGTCCTTGTCGCGGGTCAGCTTGACCCGGTAGCGGCCGGACCCCTCCAGCTGGCGCTTCACCTCGCGCGCCATGGCCAGCGTGATGTCCTTCTCATAGATGCCGCCGACGCCGATGGCACCGGGATCGACGCCGCCGTGCCCCGGGTCGATGACGACCAGCGGCTTTTCCGGCACCGCCCGGTCGGGGTTCGGCGCGGAGCGCTGCGGCGCCGGCTGCGGGATCGGCGGCGTCATGGCCGCGGCGGCGGGCAGGATCGGTGCGGGCTGGTACGGCGGTGGGGCCGGCACCGGCCGGCCGGCGCTCACCGCGGCACTCTGGGGCGCCTCCACGGCCGGCGCGCGGGCCGGCGGGGCTTTGGCGGCCGGAATATTGGCGGCCTGGGCGAACTCCGCGGCGGTGGCCCGCACGACGTCCAGCACGAAGCGGGGCTTGTGGCCGTCCCTGGACGGGATGGTGAAGGCTTCCGACACCTTGACCGGCCCCGTGGTCTCCACGACGAGGCGGGAGGCGCCGCCCTCGCGGCCTTCGAACCGGTAGCGCGTGACCAGCCCCTTGCCGGCGACCGTTGCCGCCCCGCCGGGCCAGCTCACGTCCGGCAGGTTGACCACGACGCGGTAGGGATCGGCGTGCACCGAGACCGCGAAGGCAACCGATTCGCTGAGTTCCAGGACCAGGCGTGTCTTGTCCGGATGCAAGCCGAGCCGCGCGTCCAGCACCTCCACCCGCTCCTGCGCGGGCGGCGGAAAGGGCAGCGCCGCGGTGGTTTGCGCGTGGACCGGGCACGGAGTCAGCGCGACCGCCCCCGCAAGAGCGCCCAGCACGACGACGATCATCGCGAGCATTCGGGCCATCGCATCCACCAAACCGCAACACGGCTACAGCCAGCCATGACCTATAGCTTAGCGGAATCAACATCTTCAACGACAACGGTGAGACGGCGCGCGAAATCGGCGAACAGGGTGCCGTTCCTGCAACAGTGCACAGCGACCGCGGAGAAGCGCCGCAGGGCGCGGAGTCCGCCGGCCAAGCCCGCGCCGGCTGCGGCGACGGTGGGCGCGACCGATTGCGGCGGCATGTTCGTTTCACCGAATTCCACCGTTGTGCAAGTTTTCATGCTTGTCTATGGTAGCCCTGCGACATACCGCGACCCACCAGACCACTTCCGCGGGGGGATTTCCCTCCAAGGCAGACCTGTGGCGTCGCCCGCGGACCTTCCCGGCCGACTTCGATCATCGGCCGCGGTCTGGGGCGTGACGCGTCTGGGTTGCCGGTGAAAGGGACGAAACCTCGAAGCTGGCGCCGGCCGAAACTCCGGCGCCCGGAGTCCGAAGTCCGTCTCGTCCTGGCTGCTTCACCAGCGCCGTTCGACGAGGTTGGGGCCGGTTCCGCAGGCTTCGCACACAACGATGACGCGTCCGGGCGGCCCGATCGTCGCACGGGCACCCCGGGGGCGTCATGGGGATCTTGTATGGCCAAGCGCATGCTGGTGGACGCCACGCACCCGGAGGAAACCCGGGTTGCCGTGGTCAATGGTAACAGACTCGAAGACCTCGACTTCGAAATCGCGACCCGGAAGCAACTCAAGGGCAACATCTACCTTGCCAAGGTGACCCGGGTCGAGCCGTCGCTCCAGGCGGCCTTCGTGGAATATGGCGGGAACCGCCACGGCTTCCTCGCCTTCTCGGAAATCCATCCCGACTACTACCGCATCCCGATCGCCGACCGCGAGGCCCTGCTGGCCGAGGAGCGCCGGCTTGAGGAGCAGGCCGAAGCCCGCGCCGAGGCCGCGGCCGACGGCGCCGTGATGGCCGAGCCGATCCGGCCGGAGCAGGTGGTCGAGGAATTCTCGCCGATGCCGTCGAGCTACGGCGAAGACGCGGGTGTCGAGGGCGACGCGGACGGCGAGACCGACGGCTACGCCACGGCGACCGCCGACGCCGATGACGCGGTTTCCGCCGGGTCCTTCACCGACGCCGCCGGCGGCGACGTGGATGGCGAGACCGACGGCGAGCAGGCCGGCGAGGACGCCGTCAGCCCCGACGTGATCGGCGGCGACGAGGTCGAGGACGCCCACCGCCGCCGCACGCGCCCGCTGCGCAGCTACAAGATCCAGGAGGTGATCAAGCGCCGGCAGGTCATGCTAGTCCAGGTCACCAAGGAGGAGCGCGGCAACAAGGGTGCTGCGCTCACCACCTACCTGTCGCTGCCGGGCCGCTACTGCGTGCTGATGCCGAACACCGGCCGCGGCGGCGGGATTTCCCGCAAGATCACCAACCCGGCCGACCGCAAGCGCCTGAAGGAGATCCTGTCGGACCTCGACGTGCCGGAAGGCATGGCGGTCATCCTGCGCACCGCGGGGCTGGAGCGCTCCAAGCAGGAGATCAAGCGCGACCTGGAATACCTGCTGCGCCTGTGGGACGACATCCGCGTCCAGACGCTGAAGTCCTCGGCGCCCTGCCTCATCTATGAAGAGGCGAACCTCATCAAGCGCTCGATCCGCGATCTCTACAGCGACGACATCGACGAGATCTGGGTGGAAGGTTCGGCCGGCTTCAACACCGCGCGCGACTTCATGCGCATGATGATGCCGAGCCACACCAAGCGCGTCATGCAGTACCGGGACGAGACGATCCCGCTGTTCCACCGCTACCAGGTGGAAACGCAGATCGACGCGATCCACAGCCCGGTCGTGCAGCTGCGCTCCGGCGGCTACATCGTCATCAACCCGACCGAGGCGCTGGTCTCCATCGACGTCAACTCGGGCAAGTCGACGCGCGAGCGCAACATCGAGGAGACGGCCTACAAGACCAACCTCGAAGCCGCGGAGGAGGTGGCGCGCCAGCTCCGCCTGCGCGACCTCGCGGGCCTCATCGTGATCGACTTCATCGACATGGAGGAGCCCCGCAACAACGCCGCGGTCGAACGCCGCCTCAAGGAGGCGATGAAGAACGACCGGGCGCGCATCCAGCTCGGCCGCATCTCCGCTTTCGGCCTGCTGGAGCTGTCGCGCCAGCGCCTGCGCCCGTCGCTGCTGGAAACCAACTTCGAGCGCTGCCCGCACTGCTCCGGCACCGGCGTCATCCGCTCGGTCGAATCCTCGGCGCTGCACGTGCTCCGCGCCATCGAGGAGGAGGGCATCCGCAAGCGTTCGGCCGAGATCACGGTCTTCGTGCCGACCCGCATCGCGCTCTACATCCTCAACCAGAAGCGCGTCGAGCTGACCAAGATCGAGGAGCGCTACCGCTTCCGCGTCATGGTCCAGGCGGACGACACGCTGATCGCCCCCGACCTGCGGCTTGAGCGCGTCAGGGCCCGCACGCCGGAGGACGACGTCCCGCTGGTCAGCGCCGAGCGCGTGCTGGCCGAGACCGACCGCATCCTGGCCGCCGAGGCCGAGGAAGCCGAGGAGGAGGTCGTCGAGGAGACCGCCGCCGAGGCCGAGACGACCGAGCGCGCCGAGGCCGTCGCCGGCGAGAGCGAAGGCGACCGCCGTCGCCGCCGTCGGCGCCGCCGTGGCCGCGGACGCGACCGCGAGGAGGGCCGTCCGGTCCTGGCGAGTCCGGCCGCCGACCGCGAAGCCGCGGACGCCGAGGCGGGCGACGCCGAGACCGACGGCACCGAGGTGGACGAGGAAGCCATCGAGCGCGCCCAGATCGACGCTCCGGAGTTCGTGATCAACGACGTCGATGTGCGCCATCACCTCGACGCCGCGAACGACGAGGGTGAGGACGAGGCGGACGCCGAGGAAGGCGACGAGGCCGCGGGCGAGTTCGCCGGCGAAGGCGAAGGCAACGGCGACGCCAACGGTGAGCGCAAGAAGCGTCGCCGCGGCAAGCGCGGTGGCCGCCGCCGGTCGCGCCAGCGCGAGGGCATGGAGGGCGAGGCCCAGTCGGATGAGGTCGCGGAAGCCGTGGCTGAACCGGCCGCTCCGGTCCCGGCCGCCCAGGGTCCGGTCACCGAGGAGCCGATCGACTTCGATTGGATCCTGACCACCGGGGAGCCGGCCGAGGTTGCGGCCGAAGCCGCTCCGGAAGCCCCGGCGGAGACTCCGGCCGTGGAGGAAGCGCCGGCCAAGAAGCCGCGCAGCCGTCGCGGCGCCAAGGTGAAGGCCGAGGCCGCGGACGTGGCGGAGACCGTGTCGGCCGAGGCGCCGGCCCCCGCGCCGCAGCCGGAAGCGCCCCAGACGGCAGCGCCGAAGGGCCGCAAGGGGAGCAAGGCCCCGAAGGCCGCCGCGGCCGAGCCGAAGGCGGAAAAGCCGGCGAAGGCTCCGGCCAAGGGGCGTGGCCGCAAGGCCGCCGCCGCCGAGGCTCCGGCCGAGCCGGCGCCCGCTCCGGCCCCGGCTCCGGTTGCCGAGGAGGCCCAGCCCGAGTCTCAGGCCGAGCCGAAGAAGCGCGCGCCGCGCAAGCGGAAGGCCGCGGCGGAAGCCCCGGTCGAGGCGGCGCCGGCTCCCGCGCCGGCCACCCCGGCTCCGGTTGCCCCGACCCCGGTCGCCGAGGAGGCCGCTCCGGCCGCCAAGACGCGGGCTCCGCGCAAGCGGAAGGCCGCCGCGGAGGCTCCGGCCGAGGCGGCGCCCGCCCCCGCGATCAGCGAGCCGGCCCCCGAGCCGGCCGCCGCGGAAGAGAGCCAGCCGCCGGCCAAGCCGCGGCGCGGCTGGTGGGCCCGCTGACGGCAAGCCGAACGCCGATTGGGCCAAACGCAGACTGGAAAAGGCGCCTCAGGGCGCCTTTTCTGTTTCATACGGGTGTTTCGACAGGCAGAACGGGTTGCGACGATGAGCAAGGCTTTCACGCGGGAGAACGACTCGGCTGACGACGATGACGGCGACGATCCGAAGCCCCTGCCCGCCGGCTTCAAGAACTACATGACGCCCGCCGGCTTCCAGCGGATGCAGGCGGAACTGCGCAACCTCCTGCGCGTCGAGCGGCCGAAGGTGGTGGAGGTCGTGTCCTGGGCGGCCGGCAACGGCGACCGCTCGGAAAACGGCGATTACCTCTATGGCAAGAAGCGCCTGCGCGAGATCGACCGGCGCATCCGCTTCCTGAACAAGCGGCTGGAATCGGCGGAGGTGGTGGATCCCACGCGCCAGACGAATCGCGACCGCGTGTATTTCGGCGCGACCGTCACCTACGCCCGCGAGGACGGGGCGGAGAACACCATCACCATCGTCGGCGCCGACGAGGTGGACCTGGACCGCGGCCACGTCAGTTGGATCTCGCCGATCGCCCGCGCCCTTCTGAAGGCCCAGGAAGGCGACCTCGTGGACCTGCGCACGCCCGCGGGCGTGGAGCAGATCGAGGTGGTCGCGATCACCTATCCGGGGGATGAGTGAGGGTTCTGGAGTTGGGCCCCCCTCCCAACCTCCCCCCACTTCGCGGGGGGAGGGGCTTTGGTCGCGGAGCGGCGGAGTTCCCTCCCCCGTCGAAGATGGGGGAGGGTTAGGGTGGGGGCCCAGTTCCAGAACTCCTACAACAACCCCAACCCCTCCAGCTCACCCCGCAGCCGATCCGCGCTGCTGAAATGGTGGGCGACCATGCCGACCATGCGGGCGGCTTCCACGTTGGCCGCGCTGTCGTCGATGAAGAAGCAGTCCTCCGCCACCAGCCCATAGCGGTCCAGCAGCAGGCGGAAGATGGCCGGGTCGGGCTTGACCAGCCGTTCCTCCCCCGACACGACGATGCCGTCGAAGACGTTCAGGAAGTCGAAGCGCTGGCGGGCCAGCACGAACTTCTCGGCCGAGAAGTTCGTGATCGAATAGACCGGAGTTCCCCGCCCCTTCAGCTCCAGCAGGATCTCCGGCGTTCCCGGCATCGGGCCGGGCACCATGTCCTCCCAGCGCTCGTGGTAGGCGCGGATCAGCTCGGCGCAGTCCGGGTAGGCGGCGGTCAGGGTCGCCACCGCCTCGTCCCACGGCCGGCCGCGGTCCTGCTCCAGGTTCCAGGCCGGCGTGCAGACCGTCTCCAGGAAATGCTCCATCAGGTCCTCGTACCCCTCGAACAGCTCGCGGTAGAGATGCCGCGGGTCCCATTCGATGAGCACTTGCCCGATGTCGAAGACCACCGTCGTCGGAGCAGCCATGGCCGGGTCAGCCCTTGCGCGCGGCGCCGACGAGGCGCTTCATCTCGTCCAGCTTGATGGCGCCCGGCACCAACTCGTCGCCGAAGATGAAGGCCGGCGTGCCGCGGATGCCCAGCTGCTCGGCCAGCGCCTGGTTGCTGGCGATCACCTTCAGGACGTCGGGGCTCTCCATGTCCTTCTTCAGCTTGTCGCCGTCGATTCCGACCGACTTCGCCAAACGCATGATGGTGTCCTCGTCCAGCTGGCCGCGGTGGGCCATCAGGGCGTTGTGGTACTCCACATACTTGCCCTGCGCGCGCGACGCGAGCGCCGCCTTGGACGCGACGACCGACGCCGGGCCGAGGATCGGGAACTCCTTCAGCACGAAGCGGATCTTGCCGTCGTCCTTGATCAGCTTCTGCGTGTCGCCCTGCACGGCCTTGCAGTAGCCGCACTGGTAGTCGAAGAACTCGACCACCGTGATGTCGCCCTGCGGGTTGCCGACGACCGGGTCGGCCGGGTTCTGGAACAGCGCCTTCTTGTTGGCAGCCAGCGCCTGGCGGGCGCGGTCCTCCTCGGCCTGCTTCTGGCGCTGCTGCAACGCGTCCACGGCCTCCAGGATGATTTCCGGGTGCTGCATCAGGTAGTCGCGCACCACCCCTTCGATGGCCTTGCGCTGGGCGTCGTCCATGGTGGACTGCGCCTGGACCGCGACGGGGGAAAACGCCGCCAATGCTGCGGTCAGCATCAGGACGGCGGGGCGGAAGCGGGTCATGGGGAAAAACCTCCGGGTGCGGACGCGTGCGCTGGTCATTGAATGGATACTTGTGACGGGGAAAGTGCGGCCGGGCAAGTCAACTCCCCGCGACCCGACCGCCAACCGTGCGCGCGGGTCATTTCCCACCCGCCTGCCCACGGATGTCCTGAGCGCGCAGCCAGCCGGGGGAGCCCGCCGGCAACAGCTTTTCCGCCCGTTCCGCCTGGGCGCGGGCCATCGGCTTGTCCCCGCGGGCGAAGGCTTCCTCCGCGGTGGCGTAGGCGACCATGCCGTTGTTGCCCTTCATGCTCCAGGCCTGGGCCTGCAGCCGCCACAGGAAGGAGGACTGGCCCTGCTGCGACTTGGCGGCGACCTGGAGATTCTTAAGCGCTTCGTCGGCAAGGCGTGGGTCGTTCTGCTCCAGCAGCGCGTGGGCGAGCGACACGCGGATGGAGTTGGCGTCGGGCTGCAGCTCGATGGCTTTGCGGTAGGGGGCGACGGCGTCCGGGGCGCGGCCGGTCTGCAGCATCAGATCGCCCTTCACCTCGTACATGAAGGGGTTCTTCGGCTCCTGCGCGATCAGCCCGTCGACCAGCGGTAGCGCCTGCTTGACCTCGCCGCGCCGGAAATAGGCGTAGGCCCGGCCGTAGCGCGCCACGAAGGACGGGTCGTCCGCGCGGTAGCGGCGCAGCGCCCCGTTGGGGTCCAGATAGGCGTACAGCTTGGCCTGGATGCGGCGGAACTGCTCGTTCCAGGCGGCGGGGATCGGCCTGTTGCCGTAGCGCGAGTTGGCGACGAAGCGCTCCACCGAATCCAGGCGCTCGCGGGTCAGCGGGTGGGTGCGGCGGTAGCCGGCGTCGGGGTCGCTGGTCAGCAGCGGATCCTCGTTCACCCCCAGCTTTTCCAGGAAGGTCTCCATGCCGCGGGCGGAGATGCCGGACTGCTCCAGGTAGGACAGGCCCGCCTGGTCGGCTGAAGACTCCTGGCTGCGCGAGAAGGACAGGAAGTTGCGCTCCGCCAGATGCTGGCCCAGCATCAGGCCGGCGGCGCCGGCACCCGCGTTCTTGGCCGCGATGCCGCCGAGCACGCCGATGCCCATGCCGATCAGCGAGGACAGGAACGCGTTCTCCATGGCGTCGGCGCCGCGCACCAGATGGCCGCCGGCGATATGCCCGGTCTCGTGCGCGATCACGCCCAGCAGCTGCCCGGCGTCGTCGACGTTCAGCAGCAGGCCGGTGTGCAGGAAGATGTTCTGCCCGCCGGCGACGAAGGCGTTGATGGTGTTGTCGTTGACCAGGATGATGTTCACGGCGGCGGCATCGATGCCGGCGGCCTGGAAGATTGGCCGGGCCATGTCGCGGATGATATGTTCCGTCTCGGCATCGCTGAGGAGTTGCATCTCCTGGCGGCGCTGCGCGCCCGCGGGCGGCGTCCAAGACAACACCATCACGGCGACCATGGCGACAACCGAAACGAGCCTGCTGGGCTTGCGCACCGTTACGACCTCCGAACAGCGGATCCCGAAACACCGGATGGCGGAACCACCGAAAACCTCGGCCCATTCCACACGCCGAATCTGGCGAGGGTTGGGCGCGATTGCCATAGTGGCAGCACTGCTTCCGGGCTGCGTCAACACCAAGTACAAGACGAACGCCCCGGTCCAGAGCTATGTGGTGGCGGACGAGCCGCGCGCCGCCTCCATCGGCCGCGACATCATCGCGCAGGGCGGTCGCGCCGGCGACGCCGCGGCGGCGATGGCGCTGGCCATGGCGGCCACCCTGCCCTCCCGCGTCGGGCTGGCCGGCGGCGGCGTCTGCGTGGTGTTCAACGCCGCCAAGAAGGAAAGCCGCACGCTCGACTTCCTGCCCCGCCCCGCTGGCTCCAATGGAACCGCCGTGCCCGCCTTCCTGCGCGGCGTCTACGCGCTCCAGGCCGGGGCCGGCGTGATGCGGTGGGAGCAGGTGGCCGTGCCCGCGGAGCAGTTGGCCGGGGGCGGCGCCACCGTCAGCCGCGCGCTCGCCCAGGACCTGTCGGCCAACGCCGCGCGCCTGTCCGCCGATCCGGAGGCGCGGCGCGTCTTCCTCCCCACCGGCGTTCCGCTGGCGGAGGGCGCGCCGATCCGTCAGCCGGACCTCGCCGCCAGCCTGTCGCAGGTCCGCCGCGGCGGTGTCTCGGCGCTCTACGGCGGCCCGCTGGGCGCCACCGTCGGCCCGGCGCTCGGCATCGACCAAGCCGCGCTGCGCGGCTACCAGCCGCGCTGGGGCGAGACCGCGTCGGTGCCGCTGGGCATCGTCTCCATGCAGTTCGCCCAGCTGCCGGAGCGCGAGTCGGGCGCCGCGCTGGTCGCCGCCTGGAACGCCGCCGCCGACCTGCCCCCGGCCCAGCGCGCCGCCCGCGTCGCCCAGGCGCTGGGCGCCACCGGCAACGGCACGAACGCCCCCGGCGCCGGCCTCGCGGTGATCGACCCGGAGGACAATGGCGTGGCCTGCACCTTCACCATGGGGGCGCCCTTCGGCACCGGCCGCATGATTCCGGGCACCGGCATGCTGGCCGCCCAGGGCGTGACCCGCGCCGATTTCGGCGCGCCGGGCCTGCTCGCCAACGCCATCGTTGGCCGCACCCAGTTCGCTGGCACCGGCACGGCGTCGGGCAGCGACGGCCCGTCCGCCGGCCCGGCCGCGCTGCTGTCCACCGCCCTGCCCGCCGCGCTGGAGAAGCAACCCGGCGACGCCATCCAGGCCGCCCGCCCGGCCTCGGCCCCCGGCCGCGCCAGCTTCGTCGCCTGCCAGACCTCGATCGAGAGCGGCTGGAAGGAATGCCAGATCGCCGCCGACCGCAACGCGCACGCCCTCGGATTCCTGGTCGAAACGCCGCGCGAATCGGACTAAACCAAGCCCACCGGGACTCACAGCCTAGTTTGGGATCATGAGCAAGCAGCCGAAAGTCTCCACCCGGGGCGCCATCCCGCCCTTCTTCGTCATGGAAGTCATGCGCGCCGCCGCCGAGCGTGAGGCCGCCGGGCTGGAGGTCCTGCACATGGAGGTCGGGCAGCCCTCCACCGGCGCGCCGAAGGGCGTGCTGGAGGCCGCCCACCGCGCCTTGGACACCGACGTGCTGGGCTACACCGGCGCGCTCGGCATCCCCGCGCTGCGCGCGGCCATCGCCCGCTGGTACCAGGACCGCTACAAGGTTGCGGTGCCGGAACGTCGCGTGGTCGTAACGACCGGCTCCTCGGGCGCCTTTCAGCTGGGCTTCCTGGCCGCCTTCGATCCGGGCGACCGGGTCGCCATGGCCTCGCCCAGCTACCCGGCATACCGCCACACGCTGACCGCCATCGGCGTCGAGCCGGTGGAGCTGCCGACCGGGCCGGAGCACCGGTTCCAGCCGACCATTGCGCTGCTGGAACAACTGGACAAGCCGATCCAGGGCCTGATCGTGGCGAGCCCCGCCAACCCCACCGGCACGATGCTGAGCCGGGAAGAGCTGACGGAGATCGCCGCCTGGTGCGACGCCAATGGCGTGCGCCTTGTGTCGGACGAGATCTACCACGGCCTGACCTACGGGCCGGAGGCCGTCACCGCGGCGGAGGTCAGCGAGACCGCGCTGGTGGTGAACAGCTTCTCCAAATACTTCTCGATGACCGGCTGGCGGCTCGGCTGGATGGTCGTGCCGGACGACCTGATCCGCTCGGTCGAATGCCTGGCGCAGAACCTGTTCATCTCCGCCCCGACCCTGTCGCAGGCCGCGGCCGTCGCCGCCTTCGACTGCACCGCGGAGCTGGACGGCCACGTCGCCCGCTACGCCCGCAACCGCCAGATCCTGCTGGAGGAACTGCCCAAGGCCGGCTTCGACAAGCTGGCGCCCGCCGACGGCGCCTTCTACGTCTACGCCGACGTGTCGGCCATGACCGACGACAGCGAGGCCTTCTGCAAGCGCATCCTGGCGGAGACGGGCATCGCCTGCACGCCAGGCATCGACTTCGACCCGGCCCGCGGCCACCATTTCGTCCGCTTCAGCTTCGCCGGTTCGGAAGCGACCATCGCCGAAGCCGCCCGGCGGCTGATCGCGTGGAAGAAATAAAAGACACAGGACCGTAGGTTGGGTGGAGGCGTCAGCCGAAACCCAACACACGCCGCATCGCGACGATGTTGGGTTGCGCTGGCGCTCCACCCAACCTACGCATTTTTCTCAGGATCAGTACGCGTATTCCTTGAACACCGGGTCGACGCTGCCGCCCCAGGGGCCGTTGAACTTCGCCAGAAGCTCGTCGGCCGGGGTTTCGCCGCTCTCGGCGATGCTGACCAGCGTGTCGAGGAAGTGGCTTTCGTCGTCGCCCCAGTTGTCGTTGCGGGCGCGGCGGACGAGGCCGTCGCGGGCGATGGCCAGCACCTCCAGCGCGACCTCGCGCACCGTCCGGTTCCGGAAGGTGGTGCGCAGGCCATGGCGCGGCACGTTGGCGCGCAGGTGCGCACGCTCTTCCGTCGTCCAGTCCTTCACGAGGTCCCAGGCGGCGTCGAGCGCCTGGGCGTCGTACAGCAGCCCGACCCACAGCGCCGGCAGGGCGCACAGCCGCCGCCACGGGCCGCCGTCGGCGCCGCGCATCTCCAGGTACTTCTTCAGGCGCACCTCGGGGAAGGAGGTGGTCATGTGGTCGGCCCAGTCGGTGATCAGCGGGGTTTCGCCCGGCAGCACCGGCAGCTTGCCGTCCATGAAGTCGCGGAAGGACAGGCCCGCGGCGTCGATGTACGCGCCGTCGCGGTAGACGAAGTACATCGGCACGTCGAGCAGATAGTCGACGTAGCGCTCGAACCCGAAGCCGTCCTCGAACACGAAGGGCAGGTCGCCGGTGCGGTCGGGGTCGGTGTCGGTCCAGATGTGGCTGCGGAAGGACTGGAAGCCGTTCGGCTTGCCCTCGGTGAAGGGGGAGTTGGCGAACAGCGCCGTGGCGATGGGCTGCAGCGCCAGGCTGACGCGGAACTTCTTCACCATGTCGGCTTCCGACGCGAAGTCCAGGTTCACCTGCACGGTGCAGGTCCGCGTCATCATGTCGAGGCCGAGGCTGCCGCGCTTGGGCATGTAGTCGCCCATGATCTTGTAGCGGCCCTTGGGCATCCACGGGATCTCGTCGCGGCGCCACTTGGGCTGGAAGCCCAGACCCATCATGGCGATGCCCAGTTCGCCGCCGACCTCCTTCACCTGGCGCAGGTGGCGGTGCACCTCGGCGCAGGTCTGGTGCAGGGTCTCCAGCGGCGCACCGGACAGTTCGACCTGCCCGCCGGGCTCCAGGGTGATGTTGGCCATGCCCTGGGTCAGGGCGATGATGTTGCCGTTCTCCTCCACCGCGTCCCAGCCGAAGCGCTGGAGGCGCTTCAGCAGTTCACCGATGCCGTCCGGCCCGTCGTAGGGCAGCGGACGATTGTCGGAGACGCGGTAGGCGAATTTCTCGTGCTCGGTCCCGATGCGCCAGTCCTGGGCCGGCTTGGAGCCGGATTCCATATACGCCACCAGCTGGCGGCGGTCGGTGATCGGTTCACCACGCGTCTTCGGAGGTGCGGACATGAATGCTCCCGCTATCGAAAATCAAACGGCCGGGCCGGCCGGATCAGCCGGAGACCGGAATGGCGGACGTGTGTCGCCGCCCTCGGCCGTCCAGTCCCCCGAAAGGGCCTGCCAGCAGGCGAGCGCGGCCACCACCGCCGTGTCGGCCCGAAGGATGCGGGGCCCCAGGCCGACGGGGACAACAGAGGGTAGTTTACAAATTTCGTCAAGTTCCGACTGTGCAAAGCCGCCCTCCGGCCCGATCAGGAAAGCCGCCGGTCCGCGGCCCCCGTTATGCGCAGTATCGCGCACCGCCTCGGCGATCGGGCGTACGTTGCCGGCTTCCGCGCACAGGTACAGCGTACGCCCCTCCGGCCAGCCGGCCAGCGCCTTGTCCAGCGGCACGGGGTCGGACAGTTCCGGCACGGTCAGCCGCTCCGACTGCTCGGCCGCCTCGATGGCGTTGGCGCGCAGGCGGTCGGTGTTGACGCGGTTCGGGTCGGTGCGCCGGGTGAAGACCGGCCACAGCCGCGACACGCCCATTTCCGTGGCCTTTTCGGCCACGAAATCGATGCGGCCGCGCTTGATCGGCGCGAAGAGCAGCCAGAGGTCCGGCCCGTCCGCCTGGGCGCGCCGCTGAACCGTGACGGTCAGCGAGCACCAGCCCTTGCCGAACCCGTCGATTTCGGCCAGCCACTCCCCGTCCTTCCCGTTGAAGACGGCCACCGCGTCGCCCTTGTCGAGCCGCAGCACGTGGCGCAGGAAATGCGCGCGTTCATGGTCGAGCCCCACCGCCTGGCCCTCGGCCAGGGGGCTGTCCACGTACAGGCGCGTTTTCGGCTGGTCCGACATCAGTTCTCATCTCCCCACATCGCGCCCGACTATAGCGGCAACAGCCGATGGACTGCGAGCGTTCGGGTCCGCCTTTTCGCCGACCTTTCCGCAGGGCAGCCCGGCCTTGCGGCGCCCGGAGTCGGCCGTTACCCTGCCCCCGCCCGCCCCACCTCCGACCGATGCGCGAGTTCGCCATGACCAGCCCCGCCTCCCCCGCTCCCGCCCCCGGAGACTACACGGACATCCGGGTCGGCGACTGGATCGACCGTTACGCTCCGGCACCGATCCGCCCCTACCTGCGGCTGGCGCGGCTCGACCGGCCGATCGGGACGTGGCTTCTCCTGTTCCCGGGCTGGTGGAGCATAGCGCTGGCCGGCGCCGGGCCGCTGCCGGACTTGTGGATGATGGCGCTGTTCGGGATCGGGGCCGTGGTCATGCGCGGGGCCGGCTGCACCGTGAACGACATCCTCGACCGCGACTTCGACGCGATGGTCGAGCGGACGCGGACGCGGCCGATCCCCTCCGGCCAAGTGTCGGTCAAGCAGGCGCTGGCCTTCCTGGTGTTCCAGCTGCTGATCGGGCTGGCGATCCTGGCGCAGTTCAACGGGCTGACCATTGGGCTGGGCGTGTTGTCGCTGGTGCTGGTCTTCACCTACCCGCTGATGAAGCGCATCACCTGGTGGCCGCAGGCCTTCCTGGGGCTGACCTTCAACTGGGGCGCCCTGATGGGCTGGACGGCGGTGCGCGGCGAGTTGGAGTGGCCGGCGCTGGCGCTCTACGCCGCGGGGATCGTCTGGACACTGGGCTACGACACCATCTACGCCCACCAGGACAAGGAGGACGACGCCCGCATCGGCGTGAAGTCCACCGCCCTGCGGCTGGGCGACCAGAGCAAGATTTGGATCTACGGCTTCTACACCCTGACCTTCGTGGGGATCGGCATCGCCGGACGGCTGGCCGGGCTGGGCGGCCTGTACCTGCCGCTGCTGTCGCTGGCCGCCCTGCAACTGTCCTGGCAGGTGGCGACCTGGAACCCCGACGACCAGACCGACTGCCTGACCAAGTTCAAGTCCAACCGCTGGTTCGGCTGGCTGGTCCTGGCCGCGATCCTGGCCGGGAAAGTATAAGGAGAATCGTAGGTTGGGTGGAGGCGCAGCCGAAACCCAACATCGTCGGCGCGGCAAGGTGTGTTGGGTTGCGCTTCGCTTCACCCAACCTACGGTGCCGCCTACGGTGCCGAGATGCCGTTACTCCGCCGACAGTTCGGCGACGGCGCTGGAGCCGGGTTTGCGGCCGGGCATCAGGGTGCGCAGGCCGTCGACGGAGGCAACCTCGCCCTTCGCCAGCGCGGGGCCGGCCGGCTTGCGGCGCGGCAGCACGGAAACCACCGCGCCCTCGTGCTTGGCAGCGTTGCTCGTCGTGCTTGAGGTCGCGAGGGACGCCATCAGAACCTGCGGCTTGCGGCCCGGAACGGCGACGGCGCGGCCCTTCAGCGAGGCCTCCAGCAGGCGGGGCCCGGCGGAGGCCGGCTTGCCGCGGCCGTGCGGGGCGACCGTGAAGCCGGTGTCGATGCCCGAGTCGTTGGCGTCCAGCGTGCGGCCGCGCGGGGCCTCCCCTTCCGGCAGGATGAAGCCGTAGGTGGTGTAGACGCGCAGGCCCAGCTGGTCCGACGGCTCGTGCCAGACGCGGACGGCCGACCAGTCGTTGCGGGCCGACACGTCCACCACGCGCATGTTGCGGCGCAGGCCGTTGCGGTCCAGCCAGGAATGGTCGACCTCGATGGTGCGGCGGTCGACGATGTGGCTGACCAGCGAGACGTGGCCGCGGCTCAGCCGGCCGGAGCGCTTGAAGACCAGGACCGACCCGAGCGCCGGGTGCTTGTCGCGGTCGTACTGGCCGGCGGCGTGGTTCCACCAGGTCCAGGCGTCGCCCTGGATGGTAAAGTCGGAGATGGCGCGGACGGTGCGGACGCAGTCGCCCACTTGGGCGTAGGCCTTGGATATGGCGGTGGGGCTAAGCGCGAAGAGTGCCGCGAACGAAACGCAGATCGCCAGTCCCCTCGACCGCATGTCGACCCCATGCCTTTGTTTTGTCTCTTTCGACTGGGTAACACGGGCCGGCTGGCGAGTCTACTCCGTTTGAATTATGTAACCAAAACGGGCTGTGGACAGATCAACCATGCGGCCCTCGCACAGCCGGGAATCCAACATGACCACGCTTTCTCCGAACGACTTCGTCCGGACCAACACGACCGTCGCGACGACTCCGTTGCTGCCGGAAATCCGCCTTCATTTGGCAACGGAAGTCACGCCGTTGTGGGAAGCGACCGAGGAGACCTTGCGCGAGTCGAACGTGCCGCCGCCCTACTGGGCCTTCGCCTGGCCCGGCGGGCAGGCCGTGGCGCGGCTGGTGCTCGACCGGCCGGACCTCGTCGCCGGCAAGTCGGTGCTGGACTTCGCCGCCGGCACCGGGCTGGTGGGCATCGCCGCTATGAAGGCCGGCGCCGCGCGCGTGCAGTCCTGCGACATCGACCGCTTCGCGCTGGCCGCCATCGCGGTCAACGCCGAGCTGAACGGGGTGGAGGTGAAGGCCGTCAGCGCCGACCTGGTCGGCCGCGACCTGCCGGGCATCGACGTCGTCCTGGCCGGCGACGTCTGCTACGAAAAGCCCATGGCGGAACGCGTCACGGCTTGGCTGCGCGGGGTCGCGGCGACGGGCACGCTGGTCCTGCTGGGCGATCCCGGCCGCGCCTACGTCCCGACGACCGGCATCGAGCGCGTCGGCCGCTACACCGTGCCGACCTCGCTGGAGCTGGAAGACCGGGAAACGCGCGACACCACCATCTGGCGCCTGCTGCCGGAGTGAGCCTCCCTTTTCCTTGACGCGGCGCGATCCGCGCCGATGCTAGGCGCCCCACATCCTTTGACCAGCGACGGACCGTCCATGCCTTACACCTCTCTGCGCGACTTCATCGACCGGCTGGAGAAGACGGGGCGTCTGGTCGTGGTCCGGGAACCGGTCTCCACCGTGCTGGAGATGACCGAGATCCAGACCCGCCTGCTGGCCGAGGGCGGGCCGGCGGTGCTGTTCGAGAACGTGATCAAGGCCGACGGCACGCGGTCGGAGATGCCGGTGCTGGTCAACCTGTTCGGCACGGTGGAGCGCGTCGCCTGGGGCATGGACCGCGAGCCGCACGAGCTGCGCGCGGTCGGCGAGACGCTGGCCTTCCTGAAGCAGCCGGAGCCGCCGGGCGGCTTCCGCGAGGCGCTGGAGCTGATCCCGCTGGCCAAGACCGTGCTGTCGATGAAGCCGAAGACCGTCGGCTCCGCACCCTGCCAGGAGGTGGTGCTGACCGGCGACCAGATCGACCTCGGCCGCCTGCCGGTGCAGAGCTGCTGGCCGGGCGAGCCGGCGCCGCTGATCACCTGGCCGCTGGTCGTCACCAAGGGGCCGACCGGCAAGCGCGAGGACGACTTCAACCTCGGCATCTACCGCATGCAGGTGCTGGGGAAGAACAAGACCATCATGCGCTGGCTGAAGCACCGCGGCGGCGCGCAGCACCACCACCGCTGGCAAGCGAGCGGCAAGCGCGATCCCCTGCCCTGCGCGGTGGTGCTCGGCGCCGATCCCGGCACCATCCTGGCCGCCGTCACGCCGGTGCCCGACACGCTGTCGGAATACCAGTTCGCCGGGCTGCTGCGCGGCCGGAAGGTGGAGCTGGTGGACTGCAAGACCGTCCCGCTGAAGGTGCCGGCCCAGGCGGAGATCGTGCTGGAAGGCCATGTCAGCCTGGACGAGTACGCCGACGAGGGGCCCTATGGCGACCACACCGGCTACTACAACTCGGTCGAACCCTTCCCGGTCTTCACCGTCACGGCGATGACCATGCGGCGCAATCCGATCTACCTGTCCACCTTCACCGGCCGCCCGCCCGACGAGCCCTCCGTCCTGGGCGAGGCGCTGAACGAGGTGTTCATTCCCCTGCTGATCCAGCAATTCCCGGAAATCGTGGACTTCTGGCTGCCGCCGGAGGGCTGCTCCTACCGCATCGCGGTGGTCAGCATGAAGAAGGCTTACCCCGGCCACGCCAAGCGCGTGATGATGGGGGTCTGGTCCTTCCTGCGCCAGTTCATGTACACCAAGTGGGTGATCGTCGTGGACGACGACATCGACGCGCGGAACTGGAAGGACGTGATGTGGGCGATGAGCACCCGCATGGACCCGGCCCGCGACATCACGGTGATCGAGGGCACGCCGATCGACTACCTGGACTTCGCCAGCCCCGATTCGGGCCTCGGCGGCAAGGTCGGGCTGGACGCCACCAACAAGTGGCCGCCGGAGACCAAGCGCGAATGGGGCCAGAAGATCCGCATGGACCAGTCGGTGGTCGACGAGGTCTCCCGCAAATGGGACAGCTACGGCCTGCCCGGCAGCGGAACGCCCATCTGGAAATAGCCGTCCCTTCTCGCCAAGGAGGCCCGCCATGCCCCGCTCCCCCGCCCATCCCATCGGCACCGTCCGCCTGGACTTCCGGCCGGGCAGCAAGACGGCGGAGGACCTGTCGGTGGTGGAGCGGGCGGGCAACGCCCTGTTCGCCGCGTCCGACGAGGGGGCGGAGTTGGTCCGGCTGGTCACCGCGGACGGGGGCGCCAGCTACCGCGAGGACGCGGCCTTCCCGCTCGCCGGCATCTTCGACCTGCCGGCCGGACCGGACGAGTCGGCGGAGGCGGACATCGAGGGCATGGCGGTCGCCGACGGCTGGCTGTGGGCCGTCGGCTCGCACAGCCTCGCCCGCAAGAAGCCGCGGGCGAAGGACGACGACGCGGCGGCGCTGGGGCGCCTGACGGAGGTCCGGCGCGATCCCAACCGTTTCCTGCTCGGCCGCATTCCCCTGCGCATGGACGACGGACAGCCTCCGGAACCGGTCCGCAAGCACCAGGGGAACACCGCGCGCTGCCTGCCCTTCAAGCCCGGCGGCAACGCCCTGACCAAGGCGCTGGCCGACGACGCGCTCCTCGCCCCCTTCCTGGCGATCCCGGCCAAGGAGAACGGCTTCGACGTCGAGGGGCTGGCCGCCTGCGGCGACCGCCTGTTCCTGGGGCTGCGCGGCCCGGTCCTGCGCGGCTGGGCCTGCATCCTGGAACTGGCCGTGGAGGAGGACCCGGACAGCCCCGACCACCTGATGCTCCAGCGCATCGGGCCGGACGACGCAAAGGTCCGCAAGCATTTCCTGGACCTGGACGGGCTGGGCATCCGCGAACTGGCCTTCGACGGCGAGGATCTGGTGATCCTGGCCGGGCCGACCATGGACCTGGACGGTCCTGTAGCGCTGTGGCGCTGGACCGACGCGCTTGAGGCCGAGGACCAGAGCCTCGTCCGCGGTGACCGTCTGGTCCGCCTGCTCGACCTCCCCTTTGGCGAGCGGGCCGACCACGCCGAGGGCATCGCCCGCGTCCCGCGCGCCGGCGCCTCCCCCGCCCTGCTCGTCGTCTACGACAGCCCGGCCCCGGAACGGCGGCACGGCGACGGCGTGGACGCCGACCTGTTCGCCCTGCCGTCCCGCTACGACCCGGCGAATTCCTTCCTGGCGTGAGCGTTCGCGTCGGTCGGTGGTTCACCACAGAGACACGGAGGCACAGAGGGATGATTCTCTGTGTCTCCGTGTCTCTGTGGTTCATCGCCTCTCGCCAAGCCTACGTTGCCAGACCAGCAACAATCAGTGCACAACTAAGCGGATTATCCCAATCCCGATCACGGCTAGTCTTGCCCTCAGACGACACCGGCCCCGGCACCAACGCCAATGCGGGCCACCACTCAGGGACAAGGAGACCACGCCATGATCGATAATCGCACCGCCCCCTACGCCGCCTTCCTGCTGCGCGTCAGCCTGGGCCTTCTCTTCATCGCCCACGGGCTGGTCCTGAAGGTCCTGACCTTCGGCATCGCCGGCACGGTCGGCTACTTCGAGAGCATCGGTTACCCCGGTGTCTTCGCCTACCTTGTCATCCTGGGCGAGATCGGCGGCGGCCTGCTGCTGGTGGCCGGCGTCTTCACCCGCTGGATTTCGCTGGCCCTGCTGCCGATCCTGATCGGCGCCACGCTGCAGCACATCGGCAACGGCTGGGTCTTCTCGGCGACCGGCGGCGGCTGGGAGTTCCCGGTCTTCTGGACCGTGCTGCTGCCCATCCAGGCCCTGCTGGGCGACGGCGCCTTCGCCCTGAAGCTGCCGACCTCCACCCAGACCGTTTCCGTGCAGGACCGGCTCGCCTGAACTAGGTCATCGGGTAGACGAGGAAGGGGCGCGCCTGAGGCGATATGCCCCTTCCTCTTCTGTGCGGCGCTCCCATTTGCTAGACAGGCGCGAGACCTAGCGGAGACCGTGATGCCCGTTTCGACCACCTCCCAGAGCGACGTTCTGAACCTGCTGGAAGACCTGATCCGCAAGGCCAAGGGCGCCGGGGCCGACGCCGCCGACGCCGTTCTGTTCGACAGCGCGTCGCTTTCGCTGAGCCAGCGCCTCGGCAAGACGGAAAAGCTGGAGCGGTCCGAATCGGGCGACCTCGGCCTGCGGGTCTTCGTCGGGAAGCGCCAGGCCATCGTCTCTTCCACCGACCGCAGCGCCAAGGCGCTGGACGAACTGGTGGAGCGGGCCGTCGCCATGGCCCGCGTGGTGCCGGAAGACCCCTTCACCGGCTTGGCCGACCCCGACCAGCTGGCGCGCGAGTTCCCCGACCTCGACGTGCTGGACCTGTCCGAGCCGACCGCCGAGATTCTGATCGAGCGCGCCCGCATCGCCGAGGAAACCGCGCTCGCCGTCGAGGGCGTCACCAACTCCGAAGGCGCCGACGCGAGCTGGAGCCGCTCCACCATCGCCATCGCCGCCTCCAACGGCTTCAAGGGCAGCTACGGCGTGTCGCGGCAGTCGCTGTCCGTGTCCGTCCTCGCCGGGACCGGCACGGGGATGGAGCGCGACTACGACTACGACAGCAAGGTCTACGGCGCCGACCTCCGCGACCCCGCCGCCATCGGCCGCGAGGCCGGGGAGCGTTCGGTGCGCCGCCTGAACCCGCGCCGGGTGAAGAGCTGCAAGGTCCCCGTAGTGTTCGACCCGCGCGCCTCGCGCGGCATCCTGGGCCACCTCACCGGCGCCATCAGCGGGCCGAGCATCGCGCGCGGCACCAGCTTCCTGAAGGACAAGATGGGCCAGCAGATCTTCGCGGCGGGCATCACCATCGTGGACGACCCGCATGTGAAGCGCGGCCTGCGTTCCCGACCCTTCGACGCGGAGGGCATCGCCACCAGCCGCCGCAACCTGATCGAGGACGGGCGTCTGACCACCTGGCTGCTCGACCTGCGCTCCTCCCGGCAGCTCGGCCTGTCCACCACCGGCCACGCGGCGCGCGGCACCTCCGGCCCGCCGGGCCCGGCGCCGGCCAACGTCTACATGGCCCCCGGCGCGAAGAGCCGCGACGACCTGCTGGCCGAAATCAAGGACGGCTTCTACGTCACGGAACTGATGGGTATGGGCGTCAACGGCGTCACCGGCGACTACAGCCGCGGTGCGGCCGGCTACTGGATCGAGAACGGACAGCTCGCCTACCCGGTGAACGAGCTGACCATCGCCGGCAACCTGAAGGACATGTTCCTGAACATGGAGCCGGCGAGCGACCTGGAACTCCGCTTCGGCATGGACGCCCCGACCGTCCGCATCGACGGCCTGACCATCGCGGGTATGTGACACACCCCAACGGGGCGCTCCTTCGGGGGCGCCTCGTCACCACCGCTCACGCGGCCTTTGCGCACCTGACAGGGTGCGGCAAATCATCATGCATGCGTGTGGGTGTTGCGCGCCCCTCCCGCGTCGCGCGAAATGCCGGTGCGTACGGGGTGGCGGGTGGTCCACCACTCCCGCCGCACAACGGAGGGTACGAGGATGCGAGAACTCCTCACTCTCCTGATCCTGGTCCTGGACCTGATCAAGCGGCTGCTTGATCTCCTGACCTAAGATCGGGCCTGGAGGATGGGGGTAGCAGCCCCCGTCCTCCTAGCCGAATAGTGGGGTCGGCGCCCCCGCCTGTCAACCGGCGCCCCGCGCCCGCCCCTGCGTCCCTTCGCCCTACCGCCCCTTCCCGAGCGTCAGCGCACCACGTTGCGGACGATGTCCGCGATGGTGCCGTGCACGGCGTCGAGGATCAGCATGTCGGCGCCGGCCAGGATGCATTCCCAGCCGTTCATGCAGACCGGAACCCGCTGGCGCAGTTCGATGGGCGCCATCTTCTTGGCGATGCCCGGCGGCAGGGGCTTTCCGCGCGCGAGGTTCTTCGCGATGCCCGGCGGCAGAGCGGACGCCCCGACCGGGTGATCCACGAAATAGGTGCGGATGACGTTCACGTCGGTGCGGCTCACGACAACCGTGGAGCCGCCAGGACCGCCACTCTCGCGCTTGCCTCCGCCCTGTCCCTTTCCGTGGCCGCTTCCGTGACCATTGCCTGGGCCGGTGTCATCGGCCGAGGCCGCTCCATGGCCCTTCCCATGACCGCCGCCCTGACCTCCTCCAGCCCAGTCCGGCTTGTCCGCCAACGCCGGACTCGCCACGGCGAGCGAAGCCAGCAGCGCCAGTGCGGCCCGTTCGATCCGATGCTTGCGCATTCTGCTTTTCCCTCACCCGCAACGGCCATGAGCCGCCGATTCCGCTCACGCTAAAGGCGCCCGGCCCCGAACGCCCATACTCCAATCGATTTAGCCGAGGAGACCAGGGCGTGGCCTGTTGCAAGGAAGGGATAAGCGAAGCGAAGCACTCAGACGGCCCCCACCAGCATCGGCAGCGTCCAGGGCGCCAGCGCGATCTCCACCGGCAGGCGCGCGATGACGTCGCCGTCGCCCTGCACCGCGTCGCCCTCCGGCCCCTCGATCGTCACGCGCTCGGCCGGCACGATCCGGTAGTCGGGGAATCGCGGCAGCCGCCCCGCGGTCACCCCCCAGATGTAGCGGACCGCGTTCCACCGCCCCGCCCCCGGGAACAGGCAGACGTGCAGGCGCGGGTCGGACAGCCGGGCTTCCGGCGCGCAGACGAATCGCCCGGCGTAGAAATGCCCCTTGGCGACGATCACCGACGCCGCCTCCTCCACCACGCCGTCCACCGTCACCCGGTAGCGCGTGTCCCGGTAGGCGGCGAGCTGCGCCAGCGTCTCCGTCACATAGGCGCCCTTGCCGATCAGGCGCTTCAGCCGCGGGTCCACCCGCTCCACCACCTGAGCGTCGAGCCCCGTCCCGGCCATCATCGCGAAGCAGCGCCCGTTCGCCACGCCCAGATGCACCGGCAGCGGAGCCCCCTCCGCCAGCACCGACGCCATCCCCTCCACGTCGAAGGGAAGGCCCAGTTCCTGCGCCAGCACGTTGGCGGTGCCCAGCGGCACGATCCCCAGCGGCACCGGCGGCATCCCGCCGCGCGCGCCGAGCCCGTTGACCACCTCGTTGATCGTCCCGTCGCCGCCGGCCGCCACCACCGCGTCGTAGGCGCCGGGCGCCACCGCGCGGGCCATCGCCTCGGCGTCGCCGCGCCCGCCGGTCCCCTGGACGGTCACCTCCGCCGCGAAGCGCTGGTCGAGTGCGTCCAGCACCGCGCGCAGGCGCCGCGCCCGGCACGCGCCGGCCACCGGATTGTGGATCACCAGGAACCGCCGCCGCAGGAATGGCGCGGAGTCGGGATGGCAGGGCGCCGTGGCGGAGACGGTCAGCAACAATTCAGCCCTTTCGTTCCAAGGCGCATTCATTGTTACGCGCCAATGACAGAATTAATACGGGGTCGTTTCAGCATTACGACAACAGCAAGAAGTCTTCTTAAAATCACCGACAGCACTTCCTGCGCCGTACGGGAGGGATTGTCAATAGCGACATCTGTGGCTATACGGACCCCGTCTTGACTACATCTTGTCTCAACGACGAGGGAGTGGGGCATGAGCGCCTCAGCCGAGGTGACGCGGTACCGCAGCGTCTGGATATCCGATGTCCACCTGGGAACCCGCGGGTGCAAGGCGGAGTTCCTGCTGGATTTCCTGAAGCACCACGAATCCGAATACCTCTACCTCGTCGGCGACATCGTCGACGGCTGGCGCCTGCGCAAGACCTGGTACTGGCCCCAGGCGCACAACGACGTGGTCCAGAAGATATTGCGGCGCGCGCGCAAGGGCTCGCACGTCTACTACATCCCCGGCAACCACGACGAGGCGGCCCGCGACTATGTCGGGCTGCAATTTGGCGGGGTGCATGTGGTCGACGAGCTGGTCCACGTCACCGCCGACGGCCGGCGCTTCCTGGTGACGCACGGCGACCGCTTCGACGTCGTCGTGAAATACGCCAAATGGCTGGCCTTCGTCGGCGACAACGCCTACGTGGTCCTGCTCCAGGCGAACACGCTGTTCAACTGGGCGCGGCGCAAGCTGGGCTTCGACTACTGGTCGCTGTCCGCCTTCCTGAAGCACAAGGCCAAGAGCGCGGTCGAGTTCATCGGCCAGTACGAGGACGCGCTGGGCGACGAGGCCCGGCGGCGCAAGGTGGACGGCGTCATCTGCGGGCACATCCACACCGCGGAAATGCGCGACATGGAAGGGATCCTCTATTGCAACGACGGCGACTGGGTCGAATCCTGCACCGCGTTGGTCGAACACCCCTGCGGCCGGCTGGAAATCATCGATTGGGCGGCGGAAATCCGCCGGCGGTCGTCGGTGAAGGCCCTGCCCAAGCCCGAGACGAAGCCGGCGGCGAAGGCGGCGGCGTGAACATCCTGATCGTCTCCGACGCCTGGTTGCCGCAGGTCAACGGCGTGGTGCGCACCATCAGCACGGTGCGCGCCGAGTTGGAGGCGATGGGCCACCGGGTGGAGGTCATCGGCCCCGACCGCTTCCGCACCGTGCCCATGCCCACATACCCGGAAATCCGGCTGGCGCTCGGCGCCGGGCGCCGGCTCTGGTCGATGATCGACGCGCTGCGGCCCGACTGCATCCACATCGCGACGGAAGGGCCGCTGGGCTTCGCCGCGCGGCGCTATTGCCTGAAGCGGGGCAAACCCTTCACCACCGCCTACCACACCCGCTTCCCGGAATATGTGCGCGACCGCGCGCCGGTGCCGCTGGCGCTCAGCTACGCGGTGGTGCGCCGCTTCCACAAGCCGTCCTCGGCGGTGATGGTCGCCACCCCGTCGATCGAGAACGATCTGGCGGCGCGCGGCTTCAGCAACATCCGGCGCTGGACCCGCGGCGTGGACACGGAGCTGTTCCGCCCCCGCGCGAAGGGCTTCCTCAACGTCCCCCGCCCGATCTCCCTGTATGTCGGCCGCGTGGCGGTGGAGAAGAACCTGGAGGATTTCCTTCGGCTCGACCTGCCCGGCACCAAGATGGTGGTCGGCGACGGCCCCGCCCGCGCGGAGCTTCAGCAGAAATACCCCCACGTCGTCTGGGCCGGCGCCAAGCATGGGGAGGAGCTGGCCCGCCATTACGCGGAGGCCGACGTCTTCGTCTTCCCCTCGCGCACCGACACCTTCGGACTCGTGCTGCTGGAGGCGCTGGCCTCGGGCGTGCCGGTCGCCGCCTACCCGGTGCCCGGCCCGCTGGACGTGGTCGACGGCTCCGGCGCCGGCTGCCTGGACGAGGACCTGAAGCGCGCCATTGAGACCGCCCTGACCATCCCCGCCCAGCGCTGCCGCGATTACGCCCTCAGCTACTCCTGGCGCCGCTCGGCGGAGCAGTTCCTGTCGAACCTGAAGCCGTTCGGCTGAGCTGCATCCTTGCCCCTCTCCCTGCCCCGCAGGGAGAGGGGCAAGAAAACCTCACGCCGCGCGGATGCGCCGCAGGAAGTCGTCCACGCTCTCGCGCAGCCGGTCGGCCTGGCGGTGCAGGCCGTCGGCGGCGCCCAGCACCTCGCCGGCGATGGCGCCGGTCTCCGACGCGGCGCTGGTCACGCGGTCGATGGTGTGGGTGACCGCCTCCGTTCCGCCGGCCGCCTGCTGGGCGTTGCGGGCGATCTCCTGCGTGGCGGCCGTCTGCTGATCCACCGCGACCGCCACGGTGGCGACGATCTCGTTGATGCGGCTGATCGTCGTGCCGATGCCCTTGATCGCGTCGGCGGAGCTGCGCGCCGCGTCCTGCATCCCGGCGATCTGGGCGGAGATGTCCTCGGTCGCCTTGGCCGTCTGGTTGGCGAGGTTCTTCACTTCCTGCGCCACGACCGCGAAGCCCTTGCCGGCCTCGCCCGCCCGCGCCGCTTCGATGGTGGCGTTCAGCGCCAGCAGGTTGGTCTGCGACGCGATGTTGGTGATCAGCTGGAGCACGGCGCCGATCTTCTGCGCGGCGTCCACCAGCCCGCTGACCGTGCCGTTGGTGCGGTCGGCCTCCTCCACCGCGGAGCGGGCGATCTGCGAGGACTGGGCGACGTTGCGGCTGATCTCGCCGATCGACGCCGTCAACTCTTCGGACGCCGACGCGACGGTCTGGACGGCGCTCGACGCCTGCTGGGCGGACGATGCCACCTCCAGCGACTGGCTGTTGGTCGCCGCGGCGATCTGCGACATGCGCTCGGCGTGGGCCCTCATATCGTCCGACGCGGCCACGGTGTTGCCGACGATGGACTTGATGCTGCCCTCCAGGCTGTCGGCGAGCCCGTGCAGGATGGCGCGCTTGCTGTCCTGCTCCGCCGCCGCGTAGGTCTCCAGCAGGAGTTCCAGGTCGAGCCAGGTCACCCGGCTCAGCGCCTCGCGCATCGCCGCCTTGTCCGCCTCCTTCCGGCCGCCGAACAGGGAGGAGCCGCGCCTCGCGCCCACATCCGCCAAGCCAAGCTCCCGGATGATCCCGCTGGACACGGTGTGATGGCAGATGGCGACGGCGTAGCCGGGAACCCCGTTGTCGTAGAAGGCCTGCGCCAGCGTCCGCGCCGATTCCAGGAAGCCGTCGCCAAGCCGCCCGGACGCCACCCGCGCCCAATGCGCCAAGCGCACCTGGTGCACCTCCGGCGTCTTCAGCGCGGCCTGGATTTCCGGCCAGGCTTCGAACGACCCATGCCATTGCTCCAGCAGCGCGGGCAGTCGGCGCGCGGCGAACTCCGCGTTCCTGCCGAGGAGGACGATGTCCCCCTCGGTGATGTTGAAGGCATGAAGCCGCTTCTCCTGGCTCATGCGATCCTGGTCCCCCGCCACCATCCGCCTCATCCCCCCGTTGCGCGCGCGGTGCGGTCCCCGATCATCGCCGGACCGTGACCGCGCATCTGTATAAAACTCTAAATTCTTTGTACGTAACGCCGGGCGCCCTGGATTTGCCCAAAAACGACATACACCGTTATGCAACGGTACCAGGGAGGCTTGGTCGAGGACTAGGCCGAGCGGTCGCGCCGGTCACCGCGCAAAGCCTTACCTCTGCCACAAGGCACCGTGCTAAAGTGGTGGGGTCCGCGGCCGGGAAACCGGCCGCTTGTGCTTTTCGGATGGCGTTTCGACCCGAATGTTGCAGTCCCTCTACCGCGGCCTGACGACCCTTGCCGGGCCGGCGGTGCGTCTCTACCTCGACCGTCGCCGGGCCGCCGGCAAGGAGGACTCCGCCCGCCAGGCGGAGCGGTTCGGCGCGGCCTCGCGGACCCGCCCGGCCGGCCGGCTCGCCTGGATCCACGCCGCCAGCGTGGGGGAGGCCAACTCGGTCCTGGTGCTGGTCGACCGCCTGCTGGACCGGTCGCCAGACTTGACCGTGCTGATGACGACGGGGACCGTGACCTCGGCGCAGCTGATGGGGCGCCGCCTGCCCGCACGCGCGATCCATCAATATGTGCCGGTGGACCTGCCCGACGCGGTGAACCGCTTCCTCGACCATTGGCGGCCCGACGTGGTGCTGTGGACGGAATCGGAGATCTGGCCGAACCTGCTGGCCGCCGTGCGGTCGCGCGGCATCCCCGCGGCGCTGGTCAACGCGCGCATGTCGGAACGCTCCTTCGCGCGCTGGCGCTACGCGTCGGGCCTGATCACGCCGCTGCTGTCCACCTTCCAGGTCACGCTGGCCCAGTCGGAGGGCGACGCGGAGCGGCTGCGCAAGCTGGGCGCCCGCGCCGTCGCCAGCGTCGGCAACCTGAAATTCTCGGCCGAGCCGCCGCCGGCCCGCCCGGACCAGCTCGCCGCCCTGCGGGAGGCCTGCGCCGGCCGGCCGGTGTGGCTGCACGCCAGCACCCACCCGGGGGAGGACGAGGTCGCCGCCGCGGTGCACGAGGCACTGGCCACCCGCCTGCCCGGCCTGCTGACCATCATCGCCCCGCGCCACGCCAACCGGGGCGCCGACATCGCCGCCCTGATGCGGGCCCGCGGCCTCGCGGCGTCCCGCCGCAGCGAAGGCGCCCTGCCCGACACCACGGACGCCGTGTACATCGCCGACACGATGGGGGAGCTTGGCCTGTTCTACCGGCTGGCCCCGGTGGTGTGCATGGGCGGCTCCTTCGTGCCGCACGGCGGGCAGAACCCGGTGGAGCCGGCGCAGCTCGGCTGCGCGGTGCTGTACGGGCCGCACATGTGGAACTTCGACGAGATCACCCGCCAGCTGGAGAGCGCCGGCGGCGCCCTGCCCCTGGCCGACGCCGCGGCCCTGACGGAGGCGGTCGGGCGCCTGCTGGCCGACCACGAGGCGCGCGGGCGCATCGTCGCGGGGGCGGCCAGCGTCACCGACCGCAACCGCCGCATCGTCGACCGCGCGCTGGAGGTCCTCGACCCCGTCCTCGGCGCCGGCGGAATCCGGTCCGCCGCATGAGGCCCCCCGCATGAGGACCGTCACATGAGGACTCCGGGCTTCTGGTACCGCACGGCTGGCCCTGCGGATTCGGCGTTGGCCTGGGCACTGTCCCCCATCGGGACGCTCTACGGCCTCGCCGGCCGGCTGCGCATGGCCACGCGCCAGCCCGCGCGCGCGGCGGCGCCGGTGCTCTGCGTCGGCAACCTCGTGGCCGGCGGCGCCGGCAAGACTCCGGTCTGCATCGCTGTGGCCGAGGCCTTGAAGGCGCGCGGGATCGAGCCCGCCTTCCTGACCCGCGGCCACGGCGGGCGGGAGCGTGGCCCCTTGCTGGTCGACCTCGCCCACCACGACGCGGCCGGCGTCGGCGACGAGGCGCTTCTGCTCGCCGCGCATGGTCCTTGCTGGGTGGCGCGCGACCGTGCCGCCGGGGCCGGGGCCGCCGTCGCGGGTGGTGCGGCGGCCATCGTCATGGACGACGGCTTCCAGAACCCGGCGCTGGCCAAGGACCTGTCGCTGGTCGTGGTGGACGGGGCCGTCGGCTTCGGCAACGGGCGGCTGGTCCCCGCCGGTCCCCTGCGGGAGCCGGTGGCGCGCGGCCTTTCCCGCGCCGACGCCGTGGTGGTGCTGGGCGAGGATAGGACCGGCGTCGAGGCGCAGATCGCCGCCGCCTCCGCCCGCCCGCTGCCCGTCCTGCACGCCTGGCTGGAGCCCGCGCCGGAGTCCCGCGCGCTCGCCGGCCGCGCCGTGCTGGCCTTCGCCGGCATCGGCCGGCCGGAGAAGTTCTTCGCCACGCTGGAGGATCTCGGTGCCAACGTCGTGGACCGGGTCGGCTTCGCCGACCACCACCCCTACCGGCCGGAGGAGGTGATGGCCCTGGTCGACCGCGCCGCCATGCTGGGCGCCGTGCCCGTGACCACCGCCAAGGACGCCGCCCGCCTGTCCGACGAGCTGCGCACGCTGGTCCGCGTGGTGCCGGTGCGGGCGGCGTGGCGCGATCCCGCGCTGCTGGACCGATTTCTGGACCGGCTTATCGAAGGCGGAGCGTCCCATGGCTAAGCCCCGCGGCCCCCTCGCGAAATGGCTGCTGCGCCGGGTCGGCTACCCGCTGGAGGCGGCCTTCGTGTTCGGCATCGCCGGCCTGTTCCGCGCCCTGCCGCTCGACGCGGCCTCCGCGCTCGGCGGGCGGATCGGCCGCACGGTCGGCCCCTTCCTTCCCGGCAGCCGCACCGCGCGCCGCAACCTGGAGCGCGCCTTCCCGGAGAAGCCGCGCGCGGAGATCGACGCGATCCTCCGCGGCATGTGGGACAATCTGGGCCGCGTCATCGCCGAATACCCGCACCTGGACGAGATCGGCGGCTTCGGCCCCGGCGGTCGGGTGGAGGTGATCGGCGCGGAGCACATCGACGCCCTGCGCGAGGACGGCAAGGCTGGCATCCTGGTCTCCGGCCATTTCGCGAACTGGGAGGTGCAGTCCGTCACCTCCCGCAAGATGGGGGTGGAACTGGCGGGGGTCTACCGCGCGCCCAACAACCCCTATGTCGGCGCGCTCCTGATCGATCTACGCAGCGCCGCGGGCGGCACCCACATCCCCAAGGGGGCGGAGGGCGCGCGGACCCTGCTCCGTGTCCTGTCGAAGGGCGGGCATGTCGGCATGTTGATCGACCAGAAGATGAACGACGGCATTCCCGTCCCCTTCTTCGGCCGCGACGCCATGACCGCCCCGGCGGCGGCGCAGTTGGCGCTGCGGCTCGGCATCCCCTTGGTGCCGGCGCGGACGGAACGGCTGGGCGGCGCGCGCTTCCGCATCACCGTCCTGCCCCCGGTGGAGCCGCCGGCCACGGGCGACCGCAACGCTGATGTGCGAATTTTGATGGAGCGGTTGAACCATCTGTTGGAGCAATGGATTCGGGAGCGCCCGGCCGAATGGCTGTGGGTGCACCGGCGCTGGCCCAACTGACCGCAAGCCCCGCGTTCCATCACAGGTTCTTTTGAGAGGTTTCCCGCCATGGCCCTGCCGCTCGACCCGCACCTCGTGCAGCTCTACCTGATCGCCGCGATCGTCCTGGTCCTGGCGCCGGGGCCGGATTCGCTGCTGGTCCTGTCGCGCAGCATCACCGACGGGCGCGACGCCGGGGTCGTCGCCACCATCGGCATCACCGTCGGCAACCTCGTCCACTCCACCCTGGCCGCCGCCGGCATTTCGGCCCTGATCGCCGCCTCCCCCGCCCTGTTCGACCTGCTGCGCTACGCCGGCGGGGCCTACCTCGGCTGGATCGGCGCGCGGGCGTTGTGGAGCGCGCTCAGCGCGGCCCGGGCGGACAAGGGGGCCTCCGCCATCGCGTCCGAATCGGCGCCGGCCAGCCGCGTCTTCCTCCAGGCGCTGCTGACCAACCTGCTGAACCCGAAGGTCATCCTGTTCTACCTCGCCTTCGTGCCGCAGTTCGTCGCGCCGGAACTGGGCCACGTCGCGGTGCAGACCTTCGTTCTGGGCGCCATCCTGGCCGGGCTCGGCTGCGCCTACCTGCTCGGCGTGTCGGCGCTCAGCGCCGGGGCGGCGCGCAAGGTCCTGGCCAGCGCGCGGGTGAAGGCGGTGCTGGACGGCGTCGCGGGCGTGCTGTTCCTGGGCTTCGCGCTGCGCCTGTTGCTGACCGACCGCCGCATCGCCTGATTCCGCCCTTCCAATGCAGGAAAAACGCCACAGAGTCTGTGGACGCGGGTGCATTGCGGTGTCATAGTGCCGCCCGCGTTAAGACTCAGCTATTCCGTTGGGGCCTATTCCCTTGGGCCGCACAGCCTTTCCGACCGCGAGCGACGATGAGCGAGAAGATCTCCCTGATCACCTGGATGGCGAACATCCACATCCGGTTTGTGACCTGGCGCCGGGGCACGAAGGTCGGCACCGACCGCTTCGGCAACGTCTATTACCGCGCCAAGAGCGCCCATCCCGGCGTGAAGGAGCGCCGCTGGGTGCTGTACAACGGCGAACCGGACGCGTCGAAGGTTCCGCCGGAATGGCACGCCTGGCTCCACCACACCACCAAGGAGCCGCTGCCGGAGGGGAACAGCCAGTTCCACAAGCCCTGGCAGAAGGAGCACATCCCGAACCAGTCGGGCTCGCTGCAGGCTTACCGGCCGCCGGGGCACCAGTATGCCGGCGGGCAGCGCGTGGCCGCCACCGGCGACTACGAACCCTGGACGCCGAGCTGAGACGCCGCCGGCACGCACCGTCAGCCGCGTCTCCTTAGGAAATTCGCATGCGCCGCAACGTGATCGAAACCGTGCTCGGCGGGGTCGTCCTCGCCGTAGCCGGCTTTTTTCTCGCCTTCGCCTACACCAGCGCCGACCTGCGCAAGGTGAACGGCTACGAGATCACCGCCAACTTCTCCAGCATCTCCGGCCTCCAGGCCGGCGCGGACGTGCGCATCAGCGGCGTGAAGGTCGGCTCGGTCACCGAGCTGACGCTCGACCCCAAGAGCTATCAGGCGGTCGTGCACATGTCGATCCACCCGGACATCAAGCTGCCCAAGGACACCGCGGCGCTCATCGCCTCGGAAAGCCTGCTCGGCGGCAAGTTCCTGGCGCTGGAGCCCGGCGGGGAGCCGGACATGATCAAGCCGAACGGCCGCGTGGAATACACGCAGAGCACGCCCGGCATCGAGCAGCTGCTGGGCCAGGTCATCTTCTCGCTGCAGAACATGAGCAAGCCCGGCGGCCAGGCCGGCGAACAGCCGCCGCCCCCGGCCGGCGAGAACCCGAAGATGTGATCCCGGCCCGCCGATGGCGTTGCCGTCCGGTGCAGGATCGCCACGACGACGAAAAAAGGGGCCGAAAGGCCCCTTTGCTCGTCTCAGATGCAGGAACCAACCACACGCGCCGGCGTTTCCTCCGCAATTCGCGATAAACAGGAGGGACCGAAGATGAAGGCGCGTGTTCTGGCGGTGCTTGGTCTCAGTCTGCTCGCCGCGGCTTGCGGCACCAACACGGAAGAGAAAGCGGGGAGCGGCGCTCTCGGCGGGGCTGCGGCCGGCGCGGTCGTCGGCGGCCCGGTCGGCGCGGTCGTCGGTGCCGGCGTGGGCGCCGGGGTCGGCGCCGGGACGCAGAAGGTCGAGGACCGCTACGGCAACGGCACGTCCGACTCGAAGAAGGTCCAGGGCCAAAAAACGACGACGACGCGGCAGACGACGACCCGCAACGACGCGACGACGGGTGCGGCGAACCGCAGTACGACGACCACTCCGGCCACGACCAACCCCGGCCCGGCCGGCACCTCCGGCAGCACGGCCGGCGGCACGACGACCGCCCCGGCCGACACCACGACCGGCGCCACTGGCACCACCCCCAACGCCGGCGGCAGCGCAGCCCAGTGAGACCGCGCAGGTCACGGTCCACTCTAGTGGACGGCGGCACGCTTCCGGGTTAGAAGGCTGGCGGGTTAGAAGGCAAGCGGGCATCCCCCGCGCCGTTCGACAGCACGGAAGCGATCCGACGTGACGAACCTGAAGAACCGTTTCGGCAAGAGCCTGTTCGGCGCGGCCCTCGTGGCCGCGCTTTTCTGCGCCCAGGGCACGCCCGGCGCCGCCCCGGTGCCGGAGGAGATGGTCAACCGCCCGGCCGCCAAGCTCCAGGGCCTGGACAAGATCACCGCCCGCACCACCACCTTCACCATCGCGGTCGGCGAGACGAAGCTGCTCGGCAGCCTGCGCATCACGTTGCGCGCCTGCAAGGAGAACCCGCCGGTGGAACCGCCGGAGGCCGCCGCCTTCCTGGAGGTGGTCGAGAACAAGCCCGGGGAGCAGGCGGAGGCCATCTTCAGCGGCTGGATGTTCGCCTCCAGCCCCGCCCTCTCCGCCATGGAGCACCCGATCTACGACGTCTGGGTCCTCAGCTGCGCGGACAACTGACCGCGCGACAACGTTTCGGGCCTCACCCCTCTCCGCCCAGCAGCCCGGCGATGGCGCGGTCCTGGTCGACGCCGCGGAAGTCGGCTTCCACGGCCAGCGCCGCGGCCAAGCGGCGCCGATACTCGGCGCGGGGGATTTCCTGCGCGCCGAACTGGCTCAGGTGCTCGGTCACGAACTGCGCGTCCAGCAGCCGGTAGCCGCCCGCCCGCAGCCGCGCCACCAGATGGACCAGCGCCACCTTGCTGGCGTCGGTCACGCGGCTGAACATGCTCTCCCCGAAGAAGGCGCCGCCCAGCGACACGCCGTAGAGCCCGCCGACCATCCGGCCGCCGCTCCAGCACTCCACGCTGTGGGCGCAGCCCATTTGGAACAGGTCGGTGTAGAGCCGCAGGATGTCGGCGTTGATCCAGGTCTTCGGACGGTCGGGGGTCGGCTCCGCGCAGGCCTCGATCACCCCGCGGAAGTCGCTGTCGAACCGCAGATCGAATGGACTGCGCCGCACGGTCTTGCGCAGCTTGCGCGGCACGTGGAAGCCGTCCAGCGGCAGGATGCCGCGCCGCTCCGGGTCGAACCAGTACAGTTCCTCCGAGTCGGCGCTCTCCGCCATCGGAAAGATGCCGGCGGCGTAGGCGCGCAGAAGCAGCGGTGCGGACAGGTCGATCATCGTCAACACTATATCCGTTCGACCCCGCCCACCGGCAACGGCGATCATGGGGACGCCCCGACGGATCCACTTCCGCGCGACAGGCGCCGCCCACCATGGTATGCAACGCTCAATCGAGCCTTTTGGGGGAGTCACGTCATGCGGAAGGTTCTGTCGGCCATCGCCCTCGCGGCGGTTGCACTCCTGTCGGCGACCGGCACGTCCTGGGCGCAGCGCCGGGCGGAGCCCGGTGCCTTCGACTATTACGTCCTGACGCTGTCCTGGTCACCCGCCTTCTGCGCGAAAGCCAAGGGGTCGTCCGATCCCGACCAGTGCGGCATGGACCGCAAGTTCGGCTTCGTCGTCCACGGCCTGTGGCCGCAGAACGCCGACGGCGGCTACCCCGCCAACTGCACCCGCGACCGCAGCGTTCCCAAGGCCGTGGTGGACCAGATGATGCCCATCATGCCCAGCGTCGGGCTGATCGTCTACGAATGGGCCAAGCACGGCACCTGCAGCGGCCTGAACGCCACCGATTACTTCACCCGCCTGCGCGAGGCCTACGCCAAGATCAAGGTTCCCGAACCGCTGCAATCGCCCGACCCCGACCTGTCCGTCCCCGCCATGCAGGTGGAGCGGCTTTTCGTCCAGGCCAACCCCGGCCTGGCGCCGGAGTCGGTCGCCGTCGTCTGCTCCAAGCGCGACGTGGCGGAGGTCCGGATCTGCATGAACAAGGATCTGGGCTTCATGCCCTGCGGGTCCCGGATCGTCGACCGCTGCCGCCGCGACGCCGTCCTCACCGCAACCCGGTAAGCGTCCGGGCCGCCGCCATCTGGCCAAAAGATGAGGAACGCCGCCGGCCTCCGCCGGTTGACCGGTAGGTCGGGATCGCCCGATCAACACCGGTTCGATGGAGGCCACAATGGCAACGCAAGAAGCACGGCACGCCCGCGGCCAGGACCGCAGGCACCAGCCGCGCGGCTGGGATGACGGCAGACGAAGCAACAGCGGACAGGCGGGCGACGAGGGGCTGTCGCGCGCGCTGGGGTGGTTCAGCATCGGCCTGGGGCTGGCGGAACTCACCGCGCCCAACGCCGTCGCGCGCCTGATCGGCATCCCGGAGGACGACTCGAACCGGCGCATGCTGCGCGCCTTCGGCATGCGCGAGCTTGCCAACGGCGTCGGCATTCTGGCGCAGCCGCGCGAATCCGGCTGGATGTGGGCGCGCGTCGGCGGCGACCTGATGGATTTGGCCTTCCTCGGCAACAACCTGCGTTCCCACGAGTCGCAGCCGAACCGGATCGCGGCGGCCGCGGCGGCCGTCGCCGGGGTGACCGCGCTCGACGTGCTGTGCGGCCAGCGCATGGCGCAGGACGGCGACAGCCAGTCCCACGGCGCCAACCGCCTGTGGAGCCGCCACATCGACGTCCGCCAGACCGTGGCGATCAACCGCAGCCCGGAGGAGATCTACACCTTCTGGCGCGACTTCCGGAACCTGCCGCGGTTCATGAGCCATCTGGAGCGGGTGGACGTCCAGGACGACCGCCGCTCCCACTGGGTTGCCAAGGCGCCCGCCGGGCGCACCGTCGAATGGGACGCCGAGGTGACCGAGGACCAGCCGAACCAGCGGCTCTGCTGGCGTTCGCTGGAGGGGGCCGACGTCGACAACAGCGGCGAGGTGCGCTTCGAACGCGCGCCGGGCGACCGCGGCACGATCCTGCGCGTGGATATGCGCTACACCCCGCCCGGCGGCATCGTCGGCGCCATCGGGGCGAAGCTGTTCGGCGAGGAGCCGCAGATGCAGGTGCGCGACGACCTGCGCCGCCTGAAGCAGGTGCTGGAGACGGGCGAGGTCACGGTGGCCGAGGGCTCCATGGCCCTCACCCACCCGGCGCAAGCCTGGCCTTCTCACACCCAACCGGCCCTCACCCAACCGGCCCACACCCAAACGGCCAACTCGGGCCGCTGACAGGAGGATCACGGCCATGAAGGCGAACTGCTGGCACGGCAAGAAGGACATGCGGGTCGAGAACGTTCCGGACCCGAAGATCCTCAACGCCCACGACTGCATCGTCCGGATCACCTCGACGGCGATCTGCGGCTCCGACCTGCACCTCTACAACGGCTTCAACCCCGCCATGCAGCCCGGCGACATCGTCGGCCACGAGTTCATGGGCGAGGTGGTGGAGGTCGGCAAGGGCGTGCAGAAGCTGAAGGTCGGCGACCGCGTGACCGTCCCCTTCCCCATCTCCTGCGGCAGCTGCCTGTCCTGCCAGCGCAACCTCTTCTCCGTCTGCGAGAACTCCAACCCCAACGCCGCGATGGCGGAGGAGTTGTGGGGCCATTCGCCGGCCGGGCTGTTCGGCTATTCGCACCTGCTCGGCGGCTACCCCGGCGGCCAGGCGGAGTACGCGCGCGTGCCCTACGCCGACGTCGGGCCTTTGAAGATCCCGAGCGAGCTGGACGACGAGCAGGTCCTGTTCCTGACCGACATCCTGCCGACCGGCTACATGGCCGCGGAGCAGTGCGACATCCAGCGGGGCGACACGGTCGCCGTGTGGGGCTGCGGCCCGGTCGGCCAGTTCGCCATCCTCAGCGCCTTCCTGCTGGGGGCGGAGCGCGTGATCGGCATCGACCGCTTCGAGTACCGCCTGCGCATGGCCCGCGAGAAGTGCAAGGCCGAGACGCTGAACTATGCCGAGAACGACGTCCACCACGCCCTGATGGAGATGACCGGCGGGCGCGGCCCGGACGCGGTGATCGACGCCTCGGGCATGGAGTCGCACGGCCTCGGCCTCGCCGGCGCCTACGACCGCGCCAAGCAGGCGATGATGCTGGAAAGCGACCGGGCGGTGGCCCTGCGCCAGGCGATCATGGCCGTGCGCAACGGCGGCGTGGTGTCGGTGCCCGGCGTCTACGCCGGCTTCGTCGACAAGTTCCCGATGGGCTCGGTGATGAACCGGTCGCTGACCATCAAGACCGGCCAGACCCACGTCCAGCGCTACCACCACCACCTGCTGGAGCGCATCCAGAAGGGCGAGATCGACCCGACCTTCATCATCACCCACCGCCTGCGCCTGGAAGACGCCCCGATGGGTTATCAGGTGTTCAACGACAAGCAGGACGAGTGCATGAAGGTCGTGCTGAAGCCTTGACAACCAAGGAATTGAACCACAGAGGCACGGAGACACAGAGAATCATCAAACTCTGTGTCTCCGTGTCTCTGTGGTTCATCCCCGACAAACAAAAAGCCCCTCTTCCCACGCGGAGAAGAGGGGCTTTTTGGTCAGAAAGACTCACTTCTTCGCCATCAACTGTTCGAGCCAGTGGATGTCGTAGTTGCCGTCGATGAAGTCCTGCTGCGCGATGATGCGCTGGTGCAGGGGCAGCGTCGTGTCCACGCCGCCGATCACGTATTCCTCGATCGACCGGCGCAGGCGCATCAGGCACTCGTTGCGCGTCGTGCCGTGGACGACCAGCTTGGCGATCAGGCTGTCGTAGTGCGGCGGGATGCGGTAGCCGTCGTACAGCGCCGAATCGACGCGCACGCCCAGGCCGCCCGGCGCGTGGTAGCCGTCGATCTTGCCCGGCGACGGCAGGAAGGTGTCCGGGTTCTCCGCGTTCACGCGACACTCGATCGAATGGCCCTGGAAGCGGATGTCCGACTGGCCGTAACCGAGCGGGGCGCCGGTGGCCACGCGGATCTGCTCGCGCACCAGGTCAATGCCGGTGATCATCTCGGTGATCGTGTGCTCGACCTGCAGGCGGGTGTTCATTTCGATGAAGTAGAACTGCCCGTCCTCGAACAGGAACTCCATCGTGCCGACGCCGCGGTAGCCGATGGCCGCCGCCGTCCGGGCCGCCAGGTCGCCGATGAAGGCGCGCTGCTCGGCGTTCAGCGCCGGCGACGGGGCCTCCTCGATCACCTTCTGGTGGCGCCGCTGCACGGAACAGTCGCGCTCGCCGAAATGCACGCAGTTGCCGTGCTCGTCGCCGAGGAGCTGGATCTCGATGTGCCGGGGCTTGCCCAGGTACTTCTCGATGTAGACCTCGTCGTTGCCGAAGGCGGCGCGCGCCTCGCCGCGGGCCAGCTGGTAGGCTTCCTTCAGCTGGTCCGGGTTGCGGGCCACCTTCATGCCCTTGCCGCCGCCGCCGGCCGCCGCCTTGATCAGGATCGGGTAGCCGATTTCGCGGCCGACCTTCTCCGCCTCCTCCAGCGTCGGGACCGGGCCGTCGGAGCCGGGAACGACCGGCAGGCCTTGATCCATCACCGTCTTCTTGGCGGTGACCTTGTCGCCCATGACGCGGATGTGCTCCGCCGTCGGGCCGATGAAGGCGAAGCCGTGCTCCTCCACCATCTCCGCGAACTGGGCGTTCTCGGCCAGGAAGCCGATGCCGGGGTGGATGGCGTCCGCCCCGGTGATCGCCGCGGCCGACAGGATGGCCGGAATGTTCAGGTAGCTTTCGCGGGCCGACGCGGGGCCGATGCACACGCTTTCGTCCGCCAGGCGGACGTGCATGGCGTCGGCGTCGGCGGTGGAATGCACCGCCACGGTCTGGATGCCCATCTCGCGGCAGGCGCGGTGGATGCGCAGCGCGATCTCACCACGGTTCGCGATCAGGACCTTCTCGAACATCGCCAAGGGATGGTCCCCGCTCACTCGATGATCATCAGGACTTCGCCGAACTCCACCGGCTGGCCGTCGGAGATGAAGATCTCCGACACCGTGCCGCCGCGCGGAGCCTTGATCGGGTTCATCACCTTCATCGCCTCGATGATGAGGACGGTCTGGCCGGCCTTTACCGTGTCGCCGACGCGCACGAAGGGGGCCGAGCCCGGTTCCGGCGCCGCGTAGGCGGTGCCGACCATCGGCGAGGTGACGGCGCCCGGATGGCTGGCCGGCTTGCCCGCCGGAGCGGCGGCGGCGATCGGGGCCGGGGCGGCCGCGACCGGAGCGTGCACGGCGACGGCCTGGGCGGCGGTCGGGCGGGTGACGCGGATGCGCTTCTCGCCCTCGGCAAACTCGATCTCGCTCAAGCCCGTCTCACGCAGGAGATCCGCGAGCTTGCGGACCAGATCGCCGTCGATGTCGAAGCTTGCCATGGTGTTCGTAATTCCCGTGTTCCTTAGTCGCGCTCGAGGATATTCGCCATGGCGTCCAGCGCCAGCAGATACCCGTGCGGGCCGAAGCCGCAGATCATCCCCTTGGCCACCGCGGAAATGTGCGAGTGGTGGCGGATGGCCTCACGCTTGTAGATGTTGGAGAGATGCACCTCGACGATCGGCAGCTCGGACAGGATCAGCGCGTCCATGATGGCGACGGAGGTGTGGCTGTAGGCGCCGGCGTTGATGACGATGCCGTCATGTTCCGTGCGCGCCTGCTGGATCCAGGAAACGAGTTCTCCCTCGTGGTTCGACTGCCGGAAATCGACGACCAGCGACAGCTGTTCGGCGCGTTCCTGGCAGGCGGCCTCCAGGTCGTCAAGCGTCATCGAGCCGTAGATGTGCGGTTCGCGCACACCCAGCATGTTCAGGTTCGGCCCGTTAAGGACCAGAACGGACGCGTCGATGGCCACGGGCCACGCCCCTTTTCCAAGATCAAGACCGCGCGTTTATAGCACTTTGCGACGGACAGGCAATGCCGATGGGCCGTCGTTCCGCCCGATTGCGGCGATTGTCCCCCTTCGACGCTGTCCGGAAGGCAAAAGTCGCCCCACCGGCACCCTCCCCGCCCCTCATCACCGGCTGTGGCCGAGGTGGCGCTTGACGATCTCCTCGAAGGCGCCGGACTCCTTCAGCTTCTTCAGGCCGGAGTTGAAGGCGGCCATCACCGCCGGCGCCTCCGGGTTGGCGCGCGACAGGACCAGATGCTGCCCGACGCGGGCGTAGGGCTGGTCGGCGACGCGGATGTCGCGCTCCGCCACCACGTTGGCGACGGCGGCCTGGCCGGTGAACTCGTCGATGATGAAGGCGTCCACGCGGTCGGTCGCGACCATGCGCACGCAGGCCGGCAGGTCGGCCGGGCTTTCCCGGACCAGATCCCCGTTGGCGACCATCGCGGTCAGTTCCGTCGGCAGCGCGTAGCCGACCGGCGCGCAGACCGAATGCCCCTTGAAGTCCTGGGGGGTGCGGAACTCCATCGGCGTCCGGGCGGAGAGGTAGACGAGTTGCCGCACCTCCATCAGCGGGTCGGAGAACAGCACCTCCGACTCCCGCTCCGGCGTGCGCACGTAAGGGAAGCTGCCCAGATACTTGCCGGCCACCACCCCGTCGTAGCCGCGTTTCCACGGCATGAAGCGGACCTCGTAGCCGAGGCCCACCGCCTTGAAGGCGCCCAGCACCACCTCGGTCAGCATGCCCCCGTGGGGCAGGGTCTCGCCGGTGAAGGGGGCGAAGTCGTTGCCGGTGACGAGATCGAGGCCGGAATCGAGCAGAGCCGCGCGCGCCGGGCCGGCCGTCGCCACGAGCATCAGCGCCGCCAGGACCGCCCGCATCCCGCGCGTCCACCGGCCCCGAATCCGCCCGCCCAAGCTCTCCCGCGCCCGCATCCCCTGTTGCCCCCGCCCCCGCCTGCCGTCCCCGCGCCCATTCAGTCCACGCCGTGTAACGCCCGCGACGTGTAGCGAGGCAGCCCCGGCCTGTAAAGCGGTTTCACCTTGGCGTCACTTGCGACACCGGCCGTTTCCCTTCGCGTACCGATAATAAAGGGCGCCTAATCTCACCCAAATCCTTGCGGACCGTCTCACTCCGCCGCGGCCGCGGCCTTCTCCGCCGCCTTCATCCGCTTGCCGGCGGGGTCGGTATAGATGTCGTTGATCCGCTGCACATGCTCGGCCACCGCCTCGCGGATGCCGAAGATCCGCTTTTCCGCGCCGGCGCCCCAGCCCGCCGGACGCTTGCGGAAGATCGAACGGAAGAAGCGGGTGTTGCGCAGGAATCCCGCGCGCAGGTTCAGGTCGACGTCGCCGAACCGCTCCGGCAGGGTGCGGGCGACGCGGCGTGCGGCGAAGGCGCGCAGCCAGAGATGACCGGCGGCGAACAGCCCGCCGACCAGCAGCGCCGCGACCATTCCGCGCACCGGCAGGCCGGCGGCCCAGGCCGGCCGCGCCTCGCCCAGCCAGGACAGGAAGGCCGGCACCGTGTCCGACCCGACGAGGCTGGCGATTCCGCCGAACAGCGCGACCAGCAGGACCGTCCACACCGCGTCGCCGATCAGCACCAGCTTGCGCCAGCGCTTCAGCGCGGCGGTCAGCTGCGGCACCACCTCGCCGCGCAGCTCCTTCACCAGGCTGTCGATCATGCCGACGATGCGGTAAGCGCGGGCGACCTCCACCTCGTTGATGCGCTCCTGGATTTCCGCGAGGTCGGAGTCGCGCCGCGCCTCGTAGCGGGCGCGCACGGCCTCGTCCTCGATGGCGACGGCCGACTTGCCGTCGTAGATCGCGTAGAAGCGGCCGGACACCAGCCCGGCCTGCGCGATGGCCCGCTGCCACGCGCCGAACACGGCCTCCAGGTTGTCTTCCTTAGCCGTGGTGTCGATCTGGTTCAGGATGTAGCAGACCTTGCGCGCGTCGGCGCGGTCCACCGTCTTGGCCACCAGATGCTTCAGCGTGTCCTGCATCGCGCCGGGTTCCGGGTGGCGACCGTCGAAGAAGACCAGCACGAGGTCCGACAGCTCGACGATGTGGTCGACCAGCCGCAGGACGGAGCGGCGCTGGTCGTCGGCGTCGAAGCCCGGCGAGTCGATGAAGATCTTGCCGCGCGCCCGTTCGCCGGACAGCGTCTTCAGCTGCAGATAGTTGTCGATGCGCTTTCCCTCCCCGGCCGCGACCTTCTCGATCTCGTCGGCGATGCGGTAGAAGGGAAAACGCGGGTCGGCGTTGAGCGCGGTGCCGGGCAGCGCCTCGCGCCGCGTCTCCGGCCCGTGGCAGATGACCGTGAACTTGTCGTCCACCGCCTGGTTGCCGGTGTTCTGCAGCGGCGCGCCGAGGTAGCCGTTCAGGAAGGTCGACTTGCCGGCCGAGAAGGTGCCGAGCACCGCGATCATCGGCCACCAGGGAATGCGCGTGGTCAGGGATTCGTGCCGGCCCAGCACGCCCAGCCCGGCCAGCAGCCGGTCGAACTTGCGGAAGGTCGGGATGACCGGAAGAAGGTTCGGGTTCTCCGCGCGGAGGTGCGCGTCCAGGGCCGCGAGGCGCTGCTGGAGGGCTTGCCTGGGGGTCATGGCCGGCGGGTTCCCGTATGCTGTGAAGACAAGAGTGCGACGACAAGGTTGTGTCAGGCGCCACTCTCTAGCACGACCCGCCGGGGCGGAGGGGAATGAAATCGGCGTGACGGTTCTACGCCGCGGGCGCGCGAACCCGCCCGGACGGCGACGTCCTGTGACTTTGGAGGGACCGCCGGACGAAAAGGCCGGCCGCACGCGTTGTCCCCCGCATGGTGCGCGACGACGACCCGGACCCTTCCCCCACGCCCGACTCCGTCCGCCTGACGGCGGACGAGCTGGCCTTCCTGCTCGGCGATCCCGCGGCGCAGACGCGCCGGGCGGAGCGCAACGCCCGCGCCAACCGCGTCCGGACGGAACGGCGGCACGCCGACCCGTCCTACGCGGAGCGGCTGCGCACCGACGAGCGCGAGCGCCAGCGCCGGCGGCGCGCCAAGGCGGCCATCGGCCAGCCGGAGCGGGATCCGAGCCCGCCCGCCCCCCTGCCCGCCCTGACGACGGAGGAGGCGCGCGCCCGCCTGACGGCTTTCCTGGAGCAGGCCGGCACGCCGCAGGCCGCGCAGCTGCGCGGCCGGGCGGAGGCGCTGGACCGCTACGTCGAAGGCTTCGTCGTCTACCGCGCCCTGGCCGCGAGCGGAGAGCGCCCGACCCGCGGCGCGCTGGCCGCCGCCCTGAAGGCGCAGTACGGCCGGTCCCTCACCCCGTCGCAAATACAGAATTTGCGTGACCGGATCGAAGGATTCGCCAAGCCCGGCGGCCCCTGGCACCCACGCTTCCAGCCCCCGTCCGACAGCGGCGGGTGAGGCCCGATACAGTGCGTCACGCAGCCGCCGCGAATCCGCCCTGTTACGGTCCTGAAACGTCGTTAATACGGCGTTAACCAGTTCCTTAACGAGCCGTTAAGCCCGACAAGGCCGGTCGGACATCGCCATCAGGGCTGGAAAGCGCTGCGTGACAGGCTGTATCAGCCACGGCCAGTATCCCCGCTCCTGGGTCAGAGGCCGATCAGCACCGCCAGCTTGGCCCGGACATCCTCCAAGGTCGACGCCGGCACCGCGGCGCCCACGGGAATGACGGGCCGGGCCAAGGTGTCGATGCTGCGCACGTGGCTCGTGAGGATCTCGCCGGACAGAGGAAGCCCGTCCGGCAGTACGACGCTCGTCCCGAAGGGGCGGATCCGGGAGGTGATCGGGCAGACGATGGCAAAGCCCGAGGCCTGCCAGAAGGCGACCGGCGACAGGACCAGCGCCGGCCGGCGGCCGCCTTGCTCCCGCCCGGTGCGCGGGTCGAAATCGGTCCAGATCAGGTCGCCGGCGTCCGGCTCGTAGGTCATTCCGGCACGTCCTCGCGGCCGGCGTCCGGCCCCCAGTCGAAGGCGTCGCGCATGGTGTCCGGCGTCATCCCCGCCAGAAGTTCGGCAAGCGCGTAGCGCGGGCGGGCCACGGAAATGACGATGCGGTCGCCCTCCGCCTCCACGTCGACCCGGCTGCCGTCGGACAACCCGACGCGCCCGGCGATGTCCTTCGGGATGCGCAGGCCGAGGCTGTTGCCCCAACGCGAAATCTGAACTTGCACGGCAGCCTCCGGATATCCGATGTATATCCTAACTGGTCGTTCGTCCGGTGAAAAGGAAGGGCTGCCGGTCAGAACTCCTTCCAGTCGTCCTCGTCCGCGGCGGCGCGCTGGAGCGCTGCACCGGCGGAACGGCGGGCCGGAGACGTGTGGACCGGCGGGCGGGTCGGCGCAATGGCGCGGCGCAGCGTCGGCGTGGCCGGAGCCGGCGCGGCCTCCACCGCCACCGTGTCCAACTTGAAGAAGCCGACCAGCGCGCGCAGGTCGCCCGCCTGGCTGGCGAGCGACTGGGCGGCGGCGGTGGTCTCTTCCACCAGCGCGGCGTTCTTCTGGGTCATCTCGTCCATCTGCGAGACGGTGGCGTTGATCTCGTCCAGCGCGGAGGCCTGCTCGGAGGAGGCCGCGGCCATCTCGGCGATCAGGCCGGCGACCTGCTGCACGCCCGACACGATGCCGCCCAGCGCGTCGCCGGCCTTCTTCACCAGGTCGACGCCGTCGCGCACCTGGCTGTCGCTGTCCAGGATCAGGCTTTTGATCTCCTTGGACGCCTGGGCGGAGCGCTGGGCGAGGTTGCGCACCTCCTGCGCCACCACCGCGAAGCCGCGGCCCGCGTCGCCGGCCCGCGCCGCCTCCACCGCCGCGTTCAGCGCCAGCAGGTTGGTCTGGAAGGCGATCTCGTCGATCACCCCGATGATGTCGGTGATCTTGCGGCTGGCGTCCTCGATCCGCCGCATCGCCTCGATCGCCGACCCCGCCACGGCGCCGCCCGACTCGGCGGAGTTGCGCGCTTCCGACGCCACGCTGTTGGCGCGCTGGGCGTTGTCGGCGTTGGAGCGCACGGTGGCGCCCAGCTCCTCCATGCTCGCCGCCGTCTCCTCCAGCGAGGAGGCCTGCTGCTCCGTCCGCTCGGCGAGGTCGCTGGAGCCCATGGACACCTCGGACGCGGCAGCGGAGATCGCCGCGGTGGCGCGCAGGATCTGGCCGACGATCTCCGACAGCTTGGCGGAGGTGGCGTTGACGTCGGTCTTCAGGGTCTGGAAGGCGCCCTGGTAGTCGCGCTCGACGCGCTTGTTGAGGTCGCCCTGGGCGAGCGCGCTGAGCACGGCGCCGAGGTCGGCGATGACCGCCTCCACCGTGTCGGTCAGGCGGTTGATGCCCTGCGACATGGTCTTGTAGAAGCCGTCCTTGCCGGCGAGGTCGAGCCGGCGCGACAGGTCGCCCTTGGACACGCCGTCGATCAGCTGGGCGATCTCCTCGCCGATGGCCTGCTCGCGGGCCCGCTTGGCCTCCTCCTCGCGGCGCTCCTGCTCCAGCCGGGCGCGCTCGGCCTCGTCCATCGCCTTCTTCTCGATGGCGTTCTCCTTGAACACCTGCACCGCCTGCGCCATCCGCCCGATCTCGTCGCGGTCGGCCAGCGCCGGGATCGTCACCCCCAGGTCGCCGCCGGCCAGCGCCGTCATCGTCCCGGTCATCGCCGTGACCGGCTTCACGATCGACCGCGCCACCGCCCAGGCCAGCAGCAGCCCGAACAGGAAGGCGCCGCCGGCAATGGAAAGGTTGGCGGAGAAGGTGCGCTCCAGGCTCTCCTCCGCATCGGCCAGAACCGCCTCGCGGTCCTTCGTCTCGCTCGCCACCGTGCGGTCGGTCATCTCGGCGAACTCCGCGCCGCGGGCCGCCATGGAGTCGATCAGCCGGGCGCCCTCGGTCATCGCGGTGGCCGTGTCGCGGAAGATCTGCACGTAACGGTCGGACAGCTGGTCGGCGTCCTGGGCCATGCGCTTGCGCGCCGGGTTGGCGAGCCGGTCGCCCAGCTTGCGGATCACGCCGTTGAAGGCGTCGTTGCGGGCCGACACCTCGGCGGCGGCCTTCTCGCTGGGGCTGGTGAAGAAGCGCGAGGCGGCCAGGCGGGCCAGCAGCAGCCGCTCCTGCGCTTGGCCCGCGAGCGCCGCGGCCTCCATGTCGCCGTCCGCCATCAGGCCGGCGGCCAGCTGCGACATCACGTCGCGGGCCTTTTCGCCCGCCGGGACGAGCTGGTCGTCGTACAGCCGGTCGCGCCGCTGCCGCAGTTCGACCAGCTTGCCGAAGTCGGCGACGTAGCCGTCGAACAGCTGGGCCATCCGCTCCAGCGCCGCGCGCCGTTCGCCGACAGCACCCTCCAGCGCGGCGCGGAGCTGCCTGGACAGGCCGGACTGCACCTTGCGGACCTGCTCCGCCACGGCCATGTCGCCGGAATTGTTGAAGTTCACGACCAGCCGGCGCATCTGCGCGACGTTGCCGTCGATGTCGGAGATTTGCAGCGAGTGGCTGCTCACCGTGGCGTAGGAGCGGAACGCGTCACGCACGGTGCCGAGCCCCGCCACGCCCACGGCGACGACCACCGCAAGCAGGACCAACACAACGGCGAACCCGAAGTAAATGCGGGTTCCGACCTTATAGCGCCCCGCGAGACTGCCTTCCTGCATCGACCTGTTCCCCTGGCTGCTGCCCGGCGGCGGGTCGCCCCGCCCCGCCGGAGCCGCCCCGGCCCCGCGATGGAGACCGGCGCGCATACGACGAGATGCCAACTATCGGAATTTGATTATCAAAGCGTTTCCAGGCCTGAGTTGTCGCGAAAAATCTCCGCCCATCTTCAATCAACGCTCATCATGCAGCCACAAGACCTGCCGCCGTGCCCGGTGCCCCGCGAATACCGCCCGAAAAACGCCGTCAAATAGTGGCGGCGGCAACGGGATGCGTCGTGGCCGGCGGACGGTTTCGCAACTTCAGCGAGACTTGGAAGGAAACAAACGCGCTTTTCCGGATTTTCGGGATAACTTTTGTACCATATCCGATTATGTTCTGTCTTCGCATGGACACGAAACAATATCATCCAAGATTTCGCTTGCCCGTTTTCAAGCGATGTGTGAACAATGCGGCGATGATTCGAAAGTCCAACACATTGGTTTGAAAGCATTGGAGTGCCGGGGCGATGAGTGAACCAACGGCGCGAAAGAGGGGGCGGCGCGGATCGCCGGAATCCTGGTCTGTCGATGCGCATGTCGGGCAGCGCGTACGCATGCGCCGCACCTTGCTGGGCATGAGCCAGGAAAAACTCGGCGAGGCGATCGGCCTGACGTTTCAGCAGGTCCAGAAATACGAGCGCGGGTCGAACCGCATTTCCGCGGGAACGCTTTATCGTTTGGGACAAGTGCTTGACATTCCGGTCAGCTTCTTCTTCGATTGTTATGACGACCCGCACGCGCCGCTCCGCCCGCCCCGTGGCGTGGACGGCGGTCCCGTGGCGGAAAGCGTGATCAGCCGGCGGGAGGCCCGCCTGCTGCGGCTGTGGCGCGCCGCCCCGGATTCGGTGGCCGACGAGATGCTGTCCCTGCTCGGCTCGCTGTCGCCCCACCTGGGCGACCCGCGGGAGGAGGAGGACAGCGCCGCCGCGGCGCCCGCCCCGCCGCCCGCCCCGGCGAAGCGCATCGCCACGCCGCGCGTGAAGGCCGAAAAGACCTCCAACGGCAAGCCGCGGCGGCGTCACGGCGCCGTGTGGGACCCGACCGACATCTACCGCGCCGCCAAGTCTACGAAGGTCACCACCTGATTCCCGGCCGCGCCGGTCCAGCCGCCGCAACGACGACTCCGCGACAACGAAAAAGGCCCCCCGCGCCGGCGAGGGGCCTTTTCGCTGCGAATGACCGAGCCGTCAGAAGCGCAGGATCGCCGCGGTCGACGCGCCGGAGGGCAGTTCGCCCTTGGCGACCACATGCACCTCGCCGCCGCGCAGCAGGGTCTCCATGGTCGCATGCTCGACCAGATCGATGGCGCCGTCCGTCTCGTGGTGGAGCGGGAAGGCGCGGTGGTAGTCCTCGCGGTAATGGCCCCAGATACGGTCGTTCTCCGCCACCAGCAGGACGCCGACCCGCCCCTCGCGGGCGGCCACCATGGTGTCCTCGACGCGGGTCATGGTCCGTTCGGCGGTGCTGCGGTCGCCGTGCAGGGCGTTGAAATGCTCCAGCGCGGCGCGGCGCGCCTGGTCGAACATCGGCTGCACGACCGCGTAGGCGCGGCGGTGGATCTCCTCCGGCTCCAGCGCGTCGGGGTTGGCGAACACGCCCTTCTCGATCAGCGCGCGGGGGTGGGTGTCCTTGCGCACATGGCCCTGGATCTCGTCCTCCGCGACCAGCACGAGCGGACCGTGGAAGAGCTTCAGGTGGTCCTGCACCTTGGCGCAGACCCGGCCGATGTAGGAGATGAGGTGCGCCTTGCGCAGCTCCTCCGGATCCTCGCCGAAGTTGTGCGTCTTGACCATGGCGATGCTGCCGCGGTCCGTGCGGTCGCCGTGGCGGGCCGGCGGGGCGGAGTTCAGGTTGTTCTCGTCATAGTCGGTTTCGGCGTGGATTTCCGCCACGCCGTGCGGCAGGTCCACATCCTCCTCCGCGATGCCGTGGCGGGTGGCGGAGAACAGGCGCGCGCGCCCGGCGGTGATCGCCAGGATCATGAAGTTGCCGTCGTCCGCCAGCAGCGGCAGCAGGGGCCGCACGGTGAAGCGGGAGTTGACGCAGACCTCCTCCGGCAGCTCGATGGGCACGCGGTGGATCGCCGTGACGCCCTTGGCCAGGAACACGGCCAGCCCACGGTCCATGTGGCGCCAGAACTCGCCCTGGTCCAGCAGGTTCGCGACAGGCTTCATGAAGCTTTCGGCGTCGGGCCGGCGCAGGCCGTGCTTCTCGCACAGCGCGTCCTGGGCCTTCGCCATCAGGTTCCTCAGCCGGATCACATCCTGGCGGATTTCGCGCCCGGCGATGTGGGTCGGCATGAAGATGGACACCGCCGGGGCGGTGTCGACGGCCAGCAGCCGCTCAAGATCGTTTTTGCAGAACATCGCCTTCACGTCGCTTGTTCGGGTGTGCCTGTCGGCAGCAACCGGCGCGTCGGCGTATGGTTCCTGGGGCCTATCGACTGGGCAGGACGCGGGGCAAGGCGCCTATGACGTGCCCCCGCGTCCGCGTCAAAAAGGGGCCGTCACCAGCTGCGCACCGGCCCGACGTCCAGGTGGACGAAGCCGCTGCGCGGGTAATAGCCGACGCCGCCCAGCTCCAGCTCCATGGCCGCGTCGGCGATGGCGCCGAGCTCCACGTCCGGCAGCCGCACGTCCACCGCCATGCCGCGGGTGTGGTAGCTCTGCTTCGCGACCCCGCGGGAGCGGCGGCGGGCCACGGCGTTGGTCCGCTTGGAGCGGTAGCCGCAGATGATCCGGAAGGGTTCGTCGCTGTCCACCGCCTGGTGCACGCGGGCCAGCAGGTCGAACAGGCGCGGGTCGAAGCGGCAGACCTGCTTGGCGCGGTGGTCGCGCAGCAGCACGTCGAGCTTGCGCAGGGCGTCGGCCTTGTAGGCGCCGTCGGCCCAATAGACTCCGCTGAAATGCTCGTTGGTGTTGACGTTGTGCAGGGCGATCCGGCGGACGCCGCCGGCCAGGGGGGCCGCCATCGCGGGGGCGGCGGGTATCACGGCCGGGACGGCCATGGCGGTCAGCGTGGCGGCGGCGAAGGTCAGAAACCCGCGGCGGCCGGTCGCGCGCCCGTTCATCGGCGCGGCACGGTCGTCAGTCCCCAAAAGTCATCCCTCCCGTCTTGCGTTCGGCCGTCTTGCGTTCGGTGGAGCGAGGCGCGCCGGATCCATCGCCGGGCACCCCTATGGATGGAATGGGTATGTCCAAAATATTGTGGTCATACCCAACGATTATCCCTATAGGCGAGGCCCGGGACGCGATCAACCCAAAATCCGCACGGAAAGGTCACAATGAAGCCGAATCCGCTCTCCCGCCGGCTTTGGCAGGAAGGACACACCGGCGGACGGGAATCGATACGGAGGTGTTAGGCCGCTCGAAGCCTGGGCTTGGGCGTACTACATAAGCATGGACGATTTCCCGGCCACCTTCGGCCGGGCGGCCATCTCCCAGCGCGAAGGACACGCCATGCACGCAACCCAGATGCTTTCCGCCAAGCGGGCCTTCGCCGCGTTGACGCTGGCGGCCTCGCTCCTCGCGGGTGCGGCATCGGCGCAGGCGGCCTCCTACCGCGACTCGCTGGGCGGCTGGGCCGACCGGCTCGACGCCGCCGCGGCGGAGCTGGAGGCGATGCCGGAACAGCCCATCACCCGAATCGGCCGCGGCCCGCTGCTGAAAAAGGGCGTCTCCGGGGAGCGCGTGGCCCTGCTGACCCAGCGGCTGGTGGAGCTGGGCTTCCTGACCGAGGCGCAGCGCACCGACCTGTTCGACGAGTCGGTGGACGCGGCGGTGCGCGCCTACCAGGTGGCGCAGGGGCTGCGCCCCGACGGGCTGATCGGCGGCGGCACGCGGGCGGCGCTCGACCGCTCCACGCCGGAGGCCGCGCAGCAGATGCGGCGCAGCGCCGCCGACATGCGCGTGCTGCGCGACAGCGTGCCGGACACCATCGTGCTGGTGAACCTGCCGAGCCAGACCACCACCCTGGTCCGCAACGGGGAGGAGGTGCTGACCATGCGCTCCATCGTCGGGCGCCCGTCGCGCGAGACGCCGATGCTGCAGGACCGCATCACCCACGTGATCGTCAACCCGACCTGGACCGTGCCGCCCACGGTGCTGAAGGAGGACAAGCTGCCCCTGCTGCGCAGCAAGGGCACGCCCGGCATCGACAACGCCGTCGTCTACCTGGACGGCGCGCCGGTGGAGCCGGCCCTGGTGGACTGGAACGGCGTGTCGCCGCGCCGCGTGCGCATCGTGCAGCAGCCGGGCGACCACAACGCGCTCGGCCGGTTCCGCTTCAACCTGACCAACTCCTACAGCATCTACCTGCACGGCACGAACGACCCCAAGCTGTTCGACCGGGAGATCCGCACCGTCAGCTCCGGCTGCGTGCGGCTGGAGGACGCCCGCGGCATGGCCGAGGCGCTTCTGGCGGACGAGCATGTCAGCCCGGACCGCCTGACCCGCATGCTCGACAAGCCGGAGCCGCAGTGGGTGAAGCTGACCCGCCCGGTGCCGGTGCGCTTCGTCTACTGGACGGCGACGGTGGACGCCGGCGACCGCGTGCACCTGCACCCGGACATCTACGACCTGAACGAGGATGGCGGCGGAGCGGCGGCCCCGTCGCCCGTTCCGGCGGCGAACCCGCAGGCTGCCGGCGCCCCGGCGCAGCGGGCGTAGCGGAACCCGCCAAGTTCACCGGCTGAGAAGGGATTCACCACGAAGACACAAAGACACAAAGAATTTCACAAAGGAGCCTCTCCATAAGAGCGCGCCGGCAGCAAGGCCGAAACCCCTTTGTGACGTTCTTTGTGCCCTTTGTGTCTTTGTGGTGAAAACCCCTTTATGACGCGTGCAACTCCGAGTCGGAGCCGGCGGCGCGCCAGACCTTGGAGGCGGTGGGGCCGGTGTCGCCGGTGGTTTCCACATACTTCACCGGGTCGCCGGTCTTCAGCTCGTCCAGGTTCACGTTCAGGCAGCTGTTGCGGTGGAAGTACAACTGCGTGCCCGTGTTGGTGATGATGAAGCCATGGTCCTCGTTCGGGAACAGCTGGGCGACGCGGCCCGGCTGTTCCGGATCGTGGGTCTTCACGTCGCGGCGCAGCTTGTCCTTGTATTCCTTCAGCTGCCGTTCGGCCGCCTCGAAGGCGTCGCGGATCGAGGTCCGGGCGTCGGGGTTGGCGTAGCGCTCCTTCGCCTTGTTCGGCTTGCGGCTGACCACGATGTCCTGGCCCGGCACCATCAGCTCAATGTGCACGTCGTAGACGTTGCCGGTCTTGTGCTGACGGTGCGTGGCCTCCACGGCGACGCGCATGCCGACAAGACGGTCGAACAGCTTCTCCACCTTCTCCGCCCGCTCGCGGATGTAGGCTTCCAGCTCCGGCTGGGTGTCCATGTTGTGGAAAGCGATTTCCAGGTTCGTGTCCATGGGGGGTCCTTCTTCAGCACGGAAGACAAGCGGGGCGGGAGGGAGGCGGGCACCCACGGCCGACACGATGCCGGTCAGCGGCCGCGGCGCGACCGCCGCGGCGTGCGGGGCTGCGCGACGGCTTCCGGGGCCCCGCTGTCGGCGGTCGCCGGAATGGGGTCGCGGTCCCCGGCGCCGGGGATCTGGAACTCCTCGCCCTGGTCGGCGATGCCCGGCATCTCGCCCTGGTTGGCAATGCTCAGCACCGGCTCGACCGGTTCCGTCCGCTCGGCGGTGTCGTCCGGCCCGTGCGACGGGTTCGGCAGCAGCGTGTCCCGGTAATTGTCCTCGATGGCGATTTCCTCGCGGGCCAGTTCCCAATGGTCATGGGAACGCCCCTCCGGCCGCCCCTCGCGCTCCCAGATCTGGTAGGCGCGCTTCTCGATCCGGCTTTCCAAAGACTCGGCCATCCGGGCCCTCTCCTTCCTGGTTCGCCTCACGCGGTGTGCGGCAAACTTAACCGGAAGGACGGGTGTTGGTTCCGCGCGCGGACGCCCACACGCACCGGGGGAAATGCCTCGATGCTTCGAACCCCTGCCCTTCGAACCATTGTCGTTTGAATTAATACCAAAGGGGTGGTATTCGACGGACACGAACGACTGTCGCGGTGTTGAGACGCCCGGCACGGCATCGGGATGGGACACCGGTGGGGACAGACATCGTGCGCGCACCGCGACCACCCGCCAGCCGCCTCCATCGCATTCGCAAGACCGCTGCCGCGCTAGCTCTCGCCGTCCTGGCCGCCGCCCCTCAGCCCACCCGCGCTGCCACCGCGCCGGCCGAACCGAAGGCTCTGCTGCAACTCGGCCTTTACCAGAAGGACGGGGAGGCGTGGTGGGCGTGGGAAAGCCTGCGCCGCGCATCCCCGAACCTGGCCGACGGGCTGAGCCCCAAGGTCGTGCCGTTGGACGCGAAGCGCCAGGGCAGCGGCGTCGCCCTGCGCGCGACTGCCCCGGCCGGCCTCGACGTCCAGGCCCTGTGCCGCCGCATGGTCGGCGCCGGCTTCGGCTGCCTTGTCCTCGACGCGCCTCCCAACCCGGCCCCGCCCCCGGCTCCAGCCCCGACTCCGGCCTCCCAGGCCGGCACGGACGGCGCCTTCACCTATGGGCCGGACGATGCGCGGACCATGGCGGACATCGAGCGCCACGGCCGCCGCAAGGGCCGGCTGGGCGCCGTGATTCCCGACACCACCTGGGACGTCACGCCCGCGGTCCTGAAGCGGGAGAACTGGAACCTCTGCGCGCTGACCTTCGACGACGGCCCGCACCGGGTGGTGACGCGGCAGATCCTCGACGTGCTGAACCGCGAGAAGATCCGCGCCACCTACTTCCCCATTGGCAAAGTCGCGGAGAGTCAGGGCGAGGTCATCCGCGACTTCATCGCGGCGGGGCACGAGATCGGCAACCACAGCCTGACCCATTCCGACCTCCGCGCCCTGACGCCGGAGGCGCAGCGCTTCGAGATCGCGGAGGCCAACCGCATCCTGCGCGGCTTCGGCGCCGACCCGGTGCTGTTCCGCCCGCCCTACGGGCGCTACACGCTCGACCTGCTGTCCATCGCGCGCGACGAGCGAATGAGCCCGGTCCTGTGGACCGTGGACACCCGCGACTGGCAGGTCCGCGACCCGGACAAGATCGTGCAGCACGTGAAGACGGAGGCCGGCACCGGCAGCGTCCTGCTGCTGCACTCCACCTACCCGTCGACGCTGACAGCCCTGCCCCGCGTGATCGGGGAGATGCGCGCCAAGGGCTGCGAGTTCGTGACCCTGTCGGAATGGATCGAACGCATGCGCCTGCTGGCCAGCGACCCCGTGGTCAGCGCCAGCGCGACGAGCGGCGCGACGCGCAATTAGAAGAACAATTTCACCACCAAGGCACCAAGACACCAAGAATCCCCGCGCCCGGCACCGGGTGGATTCTTGGTGTCTTGGTGCCTTGGTGGTGATCCCCCCCGCTACTTCCCGGTCTTCTGCTTGCGCAGCTGGACATACTTGCGGATCGTCGCGTCGACATCGGCCGGCAACATGCTCCAGGCGCCGGCGACCCGGCCGTCCCGCACGTCGGTGATGCCCACCGTCGCCGGAAAGGTGAAGTTGCCGTAGGGGTCGGCCACCCGCACGGTGATTCGTGCGGTCTGTTTGGCGACCAGCGATCCGTCGAAGCCGGTCGCCACGAAGCCCTGGCTGTTGATCGAGGCCAGCGGGAAGCTCTTCCCGTCGAACTCGATGCAGCTGCCGGGCGCGTCGCCGCGGCGCGTGGCGGCCGGCTTCTTCTTGTCGCTGACCGAAACCTTCAGGAAATCGAACATGCCCATGCGAGCCCCCGCTGCACGCCGGGCCGCGCGGGCCCCCGCGGCGATTTAAGCGCGGAGGTCATGCGCAGGGCAACAACTTCCCGCCCTCTGCCCACCTGTCGATCACGCGTCGCGCCGCAAGGCCTCGCCCGCGCGGCGCGCGCACAGCAGCGTGAAGGGCAGCAGGGTGACCAGCACGGCCGCCATGCCCAACAGCACGGTCACCGCCGAGGCCGCGTCGGCCGACGCCAGATACGAGGCGAGGTTCGCCAGCAGATGGAGCATGACGGCGGCCAGCGCGGTCGCCGTCAGGGCGGGAGACAGGAAGCCGGACGGCCTTCGGGCGGCTGGACCCGTGCTTCGGCCATCGCTTCGGGCCACGCGCGTCCACCGCTGGCGCGGCGGCGGGCAAGACGTCCCGTAGACATCCAGCATGCGCACCTCCCTTTCGTCGCGCGCCCGATGCGACGCATCGGACCGGGCATCGGACCGGAACATCACCACTATAGCGGCGAAACCCCGCAAAACCTAAAATCTGAAGTGTTTAGCCCGATCGGCCGACTCGGGCGCCGGAAGGCCATGCCGTGCCGACGGCGTATTACCTCGCGGCTAGGCTCTCCACAGACTCTGTGGATAACTGTGTTGACAAGCCCCGGGCAATCTCGATTCGCCCCAAGCGCCGCAAGGCCCTGACCCGTTTTGCCCATTTTCTGGGCAGAGCACCTAAGCTATTGATATTCGGGCTATAATTGTTGTTTCCGTGTTGCCGCCGCGCCACGGCCTGTCAACGGGATTCTGCCGGTCCCCGCCCAGCCCGGCCAATTCGCCGCGCCCTGTGCCCTGTTGACAACTGACTGTTCGGGGATCTCGCAAGGGGGACCCGCTCACTCTTTTCGACAAAGCCCGGGGTACGCCATCCGACCGGCGGCACCGCCGGCGCGCCTGCGCACAATAGACCGACCGTCGTAGGACAGTGGTGCGCCCGGCGCGCGCTCCCGTTCCCAAGACGGCGCGGAGGCGGACGGCGGCGGCCGACTTGCGCCACCGTCCCCGTCCCGGACCGATTCCGCTTCCGTTCCTTCTCGGATGCTTCGCCGCTGCTTGGTTGGATGCGCGGCTCACGCCGCCGGGCAGGCGCCCTCGGCCAGAACGACGGTCACGGCGGTGCCGCCGCCGGGCCGGCTGTACAGGCGGATGCTGCCGCCCATGCGCTCCACCATGGCCTTGCTGATCAGCAGGCCGAGGCCGCTCCCCAGCTCCCCATCGGCGCCGGGGGAGGCGTGGTGGTGGTCGATGCGGAACAGGTAGGGCAGCACCTCCTCCGGAATGCCGACGCCGTTGTCCTGCACCCGAAGCGTCACCCGCCCGTCCGCAGCCGTGGCCGACAGCATCACGATGCTGCCCGACAGGGAGAAGCGCACCGCGTTTTCGATCACATGGCGCAGCACGGTGGTCAGGCCGGTCAGGTCGCCCAGCACATGGGTCGCGACGATGCGGTTGATGATCAGCACGTCGCGGGCGCGGGCGCGCGGCTCCAGCTCTTCCAGGATGTCCTGGAGCAGACCGCCCACCTCGTACACCCGCAGGTCCATCGAAATCTGGTTCAACTGCAGGCGCGACCACTGCGACAGGTTCTCGATGGTCCGCATGATCTGCCGGCCGGCATCGCTGCACAGGGCGGCGTAGTCGCCCAGCCCGTCTCCTGTCCCGTCTCCTGTCCCGTCTCCTGTCCCGCCTCCCCTGGCGGCGGCAGGCGGAGCCGCCGCCACGTCGGCGCTGATCATCTGGGTGGCGCCCAGGATGGCGCTCAGCGGGTCCTTCAGGTCCTGACAGATCTGTCCGAGGAAGCGGTTCATGCGGGCCACGGTGTCGGCCAGATGCTCCCGCTGCGCCTCGTGCCGCATCTCCGTCTCGTGCCGACGCGAGATGTCGGTGACGAAGATGCAGGCCCCGCGGACCGCGCCGCTGTCGTCGTCGAGCCGGGAGTCGTTGAAGATCGCGTAGAGCGGCTGCCCGTCCGACCGCATCAGCGTCACGTCGTAGGAGCGGTGCGGGACCAGATCGCGCATCACCACCTGCCGCTCCATCACGGCCCGGCTCTCCTCGGCGACGTAGCTCAGCAGGTGGGTGCCGACCAGTTCCCCCTTGCGGTAGCCGAGCATCGCGCACAGCGCCGGGTTCACATGGACGGTGACCAGGTCGCGATCCACGACCCAGCAGCCCTCGGACGTCCGCTCCAGCACCGTACGGTCGAGATCGTCCCAACCCGACTTCCGGCGCTCGGCTTTCGACAACAGCGTCAACATGGCCCCTCCCGAGTCATCCCGCGCCGGCCCGAATCATACGTTGCGATTGTTCGAACGCTTCAGGACTCAACCGGCGCCGGATGATAGTCTCCGGCCATGCTGCGGAGCAACAAAGGTTGGGTTTCGATTCTGTTAAACTTTAGCTCCCGATTCGCCGATTTGACCGGATGTCTCTTTCCTATTTGAAACACACGCCCGGATGCCCGTTGAGCGAGTCCACGGGCACCGCCAATACTGCCCGATCCCCGAGCGTTTATTGATTCGGCGCGGTCGCCGCCCAGCAGCGCAGCACCTCTGCGACGCTCCAGGCCTGGGAGATGCAGCCGCGCGGGCGGAAGGGGGGCTCCGCGTCGAAGATCTCCGCGATGGTGCCGATGCCCGCCTCGTCCAGGTGCGGGATGAAGCCCTTCAGCAGCTCCCGCGCGCCCGCATGGTCGTCGGGGTGAACCTTCAGCCAGGCGTCGACGTAGGGGCCGATCAGCCAGCCCCACACCGTGCCCTGGTGGTAGGCCGCGTCGCGGGCGCGCAGGTCGCCGAAATACTTCGGCTTGTAGTCGCGGCTGCCCGGCGCCAGGGAGCGCAGGCCGACCGGCGTCAGCAGCTTCTGCCGCACCGTCTCCACCACCGGCTCCCAATGGCTGCGGTCGAGCACCGGGTTGTCGAGCGAGATGGCGAAGATCTGGTTGGGCCGGCAGGAGGCGTCGTCGCCCTGCTCCCCGTCCACCACGTCGTAGAGATGGCCGGAATGCTCGCACCAGAAGCGCTTGTTGAAGGAGACGCGGGCCTGCTCCGCCAGTTCCTCCAGCGGGCGGGCGGCGTCGGCCTCGCCCTCCTCCGTCAGCCATGAGGATGTCAGGCGCAGCGCGTTGTACCAGAGCGCGTTGATCTCCACCGCCTTGCCCCGGCGCGGCGTGACCACCCAGTCCTCCACCTTGGCGTCCATCCAGGTGAGCTGGTAGCCCTCCTGCCCCTGGCGCAGCAGCCCGTCGCGCGGGTCCACCCCGATGCCGAAGCGGGTGCCGCGGCGGTGCTGGTCGATGACGTCCAGCAGCTTGGGCAACAGCAGCTGCAGGGTGTGCCGGTCGTTGGTGGCGCGGAGGTAGCGGTTCAGCGCGTGGAAGAACCACAGGGTCGCGTCGGCGGTGTGGTACAGCCCCTCGTCCTTGCCGTCGGGGAACATGTTGGGGATCAGCCCCTGGCGGATGTAGTGCGCGAAGGTGCGCAGGATCCAGCCCGCCTCCACATGCCGCCCGGTGGTCAGGGTCAGCCCTTCCAGGCTGATCATGGTGTCGCGGCCCCAGTCGGTGAACCAGTGATAGCCGGCGATCACCGTGCGCACCTCGTCGCCCTCGGCGCGGGCGCGCATCTGGTCGGCGACGCGGCCGGCGGGGACGAAGATGAAGCTGTCGGCCGACAGCACCAGCTCCGCCATAGCCCCCTCGCGCAGCGCCGGGTGCGCGGTGTGGACCAGCCGCCGGCGCCGCTCCGTCTCGAACCGCAGCACGTCGTCGGGCGGCAGGGCCCAGATGCGCTGCCAGGATTCGGTCGCCGCGACGAAGCTGATGGTCTGCCCCTGCGACAGCGGCCCGCTGAAGAAGCCGGGCGACCAGAGGGAGCCGCGCGATTCGTAGCCCCGGTCCGCCTCCACGGAGTAGAAGACGTCGCGCCGCGCGCCGCCGTCCAGCGTCAGGGGAAGCTCCGCCCCCTCGATCGCCATGCGCAGCACCGGCAGGTCGGGGCCGGCCCACACCTCATATTCGTGGCCGCGCGCGGTGATGCGGTAGTCGCGGGCCAGCGGCTGGTCCACCGCGGCCTCCAGCTTGCGGAAGGCCAGCACCGGGCGCAGCCGCAGGTGGACGGGTTGGTCCGCCTTCACGATGCGGTAGGTGACGTGCACGATGTTCTGCCGGTGCGGCATGACCACCTGCTTTTCGATCACCACCCCGTCGAAGTCGTAGCGCCAGACCGGCAGCCCCGCCTCCATGCGGAACTCGGTCAGGCCGGAGGGGGAGCCGTTGTGCCAGTGGTCCGGGTCGGGGTTGTAGCTGCCCAGCCGGCGCTCGGTGCCGTCCGGCTGGATCAGCACGTCGTTCACCTGGCTCAGCATCACCACGCGGCCGAGCGGCGCCGGCAGCGCCGCCACCAGCAGCCCGTGGTAGCGCCGGGTGACGGCACCGGACAGGGACGACGACGCGTAGCCGCCGAGCCCGTTCGCCACCAGCCATTCGCGCGAGAGCGCGGCGTCCGGCGCGGATTGCAGCACGTCGCGCTCGATCTTGCGGACGAAATCAGCCATGGGTCTCCTGCTCGGTTTCTCTCGTGTCAGGGTTCTTGGGCTTTGGATCGCCGGGTACCAGCACCACGGCCGCGTGGCCCGGGATGTGCCATTCCTCCCCCGCGTCCACCGGGGCCGTGCCGCAGCCGCCGTAGCGGGTCGCCTCGCTCGACCACAGCGGTGCCCAGTCCTTGCCAAGCGGCGGGGCCAGCAGCGGTTCCGGGACCACCCGCAGCGTCAGGTCGCGCCCCAGGTTGACCAGAAGCAGCCGGTCGTCGCCGTCCTCCTCTCCGAAGAAGCGCAGCACGAAGGCCTCCTCCGCCAGCACGGCGCCGTCGAGCCCGCCGACCCGCTGGGCGGCGAACACCGGATCCTCCCGCCGCAGCCGCAGCAGGTCGCGGTGGAGATTCCAGGTCTCCGCGTGCGTCTCCCGCTCGCCGTGGTCCAGCTTGGAGCGGTGGAAGGTCGCCTCGTCGTGGGGCTTCTTCAGGCAGCCGCGCATCTCCGGCGTGGCGAGGCTGGGGAACTGCGACAGGAACTCCGCCCGCCCCTCCTCGACCTTTTCGGCCAGCCAGGGCTCGTGGTCGGCGAAGTAATAGAAGGGCGCGCTGGCCGCGAACTCCTGCCCCTGGAACAGCATCGGCGTGCCGGGGCCGAGCAGCATCAGCGCGGTCATCGCCTTGTAGCGGCCGGGCGAGGTCAGCGCGTGGGCGCGCAATCCCTTGCCGGAGTTGGCGATCTGGTCATGGTTCTGGATGAAGGTGACGAAGGCCGGGCGCGCCAGCCCGAAGGCCGGCATCCCGCGCCGCTTGCCCTGCCACCTGTACCATTGCCCCTGGTAGAGGAAGCCGTGCTTCATGGCGGAGACGAACTCCTGCGGCGTCCCCTTGTAATCGGTGTAGTAGGCCTCGTTCCGGCCGGTCAGCGCGACCATGGCGGAATGGTGGAAGTCGTCGTTCCAGATGGCGTCCAGCCCGAATCCGCCCTCCGTCACCGGGCGCACCATGGTGGCGTGCTGCGGCTCGTTCTCGCCGATCAGGATGGTGTCCCGCCCGCCCGCGGCGTCGCGCACGGCTTGGCTGATCTCCTGCAGGATGTGCGGGCTGGAGCCGTCGAAGATCTGCTGCGTGGCGTCCAGCCGCAGGCCGTCCAGGTGGTATTCGTCCACCCAGAACGCCGCGTTGCCGCGGAAGAACTCCCGCACCGGGCCGGAGCCCGGGCCGTCGAAGTTGATCGCGTCGCCCCACTCGTTGTCGTATTTGTCGGTGAACCAGCTGTCGGAGAAGCAGGTCAGGTAGTTCCCGCTGGGGCCCAGGTGGTTGTAGACGACGTCCAGGATGACGGCGAGGCCCAGCGCGTGCGCGCGGTCCACGAAGCGCCGCATACCGTCGGGATCGCCGTAGAGGCGCGTCGGCGCGAACAGGTCCACCCCGTCGTACCCCCAGCCGAAGCGGCCGGCGAACTCCGCCACCGGCATCAGCTCCAGCACCGTGACGCCGAGATCGGCCAGATGCGGCAGTTCCCGCACCGCGGCCTCCCAGGTGCCCTCCGGCGTGAAGGTGCCGATGTGCATCTCGTAGACGACTTGGCCCTTGATCGGCCGGCCCTTCCAGTCCCCGTCGGTCCAGGCGAAGCGGCCGGGGTCGACGACCTGCGACGGCCCGTGCGGCCCGTCCGGCTGGAAGCGCGACGCCGGATCGGGATAGAGCTTCTCGCCTCCGTCCAGGCGGAAATTGTACAGGCTGCCGACAGGCACGCCCTCCACCATTGCCGAGAAATAGCCGTCGGATTCCGCCTTCAGCTCCACCGACCGCCCCTCGCCGTCCTGGGCAGGCTCGATCACCATGGCCACGCGGCGGCATTTCGGGGCCCAGACCCGCGCGTGCACCCGGTCGCCCGGTAACACCTCCACGCCCATCGGTTGGCGGCGCGACGCCGCCGGACCGGACAGGGACAAGGGAGACGCCAACGCATGGCTGTCGGGGCTCATGGGTGCTTGACCTTCGTGCGGCATTGAGTGGACCATCGGTTCCCCACAACAGGCGGCGGGCCGGGTTGATCCCGAAAGATCAGTGTCCGGCTTGCCTTTCGTACAATTCCTGTTGAAACCAACACCCCCACCCGCAGATCCTTCCGACGGAAATTCCCGGCCGAAATTCCATGAGCATGACCCAGCGACGTCCGCGCATCCTGATCTGGAACGAATTCCGCCATGAACGGATGAACCCGGCCGTCGCCGCGCTCTACCCGCAGGGCATCCACGAGGCGCTGGCCGGCCCCTTGCGCGCCGCCGGGCTGGAGGTATCAACCGCGACCCTCGACGACCCCGGCCACGGCCTTGCGGAGGACCGTCTGGACGGCATCGACACGCTGGTCTGGTGGGGCCACAAGGCGCACGCGGAGGTGCCGGACGAGGCGGTGGACCGGGTGAGGAAGCGCGTGACGGAGCAGGGCATGGGCCTCGTCGCCCTGCATTCCAGCCACTTTTCCAAGCCCTTCCTGGCCCTGATGGGCACCGGCTGCTTCCTGAAATACCGCATCGCCGGCGAGAAGGAACGGCTGTGGGTCGTCGATCCCGGCCACCCCGTGGCGGCGGGCATCTCCGACTGCATCGAACTCGACCATGAGGAAATGTACGGGGAGCCCTTCGACGTGCCCCCGCCCGACGACCTCGTCTTCCTCAGCTGGTTCCAGGGCGGGGAAGTCTTCCGCAGCGGCTGCGGCTGGCGCCGCGGCCTGGGCCGCGTCTTCTACTTCCGCCCCGGCCACGAGACCTACCCCACCTACCACCACCCGCAAATCCAGCGCGTGATCCTGAACGCCGTCCACTGGGCCGCAAGGCCGGAGGGGCTGGAAGCCCCAGTGCGGGGGCGCCGGGAAACGCCGCTGGAGCCGTTGGGATGAAGGTCTCCAACTCCCTCTCCCCTCCGGGGAGAGGGTCGGGGTGAGGGGGTTGCGCTTGTGCCGAACGTACCAGCGAAGCCGAGCCCCCTCACCCTAACCCTCTCCCCGGAGGGGAGAGGGGACGAGGCTACACCCGCTCCCCGAAGCTCTCCTTCGCCGCGTCAATCACGGCCGGATGGGCGCGCAGCGTGTTCAGCGCATCGTCGCAACGCTCCTCCACCTCCAGCGTCACGATCACGTCGGTGGCGCCGCCGCGCTCAGAATCGCGCTCCTCGCGCCCGGTCTGGACGACGTGGCCGCAGCGGTCGCGCAAACCGCCGACGATCTCCGCCTCGACGCCGCGCCCCTTCTCGGCCGGATAGGCGTAGACGAGCTTCATGGCCATCCTCCCTTTCGCGTCACGGCGTGAAGACGACCCGCATGCAGTCGTCGATCTTTTCCTTGAACATGCGGTAGCCGCGCGGACCGTCGTCCAGCGACCACTTGTGGGTCAGCAGGTAGGACGGGTCCAACTCGCCCTTCTCGATGTGCTCGAACAGGCGCTTGACGTAGCGTTGGCCGTGCTGCTGCCCCATGCGGAAGGTCAGCGCCTTGTTCATCGCCGCCCCCATGGGGAACTTGTCGATGAAGCCGCCGTAGACGCCGACGATGGACAGGGTGCCGCCCTTGCGGCAGCACTCGATCATCTGGCGCAGCACCGCCGGGCGGTCGTTCTCCAGCCCGATGGCCTGCTTGGTACGGTCGTACCAATACTCAATGCCGGTGTCGTAGCCGTCGGCCTCCATGCCCACCGCGTCGATGCAGACGTCCGGGCCACGCCCGCCGGTCATCGCCAGCAGCGCGTCGTAGACGTCCACGCGCGTGTAGTCCAGCGGCTCCGCCCCGGCCTTCATCTGGGCGGCCTCCAGCCGGTACGGGTAGCGGTCGATGCCGATCACCCGCTCCGCCCCCATCAGGTAGGCGCTGCGGATCGCCATCTGCCCGACGCCGCCACAGCCCCAGACCGCGACGATGTCGCCCTTCTTGATGCCGCCCATGTCGGCGGCCATGTAGCCGGTGGGCACCGCGTCCGACACGAACACCGCCTTCTCGTCGCTCACCCCCTCCGGCACGCGGAAGCAGTTGGTGTCGGCGAAGGGGACGCGGATGTATTCGGCGTGGCTGCCCGCGTAGCCGCCGAAGGCGTGGCTGTAGCCGAAGATGCCCGCGGTGCAGTGCCCGTAGGCGGCCTCCTCATAGGCCGGCTGCGGGTTGGAGTTGTCGCACAGCGAATATTCCTCGTGCTGGCAGTGCCAGCATTTGCCGCAGCCGATGATCGACACGGTGATGACCCGGTCGCCGCGGTTCAGCCGCAGCACCTCCGGCCCCTTCTCCACCACCTCGCCCAGGAACTCGTGGCCGATGACGTCGCCGGGCTTCATGGTGGGGACATAGCCGTCGATCAGGTGCAGGTCCGACCCGCAGACCGAGGACAGGTTGACCTTGATGATGGCGTCGTGGGGGCCGAGGATCGTCGGGTCCGGCACCCGCTCCACCCGCAGGTCGTTGACGCCGTTCCAGCAGAGCGCCCTCATTCCATCACCTCCCGCATGCCGCGGTTCCCGCGCGGTTGCCCCTCGATGGTCGGAAGCTCGCCGGCCTCCATGATCCGCTTCAGCCGGCGCAGCGCCTCGCGCGCCTGCTGTTCCGGCGCGGAGCCGAACAGGCGCGACACGGCGCGCCCGCCCGCTCCGGCCGGCGGCTGGTAGACCAGCGTCAGCCGCACCTCCGTCCCGCGGTCGCCCGGCGCCGGCTTGAACATGACGGAGCCACGGTGCGGAAGCTGAGCGCCCTCCAGCGTGTGCCAGGTGATCAGCTCGTTCTCCCGCACCTTGTCGAGCGCGCTGTGCCAGACGACCTCCACGCCGCCGGGACCGTGCGCCTTCCAGCGGCTCTCCGTGTCGGACAGCACCTCCACCGCGTCCAGGTGGGGGAACAGCTCCGTCAAGTTGCGGAAGTTGCGCCAGTGGCGGAACAGCTTGTCGGGCGGGGCGGCGACGGTGACGTTGGCCTGGGTGGTCGTCGGCTCCCGCTGCGCCGCCGGCAGCAGCCCGGCCACGCCGGGCAGCCGCTCGGCCACGTCACCGAGATCGCCGAGCCCGAAATCGCCCTCGCGGACACGCCGCGCCACCGGCTCGGCGATCGGCACGCCGGCCGCCCCGGCGAGGAACAATCCGCCGCCGAGCGCGGCCAGCGCCCAACTGCCGCGCCGCAAGCCCGCCAGCCCCAGCGCCGTGCCGCCCATCATGGCGACCCAGCGCTCCGTTGTTCCGGAATGGACCGTTCCGGAATGAGTCGGGCCGGAACGGCCTTCCGTCACCGCTCCCGCGCTCATTGGCCGTTCTTCTTCAAGAGGTTCAGCTCGTAGAGGCCCTTCATCAGGTAGTCGTGCAGGTCGATCCGCTCGGCGATGTCCGTGTAGTGGGAGGCGTCCGGCGCCCGGCCGGCCTCGTCCAGCGCGCGGTCCCACTGGTTGCCGGCGAAATCGCCGCGCCCGACCATCATCACGGCGCGCAGTTCCGTCCGCTGCTCCGGCGACAGGCCTTCCAGCATGCGGGTCAGCTGGTCCAGCGCCCCGCTGGCGTCGGTGGACATGATGTTGAGCGCGTCGAGATCGGTGGGGTTGCGCGAGCCGCGCTCGGCGCGTTGTTCGCCGAGATCGATGTTCCGCATGCCGGCGAGGAAACGCTGACGGTCGGCCATGGCCTCGTGGGCGAGGTCGGCGGCCTGCTTCACGGTGTCGACGGAGATCTGCTTGAACATGGTTCGCACTTCTTCTTGACGGTTTCTACGGCTTTGCCCGGCGCCAACAGCCGGGCTGCGGGTTCGTCGCGGTTGGCGTCGTCGCGGCGGTCGGCGCGCTCAGCTGCTGCGGTTGCGCTGCTCGTCGGAGGCGCCGCGCGCCCCGCCGGACCCCGAACCGCGCTCGCGTCCTTCCGAGCCGGACTGGTTCTGGCCAGGCTTGTTGCCCACCGCCTTGTCGGGGTCGACATGGCCGGCCTTCGCCGCCTTGCCGGGACCGCCGCTCTGGTGCTTTTCCTGCTCGGTGTCGTGGTTGCTGCGTGACATGGCGCATCTCCCTTTTATGGCTCTCCGCGGACAACCGTGGATTCGCCGACGAGGTTCCGAAGCAACACGGGACGGGAGCGCGGTGTTAGCAGGAGGAAAGAAACGCAACCTGGAGAGACACCCATGCCGCTTCTGTCGGCCGAGATCGACGAACGCGTGGAGGAGGGCTACCACCCCGTCCGTCTGGACAGCGACCGGGGGACCATCGAGGCGCGCTTCACCCCGGCGCCGGAGGGCAAGGGCCTGAAGGGCGACCTCGCCGTCATCTGGGTTGGCGGGATCGGCGGCGGTTTCGACACGCCGGCCCGCGGACTCTATCCCCGCCTCGCCGCCGACCTGACGCAGGCCGGCATCGCCTCGCTGCGCATCCGCTTCCGCAACCCCCACGACCTGGAGGAGGCGGTCTACGACGTGCTGTGCGGCCTGACCTTCCTCGGCCAACAGGGCATCCACCACACCGCGCTGGTCGGCCATTCCTTCGGCGGCGCGGTGGTGATCCAGGCCGCCGCGTCCAACCGCGGCGCGGTCTGCACGGTGGTGACGCTGGCGTCCCAGGGCTTCGGCGCCGACCCGGTGAAGGATCTCGCCTGCCCCATCCTGCTGATCCATGGAGAGGCCGACGAGATCCTGACGCCAATGTGCTCCATCCACGTCCACCGCATGGCGCGCGAGCCCAAGAAGCTGGTCCTGATGCCCGGCGCCGGCCACTGCCTGGACGAAACCGCCGAGGCCGTCTGCCGCGAGGTGCGCGACTGGCTGACGGAGAAGCTGCTGGCTCTTTAGCGCAAGGCAGATGCCGCGAATCCCCGGCCCAGCGCCAGGGGCGGAGGCGTTAGGGTGCGCGAAAATCCCGATACCCGGAGCCCCCGATGCTCGGCACCCTGACCATCCTCCTCCTCTGCCAGCTGGCGGGTGAGCTGATCACCCGCGTCCTGCACCTGCCCGTTCCGGGGCCGGTGATCGGCATGGTACTCCTGTTCGTCGGCCTGCTGGTGAAGGGCGACGTGCCGGCGCCCTTGCAGGACACGGCGGGCGGCATCCTGCGCCACCTGTCGCTTCTGTTCGTGCCGGCCGGCGTCGGCGTGATGGCGCACCTGCACCGGCTGGGGACGGAGGCGCTGCCCATCGCCGCGGCGCTGTTCGGCAGCACGCTGCTCGGCATCGCCCTGACCGCCTGGGTCATGAGTGCCCTGTCACGCAACGGGGAGGACCGGTCGTGAGCCCCGATTTCCACGAGATCTGGGTGTACCTGTCGGCCAGCCCGCTCGCCGGCCTGACCCTGACCCTGGTCGCCTACCAAGCCGGCCTGTGGGTGTTCGAGCGGTTCGGGCGGCGGCCGATCCTGAACCCGGTGCTGATCGCCGTGCTGCTGATCGCCGGCCTGCTGACCGCGACGGGCGTGGAATACCGCACCTATTTCGACGGCGCGCAGTTCGTCCACTTCCTGCTCGGCCCGGCGACGGTGGCGCTGGCCGTGCCGCTCTACAAGCAGTTCAACGAGGTGCGCCGCTCCGCCCCCGCCCTGCTCGTGGCCCTGCTGGCCGGCTCCGCCGCGTCGGCGCTGAGCGCCGTCGGGATCGCCTGGGCGCTTGGCGCGTCGCAGCGCACGCTGCTGTCGCTGGCGCCGAAGTCGGTCACCTCCCCCATCGCCATGGGCGTGTCGGAGCAGATCGGCGGCCTGCCGTCGCTGACCGCGGTCTTCGTGATCCTGACCGGCATCATCGCCGCCTCCCTCGGCACCTGGGTGCTGAACCTCGTGCGGGTGAAGGACTGGCGGGCGCGCGGCTTCGGCATGGGGGTGGCGGCGCACGGCATCGGCACCGCCCGCGCGCTCCAGGTCAACGAGGTCGCCGGCGCCTTCGCCGGCCTCGGCATGGGCCTGAACGCGCTGGCCACCGCGATCCTGCTGCCGGTGCTCTACCATCTGATCTTCGGATGAGAACCCAACCTACGCGACAACATTGTTTCGCGGAATCGCCGCTTGACACACCGAGCCTGTCTGCGCACAGTACGCGCCATGATCCGCATCGACCACACGAACGCCCTTCTGCGACTTATCACCCCGGCGCTTTGAAGCGTCCGGGTGTTTGCGTTCGTCTGCCCTTTTCCCTGGTCGAAGTGTTGATTTTCCCATGAGTGCCTGCTGCACGCGACGTGTCTCCCGGTTGGGGCCGGGGCTGCGACTTAGAAACGGTCGCTGAGCCCGCCCGGCAGCTTGGCGACCGTATCCCCGCCGGTCCAACCACGACACGAGACACCGCCCCGCGAGATGCCAGGGCCCCTTAGGGATCGAAAAGCACCATGAACCACATCGCCACCCCGACCACCGCCGGTGCCGCCCGCCACGAGAAGTACACCCCCTTCCCGCAGGTGAAGCTGACCGACCGCCAGTGGCCGAACCGCACCATCGAGAAGGCGCCGGTCTGGTGCTCCGTCGACCTGCGCGACGGCAACCAGGCGCTGATCGAGCCGATGGGGCCGGACCGCAAGCGCGCGATGTTCGACACGCTGCTGAAGATGGGCTTCAAGGAGATCGAGATCGGCTTCCCGGCCGCCTCGCAGACCGACTTCGACTTCTGCCGCGAGATCATCGAGGGCGGCAAGATCCCCGACGGCGTCACCATCCAGGTGCTGACCCAGTCGCGCGAGGAGCTGATCCGCCGCACCTTCGAGGGCATCAAGGGCTCCAAGCGCGCCATCGTCCACCTGTACAACTCGACCTCCGAGTTGCAGCGCCGCGTCGTCTTCGGTCTGGACCGCCAGGGCATCATCGACATCGCCGTCGCCGGCACGGAGCTGATCAAGCGATTGGCCGCTGAGCATCCGGAGACCGAGGTCGTCCTGCAATATTCGCCGGAGAGCTTCACCGGGACGGAGTTGGACTTCGCCCTGGAGATCTGCGAGGCGGTGATGGAGACTTGGGGCGCCAGCGCCACCAACAAGGTCATCCTGAACCTGCCGGCGACGGTGGAGATGTCCACCCCGAACATCCATGCCGACCAGATCGAGTGGTTCTGCCGCAACCTGAAGAACCGCGACGCGGCGATCATCTCGCTCCACCCGCACAACGACCGCGGCACCGCCGTGGCGGCGGCGGAGCTGGGCATGATGGCCGGCGCCGACCGCGTGGAGGGCACGCTGTTCGGCAACGGCGAGCGCACCGGCAACGTGGACGTGGTGACGCTGGCGATGAACCTGTTCACCCAGGGCGTCGATCCGGAACTGCGCATCGACGACATCAACGAGATCGTCCGCGTCTCCGAATACTGCACGCAGCTGCCCGTCCCGGCCCGCCACCCCTACGCCGGCGAGCTGGTCTTCACGGCCTTCTCCGGCTCGCACCAGGACGCCATCAACAAGGGCCTGAAGGCGCTGACCAAGTCCAACTCCAACAAGTGGGAGGTCCCGTACCTGCCCATCGACCCGCAGGACCTGGGCCGCAGCTACGAGGCGGTGATCCGCATCAACAGCCAGTCGGGCAAGGGCGGCATCGCCTACGTGCTGGAGAAGGACTACGGCATCCAGATCCCGCGCCGTTTGCAGATCGAGTTCTCCAAGGTCGTGCAGCGCATCGCCGACGAGACCGGCAAGGAGCTGACCCCGGCCGACATCCACGCCGCCTTCAAGGCCGAGTATCTGGACGCCGAGCAGCCGCTGGCCCTGATCGAGCATTCGACCGAGCCGCGCGGCCCGAACTCCGGCGTGCGCGTCCTCAACGTGGTGGTGTCGCGCGACGGCAAGCCCGCCACGCTGAAGGGCTCCGGCAAGGGCCCGATCGACGCCTTCCTGGACGCCCTGCGCCAGGGCGCCGGCATCGACCTGCACGTGGTCGACTACCGCGAGCACGCCGTCGGCGAGGGCGAGGACGCCCAGGCCTGCGCCTTCGTCGAGGTGAAGACCAAGGACGACCGCACCCTGTTCGGCGTCGGCATGGACGCCGACATCGTGACGGCATCCTTGCGCGCGCTGGTCAGTGCCGCGAACCGGGCGGTGAAGTAAGGGGAAAGGTGTCGGCAGTTGGGCCCCCACCCTAACCCTCCCCCATCTTCGACGGGGGAGGGAACTCCGCCGCACCAACGCCAAGTCCCTCCCCCCGCGAAGTGGGGGGAGGTTAGGAGGGGGGCCCAGCACGACCACTCCCCGCCCGACGCGACCATTCCCCACGCCTGACGAGGCACCTCCCCCACCCCACCTTGCACCCCCGTTCCCCGCCGCCTATAAGGACGCAACGGACAGACACCCGTCCTTTCTTTCGGTCCGGCGGCAAGGAACAGCGCATGATCGTGGTCACCGGTGGGGCCGGTTTCATCGGCTCGAACCTCGTGGCGGCCCTGGCCGCGCGCGGCATCACCAACGTCGCGGTGATCGACCGCTTCGGCACCGACGAGAAATGGCAGAACCTCGCCAAGCGCGAGGTCGCGACCCTCGTGCCCCCCGAAAACACGCTGGCCTTCCTCGACCAGTTCGCGGCCGAGATCGACGTGGTCTTCCACCTCGGCGCCATCTCCGCGACCACCGAGCGCGACGTGGACAAGATCGTCGCCAACAACGTCGCCCTGACGCTGGATCTCTGGCGCTGGTGCAGCTGGCGCGGCGCGCGGCTGATCTACGCGTCCTCCGCCGCGACCTACGGCGACGGATCGGCCGGCTTCGACGACGACGGGTCAAGCGAGGCGCTGGCGAAGCTCCGCCCGCTGAACGCCTACGGCTGGTCCAAGCACTTGGTGGACCGCCGCATCGCCCGCGTGGTGGGCGAAGCCGACATCGTCCCGCCGCAGTGGGCCGGCCTGAAGTTCTTCAACGTCTACGGCCCCAACGAGCAGCACAAGGACGACATGATGAGCGTCGTCGCCAAGCTGTTCCCCAAGCTCCAGGCCGGCGAACCCGCCCGCCTGTTCAAGTCGCACCGGCCGGAGTTCGAGGACGGCGGGCAGCTGCGCGACTTCATACATGTTGACGACTGCGTCGCCGTGATGCTGTGGCTGTACGACAACCCGCAGGTCAACGGCCTGTTCAACGTCGGCACCGGCAAGGCCCGCAGCTTCAAGGATCTCGCGCTCGCCACCTTCGCCGCCATGGGGCTGGAGCCGCGCGTCGAGTATTTCGACATGCCGGAGCATCTGCGCGGCAAGTACCAGTATTTCACCGAGGCCAAGACCGAACGCCTGCGCGCCGCCGGCTTCACCCAGCCCTTCACGGAGCTGGAGGAAGGCGTTCGCCGCTACGTGCAGGATTTCCTGTCCCAGCCCGACCCCTATCGCTGATCCTTCTATCCCCTCTCCCCTCTGGGGAGAGGGTTAGGGTGAGGGGGTCCCGCAACGCCTGCGCTTTTGGTTCCCCGACATCCCCCTCACCCCGACCCTCTCCCCAGAGGGGAGAGGGAGCGGGAAAAAGCAACAACAAGAGGCATTCGCCGCGCATGCTCGCCCTCGCCTTTCCCGCCATCGACCCGGTCGCCGTCGAGTTCGGGCCGATCGTCATCCGCTGGTACGCGCTGGCCTATCTGGCGGGCTTCGTGCTGGGCTGGCGCTACTGCCTGCATCTGGCGCGCACCAACCCCGGCCGCCCCTCGCCGGAGGACTTCGACGACTTCCTGACCTGGGCGGTTGTCGGCGTGATCCTGGGCGGGCGCACGGGATACGTGCTGTTCTACAATTTGCCCTTCTACCTGGAAAACCCGCTGGACGCGCTGAAGGTCTGGCACGGCGGCATGTCCTTCCACGGCGGACTGCTGGGCGTCGTCGTGGCGATCCTGCTGTTCTCGTGGAAGCGCGGCATCTCGGCGCTGGCCTTCGGCGACCTGATCGCGGCGGCGGCCCCCATCGGGCTGTTCTTCGGCCGCATCGCCAACTTCATCAACGGCGAGCTGTACGGCCGCGCGGCGCCCGACGTGCCGTGGGCGATCGTGTTCCCGCGCGACCCGCTCCAGCTGCCGCGCCACCCCAGCCAGCTCTACGAATCCTTCCTTGAGGGGGCGGTTCTCTTCATCGTGCTCTTCATCGCCGTGCGGATGCCGGCGGTGCGGCAGCGGCCGGGCATGGCGGCGGGCATCTTCTTCATCGGCTACGGCCTGTCGCGCATCATCGCGGAGTTCTTCCGCGAGCCCGACGCCCAGCTGGGCTTCCTGTTCGCCGGGGCCACCATGGGCCAGCTGCTGTCCCTGCCGATGGTCCTGTTCGGCGTGGCGCTGGCCCTCTACGCCGCGCGCCGCCCGGCGGTTGCCTGACCGCCCTTCCGCCGTAGGTTGGGTGGAGCGAAGCGCAACCCAACATCCCCGTTACGCTGTTGGGTTCCGCCTTCGGCTCCACCCAACCTACGAATGACCGTTCGCCATGACCGACACCCCCGACAGCCTCGCCCAGCATCTCGCGCGCCGCATCCTGCTCGACGGGCCGCTGTCGGTCGCCGCCTTCATGGCGGAGGCGCTGGGCCATCCGCGCTTCGGCTACTACATGCGCCAGGACCCCTTCGGCGTGTCCGGCGACTTCACCACGGCGCCGGAAATCAGCCAGATGTTCGGGGAGCTGGTCGGCCTGTGGTGCGTCGACACCTGGGCGCGCCTCGGCGGGCCGGCCCCCTTCCACCTCGTCGAACTCGGCCCCGGCCGCGGCACGCTGATGCAGGACGCGCTGCGCGCCGCGTCCCTCGTTCCCGCCTTCCGGCAGGCCGCCCAGGTCCACCTCGTCGAGACGAGCCCCACCCTGCGCGACCGCCAGCGCCAGACGCTCAAAGACCTGCCCGTCACCTGGCACGACCGCCTCGACGACGTCCCCGACGGCCCGATCCTCATCATCGCCAACGAGTTCTTCGACGCCCTGCCCATCCGCCAGGTCCAGAAGACCAACCACGGCTGGTTCGAGCGGCTGGTCGACCTCGACCCCGACTCGCCCCCCGACGCGCCCCGCTTCCGCTTCGTGCTGGAGGCCTTCGGCAGCTCCGGCGCGCGGCTGGTGCCGGACCGCTTGCGCGACGCGCCGGAAGGCGGCGTGGTGGAGGTCTCCCCCGCCTCGCAAGCCGTCGCCCGCCTGATCGGGGAGCGGCTAGCCGCCCAGCCCGGCGCCGCCCTGGTCATCGACTACGGCTACAGCCACGGCCCCGCGGTGGGCGACACGCTCCAGGCCCTGCGCCGGCACGCCTACGCGCCCGTGCTGGAGGCGCCCGGGGAGGCCGACCTGACCGCGCATGTGGACTTCGCCGCCATCGCCGCCGCCGCGCGGGACGGCGGTGCCGAAAGCTTCGGCCCGGTGGACCAGGGCGACTGGCTGGTCCGCCTCGGCATCCATCCGCGGGCAAGCGCGCTGAAGCGCAACGCCACGGCGAAGCAGGCCGGCGACATTGATTCGTCACTCAACCGCTTGATCTGCCACGATCAAATGGGCACCCTGTTCAAGGTCCTCGCGCTCGCCACCCCCGGACTGGGGGCCCCGGCCGGTTTCGAGGCCCCATAACAACGAGACCGGCACAGCAAAGGGACGGGTCTGTGATCACGCTTGGCGCGCTGAACGACATCACCCACATCCGACACGCCTTCTTCACCCGCACGGGCGGGGTTTCCACGGGGCTCTACGCATCGCTCAACGTCGGGTTCGGGTCCGGCGACGCGCCGGCCGCCGTGGCGGAGAACCGCGCCCGCGCAGCCGCCCGGCTGGACGTGACGCCGGACCGGCTCGTCACCTGCTACCAGGTGCACAGCCCGACCTGCGTGGTCGTCACCGAGCCGTGGCGGCCGGAGAACGCGCCCAAGGCCGACGCCATGGCGACGAACCGGCCGGGCATCGCGCTCGGCATCCTGTCGGCCGACTGCGCCCCGGTGCTGTTCGCCGACGAGAAATCCCGGGTGATCGGCGCCGCCCATTCCGGCTGGAAGGGCGCCAAGGGGGGCGTGCTGGAGGCGACCGTCGCCCGCATGGTGGAGCTGGGCGCCAAGCCCGGCCGCATCGTCGCGGCGATCGGCCCCTGCATCGCCCAGCGCTCCTACGAGGTCGGGCCGGAATTCCCCGGCCCCTTCCTGGAGGAGGACGCGCGCAACCGCGACTATTTCGCGCCGGCGCGCAAGCCCGGCCATTTCCTGTTCGACCTCGTCGGCTACGTCGCGCGCCGGCTGGGCGACGCCGGGGTCGAGGTGATCCAGCGCTGCCCCAACGACACGGTGGTGGAGGAGGACCGCTTCTTCAGCTACCGCCGCTCCTGCCTGCGTGGCGAGACGGACTACGGCCGCGGCCTGTCGGCCATCGTCCTCCAGGGCTGATCCGTTGGGACGAGTCGAGGACGGAGGTGGGGCGGGAGCGGCACCACCGCCGTTCCCGCCCTCATCAGTTCGAACCACTGATTGATTGCGATCCAACCCATATGGGGTAAGATCGACTCCTGCGTGAACACGTTTCGCAAGGGAGGCCGGGATGCAGCTCGACTGGCGCGACGAAATGGTTCTCGACAACGGGGGCCTCGACACCGACCACCGGCTCCAGCACGAACTGATCCGCCAGTTCGTCGACCTCCCCGGCGAGGAGGCGAAGCGCGACCACGCCCTGGCCCTGCTGGAGGAACTGCGCAACGTGTCGTCCCGCCATTTCCTGCGGGAGGAGCGGATCCAGGCCTCCATCCGCTACCCGCAGATCGAGGAGCACCGGGCGCAGCACCGCCGGCTGGCGGGCCTGCTCGACGAGATCATCGACCAGGTGGAGGCGCGCGAGTCGGTTTTCACCTACGCCTACACCAAGAGCAAGGCGGACGAGCTGCTGCAATTCTGGTTCTTCGACCATTTCGCGAAGGCCGACATGCGCCTGAAACCACACCTTGCCAAATTCGCCGTACGGTGACGCTTCCGCCATGCGGAACGCGCAGGGCCGGACTTCTGCGACCTCTTGGAGCGTCCGTCATGGAACGTTTACATAGGCACGCCCCTTTGTTATGGTCCGCCGCGTTTTCAAGGGGCGACGTCGGGTCTACTCCGACGCGCGCCCTGAAACCTTTTCCCTGCAGAGAGAGCCGACTGCGATGAAGGTGCTTGCCGGCAACAGCAACCGTCCGCTGGCCGAGGCCATCTCCACCTGTCTCGGCGTGCCGCTGACCAAAGCGAGCATCCGCCGGTTTTCCGACATGGAGGTGTTCGTCGAAATCCTGGAGAACGTGCGCGGCGAAGACGTGTTCGTGGTCCAGTCGACGTCGTTCCCGGCCAACGACAACCTGATGGAGCTGCTGGTCACCATCGACGCCCTGCGTCGCGGGTCGGCCCGGCGCATCACGGCGGTCCTCCCCTACTACGGCTACGCGCGCCAGGACCGGAAGACCGGCCCCCGCACGCCCATCTCGGCCAAGCTGGTCGCCAACCTGATCACCCAGGCCGGCGCCAACCGCGTTCTGACGATGGACCTGCACGCCGGCCAGATCCAGGGCTTCTTCGACATCCCGACCGACAACCTGATGGCCGCCCCGGTGTTTGAGAAGGACATCCGCGCGACCTTCGAGGACATCGGCGAGGTGACGATGGTGTCGCCGGACGTCGGCGGCGTGGTGCGCGCCCGCTCGCTGGCCAAGCGTCTGGACGCCGACCTCGCCATCATCGACAAGCGGCGCGAGCGCGCCGGCGTGTCGGAGGTGATGAACATCATCGGCGACGTGAAGAACCGCCGCTGCATCCTGCTGGACGACATCGTCGACTCGGGCGGCACGCTGTGCAACGCCGCGGTCGCGCTGATGGACGCGGGTGCGAAGTCGGTTCACGCCTACTGCACCCACGGCGTCCTGTCCGGCGGCGCCGTCGCCCGCGTGGCCGTCTCCCCGCTGGAGCAGCTGGTCACCACCGACAGCATCCAGGCGACCGAAGCGGTCCGCGTGTCGCGCAACATCCGCCAGCTGACCATCGCCCCGCTGCTCGCCGACGCCATCACCCGCATCAGCGAAGAACGCTCGGTGTCGAGCCTGTTCTCGTAACGGCAGCCAACTTATTCTGCGACGAACGAACGGAGCGGCCCCGGCTGCTCCGTTTTCGTTTGCGGGCGTGCGCGTTGTTCCGGAAGCCGCGCCGCCGGCCACCGACCGGCCACTCCGCGCTTGACGCCGGCCCCCGCATGGCTTAATCACCGCGCCCACGCGTCAGCACCCCTGGAGGCTGGCGCTTTTTTCCGTTCGAGGAGCATTCCTATGACTCAGATCGTTCCGCTCAGCGCCGAAACGCGCGACCGGGCCGGCAAGGGGACCGCCCGCCAGACCCGTCGTGATGGCCGCATTCCGGCCGTGATCTACGGTGACAAGCAGGCCCCCGTTATGATTTCGCTGGAGAAGTTCACGTTCACGCGTGTCCTGCACCAGCCGGGCTTCTTCACGCACCTGTTCGACATCACGGTCGACGGCGCCACCCACCGCGTTCTGCCGCGCGACGTGCAGTTCCACCCGGTGACCGACGTCCCGCTGCACGTGGACTTCCTGCGCGTGTCGGCCGAGACCCGCACCCACGTCCAGGTTCCGGTCGAGTTCGTCGACCAGGACAAGTCCCCGGGCCTGAAGCGCGGCGGCGTGCTGAACGTCGTCCGCCACGAGCTGGACGTGTCCGTCTCCGCCGGCAACATCCCGGAGCACATCACGATCTCCTGCGAGGGCTTCGACGTCGGCGATTCGATCCACATCTCCGCGGTGAAGCTGCCGGAAGGCGTCACCTCGACGATCACCGACCGCGATTTCACGATCGCCACCATCGTCGCTCCGTCGGGCCTGAAGTCCGAGGGCGCCGAGGAGGCCGCCGCTTCCTAACGCGGGAATCGGCACTGGTTGCGACAGGGGGCTTCGGCCCCCTGTTTCGTTTGTAGGATAGGGAGTTTTCGCCATGCTGCTGCTGGTGGGATTGGGCAACCCCGGCGCGGAGTACGCGCGCAACCGGCACAACATCGGCTTCATGGCGGTCGAGGAGATCGCGCGCCGCCACGGCTTCAGCCCCTGGCGCAAGCGCTTCCAGGGCCAGACCGCGGACGGCACGGTGGCCGGCGACAAGATCCTGGCGCTGGAGCCGCTGACCTTCATGAACGTGTCCGGCCAGTCGGTCGTCGCCGCCCTGCAATTCTTCAAGCTGAAGCCCGAGAACGTCGTCGTCATCCATGACGAGCTTGACCTGCCCCCCGGCAAGATCCGCGTCAAGAAGGGCGGCGGCCACGGCGGGCACAACGGCCTGCGCTCCATCGACAGCCACATCGGCAAGGACTACTGGCGCATCCGGCTCGGCATCGGCCACCCCGGCAACAAGGATCTGGTCAGCGGCTACGTCCTGCACGACTTCGCCAAGGCCGACCAGACCTGGCTCGACCCGCTGATCGACGCCGTCGCCGACAACTTCCCCCTGGTCGTGAAGGGCGAGGCCGAAAAGTTCATGAGCAAGGTGGCGCTCGCGACCGGCCCGGGGAAGTAGCGGGCCACCCCTCCCCCACTTCCCGTTTGCGCTTTCGTCCCCCACGTAGGATAAAGCGCCCCAATTCCTGACTTTTCCGACGGCGAGCACCCCCATGGGCTTCAACTGCGGCATCGTCGGCCTGCCGAACGTCGGCAAGTCGACCCTGTTCAACGCGCTGACCGCCACCCAGGCGGCCGAGGCGGCCAACTTCCCCTTCTGCACCAAGGAGCCGAACGTCGGCCGCGTCGGCGTTCCCGACCCGCGGCTGGACAAGCTGGCGGCCATTGCCAAGTCGCAGAAGATCATCCCGACCCAGCTGGAGTTCGTGGACATCGCCGGCCTGATCCGCGGCGCCTCCAAGGGCGAAGGGCTCGGCAACCAGTTCCTCGCCAACATCCGCGAGGTGGACGCCATCGTCCACGTCCTGCGCTGCTTCGAGGACGACGACGTTACCCACGTGGAAGGCAACGTCGATCCCCTGCGCGACGCCGAGGTGGTCGAGACCGAGCTGATGCTCGCCGACATGGAAAGCCTGGAGCGCCAGCTCACCAGCCTCCAGAAGAAGGCCAAGGGCGGCGACAAGGACAGCAAGATCAAGGCCGACCTGATGGAGCGCGCCCTGAAGGTCCTCCAGGACGGCAAGCCGGCCCGCGTCGTCGAGGTCAGCGAGGAGGAGAAGCCGGTCTTCAAGCAATTCATGCTGCTGACCGCGAAGCCCGTCCTCTACGTCTGCAACGTGGAGGAGGCCTCGGCCGCCACCGGCAACAGCCTGACCGCCAAGGTCGCCGAGAAGGCCAAGGCCGAGAACGCCGGCATGGTCGTCATCTCCGCCGCCATCGAGGCCGAGGTCGCCCAGCTGTCCGACGCCGCGGAGAAGACGGAGTTCCTGGAGTCCCTGGGCCTGGAGGAAACCGGCCTGAACAAGCTGATCCGCGCCGGCTTCCAGCTGCTGGACCTGATCACCTTCTTCACCGTCGGCCCGAAGGAGGCCCGCGCCTGGACCGTGCGCCGCGGCGCCAAGGCCCCGGAAGCGGCCGGCGTGATCCACACCGACTTCGAGCGCGGCTTCATCCGCGCCGAGACCATCGATTTCGACAGCTACGTCACGCTGGGCGGCGAGCAGGGTGCCAAGGACAACGGCAAGATGCGCCAGGAAGGCAAGGAATACGTCGTCCACGACGGCGACATCTTCCACTTCCGCTTCAACGTCTAACCATCAACGTCCCCTCCCCCGTCGAAGATGGGGGAGGGTCAGGGAGGGGGCCCAACGCAACCACTCCCCTCCCCGTTGCCAATCCGCCGCACCCAAGCCCTCAATCGCCCCGCCCCATTCTTATCACCACAGCACAGGTCGTTAACCCTTTCGTAACCACGGAAAAACCGCTTAACTACCCTTGAAATATGGTTAACAAACCGGTCTTCGACTGTTAAGGCCGGGGTGTTGAACTGGAGGGGGTATGGCGGTGAACCAGAAGGCGTTCAGCGACACGGGCACCGAACCGGGCCTGAACCGGCCCACGGAGCCCACCCTTGCGCCGATCGGCACTCCGGGAACCTTCACCGACCGCATCCGCGAGGCCATCGAGCGGAACGAGCTTCGCCTCGCCTACCAGCCGCAGGCCGACGTCGAGACCGGCCGCCTGACCGGGTTCGAGGCACTGTCGCGCTGGCGCCTGGACGACGGCACGGTCATCCCGCCCGACGTTTTCATTCCCATGGCGGAGACCAGCGACGCCATCCACCTTCTGGGCGAATGGTCGCTGCGCCGCGCCTGCCAGACGGCGGCGCGCTGGATGCACGACGGCATCGCCGACCTGCCGGTGGCGGTCAACCTGTCGGCGCGCCAACTCGACGACCCGGGCCTGGCCCGCACCGTGCTCGGCATCCTGGCCGAAACCGGCCTGCCCGCCGCCAACCTGAAGCTGGAACTGACCGAAACCGCCCTGTTCGAGCACAGCGACTCCTCGCGTGAGGTGCTGACCCGGCTGCGCGGCGCCGGGGTGCGGCTGGTGCTGGACGATTTCGGGACCGGCTATTCCTCGCTGTCGCTGCTGCGCCGCGTGCCGGTGGAGGCGCTGAAGATCGACAAGCACTTCACCCAGGCGATGGTGGACGACCGCGACGCCGCGGCCATCGTCCGCGCGATCATCGACATGGCCCACGCGCTGGGCATGCAGGTGATCGCCGAGGGGGTGGAGACCAACGACCAGCTACTGTTCCTGCGCGCCTATCGCTGCGACCGCATCCAGGGCTATCTGCTGGCGAAGCCCCTGCCGGAAGACGAGATTCCGGACTTCATCCAGCATCGCGACGCGACGCCGACAGGCGGATGACGCGCTCCGTCTCGTCCCACTCCGTCAGTTCGGCGGCCTCGTCCACCGTGACCCAGCGCGCCTCCAGCGCGTCGTCGGCGCAGACCGGCTCGCCCTCCGGGCTGTCCGCGGCGACCTCCACCAGGGTGTAGTGGAACTGCACCGCGCCGGCATCGTCGAGCGTCATGGCATCCACCACCGTGACGACCTCCGTCGGCACCACATGCAGGCCGGTTTCCTCCAGCGCCTCGCGCACGGCGGTCTCGAACACCGTCTCTCCAACCGCCTGCGCCCCGCCCGGCAAGCTCCACTGCCCCATCCGCGGCGGCCGTCCCCGGCGGATCAGCAGCACGCGCTCCCCACGCCAGACGATAACGCCCACCCCCACCCAGGGGCGGTCCGGATATTCGCGGCTGGAACGGTCGTCCGGAGCGGCAGTGGGTGTGTCGGCCATGGGGATCCCTCGTTGTGCTTGACCCCGACGCTAACCCAGGCGGACAGTCGGACGCCAGGGGACAAGACGCAGGACCTCATCCCATGAAACTCGCCCCATGAAGCTGAACGAGATCCGCACCTTCGTGGCCGTGGCCGAGGCGCAGTCGGTGCAGGAGGCCGGCAACCGGCTGGGGCTGACTCAGTCGGCGGTGTCGCGCCTGATCCAGCGGCTGGAGGCGGAGCTGGGCGTCGCCCTGTTCGACCGCCAGACCAAGCCGCTCGTCCTCACCCGCGACGGGGAGCAGGCGCTGGCCCACGCGCGCCGCGTGTTGCAGGCGACCGACGATCTGTCCGACGCCTTCGCCGCGGTCACCCGGCCCCGCGGGTTGCTGCGCCTCGGCGTCGCCCATGTGCTGACCACGCTGACCGCGCACCAGCCGCTGGACACGCTGCGGGCCGCCTTCCCCGACCTGACGGTCCGGCTGCATTCGGACTGGAGCACCCCGCTGATGGAGCAGGTCCGCAACGGCACGCTCGACGGCGCGGTGGTCCTTCTGTACGAGGGGCAGGTTCCGCCCGAGGATCTCGCGGCCACCTGCGTCGGGCGGGAGCCGGTGAGCATCATCGCCCCGCCCGGGCGCCGCGATCCAACGATCCACGACATGAACGCGCTGGGCTGGGTGCTGCAGCCGGACGGCTGCCGGTATCGCACCTCGCTGACGGAACTGCTGGCCCGGCACGGGTTGCCGCTGAACATCGCGGTGGAGGCCTTCGACCAGTCGCTGCTGGTGTCGCTGGTGGCGCGCGGTGTCGGATATGGGCTCGCCCCGCTGCGCCTGATCGCGCCGGTCACCCGCGCCACCCCGATCAGCACGGTGAACGTCCCCGACTTCGACCTGACCGTCGCCGTCTGGCTGGTCCGCGCCCGCTTCACCGGCCGCATCGGCCCCGTCTTCGACGCGCTGGAGGACAGCCTGCGCGCCGAACTGCCGTCCCGCTTCCCGTCGCCTTCCCTGCCGGTGCTTCATTCCGCCGCTGAATAACCTTGTTTCCCGTTATGAATTTGATGAAAAGCCTGCCCCGCCCTATGGTGTCGTGACCAATCGTCAGGCTCTCCAACCTGGACAAGAGCCGGCACGGGCAGAGGGAGAGACTCCGTGAGCAGCAGCAACCAGCCGGGCCCGGTCGCCACACCGGCCGCCACACAGCGGTCCTGGCAGACGCCGGGATTCGTCATCGCCTGCGGGTGCCTGATCGCCATGCTGGCCTTCGGCCCGCGCTCCAGCATGGGCCTGTTCATCAAGCCCCTGTCGGAGGCGAACGGCTGGGGCCGCGACGTCTTCGCGCTGTCCATCGCGCTGCAAAATCTCCTGTGGGGCATCGGCACGCCGATTGCCGGCGCGCTGGCCGACCGCTACGGACCGGCGCTGGTGCTGGGGATCAGCGGTGTCTTCTACGCGGCCGGCCTCGCCCTGATGTCGGTGGCCGACAGCCAATTGCTGCTGCACCTCAGCGCCGGCCTGCTGATCGGCATCGGGCTGGCCGGGGCGTCCTTCGGCATCGTCATCGCCGGCTTCAGCCGCATCGTCCCGCCGGAGAAGCGGTCCTGGTCGATGGGCATCGCCACCGCGGCCGGATCGCTGGGCCAGACGCTGTTCGCGCCGATGGGACAGGCCTTCATCGCCGCCTACGGCTGGCAGACGGCGCTGGTGCTGTTCGGCGCGACCATGATGCTGATCCCGGTCTTCGCCGCCTCTTTCGCCGGGGCCGGCGGGGGGCGGAACGCGCCGGTGGTCACTGGGGCCGACATCGGATTCGCCGCGATGATCCGGCAGGCGTTCCGGCACCGCAGCTACGTGCTGCTGGTCACCGGCTTCTTCGTCTGCGGCTTCCAGCTGGCCTTCATCACCACGCACCTCCCGCCCTACCTCATGGGCGCCGGCATCAGCCCCAGTCTGGCGTCCTGGGCCATGGGCCTGATCGGGCTGTTCAACGTCATCGGCTCCTACGCGTCCGGCGTGCTGGGCGGGCGGATGAGCAAGCGGTACCTGCTCTGCGCCAACTACGCGCTGCGCGGCATTTGCACGGCGATCTTCATCCTGATGCCGGTCACGCCGGCGACGGTGGTCGTCTATTCCGCGGCGATGGGCCTGCTGTGGCTGTCCACGGTGCCGCCGACCTCCGGCCTCGTCGCGCTGATGTTCGGCACGCGCTACCTCGGCATGCTCTACGGATTCGCTTTCCTCAGCCACCAGATCGGCGGCTTCCTCGGCGTGTGGTTGGGCGGCGTGCTGTTCGAGCGCACGGGGTCCTACGACGTGGTCTGGTGGGCCAGCGTGGTGCTGGCGCTGGCGTCCGCCGCGGTCAACTGGCCGATCGCCGAGAAGCCCGCCCCGTCGTCCCTGACCGCGCAGCAGGCCAAGGCCTGATCCCGGAGAGCCACCGCCCATGACGCCCGCCGCCCCCTCCTCTCCCAGCTTCGGCCACGGCTTCGCGCTGGCGCTCGGCGCGCTGGTGCTGGCCGCCTGGACGGCGGTGATGGGCGTCTCCCTGAAGCAAGCCGCGTTGGAGGAGGAGGCCGGCGGCACGGTGCTCGCCGTCTTCCCGCCCTCCACGCCCACCGGCGAGGCCTTCGCCGCGGTGATCCGCGCGGGTGGCGAGCCGCTGCGCCAGACCTGGATCCCCTTCGCCTGGGTCGTCCGCGCCGAGGGCGACGGCTTCGTCGGCCGACTGAAGCGCGAGGGTGCCGTCACCGCCTATGGCGAGCTTCCCGTCGGCCCGGTGCTGGGCGGCTGCGCCGTGGTGTCGCTGGACGACAAGCGGCCGGTCGGCTTCCAGTTCAAGTGATGTCACGGAACCGTCATCAAGCGGAAACACGACAACAGAACGGGTATTGACAACCCCCGCGAGGAGGAGCAGGCTATTCCTCAGAGCAACACTGGTTGAGGTGAAGACGCGGATGACCCCGCGGAAAGTTGGCTCAAAGGCCAGCTTCTCAGCTCTGCAAATGTTCCGTAGCCAGGAGGGTGAACTGATCATGAGTCCACCTGCGCTTACTTGAGGAAGCCGACCCGTTCGGCCACACAGTTCTGAACATTGCCGTTGAGACGGCTCAACCATTGCGGACGTCTTGAGACAATCCGCAGAAAACCCCCGCCCCTCGCGAGCGGGGGTTTTCGTTTTTCTGCACGGCCGTAGATCGTAGGTTGGGTGGAGCGAAGCGCAACCCAACACACTCCGCATCGCGACGACGTTGGGTTCCGGCTGCGCCTCCACCCAACCTACGAAGCCCCGTCCCACCCCCAAAGAAAAACCCCTCCCCCACGGGCGTGGGAGAGGGGCAAAGGCGAGTGTCGCTCGGCAGAAATCCCCCAGCCCAAAGCCGGGGGGAAACGATCACATCAGTACATGTGCTGGCCACCGTTGATGGACAGCGTCGAGCCGGTGATGAAACCGGCGTCGTCGCCGACCAGGAACAGCACGCCGCGGGCGATCTCCTCGGCCTTGCCGAGGCGGCCGACCGGGATGCGGGCGACAATCTTCTCCAGCACGTTCGGCGGCACGGCGCGGACCATGTCGGTGTCGATGTAGCCCGGCGCGATCGCGTTCACGGTGATGCCCTTGGCCGCGCCTTCCTGGGCCAGCGCCTTGGTGAAGCCGTGGATGCCCGACTTGGCGGCGGCGTAGTTCACCTGCCCGTACTGGCCGGCCTGGCCGTTCACCGAGCCGATGTTGACGATGCGGCCGAAGCCGCGCTCGCGCATGCCGTCGATGACGTTGCGGCACAGGTTGAAGCAGGAGGTCAGGTTGGTCGCGATGACGTCGTTCCACTGCTGCGGCGTCATGCGCTGCAGCACGCCGTCGCGGGTGATGCCCGCGTTGTTGACCACCACGTCGACCGGGCCCAGCTCGGCCGTGATCTTGGCGATGCCCTCCTTCACCGCGTCGAAGTCCGACACGTCGAACTTGTAGACGGCGATCCCGGTGCGGGCGGAGAACTCCTTCGCCTTTTCGTCGTTCCCGGCGTAGTTGGCGGCGACCGTGTAACCGGCGTTCTTCAGCGCGACGGAGATGGCCTCACCGATACCACGCGTTCCACCCGTGACGACTGCAACTCGAGCCATTGGCTCCTCCCCCAAAGCGTTGACGTGGATTCGTTTTAAGTTTCTGTATGCACGCTCATACGAAACGGGCCGCACCCCGAGGGGAACGGCCCGTCTTACTCATCAGCCCCGCTCGACGCAGAGGGCGATGCCCATGCCGCCGCCGATGCACAAGGTGGCGAGGCCGCGCTTGGCGTCGCGCTTCTGCATCTCGAACAGCAGGGTGGTCAGGACGCGGGCGCCCGACGCGCCGACCGGGTGGCCGAGCGCGATGGCGCCGCCGTTGACGTTCACCTTGGACGTGTCCCAGCCCAGGTCCTTGTTGACGGCCAGCGCCTGGGCGGCGAAGGCCTCGTTCGCCTCGATCAGGTCGAGGTCGTCGACGGTCCAGCCGGCCTTCTTCAGCGCGAGGCGGGAGGCCGGGATCGGGCCGGTGCCCATGATCGCCGGGTCGACGCCGGCGGTCGCCCAGGACACGATGCGGGCCAGCGGGGCGACGCCGCGCTTGGCGGCGTTGTCGGCGCTCATCAGCACCAGCGCGGCGGCGCCGTCGTTGATGCCCGACGCGTTGCCGGCGGTCACCGTGCCGTCCTTGGCGAAGGCGGCGCGCAGCTTGGCCAGCGTCTCGATGGTGGTGCCGTGCTTCGGATACTCGTCGTCGCCGACGATGACGTCACCCTTGCGGCCCTTGATGGTGACCGGGATGATCTCGTCCTTGAAACGGCCGGCCTTCTGCGCGGCCTCGGCCTTCTGCTGCGACGCGGCGGCGAAAGCGTCCTGCTCATCGCGGGTCAGCTGCCACTTCTGGGCGACGTTCTCCGCCGTGTTGCCCATGTGGTAGCCGTGGAAGGCGTCCCACAGGCCGTCCTTCAGCATGGTGTCGAGCATCTCGGCCGAGCCCATCTTCACGCCGTTGCGCAGGTGCATGACGTGCGGGGCCTGGCTCATGCTCTCCTGGCCGCCGGCGACGATGACGTCGGCGTCGCCGTTCAGGATGGCCTGGTAGCCGAGCGCGACCGAGCGCAGGCCCGAGCCGCAGAGCTGGTTGATGCCGAAGGCGGTCGCCTCGGCCGGGATGCCGGCGTTGACGGCGGCCTGACGGGCCGGGTTCTGGCCCTGACCGGCGGTCAGGATCTGGCCCAGGATCACTTCCGTCACCTCGGCGGCCTCGGTCTTGGCGCGGCTCAGCGCTTCACGGATGGCGACCTCTCCCAGATAATGGGCGGGCACGGAGCTGAGCGCCCCGTTGAAGCTGCCGATGGGGGTACGCGCTGCACCGGCGATGACGACCTCGGTCATGTTGACGCTCCTCGAATTTGACAGTTTTATTTTCGTATTGAGTGACGCTGGGAGTGCGAAAAAACTTTATGCGGGTCTTTTGCGCAACGCAAGACACCTCTCTGGCTGCGGTTATCCTGCCGCAGTAAGCCAATCGGCCAGGGGACGCCATACGCCTGTTTCCGCGCCGGCGCTGACCACCATGCCAATATGGCCGAGCGGTGGGCTAATCATTTGAGCCCTAGCTATTGTTCTTGCGAGCGCCGCCGCGGATTGGGGCGGAACGATCCGGTCGCGTTCGGGAATCAGCGCCAGCGTGGGAACTTTGATGCGCGCGGGCTCCACCGGCTCCCCGGCGACCAGCCAGTTCCCGCCCGCGGTGTCGTTGCGCCCGTACCAGCCGGCCAGCGTGTCGCGGGCCACGGCGGCGACCAGCGGCACCCCGTCGTTCAGCCAATCCTCCAGCGCGACGAAGGCCAGCGCGGCGCGGCTGTCCGGGTCCATGCGTGCGAACTGCGAGAATTTCTTCAGCGCCAGCAGCGGGTCGAGCTGGGCGAACAGCGCCTGCAGCGCGTCCACCGGCAGGTCGCCCCAGGCCTCGATCATCGGCCCGAAGGGCTGGAAGAAGGCGGCGGCCCGGCGGGCCAAGCTTGCGTCCTCCGCGTGGAAGTCCCAGGGCGTGGCCATCAGCACCAGCCCCGCCACCTCCTTCGGCCGGCGTTGCGCCAGCGCCGCGGCGAGCAGCCCGCCCATGCAATAGCCGACCACCGGCACCGGCCGCCCGGTCGCCTCCACCGCCGCGGCCAACGCGCGCTCCAGCCGCCCGGCGATGTAGTCGGTCAGCGTGAAGCGCCGCTCCAGCGGGCCGGGGGTGCCCCAGTCGATCAGGAAGGGCCGCAGGCCCTGCCCGGCCAGCCAGCGCATCAGGCTTTTGCGCTCCGACAGATCCAATATGTAATGACGGTTGACCAGCGACGGCACGAACAGCACCGGCGTGCCGGAGCCGCTTCCCAACGCCCCATAATCGAGCAGGCGCGACGCACCCTCCGTCCAGATCACCGGCGGGTCGGGCAGGTCGCGGCGGTAGGGATGGTGGCGGTAGCGCTCGATCCCCGTGAGCGCGAGGTCGAGCTGGCGGCGGACCGCGCGGTCAACCGCTCCGGCGAGGGCGTCGGCGTCGGTCCGGGCGATCTGGCGGCGCAGATCCTCCGCCCGGTCGCGCAGATGCGGCTTCCATGGCAGCGATCCGTTCCTCAAGTGCGGCAATGCGGCCGAGGAGCTGAGCAACGACGACGCCACCGTCGCCAGATGCAGCGCCAGCGGTCGCGGCCCCGTCCGCAGCCTGGGGCGCGCGTCCGGCGTCCCGGTCCCCGCCGCGCTCACGTGATGCTCCATCCGCAGAGGGTGCCGGCGTCGGGTTCCAGCCGCGGCCCGGCGGAGTGGCGAAGGTGAATCCGGCGGGGCCGAACAGGAAGGGCGCCATGGCCCCGGCGCCTTGCGCCATCATCTGGACGGCGCGCGCCATGGTGTCCGCCACCTCGGGATCCGCGGCACAGGCCGCCCATTGTTCCTGCCACAGGTCGAGGTACCGTTGCGCGAGCGTTTCCAGGGACGGGATGTCGGAGTCGGACGATTCGGCCATGGACGGCAGTATAGGTCGCCCCTAGCCTTCTTTGCCAGAGGCGCGTCGATCCGTACGAAAATGTCGCGATTTCCGCAAAGCCGGGCCTTTCCGCGCCGCCGCACGGCCGCCCCTCGCAGCGCTGCGGCACAGCACTGGACAGCGTGCATGGCTTCGAGTAGTGCTTATATCTTGAACAGCCCTGCCGAGTGCCCCTTCTTGAAAGAAACCGCGATGGCCGACAAGGAAGACCAGAAGTCCGCTCCGATCACGATCAAGAAGTACGCCAACCGGCGGCTCTACAACACCGCGACCAGCAGCTACGTCACGCTGGACCATCTCTGCCAAATGGTCAAGGACGGGCTTGACTTTGTGGTCTATGACGCCAAGACGGGGGAGGATATTACCCGCTCCGTCCTGACGCAGATCATCGTGGAGGAGGAGAGCAAGGGCCAGAACCTGCTGCCCATCAGCTTCCTGCGCCAGTTGATCGGCTTCTACGGCGACAACATGCAGTGGATGGTGCCGCGCTACCTGGAATATTCGATGCAGTCTTTCGCACGGAACCAGGAACAGATGCGCGACTACTTCCAGAACACCTTGGGCGGCATGTTCCCGTTCGGCCGCCTGGACGAGGTGAGCAAGCAGAACTTCGCGATGTTCGAGCGGGCGATGCGCATGTTCTCGCCTTTCGGTGGCAACGAGGAGGGGCAGGAGTCGCCCCAGCCGCCGAAGCCCGCCACCACGGCCCCGGTTCCCGCCCCCGCGACCAGCGCCGGCGGCCACACCTTCGACGAACTGCAGAAGCAGATCGACGAGCTGCAGAAGCAGATCGCCAGCATCGCCAAGACGCCGAAGCCGGCCAAGCCCGAAGGGAAGTGAGCGCGGCAGACCGCTTCCGAACGGCCGAATCATCAAGGGCGGGGGGTTCCCCCGCCCTTTTCTTTTTTGGCACCAGCGCCCCTCCCGGCTGTTTCATGACCGTCGAGGTCCCAAGGGAGGAACGACCATGAAAACCGAATTGAACGTCACCATGGAACTGGATGTCGCCGACCCGCAGGAGGCAAGCCGCTTCGAGGAGAAGCTGCGCGGCTGGCTGCGGCACCAGAGCCAGGTCGTGTCGGTGTCCAGCACCAACACCGGGGTCGGCAACGACATCGCCTGGCGCGAAGCCCGCAAGGAAGCCTTCGGCTCGCCGCTGCAGAACCCGTTCGCGCCGGGGCGTGGGCGTTAACCTCTCCGCACCGCTTGCCCCCTCCCTTCCCACGCTGCGCGTGGGCCCCTTCCCTCCCCCGCTTCGCGGGAGAGGGAGAGATCCCCTCCACCGCGAAGCGGGGGAGGGTTAGGGAGGGGGCAAAAGCTTGAGGGGGCGAAAGCTTGAGGGGGCAAATGCTTGAGGGGGCGCCCCCTACCCCCGAAACAAATGCGGCACCATCGCCGCGTCCGACCCGACGCGCGGATCGGCCGACTCGCGCACCGACATGCCCAGGCACTTGTCGCCGACGATCCAGGCGTGCAGCACGGCGTGCACCCCTTCCTCCTCGAAGATGAAGGGCGTTTCCAGGAAGACCCGGCCGCCGGGGAAAGCGTCGCTTCCCGTGTCCGACACCACGCGCCCGTGCACGATCATGCGCTGGGCCGCGTCGTCCAGCCCGAACAGGCTGCGTTCGGTGACCGCGTCGCCGCCCCCCAGATCGGCGGCGTCGAAGCCGGCGCGGCACAGGTTCGGGTGGCGGGGGTAGAGCCGCCACAGATGCGCCAGCAGCCCGTGGTTCGACATCAGCCAGCACCACAGCGGCGACAGGGCGCTCATCCCGCCGGACCGCAGCCTGTGCAGGAAGGTGTCGTCGGCCAGCCCGTGCCAGGGATAGATCTTGGCCAGCCAGGACATCGGCTGCCCCTCGTCGTCGACGAAGCGGCGGCCGTCCCAGCCGATGCTCTGCAAGGGCAGCAGGTGCGTGCCGATGCCGGCCTCGGCCGCCGTGGCGGCCAGATAGACCAGCTCGCTCTCGCGCACCGGGTCGGGGGTGGCGCAGGTCAGGTGGACGCGGCCGCGGGCCGGCAGCCCGGCCGACAGCTCCTCCCACCGCTCGACCAGCCCCTCGTGCAGGCCATTGAACTGGTTGGCGTCGGCGGCCAGCGCCTCGCGCCAGTTGCGCTGGATGATGGAGGCGGCGAACAGCCCTTCCGGCGTGTCGTAGTTGCAGGCCAGCAGCCGCACCGAATCGCGCCCGTCATAGGCCAGCGTCAGCCGCCCGACCAGCGGGCCGGCGCGCTCGTTCAGACGCCCGCTCGCCCAATAGTCGTTCCAGGAGGCCTCGACCAGCCGAGCGACCTCGCCGCGCATGCCGAGCTGGGCGAGCAGCCGCCCTTCCACCACGGCGCGCACGGCCTCGCGCGCCATGGTGTGCAGCTCGTCCGCGACGCTCTCGATCAGGTCGATCTGGGCGGCGGTGAACTCATAGCGGACGTCCTCGCGCCAGAAGGCCCCGGCGTTCATCGCCCGGACGCCGTACGGGTATTTGCGGAGCCCCGGCCGCCAGTCCGCCCGGGGTTTTATGATCACTCTGCGCATGGTGGATTTCAGGCCGCCCGGATCAACACGAACTCGTCACGCACAACTCGTCAACATCAGGCCGCCGGCGTTCGTCCCGGACACTCCGGGCCGGACACAGGGCGGGGGCGGATCATCGCGGCGCAATCGCCTCAGCACAAGCCCGATCCGGGGGCGCTCCCCCGTTTTTCCCGGCGGGTTCCCAACACTTTCCGCACCGCGGCACCCTGGCCCCATCCGGGGCGCGACCATCCGCCGGCACCCTCAACGCAGGGTTGGCGTGGCTCCACCGGATAGCCCAACCTGGATCCCAACCTGGATCAAGGCAAACCCTCGCCGCACCGGCTACACTGACCATCGGATTCGGCCGTCCTCGTGGACGGCGCTGGAGATTCGGCCGTCCTTGCGGACGGCGCTGGAGACCGCGGCGCCATGGCAGCGAAGGTTTCCCTCAGGACCGCGATCGGGCTCGGCCGGCGCTTCCTCGGCCTGGCCGGCGGCTATTGGCGCGGCCGGGGCGGCTGGCCGGCGTGGTTGCTGACCGGCGCGCTCTTCCTCCTCACCGTGGCCCAGGTCTTCGTGCCGGTGATGATCAACCTGTGGAGCCAGCGCCTGTTCGACGCGCTGGAGCAGCGCGCGCCGGACCGGCTGCTGGCGATGATCCTGGCGGCCGGCGGCATCATCGTCTTCAGCGTCGGCGTGACGGTGGCGCACCTGCGGGTAAAGCGTCGGCTCCAACTCGGCTGGCGGGCGTGGCTGACGCGGAGGCTGCTGGACCGCTGGCTGTCCGACGGGCGGGAGGCGCGACTGGCCGCGCTCGCCGACGGCCTCGACAACCCCGACGGCCGCATCGCGGAGGACATCCGCATCGCCACGGAGCTGGCCATCGACCTCGGCCACTCCCTCACCTACTGCGCGCTTCTGCTGGCCGGCTTCACCAACATCCTGTGGGCGCTGTCCGGCCCGGCGGAGCTGGAGGTCGCCGGCGTCACGCTGGTGATCCCCGGCTATCTGCTCGTCATGGCCCTGCTCTTCGCCGCGGCGGGCGCCGGCACGGCCATGCTGCTGGGCCGGCCGCTGGTGCGCGCGGTGGAGCGCCGCCAGGGCTGGGAGGCCGGCTTCCGCTTCGGCCTCGCCCAGGTGCGGGAGAACGCGCCGGCCATCGCCGCGCTGCACGGCGAGCCGGCGGAGCGCGACCGCCTCGCCGCGCTGTTCACCAGCGTGCGCCGCGGCTGGAACCGGCAGACCAACGCGCTGACCGGTGTCATGAGCTTCGGCGCGGCCTATTCCGTGCTGTCCACGGCCTTCCCCATCCTGGTCGCCGCCCCCGGCTACATCGCCGGGCGGATCACGCTGGGGGTGCTGATGCAGACCGCCCAGGCCTTCCAGCAAACGGTGGCGGCGCTGTCCTGGCCGGTGGACAACCTCGCCAACGTGGCCCAGTGGGCGGCCTCGGTCGAACGCGTGCTCGGCCTGGACGAGGCGTTGCACCGTCTCGACCCGCCCTGAACACCCGCCCCGATGGCCCAAAAAGCGAAGGCCCGGGGGCTGTCGCCGTCCGGGCCTTGGATCGTCTCGCTTTGGTGAAGCCCCTGAACCGGGGGAGGAAGATGGTGGAGCCAAGGAGGATCGAACTCCTGACCTCTACAATGCCATTGTAGCGCTCTCCCAGCTGAGCTATGGCCCCACGATGCTCTTCCAGACCATCTTTCCAGTATTCACCAGAGAAGATGGTGCGCTTGGAGGGAGTCGAACCCCCACGGCCTTTCAGCCACTAGGACCTGAACCTAGCGCGTCTACCAGTTCCGCCACAAGCGCGTGTCTTTTACTTCATCCCCGCGTCTCTTGGGGTGACGCGGGAGCGCTGATATAGCCGCCCTGCCGCCCCCGCTCAAGCGAAATCGTCATCGCCCCGTCACTTTTTTGCGAAGCCCGAACGGGGTGGGCGCCCAAGGACCGCCGGTTGAATGATTTACGATTTGTGCACCACCACTGTGCAACAGGAGGGTGCCGCCAAACGCCTTGCGCGGCGCGCCCGAGCATAGGAGACGCCGCGATGCCCGCCAGCCCCATCGGCACGGAATTCCTGGTGAACGCCACGACCAGCGGCGACCAGTCCGCCCCCGCCGTCGCCCCGCTGGCCGGCGGCGGCTTCGTCGTCACCTGGGTGGACGGCAGCCGAAGCGCCGACGACAGCAGCGGCACGGCGGTGCGCGGGCAACTCTACGACGCCCGCGGCGCCAAGACCGGCGCGGAGTTCCTCGTCAACACGACCACGGCCGGCAGCCAGGAGTCCCCAGTGGTCGCCGGCCTTGCCGGCGGTGGCTTCGTCGTCACCTGGATCGTCAACGCCGCGGTCTACGGCCAGCGGTTCGCCGCCGACGGAACCAAGCTCGGCGCGGAGTTCTTCATCGGGGGGAACGGGCCCCTCACAACCATAATCCTCGGCGACGGCAAAGCCAGATTTCTCAACTACAACTCGGAAGGCCCCTACGCCTCGGCGCCCGACGTCATGGCGCTCCCCGGCGGCGGCTTCGCCGTGACGTGGAGTTCCATCACGCTGGGTGCCGGCGGGATCGTCGGCCAGGCGTTCGACGCCACCGGCGCCAAGGTCGGAGCGGGCTTTGGCCTGTTGATTGATGCGGGCGGCGTCCAGGTGAGTCCGGACGTCACCATAGCCAAGCTGGTCACCCTGGACGACAAAGCCAACCTCCTGCTGACGAACAGAACGTCCGGCTGGTCGGACGTCACGCCTCTTGCCGGCGGTGGGTTCCTCACCGTCTGGACCACCGCGGGCAAGGTCGGATCGGCGGCGGGCGACACCGACATCCACGGCCAGTTGTTCGACGCGGCGGGCAATCTGGTCGGGTCCGACATCCTCGTCAACAGCACCACGGCCGGGGCGCAGTCGCGTCCCACGGTGGCGGCGTTGCCCAGCGGAGGCTTCATCGTCGCCTGGACCGACGTCAGCCAGACCGGCGCGGATGGCAGCGGCAGCGCGGTCCGCGCCCAGACCTTTTCGGCGGCGGGCAAGAAGGTTGGTCTCGAATTCCTCGTCAACACGACCACCGCAACCGCGCAGGCGAGCCCCAGCCTCGCCGTGCTGCCCGACGGGACGGTTGTCGCCGCCTGGGCCGACGGCAGCGGATCCGGCGCCGACACCTCCGGCTCCGCCGTGCGCGCCCAGCTGTTCACCGTCGCGCCCACCGACCCGGCCCGCCGCCTTCTGGTGAAGGACGGCAGCGGCGACCGCGAGGTCCAGATGGACCGCTACGCCGGGCCCCTCCCCTGGCTGAGGAACCAGTATGTCGGCCAGTCCGGCGGCGAGGCCGCCGTCGGCAGCGACGAGGCCGATTTCCTGAACCTGCAGGCCGGCGACGACGCGGCGGAGGGCAAGGGCGGGAACGATGTGCTGGACGGCGGCAACGGCTCCAACTTCCTGACCGGCGGCGGCGGCACCGACACCTTCTTCGTCGATGGCCGCGTCGCCGGCACCACCTGGTCCACCGTCACCGACTTCGGCCAGGGGGAGTGGGTCACCGCCTGGGGCTGGACGCCGGGCACCTCCACCGTCACCTGGGCCGACATGCAGGGGGCCGAGGGCTACAAGGGCACCACCGCTCACATCGACACCGACGGCAACGGCGCCATCGACCTCAGCATCACCTTCACCGGCAAGACGGCCGGCAGCGTCCTCGCCACGCCGGGCCAGAGCGGCGCCGACCGCTACCTCGCCTTCACGCTGGGGTAAGCGGCGGCACCGCAACGCGCCGCGTCGGAGGTTGCCGCGTCAGAGGTTGATGAAGGCGATGTAGCTCTGGTCGCCCTGGCTGCCGGTCGTGGCCGTGATGGCCCCGACCGCCTTGCCGGCGAAGGTCACGCTGGCGTCGATGGTGCCGTCGCCGTTGATGTCCACATGCGCCGTGGCGCCCTTGTTCCCATCGGCGCCGCCCATCTCCTCCCAGGTCAGATTGGACGTGCCGGGCTTGTAGCCCCACAGGGTCGCCCACTCCCCCTTCTCCAGGTCCATGATGGTGGACCAGGTCGCTTGCGGGTTGCGGCCATCGATGAAGAAGGTGTCGTTGCCGGCGCCGCCGACCAGCCAGTTCGACCCCGACCCGCCGTCGAGCACGTCGTCGCCCGCCCCGCCGTCCGCGGCGTCGGTGCCGCCCAGCAGGTTGATGAAGTCGTTGTCGGCCGAGCCTTTGACGACCTCGTTGCGGCCGTCCCCCATGAAGGCCCATTTCAGGGTCGGGACCGGCCCCTCGTAGGCGTAGGCCTTCACGGTTTCGGTCACCCCGTCCACAACGCGCTGCATGTCGGTCGAAGGGCGCGTGTCCACCGGCGGCGGCGTGGTCGTGTCGGTCGGGGGCGTGGGTGCCGGGGGCGTGGTGTCCGGCGGCGTGCCGGCATTGCCGTCCGACGACCGGTTCAGCGTCGCGACGAACAGGTCGGTCAAGCCGTTGGTGTCGCCGTCGACCACGTTGTCGGCCATCGTGGCGAAGAGCAGCCGCGTGCCGTCGGCGCTCAGGCTTTCGCCGGTGACGTCGGCGTTCAACTGGCTGCCGTCGGCCGCGAGGCTGACGCGCCGCACGGCCCCGGTGTCGAGGTCCTTCAGGAACACGTCCTTCGTACCGTTGGTGTCGCCCTCGACGAGGTTGCCGGCGTAGCTGGTGAACAGGACCGACTTCCCGTCCGGGCCGAAGGTGACGCCGCGGCTCGTGCCGTCGGCCGGAGTGCCGTCAACCGCCGTGCTGACCAGGCGCGTGGTGCCGGTCGTCAGGTCGCGGACATACACGCCCGCCGATCCGCCATTGTTCGCGTCGAGGCCGGCCACGTCGCTGGTGAAGAGGAGATAGCGGCCGTCGGCCGACAGGGCCTGGGCCGTCGACATGCCCCCGTCGGGAAGCGAGCCGTCCGGCAGCCGGTCGAGCCGGTCGACCTGGTTGGTCTCCCGGTTGAGAAGGCGCAGCGCCCCGTTGTTGGTGTAGACGAGGAACTTCCCGTCGGACGACAGCACCGGATCCGTGGCCGTGAAGGGGGCCGGAGAATCGGAGTTGCCGTAGGCGTTGAACGATCCCGTCTCAAGGTCGCGCAGCACGACCGACGTCGACTGGGCCTGATGGATGCCAAGGCCGGTGCTGACGTAGGACAGGGTCTTGCCGTCGGCCGAGAGGGCGAGGTTGGCGATGCTGTTGGTGCCGCCGTTCAGGGTCGTTTCGGCGCCGGTCGCGACGTCGCGGATGTGGATGAGCGTGCGCGGGCTGCTGTAGGCGTCCGAGACCGGGTCGACGCTGGTGTAGAGCAGCTTGCTCCCGTCGGCCGAGAAGCCGACCACCCCCAGCAGCCTCGACTGGGTGTCGTCGAAGGCCGGCATCTCGATCCGCGTGACGGTGCCGGTCTGCAAATCTCTCAAGAACAGGTCCGGCAGGTCGTTGCTGTCGCCAGCCACCAGATTGCTCGCGCCGCTGGAAAAGGCGACGTAGCGGCCGTCCGCCGAAATCACGCCGGTGCTGCCATCGTCGGCCTGCGTGCCGTCCGCCGCCGTGCTGACGCGCGTCACCGCAGCAACTCCCCCCGCCCCGCCGTTCAGCGCGTCGGCTCCGCCATTGAGAATAGCCATTTCTTTGGCTCCATCAGCTATCGACTTTGACCAATGGTTGCAAAATCCGATCGAGGTCCTGCTTTCTCAATGGTGCCCACGGATAATGGCCGTTGGGGCGGAAACAACCTTTTCAGGCATTCCCCATGCTCCAGAAAACAATCACTGGATGTATACGAAATTGCGTACGGGATATCCGGGCCGTCGCGGCGCCGCTTGGCGGGACTGCGGGGATGAAGACGGGGGGAAAAGCAAAAGGGCCTAGCCGATGCCTCGGCTAAGCCCTTGCGAAACTTGGCGGACCCGATACGATTCGAACGTACGACCTCTGCCTTCGGAGGGCAGCGCTCTATCCAGCTGAGCTACGGGTCCAGCGTGGTGGAGGCGCACCATAGCGAAGTCGTTCACGGAGTGCAAACACTCCTTTCGACTTTTTTCGCCTCCCTTCCGAGGCCCCCTACTTCGCCGCCACCCCTACTTCGCCGCCACCAGGTCGCGCGGGCCGCGGTCGGCGCCGCTGGCCAGCGGGCTCTTGGGGTCCTGGATCCAGGTGGCGATGTCGTCCAGCACCACCTGCCCCTTCAGGTCGCGCAGCAGCATGTGCCAGCCGTCGGGATAGACGGCGACCACGTTGCCTGCGTGCGCTTCGAAGTCGCGGATGGCGCGGTTCACCGGCGTCTTGGGCAGCACCTCCTCGTGCGCGCCGTAGAGCACCAGCGACGGCACCTCCATCCGGCCGCAGGCGGCCAGGGCTGCGCCCATCAGGTCGGTCAGCCCCTCCAGCGCGTCGACGCGGGAGCCCTTGATGACCAGCGGGTCGCGGCCCAGCGCGCGCAGCATCTCGATGTTGTCGGAGGCCTGGATCTTCAGGTCCTTCGGCGGGTGCACCACGATCCCCGGCATCAGGTTGTAGCTGACCCACAACAGCGCGCGCGGGACGAAGCCCATGGTCTCGCGCCCCCACACGGCCGGGGCGACCAGGATCGTGCCGTCGGCGCGCGGCGGGTTCGGGGAGGTCATGGCGGTCAGCACCACGGCCCCGCCCATGCTCTCGCCCATCAGGTAGAGCGGCGCGCCGGGGTGGCGGGCGCGCACCTGCTCGGCCGCCGCCCGCACGTCGGCGACCAGCGTTTCCGTCCCGGGCCAGATGCCGCGGTTCTGCGTGGCGCCGAATCCGCGCTGGTCATAGGCGTAGGTGGCGACGCCATGGGTGGCGAGGCTGCGCCCGGCGCCCTCGAAGGCGTTGGAATAGTCGTTGTAGCCGTGGAGCGCCAGCACCACCGCCTTGACCTGGCCGTCGGCCGGCAGCCAGGCGCGCATCGGCAGCTCGAACCCGTCCGCCGCGACGAAGGCCTGGTCGGTCAGGCGCGGCTGCGTGATGGCGTTGCCCATGGGCTGGAAGGTGGCGGTGCAGGCCGACAGCACCAGCCCCATCCCCATCACCAATAACCCCGCCCTGAACCGTCCCCCGAAACTCCCCCCAAAGCGCCCGCCAAGCCGCCCCCTAAGCCGCATTATGCACACCCTCCCCGCGCGCGTGCGCACCGCCGGTCAGCTGCAGGAAGATGTCCTCCAGGTCCGATTCCTCGGTGCTGAGATCGATGACGCCGAGCCCCGTGGCGGCCAGCGCGGCCAGCACGCCGTCCACCCGCTGCCGGCTCGGCTGGTAGCGGACTACGATGTGGCGCGGGCCCGCCAGTTCGGCGGTGAAGCCCGACAGCGCGGCCGGCACGGCGTCCAGGTCGCGGTCCACGGTGATTGTCAGCGCCTTGGCGTCGACGCGGCGCAGCAGCTTGGCCGTCGGCTCGCAGGCGACGACCGCGCCGTGGTTGATGATCGCGATGGTGTCGCACAGCTCCTCCGCCTCCTGGAGGTAGTGCGTGGTCAGCAGCACCGTGGTGCCCTCGCGGTTCATCTTGCGAACGTGTTCCCACAGCTGGATGCGCAGCTCCACGTCCACGCCGGCGGTGGGCTCGTCCAGCACCAGCACGGGCGGGCTGTGCACCATGGCCTTGGCGACCATCAGCCGGCGCTTCATGCCGCCGGACAGCGACCGCGCGTAGGCGTCGGCCTTGTCCTTCAGGCCCACGGCGTCCAGCAACTCCTCCGTCCGGCGCTCCGCCTTCGGCACGCCGTACAGGCCGGCCTGCAACTCCAGCATCTCGCGCGGGGTGAAGAAGGGGTCCATGTTCAGTTCCTGGGGAACCACGCCGATCGAAGCACGAGCTTGCCTGGGATGGGCGTCGATGTCCGTCCCCCAGATGGAGACGGCGCCCTCCGTCTTGTTGACGAGGCCCGCCAGAATATTGATTAGGGTGGACTTCCCGGCGCCGTTCGGGCCCAGCAGGCCGAACAGCGATCCGCGCGGGATCGCCAAGTCGATTCCCTTCAGCGCGAGCTTCGGGCCGGCTTTTCCGGCGGGACGGTAGGTCTTGGTGAGGCCGCGGACCTCGACGGCGTGGGCCGGCAGGTTGACGGGATTGAGGGGGGCGTGCGCAACCATGTGGGTCGAAACGTGGCCTTTCCGGTCTAGCCCAGAGTCCCCGAAGCTTCCCAGCTTTAAGGACCCGAGTCCAATCACTTGATCCGTGCGGCGCGTTCGGTATGATCCGGCCCGCCCGCGCGCGTGCCTCATTCGGTGGGCATCTTAACGATGGCGTTATCGCGCGAGTGTGTCAAAGTGGAGGATGTCTGCCATGCAACCGATCGAAACGATTGAAGTGGAAACCCTGACCGTTGGCTGCGACGGCGGCGGCGGTGCGCTGGGCCATCCGCTGGTCTACCTGACGCTGAGCGCCGAGGGCCGCGCCGAGTGCCCCTACTGCTCGCGCCGGTACGTCCTGAAGGAAGGCGCCAGGACGGGCACCCACGGCCACTGAGGCCGGGTACCCGCAGATCCCCAAGAGACAGGGCCGGAGCGATCCGGCCCTTTCTTTTTGCCCACTCGTTCCCTCTGCGGAACGATGCCGCACCGGCCACGATGGGCCTTTCATTGCAATTGTGAAAAATATAAAACGATCTGCCTTGACGCGCGCCGCGATCCGCCTTCTACTTTTTCGCGGCGCACAAAGAGGCACAAGTCGAAATCCTTCGTTCGAGTTCGAATAATGCTTTTCCCCGAGGGTGCCGCTCTTGCGTCAGATGAGGCCCGATCCATGAGCCAAGAGACGGAAGAGCAGTACAGAAGTATTTTCGAGAACGCGGTCGAGGGCATTTATCAGACCACGGTGGACGGCCGTTACCTGCGGGTGAACCCCGCGCTGGCGCGGATATACGGCTATCACTCGCCGGAGGACCTGACCGACAACCTGACGGACATTGCCGGGCAACTCTACGTCGATCCCGGCAAGCGCGAGGCCTTCGCCCACCTGATGGCGGAGCGCGACGTGGTCACCAACTTCGAGGCGCGCGTCTTCCGCCGCGACGGCTCGATCATCTGGATCGCCGAGAACGCGCGCTGCGTGCGCGACGCCGCCAACCGCATCCGCTACTACGAAGGCACCGTCCAGGACATCACCGAGCGCAAGCAGCACGAGGAGAAGATCCGCCTGCTCGCCACCGTGTTCGAAAGCGTGGCGGACGGCATCCTGATCGTCGATCCCGACATGACGGTGCAGGCGGTCAACCCGGCCTACGAGGTGATGACCAGCTTCCAGCGGGAGGAGCTGCTGAACCGCCCCCTGGTGCTCTTCGCGCCGGGCTCGCACGAGCGCAGCTTCATCGAGGACATCTGGCGCACGGCACGCCGCGACGGGCGCTGGCAGGGCGAGGTGACCAGCTTCCGCCATTCCGGCGACGCCTTCGCCGCCTCCCTGTCGGTCACCGCGGTGCGCGCGCCGGGCGGGGCGCTGGAGCACTATGTGCTGACGCTCGCCGACATCAGCCAGCGCAAGTACCAGGAGCACCAGATCCGCTACCAGGCCAGCTTCGACCGGCTGACCGACCTGCCCAACCGCTGGCTGGTCTGCGAACGGCTGGAGGAGGCGATCACCCGGGCGCAGCGCATGCGCACCAAGGTGGCGGTGGCCTTCCTGGACCTGAACCGCTTCAAGCAGGTGAACGACACGCTGGGCCACCACGCCGGCGACGACCTGCTGAAGCTGGTGGCCAAGCGCCTGCGCAACTGCACGCGGGTGTCGGACACGGTGGGCCGGCTGGGCGGCGACGAGTTCCTGATCGTGGCCCCGGACGCCGCCGACCGCGCCTCGGGCGCCCGGCTGGTGGAGAAGATCCTCTATTCGATGGGCGAGCCCTTCGCCGTCCACAACCAGGAGCTTTTCTGCGGCGCCTCCATCGGCGTGGCCTTCTACCCCGACGACGGGGAGACGGCCGACCAGCTCCTGCGCAACGCCGACCTCGCCATGTACCACGCGAAGCGCAACCCGGAGTGCAAGTTCGTCTTCTACGAGGACGGCATGCGCGAGCGGACCGGCTTCACCCTGGGTCTGGAAAGCGACCTGCGCCGCGCCGCCGTGACCGGCGACGAGTTCGAGCTGCATTTCCAGCCCAAGGTGGAGATGGAGCACGGCAGCCGAAGGGTCATCGGCGCCGAGGCCCTGATCCGCTGGCGCCACCCGGTCCGCGGCCTGGTCAGCCCGGCCGAGTTCATCCCGCTGGCCGAGGAAACCGGCCTGATCTGGGAAATCGGCGCCTGGACCCTAAGGGACGCCTGCCGCCGCCTGTCCGGCTGGATCGCGTCGGGCCTGGAGATCGCCTCGGTCTCCGTCAACCTCTCCCCCCGCCAGTTCCAGGACGCCCGCCTCGTGAACTTCGTCCGCGACGTGGTCGAATCCACCGGCGTCCCGCCCGAACGGCTGGAACTGGAACTGACCGAAGGCGCCATGATCGGCGACATCGAAAAGGCGGTGACGATCCTGCACGGCCTGAAGGACATCGGCGTCCGCCTGTCCATCGACGACTTCGGCACCGGCTATTCCTCGCTGGCCTACCTGAAGCGCTTCCCCATCAACACCCTGAAGATCGACCGCAGCTTCGTCCGCGACATCGTCCAGTCGGCGACCGACCCGGCCATCGTCGGCACCATCGTAAACCTCGCCGACAGCCTGGGCTTCGACACCATCGCCGAAGGCGTGGAAACCGAGGAGCAGGCGGAAATGCTGCGCCGGCAGAGGTGCACGAGAATCCAGGGGTTCCTGATCAGCCGGCCGTTGGATGTGGACGCGTTCGAGAGGTTTGTTGCGGAGAGCAATGTGGAGCGGGAAGTCCCTACGAATTAGCAAATCGCCCAGAACGCGAGAATAAACATTAGATGCGCGCCATCTCAATGCTTAGCACATATTTCCGAGGAGTTCGCTGTGAAACCAAAGATATTCATCGCATCTTCGGTTGAGAACCTTGATATTGCTTATGCTGCTCAGGAAGCACTGGAGCACGACGTCGAAGCCACAGTTTGGTCCCAGGGAGTATTCACTCCATCGAGAACAGCAATGGCGTCTTTGATAGACGTACTGGACGACAGTGACTTCGGTTTATTCATATTTTCGCCGGACGATATCGTAAACTTTAGAGACTGTTCGCTCAATGCCGTCCGAGATAACGTAGTTTTTGAATTAGGTTTGTTTATTGGAAGATTGGGGAGTGACCGCTGCTTTATGGTCGTCCCGAGAGGTGTTGAAGACCTTCATTTTCCAACCGATCTCTTAGGCCTCACACCTGCAACCTACGATCCTGATCGACAAGATGGCAACATGGTTGCTTCTTTGGGGCCCGCTTGCAATCGCATTCGGAAAGCTATTGCGCGAATCGGCCTTTTAAAGACCCAAACTTTGCAGGCAATGAATGCGATATCTGAACCGGCCTTTGCGCCAATTTCCGATCAAAATGATTGTATCCTTTTGATCCAATCTTGGATGGGCGCAAGGACAGAAGACGATAACTGTAGAGCAATCCGATATACTGACGTTGATAGAGAGTTAAAGTTACTCCCAGGATCTGCAGAAAAGTACATTCAGAAGGCAGCCGAGAATTGGGACTACAAGTTAGAACGGAAGGGGAAAGATTTCATACTGTTCGCGAAAAATTACATTTACTTCTAATAGCATCCCACAGTTCGTAGGTTGGGTGAAGCGCCAGCGCAACCCAACACACGCTGCCATGGGAAGGCTGTTGGGTTTCGCTTGCGCTCCACCCAACCTACACTCCTACACTCCAGTATCCGTCGCCACCGCTCGCCGCACTGTATCTGGGCTCTGCGCAATAACCTTCAACAGCGTCTGCGCCGGACCTTCCGGTTCGCGACGATGGTTCTCCCAATCGCGCAACGTCCAGACATTGACGCCAAAGTCGCGCGCGAACTCCTCTTGGGTTAAGCCTAGCTGTTTGCGCAGGAAGCGCACATCCGGATAAGGGCGGCGCACGGTGAAATGTTCCACATCGACGCCACCAAGACTTGGTGCGGTGTCGGGATCCTCGGCGATCTGGCGCGCAATCTCTTCATCGGTCGTGGCACGAACCTTCGCCATGTCGGTCGCTCGGGCCTTCGCCGCGTCATCCAGGGAAAAAGGCTTCATAGACTCTTCGCTCCTGCCGATCCGCCCGCCGGGCGGAAATGATCCAACGCATCGGTTCGCCGTCATCACTGGTCCGCCATGTGTAGACGACGGCGAACACCAACCCGTCGGTGCGCCCAAGGGCGATGATCCGCTCCTCCCCATAATTCCGCCGGGCATCCTCCCGCTCGATCGTGGGGCCGAGAAAAACACGGGCGGCGTACAGAAAACCGAAGCCGCGCTCCCGCTCGTTCTTCTCGCTCTTGGGCGGGTCAAATCCGATTAAGTCACTCAGCATGATATGGCATTGCCCTATTTGGCGACAAGGAGCATGTTGCATTTTCCGTCACGGGAACTCCGCCAACCCTACCCAACGCGTAGGACAGACCGGAAGTGACCCACCCTGAAGCCATGTTATGGCGCAACACCCCGGAATGCTGGCTTTGTCGCAATCAGTTCTGACAAAATCCCATTCTCTATGGTGAGAGCCTGACCAAAAATCTCAATTGACGAAAACCAGATCTTCAGCTCGCCCGGCGCGGGCTTATGCTCGCCACGTGCCATCGCCATCAGCCGTGCTTTTTGCTGCTCATAGGTGGCGATGCTCACCGTCACACTCTGTTCGGTCATTGCCGCAGCCATTTCTTTTCGTCTTCGCCCCCACGCCCTGTGAGGGATCTTGCATACTCAGATACTCGCGCACGGATGCTTGTGCATGCACACGCTAGAATGTGAGCGTTGCCCTGTCAAACATAAATACGCGCAGCGCGAGTCATGTTACTTTCCTCCATCAAGTCATTCTCTTTCGAAGCATTACCGCCACCTCCTCGGCGCCCGCGCCGCGCTTGAGACCAGCGCGCCTGATCTTGGTGCCTTGGTGGTGAAATCTCTTGCGCATCACGCGCTCCGCGGACGATTAACCACAGAGACACGGAGACACAGAGGGATTTTTCCCGCCCCTCCCCCACCAGCGGCTCACCACCCCACCCGGCCCCCCTCCGCATCGATCTCTGTGTCTCCGTGTCTCTGTGGTTCCCCACCGCTCCGGTTGCGTCCCACCACCAAATCCGCTAGGATCAAAGTCACAAACGGGCGAGATCCGCCCAATGCGACATCACCGCGTTTCATGTTTCATAGCGTTTCACGGTGTTTCATTCCGCGCGCCGAAATCCGCCCGGCGGCGCCCCCTCGACTCTCGGCGCGCCTTCGGCCATGGTAGCGCCCCAAAGGGAAGAGACCGCGCCATGTCCGACGAAAAGACCGCCGACGAAAAGACCGCCGACGAAAAGACCGCCGACCAGACGACCGAAGCGACCGACACGCCAGCGCCCGCCCCCGCCGGGGACGGCAGCGGCCTGTACCTCGTGGACGGGTCGGGCTTCATCTTCCGGGCCTTCCACGCCCTGCCGATGCTGAACCGGCCGGATGGAACGCCGGTGAACGCGGTGTTGGGCTTCTCCAACATGCTGCTGAAGCTGCTGGCGGACCTGAAGGCCTCGGCGGTGGCGGTGGTCTTCGACTCCAAGCGGCTGAACTTCCGCAACGACTTCTACCCCGACTACAAGGCCCACCGGCCGGAGCCGCCGGAGGAACTGAAGCCCCAGTTCGCCCTGATCCGGGAGGCGACGGAGGCCTTCTGCCTGCCCTGCCTGGAGCTGGAGGGGTACGAGGCCGACGACCTGATCGCCACCTACGCGCGCCTCGCGGTTGAGGCCGGGCGCGAGGTGACCATCGTGTCCTCGGACAAGGACATGATGCAGCTGGTGCGGCCGGGCGTGCGGATGCTCGACCCGCTGAAGAACAAGCCGATCGGCCCCGACGAGGTGTTCGAGAAGTTCGGCGTCGCCCCCGACAAGGTGGTGGACGTGCAGGCTCTGGCCGGCGACAGTGTGGACAACGTGCCGGGCGTGCCGGGCATCGGCGTGAAGACCGCGGCCCAGCTGATCACCGAGTACGGCGACCTGGAATCCCTGCTGGCGCGCGCCGGGGAGATCAAGCAGCCGGCCCGCCGGCAGAAGCTGATCGACTACGCGGAGCAGGCGCGGATCTCCCGCCGCCTCGTCCTGCTGGACGACCACGCCCCGCCGCCGAAGCCGCTGGAGGAGCTGCGCGTCCGCGAGCCCGACCACCAGAAGCTGATCGACTTCCTGAAGGCTCAGGGCTTCCGCACCATCGTCGGCCGGGTCGAGGCGGAGATGCGCAAGGACGGCACCATCGCCGACGGCGCCGGTGCCTCCCCTGCCCCTGCGCCGACGACGGCAACGCCGACCCCGGCCCCCGCGGGCGAGGCGCGCAGCCGCCCCGCCCCGCCGACCGACGTGGAGAAGCGCTACGAGCTGGTCCAGGACCTCGGCGCGCTGGCCGCCTGGGTGGAGCGCGCCCGCGCCACCGGCATCCTGGCCGTGGACACGGAGACGGACAGTCTGACGCCCGCCACCGCGACGCTGGTCGGCATCTCGCTGGCGACGGAGCCGGGGCTGGCCTGCTACATCCCGCTGGCCCACAAGGCCGCCGGGGCCGCCGCCGCGGGCGAGCTGTCCTTCGACACGGCGGAGGCGCCGCCGCAGATCCCCGTCGCCGACGTCATGGCGGCGCTGAAGGACGTTCTGGAAGACCCGTCGGTCCTGAAGATCGGCCACAACTTCAAGTTCGACCACCAGCTGTTCGCCCGGCACGGCGTCCGCGTGGCGCCGGTGGACGACAGCATGCTGATCTCCTACGTGCTGGAGGGCGGCGCCCACGGCCACGGCATGGACGAGCTGGCGGAGCTGCACCTCGCCTACCGCCCGATCTCCTACGCGGAGGTCTGCGGCACCGGCAAGGCGAAGATCACCTTCGACCGCGTGCCTCTGGACAAGGCCCTGGCCTACGCGGCGGAGGACGCGGACATCACGCTGCGCCTGTGGCGGGTGCTGAAGCCGCGCCTCGTCGACGACCGCATGGTCACCGTCTACGAGACGCTGGAACGCCCGCTGGTCCCGGTCATCGCCGATATGGAATCCTGCGGCATCCGCGTGGACCGCGCCGCACTCGCCCGCCTGTCCCAGGACCTCGCCATCCGGCTGGCGGAGATCGAGACGGAGGTCCACAAGCTCGCCAACCGCAGCTTCAACATCGGCTCGCCCAAGCAGCTCGGCGAGATCCTGTTCGACGAGCTGAAGCTCGGCACCGGCAAGAAGGGCAAGACCGGCGCCTATTCCACCGATTCGAGCGTGCTGGAGGAATTGGCGGAGCAGGGTCACACCATCGCCCAGCGGGTGCTGGACTGGCGCCAGCTGGCCAAGCTGAAGAGCACCTACACCGACGCGCTCCAGGCCCAGATCGTGGAGGGCACGGAGCGGGTGCACACCGCCTTCGCCATGGCGGTGACCAACACCGGCCGCCTGTCCTCGACCGACCCGAACCTGCAGAACATCCCCGTCCGCACGGAGGAAGGGCGCAAGATCCGCCGCGCCTTCGTCGCCGCCCCCGGCCACAAGCTGATCTCCGTCGACTATTCGCAGATCGAGCTGCGGCTGGTCGCGGAGATGGCGAACATCGCCGCGCTGAAACAGGCCTTCCAGGACGGCATCGACATTCACGCGGCGACCGCGTCCCAGGTCTTCGGCGTGCCGCTCGACCAGATGACCTCTGAGATCCGGCGCAAGGCCAAGGCGATCAACTTCGGCATCATCTACGGCATCTCCGGCTTCGGGCTCGGCCGGCAGCTCGGCATCATGCCGGGCGAGGCCAACGCCTTCATCAAGGCCTATTTCGAGCGCTTCCACGAGCTGAAGGTCTGGATGGAGGCGACCAAGGCCTTCGCCCGGCAGCACGGCCATGTGGTGACCCTGTTCGGCCGGCGCTGCTACATCCCGGGCATCCACGAGAAGAACGCCGCCCGCCGCGCCTTCGCCGAGCGCCAGGCCACCAACGCCCCCATCCAGGGCACCGCGGCCGACATCATGAAGCGCGCCATGGCCCGCGTCCCCGCCGCCCTGAAGGACGCCGGCTTCGACGACGTCCGCATGCTCCTCCAGGTCCACGACGAACTGCTGTTCGAGGTGCCCGAGGCCAAGGCGGAAGCCGCCGCAAAGCTGGTGCGGGAGGTCATGGAAGGCGCCGCCACCCTCGGCGTCCCCCTGGTCGCCGAAGCCGGCATCGGCGACAACTGGGACGAGGCGCATTGAGGGGGCGCCATACCCCCCACTCTCAATCCAAAAAGATGTCCGCCGCCAACTCCGCGCCCGGCTGCACGGCGTATTGATCCAGGTTGGTGATGCCCTCCTCCGCCAGCACCTCGTCGTCGATGAAGAAGTGGCCGGTGGTGGTCTTGGCGTCCCGGGTCAGAATGGCGTGGGCGGCGTCGGCCAGGATGTCGGGCTTGCGGCAGTTCTCGAACTCGGCGGCCCCCTTCAGCATGGCGACGGCGGCCGTGCCGATGATGGTCCGCGGCCACAGGGAGTTCACCGCCACCCGGCCGCGGAACTCGGCGCTCATGCCCAGCGTGCACAGGCTCATGGCGTATTTGGCGATGGTGTAGGCGGTGTGGTGCTGGAACCAGCGCGGGCTCAGGTTCAGCGGCGGCGACAGGGTCAGGATGTGCGGGTTGTCCGCCTTCAGCAGGTGCGGCAGGCAGGCCTGGGAGCAGGCGAAGGTTCCCCGCCCGTTGACGCCCATCATCAGGTCCCAGCGCTTCATCGGCGTCTCCAGCGTGCCGGTCAGGCTGATGGCGCTGGCGTTGTTGACCAGGATGTCGATGCCGCCGAAGGCCTGCACCGTCTTCGCGACCGCGTCGGCCACCTGGGCCTCGTCCCGGATGTCGCAGAGGATGGGGAGAGCCTTGCCGCCCGCGGCCTCGATCTCCTCCGCGGCGGAATAGATGGTGCCGGGCAGCTTGGGGTGCGGCTCCGCGGTCTTGGCGGCGATGGCGATGCTGGCCCCGTCGCGCGCGGCGCGCAACGCGATGGCTTTGCCGATGCCCCGGCTGGCGCCGGTGATGAACAGCGTTTTCCCCTGCAGCGACCACGTGCCGGTCATGACGTTCCTCCCCCGTGTGGCGAACCGTGCCCCGGGGCGACTGCGCGCCGGAACCGGCCTCTTGCCCACCATGCTATCACAGATCCCGGGCAGGGCGTCCAGACGCATGGGTTACGCAATTGCCCTATGCGTCATGCAGCGACTTCCGGTTACAGTGGCGGCGTCCCTCCCGCCCGCCGAGCACCGCGTCCTTGCCCCTCCTGGCCCGCCTGATTCTGCTCCTCGCCCTGCTCGTTCCCGCCGCGCCGGCGCTGGCCCAGGCGGTGGCGCAGCATCTGTTTTTCGAGGCGGTGACCGACGACGTTCCCGCCGACTTGCCCTACGAGGCCCGCCAGCGCCTGACCGAACGGGCGCGCGACGAGATTGTGCCAGCCGTGCTGCGGGACGGCGGCATAGACTTGGCCGGGGCCGCGACCGATCTGCGCATGGGCGGCTACCAGCGGCGCACCAACCCGTCGCTGCACATGGCGGTCACCCTGGGGGACGGACCGGCCGACCGACTCGCCGCGGCGCTGGCCTGGGTGCTGGACCAGGACAGCGTTCTGGTCGCCGATTTCGCCAGCGCGGACGGGGCGACCGGCTACGCGCTGGTCCGCTTTCTGGTCTGCTTTCCCGGCGGCACGCTGACTCCGGACCACGCCCAGCGCTTCTTCCTGGCCGCGGCGGCGGTCGAGGACGGGCTTGGCGGGGGTTACACCGCCTTCGGGGACACGATGCTGTTCCTCAACCTGCGCGGCGCCGACGGGCGGCCCTTCAGCGGCCTGTCCGACGCCGACTTCACCGCGGCCCTCGGCCGCGCCGTGGCGACGTTTCCCGGCGCGGCTCTCGCCGAAACCGGGCGCGCCGACGCGCGCCTGATCGAGCGGCCATCGGCCGCACCCTCCCCCACCCTGGCGCCGCTGCGGGCACGGCACGCGGCGCTGGTCCTGCAAACCCGAACGCCGGAACCCGCAAGATGACCCTGCCCGACCGCCGCTCCGTCCTCGCGCTGGGCGCCGCCGGCCTCGTATCCTTCTCTCTGCCAACCCGCGCACAAGGCTTCACGCCGGGGCTCGTCTACGCCGTGGGGCAGAAGTTCGACAAGAGCTTCAACGAAGGCGCGCTGGCTGGGGCGGAGCGCTTCAAAGCGGCCAGCGGCGTGCCCTACCTGGAATACCTGCCGGCCGGCACCGCGCAGTTCGACCAGGCGGTGACGTCCCTGCTGCGGCGCGGGGTGACGGACCTTGCGACGATCGGCTTCTACTACGCCGCGCCGCTGGCGAAGCTGGCGCCGAAGCACCCTACCGTCCGCTTCACCATCGTGGACGCGGTGGTGGAGGCCGCGAACGTGCAGTCGGTGACCTTCAAGGAGCAGGAGGGCTCCTTCCTCGTCGGGGTGCTGGCGGCTCTGGCGTCGCAATCCGGGACGGTCGGATTCATCGGGGCGCTCGACATCCCCTTGATCCGCAAGTTCATCGCCGGGTTCGAGCAGGGCGCGCGCCACGCCCGGCCGGACGCCACCGTGCTGGTCAACTTCGTCGGCACGACGCCGGCCGCCTTCAACGACCCGACGACCGGGGCAGAGGTGGCGAAGGCGCAGTTCCAGCGCGGCGCCGACGTGGTGTTCGCCGGGGCGGGCGTGTCCAACTTCGGCATCTTCGCCGCGACCAACGACGCGGGACGGCTGGCGATCGGGGTCGACAGCAACCAGAATCACCTCTACCCCGGCCGCATCCTGACCTCCATGCTGAAGCGCGTCGATCTGGCGGTGGAGAGCGCCTTCCAGGCGGGCCGGGCCGGGACCTGGGCACCCGGCCTCCGCGCGCTGGGGCTGGCCGAAGGCGGCGTTGACTACGCGGTGGACGAGAACAACCGCTCGCTGCTCACTCCGGCCATGCTGGAGGCGGCCGAGGCGGCGCGGCGCGCCATCGTCGCCGGGCGCATCGCGGTGACCGCCTGATCCCCTACACGTAAAGCGGCTCCACCGCGGTGGCGAAGGACAGGTCGGCGCCGCGCAGGGTGTCCACCGTCGCGCGGATGCGCGTCAGGTCGGCGCCGTGCAGGATCGCGCGGGCGAGGCTGGTGTCGCGCAGGTCGGCGCCGGTCAGGCTGGCCTCCGCGAGGTTGGTCGGCCACAGCCGGCTTCCGTCGCCGGCCAGATCCACGGGGCGCAGCTTGGCCCTCCACAGCTTGGCGCCGGCGAGGTTGGAGCCACGCAGGTTGCAGCCGGACAGGTCGGCGCTGGTGAAGTCCGCCTCCCGGAGGTCGCAGTAGGACAGGTCCGCCATGACCAGCTTCGCCCCGGAGAAGTCGGCCCCGCGCAACCCGCAGAAGCGCATCACGCTGCCGGCCAGAAGCTGGTTGGCGAAGTTGTAGCCGCGCAGGTCGATGCGCTGCATCTCCAGCCGCACCCCGGTCCCGCCGCTGCGCTCGACCCAGAGCTGGTGGGCCGAGATGGCGTCGGCCAGCCGCCCGGCCGGGCTGATCAGCCCGGTGCCGTCCACGTCGATTCCCCGCCGTTCCAGCCGCTGGCGCAGCCCTTCGTCCAGGCGGGCGCCGCACAGCAGCACCCCGTCGAGCGCGGCGCGCTCCATCACCGCGCCGACCAGGTTCGCCCCGATCAGGACCGCCCCGGACAGGTCGCCATTGGAGAAATCCGCCCCCTCCAGGTCGCAGCCGGAGAAGTCGCACTGCGCCATGCGGGCCTCGACCAGGATCGCGCGCGCCATTTTCGACCCGATGAAGGTCGTGCTGCCGTCGGCGTTGCCGGCGGGCTTCCGCTCGTCCGCTCCCAGCATCATGCCCTGGCGCAGGTCGGCGCCGCGCAGGTTCGCACCGGTCAGCGTGGCGCCCTCCACCCGCGCCCCGCGCAGGTCGGCGGCGATCAGGGACGCGCCGGTCAGGTCGGCCTTGGACAGGTCGGCGGCGAACAGGTCGGTGTTCGACAGCTCCGCCCCGGCCAGCCGCGCGGCGGAGAGGTTGGCGCCGCTGAGCTTCGCGCCGCTGAGGTTGATGCGGTTCAGGCCCAGCCGCGACAGGTTGTGGAAGCTGAGGTCCGCGCAGCGCCCCTTCATGCTGGGGTCGCGCGCCAGCCATTGCTGGTGCTTGACCAGCTTGTTGCGGAGCGCCCTCAGATACCGCTCGTCCATCGGCCCTCATCCATCAACCGACGACTCGGCGTTCAAAACCCAGGTCAACGACAAGCGGAAGGCGCGCCTGGATCAGCGCAGGTCGTCCGACAGGATCGCCCCGCGGGAGGCCATCATGTACAGCCCCATGTGGTGGGCCGGCCCCTGCGGATGCGCCGCCGTGTCCGGAAGGCCGAGGGACCGAGCGACCTCCAGCGGCAGGTCGTAGGTGGCGCAGCCGGGCTCATACACCACGATGTCCTTCAGCGTCGGCGCCATGCCGTGGTTGCGGGCGGACAGAAGCGTCAGCACGAAGTCCATCACGCAGATGTCCGTGCAGATGCCGACGGTGACCACCGACTCCAGCCGGTTGCCGTTGATCCAGTCCAGCAGCCGGTTGCGCCCGGCGGTGCCCGTCGCGTCCACCTCCGTCGCACCGACCATGAAGTTGATGCAATCCTTGGCGATCAGGGTCGCGACCGGCTCCGACTCCAGCCACTTCAGTTCCGGCACCAGCTCGTCGTGGCCCGTGCCGGCGAGGCAGTGCGGCGGATAGGGCGGCTCCGGCTTGGCCGGGTCGTGGCTGTCGAGCGAGGCGCAGATCGGCCATTGGGCCTGCACGAAGCGGCGGGCGAGCCGGTCGGTCTCCGCGATCATGCGGGTCACCTGCTCGTTCGGCGCCGGAGGGGCGAGCGGGCCGCAGCCGACGCCGGCGAAGCCCTGCACCTCGTCGATGATCACCAGCCCGGTGCGCCCGGCCGGCATCGCGTAGGCGCTCGACGCCACCGGAAAGGTCCGGCGGACCGTCTCCAGCGCGTCCTCGCGTTCCAACAGCTCAAGCATGCTTCCTCCGTTCGGTCGGCCCCCTGGGCAATGGGGTCGGACCATCGCGTCGACTCTACCGCCGCAGGACGGAAATCGCCACGGCGTCCCAGGCCGCGGTGCGGTGCATCCGGGAGCGGAGGGATGGGCTCCGCCCCCGGACGTGCACGACAGGCTTCACGCTGCGACACTTTGGCCGGACGCTCCGCGTTCCACGGCCGTTCGCCGACGGCCCGCGGACCGGACGCAATATTTTTGCGGACTCCGCGCATGATCTGAACAGCCCCCACAGGAGCCTGCGACGGAATGCCGCAATGCCAAGAGGGCCGGACTCAGTCCTCATGTGTGAAGCGAGGCACCGCTGCAACCGCGGGTACACAAATGGTCATATCGGCCGAGTTCCTGGGCATGCTTCTGCTGATCACCAGCGCCGCGGCGCTCGGCCTGTCGATCGTCATCGACGTCGGCCAGATCAGCGCCGAGAAGGCGCGCGAAACGATGATGCACCGCCTGCACGACAAGAAGAAGCTCGCCTTGACGGAGTGGAAGCGGAAGACCGACCAGAAGCAGACCGACCTGACCGCGCTGCAGGCCCGGCTGACCGAATGCACCGGCCGCCGCCAGAAGGCCCTGTCGGAGATCAAGGCCCTGGAATTCACCAAGGTCGAGCTGGTGCACGAGCTGGGCGACGGCGACGGGACGGCCGTCTTCTGGTCGCAGCTCGCGGTCCAGGAGAATTTCGGAACCATCGAGCGGCGCGACGTGATCTTCTCCCGCCAGATCTGGGACTACCGCAACGTCGCCCACGTCTGGACGCCCACGTCGGAGCAGGCCTTCGCGCTGGTACGCACCACCTTCACCGCGAAGAACGGCGTCCTGCCCACCCCGGTCCTTCCGCTGGCGCTCGCGCCCTCGCAGGACGGCGGCGCGGGGGAGCCGGCATGACCGGCATGATGCTGTATCTCAGCCTCGGGCTGATGGTCCTGTCGGTGATTTCCAACCGCTACTGGCGGCGCCAGCTCGCGGCCATGCGGTCGAACCAGGACAGGATCAAGGTCAAGGTGGACGACGCGACGAAGGAGGTGGCGGAGATCGCGACCGTCTACGCCCAGCTGGCCCACCAGCACGCCGAATCGGAAAAGCGCGTCGCCAAGGCGGAGCAGGAGATGCAGGCCGCCCTGCTGGAACTGGACAAGCGGCGTGACGGGCCGGTCGTGCGCTACTACGTCTTCGACCGCATCGAACCCCGCGCGGGGCGCTTCTGGGAAGCGGCGGTCCGCCACACGCCGGCCGACTCGCCCCTCCAGGACCGGCCAAGCCACCGGTCCTGGACCGGCATCCGCCGCTATGTGCTGATCGCCGACACCGAGCGCGAGGCGCGGGAGCGGGTGGAGGCCCGCTTTCCGCGCAAGGGCGGCTTCCACCTCATGGATCTGGCGCCCTGCCGGCTGAACGGTCTCGCGGTGAACCGCATCCCGGAATTCAGCACCTTCCGCAAGCCCGCCGCGGCGGAGGAGGAGACGAAGCCGGCCCGACGCCCCGCCTCCGCCTCGGCGCGCGGTTGACCGGCCCTGCGCGGGCCGGTCCCGGACGCCGTCAGCCGGCGATCGGCTGCGACGGGCGGCCGATGGAGCTGTAGCTGAAGCCGGCCTTCGCCATGTCGCCGGGGTTGTAGATGTTGCGCAGGTCGATCATGACCGGCCGCTTCAGCAGCGTCTTGACCCGCTTCAGATCCAGCGCGCGGAACTCGTTCCATTCCGTCAGGATGGCGATGCAGTCGGCGCCGTCCAGCGCGGCGTAGGCGTCCTTCGTCCACTCCACGCCGGGCAGCAGCTTCCCGGCCTCCTCCATGCCCGCCGGATCGAAGGCGCGCACGTGGGCACCGGCCGCCTGCAAGGCCGGGATGATGTCCAGCGAGGGCGCGTCGCGCATGTCGTCGGTGTTGGGCTTGAAGGTGACGCCCAGCACGCCGATGGTCTTGCCGTCCACCACCCCGCCGCAGGCGGCGATGATGCGCTCGGCCATCTGCTTCTTGCGCTTGTCGTTGATGTCCACCACCGTCTCGATGATGCGCAAGGGGCTGCCCACCTGCTGCGCGGTGCGGACCAGCGCCAGCGTGTCCTTGGGGAAGCAGGAGCCGCCGTAGCCCGGGCCGGGGTGCAGGAACTTCTTGCCGATGCGCCCGTCCAGCCCGATGCCGCGGGCGACGTCGTGCACGTCCGCGCCGACCTTCTCGCACAGGTCGGCGATCTCGTTGATGAAGGTGATCTTGGCCGCCAGGAAGGTGTTGGCCGCGTATTTCGTCAGCTCCGCCGTCTCCAGCGAGGTCACCACGATCGGCGTCTCAATCAGGTAGAGCGGCCGGTAGAGCCGGCGCATCACCTCGCCCGCCCGATCGGAAGTGGCGCCGATGACGACGCGATCCGGGCGCATGAAGTCGCCGATGGCCGAGCCTTCGCGCAGGAACTCCGGGTTGCTCGCCACGTCGAAGTCGGCGTCGGGACGGACGCGGCGGATGATCGCCTCCACCTCGCGGCCGGTGCCGACCGGCACGGTCGACTTGGTGACGACCACGGTGTAGTGGTCGAGGTTGGCGGCGATCTCCTCGGCGGCGCCGTAGACGTAGGAGAGGTCGGCGTGGCCGTCGCCGCGGCGGGACGGCGTGCCCACGGCGATGAACACGGCGTCGACGCCCTGCATGGCCTCCTTCAGGTCCATGGTGAAGGACAGGCGGCCCGCGGCGACGTTGCGCGCCACCAAGTCGTCCAGCCCCGGCTCGTAGATCGGGATCTCGCCGCGCTTCAGGCGCTCGATCTTGCCCGCGTCCTTGTCGACGCAGCAGACGTGGACGCCGAATTCCGAAAAGCAGGCCCCGGACACCAGCCCGACGTAACCTGTGCCGATCATCGCAATACGCATAGGGATCCCTCGTTGCCGCAATCCGCAGTGCCGGTTGTGTTCAACCGCTGTGTTCAGCTTCCGTGAACGGCGTGGCCCCGGCATGCGTCGCCCGCCGCCCCGGGGTTAACGGGAACGGCGGGCGTGCGGATCATACCACTTTCGTGTTTCAGCAGTACTTCCGAAGCATATCGCGGACCTTGCCAGCCATGTCCGGCCGCTTCAGCGCGTGGGCCAGCGTGGCCTCGATGAAGCCGACCTTGTCGCCGCAGTCGAAGCGGGTGCCCTCGAAGCGCAGGCCGTGGAAGGGCTGGTTGCCGATCAGCTTGGCCATCGCGTCGGTCAGCTGGATCTCGTTGCCCGCACCGCGCTGCTGCTTTTCCAGGTGGTCGAACACCTCCGGCTGCAGGATGTAGCGGCCGATGATCGACAGCGTCGAGGGCGCCTCCTCCGGCTTGGGCTTCTCCACCAGCCCGCGCACCGTCGCCAGGCGGCCGTCGTCCTTCTCCACGTCCAGGATGCCGTAGCTGCTGGTCCGCTCGCGCGGCACGTCGACGACGGCGACGATGTTGCCGCCGACCTCGTTGTAGGCCTCGACCATCTGCTTCAGGCAGGGCGTGTCGGCCTGCACGAAGTCGTCGGGCAGGACGATGGCGAAGGGCTCGTCCCCGATCACCGCGCGCGCGCACCACACCGCGTGGCCGAGGCCGAGCGGCACCTGCTGGCGGGTGTAGAAGCAGCGGCCCGGCGCGATCTCGCTGTCGCGCACCACCTCCAGGGCGTCGGCCTTGCCGCGCTCCTCCAGCGTGCGGTTCAGTTCGGTGTCGGCGTCGAAGTGGTCCTCGATGGCGCGCTTGCTGCGGCCGGTGACGAACACGAAGTCCTCGATGCCGGCGGCCCGCGCCTCTTCCACGGCGTGCTGCAAGAGCGGACGGTCGACCAGCGGCAGCATCTCCTTCGGAATCGCCTTGGTCGCCGGCAGGAAGCGCGTGCCGAGGCCGGCAACGGGAAACACCACCTTGCGCACGGGTTTTGGCATTGAAGTTCTCTTACAGTTGCTTGAGGAAATACTTCGAATATGGAGCCACTTTGCGCAGTCGCAAAACGCTCGCGAAGCTTTCTGCCACAGCTATACCAGAGGCGCAACAGACCCTTCTGAGGACCGGCATTTGGCTAGTTGCGCAGCAGCAAATCCTTCGCTTGGTTGATCTTGGCGGCCAAATAGGTTGACCCCCCATGATCCGGGTGCACTTTCATCATCAGTCGACGGTGAGCGTCCTTCACCTGTTCGGGGGTCGCCCCCGGCGACAGCCCCAAAATGTCATAGGCCTCCTCGCGGGTCATGGGACCGCTCTGCTGGCCCCCAGGGCCTCCGCGGGCGCCCGCCCCTCCGTCGCCGGCACCGGACGCTCCGGCCGTTCCCTCCCCGCCGCGCCCCTGCCAATCGGGATGGGTCCGGTCGAGCCAGGCTTCCAGCACCGTCGCCGATTGCGGGTCGTCGCGCCGGCAATCGCCCAGCAGCGCCATCAGCTGCTCGATGGTCAGGCTGTCGAGCGTCCGCCCGCGCCAGGGGCCGTGCAGAACCTCCCCCGCCATGGCGCCGCTGTCGTGGAACAGGGTCATGCGCAGGTACAGCGTCTCGACCTTGGAGGTCTGCCCACCCGCCGGGCTATGCCCGGAATACAGGGTGTCGCGGAGCATCCGCCAGCGCGTGAACAGCGGAAAGGCGACCGCCCCCAGCATCAGCGCGGTGCCGAGCCGGCCCGTCAGCGTCAGGAAGACGATGACGATGACCCCCAGCGCCATGCCGCCATAGCGCACCGTGTTGGCGAGCGTGCGCGGGTCGGCGGACATGAAGACGCGGGCCAGGATGTAGAAGCCGACCACCAGCGCGATGCCCAGGAGAAAGTACCCAAACATCCCGCCCTGCCCTCTTCAACGCGTGGCCGTGTCATGCATGGGGCTGGCTCCCCGGCTGCCCTGAACCCACTTGGCTGGAAAGCAGCCGCACCGCCTCGCCCCGTCCGCGGCTGTAATGCTCCAGCGCCGCCCGGCCCCCGGCCGCGTAGACCGCGACGGCGCTCAGCAGATCCTTCAACTGCTGCGCGGACGATCCGTCGAAGGGGCAGTAGGCGCCGCCGGACAGCCGCGCGATGGTCTGGAAGGCGCGCTTGGCGATCAGGTCGCCGCGCTCGTGGAAGATGAAGACCGGAACGCCGAGCAGCCCCAGTTCGCCCGCCTGGTGGGCGAGATGGTCGATGTCCTCCTCCATGCAGTCGCCGACGAAGACCAGCGCGTTCACCTTCTTCGTCCGGGTCTGCTTGATGCAGTGGGTCAGCACGCGGCCGATCTGCGTCTGGCCGGCCATGCAGGACACCGCGGTCATCCTCCGCAACAGATCCTGCGAATTGCCGATCCAGGGGCTCGCCTGGCATTCGCGGAAACCGCGGTAGTAGACGAGCTGGATGTCGAGCCCGCCAAGCGTCGAGGTCGCCTGGAACATCTCGCCCTGGATCTGGCAGGCGCGGTCCCAGGTGGGCTCGCGGCTGGCGGTCGCGTCCATCGCGAACATCAGCCGGCCACGGGCGCCGGTGGCCGTCCGCGGAATCGCCGCGACCTGGCGAAGGAAGGCGTCGACGTCGGCCTGCGACGACCGTTGCTGCGCCGGAAGATTATCCCGCTCCCCCTTGGCCCGCTCCCCCATGGCCGTTCCTTTCGCGAAAAGCCTTCAGCTTGAGATCATGGACCGCGGCGTGCGGCCGGTCGAGTCTGCCCATGGGTCACACCCGATTCGGGAACTCGAAAGAGTCGGGGGCGCCCACTCGGTCCAAACCCCGATCCGGGAACAAGGTGCGGGCGGCGGAGGTTCCACGCCCCCGCCCTGTTGCCTCATGCTCCCGAATCCTGTAGGATAAGAAACCTACAGGATTCGGGAGGGCGCCGCCATGAAACACCATCGTCGTTCATGTTTCATAGCGTTTCACGGCGTTTCATTCCCTCGCACCCCGCCCGCATCGCGCTTGCCGCATCCCGCACGGGTGTGCTTGCCTGCGCGGCATGAGCGACACCTTCACGCCCGAGACCCTGCGCGCCCGCATCCTGCACGAGGACCCCGACCTCTTCGTGATCGACAAGCCGGCCGGGCTGGCCGTGCACAAGGCCGGGCGGATCACCGACCATCTCGACCTCTACCTGCCCTTCCTGGCCGGGGAGGACGGCGTGCCGCCGCGGCTGGCCCACCGGCTGGACCGCGACACGGCGGGCTGCCTCGTGCTCGGCCGCTCGCCCTGGGCGCTGAAGAGGCTCGGCGACATGTTCGCCGCCGGGCATGTGGAGAAGACCTACTGGGCGGTCAGCGACGGCATTCCGGAGGAGTCCGCGGGGACCATCGATCACCCGCTGCTGAAGCTGGTCATTCCCGGCGCCTGGAACATCGTGACGCACCCCGACGGGCAGCCGGCGGTTACCGACTACCGCGTGCTGGGCACCGGCGGCGGGCGGGCCTGGCTGGAACTGAAGCCGCGCACCGGCCGCACCCACCAGATCCGCGTCCACTGCGCCGCCATCGACTGCCCGCTGGTGGGGGAGCCTTACTACGGCCCAGAGCGCCTGCCACCGGGCAACCTGCACCTGCTGGCGCGGTCCGTCGCCTTCACGCTGTCCTTCGACCGGCCGCCGGTGGTCGCGGTGGCCCCGCCGCCGTCCCACATGCGGGACGCGCTCGCCGCCTGCGGCTGGCCCGGCGACGACCAGGCATAAGCGCTTACAGCGCGATCTCGCTCACCCCTTCGGCGAGCCAGAACATGCGGTCCAGCGCCGGGTCGGAGCCGCGCAGGACCTTGCCCTTCGGCAGAACGGTGCGCCCGGTGTTGTCCAGGATCGGCCCGCGGAACACGGCGGCGTTGCCGTTGGCGAGCTGCATGCGCGCCGCGTCGGCGTGCGCCCGCGCCTCCACCCCGACCGCCGGGCCATAGGCGGTGTTGCGGACGAAGCCGCGGTCGAAGCCGCCTTGGCGCAGGTGCCTCCAGGGCTTGCCGCCGGCGATCAGCGTCACGGTTTCTGCCCAGCAGCGGCCCCAGGACCACTCGGCCCCGGTCAGGAACCCCTGCGGCGCGGCGCTGGACAGGTCGACATGGACGCCGCAGCACAGGAGGCCGGACGCCTCCGCCACTTCGCAGACCGGGCGCGGCTCCTCGATCTGGGCGGCCAGCACGTCGGCGCCGCCGGCAGCGAGCGCCCGTGCGGCCTCCGCCACGGACAGGGGCGACGCCCCCTCGCCGACGAAGGCGACGCGCACCGCGACCGCGGGGTCGGCCCGCCGGGCGCCCAGCGCGAAGGCGTTCACGCAGCGCAGGACCGACGGCGCCGGGTGCGACGCCACGATCCCGATGGCCTTGGCGCGGCTGGCGTAGCCGGCGACGATGCCGGCGATGTGCTGGGCCTCGTCGAGATAGCCTTCGAAGAAGCCGACGTTGACCGGCGCCCGCTCCGCGTCCGTGGGGGAGCCGCAGAGGAGGAAGGCCGTGTCGCGGTTGGCGTCGGCCTGGGCGAGAAGACCGGGAAGCGCGTCGCCGGGCGCCGTGACCAGCACGACCCGGCAGCCCCGGCCGCCGACCATATCCTCCACGGCGGTGGCGAGGGTGCCCGCGGCGTTCTCCCGCTCCTCCAGCCGCACGTCGGGCAGCGCGGCGAGGGCGCGCGCGGCCTCCGCATGGGCTTGGTTATAGCCGAAATCGGTGCGGCTCCCGCCATACAGGACGCCGACACCCAGGGGAGGAGTCCCCAGGGCCGGCGGTGCGGCGAGCAGCGCGGCCGCGGCACCGAACCCCTTGAGCACCGCCCGGCGGTTATGGGTTGTTTTCGTCATGCCCGCCTCCCGATTTGCTGGGACTATACCCGCCGGAGGCGCGCGCACCAAACAATTCGCCTCAAATCCGCCCGCGCGGACCGTTCGGGAAGCGCCAGACGCGGTCCCGCGCCGGCACCCGGATGGGTGCGGGGCGCCATTCCGGCCGCAGCGGATCGACCCGGTCGGCAATCCGGCCCGCCAGGACCAGCAGGGCATACAGGGCGAACATGAGGACCACCAAAGCCCCCAGAGGCTGCCGGAGACCGAGGTCGAGCAACGGCTCCAGCAGGGGCTCCAGCTGGGACGCCGCGGCATGGTGCGCTTGGACGGAACAGTCGATGCAGTCGGGCATGCACGCTCCTCCCCAATGCCTTGACAAGGCCGGTATGGCCTGAAGCTTAGGAGAGAGCCGCGATGCCGGGCGGCGACAATGATGGGACCATCCTTTAGGAGACCGGGCCGCGCCGCGGCCCCTCCGCCGGGGGTGCCACCAGCAGGCGCCAGGCGCCCTCGGGATCGTCCCGCCGCTCCCGCACGGCGGTGGCGAGGGACCGCTCGATCCAATCGGCGATGCCGACCCGGTAATGGAGGCTGTCCCAGTAGTTCGTGTCCTCGCTGGTGATGCGCGAGGGGAAGCGGAAGTCCACCAGCGCCGCGCCGTGGGCGGCGGCGATGCGGGCGACGCGGCTCTTGCACTCCTCCTCCCGCGCGGCCGGCGGCGAGCTCGGCTGCGGCATGGCGGCCACATGGACCGGCATGAAGGCCAGGACGGGCTGCGCGCCGGGCGGCACGCGGCCGACCAGCTCGTCGAGCCAGGCCAGGGCCGGGAAGCGCCAGGACTGGCGCTCCGCCTCGGTCGGGCGGTAGGGCGGCTCGGCGGGCGGGATGGCGCGCTTCGGACCGCCATAAATCTTGGCCTCGACCTTGGCCCAGCTCCACTGGTTGTCGGGCGGCACGAACACCTCGTAGCCATCGGGTCCCAGCCGCGGCGGACGGAGGCCGAGGTGGTATTCCACCAGCCGGGCGGCGATCTCCAGCGTCTTGCCGTTCAGCAGGTAGAGCAGGTCGTTCCAGGGATCGTCGTCGTACATCCAGGGCGGAAAGGGCCGGAAGGTCAGGCGCTGGCTGTCGGCATCAGACTCGCACCACACGCGATCCAGCCCGACCACGACCGTCCGCGGCCTCGGCACCGTGCGCAGGAAGAGGTCGGCGATCTTGTATTGCTCCCACGCGGTGGCGCTGTTCATGGCGAGGTTGGCGAAGCGCCCGCCGAACAGCCCGTCAAGGTGCGCCGGTTGCAGCAGGCGGGAGGTCGAAGTGCCGAAGACCGCGCTGTCGAAGGCCCCGTGGCGCACCAGCCCCGGATAGAGGAAGCGCTGGTTGTCGTCCATCATCGGCCGCGCCATGGGCGGGGAGAAGGGCACGTTGTCGTAGGGGTCGACCAGCAGCACGAACAGCATCAGCGCGGCGACCAGCCCGCCGGCGGTCAGCAGCAGGGTCTTCACGAAGCCCGTCCAGGCCTGGGGTTGGGTCATCGCGGGCCCTCAGAACTGGAAGTAGATGAAGTTGACAGGCTGGCCCTTGCCGACCTCCAGCAGGCAGACGACGGCCACCGCGGCGAAGGCCACCGCCACGGCGCGGCGGGGCTTCAGCAGGTCGTCCACGAAGGCGAGGCTCGTCGGGCCGAGGGTCGCGACGACGGCCGCGGCGGCCAGCAGCGCCGGGCGCTCCAGCCCGCCCGCCATGCCGCCCTCCCCGGCCATGCCCGCCAGCAGCCGGCCCGCCGTGGCGAAGTCCGGCGCGCGGAACAGCACCCAGCCGACGATCACGAACAGCATGGTCAGCGCCCAGGCGAGCGGGAACGGCAAGGGCCGCCTCAGCCCTTGCCAGACGTGACAGGCGATCAGCCCGGCCCCGTGCATCAGGCCCCAGGCCACAAAGGTCCAGGCCGCGCCGTGCCACAGGCCGCAGAGCCCCATGGTCGCCACCGTGGCCATCATATAACGGCCAAAGCCCGCCCGGCTGCCGCCCAGCGGGATGTAGAGGTAGTCGCGCAGATAGCGGGACAGCGTCATGTGCCAGCGCCGCCAGAAGTCACGCACCGACGCGGCCTTGTAGGGGGCGTCGAAGTTCATCGGCAGGCGGATGCCGAACAGCAGGGCGATGCCCAGCGCCATCTCCGTGTAGGCGGAGAAGTCGAAGTAGAGCTGGAAGCTGAAGGCCAGAGCCCCCGACCAGGCCTCACCCAGGCCCGGTACCGCGCTGCCCGCGTGGGCGAAGACGGGGTCGGCGACGCGGGCCAGCGGGTCGGCCAGCAGGACCTTCTTGGCGAAACCCAGGATGAACAGGGCCAGTCCCTTGCCGAACCGCTCCGCGAAGCCGGGGCGCAGCGGGTCGTCGGCGAGCTGGGGGATCAACTCGTTGTGGCGGACGATGGGGCCGGCGACCAGGTGCGGGAAGAAGAAGACGAACAGGCAGAAGCCCCGCAGCGGGTAGGTCGGCACCCGCCCGCGCCGCAGGTCGATCAGGTAGGAGATCAGCTCGAAGGTGAAGAAGCTGATGCCGATCGGCAGCAGCACGTCGCTGTGCGGCAGGTTCCGGCCCAGCAGGGCCGACAGGCTGTCGAGGAAAAAGTTCGCGTACTTGAAGTAACCGAGGATGGCGAGGTTGGCGGCCACGCCCACCGGCACGATCCAGGGCAAGGACCAGCGCCGGTGCAAGTGCGCCAGTGCCCAGGTCGCCAGCGTCTGGCCCAGCAGCAGCGGCACGAAGCGCACGTCCCACCAGCCGTAGAAGACGACGGAGGCCACGACCATCACCCACTCGCGCGCCGCCTCCCGCCGGGCCACGGCGTAGAAGAGGATCAGCACGGCCGGCAGGAAGCCGAGCACGAAGGACTGGGTGTGGAACAGCATGACGGACGCTCGACCCCGCTGGCGGACCGGCCCGCTTACGGACCGGGCCCTATGGACCGGGCGTTTTGATACACCGGATCGTCGGGGAGCCGGATGAAAAATGCGGCGGCAAAAAGCGTGACGGGAGCGCCATCCCCTCCGGCCAGGCCAGCAGGTGGCTGGCGCAGGCCCGGCAATCGCTGCTGCCGAAGCCCGGCACCGGCACGGGCAGCCCGGCCAGTTCCGCGACCAGGGCGCACTCGTCACCGCCGGGCTCGCACCAGGCCCCGGCCATCCGGCCGGCGGTGGTCAGCCGGTCGACGTGCCAGCGCAGCGGCTTTTCCCGCCGGAAGTGCCGGCCGACCCGCGCCCGCAGGCCGCCCGGGCCGCGCGCGCTGCCGGCGTAGAGGTAGCGCCCCGGCGCCAGGACCGCCGCCGGCTTGCCGGGCAGGCTGAGGGCGAGCGGCGCCTCCAGCAGGATCAGCAGCGCATAGGCGCCGGGCGCAGCCGGCACCGTCTCGGGCCGGTCGTGGAAAGTCAGAGTGTCGGCGGTGGGCGGCATGGCCTTTGACACTACGCCATGCCGCGTTCCGCAGCATCCTTATCCGGAAACGCGCGGCCATTTGCCCCGCGTCCGGTGTTGAATCCGGCGAACGGGGCACCGGCGCCGGCCGGGAGATCCCGCTGCAACAAGACCGGGGGGAGACACCGCTATGGACGACATCGCCGCACGCACACCCAAAACGACCGGACCCAAGACGACCTACGACGCGGCCGAGGTGACGGCCCTGTCCCACCTTTACCGCGCCGAAATCTACCGCAGCACCGTCTGGCGCACGCGGCTGGACGCCACGACCAATTGGGCGGTGGTCACCACCGGCCTCGCGCTGTCGCTGGCCTTCAGCAGCGCCTCCGCCTCGCCGCTGCCGCTGGTCCTGGTGGGCCTTCTGGTCGCGGTCTTCCTGTACATCGAGGCGCGGCGCTACCGCTTCTTCGATTTCTGGCGCATCCGGGCCCATGTGCTGGAGCTGTACTTCATCGGCCCGATCCTGCGCGGCGACGGCGTCCAGTTCGAGAAGCGCTGGAACGAGACGCTGTTCCAGGATTACCGGTCGCCGCACCTCCACATCACCTATTGGGAGGCGGTCGGGCGGCGGCTGCGCCGGAACTATGGCTGGATCTTCCTGATCCAGGTCGTCGCCTACATGGGCAAGCTGATGATCCATCCGGTGCCGCTGGAATCGTTGGACGAGTTGTTCGCGCGGGCCACCATCGGACCGGTGCCGGGCCAGATCGTCCTGCTGTGCGGGCTGATCTTCCACGGCACCTGGATGACCATCGCCTTCCGCACCTACAAGAGCCGCCGCGGCGCCGACCGCGAACGCCCGCCCCTGCCGGAGACGGACGCCGTGCTGGAACTGGCCCGCGGGCGGTGATGGATGAAACACCGTGAAACGCTATGAAACGTTCCGGGGCGTTGTGTTTCATCGCGGGTGGGCGTGGGTTGGGCGTTGGCGGAGAGGATTTTATACCCAGTGATGGGGGCGAAGCAAGGTCGCGCTGTGTGGATGAGCGCTTGCGTTGGGCCCCCTCCCTAACCCTCCCCCGCCTTTGGCGAGGGAGGGGATTTGGTCGCGGCGGTCAGGCGGCGCGGCTCAGCGACGACGGGGTATTTTCTGACGGGGCATAATTGCGGCCGAAGCGGTTGGTGATGAAGTCGGGGTAGGACACGTCCTCCTGCTTCACGAAGCCGCGCTGGGGGAGTTTGCCGGTGGCCAGGAGGTCGAGCACGGCGCAGATGCCGGATGCGGTGGTGATCTGGATGCCGTTGTAGAATTTGCCGTCGATTTCGCGGCCGTAGATCTTGTTGGCGTAGGTTTCCTGCAACAGCCGGCCGCGCTTGGTGCCGGTCACGGTCACGAAGATCAGCACGACGTCCTGCAGGGTCGCGGGGATCGAGTGCTCCAGGATGTCCTTCAGCAGCTCGCGCCGGCTGCCCAGCCGCAGGTCATGCAGCAGCGCCTTCATGAGGTCGCGGTGCCCCGGATAGCGGACGGAGCGGTAGTTCAGCGTCCGCACGCGGCCGGCCAGAGTCTCGCATAGCGTGCCGAGCCCGCCCGAGGTGTTGAAGGCCTCGTAGAGGACGCCGTCGAGGGAGAACTCCTCCCGCTCCTCCAGCGGCGGCACGGTGATCAGGCGGCCTTCGACGATGGCCTCGCAGGGCTCCAGATACTCGTTGATGACGCCCTCGGTGCTCCAGGTCAGGTTGTAGTTGAGCGCGTTGGACGGGTATTTGGGCAGGGCGCCGACGCGCATGCGCACGGTGTCCAGCGTCTCGAACCGCGAGGCCACGTCGTGGGCGACGATGGAGATGAAGCCCGGCGCCAGCCCGCACTGCGGGATGAAGGCGCAGGGCGCGTCGGCGGCCAAGTCCTTGACGCGGCGGGTGCTGGCGACGTCCTCCGTCAGGTCCAGGTAGTGGGTGCCGGCGGCCCGCGCCGCCTCCGCCACGCCGACGGTCAGGTGGTAGGGCAGCGCGCTGAGCACGGCGAACTTGCCCCGCATGGCGTCGGCCAGATCGGCGGGATCGGCCGCGTCGAGCGCGCGCTTCTCCACCCGCGGATGGTCGGGCAGCCAATCCAGGGCGTCGGCCGACCGGTCGGCGACCGTCACCCGGTAGTCGCCGGTTCCCTTCAGCAGGTCGCAGATGGTCTCGCCGATCTTGCCGCCGCCCAGCAGGAGGATGTCGCGCATGGTCCCTGTCCCTCTCGTCTCTTGGTGTCGTCTTGGGGTGTGTCCTTCTGTCGCAAGCTTGACCGAACCACCTGTCGATGTGCAGTGTGCGGAGTGACGATTTGCCCGGTTTGGATCGGCAAAATGATGGGTAGTTCGGCGAAATGATGGACGACCTTGACCAGCGCCTGCTCGACGCCCTCCAGGACAACGCGCGGGAACCCACCGCCGCGCTGGCCCGCCGGCTGCGCGTGTCGCGCAGCACGGTGCAGAGCCGCATCCAGCGGCTGGAGGAGCAAGGGGTGATCGCCGGTTACACGATCCGGCTGTCGAGCGACGTCGCGCGCCGGCTGATCCGCGCGCATGTGTCCATCAGCGTGTCGCCGAAGCTGACCGCCGCCGTGGTGCAGGAGTTGAAGCGCATCCCGGAGGTCCGCGCCCTGCACGCGATCAGCGGCGCCCACGACCTGATCGCGGTGATCCGGACCGAGACCATGGAGGGCATGGACGCCCTGATCGACCGCATCGGCGCCATCGACGGGATCGAGCGCACGACGTCGTCGATCATCATGGCGACGAAATTCGAGCGGTGAGGCGCGCTGGTTCGGGAAGGATTTTCACCACAAAGGCACAAAGGGCACAAAGAACGTCACAAAGGGGTGCTGATGCGGGTCACTCGCGCCTTTCGGAGCGGACGTCCTTTGTGAAAATCTTTGTGTCTTAGTGTCTTTGTGGTGAATCGCCTTCAACGCGACGACTTCACCGTGATATCCGCCGAGCATTCCCCCAGCAGCCATTCCCGGAAGGCGACCAGCGGCGGATGGTGCGCCCGGTGCGCGGGATGCACGAGGTGATAGGCACGGTCCGGGTTGCGGTATGGAAGCTGGAGCGCCGGGATAAGGTCGCCGTCCTGCAATTCCGCCTGGACGAGCAACGTCGGCAGCAGCGCGACGCCCAGCCCGGTGATGGCCGCCTGGGCGGTGGTGGAGAACTGTTCGAAGAACATCCCCGCCCCTTCGTGCCGCTCGATGCCTTGTGCGGCGAACCAGTCCTTCCAGGCCTCCGACCGGCTGGTGGTGTGCAGAAGCGGCAGGGCCACGAGGTCGGCGGGTTCGCGGATCGGGTGGGCGGCCAGGAAGGAGGGCGCGCAGAGCGGCAGGACCTCCTCCTCCATCAGCCGCTCGCAGACCGCACCCGGCCAGTCGGCGGCGCCGAAATGGATGGCGGCGTCGAGATCCTCCGACCGGAAGTCGAAGGGCTCCATCTTCGTCGTGAAGTGGATGATGACCTGGGGGTTCGCCTTCTGGAACGCCGGCAGCCGCGGCACCAGCCAGCGCGTGCCGAAGGTCGGCAGCACCGCCAGCTTCAGCACGCCGCCCTGAGGCGCGGTCATGACCCGCAGCGTTGCCGAGCCGATGCGGTGCAGCGCTTCCCGCACCTCCACGGCGTAGGATTCGCCGGCCGGCGTCAGGGTCACGCGCTGGTCGCGGCGCACGAACAGCGGCGTGCGGAGCTGGTCCTCCAAGGCCTTGATCTGGCGGCTGATCGCGCCCTGAGTCAGGGCCAGTTCCTGGGCCGCTGTGGTGAAGCTGCCGGTGCGCGCCGCCGCCTCGAAGGCCGAGAGCGCGCTGATGGAGGGGAGAAGGCGTCGTTGCAGGCCCATGGGTCATGACTATACCTCATGACCAGGGGAAAGAAAGTCGGTTGCGCACCCCTTGGCGGGTGGCCAGAGTGGGGCAGGATTTTCACCACGAAGACACAAAGGGCACAAAGGAAACCTCCCCCTCGCATTCGTCATCCCCGCGAAGGCGCTAAAGTATGCACACATTTCCCAAGCCATTGCTTGGAAAGGGTCTTTCTTCGTCATCCCAGCGAAGGCTGGGATCCAGAACGTTGACGCTAAGCGCCTAATACGGCTGGATTCCCGCCTTCGCGGGAATGACGGAAAGGTCCTTTCCGGTCCATTAGACCAAGATGTGTGCATACCGTAGCGCGAAGGCGGGGATCTAGGAAACTCCGCCATTAAGCGGCTGAGATGGCCTGGATTCCCGCCTTCGCGGGAATGACGGAACTGGGTAGGCACCATCTTTGTGACGTTCTTTGTGTTCTTTGTGCCTTTGTGGTGAATCGGCAGACAACAGCGACCCGCCCACACACCAGTTCACACAGAGGAACCCGCCCGCCATGAAGACCGGAGGCCAGTTGATCGTCGAGGCGCTGGAGGCGCAGGGCGTCGAGCGCGTGTTCTGCGTGCCGGGCGAAAGCTACCTCGCCGTGCTGGACGCGCTGCACGACAGTTCCATCCGCACCATCAACGCCCGCCACGAGAGCGGCGCCGCCATGATGGCGGAGGCGGAGGGCAAGCTGACCGGCCGGCCGGGCATCTGCTTCGTCACCCGTGGCCCCGGCGCCACCAACGCCTCCCCCGGCGTGCATGTGGCGCAGCAGGACAGCACGCCGATGATCCTGTTCATCGGCCAGATCGAGCGCGGCATGCGCGGGCGCGACGCCTTCCAGGAGGTGGACTATACCCGCATGTTCGGCGGCATGGCCAAGTGGGTGGCCGAGATCGACAGCGCCGACCGCGTGCCGGAGATGATCAGCCGCGCCTTCCACACCGCCATGGCCGGCCGGCCCGGCCCGGTCGTTCTGGTGCTGCCGGAGGACATGCTGGTGGAGACGGCCGACGTCGCCCCCGCCCACCGCGCCGAGCCGGTCGACAGCGCCCCCACCCCCGCCCAGGTCGCGGAGTTCGGGCTGCTGCTCGCCAACGCCAAGCGCCCGCTGGTCATCGCCGGCGGTTCCCGCTGGACGGAGGAGTCGGTGGCGGCCCTGCGCGCCTTCTCCGAGGCCTTCGCCCTGCCCGTCGCGGTCACCTTCCGCCGGCAGATGCTGTTCGACCACACGCACCCGAACTACGCCGGCGACGTCGGCCTGGGCATCAACCCGAAGCTGGTCGGGCTGGTGAAGGACGCGGACCTGATCCTGCTGCTCGGCGGCCGCTTCTCCGAGGTGCCGTCGCAGAGCTACGCGCTGCTGGGCATTCCGGAGACCGGCAAGACTCTGGTCCACGTCCATCCGGGGGCGGAGGAGCTTGGCCGCGTCTACCGGCCGGACCTCGCCGTCAACGCCACGCCGGGCGCCTTCCTGGAGGCCGTCGCCGGGCTGGCGCCGCCCGCCGCCCCCGCGTGGATCGGTCAGGCGGAGGCCGCCCACGCCGCCTACGGCGCGTGGAGCGAACCGCCGACCAGCGGCCCCGGCGCGGTGCAGATGGGCAGCGTCATGGCCTGGCTGCGCGACAGCCTGCCGGACACGGCGACCCTGACCAACGGCGCCGGCAACTACGCGACCTGGATCCACCGCTTCTGGCATTTCCGCCGCTTCGGCACGCAGGCGGCGCCGGTCTGCGGCTCCATGGGCTATGGCCTGCCCGCCGCCATCGCCGCCAAGCTGCTGCATCCGGAGCGCGACGTGCTGTGCTTCGCCGGCGACGGCTGCTTCCAGATGACCGGGCTGGAGTTCGGCACCGCCGTGCAGGAAGGCGCCAACGTCATCGTGCTGGTCGTCGACAACGGCATGTACGGCACCATCCGCATGCACCAGGAGCGGGAGTATCCGGGTCGCGTGTCCGGCACCGCGCTGAAGAACCCGGACTTCGCGGCGCTGGCCCGTGCCTATGGCGGCCACGGCGAGACGGTGGAGCGCACCGAGGACTTCGCCGCCGCGTTCGAGCGGGCGCGGACTTCCGGTTTGCCCGCCATTCTCCATATCAAGCTCGACCCCGAGGCCCTGACGCCCAGCCGGACCCTGTCCGAGATCCGCGCCGGCGCCTTGAAGCGATGAACGACCAGCGATAAACGACCGAACCGAATTCGCAGCCACCTTTCGATCGTCATCCCCGCGCAGGCGCTACGGTATGCACACATCTTGGTCTAACGGACCGGAAAGGACCTTTCTCCGTCATTCCCGCGAAGGCGGGAATCCAGCCGTATCAGGCGCTTAGCGTCAACGTTCTGGATCCCAGCCTTCGCTGGGATGACGAAGAAAGACCCTTTCCAAGCAATGGCTTGGGAAATGTGTTCATACTTTAGCGCCTTCGCGGGGATGACGAAGCGATAGGGTGGTTGCCAGCAAGCCCTTGAGGAACTCCATTATGCAGCACAGCGACCTTCTCTCCCGCCTCGGCCTGGAGCTTCCCGCCGGCGGTTCCGGCTTGGCCGTCCGTTCGCCGGTCGACGGCGCGTCGCTCGGCACCGTGCCGGTCACCGCGGCCTCCGAGATCCCGGACATCGCCGCCCGCTCGCAGCGCGCCTTCGAGGCGTGGCGCAACGTCCCGGCCCCGCGCCGCGGCGAGCTGGTCCGGCTGCTCGGCGAGGAGCTGCGCGCCGCCAAGGAGGATCTCGGCCGGCTCGTCACGCTGGAGATGGGCAAGATCGTCCAGGAAGGCCTGGGCGAAGTGCAGGAGATGATCGACATCTGCGACTTCGCGGTCGGCCTGTCCCGCCAGCTCTACGGCCTGACCATCGCGTCGGAGCGGCCGGGCCACGCCATGCGCGAGACCTGGCACCCGATGGGCCCCTGCGCGGTCATCTCCGCCTTCAACTTCCCGGTCGCGGTCTGGTCGTGGAACGCCGCCCTGGCGCTGGTCTGCGGCGACCCGGTGATCTGGAAGCCGTCGGAGAAGACCCCGCTGACCGCGCTCGCCTGCCAGCGCATCTTCGAGCGCGCCGTGGCGCGCTTCGGCAGCGACGCCCCGGCCGACCTGCTGATCGTCGTCAACGGCGGCCGCGACGTGGGCGAGGCGCTGGTCGCCAGCCCGCTGGTGCCGATCGTGTCGGCCACCGGCTCCACCCGCATGGGCCGCGAGGTCTCGGTCAAGGTGGCGGAGCGCTTCGGCCGCTCGATCCTGGAGCTGGGCGGCAACAACGCGATGATCGTGGCCCCCACAGCCGACCTGGAGATGGCCGTGCGCGCCATCGTCTTCTCCGCGGTCGGCACCTGCGGCCAGCGCTGCACCACGCTGCGCCGGCTGATCGTGCACAAGGACGTTCGCGACGCCCTGCTGCCGCGCCTGAAGGCGGCCTATGCCTCCGTCTCCATCGGCAACCCGCTGGAGGCCGGCGTTCTGGTCGGCCCGCTGAACGACAAGGGTGCGTTCGAGGGCATGCAGCGCGCGCTGGAGCAGGCCAAGGCCGACGGCGGCGTGGTGACCGGAGGCGAGCGCGCGCTGGCCGACCAGTATGCCGACGCCTGGTACGTGAAGCCGGCCATCGTCGAGATGCCGGCCCAGACCGACATCGTCCGGCACGAGACCTTCGCCCCGATCCTCTACGTCCTGACCTACGAGACGCTGGAGGAGGCCATAGCGCTGCAGAACGCGGTGCCACAGGGCCTGTCCTCCTGCATCTTCACCACCGACATCCGCGAGGCGGAGACCTTCCTGTCGGCGGCCGGCAGCGACTGTGGCATCGCCAACGTCAACATCGGCCCGTCGGGTGCCGAGATCGGCGGTGCCTTCGGCGGTGAGAAGGAGACGGGCGGCGGGCGCGAGTCCGGCTCCGACAGCTGGAAGGCCTACATGCGCCGGCAGACCGCCACGGTGAACTACTCCAAGGCCCTGCCGCTCGCCCAGGGCATCAAGTTCGAGATCATGGGCTGATCGTCCAGGATCGCTGAACAGAAAAAGGGCCGCCCGATCCCCCGGGCGGCCCTTTCCATTTGGGCTGGATTTGTCCGCTTCAGGCGGCCTCGGACTGAAGCCGCGTGGGGTTGGCGTGTTGCGGGTTCGAGCGACGCAGATGCTCGGCAATGGGGGTAAGCTGCGCCAGAACCTGGTCCCGGGTCAGGCGGTCGCGCCGAAGCACGGCCTGGGCCACGGGATCGTTGAGCAGTTCGGCAACGCGGCAGCGCCACGTCTGCTTGGGCAGTCCGTTCATTGCTGTTCTCGTTGCTGTGGGGCCAAAGGTGCCGGCCGTCCCCGGCGGCTGCACCGTACGCGCAGCATGTTACAGTTCGACGCGTACGGCCCGTGTTATTTCGGGTACCTGGACGTCCAGTGTACGCCTACAGCAGCAGCGCCTTTTCCCGTCGTACGCTCCCCGACAGCCGCGAGATGGCCCGCCGGCCCAGCGCGTCGCGCAGCTTCGGGAAGTCGATCGCCTCCTCCTGGTGGACGTGCTCGGCGATCAGCATCTTCAGCTCGGTCACGCGGCCCAGCCAGTTCGGGTCGTCCTTCGGCATCCGCTCCAGCGCGGAGAGGTGCATCTTCATGTCGGCGTGCTCGCCGTAAAGCCGCCGGGTGTCGCCCTCCTCGTGCGCACGGTCGTGGAGCAGCGGGTAGACCACGTCCTCCTCGGCGAGCGCGTGGGCGGCGAGACGGCGCTTCAGCCGCAGCAGGAGCTGCGTGCGGCGGAAGGTCGCGTTCTGCGGCGTCTGCTCCATTTCGTTCAGCAGAGCCATGATGTGGCGGTGGTCGTCGGCGAGCGCCGCGAAGGGGTCGCGCCCCGACACCGACCCGGCGGCCTGCGCGAACAGCGGCGGCAGCAGGCGGCTGGCGACCAGCGCCACCACCGCGCCGCCAGCGAAGGCGGCCATGCCGCCCGCGGACAACAGTCCGGATCCTCTCCTGGCCATGGAGCCCGTTCCTCCTGTTCTGGGAATTGTTGGACAGGCAACCAACAGGCTGGGAGGGGAGGCGTTGCGGGCTATGTCGCCGTGGAGGACGCGGCCTCTGCGGACGCCACCGCCGCTCGGCCTTTCCTCTGTTCGCGGTGGAAGATGTACAAGCCGCTGCCGACGATGACGAGGCCGCCGGCCAGCGTGGTGGCGCTGGGCACCTCGCCGAAGACCAGCAGGCCGTACAGAACCGCCCAGACCAGCGAGGTGTAGCCGAAAGGCGCCACCGTCGCCGCGTCGGCCGCCGTGTAGGCGCGTATCAGGCAGAAGTGGCTGCAGGCCCCGATGGTGCCCAGCAGGACCATCAACGCCACGGCCATCAAGTCCGGCGTCACCCAGTTCCAGGGAAGGGCCGCGCTGCACATCAGCGTGCCGGCGAGGCTGGTGTAGAAGAAGGTGGTCATGGTCGGGTCGCTGCCGCGCAGGACCCGCGTCACGATCTGGTACAGCGCGTTGCACAGTGCCGCCGCCAGCGGCAGCAGGATGAACCACTGGAAGGTCAGGCTGGCCGGCCCGATGATCAGCATCGCGCCGACGAACCCGGCCAGCACGCCAAGCCAACGCCGCCACCCCACCCTCTCCTTCAGGATCGGGACCGAGAGCACCGTGACGAACACCGGCGCCGCGTTGGCGATGGCGGCCACGTCCACGAACGGAAGCAGACGGTAGGACAGCGCGGCCAGCAGGGTGAGCACGCCCAGCAGCGCGGAGCGGAGGATCTGCACGCCCGGCCGTTGCGACCGCATGGACTGGGGCGAGCGGATCGACAGGAGGACGAAGGCGATCAGGAAATGAACGGCGAAGCGCGCCCAGGCGACCTCGACGATCGGGTAGGTCTGGACCAGGACACGCATGGTCGCGTCCTGCGTGACGAACAGCAGCGTGGTCAGCACCATCCACGCAATGCCCGCCCTCGCGGACGACCCGGCTCCGGACGATCCAGATGGCACGGCAGCCGCAGCGGACGCCGTCTTCTCGGCAATCGACATCGTATCCAGGGTTCCTTATCCGGCGGACGCAATGGGCACGCCCACCCTGACGCACAGGGGCGCCGGGGTCAAATGCACTCCTGGTATATCAGTTGGCACACAGAACTGTTGGACAACAAAAAAGCCCGTCCGGCGCTGCGCCTGACGGGCTGATTTGGTTGCGGGGGCAGGATTTGAACCTGCGACCTTCAGGTTATGAGCCTGACGAGCTACCGGGCTGCTCCACCCCGCGGTTGTGGGGTCGGGACGCTGTGAAGACGTGTGCAAGTGACGGTGTGTAACCGGTCCAATCGGAAGGGCTTGGCGTGTGCCGTGGTGACCTGGCGGCGACCTACTCTCCCACGTCTTGAGACGCAGTACCATCGGCGCTGAGGCGTTTCACGGCCGAGTTCGGA